>DAMBYU010000011.1:0-91165 GCA_032051265.1 Buttiauxella sp.
TGCCTGTCACGCAGGGGGTCGCGGGTTCGAGTCCCGTCCGTTCCGCCACTTATTAGAAAATTGAGCCTGCTAAATTAGCGGGCTTAATAATAAGCGTTATTTAGGGGCGTAGCTCAGTTGGTAGAGCACCGGTCTCCAAAACCGGGTGTCGCGAGTTCGAGTCTCTCCGCCCCTGCCATATAATGATCCTTTGCTTCGGCAAAGGATTTTTTTTGTCTAAAATTCCTCAAGAATCCTTCCTCCTTTTTCTTAAAAGCGCATTACTGCGCTATAAGTGATGTCTTTAATAACTCTTTGATTGTATTTTGTTTATCACTGTTCTGTAGCCAAATTGCATATAAAGGGCGAGAGAGGGTTTTTGCCTCCTCAACCTGCCATAAACCTTCCTGTTTCTTCGCCCACGCAACGGGTAAGAATGTACATCCGTTAAGCTCTTTAAGCAGATTACCGGCTATCTGTGCGGAGCTGGTTGTCAAAACAGGAATATCATCGTTATTGATCAAACCAGCTTCGTGCTGTTGGAAATCAGGCCCCCACTCCAGACGTAAATAAGTCAGATCTTCTTTGCGTCTCTCTTGTGATGAAGCAAAGAGAGCCAGATTGAAATGCCCAAGCAACTGACTTGAAAATTCATCCATCTTCGGCGCTTCAGTAGTGATCAATAAGTCCAGCTGGCGCTCATGTAGCTGTTTTACTAACGACTGACGTTGCGCTATACGTGCCTCAAACTGTAGGCCGCTATGCTGCTGATAAAGCGTTATCAGCCATTCGGAAAGCATGCATTCCCACAGCGAAGCGCTTGCACCGATGGTTAACTGGTTATGCTGCGACGTATGGGATACTTCTTTTCTGGCCGCAAGCCAGATGCTCATCAGATTTTCAGCATAGGGAAGCAGACGCTCGCCCGCCGTTGTAAGACGTATGTTATTGCGATGTCTGGTAAAAAGATTTACACCGAGTTGGTTCTCAAGCTGGCGAATACGAAAACTGACGGCAGACTGCGTTAAGTAGAGCGCCTCTGCAGCCCGTCCAAAATGGCGGGTCCTGCTGACTTCTAAAAAGGTTTTCAGTAATTCGGTATCCACGGTTCACTCCCAAAAAAATTTTGTCGTTATGATTTAAATGTTTTGTTTGACGCTCTGTCAAGCGTAACTAATACTCCGCGCCATAAATAGCTCGGCCAAGAGAATCAGGAGCGTGTAGGATGGCGGAAAGCTTTACGACGACTAATCGGTTTTTCGACAATAAACATTATCCGCGCGGGTTCGCTCGCCATGGTGACTTCACCATTAAAGAGGCACAGTTACTGGAACGTCATGGTTTTGCGTTTAATGAACTGGATCTCGGCAAGCGTGAACCTGGAACTGAAGAAGAAGTGCTGTTCGTGGCAGTATGTCGTGGTGAGCGTGAGCCAGCCACAGAAGCCGAACGTGTATGGAGTAAGTACATGTCGCGCATCAAACGCCCTAAGCGCTTCCATACCCTCTCCGGTGGTAAACCGCAGATGGATACGGTGGAAGACTTTACCGACAGCGACGACTAGTAAAAATGGGGCTCTGGCCCCATTTTTTATTCTGCCAGCTGCTGCAGATGAACCAGTAAGCGGTCTATCGCACGATAGCTTAATGCTTCCAGAAGATGTTCTCGCCTGATTTTTTCATGCTGCTGCATATCCGCGATTGTCCGGGCGACTTTTAGTAATCGCTGCCACGCCCGTATGGATAAACCCAGTTTAACCAATGCCTCTTCCAGCCATATCGCATCTCGTTGCTCTATAGGGCAATGTTTCCGGATTTCATGGTTATCCAGCCTTACATTAAGCTTACTTTGACGCAGATACTGGCGTTGCTGGGTTTGTATAACCCGTGCCCGGATATCCGCGCTGCTTTCACTTTGCTGAACGGGTTTACTGAGTATTCCTGCTGGCGGAAGCGGGATTTCAACCGACAGGTCAAAGCGATCCAGAAATGGCCCTGACAGCCGACTCAAATAGCGCAGCGTTTGTTCTGGCGTACAGCGGTTGTGTTTACCCTGATAATGCCCCGTTGGGCTGGGGTTCATTGCTGCCAATAATTGAAAGCGTGCGGGATAGATAATTTTGGCCCGCGTGCGCGATATATGGATCTCTCCTGATTCGATAGGTTCACGTAGCGCATCCAGCACGCGGCGTTCAAACTCAGGCAGCTCATCCAGAAACAGTACGCCATTGTGAGCCAGCGATATCTCCCCTGGCCGGGGTATGCCGCCGCCGCCAACCAGAGACGTTAGCGAAGCGCTATGATGAGGGGCCCTGAATGGACGCTGATGCCATTTTTTATGTAGATCGTGTGGATTGACCAGGCTGAGAATAGCCGCGCTTTCGAGAGCTTCATCGTCGTTTAAAGAGGGCAGGAGCGTTATCAGACGGCTGGCCAGCATGGTTTTACCCGTCCCTGGCGGGCCGATAAGCAATAAATTATGGCCGCCTGAGGCGGTGATTTCTAAAGCGCGTTTACCCTGTGGCTGGCCAATAATTTCATTGAGATCGGGTCCGTTTTCAACCTGCCATTCTTGCCGTATTTCAGGCGTAGTAAGCTCACCTTTACCCTCCAGAAAAGCACATACCTGAATAAGATGGTTTGCGACAAGGCAACCTTGTTGCTTGATTAATCCCAGCTCGCCGGCATTTTCTTCTGCCACAATAATATTTCTGCCTGCTTTCAGGGCTTCCATTGCCGCTGAAATCGCACCGGGAACGCCCCGTAAAGCGCCTGTGAGGGCCAACTCGCCCACGAACTCATATTGATTCAGTTTGTCTGTTGCTAGCTGCTCAGAGGCAGCGAGTAAGGCCAGTGCAATGGGTAGATCGTATCTTCCTCCTTCTTTCGGTAGATCCGCTGGCGCAAGATTGATGGTGATTTTCTTTGCGGGAAAGGTATAGCCGCTATTGATAATGGCGCTACGGACGCGATCTCTGGCCTCTCTGACGGTAGTCTCCGGCAGACCAACCAGCGTTAATCCGGGTAATCCCTGGCTAAGATGCACCTCAACCGTGACCAGAGGGGCAGCAATACCCAAGGCCGCTCTCGTATTAATAACTGCCAGTGACATATCCCCTCCTCAGATGAGAAGTAATATTGTCAGCCAGCTGGCGAAGAGTTAAGAGGGGAAAGAATATCCTTCGAGGTACTTTCCAGACTTTCTGGCTTTCTTACATTCATGATCTGCGATCCGGAATACGCTTCACAAGAAAGTAATTTTTAACAGTTACGGACAGAATGCCGGAAGAAATCGCCAGCGGTGAATTTTTTTCATTATTATCTTAGCAACTGAAACTAAATGACTTTTCCTTTATTTATTTTTTAAACTGTAAAGTTATTTATAAAAAAATCTTGTGTGTCCACCAGACTCTGTGATAACTCTGTAGGCATTACTTCGAACGAGATGTCAGAATATACAGCAATGAAAGCCCTTCTACGTGTGATTAGCCTGGTCGTGATTAGCGTGGTGGTGATTATTATCCCACCGTGCGGGGCTGCTCCTGGAGAAAGAAAGGCTTAGAAATCAAGTCTGAATCGAAAAGAACCCCCGCACCGAAAGGTCCGGGGGTTTTTTGTTGGCAAAGAAATTGAAGAGAGAAACAGACGAACTGTTACAGAATAATATTCTGTTTCTCCAGTAATGAGGCGGGGAACGAACTATGAATGGTGCACAGTGGGTAGTACATGCTTTGCGAGCGCAGGGTGTAGAGACAGTTTTCGGTTATCCTGGCGGTGCGATTATGCCTGTCTACGATGCGCTGTATGACGGCGGAGTGGAGCATTTACTCTGTCGCCACGAGCAAGGAGCGGCAATGGCAGCTATTGGTTACGCCCGTTCTACTGGAAAAACCGGCGTTTGCATCGCGACTTCTGGCCCTGGCGCCACAAACCTCATCACCGGTCTTGCCGATGCGCTGTTAGATTCCGTTCCCGTTGTTGCTATCACCGGCCAGGTGGCGGCCCCGTTCATCGGCACCGATGCTTTCCAGGAGGTGGATGTTTTAGGGTTGTCGCTGGCTTGTACCAAACATAGTTTCCTCGTTGAGTCCTTTGAAGATTTACCCCGCATCCTCGCCGAAGCCTTTGAAATTGCGCACTCAGGCCGCCCGGGCCCGGTGCTGGTGGATATTCCAAAAGATATTCAGTTAACACAGGGTGAGCTGGAGCCATGGTTGTCGACCGTTGAAGACGATTTTGAGATGCCGCACATGCAGCTGCAGCAGGCGCGTGAAATGCTGGCAAATGCACGTAAACCGATGCTGTATATCGGCGGTGGAGTTGGCATGGCTCAGGCCGTACCAGCGCTGCGCGACTTTATCGCCACCACCAATATTCCTTCTACCGTTACGTTGAAGGGCCTGGGTGCGGTTCCGGCGGAGCACCCTTTTTATACCGGGATGTTAGGCATGCACGGCACCAAAGCGGCTAACCTCGCGGTTCAGGAATGTGATTTGCTGATTGCCGTTGGTGCCCGTTTTGACGACCGTGTAACCGGCAAGCTCAACACTTTTGCCCCGCATGCCAAAGTTATCCATATGGATATCGACCCGGCCGAACTCGGAAAACTGCGTCAGGCGCACGTTGCCCTGCAGGGCGATTTAACCCAGATGCTGCAAGCTCTGCAGCAGCCTGTGGAGATTGCGGAGTGGCAGCAGGATGTCGCAACTTTATGCGCAGAAAACCCATGGCGTTACGATCATCCGGGTGATGCGATCTTTGCCCCGTTATTGTTAAAACAGCTTTCTGACCGCAAGCCGCAAGATTGTGTGGTCACCACCGACGTGGGCCAGCACCAGATGTGGACGGCTCAACATATGTCCTTCACGCGTCCGGAAAACTTCATCACTTCCAGCGGCCTGGGAACGATGGGTTTTGGCTTGCCGGCCGCCGTAGGGGCGCAGGTTGCCCGACCGAACGATACGGTTATCTGTATCTCGGGTGATGGTTCCTTCATGATGAACGTACAGGAGTTGGGCACCGTAAAACGAAAAAAGCTGCCGTTGAAAATCGTTTTACTGGATAACCAACGTTTAGGCATGGTTCGCCAGTGGCAGCAGATGTTCTTCTCAGAACGCTACAGTGAAACAAACCTCTCCGATAATCCCGATTTCCTCACGCTGGCCAGCGCCTTTGGTATCCCAGGCCAGCACATCACCCGTAAAGACCAGGTTGAAGGTGCCATCGACGCGCTGCTAAACAGCGACGGTCCCTACATGCTGCATGTCTCAATCGATGAGTACGAAAACGTCTGGCCGTTGGTACCGCCTGGTGCCAGTAATTCGCAAATGCTGGAGAAATTATCATGATGCAACATCAACTCGCCGTGCAGGCTCGCTTTCGTCCGGAAACGCTGGAGCGCGTGTTACGCGTGGTACGCCATCGCGGTTTTCAAATCTGCGCAATGAATATGGTTGCCGAGGGCAATACCGACAACATTAATATCGAATTGACCGTTGCCAGCCTGCGCCCTGTCGAATTACTGTTTAGTCAATTAAGCAAACTGGCTGACGTCGGACGCGTCGACATTCAGCAACAGACATCACAACAAATTCGCGCCTGAGCGCAAAAGGAAGAGAGTAATGACAACGAAGAAAGCTGATTATATCTGGTTCAATGGTGAGATGACGCCATGGGGCGAGGCGAAAGTCCACGTTATGTCCCACGCGCTGCATTACGGTACATCGGTATTTGAAGGCATCCGTTGCTACGATTCACACCTTGGGCCAGTAGTGTTCCGCCATCGCGAACACATGCAGCGTCTGCGTGACTCAGCAAAAATCTATCGCTTCCCGGTTGCGCAAAGCGTTGACGAGTTAATGGAGGCCTGCCGCGCCGTTATCCGTAAAAACAATCTGACCAGCGCGTATATCCGACCTTTGGTTTTTGTCGGTGATGTTGGTATGGGCGTTAACCCGCCGGATGGTTATACCACCGATGTGATCATCGCAGCCTTCCCATGGGGCGCCTATCTGGGCGCTGAAGCGCTGGACCAGGGGATCGATGCGATGGTTTCCTCATGGAACCGCGCCGCGCCAAACACCATTCCGACGGCTGCAAAAGCAGGCGGCAACTACCTTTCTTCCCTGTTAGTTGGCAGCGAAGCGCGTCGTCATGGTTATCAGGAAGGCATTGCATTAGATGTGCAGGGCTTCCTGTCTGAGGGCGCTGGCGAAAATCTCTTTGAGGTTAAAGACGGCATTCTGTTTACCCCGCCGTTTACCTCTTCCGCGCTGCCGGGCATCACTCGTGACGCCATCATTAAGCTTGCGAAAGACCTGGGTATCGAAGTGCGTGAACAGGTACTTTCTCGCGAATCGCTCTACCTGTCGGACGAAGTGTTCATGTCCGGTACCGCCGCTGAAATTACGCCTGTACGTAGCGTAGACGGCATCCAGGTTGGCGAAGGCCGCTGCGGCCCGGTCACTAAACGTATTCAGCAGGCGTTCTTTGGCCTGTTCACGGGTGAAACCGAAGACAAATGGGGCTGGTTAGATCCAGTAAACCCACAGTAAAAATTATAACCAGGCGGGCGATAAGTCACCGTCCGCACCATGACAGACTGGAGTAAATAAGCATGCCTAAGTACCGTTCAGCCACCACAACCCACGGTCGTAACATGGCGGGTGCCCGCGCTTTGTGGCGCGCAACCGGGATGACCGATGACGATTTCGGCAAGCCAATTATTGCGGTAGTGAACTCCTTTACCCAATTTGTGCCAGGCCACGTTCACCTGCGCGATCTGGGCAAGCTGGTCGCCGAACAAATTGAAGCTTCCGGCGGCGTGGCAAAAGAATTCAACACCATAGCCGTGGATGATGGTATCGCGATGGGTCACGGCGGCATGCTTTATTCTCTGCCGTCCCGCGAACTGATTGCTGACTCCGTGGAATACATGGTTAACGCACACTGCGCGGACGCTATGGTCTGTATCTCTAACTGCGACAAAATCACCCCGGGGATGTTAATGGCGTCGCTGCGCCTGAACATTCCGGTTATTTTTGTTTCCGGCGGCCCGATGGAAGCCGGGAAAACTAAGCTATCTGACAAAATCATCAAGCTCGACCTGGTTGATGCGATGATCCAGGGCGCAAACCCTAACGTCAGCGACGCCGACAGCGAACAAATCGAACGTTCCGCCTGTCCGACCTGCGGTTCCTGTTCCGGCATGTTTACCGCCAACTCAATGAACTGCCTGACCGAAGCGCTGGGCCTGTCGCAGCCGGGCAACGGCTCGCTGCTGGCGACGCACGCCGATCGTAAAGATCTGTTCCTGAACGCGGGTAAACGCATTGTTGAGCTGACCAAACGTTATTACGAGCAGGATGACACCAGCGCGTTGCCGCGCAGCATCGCCAGCAAAGCGGCATTTGAAAACGCCATGACGCTTGATATTGCGATGGGCGGCTCGACCAATACCGTTCTGCATCTGCTCGCGGCCGCGCAGGAAGGCGAAATCGAATTCGACATGACGGACATCGACCGTCTGTCACGTAAAGTGCCGCATCTGTGTAAGGTCGCGCCAAGCACCCAGAAATATCATATGGAAGACGTTCACCGCGCCGGCGGCGTGCTGGCGATTCTGGGCGAACTGGACCGTGCTGGTTTGCTGCACCGTGACGTGAAAAATATCCTTGGGTTGACGCTGTCTCAGACGCTGGATAAGTACGACATTATGCTGACTCAGGATGAGGCGGTGAAAAAAATGTTCCGTGCCGGCCCGGCTGGTATTCGTACCACTCAGGCTTTCTCTCAGGATTGCCGCTGGGACACGCTGGATGATGACCGCGCAGAAGGCTGTATCCGTTCGCTGGAGAATGCGTTCAGTCAGGACGGCGGTTTGGCGGTGCTTTACGGCAATATCGCGGAAGCAGGCAGTATCGTAAAAACCGCCGGTGTGGATAAATCCAACCTGACATTCCGCGGCCCGGCAAAAGTGTACGAAAGCCAGGACAGCGCCGTTGAAGCGATTCTGGGCGGAAAAGTGGTCTCCGGCGACGTCGTGGTCATTCGCTACGAAGGACCGAAAGGCGGTCCGGGCATGCAGGAAATGCTCTATCCGACCACCTACCTGAAATCCATGGGGCTGGGCAAAGAGTGCGCGTTGATCACCGATGGTCGCTTCTCCGGAGGCACTTCTGGCCTCTCTATCGGGCATGTTTCTCCGGAAGCGGGCAGCGGCGGCCTGATTGCGCTGGTTGAAGATGGCGACATGATCGACATCGATATTCCAAACCGCAGCATGGTGCTGGATGTTCCTGCGGCCGAGCTGGCTGCGCGTCATGAAGCTGAACTCGCTCGCGGCGACAAAGCATGGACGCCGAAAAATCGTGAGCGCGTGGTTTCCTTCGCGCTGCGCGCTTACGCAAGCCTCGCAACCAGCGCTGATAAAGGCGCGGTGCGTGATAAAAGCAAGCTGGGAGGCTAAATGGCCGAGTCACAACCGCTACCCGACGCCCCTTGCGGGGCGGAGTATCTGCGTGCCGTGCTGCGCTCCCCGGTTTACGAAGTGGCGCAGGTCACCCCGCTGCAGAAGATGGAAAAACTCTCTTCGCGCCTGGATAACGTCATCCTGGTGAAGCGTGAAGACAGGCAGCCGGTGCACAGCTTCAAGCTGCGCGGCGCGTACGCAATGATTGCCGGGCTGAACAGCGAACAGAAAGCCAGCGGCGTGATTACCGCTTCGGCGGGCAACCACGCCCAGGGCGTGGCGCTTTCCTCAACGCGGCTGGGCATTAAATCTTTGATCGTCATGCCGGTTGCTACGGCGGACATTAAAGTGGATGCGGTCAGGGCGTTTGGTGGCGAAGTGCTGCTCCACGGCGCAAACTTTGACGAAGCGAAAGCGCGGGCAATCGAGCTTTCGCAGCAGCAGGGTTTTACCTACGTGCCTCCGTTTGATCACCCGGCGGTGATTGCCGGGCAGGGCACACTGGCGCTGGAACTGCTGCAGCAGGATGCACATATTGACCGGGTGTTTGTGCCGGTTGGCGGCGGCGGTCTGGCGGCGGGCGTGGCCGTGCTGATCAAACAGCTTATGCCGCAGATCAAAGTGATCGCTGTCGAGGCGGAAGATTCAGCTTGTCTGAAGGCTGCTTTAGATGCGGGTAAGCCGGTTGACCTGGCGCGTGTCGGGTTGTTCGCCGAAGGCGTGGCGGTTAAACGTATTGGTGACGAGACATTCCGCGTTTGTCAGGAGTATCTTGATGACATCATCACCGTGGACAGCGACGCAATCTGTGCGGCGATGAAAGATCTGTTCGAGGACGTGCGCGCGGTGGCGGAACCGTCTGGCGCTCTGGCGCTGGCGGGGCTGAAGAAATATGTACAGCAACATCAGATCCGTGGTGAACGTCTCGCGCACGTGCTGTCCGGGGCTAACGTAAACTTCCATGGCCTGCGCTATGTGTCTGAACGTTGCGAGCTGGGTGAACAGCGTGAAGCGTTACTGGCCGTAACGATACCGGAGCAAAAAGGCAGCTTCCTGAAGTTTTGCCAGTTACTCGGCGGTCGCGCGGTCACGGAGTTTAACTATCGCTACGCCAGCTCGGACAACGCCTGCATTTTTGTAGGCGTGCGCCTGACTCGCGGCGTTGAAGAACGGCAGGAGATTCTCGCTCAGCTTAACGAAGGCGGTTACGGCGTTGTCGATCTTTCCGACGATGAGATGGCGAAGCTACACGTGCGTTATATGGTGGGCGGACGTCCGTCCAAACCGCTACATGAGCGACTCTACAGCTTTGAATTCCCTGAATCACCGGGGGCGCTGCTGAAGTTTCTGCAAACACTGGGTACGCACTGGAATATTTCGCTGTTCCACTATCGCAGCCACGGTACGGACTACGGTCGCGTGCTGGCGGCGTTTGAACTGGGCGATAACGAGCCGGATTTTGAAACCCGGCTCCACGAGCTTGGCTATGACTGCCACGATGAAACGAACAATCCGGCGTTTCGCTTCTTCCTGGCAGGTTAGTGGCCGGGCAGTAATTTCCAGAAAGCATGCACCAGCGGCTCATTGAGCCGCTTTTTTTGTGCACACACGCCGAGTTCAAAGGGTGCATCTTCCTCGCTACGCTCCAGAATCTGAACGCGGTTACGTACCGGTTCAGGGCTGTTTTCCAGCACGATTTCAGGGAGTAAAGCTACCCCGCAGCCTAACGCTACCATCGAAACCATAGCTTCATGCCCCGCGACCGTCGCGTAAATAAACGGGTTACTGATCTTCTGGCGACGGAACCACAGCTCAATGCGGCGGCGTACCGGGCCCTGGTCCGCCAGAATAAACGGCACTTTGCTCCACTCAGGCTCAGGAATACTCACTAATGCGCGAACCGGGCAGGGCAAGGCCGGGGCGATAAGCACTACGGCTAAGTTTTCCAGCATCGAGAAGGCAATACCCGGCGGCAATGATTCTGGCTTACCGGCAATAGCAAGGTCGGCTTCATCAGAGTCGACTTTTTCCACCGCGTCAGCCGCATCCCCCGTGGTGAGTTTGATCTCAACGTTTGGATGCTCCGCACGGAATCGATCCAGAATGGGGGGTAAATGGCTGTATGCCGCGGTAACCGAACAGAAAAGATGCAGCTCGCCCGAAAGCGATGGCCCTTCCTGGCCGATGGTATGGCGCATCTGCTGGTACTGCAAAAGCGTGTGCTGGGCGAACTGACGCAGTTGTTCGCCAGCTTCGGTTAGCGTGACGGTGCGGTTATCGCGTAAAAATAGAGGCTGCCCCAGGTCGTCTTCAAGGCGCTGAATCTGGCGTGAAAGCGTTGAGGGACTAACGTGCATTGCCCGCGCGCTCCGCCCAAAATGGCGGCTTTCCGCAAGATGGAGAAACGTTTTTAAATCGCGTAAATCCATGGTCATTCGCCTTTATTCTTACGTTGCAATTATTGCAACGTCACGTTGTTAATATATCAATTTCAGCAACGAATTTCCTGTCATATAGTGGGTTCATTATCGTAAGCAAGACACGGCTTGCGACCCTTACAAGCAACACAACACGACAATCACGGAGTCCTACGATGGCTAATTATTTCAACACCTTGAACCTGCGTCAGCAGCTGGCGCAACTGGGTAAATGTCGCTTCATGGCGCGCAACGAGTTCGCCGACGAAGCAAGCTACCTCAAAGGCAAAAAAGTCGTCATCGTCGGCTGTGGCGCCCAGGGCCTGAACCAGGGCCTGAACATGCGTGATTCCGGTCTGGATGTTGCCTATGCGCTGCGCGCAGAAGCGATTGCTGAGAAGCGTGCTTCATGGCGTAAAGCGACCGAAAATGGCTTTAAAGTGGGCACCTACGAAGAGCTGATCCCGCAGGCCGATCTGGTGGTTAACCTGACGCCGGACAAACAGCACTCCGCGGTAGTTAAGGCCGTTCAGCCAATGATGAAAGATGGTGCGGCGCTGGGCTACTCCCACGGTTTTAACGTGGTTGAGGTTGGCGAGCAGATTCGTAAAGACATCACCGTGGTGATGGTTGCGCCGAAATGTCCGGGCACCGAGGTGCGTGAAGAGTACAAACGTGGCTTCGGCGTACCGACTCTGATTGCGGTTCACCCGGAAAACGATCCGAAAGGCGAAGGCATGGCGATTGCTAAAGCCTGGGCTGCGGCTACCGGCGGTCACCGTGCGGGTGTGCTGGAATCTTCCTTCGTGGCAGAGGTTAAATCTGACCTGATGGGCGAGCAAACCATTCTGTGCGGCATGCTGCAAGCAGGCTCCCTGCTGTGCTTTGATAAGCTGGTTGAAGAAGGCACCGACCCGGCCTATGCAGAAAAACTGATTCAGTTCGGCTGGGAAACCATTACCGAGGCGCTGAAACAGGGCGGTATTACGCTGATGATGGACAGGCTGTCCAACCCGGCGAAAATCCGTGCTTACGCGCTCTCTGAGCAGTTGAAAACAATTATGGCGCCGCTGTTCCAGAAGCATATGGATGATATCATCTCCGGCGAATTCTCCTCCGGTATGATGGCGGACTGGGCGAACGACGATAAGAACCTGCTGACCTGGCGCGAAGAGACCGGCAAAACCGCCTTCGAAACCGCTCCGCAGTTTGATGGCAAAATTTCCGAGCAGGAATACTTCGACAAAGGCGTTCTGATGATCGCGATGGTGAAAGCAGGCGTTGAGCTGGCATTCGAAACCATGGTGGATGCGGGCATTATCGAAGAGTCTGCTTATTACGAGTCACTGCACGAGCTGCCGCTGATTGCGAACACTATCGCCCGTAAGCGTCTGTACGAAATGAACGTGGTTATCTCTGATACCGCAGAGTATGGCAACTATCTGTTCTCTTACGCGGCTGTGCCGCTGCTGAAAGAGTTCATGACTACGCTGCAGGCAGGCGATTTGGGTAAAGACATTCCGGCGGCCGCTGTAGACAACGCGCAGCTGCGTGACGTTAATGAAGCTATCCGCAATCACGAAATCGAGAAAGTAGGCCAGAAACTGCGTGGCTACATGACCGATATGAAGCGTATCGCTGTAGCAGGCTAATCGCCATCACTGTATAAAAAGGCCGGGAATCCCGGCCTTTTTTATTAGTTACGGTACAGCACTTTAATGACGTGATAACCAAACTGGGTGTGTAGCGGCCCGACCGGTTCCAGCAGCGGGCAGGAGAACACCATCTTATCGAAAGCCGGGACCATCTGACCCTGCCGGAATTCGCCTAAATGTCCGCCTTTTTTGCCTGACGGGCAGGTGGAGTGCTTTTTCGCCAGTTTTTCGAAGTCGCCGCCGTTTTTCAGCTGTTCGAGAATTTCCTGAGCCAGTTTTTCTTCCTTCACCAGAATATGCAGTGCTGCTGCAGTTTTTGCCATGATCGTGCCTTGCGTGAGAAGTTAAGCAGGCGATTTTAGCATGGGCCGGTAGTGACAGAATATGCTGGTTGCAAGATGCAGCGCCAGGCCAGAGAAAATATACTGGCCTGGCAACGTATTTACTGTATGTGTTGCTGCGATAACTTCCAGACGCTGGCAATATTTCGTGCTGAGACGCGCAAGTTGTACTCGGCTTCCTGTAACGCCTCAGGTAACGTGGCGATCCGTGTCAATACGGAGAATACCGCATCCAGCCCGTGTTCATGTACGATCTGATGATCCAGGGTCAAACCGCCAGCAAGTGCAATAACGGGTTTGTGATATCGCTTGGCACAGCGTGCGACGCCAATCGGCGTTTTACCACTAATACTCTGGCTATCAAGGCGTCCTTCGCCGGTTATCACCAGGTTGGCATCTGCGACCAGATGATCCAGATGTAGTGCGTTAATGACAATCTCAACGCCCGGTTTTAATTCTGCGTTCAGTAGCCCTAACAAAGCAGCGCCCATACCCCCAGCAGCCCCAGCCCCGGGAGTGCTCATCACATCTCGCCCGGTGGTCTCCTGCAGCAGTTTGCCAAAGACAGTCAGAGCACTGTCTAACGCAGCAACCATCTCCTCTGTTGCCCCTTTTTGTGGACCAAATACGGCAGAAGCGCCCGTTGGGCCACACAGGGGATTGTTGACGTCGCAGGCAACGGTTATTGATACCTTCTTCAGACGCGGATCGCAGTTTGCAGCATCGATTCTTGCCAGTTTACGCAGGGCGCTGCCGCCAAAGAGAAGGGGTTCTTCGTTTTTATCAAGGAGGGCAACCCCCAGAGCCTGTAGCATTCCTGCGCCGCCGTCGTTAGTCGCGCTCCCGCCAATACCGAGAATAATATGCTCAACGCCTTGATCCAGGGCAGCAAGAATCAACTCACCCGTTCCGTAACTTGTGGTGAGCATTGGATTACGGCGTTCTGCCGGGACATGATGTAATCCGGAAGCGGATGCCATTTCGATAATCGCCGTTTTTCCATCACCCAAAATTCCCCAGCGCGCCTGTACCACTGTTCCCAGGGGACCGGTGACATCAAGGTACAGATAATGGCCCTGAGTTGCTTCAACCATCGACTCAACGGTTCCTTCGCCGCCGTCCGCCATGGGTAATTTTATATATTGGGCATCGGGATAAATTTCTCTGAATCCCTGTTCGATGGCGCTTGCCACCTGCATTGCCGATAAACTTTCTTTAAACGAATCTGGTGCAATAACAATTTTCATCATGTTTTTATCCGGCAAGTCCGAAGACACCAAACATCAGTGTCGAAATCGATGCGATGACAAAACCGACAAGGGTTTCATAAGGCAGGAGTTTTAAGCGTTCGTGGATTTGCATGCTGACGCTGCCGCCCGTTGCATGGAAGAAGCTGCCATGGGGTAAATGATCCAGCACGGTAGCGCCGGCATGAATCATCGCCGCACCGGCGAGCGCTGACACGCCGAGTCCAAGCAGCGTCTGACTGAATACTCCCGCAGCAACAGCGGTTCCTGCCGTTGTGGATGCTGTCGCCATCGACATGATTGCGCCGGAAACAGGCGCCAGCAGATAAGAAGGAAGACCGGAGGACGTTAAGCCCTGAACCAGAACATCTTTCAGCTCCGAGTTAGCGATGATTCCCGCTAGCGTACCGGTCCCGAGCAGCATAATCGCAACCGGTGCCATGCGGGTGAGGCCGGACACCATAAACGCGTTACTTTGTTTAAATCTGCCCATCACAATAGCACCGACCAACCCTCCAACTGGCAAGGCAATGAGCGGATCGACGGCTATTCCCGCAACGGGACGCAATGCCAGTAGCACAATGGCGACAAGTGGCGCACTGATGGCAGCCAGAAAACCCGGTTGCTTAGTCTGTATGTCATGGGAGATCACTTCTTCAGTCGTCACCATTGACCCTTTCTGGCTCAAACGCTTTGCCAGGAAATAGGCGATTGCCAGACCGAACAACCCGGGAATAATCCCTGCCATCATGACGGAGGTGAGGGGAACATGGAATGAATCTGAGGCGGCAATGGCATTTGGATTCGGCGACATCACGTTGCCCGCTTTACCGCCGCCGATCATTGCCAGCAGAATGGCGAGTTTTGATAACCCTGCACGTCTGGCGATCGACAACGCGATAGGTGCGACGGTAATGACTGCCACATCGATAAAAACGCCAACTGCCGTCAGAATCATGGTGGCAATGGCTAACGCTAAAAGGGCGCGACTTTCACCCACTTTTTTTACGACCGTTTCTGCAATAGTGTTAGCGGCGCCAGACTCAATCAGCACACCGGCCAGAACGCCCGCAGCCAGAATGCGCAGGACGGCATTTGTTATGCCTTGCGCGCCGGTCACCATCAGCGTGACGGTCTGAACCAGGTCGGCACCTCCGATCAGGCCGCCAACCAGCGCCCCGGCCATCATGCCGTAAGCGGGAGAGACCTTGCGTAAAATTAAAACGATCGCCACCACTAGTGCGATGATGGCGCCTGTTGCGGAAATTGAAACCATCTCTGCTTTCTCCATAAAAATAACAAGGGGCAGTATGGAGAAGGCGATATGAATAACCTTGTGTGGATTCGCTAAAAAAGCGCGTCTTACCTGATGTAAATTTGGAGAAAAATACAGATCAACGTTGCAATTCCATGCCAATATACAACCAAAGTAGTTGTTTTAAGTTATTGATTTTAATTCCAGTTATATCTTCAACTCGTTGTAAACGATAGCGCAGTGTATTGACATGAATGTGCAGGCTGGTCGCCGTTTGCGAAAGATCACAATTATGTTCAAAATAGTGCTGCAGTGTTTTTTGCAACCCCCCTTTTACGTCCTGAGCGACCAGGTCGCGCCAGATTTTTGATAACTCTTCCGCTTGCCAGGTACCGGAAAGTCCACCGAGTAGTGACGCCAGTGCATAATCATCATGAAAAATAAACTGATGCTTTAGCTTCAGCCTTTTTACCATTGTTTGTGTTGCTTTGGCCGTCTGAAAGGAGCGTCGCAGGCCATTTTCCCCCGAGAAATGACCGCCGACAATAAGGCGGGAGAAGCCGCAAGACTGAGCATAATGTTTAAACTTCTGCAGCTCACTTAACTCCTGCGATTTATCCCAGACGCCATTTTTCATGGTGATAGGTTTTAAAATGATCAGCTCGTTAAAATCGGAAAAGGTGACCAAATGATCGCGGGCGCTATATTCGAAATAATCCATCAGATTTCGCAGGGCATCTCGATCTGGTTGTTGTAATTCCATAATTAAAACAACACGCGGGAGTTGTAGATTGACACCCAACCACGAAACCACGGCACTCAAGGAAGAGGGCGGTTGGTCTCTTAAAATCAGTTGATTAATCAGCTCTTCACGGTAGCGCTTATCCCACTGTTTTTGTTCCAGGAGCGTCATTTGTTCAATGATAAGTTCCGAGGCCATCTTGACGAGTTGCGCATATGCTTTCACCTCACCGGGTTCCCCGGTTATGCCCAGCACACCAATAAGCTGATCGCGAAAATTGATCGGTAAATTTATCCCGGGCTTAACACCTTTAAGCTTATCTGCCGTTGCGGAGTCGATTTCAACGACACGGTTTTCTGTTAATGCCAGGACTGCGCCTTCATGGCGCTGATGTAAACGCGAGGCCTCGCCAGAAGCAATGATCATACCGTGCTCATTCATGACGTTAACCGAGTAAGGGATAATTCCCATCGTGCGTTGTACTATCTGGCGCGCGGTCGAGTCTTGTAGGTAGTAAGTGGCTTGAATCTTATTCATTGTATGCTCAGCATGAGAGGAGGGTGCAGTACGTGGCTTACACCTGATTTATTAGCGTATTTGGGTCTGAAATGTTTCGGGTGAATAGACAAAGAAAGCGGGCTGAACAGTCTCTTTTTTGTTGGTTTATACAAGCAAAAGAAATACAGCAAGAAGGGTATTGCTGTTTTACTTTTAAACTCAATGCGTTAACTCAGCAGCATCAGTGTCATTCGTTTAATTTTTTCCATGTGATCGCAGTAGGGTATTGTTCAGAATTCCATCACCAGTAGCGAGTTTGCTAGCGTATATTTTTTATTAAGAAAGATGAAAAGCACAGTGAAGAGATGGTGTGAAAGCATGAACTGGAAGGTCACTGAAAGCTCAATCTCAGCCTCGCTTTCTGCTACAATCCCTCCCCCGTTCGAAGATTGAGCACTATTCCCATGCGTTTAAACCCAGGCCAACAACAAGCCGTCGAATTTGTTACCGGACCCTGCCTTGTGCTGGCGGGCGCAGGCTCGGGCAAAACGCGTGTCATCACTAATAAAATGGCGTATCTGATCCGTGAATGCGGCTATCAGGCAAGGCACATCGCCGCTGTGACCTTTACCAATAAGGCCGCGCGTGAGATGAAAGAGCGTGTGGCGCAGACGCTGGGGCGTAAAGAAGCCCGCGGCTTACTCATTTCCACGTTCCATACGTTGGGACTTGAGATCATCAAGCGTGAATACGCGGCGTTAGGCATGAAATCTAATTTCTCGCTGTTTGACGACACCGACCAGAGCGCGTTGCTAAAAGAGCTGACCGAAGGTCTGCTTGAAGATGATAAAACGTTACTGCAACAGCTGATCTCGACGATCTCGAACTGGAAAAACGATCTGATGACGCCTTCTCAGGCGTCAGCGCAGGCGAAAGGCGAGCGGGATCGGATTTTTGCGCACTGCTATGACCTGTACGACACTCATCTGAAATCCTGCAACGTGCTGGATTTCGACGATCTTATTTTGCTGCCAACGCTGCTTTTACAGCGCAATGAAGAAGTGCGTGAACGCTGGCAAAACCGCATCCGCTATTTGCTGGTGGATGAATATCAGGATACCAACACCAGCCAGTATGAGCTGGTGAAGCTGCTGGTGGGCGCCCGCGCCCGTTTCACCGTGGTAGGCGACGACGACCAGTCTATCTACTCCTGGCGTGGCGCACGTCCGCAAAACCTTGTGCTGTTGAGCCAGGATTTTCCTGCCCTGCAGGTCATTAAGCTTGAGCAGAACTATCGTTCCTCCGGGCGCATCCTGAAAGCGGCCAATATTCTGATCGCCAACAACCCGCACGTCTTTGAAAAACGTCTTTTCTCGGAACTGGGCTACGGTGTCGAGTTAAAAGTGGTAACGGCCAATAGCGAAGATCATGAGGCGGAACGCGTCACCGGCGAGCTTATCGCCCATCACTTTATCAATAAAACCAGCTACAAAGATTACGCGATCCTTTATCGCGGCAATTTCCAGTCGCGGGTGTTCGAAAAGATGCTGATGCAAAACCGTATTCCGTATCGCATCTCAGGCGGCACGTCGTTTTTCTCACGGCCGGAAATCAAAGATCTGCTGGCGTACCTGCGCGTGCTTACTAATCCGGATGACGACAGCGCTTTCTTGCGCATCGTGAATACACCAAAGCGTGAAATTGGTCCGGCAACGCTGCAGAAGCTGGGCGAATGGGCAATGCAGCGTAATAAAAGCCTTTTCACCGCCAGCTTTGATTTTGGACTCAGCCAGACCTTAAGCGGGCGTGGCCTGGAAGCGTTACAGCGCTTCACCCACTGGTTGCGCGATGTTGCGACGCTTGCTGAGCGTGAACCCGTGGCGGCGGTGCGTGATTTGATTCATGGCGTGGATTACGAAAGCTGGTTATACGAAACGTCCCCCAGCCCGAAGGCGGCGGAAATGCGCATGAAAAACGTCAATCAGTTGTTTAGCTGGATGACGGAAATGCTTGAAGGATCGGACATTGACGAGCCGATGACGCTGACTCAGGTCGTCACGCGTTTCACGCTGCGAGACATGATGGAACGTGGCGAAAGCGATGATGAAGCGGATCAGGTTCAGTTGATGACCCTTCACGCCTCCAAAGGACTTGAGTTCCCTTATGTCTTTTTAGTGGGCATGGAAGAGGGGTTGCTGCCGCATCAGAGCAGCATTGATGAAGACAATATCGACGAAGAGCGACGTCTGGCTTATGTAGGTATTACGCGTGCGCAAAAAGAGCTGACTTTTACACTGTGCAAAGAACGTCGACAGTATGGCGAACTGGTGCGCCCGGAGCCGAGCCGCTTCCTGCTTGAACTGCCGCAGGATGATTTGCAGTGGGAGCAGGAGCGCAAAGTAGTATCGGCTGAAGAGCGCATGAATAAAGGGCAGGCAAACGTCGCGAATATTCGGGAAATGCTGGCCAGAGCGCGCGGCGGCTGAATTACTGGATTGTGAGTGGCCAGTGAACGTAGCTTTGCCACAGGCTTTCCTGAGTGAGTAATTCCGCGCCAAGCGGGTGACAGGCAAGCCAGTTTGCAGGAAAAGTCAGCTGCAGCGCCTCTCCCTGAGCCTTGAGTTCAATCGCGGGCAGAATGTCGTCCCGACGGCGGCTGGCAAAGATAATCGCTAAACGTAACAGGCGACAAAGACGCTCTGCAATACGCGGTGGAACAGCATTTTGCTGGTGGAGCGACGAGAGATCGACCGGATTGGTCTGGTTGAGCAGCAGCGTGGCCAGCAGCTTTTTCTGCGCTGGCGTGTAGCCCGGCAGATCCAGATTGCTTACCAGATAGGCGGCATGAAGCGGAGCCTGTCTGAAATCGACACTCAGGCCAATTTCATGCAGCAGCGCTGCGCTTTGCAGCATGTCTTTGCTTAACGTATCGAGTTCCCATTCATCGGCAACATAACCGGCAAAAGCCTGCGCCAGTTGCTGAACGCGGGTAGCCTGCGCGATATCGACCATAAAACGACGCTGGATATTGCGGATGGTGCGGCTACGGATTTCCTGATCGACGCTCAGATGCAGCATGCCATAAACCAGGCCTTCACGCAGAGCGCCGCCGGCCAGGGTCATACATTGAATGCCGAGTTGTTCAAAGATGGCGATTAAAATAGCCAGGCCGCTTGGGAAAACCAGCGCTCGTTCAAGCGTCAGGCCTGCGATTTCCAGCTCTTCAAGGCGTCCACACTGGATAGCGCGCTGCTTCAACTGTTGCAATTTCGCAAGGGTGATACGCTCATCCATGCCCTGCGCCATCATAATTTCCTGTAAAGCCTGTACGGTGCCCGAGGCGCCCACGCAGACCTTCCAGCCATGATGCTTTAGCTCGTTAATAACTGGCTTTAACACTTCACTTGCCGCAGCTTCCGCTGCATCAAAGTTTTCCTGGGCCAGATTGCGATCGCTAAAGAAACGTTCAAGCCAGGTTACGCAGCCCATTGAAAGGCTAAATAGCGCGGTCGTTTGCGCCCCGGTGCCGGTGACTAATTCTGTGCTGGCTCCGCCAATATCCACAACCAGACGCTGATCTGCACCACCGGTAGTGTGCGCGACTCCTTGATAAATAAGGCGCGCTTCTTCCTCGCCGCGAATCACCGGGATGGGACATCCCAGAATTTTCTCGGCCTGCTGGATGAATTGCTGGGCATTGGTGGCAAGACGAAGCGTTGCCGTGGCGACAACGCGAATTTGCGCCTGGGGGATATCCTGTAAACGTTCCGCGAATAAGCGCAGGCATTGCCACCCGCGCTCCATGGCTTCCGGGGAAAGCGCATTTTCGCTGTTTAACCCGGCAGCGAGCCGGACTTTACGCTTGATGCGGGCCAGGGTTTGTATCGTCCCAGCCACCTCACGTACCACTAACATATGAAAACTGTTAGAACCTAAATCAATAGCTGCATACAGTGAGGTGGAGCTGAGCATAGATAATTAACCTGTGCGACGACGATTACCACGGGATGCGCTGCCGCCACGACGAGGACCGTTACCGGAACGAGGGCGGGTCAGACGTTTTGGTGGCGGAAGCTCGCTTAACAGCGCTTCTGTCTTGTACTTGCTGACCGGAATCGAGTGACCGATATAGGTTTCGATTGCCGACAGATTTAATGCGTAATCTTCACAGGCGAGACTGATTGAATGCCCGCTTGCACCGGCGCGACCAGTACGACCAATACGGTGAACGTAATCTTCGCAGTCATCCGGTAGATCATAGTTGAATACGTGCGTTACGGCCGGAATATGCAGACCGCGGGCGGCCACGTCTGTTGCTACCAGGATATCGAGATCGCCACGGGTGAACTCATCCAGAATGCGCAAGCGTTTTTTCTGCGCGACGTCGCCGGTTAACAGGCCAACGCGGTGCCCGTCGGCGGCCAGGTGACCCCAGATATCTTCACAGCGGTGTTTCGTGTTGGCGAAGATGATTGCGCGATCTGGCCATTCTTCTTCAATGAGCGTCTGCAGTAAGCGCATTTTCTCATCGTTTGAAGGATAGAACAGCTCTTCTTTGATACGGTGGCCCGTTTTCTGCTCTGGTTCCACTTCCACGTATTCGGCGTTGTTCATCTGTTCGAAAGCCAGTTCACGTACGCGATAAGAAAGGGTAGCGGAGAACAGCATGTTCAGGCGTTGCGTTACCGGCGGCATACGACGGAACAACCAACGGATGTCTTTGATAAAGCCCAGATCGTACATGCGATCGGCTTCATCCAGCACCACGACCTGAATAGCACCTAAATTAATATGATTTTGCTTGGCGTAGTCGATTAAGCGACCGGTTGTGCCAATCAGGATGTCGACGCCGCTTTCCAGCACTTTAAGCTGTTTATCGTAGCCGTCGCCACCGTAAGCCAGGCCGAGTTTCAGGCCGGTAGCCTGGGCCAGCGGTTCTGCATCGGAGTGAATTTGCACTGCCAGTTCACGAGTCGGCGCCATAATTAAGGCGCGCGGCTGGTTCACCTGGCGGTTCTCCGGAACAGGGTGAGAGAGTAAATAATGGAACGAAGACGTAAGAAACGCCATCGTTTTGCCGGTACCGGTTTGCGCCTGACCTGCAACATCACGATTCGCCAGCGTCAGCGGAAGCGCGAGTGCCTGAATAGGGGTGCAGTTATGAAACCCTTTAGTTTCAAGGGCTTCAATCACCTTAGGGTGCAGGGCGAAGTCGGAAAACTTCTGTTCGGTCAAATGTGTTTTGCTCATAGTGTGGTAGAATATCAGCTAACTATTGCTTTACGAAAGCGTATCCGGTGAAATAAAGTCAACCTTAAGTTGGTTAATGCTACACCAACAAGGTAGACATAATCCTGTGGAGTAGAACATGAGCGATAAAATTATTCACCTGACTGACGACAGTTTCGACACGGACGTACTTAAAGCTGACGGGTTGATCCTCGTTGATTTCTGGGCAGAGTGGTGTGGTCCTTGCAAAATGATCGCCCCGATTCTTGATGAAATCGCTGATGAATATCAGGGCAAACTAACCGTTGCTAAACTGAACATCGATCAGAACCCGGGCACCGCGCCGAAATATGGCATCCGCGGTATTCCGACTCTGCTGCTGTTTAAGAACGGCGAAGTGGCTGCCACTAAAGTCGGTGCGCTGTCTAAAGGCCAGTTAAAAGAGTTCCTGGACGCTAATCTGGCGTAATGGAATCTCAGCCGGCGCGTGCGCGGTTCGCAAATTTTTGTGAGCCGCTGGACGCCCGGCGTCAGTCATGCTAAGTTACTTTTACTGCACCTTGAACTTGCCTTAAAGTTTGAATCTTTGTAATACCCAATGCTTCTCATTCGCTATCGCTAAGACGCTAATTTCACAGTGAGCACATGGTTGCATAATCGATTTCGGGCGTATCACCCATTCCGTCGTGTCGTTTCAGTTCTGCGTTTTTCCTATGACCAGGCAGCGATAAGACATGTGGTGCTGGCCATTAAACAGGCATGGATGACCCTGCCATACCATTCACGAAACATGTTCGAGATTTACCCCGAGTTTAAGAACCCACCATTATGAATCTTACCGAATTAAAGAATACGCCGGTTTCTGAGCTGATTACTCTCGGCGAAAATATGGGGCTGGAAAATCAGGCCCGCATGCGCAAACAGGACATTATTTTCTCCATCCTGAAGCAACATGCTAAGAGTGGCGAAGATATCTTTGGCGACGGTGTGCTGGAGATACTGCAGGATGGATTTGGTTTCCTCCGCTCCGCAGACAGCTCCTACCTCGCCGGTCCCGATGATATCTACGTTTCTCCCAGCCAAATCCGCCGTTTCAACCTCCGCACAGGAGATACCATCTCCGGTAAGATTCGTCCGCCGAAAGAAGGCGAGCGTTACTTTGCCCTGCTGAAAGTCAACGAGGTTAACTACGACAAACCGGAAAATGCGCGTAGCAAAATCCTGTTTGAAAACTTAACCCCACTGCATGCCAACTCTCGTCTGCGCATGGAACGTGGTAACGGTTCTACCGAAGATTTAACCGCACGCGTACTGGATCTGGCCTCGCCAATCGGTCGCGGCCAGCGTGGCCTGATTGTGGCGCCGCCGAAAGCCGGTAAAACCATGCTGCTGCAAAACATTGCCCAGAGCATCGCTTACAACCACCCGGATTGCGTACTGATGGTTCTGCTCATCGACGAACGTCCGGAAGAAGTGACCGAGATGCAACGTCTGGTTAAAGGTGAAGTGGTTGCTTCTACCTTTGATGAGCCAGCATCCCGCCACGTTCAGGTTGCCGAAATGGTAATCGAGAAAGCGAAGCGCCTGGTTGAGCATAAAAAAGACGTTATCATTCTGCTGGACTCCATTACCCGTCTGGCTCGTGCCTATAACACCGTGGTACCGGCTTCCGGTAAAGTGTTAACCGGTGGTGTGGACGCTAACGCCCTGCATCGTCCAAAACGCTTCTTCGGTGCAGCACGTAACGTGGAAGAGGGTGGTAGCCTGACTATCATCGCAACCGCGCTGGTCGATACCGGTTCTAAAATGGATGAAGTTATCTACGAAGAGTTTAAAGGTACCGGCAACATGGAACTGCATCTGGCGCGTAAAATCGCTGAGAAACGCGTGTTCCCTGCAATCGACTACAACCGTTCTGGTACGCGTAAAGAAGAGCTTCTTACGACCCAGGAAGAGCTGCAGAAAATGTGGATCCTGCGTAAGATCATCCATCCAATGGGTGAAATCGACGCGATGGAATTCCTCATTAACAAGTTGGCGATGACCAAAACCAACGACGAATTCTTCGATATGATGAAGCGCTCGTAAGTAATAAAAACTCGGGGAACGCCACGCTTAGTCGTGGCGTTTTTCTTTAGTGGTATATACGATATAGAAACGACTATCGTAGCGGCACATTAAAGATGGCAAGGGATGCCGTATAGTCTTCTTATCCAAAAATTTGTGTTGCGATATATTCGATTAAATAACCAACAGATTGTTCATGGACGAATCACGTACAACCACCTGGCAGGGTCATAAGCGCCCTGACCATTTATTTTGCAGAGAGCTTGCACTGTGAATTTAATCACCGCTGGTACCGATCTGGTCTGTATTTTTTTATTTACTACCATTTTTCTTTTTTTTGCGCGCAAGGTAGCTAAAAAAATCGGCCTGGTTGATAAACCAAACTTCCGTAAACGTCATCAGGGGTTAATTCCTCTGGTGGGCGGCATCTCTGTCTATGCGGGAATTTGCTTTACATTTCTGATAGCCAATTACTATATCCCTCATGCCTGGCTTTACCTGATTTGCGCAGGCGTACTGGTTTTTGTTGGCGCGCTGGACGATCGTTACGATATCAGCGTGAAAATAAGAGCTTCAGTTCAGGCGCTGATCGGTATTGTGATGATGGTTGTTGGAAAACTCTACTTAAGCAGCCTGGGATATATTTTTGGTTCCTGGGAAATGGTGCTGGGGCCGTTTGGATATTTCCTGACCCTGTTTGCCGTCTGGGCCGCGATAAATGCTTTCAACATGGTTGATGGTATTGATGGACTTCTTGGTGGTCTTTCATGCGTCTCCTTCGCTGCCATGGGGCTTATTCTCTATTTCGATGGCCAGCTAAGCCTGGCTATGTGGTGCTTCGCGATGATTGCGGCCATCCTCCCTTATATTTTGCTGAATCTGGGTGTGCTGGGGCGACGCTATAAAGTCTTTATGGGGGATGCCGGCAGCACGCTGATCGGCTTTACCGTTATCTGGATTTTGCTCGAAACCACCCAGGGTAAAACCCATCCTATCAGTCCTGTCACGGCATTATGGATAATCGCCATTCCGCTGATGGACATGATTGCCATCATGTATCGTCGTTTGCGTAAAGGGATGAGCCCGTTTTCTCCGGACCGCCAGCATATCCATCATCTTATCATGCGTGCTGGCTTCACTTCCCGACAGGCTTTCGTGTTGATTACCCTGGCCGCTGCGCTTCTGGCAGGCATTGGGGTAGCCGCAGAATATATTCATTCCATTCCTGAATGGGTGATGTTGGCATTATTCTTGCTAGCATTTGTGCTCTACGATTATTGTATTAAGCGCGCCTGGAAAGTGGCTCGCTTCATCAGGCGCTTCAAGCGTCGTCAACGCAGAAACAGCAGCATTTCTTAATCCTGAATTGAATTGGGGAAGTGATGAGACAAAACGTGCCAGGAAGTAACCCGGGAATGGTGGACAACGAGCTGGACATTCGTGGTTTGTTCCGGACACTGTGGAGAGGAAAATTCTGGATTGTGGGCATGGCGGTATCGTTCGCCATCATCGCATTGGTTTACACCTTTTTTGCCCGCCAGGAGTGGAGCGCCAACGCCATCACCGATCGCCCGACGGTCAATATGCTGGGAGGCTATTACTCTCAGCAGCAATTCCTGCGTAATCTCGATATCAAAGCCAATATAGCCCCTGTCGATCAGCCTTCCGTTATGGACGAAGCCTATAAAGAGTTCATCATGCAACTCTCGGCCTACGATACCCGACGCGATTTCTGGCTGCAGACCGATTACTACAAGCAGCGTCAGGTTGGCAACAGTAAAGTGGACGCCGCTCTGCTTGATGAAATGGTGAATAATATCCAGTTCACCGCAGGCGATATCACCCGTAATCTTAACGACAGCGTAAAGCTGATTGCTGAGACTGCGGCGGATGCAAATAACCTGTTAAGGCAATACGTTGCTTTTGCCAGCCAGCGTGCGGCAAGCCACCTGAACGAAGAGCTGACGGGCGCCTGGGCTGCCCGCACCATCCAGATGAAAGCTCAGGTTAAACGGCAGGAAGCCGTTGCCAAAGCTATTTACGATCGCAAAGTGAAAAGCACTGAACAGGCGCTGAAAATTGCTGAGCAGCAGAATATTGCCCGTAGCGAAACGGAAGTACCGGCGGATGAACTGCCTGATTCCGAAATGTTCATGCTGGGACGGCCAATGCTTCAGGCAAGGCTTGAAAGCCTGCAGGTCGTGGGACCCGGCTACGACATCGACTATGACCAGAATCGCGCCATGCTCTCAACCTTAAACGTGGGACCAACGCTCGATCCGCGTTTCCAGACTTACCGTTATTTACGTACCCCAGAAGAACCCGTTAAGCGCGATAGCCCTCGCCGTGCGTTCTTATTAATCATGTGGGGTGCGGTTGGGGCCCTGATAGGTGCCGGTGTGGCGTTAGCCCGCCGTCCTAAAGCGTTATAACGCCCTTGCCCGGTGAAGGTTCGATGGACGACCTTCACCTTTTTTAATAAAAGAGAATCGCTGTGAAAGTGTTAACTGTTTTTGGCACGCGACCAGAAGCCATAAAAATGGCACCGCTGGTTCATGCGTTGGCAAAAGACGCGTTTTTTGACGCAAAGGTATGCGTGACGGCCCAGCATCGCGAGATGCTCGATCAGGTGTTGCATTTATTTTCAATCGAACCAGATTACGATCTCAACATCATGAGTCCAGGCCAGGGTCTTACGGAAATAACCTGTCGGATCCTTGAAGGGCTAAAGCCAATCTTTGAGTCGTTTAAACCCGATGTGGTGCTGGTTCATGGCGATACCACCACGACAGTTGCCACCAGCCTTGCCGCATTTTATCAGCGCATTCCAGTGGGTCACGTTGAGGCAGGCCTGCGCACGGGCGATCTTTATTCGCCTTGGCCAGAAGAGGCTAACCGTACGCTAACCGGGCATCTTGCCATGTACCACTTTGCCCCCACTGAGAACTCGCGCCAGAACCTGCTACGCGAAAATATCAGCGATAATAAAATTTTCGTGACCGGAAATACGGTGATTGACGCGCTTATTTCCGTGCGTGACCGCGTGCTGGCTGATGACGAACTGCGCAATAGCCTCGCGCAGTGCCATCCATTTTTAGACAGCACTAAAAAGCTTATCCTGGTGACCGGACACCGCCGTGAAAGTTTCGGTGATGGGTTTGAGCGTATTTGCCATGCGCTGGCAGAGATAGCCAAAGAAAATAGCGACGTGCAGATCGTCTATCCGGTGCATCTTAATCCTAACGTGAGCGAGCCGGTGAAACGTATCCTGGGCCACGTCGAAAACGTGGTGCTTGTCGAGCCGCAGGAGTATCTGCCGTTTGTCTACCTGATGAACCATGCGTATCTGATTTTGACCGACTCCGGTGGTATTCAGGAAGAAGCGCCATCGCTTGGTAAACCGGTACTGGTTATGCGGGACACCACGGAACGTCCGGAAGCGGTGAAAGCGGGAACGGTCCGCCTGGTTGGCACCGATACGCAAACCATCGTCCGTGAGGTTACGCGCCTGCTGCATGATGACAATGAATATCAAATCATGAGCCGCGCGCATAACCCGTACGGGGACGGCACCGCTTGTGAACGTATTTTGACCGCACTAAAGAACAATCAGGTGAAACTATGAGTTTTTCTACCATCTCCGTTATTGGTCTTGGCTACATTGGTTTACCCACGGCGGCGGCGTTCGCTTCCCGTCAGAAAAACGTAGTAGGCATCGATATCAATCAGCATGCGGTGGAGACCATTAACCGTGGCGCCATTCATATTGTTGAGCCGGAGTTGGATAAGGTCGTTAAAACGGCAGTCGAAGCGGGATTTTTGCGTGCCAGTACGCAACCTGTCGAAGCCGATGCCTATCTGATTGCAGTGCCAACGCCTTTTCAGGGCGACCATGAGCCGGACATGGCTTTTGTGAAAGCCGCAGCGGAATCTATCGCGCCGGTTCTGAGAAAAGGCGCTTTAGTGATTCTGGAATCTACCTCACCGGTGGGTTCTACCGAACAAATGGCCGAATGGCTGGCAGCGCTACGCCCGGATCTCTCCTTCCCACAACAGGCGGGTGAAACGGCAGATATCAATGTCGCCTACTGCCCGGAACGTGTATTGCCAGGCCAGGTCATGGTGGAGCTGATTAAAAACGACCGTGTGATCGGCGGCATGACGCCAGTTTGCTCGGCACGCGCCAGCGAGCTTTATAAGATCTTCCTTGAAGGCGAATGCGTTATTACCAACTCCCGTACGGCGGAAATGTGCAAGCTGACCGAAAACAGCTTCCGCGACGTTAACATCGCTTTTGCTAACGAGCTTTCGCTGATTTGCGCCGATCAGGGCATCAACGTATGGGAGCTTATAAACCTGGCAAATCGCCACCCGCGCGTGAATATTCTTCAGCCAGGGCCCGGTGTCGGCGGGCACTGTATCGCTGTCGATCCGTGGTTTATCGTTGCTCAGAATCCGCAGCAGGCGCGCTTGATTCGTACCGCTCGCGAAGTTAACGATGGTAAGCCGCACTGGGTGGTGAATCAGGTCAAAGCGGCCGTTGCAGATA
The DNA here is from genome assembly GCA_032051265.1 of Buttiauxella sp. Taxonomy (GTDB): domain Bacteria; phylum Pseudomonadota; class Gammaproteobacteria; order Enterobacterales; family Enterobacteriaceae; genus Dryocola. Next base: position 28,449 of record DAMBYU010000011.1, read on the forward strand.
GCCTGGCCGAAAGCGGTAAGCGCGCCAGCGAGCTGAAAATCGCCTGCTTTGGCCTGGCATTTAAACCCAACATCGACGATCTGCGCGAAAGCCCGGCGATGGAAATCGCTGAGATGATTGCCAACTGGCACAGCGGCGAAACGCTTGTGGTCGAACCAAATATTCATCAGCTTCCGAAGAAGCTCGAAGGGCATTGCCAGCTGGTGAACCTTGACGCTGCCTTGCAGCAGGCCGATGTGCTGGTGATGCTGGTCGACCATAACGAATTTAAAGCCATCGCGGCTGAGAACATCCAGCAGCGCTGGGTTGTGGATACTAAAGGCGTCTGGCATTAAAACGCCATCCTGAGGCTAAGCTATGAACGGTCCGCTTCGCGCCCGGCTTGATGCGCTTGCATGGGAAAATCAGTTCTTTGGCGTGAACAGCGCCATTGTTCGTTTTGCAGAAGACGCGCCCGAGTTGACCGCAGAACAGCTTGCGGCTTACGGACGCGTGCAGGCAAAAATTCCTGCCCACCGCACTGATTGGCTCGATGCTTTACAGCAGTTTGGCTTCCGCTTAGTTGAAGGCGAAGTCGATCTGGTGCTGCCTGTTGGCACAGAAAATGCTGCATCTTCTGTAGTTGCAAGGGAAGCTGATATTCCTGTTCTGCGTGATATGGCCGCCGGAGTTTTTACGCAAAGCCGTTTTCGCACTCCCTGGTATGAGCCTGCCGACAGTGGTCGCTTCTATGCTCAATGGGTGGAAAATGCGGTACTGGGCAAGTTTGACCATCAGTGTCTGCTGCTGAAAAACGGCGACGAAATTCAGGGCTTCGTCAGTCTGCGACAGCTAAACGAGCGTGAAGCGCGGATTGGTTTGTTGGCGGGTCGTGGAGCAGGTGAACAGCTAATGCATGCCGCGCGCTTATGGTGTCAGCAACGCGGGCTGGCAACGCTGCGTGTAGCCACGCAGATAAGCAATACCGCGGCTTTGCGACGTTATATTCAAAGCGGTGCCACCGTAGACAGCACCGCCTTCTGGTTATACAGGTGAAAAAATGATCCCATTTAATGCTCCGCCGGTAGTAGGTACGGAAGTCGAATATATGCAGGCTGCGATGGGGAGCGGCAAGCTCTGCGGCGATGGCGGTTTTACACGTCGCTGCCAGCAATGGATGGAACAGCGCTTCGGCAGCAAAAAAGTGCTGCTTACGCCATCCTGCACGGCCTCGCTGGAAATGGCTGCGCTATTGCTGGATATCAAGCCTGGTGATGAAGTCATCATGCCGAGCTATACCTTTGTTTCAACTGCGAACGCCTTTGTGCTGCGCGGCGCAAAAGTCGTGTTTGTCGATGTGCGTCCGGACACCATGAATATCGACGAAACGTTGATTGAAGCGGCAATTACCGAAAACACGCGCGCTATCGTACCGGTTCACTACGCGGGCGTCGCCTGTGAAATGGACACCATCATGGCGCTGGCGAAAAAGCACGATCTGTTTGTGGTAGAAGATGCCGCGCAGGGCGTGATGTCGACTTACAAAGGCCGCGCGCTGGGTTCTATCGGCCATATTGGCTGCTTCAGCTTCCATGAAACCAAAAACTATACCGCGGGCGGCGAAGGCGGCGCGACGCTGATTAACGATCCTTCGCTGATTGAGCGCGCGGAGATTATCCGTGAAAAGGGCACTAACCGCAGTCAGTTTTTCCGCGGGCAGGTAGATAAATATACCTGGCGCGACATTGGTTCGAGCTATCTGATGGCTGATTTGCAGGCTGCCTATTTATGGGCACAGCTCGAAGCCGCTGAGAAGATTAACCAGCAGCGCCTCAGTCTCTGGCAGGCTTACCATGACGCGTTGGCCCCGCTGGCGCGTGCGGGCCGTATCGAACTGCCTTTGGTCCCGACAGATTGCGTGCAGAATGCTCACATGTTCTACATCAAGCTGCGCGACATGGAAGATCGTACCGCACTGATTTCGTATCTTAAAGAAGCTGAAATCATGGCCGTGTTCCACTATATTCCGCTTCATGCCTGCCCGGCCGGCGAGAAGTTTGGTTACTTCCACGGCGAAGACCGCTTCACGACCAAAGAGAGCGAGCGTCTGCTGCGCCTGCCGCTGTTCTATAACCTTTCTGTGGTTAATCAACGTGCTGTTATTAATACGTTGTTAAGCTACCTTTCCTGATATGTCGCTGGCTAAAGCCTCAGTGTGGACCGCCGGGTCCACGCTGGTAAAAATTGCGGCCGGTCTGCTGGTGGTAAAACTTCTGGCGGTGGCGTTTGGCCCGAGCGGCGTAGGGCTTGCGGGCAACTTTCGTCAGATGGTCACCGTACTGGGCGTGCTGGCGGGAGCCGGTATCTTCAACGGCGTGACCAAATACGTCGCCCAGTATCATGACGACCCGCAAGAGCTTCGCAAAGTTATCGGCACGTCCTCTGCGATGGTATTAGGATTCTCAACCCTGCTGGCGGTTGTTTTTGTCGTGGCGGCGAAACCGATCTGCATTGGGCTGTTTGGTCACGACCATTATCAGGGCCTGGTACGGCTGGTGGCGCTGGTGCAAATGGGCATCGCCTGGGCGAACCTGTCGCTGGCTATCATGAAAGGCTTCCGGGATGCGGCTGGCAATGCGCTGGCGTTGATCGGCGGCAGCTTTATCGGCGTTATCGCTTACTATCTTTGCTATCGCTTAGGTGGCTATCAGGGCGCGCTGCTTGGTCTGGCGCTGGTGCCGGCGCTGGTGCTTATCCCCGCAGGCTTTATGCTGGTACGACGCGAGCATATCCCGCTGGGCTACCTGAAACCGCAGTGGGACAAGGTCTACGCCAGCAGCCTGGGTAAATTTACGCTCATGGCGTTGATCACCTCCGTCACGCTGCCCGTTGCTTACGTGATGATGCGTAACCTGCTCGCCGGACATTATAGCTGGGATGAGGTAGGGATCTGGCAGGGCGTCAGCAGTATTTCAGATGCCTACCTCCAGTTCATTACCGCGTCGTTCAGCGTCTACCTGCTGCCGACCTTATCAAGACTTACGGCAAAGCAGGACATCTCTCGCGAAATCGTACGTTCGCTTAAGTTTGTGCTGCCAGCGGTGGCCGTCGCCAGCTTTACCGTGTGGCTACTGCGTGACTTTGCCATCTGGCTGCTGTTCTCACCTAAGTTTATCGCCATGCGCGATCTGTTTGCCTGGCAGCTGGTGGGCGACGTGCTGAAGGTGGGGGCGTATGTTTTCGGCTATTTAGTCATCGCTAAAGCCTCGCTGCGCTTTTATATTTTGACTGAAATCAGCCAGTTTGCTTTATTAACCGGCTTTTCACGCTGGCTGATCCCAGCCCATGGCGCACTGGGCGCCGCGCAGGCCTATATGGCGACGTATATTGTTTATTTCGCGCTCTGCTGTGGCGTGTTTCTTATTTATCGTAGACGAGCATGACGACACTGATTCACGTACTGGGATCGGATATCCCGCATCATAACCAGACGGTACTGCGTTTTTTCAACGACGCTTTAGCCGCCTCGTATCCGCACGCGCGCAATTTTTTGGTGGTTTCAACGGACAGCGCTTTGCCATCTGCTTTTCCTGAACTTGCGATTACGCTCTTTCCGTCGAAAAAAGCGCTGGCCAGGGCGGTGATTGAAAAAGCTCGCGCAGATCGCCTGCAGCGGTTTTTCTTCCACGGCCAGTTTAATAGCTCGCTGTGGATTGCCTTACTGACTGGCGGTCTGAGGCCTGCGCAGGTGAGCTGGCATATCTGGGGGGCAGATTTGTATGAAGCCTCGAAAAGCCTCAAGTTCCGTCTCTTTTACCTGCTGCGTCGTATCGCTCAGGGGCGCGTTGGCCGGGTATTCGCCACGCGCGGCGATCTTAATTATCTCCAGCAGCGCCATCCGCGCGTGCCCGGTGAGTTGTTGTATTTCCCGACGCGTATGGATCCCACGCTCAATGTAATGAGCGGCGAAGAAAAGACGGGCGGTAAGCTCACTGTACTGGTCGGAAATTCCGGCGATCGCAGCAATCAGCATATCGCCGCGTTGCAGGCGATCCACGCTCAGTTCGGTGACAGCGTGCGTGTCGTGGTGCCAATGGGTTACCCGCTGAATAACAGCGCTTATATCAACGAAGTGCAGCAGGCGGGCAGCGCTTTATTCAACAAAGAAAACCTGCAGATCCTGACCGAAAAAATCGAATTTAACGACTACCTTGCGCTGCTGCGCCAGTGTGATTTGGGCTATTTCATTTTTGACCGGCAGCAGGGCATCGGAACGCTTTGCCTGCTGATTCAGGCAGGCATTCCGTGCGTGTTGAGCCGTAAGAACCCGTTCTGGCAGGATATGGTTGAACAGCATGTCCCCGTGCTTTTCACCGGCGATCCGCTGGATGAAACGGTCGTGCGTGAAGCACAGCGCCAGCTACGCTTATTAGATAAACAGCAGATCGCCTTTTTCAATCCCAACTACCTTGACGGCTGGCACCAGGCGTTAGTCATCGCATCAGGAGAAACCGCATGAGTTTGCTGCAATTTGGCGGTCTGTTTGTGGTGTGGTTTGTATCCGTGCTGTTTATCGGCCTGCTGACATATCAGGAGTTCCGCAAGGTACGCTTCAACTTTAACGTCTTCTTCTCGTTACTTTATCTGCTGACCTTTTTCTTCGGCTTCCCATTCACCTGCACGCTGGTCTTCCGGTTTGGGGTGAGCGTTGTTCCTGCGGATGTATTGCTGCAGGCGCAGCTAGCGGCGACCTGCTTCTACGGTATTTATTACGTCGCCTATAAAACGCGTTTGCGGGCGAAACAGCTGACCACTACCGAGCGCCGTCCGTTATTCACCATGAATCGCGTCGAAACCCACCTTACCTGGGTAATGCTGGCGCTGGTTGCGCTGGTGAGCGTTGGCGTCTTCTTTATGCACAACGGCTTTTTGCTGTTTAAGCTGCACTCTTATAGCCAGATATTCTCCAGCGAAGTTTCAGGCGTCGCGCTTAAGCGCTTCTTCTACTTCTTTATCCCGGCGATGCTGGTGGTTTACTTCCTTAAGCAGGATGGTCGTGCGTGGATGTTCTTTCTGGTCAGCACCGTGGCGTTTGGCCTACTGACTTATATGATAGTTGGCGGCACGCGCGCCAATATCATTATCGCGTTCGCCATCTTCCTGTTTATCGGCATTATTCGCGGCTGGATTTCCCTGTGGATGCTGGCGGCGGCCGGGGTATTCGGCATTGTGGGCATGTTCTGGCTGGCGCTGAAACGCTACGGACTGAATGTAAGCGGCGACGAGGCTTTTTATACCTTCCTGTACCTGACACGCGATACGTTCTCGCCGTGGGAAAATCTGGCTTTACTGCTGCAAAACTACGACAAAATCGAGTTCCAGGGGCTGGCGCCTATTGTGCGTGACTTCTACGTGTTTATTCCAACCTGGGTATGGCCGGATCGGCCGGGTATTGTGCTTAACAGCGCTAACTACTTCACCTGGGAGATCCTGAATAACCACTCGGGGCTGGCGATATCCCCAACGCTTATCGGCTCGCTGGTTGTGATGGGCGGCGTGTGGTTTATCCTGCCAGGCGCGGTTGCGGTTGGCCTGATTATCAAATGGTTCGACTGGTTGTATGAACTGGGCAACCGGGAAAGCAATCGCTATAAAGCCGCCATCCTGCATAGCTTCTGCTTCGGTGCGATTTTTAACATGATAGTTCTGGCCCGTGAAGGCGTGGACTCCTTTGTCTCCCGCGTCGTTTTCTTCATGATGGTATTCGGCATTTGTCTTCTGCTGGCCAAGCTTCTTTACTGGTTATTTGACGGTGCGGGTTTGATACATCAGCGTCTGCGGCGCATGCCGGGCGTGGAAGCCGGAGCCTGATCGCATGATAAGGAACAATATGAACGAGTCGATCTCTGCACCTGGCTACACCATCCGTGGCCTGCAACTGCTGGGCTGGCGTGATATGCAGCATGCGCTGGACTATCTCTATGCTGACGGCTCGCTGAGGACGGGAACCCTGGTGGCGATCAACGCCGAGAAGGTCCTGACGGCGGAACGCGATGGTGAAATTCGCGAGCTCATTGACGCGGCAGAGTTTAAATACGCTGACGGCATAAGCGTCGTGCGTTCAATTCGGAAAAAGTATCCTGCGGCGCAGGTGTCGCGTGTGCCGGGGGCTGACCTTTGGGAAGCGCTGATGGAAAAAGCCGGGCGCGAGAGTACGCCGGTCTTTCTGATTGGCGGCAAGCCTGAGATTCTGGCCCAGACGGAAGCGAAACTGCGCAAGCTTTGGAACGTAAACATCGTGGGCAGCCAGGACGGCTACTTTAAAGCGGAAGAGCGGCAGGCAATGTTTGAGCGCATTCGTGACAGCGGCGCGGCGATGGTGACCGTGGCGATGGGGTCACCGCGCCAGGAGATCCTAATGCGTGACTGCCGCAAAGTTTATCCGCAGGCTCTGTATATGGGCGTTGGCGGCACCTACGATGTCTTTACCGGTCATGTTAAACGCGCGCCGAAGATCTGGCAGAAGCTGGGCCTGGAGTGGCTTTACCGGTTGTTGTCCCAACCGAGTCGCCTGGGCCGCCAGCTCAAGCTGCTGCGCTACCTGGCATGGCATTACACCGGCCGCCTTTAAAGTTAAAAACGCGCTCACTCGGGCGCGTTTTTATTTTGCAACGGATGCTGCTTTATAAGGTTTTTGCCTGAATAAAAAGCTGGTCCGCTAAAATATGCACGTATTAGCAGCGGACTGCACAAAGCGTAACCAAACGCGCATTTTATTGAAATAAGCACTAGACAGCTGAGCATGAAGCCCGTAATATCCGACCCCGCAACGGCGCTACGCGCCCGTAGCTCAGCTGGATAGAGCGCTGCCCTCCGGAGGCAGAGGTCTCAGGTTCGAATCCTGTCGGGCGCACCATTTAAATAATGGCGCTAGAGCTGCGGTGGTAATTAACGTACCGCGTGAAAGATTTACAGTGGTGGCTATAGCTCAGTTGGTAGAGCCCTGGATTGTGATTCCAGTTGTCGTGGGTTCGAGTCCCATTAGCCACCCCATTAATTTAGTGGTTATGATGCGAAGGTGGCGGAATTGGTAGACGCGCTAGCTTCAGGTGTTAGTGTTCTTACGGACGTGAGGGTTCAAGTCCCTCTCTTCGCACCAATCATCTAAATTAAGCAAGAGTCTGAAAAAAGTAAAAGCAGTATTTCGGCGAGTAGCGCAGCTTGGTAGCGCAACTGGTTTGGGACCAGTGGGTCGGAGGTTCGAATCCTCTCTCGCCGACCACATTCAGAAAAGGCCAGCTTTCGAGCTGGCCTTTTTGCATCTGTAGCTCACAGAGGATGAGAAGCTCCGGGGCAGGGAGGTTCGAGCCGAGCGCAGCGAGACAACGTTGCTCACGCAACGGCCCGTAGGGCTTTTTTTGAATGTGGTCTGGATAAGCTTAAGCGCCATTCCCCAGGCCTTGCCAGCCTGCTGTCGCAACTTCGCGACAAAACGCGTTTGGCTGTCGCTTTTTGACGACATCTAATTGCCTGATAAATAGCTATTTTAATTATCTCCCTATAAAGCGTCTCCTGATGGAGACAAGCGAAGCGGGCGCTTCTCCACCCGACAACTTAAAATTAACGCCTTATTTACAACAATAACTGCCTGAAATTATAGGGATTGAGCTAACAGGAAAAATCCTCATTCAAACCTGGCATGCTTCGTGCAATAATATATCTGTAGATGCTCATTCCACTTCTTATGCTTGCTCCGGCTTCATAAACCCGGGAATGACGCAGAGCCGATTACGGTGCTTATCGTCCACCGACAGATGTCGCCTCAGGCCTCATCCAACACCATGGACACAACGTTGAGTGAAGCACCACTTAGTTGTCAAAAAGACCTGTTTTAACACCTGCCAACTGGCAGGTGTTTTTTTTGCGTCAGGCGAAGGGAAAGGGGCGAAAGAACTTCGCCCCGGGGCTTAAGGGGCAGGATTATTTTGCAGGGTCAGCAGCAGACCATCACGACGCATCAGCGCAGCTTCTTCCGGCTGATGCAGACGATCCAGCGAGTCGGCAAGCCAGGCATAATCAAAGGCATCAGGGCGTTGCTTAATAGCTTCACGGAACGCTTCGCTCGCCTGCTGCCATTCGCCGCGCTTCATCAATAATTGACCCAGCGTGCTGTGCAGAAGAGGGCGATCGCCCTGCGTTTTGATTTGCTGACGCAGCGCTTTTTCTAACTGCTCCGGATTGCCTGACTTCAGGCGTGGCATCAGCAAAATCAGACGCTCGTCATACTGGCGCTTCAGACCATCCAGCACGATTTCCTGCGCGGCTTCGTGATCGTCACACTCAATCAGATGCTCTGCCATCGCAACCTGCAGCGTTGTTTCATGACGTGTTTTGCGGCTCTGGTTACGCCACCAGCTTTTCAGGCCATCGTTGCCCTGATCCGCCATGGCCTGATCCATCATCCCAATCCACGCCTGTTCCTGCAGCGTTGCACGATGGGCTGCATCACCGACCTGTACTTTATCCATAGCAGGAAGGATATCCAGCACGGCGCTCCATGCACCAGTCCGTACATACGCTTGCTCTGCAAGACGCAATACTTCCGGATGGCGAGGCGCAATTTCCAGCAGCTTATCTATGCCATGACGGGCCGCGTGATTCTCGTTGCGGGCTAGTTGCAGACGAACCCGGGTGATCTCTACCGGTAGCTGGTCATTGTCCGCCAGCTCCGCTGCCCGCTCCAGATGCTGATTGGCGCGAATTTCATCCCCACGCTGCTGCGCCGCTTCGGCTGCCAGCAGGTAGTTCACTACGGGCTGTTCGGCGTGATCGGCATTTTTTACCATTAGCTTCTCAACCTGCTGATAATCACCTTCAGCCAGCTTCAGTAGTGCAGCTTTAGTTTGCTTACGTGCCCGGCTGCTTTTACGACCCACGAACCAACCACGAGTGCGTGCACCGGTGCGGAAGATACGACGCAGTATCCATTCGACAGCAAAAAGTACGAGCATGGACAGGATCAGAACGATCGCAAGCCCTGTGACGCTGGTTTCCACGTTATAGTTATCGGTCTGAATCAGGACATAGCCCTGATGGCCCGCAAGCATCGGCCCCAGAACGATCCCGGCGATCAACAGCAGGAAGAGTAATAAGACTTTAATCATGCTTATTCTCCCTGACTTGCAGCGGGCGCCTGGTCAGGCGTGGCTTCGGCAGGCGCGGGGCTGGCAGCGGCTGGCTGAGCCAGTAAATTGCGAACGCGTGTTTGCATCAATTTTTCCAGCAGCGGCTGGCTTTGCAGCGTTTGCGGGATATCCATATTGATGCTTTGCTGGCCCAGGGCGTCTAATTCATCCAGAAATGCTTTAGTGGTGGCATCGTTGGTGTCGTAATAAGCACGTACCCACGTCGAGACGTTTTCAAGCGACTGCTTGTAAGTCTCATCCTGATGACGAGGCACGGCCTGAGCTGCGATTAACAGGCGTGAACGAATATTCTCACGCAGGTAGATATCCTGGTTAGGCGCCAGCAGCGGCACAGCCGTTTTATCGCGACGACGAATGGTAATAAAGCTGTCCATAAAATTATGCCAGCTTTTCACCAGATTCTGCCGCCATTCGGTCATGGTGCTGGACAGTTCGCGGCCGTCAGAATCCATCGGCGTATCGTCGTTGTCGTTATCCGCAAGTCGCAGGTTATCAACCTGATTGGCAAGCTGGTTTACCTTCAGGACGATGCCGTCGTAATCCACCTGGGTTATCGATGAAAGCGAACTGATATCGTCGGTTAAGGCGCGACGAGCGGTAAGCAAGCTTGGATCATTCATGTCTGCAAGGCTTGCGTCAGCACTTTTTAGCAACGCGGCGGCGGTGGTGACATCCCGATCGCTCCAGAGCTTACGTCCGGCTAATTTTACCAGGAAATCAGCCTGTGCAAGGAGCCAGGTTTTTGCATCGCTGCCCGAAATGGTGGCCACTTTTTGCTGCACTTCATCCAGCTGCCGTGCCAGACTGGCCTGCTGGCGGTTGGCTTCGTCAAGCGCCGTTGCCTGCTGTTTGATGGTCTGTTCCAGTTCGGTTTTTTGCTGATCCTGCTGTTTTTGCAGCGCGGCAAGCTGGGTGGTCAGCGCATCATTGGTGGCGGTTTGCGCAGAGGCCTGATGTTTGCCATAGCTGTAGAGCCCGACACCTAACGCCAGGGCAATAGCAATGGCGATGGCGCCCAAAGCAATCCCCGCCACGCCGCTACGATTCTTCTGTGAGGGTTGTTCGGGTAGCGGTGTGCTTTCAACCGCGGGTTTGGTCTCTTCAACCATGGCGGAGGAAGTATTTTGTTCCGTCATTGTGGCTTCCCATATTGTTAGGTTTATTGTAACGCGCGGAGCAGCGCGTCATTGTCGGCGTTATCGGCGATGCGAATATCCTGCCAGCCCAAATCCCGGGCAAGGATCGCCAAACGCTCACTGACAACAACCAGCTGGCAGTGGAGTAACCAGTCATTGCGATACCACTGCGGAATCAGCGTATAAAGCTGTTGCAGCATTTCACCGCTGGTCACCACCAGGGTGGTGATGCCGCGTTCGCGCCAGCGAAAAGCCTCTTCTGTTCCGTCATAAATCCTGGCATTGCGTTGATAACATTCGCAAAACTCTACTTCAGCGCCGCGGGCTGCCAGGGTTTCGCCTAGCAGCTCGCGCCCGCCGTTGCCACGTAGGATCAGCGCACGCTTGCCGGCAATATTCTGTAATTCAGGTAATTGTAGCAAGACTTCGCTGGTTTCCCGATCCAACGGATAGCGAACTGGCAAATGGCTTACCGTATGAAATGCCAGGGCGGTTGTCCGCCCGATGGCAAACCAGTCCAGTTTCTGCGGCCAGCCGATGCCGTTTTTGCTCAGGAGCGGGTGCGCGTGCTGCACGACATGCCGGGATAAAATAAAAACCAGATCGTCAGCACGAAGCCTGGCAAGCAGCCCCGGCAGTTGCTCTAACTCTCTGCCGCGGGAGAATTCGATAAGAGGAAAACTGTACGCCACCTGCCCGAGTGCGCGCAGACGGCTCACTAACTCATCCCCTGCGGGAGAAGGGCGGGTGACGAGGATAGTCATGCGGGGTCTTCCCCGGCATACACTGCGGCTAACACTTCACGGGCGCCATTATTGAGTAGCTCTTCGGCCAGTGAAATACCCATGCTTTCCGCATCTTCAGGTTTTCCGCGGCGTTCACCGCGCACCATAAAGGAACCGTCAGGAGCACCGACCAGCGCTCTTAGCCATAACTCGCCGTCTTTTAGTTCTGCATAGCTTCCGATCGGCACCTGGCAGCCGCCTTCAAGACGCGTGTTCATGGCACGTTCCGCACGCACGCGAATCGCCGTTTCATCATGATTGAGCGGTGCGAGTAACTCGCGGGTACGTTCGTCATCAATTCGGCATTCGATACCCACCGCGCCCTGGCCTACCGCCGGGAGTGAAATTTCGGCTGGAAGCGCGCAGCGGATTCGGGACTGCAGCTCAAGGCGATTTAGTCCCGCCACGGCGAGGATGATCGCATCGTATTCGCCGTTATCCAGCTTGCTCAGGCGCGTGCCTACATTGCCACGCAGCGAGCGGATAACCAGATCCGGACGGCGTTCGGCTAGCTGGCACTGGCGGCGGAGACTGGAGGTGCCAACGACGCTGCCCGCAGGTAAATCATCCAGGCTTGCATACTGATTAGAGACGAAGGCGTCCCGCGGATCGTCGCGCTCGCAAATCGTTACCAGACCCAGCCCTTCCGGGAATTCGACCGGCACATCTTTCATCGAATGCACGGCGATATCAGCACGACCCTCAAGCAAAGCCATCTCTAATTCTTTGACAAACAGCCCCTTCCCGCCAACTTTCGCCAGAGGGGTATCGAGGATCACATCGCCGCGTGTGACCATCGGCACCAGCTCAACGGTGAGCTGCGGATGGTAGGCCGTCAGGCGCTGTTTAACATATTGTGCTTGCCAAAGCGCTAATGGACTTTGGCGAGTGGCAATTCTTAATACTTTGTCTAACATGCTTGTTACCGTAATTGTCGTCTGCTTCCCATCCTACCACTCTTCACGGAAGGCTGTCAGTTTCAACGGTTTTTGCGGCAAAGAGGGACGTGCCTCGTATTATGGAATATAAAACGGCTTACTGGTGACCAACTTTGTGCGTAGCGCAACTTTCTTTACGGTCAACCAGCAAGGTGTTAAATTGATCACGTTTCCAGCAGTTGTCTGCCCGTTCGTTTATAATCATAAAGGCAGCAATCAGGAAACGGGTTTTTTCGAAATACTGAAACCATCAGGCGATATGTCTTGTACCTCTATATTGAGACTCTTAAACAGAGACTGGATGCCATCAACCAACTGCGCGTAGATCGCGCGCTTGCTGCGATGGGCCCTGCTTTCCAGCAGGTCTACAGTCTTCTGCCAACGTTGTTACATTATAATCACCCGCTGATGCCGGGTTACCTTGACGGTAACGTTCCCCATGGCATCTGCATCTACACGCCTGATGAAACCCAACGCCATTACCTGAACGAGCTGGAAATGATGCGCGGCATGCCGCCGCAGGAAACCATCGCTGGCGAGTTACCGATAACCGCGCTCTATTCAATGGGCAGCACCTCCTCCGTTGGCCAAAGCTGTTCTTCCGACCTGGATATCTGGGTTTGTCATCAGGCATGGCTTGATAACGACGAACGTCAGCTGCTGCAGCGCAAGTGCAGTCTGCTGGAAAGCTGGGCTGCGTCACTGGGAGTAGAGGTCAGTTTCTTCCTGATCGATGAGAACCGTTTCCGTCATAACGAAAGCGGCAGTCTCGGCGGCGAAGACTGCGGCTCAACCCAACATATTCTGCTGCTCGACGAATTCTACCGCACCGCCGTGCGCCTCGCGGGTAAACGTATTCTGTGGAATATGGTGCCGGGCGATGAAGAAGAGAACTATGACGATTACGTCATGTCGCTCTACTCGCAGGGCGTGCTGACGCCAAACGAATGGCTCGACCTCGGCGGATTGAGCTCGCTCTCTGCCGAAGAGTATTTCGGCGCCAGCCTGTGGCAGCTCTATAAAAGTATCGACTCCCCCTATAAAGCAGTGCTGAAAACGCTGCTGCTGGAAGCCTATTCCTGGGAGTACCCGAACGCGCGCCTGCTGGCGAAAGACATTAAACAGCGCCTGCACGACGGCGAGATCGTCTCCTTTGGTCTCGATCCGTATTGCATGATGCTGGAGCGAGTGACCCACTATCTGACGCAAATCGAAGATACCGCGCGTCTGGATCTGGTGCGCCGCTGCTTCTATCTGAAAGTGTGTGAAAAACTCTCGCGCGAGCGGGCCTGCGTCGGCTGGCGTCGTGAGGTCCTCAGCCAGCTGGTCAAAGAGTGGGGCTGGGACGAAGAGCGTCTGGCAATGCTGGATAACCGCGCTAACTGGAAGATTGACCAGGTACGCGATGCGCACAATGAATTGCTGGATGCGATGATGCAAAGCTATCGCAACCTGATTCGCTTTGCGCGCCGCAACAACCTCAGCGTCAGCGCCAGCCCGCAGGATATCGGCGTGCTGACACGTAAACTCTATGCCGCCTTCGAAGCGCTGCCGGGTAAGGTTACCCTGGTTAACCCGCAGATTTCGCCGGACCTTTCCGAGTCGAACCTTACCTTTATCCATGTGCCGCCGGGTCGCGCTAACCGTTCTGGTTGGTATCTCTATAACCGCGCGCCAAACATGGATTCCATCGTCAGCCATCAACCGCTGGAATATAACCGTTATCTTAATAAGCTGGTGGCCTGGGCCTACTTTAATGGCCTGCTAACCTCGCGTACCCGCCTGTTTATTAAGGGCAACGGTGTTTGCGATCTGCCTAAGCTGCAGGAGATGGTGGCGGATGTTTCCCATCACTTCCCGCTGCGCTTGCCTGCGCCAACGCCAAAAGCGCTCTACAGCCCGTGTGAAATCCGCCATCTGGCGATTATCGTCAATCTGGAATATGACCCGACGGTGGCGTTTCGCAATCAGGTTGTACATTTCGATTTCCGCAAGCTTGACGTCTTCAGTTTTGGGCAGCAGCAACAGTGTCTGGTCGGCAGCGTCGACCTGCTTTATCGCAACTCGTGGAACGAAGTGCGCACCCTGCATTTCAACGGCGAGCAGGCGATGATCGAAGCGCTGAAAACCATCCTCGGCAAGATGCATCAGGATGCCGCGCCGCCGGATAGCGTAGAAGTCTTCTGCTATAGCCAGCATTTACGCGGCCTGATTCGCACTCGTGTGCAGCAGCTGGTTTCCGAATGCATTGAGTTCCGCTTATCCAGCACCCGCCAGGAGCCGGGGCGTTTCAAAGCGCTGCGCGTTTCCGGCCAGACATGGGGTCTGTTCTTCGAGCGACTGAGTGTGTCGGTGCAGAAGCTGGAAAATGCGGTGGAGTTCTATGGGGCTATTTCCCATAACAAACTGCATGGCCTGTCCGTGCAGGTGGAAACAAACCAGGTACAGCTTCCGCCGGTGGTGGATGGCTTTGCCAGTGAAGGGATCATTCAGTTCTTCTTCGAAGAGACCAGGGAAGAGCAGGGCTTTAACATCTATATACTTGATGAGAGCAACCGGGCGGAGGTATATCACCACTGCGAAGGAAGCAAAGAAGAACTGGTGCGCGATGTCAGCCGTTTCTATTCCTCATCGCACGACCGTTTCACCTATGGTTCAAGCTTTATCAACTTCAACCTGCCGCAGTTCTATCAGATTGTGAAGGTAGACGGGCGCACGCAGGTTATCCCGTTCCGCACCCAGTCTATTCTTCCCGCCACGTCGGCGAACCATGACGATAACGCAGCGCCGCTGCTGCAGCAGTATCAGTAACTAGCTAAAGCTTACCGGCTCGCCCGCTTGCTGCGTGCAGGCTGTTTCAAGCAGCGTCCAGAATTCAGCGCCGCTACGATCGCAAATCCACAACTCCCCCTTCAGGTCAAAGTGATAACCGCCGCTTTTGGTTGCCAGCCACACCTGATGTAACGGCTCCTGGCGGTTGATAATAATTTTGCTGCCGTTTTCAAAACTCAGCGTCAGCACGCCGCCGTTGATCTCACAATCGATATCCGTGTCGCCGTCCCAGTTATCCAGACGCTCTTCAATAGTCATCCACAGGCCATCGCATATGCGATGAAATTCGCTGTCGTTCATCTCTTCTTCCCGGTTAGTCGTCTTCACGGCAGTATAAAAGCAACCTGAGTGAATAGAAAAGAGTATTGCTTTTCGGGGTTCACCTGCGATGATAGACAACAGAATGTTGAATCACAGGCAACTCAATAATGAAGAAAATTTTCTGCCCGCTGGCGGTGGCACTTGCGCTATTTAGCCTCACAGGTTGCGGCCTGAAAGGGCCTCTCTATTTTCCACCCGCTGACGGTAAAACCAAACCGGCAACGCAGAGCACCGCGCCTCAACCGCAGATACAATCAACAACGCCGGATCGCAATAACCGCGGCACGGATGATGCACCGACTCAGGTGATTTATTAGCCAATAAGAGATAAGTAACCGCGGAAATGGAGCAGAAAATGCAGTTCTCTAAAATGCATGGCCTCGGTAATGACTTTATGGTCGTCGACGCGGTGACACAGAATGTTTATTTCTCCCCTGAGCTGATCCGTCGCTTATCGGATCGCCATCTCGGTGTGGGCTTCGATCAGTTGCTGGTGGTTGAGCCGCCCTACGATCCCGATCTCGATTTCCATTACCGCATCTTCAATGCAGACGGCAGCGAAGTGTCGCAGTGCGGTAACGGCGCGCGCTGCTTTGCCCGCTTTGTGCGCCTGAAAGGGCTGACCAACAAACGTGATATTCGCGTGAGCACGGCCAACGGCCGTATGGTATTGAGCGTTACCGATGACGAGCTGGTGCGCGTCAATATGGGCGAGCCAAACTTCGAACCCTCGGAAGTGCCGTTCCGCGCGAACAAAGCGGAAAAGACCTATATCATGCGTGCGGCCGAGCAGACGATTATGTGTGGCGTGGTATCCATGGGAAACCCGCACTGCGTGATTCAGGTGGATGACGTGGCCACCGCCGCAGTTGAAACCCTGGGGCCGGTTATGGAAAGCCATGAGCGCTTCCCGGAGCGGGCGAATATCGGTTTCATGCAGGTCGTTACCCGCGAACACATCCGCCTGCGCGTATTTGAGCGTGGCGCGGGCGAAACACAAGCTTGTGGCAGCGGCGCCTGTGGCGCCGTAGCCGTGGGCATTCAGCAAGGTTTACTGGCGGAGCAGGTACGTGTAGAGCTGCCCGGTGGCCGCCTTGATATCGCCTGGAAAGGGCCGGGAAGTCCGCTGTTTATGACAGGCCCGGCGGCCCATGTTTATGATGGATTCATACATCTATGAAGAACGCCGAGGAACAGCAAGAAGCCGTACTGGAGCTCGATGATAACGCCGTAGCGGAGTATCTGCAGCGCCATCCCGACTTCTTTATTCGTAACGCCCGACACGTCGAACAGATGCAGGTGCCGCACCCGATACGCGGCACGGTATCGCTGGTGGAGTGGCACATGGCCCGCAGTCGCAACCACATTCATCGCCTTGAGGAAAACATGACCCTGCTGATGGAGCAGGCGAGCGCCAACGAAGGGCTATTCTACCGGCTGCTGAAATTGCAGGGCCGCCTCGCTTCCGCCACCAGTTTGCAGGAGATGCTTAATCGCCTGCATCGCTGGGCGCGTGAAATGGGGCTGGCGGGTGCGAACGTGCGTCTTTTTGCCGATCGCTGGCGTATTGGTGCCCCTTCTGACTTTACCCACCTGGGGCTTAACCGCAAGGCGTTCGAGCCGCTGCGCATTCAGCGTCTGGGCGATAATCAGCATTATCTGGGGCCGCTTAACGGGCCTGAACTGCTGGTGGTGCTGCCGCAGGCAAAAGCGATTGGTTCGGTTGCGATGTCGCTGATGGGCAACGATGCCGATCTCGGCGTGCTGCTCTTTAGCAGCCGTGACGCACAGCATTATCACGAAGGGCAGGGAACCCAGCTGCTGCACGAGCTGGCGCTGATGCTGCCTGATTTGCTGGAGCGCTGGATTGAGCGTGTATGACCGCCTCGCCTCTGCAATCCTCCGTTGAGGGTTTCCTGCGATACCTGAAGGTTGAGCGCCAGCTCAGCCCGTTAACCCTGCTCAACTATGGCCGCCAGCTTGAAACCATTATTCATCTGCTTGATGAGATGGGCCTGCAAGCCTGGCAACAGTGCGATGCGGCAGCCGTGCGTTCTCTGGCGGTGCGTAGCCGCAAAGCAGGCCTTGGGCCATCAAGTCTTGCGCTGCGTCTTTCCGCGTTACGTAGCTTCTTTGACTGGCAGGTTAGCCAGGGCGAGCTGAAAGCCAATCCCGCAAAAGGGATCTCTGCTCCGAAAGCTGGCCGCCATCTGCCAAAAAATATTGATGTCGATGATGTTAACCGCCTGCTGGATCTCGATCTTAACGATCCGCTCGCCGTGCGCGATCGCGCCATGCTTGAAGTGATGTACGGCGCAGGTCTGCGTCTTTCGGAACTGGTGAATATGGATTGCGGGCATATCGATCTCTCCACCGGTGAAGTATGGGTGATGGGCAAAGGCAGCAAAGAACGCCGCGTGCCGGTGGGGAAATCTGCCGTAGTCTGGGTTGAGCACTGGCTCGATCTGCGTGAGCTTTTTGGGCCGGACGACGACGCGCTGTTTCTCTCGAAGCAGGGTAAACGCATCTCTGCCCGCAATGTACAAAAACGCTTTAGCGAGTGGGGAATCAAACAGGGGCTGAACAGCCACGTTCATCCACATAAACTCCGCCACTCTTTTGCCACGCATATGCTGGAATCGAGCGGCGATTTGCGAGGAGTGCAGGAGCTACTCGGCCATGCGAACCTGTCCACAACGCAAATCTATACCCACTTAGACTTTCAACATTTAGCCTCGGTGTATGATGCCGCGCATCCACGCGCCAAACGGGGGAAATCGTAATGCATTTTTACCGCCCACTTGGGCCAATTGCCGCGCTCACTTTCGATCTTGACGACACGCTGTATGACAATCGTCCGGTGATCGAACGCACCGAGCTGGAGTCGCTGAGCTTTGTGCAAAATTATCATCCGAGCCTCAGCGCCTTAACAAAGCCAGACTTTATGCGCCTGCGTCAGGCTATCCGCCTGGCAGAGCCGGACATTTACCACGACGTGACGGAATGGCGCCGTCGTGCCGTTGAGCAGGCCATGTTAGAGGCAGGCTTAACCGCGGAAGAAGCCACTACGGGCGCCACTGCGTCTATGGCGAATTTTGCCCAGTGGCGCAGCCGCATCGACGTGCCGCAAGAAACCCATGACACGCTGGCGATGCTCGCACAAAAATGGCCGCTGGTGGCTATCACCAACGGTAATGCCGAACCGCATCTGTTTGGCCTGGACAAATATTTTAAATTTATACTGCGGGCCGGCCCGCACGGGCGTTCCAAGCCGTTTTACGATATGTATCATCTGGCGGCGGAAAAGCTGAATGTCCCGCCGGAACAGATCCTTCACGTGGGCGACGATCTCACGACCGACGTCGCGGGGGCGGTGCGCTGTGGAATGCAGGCCTGCTGGATTAACCTGCGCGATGGCGACCTGATGCAGATAAATGACAGCCGCTTATTGCCACATCTGGAAATTTCGCGGTTGGCATCCCTCACCGCGCTGATATAATCGCCAGCAACTCTGTATAAAATTCCAGTATATTTATCTCCTCAGACGGCGGTGCCAATGGACGTTTCTTACCTGCTCGATAGCCTCAACGATAAACAGCGCGAAGCCGTCGCGGCCCCGCGCAGCAACATGCTGGTGCTGGCCGGAGCGGGTAGTGGTAAGACGCGTGTGCTGGTGCACCGCATCGCGTGGCTGATGACCGTTGAAAACTGCTCCCCCTACTCCATCATGGCGGTGACGTTCACTAACAAGGCGGCGGCGGAAATGCGCCACCGTATTGGCCAGTTGATGGGCACCAGCCAGGGCGGCATGTGGGTCGGCACCTTCCACGGCCTGGCGCACCGCCTGCTGCGTGCGCACCACCTGGATGCCAGACTGCCGCAGGACTTTCAGATCCTCGACAGCGAAGATCAGCTACGTCTGTTAAAGCGTCTGATTAAGGCGCTGAACCTTGATGAGAAGCAGTGGCCGCCGCGTCAGGCGATGTGGTACATCAACGGCAAAAAAGATGAGGGTTTACGTCCGCACCACATTGAAAGTTATGGCAATCCGGTAGAGCAAACCTGGCAGAAAGTCTATCAGGCCTATCAGGAAGCCTGCGACCGAGCGGGGCTGGTGGATTTCGCCGAGCTGCTGCTGCGTGCCCACGAACTCTGGCTTACTAAGCCGCATATCCTCAATCATTACCGGGAACGTTTCACCAATATCCTGGTGGATGAATTCCAGGATACCAACAGCATTCAGTATGCGTGGATACGCATGCTGGCGGGCGATACCGGCAAGGTAATGATCGTAGGCGATGACGACCAGTCCATCTACGGCTGGCGCGGTGCTCAGGTGGAAAACATCCAGCGCTTCCTCAGCGACTTCTCCGGCGCGCAAACCATTCGTCTGGAGCAGAACTACCGTTCAACAAACAACATCCTCAATGCTGCCAACGCCCTGATCGCGAATAACGCGGGTCGGCTGGGTAAAGAGCTGTGGACCGACGGCAGCGATGGCGAACCTATTTCCCTCTACTGCGCGTTCAACGAACTGGATGAAGCGCGGTTTGTCGTCAACCGCATTAAAACCTGGCAGGAGAACGGCGGGGCGCTGGAACAGTGCGCCATTCTCTACCGCAGCAACGCCCAGTCGCGCGTGCTGGAGGAGGCGCTGCTGCAGGTCGGCATGCCGTACCGTATTTATGGCGGCATGCGCTTCTTTGAACGCCAGGAAATCAAAGACGCGCTCTCCTATTTGCGCCTGATTGCCAACCGGAACGATGATGCGGCTTTCGAACGAGTAGTGAATACGCCGACGCGCGGCATTGGCGATCGCACGCTCGACGTGGTGCGCCAGACTTCGCGTGACAAACAGTTAACGCTCTGGCAGTCCTGCCGCTTCCTGCTGCAGGAGAAAGCGCTCGCCGGGCGGGCCGCTTCCGCGCTGCAACGCTTTATGGAGCTTGTCGACGCGCTGGCACACGAAACCATCGATATGCCGCTGCACGTGCAGACCGACCGGGTTATTAAAGATTCCGGCCTGATGATGATGTACGAGCAGGAGAAAGGCGAGAAAGGCCAGACGCGTATTGAAAACTTAGAGGAGCTGGTGACGGCAACGCGCCAGTTCAGCTACCAGGACGAAGATGAAGATTTGATGCCGCTGCAGGCCTTCTTGTCCCATGCCGCGCTGGAAGCGGGTGAAGGGCAGGCGGATAGCTGGCAGGATGCGGTTCAGTTAATGACGCTGCACTCCGCGAAAGGGCTGGAGTTCCCGCAGGTCTTTATCGTCGGCATGGAAGAGGGCATGTTCCCAAGCCAGATGTCGCTGGAAGAGGGCGGCCGTCTGGAAGAAGAGCGCCGCCTGGCTTACGTTGGCGTCACGCGTGCGATGCAAAAGCTCACGCTGACCTACGCAGAAACCCGTCGCCTGTACGGCAAAGAGGTTTATCACCGCCCATCGCGCTTCGTTGGCGAGCTGCCGGAAAACTGCGTGGAAGAGGTGCGTTTACGCGCCAGTATCAGCCGCCCGGTCAGCCATCAGCGCATGGGAACGCCGATCTCTGAGAATGATTCAGGCTTCAGCCTCGGGCAGCGCGTCCGCCATGCAAAATTTGGTGAAGGCACCGTCGTCAACCTGGAAGGCAGCGGTGAGCATAGCCGCGTACAGGTGGCTTTCCCGGGACAGGGAATTAAGTGGCTGGTGGCCGCTTATGCACGCCTGGAAACGGTGTAACTCACAGAAATATATGGCAATTATCCAGGCAGGTGCTACGCTTAAAACGTCACCTGCATTTATTAGGCTGCGGTGTCCCGTTGCGTGTTGACGCCATATTTTTGCTGGCGTAACATGCGCGCACGATAACGACTTAAGAGGACACTCGCCTTGGACACACCCAGTAGATACTGGCTCAATTACCTGTTATCCAGGTACAACTTCTAAGGCTATCCTCTTATGCTGATGGCCTTAGTGGTTGTCGGCGACCCCATATCCCCGTATTCCGTCGCAATGAGTCAGGCTGTTTAATGGTCTGAAACCTGTAATGTTTCTGTCTGTGTGCCAACCGAGCTGTCCCTGATATTTTTTGCATTGGGAGTCCCGGTCATGCTGAGCGCATTTCAACTGGAAAACAATCGACTGTCCCGTCTCGAACTGGATGAGACCGACAACCTGACCAATTCTGTCTGGGTTGATTTGGTCGAGCCCGAAGAGACTGAACGACAGCTTGTGCAAACGGAACTTGGTCAGAGCCTGGCAACCCGGCCAGAGCTGGAAGACATCGAAGCATCCGCGCGTTTTTTTGAAGACGAAGACGGCCTGCACATTCACTCTTTTTTCTTTTTTGAAGATGCGGACGATCACGCCGGCAACAGCACCGTCGCGTTTACCATCCGCGAAGGCCGCCTCTACACGCTGCGTGAACGCGAACTGCCTGCGTTTCGCCTCTATCGTATGCGCGCCCGCAGCCAGAATATGGTGGACGGCAACGCCTACGAACTGCTGCTCGATCTGTTTGAAACCAAAATTGAACAGCTGGCGGATGAAATTGAAAACATCTACAGCGATCTGGAAAAGCTAAGCCGGGTGATCATGGAGGGGCAACAGGGCGATGAGTATGACGCGGCGCTCTCGACGCTTGCCGAACTGGAAGATATCGGCTGGAAGGTTCGCCTGTGCCTGATGGATACCCAGCGTGCGTTAAACTTCCTGGTGCGTAAAGCGCGCTTGCCGGGCGGGCAGCTGGAGCAGGCACGCGAGATCCTGCGAGATATCGAATCCCTGCTGCCGCATAACGAATCCCTGTTCCAGAAGGTTAACTTCCTGATGCAGGCGGCGATGGGCTTTATCAACATCGAGCAGAACCGCATCATCAAGATCTTCTCGGTGGTATCGGTCGTGTTCCTGCCGCCAACGCTTGTGGCATCAAGTTATGGGATGAACTTCGAATTTATGCCCGAACTGAAGCTGAGCTTCGGCTATCCCGCCGCGATTATCGTTATGATCCTCGCAGGCCTTGCGCCATATCTGTACTTCAAGCGTAAGAACTGGCTGTAATCTTGTCGGCAGTTTTGTCGGATGGCGCTAGCGCGCCACCCGACATCGTCACATCCACCGCTAGCCGATTTTCCGCAATCTTCTTTGCGTATACACCGCATCCAGAATAAACACCGCAAGCGCCGCCCAGATAAAGCCAAACGTCAGCATTTTATCCTGGCCTACCACTTCGCCATAAAACGTCACGGCCAGCAGGAACATCAGCGTTGGGCCAAGGTACTGGAAGAAGCCCAACGTTGAGAGACGCAAACGCGTTGCGGCGGCGGTGAAGCACAGCAGCGGAATGGTGGTCACAACGCCTGCAGCAATCAGCAGCAGGTTAAGCGGCCACGCGTTGTGCCCCATATGGCTTGTGGCGCTGTCGGCAAATCCAAAAAGGTAAATTGCCGCAACCGGCAGCAGCCAGAGGGTTTCGACCAGCATGCCGGTTTGCGCATCCACGGCGATTTTCTTGCGCACCAGCCCGTAAAACGCGAAGCTGAATGCCAGGCCCAGCGCGATTATCGGCAATGAACCGAAGGTCCATAGCTGTACCAGCACGCCACAGGCGGCAAGCGCAACCGCTACCCATTGCATCCGGCGAAAGCGTTCGCCGAGGAAAATCATGCCTAAAACGACGTTAACCAGCGGATTAATGAAGTAGCCAAGGCTCGCTTCCAGCATATGATTATTGTTCACCGCCCAGATGAAAAGCAGCCAGTTACCGCCGATAAGCACCGCGGAGAGCGCCATCGCCAGCACCTTTCTGCGGTTCTTACAGGCCTTTTTCACCTGCGGCCACTGGCGGCTGAGGCTGATTAACGCCACCATAAAAAAGAACGACCAGATCACGCGATGGGTGAGGATTTCATCCGCCGGGACATAGTGGATCAGCTTGAAATAGGCAGGCGCAATGCCCCACATTAAATACGCCGCAAGAGCAAGCAGCACGCCCTGGCGGGTCTGTTTCGCATCCATGAAAAAACTCGTCGAAAGAATAGTGGGCAAATAGTAACAGCATTTACAGATTGATGACAAAGCAGACAAGATTGAGAGACGAAAAGATTTCACCAAAAAATAATAAGCAAAATCAATTCATTGATTTTCGCCACTTAACCACAAAGAAGGAAAAATCACGCTTTTTCCTTCTTTGTCAGCCGTCTCAGGATTTATCTTTTCACCCCACCATATAGGTGGCCGTGGCGCTGGCGATATGCACCTGCTCTTCGTTATGTAATTCAACCCGCGCCACCGCAACTTTGTTGCCGGCTCGCAGCAGACTGCTGCTTGCGGTAAAACGCTGGCCTCTGCCCGGGCGCAGATAGTCCACGCGCAGATCGATAGTGCCCATTCTCGACAAACGCTGGCGCAGCTCCTCTTCACTGATGGTGTCATGACGCGTCAGGGTGCTGCCGACACAAACCAGGCCTGCCGCCACATCAAGCGCGGAGGCGATGACGCCGCCGTGTAGAATGCTCTGCGCCCAGTTGCCAACCATCATAGGCTGATTGTCAAAGCCAAGCTGCGCGAAGGATTTCTCATAGCGTTCCAGCTCAAGGCCCAGCGCGCGATTAAACGGCATATGATATACAAAAATTTCGCCAACCAGCTGGAGGGCCGCTTCGGTTGTCAGTATGGTGCCGGACATGGATCGTTCCTCGATCAAAAAAGTCGGTCTAAGTTAACCAAATGTTTATTTTATGCTTCTCATTTGTTGCTTTCCACTTTAAGAAAGGTTGACCGAGCGAGATGCGAAGGAACTATGTAGAATGTCCGGCAGCTAATAATTCGATAACAAATTTACGTTCAGGAGAACATTGTCGATGCACAAGTTTCTGGGATGTTTGCTGGCGGCGTGTTTGCTGCCTCTTACCGTCTACGCACAGGAAGCCACAATTGAAAAGGTTCATGACAAACCCGCCGTGCGCGGCAGCGTTATCGCTAACCTGCTTCAGGAACATGACAATCCGTTCACCCTCTATCCGTACGATACTAACTATCTGGTTTATACGGTAACGGACGATCTGAACAAAGAAGCCATCAGCTCCTACAACTGGTCTGATAACGCCCGTAAAGATGAGGTGAAGTTTCAGTTAAGCCTCGCCTTCCCGCTGTGGCGCGGCATTCTTGGGTCGAATTCAGTATTAGGCGCATCGTACACGCAGAAATCCTGGTGGCAGCTCTCTAACAGCGGAGAATCTTCTCCGTTCCGCGAAACGAACTATGAGCCGCAGCTCTTCCTGGGTTTTGCTACAGAGGAGACGTTTGCAGGCTGGACGCTGCGCGACGTGGAGTTTGGCTATAACCACGACTCCAACGGCCGATCCGATCCTACCTCTCGTAGCTGGAACCGCATGTACGCACGTCTGATGGCGGAAAACGGTAACTGGCTGGTCGAAGCGAAGCCGTGGTATGTGCTTGGCAGCACCGACGATAACCCGGATATCACCAAATACATGGGTTATTACCAGTTGAAAATCGGTTACTCGCTGGGTGATGCGATACTGAGCGTAAAAGGGCAGTACAACTGGAATACCGGTTACGGCGGCGCAGAGATGGGCTTTAGTTATCCGGTGACTAAACATGTGCGCCTGTACACCCAGCTCTACAGCGGCTACGGCGAGTCATTAATCGATTACAATTTTAATCAGACGCGCTTCGGCGTGGGCGTTATGCTTAACGACCTGTTCTAAAAAGTTGCAGTTTTTAACTCAGGCGCTGAAAATGGCGCCTGAATTTTTGGTGGTGGAGAGAGCGTGACACAGGCGGAAGTTATTAATCAGACGGTGCTGACTCAACAGGTTTTGCAGGAAACCTTTGGCTATCAGCAGTTCCGCCCGGGCCAGGAAACCATTATCGAAACGGTGCTTGCCGGGCGCGACTGCCTGGTCGTGATGCCTACCGGCGGCGGCAAATCGCTGTGCTACCAGATCCCCGCGCTGGTGTTTGGCGGGCTGACGGTTGTCGTTTCTCCGCTTATCTCCCTGATGAAAGATCAGGTCGATCAGCTGCTGGCGAACGGCGTCGCCGCGGCCTGTCTTAACTCCACCCAAAGCCGTGAGCAGCAGCAGGAAGTGATGGCTGGCTGCCGCAGCGGGCAAATCCGTCTGCTGTATATCGCTCCTGAACGATTGATGATGGATAACTTCATCGACCACATCAGCCACTGGCATCTCTCAATGGTTGCCGTGGATGAAGCGCACTGTATTTCCCAGTGGGGTCATGACTTCCGACCGGAATACGCGGCGCTTGGGCAGTTGCGTCAGCGCCTGCCGGGCATACCTTTTATCGCCCTTACCGCCACCGCCGATGACACCACGCGGCTGGATATCGTTCGTTTGCTTGGCCTGCAGGACCCGCTGATTCAAATCAGCAGCTTCGATCGTCCCAATATCCGCTATATGCTGATGGAGAAGTTTAAACCGCTCGATCAGCTGATGCGCTATGTCCAGGAGCAGCGCGGCAAATCCGGCATTATCTACTGTAATAGCCGCGCCAAAGTGGAAGACACCGCCGCGCGTTTGCAAAGCAAAGGCATCAGCGCCGGGGCTTATCATGCAGGCCTGGAACATAGCGTGCGTGCCGACGTGCAGGAGAAATTCCAGCGCGACGATCTGCAAATCGTGGTCGCTACCGTGGCGTTTGGCATGGGCATCAACAAACCTAACGTGCGGTTTGTGGTGCACTTTGATATTCCGCGTAACATTGAATCCTACTATCAGGAAACGGGCCGAGCCGGGCGCGACGGGCTGCCTGCGGAAGCGATGTTGTTTTACGACCCGGCAGATATGGCCTGGTTGCGTAAGTGCCTTGAAGAGAAGCCAGCCGGACAGCTGCAGGATATCGAACGTCATAAACTCAACGCGATGGGCGCCTTTGCCGAAGCGCAAACCTGCCGCCGTCTGGTGCTGCTGAACTATTTTGGCGAAGGCCGCCAGCAGCCGTGCGGTAACTGCGATGTTTGCCTCGATCCGCCGCGTCGTTACGACGGCCTGGTAGACGCGCAGAAAGCCCTTTCCTGTATTTATCGCGTAGGCCAGCGTTTCGGCATGGGCTACGTCGTCGAAGTGCTGCGTGGTGCGAACAACCAGCGTATTCGTGACATGGGGCATGACAAACTCAAAATCTACGGCGAAGGCCGCGACCACACCACGGAGCATTGGGTAAGCGTGATTCGCCAGCTGATTCACCTGGGCGTGGTAACGCAGAATATCGCCCAGCATTCTGCTTTGCAGCTTACCGAAGCGGCGCGTCCGTATTTGCGTGCTGAAGTGCCGTTGATGCTGGCGGTGCCGCGCGTGGTTGCCATCAAGCCGCGGGCGAATCAGAAAGTGTTCGGTGGCAATTACGATCGTAAGCTGTTCGCCAGGCTGCGCAAACTGCGTAAAGCGATTGCTGACGAAGAGAATATCCCGCCGTATGTGGTATTTAACGACGCCACGCTTATCGAAATGGCTGAGCAAATGCCGATTTCCGCGGGCGAAATGCTCGGTATCAACGGCGTAGGTACCCGCAAGCTGGAACGCTTTGGGCGCGAATTCATGTCGCTTATCCGCAGTCACGTCGACGGCGAAGATGAGTAGTAGCCAGACCTGTGCGAACGTGGCAGGATAATCCTTCACTGATTAATTATCCCGCGAGTTATTTCTTATGCTGATGCTTTTTCTGACCGTAGCGGTTCTGCATATCGTTGCGCTGGTCACGCCTGGCCCGGACTTCTTCTTCGTTTCGCAGACCGCCGTTAGCCGCTCCCGCAAAGAAGCGATGATGGGCGTATTGGGCATCACCGGTGGCGTTATGGTCTGGTCCGGGGTGGCGCTGCTTGGCCTGAATCTGATCCTCGAAAAAATGGCGTGGCTGCACAGCATTATCATGGTTGGCGGTGGGTTATACCTGTGCTGGATGGGCTATCAGATGCTGCGCGGCGCGCTGAAGAAAGAGACGGCGGCGCAGGAGTCACCGGCGGTGGAGCTGGCGCATGGCGGCCGTAGCTTCCTGAAAGGTCTGCTCACAAACCTGTCGAACCCGAAAGCCATTATTTACTTCGGCAGCGTATTCTCGCTGTTCGTGGGCGATAGCGTAGGCAGCGCCGAGCGTTGGGGCTTATTTGTGATGATCGCGCTGGAAACCTTTGCCTGGTTTACCGTGGTTGCCAGCCTGTTCGCCTTACCAAAAATGCGTCGCGGCTATCAGCGCCTCGCCAAATGGATTGACGGTACGGCGGGCGCGCTGTTCACCGGCTTCGGCATTCACCTGATCATCTCCCGATAACTTTGTCCGCATAAATCAGGCCTGGCGTGCTCCGGCAAGGAGCGCGCCTACCAGCATAAACAGCGAACCAAATACCCGGTTTAACGCCTTCATCTGACGCGGTCCCTTAATCCAGCCCGCAATCCTTGTCGCAAGCGCCGCATAGCCAATCATGACGATGATATCGACCACCACAGTCGTCACGCCAAGAATCACATACTGTATCGCTTGCGGTTGATGTGGCGCGATAAACTGCGGGAAAAGCGCGGCAAGAAATACGATGCTTTTCGGGTTGGTAAGGTTCACAAACACCGCGCGTTTAAACAGGCGGCTGCGCGGCTGGCTGGACGCCTGCGTGTTCAGATCGATTGCGCCTGCTGCACGCCATTGTTGAATGCCAAGCCAGATAAGATAAGCGGCGCCTGCCCATTTCAGCACTTCAAACGCCAGCAGCGAACGCGAAAACAGCGCACCGAGGCCAACGCCGACCAGAACGATATGTATCGCCAGTCCGGCTTGCAGGCCAGCAACAGAAGCCGCCGCGCCCCGATAGCCGTGGCTGATGGCGGTGGTCATAGTATTAATGGCGCCGGACCCGGGCGAGAGGCTCAAAATAAGCGTCGTTAAAAGATAAGTACACCACCATTCGAAAGACATGTGAAATTCCCAGGACGAACACTTTTGTGCCACAATACGCTATTGTTTAAGAGCGTGCTACGGGTCACAAATATTCAGTCCAGACGGTGCAAAAACAGCTTATGACGCAGCATAAAAAAGGATGGTTAGCGCGTGAGGGCGCATTTGCTGCTTTCACCATGGGTCCACTGACGGACTTCTGGCGCGAGCGCGAAGAACGTGAATTTCCGGGCGTTGACGATGTGCCGGTGCGCTACGTCAGGTTCAGCGCCGAAACCCATGACCGCGTTATTGTCGTCTGTCCAGGACGCATCGAAAGCTACGTGAAGTATGCCGAGCTTGCCTATGATTTGTTCCACTGCGGCTTTGATGTGCTGATTATCGATCATCGCGGGCAGGGGCGTTCGGGTCGTCTGCTGTCAGACACCCATCGCGGCCATGTCGTGAAGTTCAGCGATTACGTTGATGATTTCGACCGCTTCTATCAGCAGGAAGTCGCGCCGGGCCCGTGGCGAAAACGTTACGTGCTGGCGCACTCCATGGGAGGCGCGATTACCTCTTTGTGGCTGGCAAAAAATCCACAGGCGTTTGATGCTGTTGCCCTTTGCGCGCCGATGTTCGGTATTACTCTGCGCTGGCCGGAGTGGATGGTGCGCCATCTGCTGGACTGGGCAGAGGGCCATCAACGCATTCGTGAAGGTTATGCAATAGGAACAGGCCGCTGGCGCGCTTTACCGTTTAGCGTTAATGTCCTGACCCATAGCCGCGTACGTTACCGCCGCAACCTGCGTTTTTATGCTGATGAGCCAGCGCTGCGGGTGGGCGGACCGACCTGGCACTGGGTACGCGAAGGGATACTCGCAGGAGAAGAGGTATTAGCGGGAGCCACCGCCATTACCACGCCGATATTTATACTCCAGGCAGAAGAGGAGCGTGTGGTGGATAACCGCGCGCACCAGCGATTCTGCGAACTTCGTGCCGCGGCGGGCCATCCCTGTGAGGGGGAAGCACCTTACGTCATAAAAGGCGCGTATCATGAGATCCTGTTTGAAAAGGACGATATGCGAGCCGAAGCGTTGCATGCCATCATCGAGTTTTTCGACCGGCATCGTTAATTTTCTTCACCAGAGGTTTACTAATCCTATGTACCATGTCGTTGCGTCTGACTTAGATGGCACGTTGCTGTCTCCCGATCACCTGCTCTCTGCGTATGCTAAAGAAACCCTGAAACTGCTCACCGCTCGGGGCGTACATTTTGTGTTTGCGACGGGTCGCCACCATATCGATGTTGCGCAGATCCGCGATAACCTCGAAATTAAAGCCTACATGATCACCTCCAACGGCGCGCGCGTGCACGATACCGACGGTAACCTGGTCTTCACTCACGATCTGGATCGCGATATCGCAGCCGATCTGTTTGGCGTGATGCACTCCAGCCCGGATATCGTCACCAACGTCTACCGCGGCGACGAGTGGTTTATGAACCGCCATCGCCCGGAAGAGATGAAATATTTTAAAGAAGCGGTGTTTAACTACTCGCTCTATGAGCCTGGCCTGCTTGAAACAGACGGCGTAAGCAAAGTGTTCTTCACCTGCGATGAGCATGACAAGTTGCTGCCGCTGGAGCAGGCCATCAACGCTCGCTGGGGCGATCGCGTGAACGTCAGCTTCTCCACGCTTACCTGCCTGGAAGTTATGGCGGGCGGCGTTTCCAAGGGCCACGCACTGGAAGCCGTATCTAAAGCGATGGGCTATAGCTTAAAAGAGTGCATCTCCTTTGGTGACGGCATGAACGACGCTGAAATGCTCTCTATGGCAGGCAAGGGCTGCATCATGGGTAACGCCCATCAGCGCCTGAAAGATCTGTTGCCGGAGCTGGAAGTTATCGGCACCAACGCCGACAACGCCGTGCCGCATTACCTGCGCAAAATGTTCCTCGGCGCTGAGTAAGTTCTGCGTGACGAGTGGTTAATTAAGCACCACTCGTCAACCAAATAGTGCAGAACCTGACAACGAGCTTCGCTACAATGGCGAATAAATTGCTTGTTGCAGAGATAACATCGTGCCGTTACTTATCATCACCACCATTCTGTGGGCCTTCTCCTTTAGCCTGATAGGCGAATACCTTGCCGGACATGTCGACAGCTATTTCTCGGTGCTGATGCGCGTGGGGCTGGCGGCGCTGGTGTTCCTGCCGTTTCTGCGCGTTAAAGGTTACAGCCTGAAAACGCTGCTGCTTTACATGCTGGTAGGAGCGCTACAGCTGGGGGTGATGTATCTGTTTAGCTTCCAGGCCTACCTCTACCTCACCGTGTCAGAATTTCTGCTGTTTACGGTGCTTACGCCGCTCTATATCACGCTGATTTATGATTTGCTCAGCCGCAGGCCGCTGCGCTGGGGCTACGCGTTAAGCGCCGGGCTGGCGGTGGTTGGTGCGGCGATTATCCGCTACGACAAAGTAAGCGAGCATTTCTGGACTGGCCTGCTGCTGGTGCAGGCGGCCAACCTCTGTTTCGCCATCGGGATGGTGGGGTACAAGCGCCTGATGGAAACACGCCCGATGCCGCAGCAGTGTGCCTTCTCCTGGTTTTACCTCGGGGCAGCAGTGGTGGCGGTAAGCGCCTGGTTTGTGATGGGGAATCCACAAAAGCTGCCGACCACCGGCCTGCAGTGGGGCATTCTGGTCTGGCTGGGCGTGGTGGCTTCCGGGCTGGGTTACTTTATGTGGAACTACGGTGCGACGCAGGTAGATGCCGGTACGCTTGGCATCATGAATAACGTGCACGTTCCCGCAGGACTGCTGGTGAACCTCGCCATCTGGCAGGAGCAGCCCCACTGGCCGAGCTTTATCATCGGGGGGACGGTGATAATGGCCTCGCTATGGGTGCATCGCCATTGGGTCGCTCCGCGTTCCGCACAAACGGAAGGTGCTCGCAGGCGTGAGAGCGCGTCGAACGAATAAAGGCTTCCGTCACCGGCTGACGCTGCTCGCCATCGCGCACGGCGGCGTACAGCCGGCTCCACAATCCTTCGCCCAGGGTTTTGGTCACCACCAGGCCCTGACGCTCAAAACTCTCCACTACCCAGTGCGGCAGCGCGGCAATACCCATGCGCGCCGACACCATCTGAATCAGCAGCAGCGTGTTATCGACGCTTTTCAGCGACGGGCTGACCCCTGCGGGCTGCAGAAAATGCCGCCAGATATCCAGCCGGCTGCGCTGCACCGGATAAATCAGCAACGTTTCGCTGCTCAAATCTTCCGGCACAATGCGCGCTTTACCCGCCAGCGGATGATCGGCCGCCAGCACCAGACGTACTTCAAAATCGAACATCGGCGAATAGTGCAGACCGCTGCGCGGCAGGATGTCAGACGTCAACACGATGTCCAGCTCGCTTTGTTGCAGCGCAGGCTGTGGGTCGAACGTTACGCCTGATTTGAAATCGAGATCGACCTGTGGCCAGTGCTGATGGAAATTCTCAAGCGCCGGCGTCAGCCACTGAATACAGCTATGGCATTCGATAGCGATACGCAGCGTAGTCTGATGCGGCTCGTTGCAGGCTTGCAGCGCACGGCTAATTTGCGGTAGCACCTGCTCAGCAAGCTGCAGCAGGATTTCACCCTGTGGCGTAAAGCGCAGCGGCTGACTTTTTCGAACAAACAGGCGGAACCCGAGCCGCTGCTCCAGATCGCTGAACTGATGAGAGAGAGCCGATTGGGTCTGATGCAACGAGGCGGCGGCGGCAGCTAAAGAGCCGCAGTTTCGTAACGCCTGGAGCGTCCGCAGATGTTTAATTCCGATCATGAAAGTCCTTCACTTCGCCATGAAGATTTTGCGCTTGAGGAATATACAGTACCTGCGGATTATAGATGTGTAAACATCTGGATGGCTAAATAAATGCATCGCCCTAATGAGGAAAGAACATGACCATTAAAAATCACACCCTCGGTTTCCCTCGGGTCGGCCTGCGCCGCGAGCTGAAAAAAGCGCAAGAAAGCTACTGGGCGGGAACTATCACTCAGGAAGAGTTACTGGCGGTGGGCCGCGAGCTGCGCGCCCGTCACTGGGATCAGCAAAAACAGGCGGGCGTTGAACTGCTGCCGGTTGGCGACTTTGCATGGTACGACCACGTTCTGACCACCAGCCTGCTGCTTGGCAACGTGCCGGCTCGTCATCGGAATGCGGACGGCAGCGTTGACCTTGATACCTTATTCCGTATTGGCCGTGGCCGTGCGCCAACGGGTGAGCCCGCAGCCGCCGCTGAAATGACCAAATGGTTTAACACCAACTACCACTATATGGTGCCGGAATTTACCAAAGGTCAGCGCTTCAGGCTTAGCTGGACGCAGCTTCTGGAGGAAGTGGACGAAGCGCTCGCAGCAGGCCATAACGTGAAACCCGTGCTGCTCGGGCCGGTAACTTATCTGTGGCTGGGTAAAGTGAAAGGCGAACCGTTCGATCGCCTCAGCCTGTTGCAGGACATTCTGCCTGTTTACCAGCAGGTGCTGGCGGAACTGGCGAAACGCGGCATCGAATGGGTGCAAATCGATGAGCCCGCGCTGGTGCTGGAACTGCCGCAGGCGTGGCTGGATGCGTTCAAACCAGCGTACGACGCGCTGGCCGGCAACCTAAAACTGCTGCTGACTACCTATTTTGAAGGCGTAACGCCGAATCTGAACACCATTACCGCACTGCCGGTACAGGGTCTGCACGTTGATTTCGTCCACGGTAAAGATGATATCAACGCACTGCATCAGCAACTGCCAGCCGACTGGCTGCTCTCTGCCGGTGTGATCAACGGCCGTAACGTCTGGCGTGCCGATCTGACGGAAAAATATGCTCAGCTTAAAGGTGTTGTTGGCAAACGCGATCTGTGGGTGGCTTCCTCCTGTTCACTGCTGCACAGCCCAATCGACCTGAGCGTAGAAACCCGTCTGGATACGGAAGTGAAGAGCTGGTTTGCCTTCGCCCTGCAAAAATGTGCCGAACTGTCGCTGCTGACTGAAGCGTTGAACAGCGGCAATACGGAAAAACTGATTGAATGGAGTGCCCCGATCCAGGCACGTCGCCACTCAAGCCGCGTGCATAACGCCGCGGTGGAAAAACGTCTGGCCGCGATTACCGCGCAGGACAGCCAGCGCCGGAGCGACTATACCGCTCGTGCCCGGGCGCAGCGTCAGCGCTTTAATCTGCCAGCCTGGCCGACCACGACTATCGGTTCGTTCCCACAAACCACCGAGATTCGTGGCCTGCGTCTGGATTTTAAACAGGGACGTTTAGATGCGGGCAACTACCGCACCGGTATCGCGGAACACATCAAACAAGCCGTTGCTGAACAGGAGCGCCTGGGCCTGGACGTGCTGGTTCACGGCGAAGCCGAGCGTAACGACATGGTGGAATATTTCGGCGAGCATCTGGACGGTTTTGTCTTTACCCAAAATGGTTGGGTGCAGAGCTACGGTTCCCGCTGCGTAAAACCGCCGGTTGTGATTGGCGATATCAGCCGTCCGGAAGCGATCACCGTAGAGTGGGCTAAGTATGCGCAATCCCTGACCGATAAACCGGTAAAAGGCATGCTGACCGGGCCTGTGACCATCCTGTGCTGGTCTTTCCCGCGTGAAGACGTGAGCCGCGAAACCATCGCTAAGCAAATCGCCCTGGCACTGCGCGACGAAGTGGCGGATCTGGAAGCGGCAGGTATCGGCATCATCCAGATTGATGAGCCGGCCCTGCGCGAAGGCTTACCGCTGCGCCAGTCTGACTGGCAGGCGTATCTGGCGTGGGGCGTGGAAGCCTTCCGCCTGAATGCCGCCGTGGTGCGGGATGATACGCAGATTCACACCCATATGTGTTACTGCGAATTTAACGACATCATGGATTCGATTGCGGCGCTGGACGCGGATGTGATTACCATCGAAACCTCCCGCTCCGATATGGATCTGCTGGAGTCGTTCAAAGAGTTCGAATATCCAAATGAAATCGGGCCGGGTGTGTATGACATTCACTCCCCGAACGTACCGAGCGTGGAATGGATTGAGGCATTACTGAAGAAAGCGGCGGAATCTGTGCCGGCCGAACGTCTGTGGGTGAACCCGGATTGCGGCCTGAAAACCCGCGGCTGGCCGGAAACCCGGCAGGCGCTGGCGAACATGGTCAAGGCCGCGCAGAACTTGCGTAGCGCTTAAAAAACCAGGCCCCTCATTTTGAGGGGCCTTTTTTATTTCTTCGCGCCATAGCGCTCAAACCACGTCAGCATGCGCTGCCAGCCATCTTTCGCCGACTCTTCATGGTAGCTCGGGCGATAGTCAGCATTAAATGCGTGGCCCGCCTCCGGGTAGACGATAATTTCAGCGGTGGCGTTCGCCGCGCGCAGCGCCTGACGCATCGTTTCCACCGTCTCCTGCGGAATGCCCGTATCCTGTCCGCCGTAAAGGCCCAGTACGGGAGCGTTGAGATTAACGGCGATGTCCACCGGATGGTGCGGTGAATTCAGCGTTTTTTCGCCCACCAGTTTGCCATACCAGGCGACAGCGGCTTTAAGCTGCGGATTATGTGCGGCATACAGCCAGGCGATACGCCCACCCCAGCAGAACCCGGTAATCATCAGGCGATGCGCGTTGCCGCCATTGCGGGAAGCCCAGTTGGCGACATGATCGAGATCGGCCAGCACCTGCGCATCGGGCACTTTTGCAACCAGCCCGCTAAACAGCGTAGGAATATCAGCATAATCGTTGGGATCGCCCTGGCGAAAATAGAGTTCTGGCGCGATAGCCAGATAACCTTCCAGCGCCAGACGGCGGCAAATATCGCGAATATGTTCGTGTACGCCAAAGATTTCCTGTACCACAATCACTACCGGCAGAGGACCGGCGGCATCTTTTGGACGTGCGTGATAAGCAGGCATATTTTCCCCCTGAGTCGGAATAGAGGTTTCGCCTGCCTGAATTGCATCGTCCGGGGTATGTACAACGGTTGATGCGGGAGGTGCTGCCGCCGGTGCGAAACGTCCGCCCGACGTAGTCGATGTTGGGTGCTCTTCTTTCATTGGCATTCTCCGTACCAGCATTAGCGCAGTGTGATAACTATAGCCAGGATTAGTAGCATCTCTGGTTTGCAAAAAACGCACTTTGTGCCTGATAACCGAGCAGAAAGAGTTTGATATGTGATGTTTGTCACTATTTAAGTTGTGATTTATGTAACTTGCTTTATTCAAAGTGAAGTTCGTCACGAAATTATGCCGGGCGGTTCTGTAAAGTACCGCTTTGCGGCGCAAGCCAATCCTACTCAACAGAGGAGTCTGTTATGTCCAAGTCTGATGTTTTTCATCTCGGCCTTACTAAAAACGATCTGCAGGGGGCAACGCTTGCTATCGTCCCGGGCGATCCGGAGCGAGTTGAAAAGATCGCCGTGCTAATGGATAAGCCGGTTAAACTGGCTGCCCACCGTGAATTCACCACCTGGCGTGCTGAGTTAGATGGCAAAGCGGTCATCGTTTGCTCCACCGGCATCGGCGGACCGTCAACCTCTATTGCGGTAGAAGAGCTGGCGCAGCTGGGCATTCGTACTTTCCTGCGTATCGGTACTACCGGTGCGATCCAGCCACATATCAACGTCGGCGATGTGCTGGTGACCACGGCTTCGGTACGTCTTGACGGTGCCAGCCTGCACTTTGCGCCAATGGAATTCCCGGCGGTTGCGGATTTTGCCTGTACCACCGCGCTGGTTGAAGCAGCGAAATCTATTGGCGCGACTACGCACGTTGGCGTAACGGCATCTTCTGATACCTTCTACCCGGGCCAGGAACGCTATGACACGTTCTCAGGCCGCGTAGTTAACCGTTTTAAAGGTTCTATGGAAGAGTGGCAGCAGATGGGCGTGATGAACTATGAAATGGAATCCGCTACGCTGCTGACCATGTGCGCAAGCCAGGGCCTGCGTGCCGGTATGGTTGCCGGTGTTATCGTGAACCGTACCCAGCAAGAAATTCCTGACGCAGAAACCATGAAGCAGACTGAAAGCCATGCGGTGAAAATCGTTGTTGAAGCGGCTCGTCGTCTTATTTAGTCCTTTTAAAGCCTGAGCCGGTGCTGACCGGCTTATTTTTTACGCTTTGCGTAACGCCTCGCAGGAAATCCCTTTTAATCTGGACATTTATACAGCAGAATTTTATTTTGCTGATGTTTGACGTGGGCTGCAGGAGGCGTAGTGGATATCTCAATATTATTCGGACTGGGGATCGTTCTGGTCGGTGTGCTGACCGGCTGGTTGCTGGCAAGTTTGCGTGCGGCGCAGCGGCAAGCCGTACTTCATGAAGAGCAAAGAGAAATCTATGGCGAGCTGACCGCAGCCAGACAGGATTTGCTGCAACAGCAGCACTGGAAGGACGAGTGCGAGCAGCTTAATCGCGAATTGCGTACCCAGCTTGAAATTAACAGCGCCCAGGAAGCCGATCTGCGTGAGCTAACCACGCTGCTTGAGCAAACTCGCCTGCACGCCGAAGACAAGCATCGTCAGATGATGAACAGCGAGCAACGGCTGAGTGAACAGTTTGAAAACCTCGCTAACCGTATTTTTGAGCAAAGCGGACGCAAAGTTGAAGAGCAGAACCGTCAGAGCCTGAACGGCCTGCTTACGCCGCTGCGTGAACAACTCGATGGTTTTCGCCGCCAGGTGCAGGAAAGCTTTGGCCAGGAAGCTCGCGAACGTCACACCCTCACGCATGAAATTCGTAATCTCCAGCAGCTCAATGCGCAAATGGCGCAGGAAGCCCTTAATCTTACTAAGGCACTGAAAGGAGATAATAAAACTCAGGGTAACTGGGGAGAAGTCGTGCTGACCCGCGTGCTGGAGGCATCAGGCTTAAGGGAAGGGCATGAGTACCAGACGCAGGTAAATATTCAGCTCGAAAACAACAGCCGTATGCAGCCTGATGTCATTGTCCGCCTGCCGCAGGGCAAGGATGTAGTTATCGATGCCAAAATGACGCTGGTCGCCTATGAGCGTCATTACAATGGCGACGATGAGCTGACCCGCGAAAGCGCGCTTAATGAACATATCGCCGCCGTTCGTAATCATATCCGCCTGCTAAGCCGTAAAGACTATCAGCAGCTTCCTGGCCTGCGTTCCCTTGATTATGTCCTGATGTTTATCCCCATCGAACCAGCTTTTCTGCTGGCCGTTGACCGTCAGCCTGAGCTAATCAGCGAAGCGCTGAGAAATAATATTATGCTCGTCAGCCCAACCACGTTGCTGGTCGCGCTGCGTACCATTGCCAATTTGTGGCGTTATGAGCATCAAAGCCGTAATGCGCAACAAATTGCCGAAAGAGCGGGCCGTCTGTATGACAAAATGAGGCTGTTCGTCGATGACATGTCCGCTATCGGGCAGAGCCTGGACAAAGCACAGGATAACTACCGGCAGGCGATGAAAAAACTCGCCTCCGGGCGCGGTAATATCCTCGTACAGGCAGAGGCGTTTCGTGAGCTGGGCGTGGAAGTAAAACGTGAGATTAATCCAGATTTGGTCGAGCAGGCGCGGCAGGAAGATGAGGATAATGCGGCGAGAACAGGTCATGGAAACGACGAAGAAACACTTCAGCACAATGACTTAGATAAGCGACGAATCATCGGCGAACGTCAGGCTTAGGTTTTGCCAGCAGGCTTGAATCATAGGGCTTTAGCGCCCATTCTGTTACACTTCATGAACATTTTTCTGATAAGCAGGCATTGAGATGGTTGACGAATCCCAGGAAACAACACACTTTGGCTTCCGCACCGTAGCGAAAGAACAGAAAGCCGATATGGTGGCCCATGTGTTCCACTCTGTGGCCGCAAAATACGATGTTATGAACGATCTGATGTCGTTTGGCATTCACCGTATCTGGAAGCGTTTTACTATCGACTGCAGCGGCGTGCGCCGCGGGCAGCGGGTGTTGGATCTTGCCGGGGGAACTGGCGATCTGACGGCTAAATTCTCACGCCTGGTGGGTGAAACCGGTGAAGTTGTGCTGGCGGATATCAATGACTCAATGCTGAAAATGGGGCGTGAGAAACTGCGCAACGTTGGCGTTATCGGCAATGTGAATTATGTGCAGGCAAACGCGGAAGCGCTGCCTTTCCCGGATAACTCCTTCGACTGCATTACTATCTCGTTTGGCCTGCGTAACGTTACCGACAAAGAAAAAGCGCTGCGTTCTATGTATCGCGTGCTGAAGCCGGGTGGCCGCCTGCTGGTGCTGGAATTCTCCAAACCTGTCATTGAGCCACTCAGCAAAGCTTACGACGCTTATTCTTTCCATATTCTGCCGCGCATCGGCGAAATGGTGGCGCAGGATGCGCAGAGCTATCGTTACCTGGCGGAATCCATCCGCATGCATCCCGATCAGGATACCCTGAAAGCAATGATGGAAGATGCAGGCTTCGAAAGCACCACCTACTATAATTTGACCGCCGGGATTGTTGCCCTGCACCGTGGCTACAAATTCTGACCGGGGGTTGCTGATGCCATTTACACCGCTAGTGACTGCTGGCCTCGAAAGCGTCCTTAATACCTTTCTGTGGCGTGACCGCGGGCTGAAAGCTGCTCGCCAGCGCCTGCTGGGTAAAGTATTGCGCGTTGAGCTCAAGGAATTCTCTGCACCCCTGGTGCTGGTCTTTAGCGAACAGCAGCTTGATGTGCTGGGCGAGTGGGAGGGCGAGGCGGACTGCCGCGTCATCACGCGCCTTGCCGTATTGCCAAAATTGCGCGACAGGCAGCAGCTCACAGCGCTTATCCGCAGCGGCGACCTTGAGGTGCAGGGCGACCTGCAGGTTGTGCAAAACTGGGTTGCGCTGATGGATCTGGCCGAGTTTGACCCGGCAGAGCTCCTGGCGCCTTATATCGGTGATATCGCGGCGGAAGGCATCAGCAAACTGTTTCGTGGCGGCGGCAAGCTTCTGAAAAAGGGGTTTGAACGTAATCAGCACTATCTCGCCGAAGCGATCACTGAAGAGTGGCGTATGGCACCCGGTCCGCTGGAAGTAGCATGGTTTGCCGAAGAAACGGCAGCCGTTGAACGCGCAGTTAACGCATTGAGTGCGCGACTGGACAAGCTGGAGGGCAAATGACGCCAGGAGAAATTCGTCGTCTCTATTTCATCGTTCGTACCTTCCTCAGTTATGGCCTGGATGAACTTATTCCCCACATCCGCATCACGCTGCCGTTACGCCTCTGGCGGCGTACGCTGTTCTGGATGCCAAACCGCCACAAAGAGAAAGAGCTGGGTGAACGCTTACGCCTCGCGCTGCAAGAATTAGGGCCGGTATGGATCAAGTTTGGTCAGATGATGTCCACGCGTCGCGATCTGTTTCCGCCGCTGATAGCCGATCAGCTGGCGATGTTGCAGGATCGCGTTGCGCCGTTCGATGGCGTACTGGCTAAGAAACAAATCGAACAGGCGATGGGCGGTATTCCCATTGAGACCTGGTTCGATGATTTCGACATTAAGCCGCTTGCCTCGGCTTCTATTGCGCAGGTACATACCGCTCGTCTGAAAGAAAACGGCCGTGAAGTGGTGATTAAAGTTATCCGTCCGGATATTTTGCCCGTCATCAAAGCCGATATGAAACTGATTTACCGGCTGGCGCGCTGGGTTCCTCGTCTGCTGCCGGATGGGCGTCGTCTGCGCCCGCTGGAAGTGGTGCGTGAGTACGAGAAGTCCTTAATCGATGAGCTGAATTTGCTGCGTGAAGCGGCGAACGCAATCCAGCTACGGCGCAATTTCGAAAACAGCCCGATGCTCTACGTTCCCGAAGTATTCTCGGACTACTGTAGCGAGGATATGATGGTGATGGAGCGGATTTACGGGGTTCCCGTCTCGGATATCCCGACGCTGGAACGCCAGGGCACCAATATGAAGCTGCTGGCCGAACGTGGCGTACAGGTCTTCTTCACCCAGGTCTTCCGCGACAGCTTCTTCCATGCCGATATGCATCCGGGCAATATCTTTGTCAGCTTCGAGCATCCGGAAGATCCGCAGTATATCGGTATCGACTGCGGCATTGTCGGCTCGCTGAACAAAGAAGATAAGCGCTATCTGGCGGAGAACTTCATCGCCTTCTTTAACCGGGACTATCGTAAAGTTGCCGAGCTGCATGTGGACTCAGGCTGGGTTCCACCGGACACTAACGTCGAAGAGTTTGAGTTTGCTATTCGTACCGTTTGTGAACCGATTTTTGAAAAACCGCTGGCGGATATTTCCTTTGGTCACGTGCTGCTGAACCTCTTTAACACGGCCCGTCGCTTTAATATGGAAGTGCAGCCGCAGCTAGTTTTACTGCAAAAGACGCTCTTATATGTTGAAGGTGTCGGAAGACAGCTTTATCCCCAGCTCGATTTATGGAAAACCGCCAAGCCTTTCCTGGAAAACTGGATTAAAGATCAGGTTGGTATTCCTGCCCTGATTCGCTCTTTTAAAGAAAAAGCGCCGTTCTGGGTGGAAAAAATGCCGGAACTTCCGGAACTGGTGTACGACAGTTTGCGCCAGGGCAAGTATTTACAGCACAGCATTGATAAAATCCAACGCGACCTGCATCAGCACCATGTGCGGCAGGGGCAGTCACGCTATCTGTTCGGCATCGGGGCTACGCTTATTCTGAGCGGGACTTTACTGCTGATAAACAAACCGGAGTGGGAGTTTATGCCCGCCTGGTTGATGGCCGCAGGCATCGTGGTCTGGCTGATTGGCTGGCGGCGATCTGCCTGAAATTTCATCGTCATTAACAGGCA
This sequence comes from Buttiauxella sp., assembly GCA_032051265.1. Lineage (GTDB taxonomy): Bacteria > Pseudomonadota > Gammaproteobacteria > Enterobacterales > Enterobacteriaceae > Dryocola. The sequence continues at coordinate 69,314 of DAMBYU010000011.1, forward strand.
ACGTGCCGTATAATACTGGCCGTTACACATACATCGAATGATTTGAGGCAATAACATGGGTGGTATCAGTATCTGGCAATTAGTGATTATTGCCGTCATCGTCGTTCTTCTGTTTGGTACTAAGAAGCTGGGTTCTATCGGTTCCGATCTGGGCGCTTCGATTAAAGGCTTCAAGAAAGCCATGAACGATGATGAAGCTAAAGAAAAAGACGAATCTGCTCAGGACGCTGACTTTACCGCGAAAAACCTGGCGGATAAACAACCAGGCGACGTGAAAAAAGAAGACGCAAAGAGCAACGATAAAGAGCAGGTGTAAACCGTGTTCGATATTGGTTTTAGCGAACTGCTGCTGGTCTTCGTGATTGGCCTGGTGGTTCTGGGGCCGCAACGTCTGCCGGTGGCCGTCAAAACGGTTGTTGGCTGGATCCGGGCGCTGCGTTCGCTTGCCGCGACGGTGCAAAATGAGCTGGCTCAGGAACTGAAAATCCAGGATTTGCAGGACAGCCTGAAAAAGGTTGAGAAGGCGAGCATGGATCACCTGACGCCGGAGCTTAAAGCCTCCATGGATGAACTGCGCCAGGCTGCGGAATCCATGAAGCGTTCCTATACGCAGGATCCTGAAAAGGACAACGATGAGGCGCACACCATTCATAATCCACTGGTGAAAAACGAGCAGGACAGCCACGAAGGCGTTACGCCTGCGGCGGCGGCTCACCAGGCAAGCGCGCCCGACCAGGTTCCTGCAGCGCAAAAGGCGCAGACCGTCGAACCTCAGAAAGATATTTCCCAGCCTCAGGTTAAACCTGTACCGGAGCCTGTTCCCGCCCCGGTCACCCCTCAACCTTCAAGTGATAAACAGTAAACATGGCCGTTGAAGATACCCAACCGCTCATCACGCACCTGATTGAGCTGCGCAAGCGACTGTTAAACAGCATTATCGCTGTGCTGGTGATTTTTCTGGCGCTGGTTTATTTTGCTAACGACATCTATCAGATCGTCTCTGCGCCGCTGATACAGCAGATGCCGACAGGTTCAACGATGATTGCCACTGACGTGGCGTCGCCTTTTTTCACCCCGATTAAGCTGACGATTTACGTTTCGGTCTTTCTGTCGGCGCCCGTCATTCTTTATCAAATCTGGGCGTTTATCGCGCCTGCGTTGTATAAACATGAGCGCAAGCTGGTGACGCCTTTGCTCATATCCAGCTCTTTGCTGTTCTATATCGGTATCGCTTTTGCTTATTTTGTCGTTTTCCCGCTGGCATTTGGTTTTCTGACAAAAACCGCGCCGACAGGCGTGGTAATGTCTACCGACATCAGCAAGTATCTCGACTTTGTCATGACGTTGTTTATGGCGTTCGGGGTTGCCTTTGAGGTACCGGTTGCCATCATCCTGCTGTGCTGGATGGGCGTGACGACGCCTGATGCGTTAAAAAAGAAGCGGCCGTATATTTTTGTCGGTGCTTTCGTGGTGGGCATGCTGCTAACGCCACCGGACATCTTTTCGCAAACGCTGTTGGCTATTCCGATGTACTGCCTGTTTGAGGTCGGCGTGTTCTTCTCCCGTTACTATGTCGGCAAAGGCCGCAGAGATGTGGAAGAAGAAGATGAAGAGCACTCGGAAAAAGAGTCGTGATTTAGACCGCCCGTCAGGGCGGTCGTCGTATGGAACGTAATATGTTTGATATCGGTGTCAATTTAACCAGCCCACAGTTCGCCAAAGACCACGCAGAGATTGTACTACGAGCGCAGCAGGCGGGCGTTAGCGGAATGCTGCTTACCGGAACTAACCTCCATGAGAGCCAGCAAGCCCTCGCGATGGCACAAAAATACGCTGGTTGCTGGTCTACCGCAGGCGTGCATCCTCACGATGCAAGCCAGTGGGAAGAGGCAACAGCAGAAGCCATTATTCAGCTTGCCGGTGCTGCTGAAGTGGTCGCCATCGGTGAATGTGGTCTGGATTTTAACCGCAACTTTTCGACTCCCGCCGAGCAGGAGCGTGCTTTTAGCGCTCAACTGGCGCTCGCGGCCGATTTAGTGATGCCGGTATTCCTTCACTGTCGCGAAGCCCATGAGCGCTTTATCGCCCTGCTTGATCCATGGCTGGATAAATTACCGGGCGTGGTGCTGCACTGTTTTACCGGCACGCAAGCTGAAGCGCGCGAGTGCCTTGCCCGCGGCCTGTTTATCGGCATTACCGGCTGGGTGTGCGATGAACGTCGTGGCCTGGAGCTGCGCGAACTGCTGCCGGTTATCCCTGCTCAGCAGCTACTGCTGGAAACGGATGCCCCCTATTTATTACCGCGGGATCTTAAACCAAAACCTGCAACCCGGCGGAATGAACCCTGTTACTTGCCCCATATCCTCAATCAGGTGGCCCACTGGCGCGGAGAAGATCCCGCCTGGCTTGCGCAAGTAACGGATGACAATGCCCGCCGTTTATTCCGGCTGGCCTAAATCAGGAGAATATCAATGAGCTATGCATTTCCCGGAACCTTTCCCGGCCGCCGTATGCGCCGTGTCCGTCGCCACGATTTTAGTCGCCGCCTGGTAGCAGAAAACCAGCTAACGGTTAACGACCTGATTTATCCGGTGTTTGTCATGGAAGGGCAGAATCGCCAGGAAGAAGTGGCGTCGATGCCGGGCGTTTATCGCATGACTATCGACCTGTTGCTCAAAGAGGCCGAAGCCGTGGCAAAACTGGGCGTTCCGGTACTCTCTCTATTCCCGGTGATTGAAAGCGCGGGCAAGTCGCTCCATGCCGAAGAAGCCTGGAACCCGAACGGGCTGGTACAGCGCACCGTACGTGCCCTGAAAGATGCGGTACCAGAGTTAGGTTTACTGACTGACGTGGCGCTCGATCCTTACACCACCCATGGCCAGGATGGCGTTATTGACGAAGACGGCTACGTTATCAATGACATCACCCGTGAGATTCTGGTGCGTCAGGCGCTTTCCCATGCGGAAGCCGGGGCGGAAATCATCGCGCCAAGCGATATGATGGATGGCCGCATTGGGGCTATCCGCGACCAGCTCGAAGCCGATGGTCTGGTGAATACACAGATCATGTCTTATGCGGCGAAATACGCATCCTGCTATTACGGCCCGTTCCGTGACGCCATTGGTTCATCCGGCAACCTGAAAGGCGGCAACAAAAAGACCTATCAGATGGATCCTGCCAACAGCGACGAAGCCCTGCAGGAAGTAGCGCAGGATCTGCAGGAAGGGGCGGATATGGTAATGGTGAAGCCAGGCATGCCGTACCTGGATGTTATTCGCCGCGTGAAGGATACGTTTGGCGTGCCGACTTTCGCCTATCAGGTTTCTGGCGAGTATGCGATGCACATGGCGGCTATTCAGAACGGCTGGCTGGCGGAAAAACCGGCCATTATGGAATCCCTGCTGTGCTTTAAGCGTGCCGGTGCCGATGGCGTACTGACATATTTCTCTAAGCGTGTTGCCCAGTGGCTGCACGACGAGCAGATGCAGCGCTAGGTACAAACAAGAAGGCCAGCAAGCGCTGGCCTTCTTCACCTTTAAACCTTCCTGAAGTCCGTATTCTTTACGCTCTGTCTTACCTGCTTATTCAGCAGATTAAGTAAAAGCATTGAGCGCGCTTCGCCGTCTGGCTCACTGAATATTGCCTCCAGCCCTTCGAATGCCCCTTCGGTAATCACCACGCTATCGCCTGGATAAGGCGTTGCCGGGTCGGTGACATTTTCTGGATGATAGTTGGCTAACCGATCGATGACATCATCCGGCACGTTGGCAGGCTGAGAACCAAAGCGGACAAAATGGCTTACGCCGCGGGTGGAGTTGACCGTCGTGGTGTGGATGTTTTCCGGATCAAACTTCACGAACATATAGTTCGGAAACAGGGGCTCGCTGACTGCAGTTCGCTTTCCACGCACCATTTTTTCCAGCGTGATCATCGGGGTGAGGCAGTTTACCGCCTGGCGCTCAAGATGCTCTTGCGCCCGCAGCAGCTGTCCTCGTTTGCAGTACAGAAGATACCAGGATTCCATAATTTCTCATCTCACCTCATTGAGCGCGCAAGAATAACAAAAGGTCGAACTCAGAGATAGCCAGCACAAGTATAACCAATCGCCATCTGGTTACCGTCCGGGCTGTTACTCGTTTTTAACAAAAATACAGCATGCTCCGGATGAAGTCCGTATAATGACGGGCATTCTCTGGGCCAGGATTAATTGCATGAAATACCACGACCTGCGCGACTTTATGACGCTGCTTGAGCAGCGCGGCGAGTTAAAACGTATCGCTTTGCCTGTCGATCCGCATCTGGAAATGACTGAAATTGCCGATCGTACCCTGCGGGCAAATGGCCCGGCGCTGCTGTTTGAAAACCCAAAAGGTTACAGCATGCCGGTGCTGTGCAATCTGTTTGGCACGCCGAAGCGAGTTGCGATGGGGATGGGGCAGGAAGATGTGTCCGCCCTGCGTGAAGTGGGTAAGTTACTGGCCTTTCTGAAAGAGCCTGAGCCACCAAAAGGGTTCCGCGACCTGTTCGATAAGCTCCCGCAGTTTAAGCAGGTGCTGAACATGCCGACCAAACGGCTGCGTGGAGCGCCTTGCCAGGAAAAGATCTGGGAAGGCGAGCAGGTTGATTTAAACCGTATTCCTATTATGCAGTGCTGGCCGGAAGACGCCGCCCCGCTGATTACCTGGGGATTGACCGTCACCCGTGGCCCGCATAAAGAGCGGCAGAACCTTGGCATTTATCGTCAGCAGCTTATCGGCAAGAATAAGCTGATCATGCGCTGGCTTTCGCATCGTGGTGGCGCGCTTGATTTCCAGGAATGGTGCGCGGCGCATCCGGGCGAACGTTTCCCGGTTTCTGTGGCGCTGGGTGCAGACCCGGCAACCATCCTTGGCGCGGTAACTCCCGTGCCGGATACCCTTTCCGAGTATGCTTTTGCCGGTCTGCTGCGCGGTACCAAAACTGAAGTCGTGAAATGTATTTCTAACGATCTCGAAGTGCCTGCCAGCGCGGAAATCGTGCTGGAAGGCTATATCGAGCCGGGTGAAATGGCGCCGGAAGGGCCATATGGCGACCACACGGGATACTACAATGAAGTAGATGATTTCCCGGTCTTTACCGTGACGCATATTACCCAGCGCGAAGATGCGATTTATCACTCCACCTATACCGGCCGCCCACCGGATGAACCGGCGGTGCTGGGTGTGGCCTTAAACGAAGTCTTTGTGCCGATTTTGCAAAAGCAGTTCCCGGAAATTGTCGATTTTTATCTGCCGCCGGAAGGGTGTTCGTATCGCCTTGCGGTCGTAACCATCAAGAAGCAGTACGCCGGACACGCCAAACGCGTGATGATGGGCGTCTGGTCTTTCCTGCGGCAGTTTATGTACACCAAGTTTGTCATCGTATGCGATGACGATGTTAACGCGCGTGACTGGAATGATGTTATCTGGGCTATCACCACGCGTATGGATCCGGCGCGTGATACCGTACTAGTAGAGAACACGCCGATCGATTACCTGGATTTTGCCTCGCCGGTTTCCGGCCTTGGTTCAAAAATGGGACTGGATGCCACCAATAAATGGCCAGGAGAGACCCAGCGCGAGTGGGGGCGTCCTATCAAAAAAGATGCGGAAGTCTGTGCGCGTATAGACGCAATCTGGGATGAACTGGCTATTTTCGATAACGGTAAAGACGCCTGAGGGGCGATTTTTACGGTTTAGCATTAATGACCCGACAGAGGGGACGCATGACAACCTTAAGCTGTAAAGTGACCTCGGTAGAAGCGATAACGGATACGGTATATCGCGTTCGATTGCTGCCGGAAACAGATTTCTCTTTTCAGGCCGGACAGTACCTGATGGTAGTAATGGATGAGCGTGATAAACGTCCGTTTTCCATGGCATCCACACCGAGCGAACATGAGTTTATTGAGCTGCACATCGGTGCCTCGGAACTCAACCTGTACGCCATGGCCGTAATGGATCGCATTCTGAAGGAGCAGGAAATCGTTGTGGATATTCCACACGGTGACGCCTGGCTGCGCGAAGATGAAGATCGTCCGCTGATTCTGATTGCGGGCGGTACTGGTTTCTCTTACGTGCGATCGATTCTGTTGACGGCGCTGGCGCGTAATCCGCAGCGTGAAATTGCTATTTACTGGGGCGGCCGCGAAGAGAAGCATCTTTACGATCTGCCCGAGCTGGAAGCGCTTTCGCTGAAGCATGAGAATCTGCGGGTGGAAGCGGTGGTCGAACAGCCGGAAGAGGGCTGGCGCGGGCGCAATGGCACCGTGTTAACCGCGGTATTACAGGATTACGGTACGCTTGCCGGGCACGATATTTACATCGCCGGGCGCTTTGAAATGGCGAAGATTGCACGCGATCTGTTCTGTAATGAACGTGGTGCAAACGTCGATCGCATGTTTGGTGACGCCTTCGCGTTTATTTAATGTGATTGCGCCGGAATCGAAGCTCCGGCGCAGCGTCCAGGCCAGTTTATTATCTCCCCGTCAGGCTCCCTGCTGAACCTCATGCAATGAACTAATGAACAGTTCGTCTCGCTCCTGCGCCGTTTGTTTACCACTTTCAACCAGCCAGAGAAAATCATAATAGCTGGGATAATAATCCAGGTTGTTTAGCAGTTGGCAAAAACGGTGCGCGGCAATTTCAGAAGTTGCTGCAACGGTGGAATAGCACCGGAGCGGGCCAATCGCAACATTACAGACTTTATCCAACGTTTCTCCGACCGGTTTCTGGCGGCTGTACTCCAAAAAATGGAAAAACTCGTGGGCCAAATGGATATCGATAATTTTATCCAAAGGTAGCCCGCAACTCCTTTGTAGACTCTCCAACGAAGGTTGGTACAGCGTGACGCGACGAATATTTTTCTTCACACTAAATTCAAACTGCGCTCGGAACTGTACGGTAAAAAACAGGCCATCCCCTTTATCGTATTGAATATCAATACTGTGCTGCAGGTATAAATCACGGATAGACTGCCCGGCAAACTCCTGCGCTGCGGTAACGCCTGCGGCCAGTGCGTTCTCCAGATAATAGCGGTACTTCACCGGTGGTATTTTGTTAAATACCGCGTCGTTGCGCAGATCCAGCCAGGCCAGCATCCGATTTAATTCGTCGAGTTCCATCCCTTCTCCTTACTGCCAGGCAATCGCGATGACATCCTGCTCCTGGTCCACAACATCCAGTTCCATCTCGATAATCGACAGCATTTGCTCTTTAGTTTGCGTGCCGGTTAAATCGAGCATTTTCTCTTTCCAGAAAAGAAACGTTTTGGGAATGGCGGCGTTAGCTTCTGAGTAGCGGGTGTTGTCGTCGAGGAATTCAGTAAAGCGCGACGAGATTTCCTGGCGTGTGCATAAAAGCCAACTGGCATTTTCTTTTTTCAGTCGCACGATGCCTTCGCGGTCCAACATGCTCAGACGGCGCTGCTGTTTCCTGAACAGGCCGAAGAAACGTTTTTGCTCGCTCAGGCCTTCAAACAGATGCCAGCGGCCAGTCTGACAGGCGGGCAGGGTGCTCTGCTGTGAAAGATTGACAGATTCGGCGGCAATTTGCTGTAGCTGTTCCAGCGGGAGTGTTTCGTTGATGCTTTCTTTCTGCCTGAGCTCTGTTGCCCCGGTAGCGATAGCCCGAAGAACGTTTTTTTGCTTATCGATTTCAATATTAATATCTACCGTGGCTTCGTTAGCCCCCGATTTCACAATGCGCTCCATTATTTCGGCACGGATCATTTTGATCTCCGCCTCTCCGGGATTAACGACGCTTTTTTCAATCATTTCACGCACCATCGCCATACCTACACCAATGGTAGAAATGTATGGGGCGTTATTGGCGTTTTTGTATTTCATCCCGGCTTTTTCCGCCATTGCTGGCACCAGAATACAGCCGCTGCCGCCTCCACCAACCAGCGTGATAAAATGCCGCTCTAGTTTGTACTCGTTTATCATTTCATTGACGACGACCATTACCTTATTAATGGCAATGTCCAGCGCCTGACGTGCGGCTTCTTCCGCGCTGCATCCGATATGGTCACCGAGCAAATTCCAGGCAAAGCGCGCGCTGTTTACATTCCCCGCCGCGTAATCACCTTCTGGCACATAACCCAGCAGGTTGGCGGCACCCGCCACAGTAAGCGCATAGCGTTTATCTGCTGCTCCTTTTATAACTGCGTAGCTTTGCGGATCGCCAGGGCGCGGGCTGATAAAGATCAGTTCAGGCTGTTCACCAAAAGCGGATTCTGGAATGAAGCACTCATATTCGCAGCCCGCAATGTGCGCGCTTCGCGGGCCGGTCATGGTGATTTTCCCGTCTTCGACCATCACCATGCTGCCGCCAGCTACGGCCAGGGTACGCACATCCAGCGAGCGCAGGTAAGTGCGATGGCCACCAACCTGGGCATTCTGAATCATGACTTTGCCGTTTTTGATAACGGAAATATCGACGCTGGTACCGCCGACCTCAAAGAAAATACCGTCGGAGACTTTTTCGTACATAAGTGCGCCTGCGACGCCCGCAGCCAGCCCGGAAAGCATGGTAAGAATCGGGCGTTTACGTACTTCATCAATGCTCATCACGCCGCCATCGCAGCGCATGATCATCAACTGCGACGCGATACCCGCTTCTTTAATCGCCTGCTCGGTCATGTTGGCGGTTTCCAGCATTCGTGGGATTAGGCTGGCGTTGACCACTGCCGTGCGGGTGCGGGTTTTCAGGCCGTACAACTGGGTAATTTCATGCCCGCCCGTAGCGCACAGACCCATCTCAGCAGCGATGCTCATTACGTGCAGCTCGTTGGTCGGGTCGTCAACGCTGTAGGCTTCAGATGCCACAATGACTTCTGCTCCCTGCTGACGTAACTCGTTAATGGCGGCGCGAATCGCATCATCACTGAGCTGGCGCGTATCAAGAAAGGTGTTAAACGTGTACAGAAACTTTCCGTCTGCCAGGGGGATATCATCGATGTGGGCCTCTTTACGCGCGCTTTTACCCTCGAAGCCGCTTCCCATTGCCACAATGCCTACTTTTGCCACGTCACCTTCCAGCAAAGCGTTTGTTGCCTGCGTGGTGCCGTGAGCGATAAAACTCACCTCTCGTGGCGAGATGCCGTTTTCCTCAAGCACCTGATGAATAATGGTGATGATGCCGTGCGCCACACCGCTTTGGTGATGATGTGTGGTGGGAATTTTTTTCTTAGCGACCAGCTCGAAGCTGTCGTTATCTATGATAGCGGCATCGGTAAAAGTGCCCCCGACATCAATACCAATACGATAGGTTTTGCTTGTCATAACCACTCCTTGCCTTAAAAGACGATATAGGCCGCCATTAACATAGATATCAACACTGCAACCATGGCCCAGGGTAAGGTTTTACGCATAATTTCGTTTACGTCCACTTTGGCGAAATCAGACGACCAGACGTTGTGAGTATTGGTCGGATCCGACAGTCCTTGCAGAACCGTTGCCGAGCGCAACGCCAGCATTGTGGCAAGGGGAGAAAGACCGCCGCCGAGCATTAAAACGCCCAGACCGCTGCCAAGGCCAAAGCTGTTCAGCGGGCCGCGATAGAGAGCCAGCGGACTTAGCAAAGAGAAAAACAGAATGTATGTGAGTGGCGAGCCGGGAATAATTGACTCAATCAGCGGTTTCAACACTATCGTGACCTGTGGAGCGGTTACTGCATTGAGCAGAATGCCAATGCCGACCATAAGACCAATCGCACCTGCGACGTTCTGAATACCTTCGACGAGGCTGCTGACCAGCACATGCGTCGGACGTTTTGGCATCGCCAGCAACAAGCAGATAATCAGGCTCAAAACGATGGCCGGTACGACTTCTATTTTGAAGGCGAAAATAATCACCACCGGCACCAGCGGGGAGATCAGCGCCAGCGGATTAATCTGCCGACGCTTGCTCAGTTTATCGGCCACCGGCATCGACCAGGCTTTACGTACGACGATGTCGCGTTTCACCATCCAGACAACCATAGCGAGGTAAATAACAGCGGCTGGTACGGCAAAGATGGTGGCGTAGCGGGCCATATCGGCAATCGGAATACCGTATAAATCATGCATCAGCGCCCAACCGCTGACAGCAAACAGACTACCGAGTGCGTGGCAAGCAAGCAGCACGATGCAGCTAGTTAGAGGAGAAAGCCCGGCGGTTAGCAGAATAGGAATGATGATGCTGCCAACCAGGATAACCATGCCCAGCCCATCGCTGGAAGAGAAAATTACCGTGCCGATAACAAAGAAGACGATTGCCATCGTCAACGGCTTATCACCGGAAAGCTCGGCGGCTTTGCGGACCAGCGCTTCAGTAACGCCAACTTTTCTCAATACCTCGCCAAACCAGGCACCAAAAATCAACGCGACGATCGTGGCCCCTAAACGCAGAGAACCCTGCGTCAGTACGTTATTGGCAATGGTGAAAGTAGATTTATCTTCGCTGAAAACAGGGACACCTGCGACCAGCGGCATCAGAATAGCCATGACGGGCAGCGCGAGGATTGCGGGCATTTTCCGCGTCATCATCAGGCCTGAAAAGAGCAGGAAGATAATCAGGATCGCGCAGATCCTGGTGATATGTAACATATCCATATGAATTCCTCAGAAGTCGAGATAACCCTGTTGCTGACGGATGGCATCCTGCAATTCTCTAATGGATACCCGATGCACGCTGATGTTCTGGCTAGCGGCCAGCGCTGCCGCAATCCCACCCGCCTGCCCGATAGCGCCAACGGTTGGGGTGGTACGAATTGCCGCCTGTGCTTCGAAGGTGGCCGAAATACAGCGTCCTACGACGATCAAATTATCTGACTCCTCAGCGATCATGGTTCGCCAGGGAATGCCGTACATACCGCCAAACGGCAGCGTGCCATGTTCGGTACCTTCGCCGTCAGGGCTATGAATATCAATGGGGTAACCTGAAATGGCGATGGTGTCGTCGAAACGGGTTTGGCTTAGCAGGTCTTCTGCGGTCAGGTGATAGCAGCCTTTGATCTGGCAGGAGCTGCGCACCCCGACCGAAGGGCCAGTTGAGACAACAACTGCGTTTTCAAAGCCGGGCACTACGCGTTTGACAAATGCTTCAAGCTCTCGGCATTGCTGGCGTCCCACGAATTCGGCGTGGCTCAGGCTCCAGGGATCGGTGGCATCGTGATCGAGGATTCGGCTCGTGTTAAAAATAAATTCACCGGGGTTATTGGTTTCGAAGAACAGAATGTCTTCCCGTGGAATAGATATTTCACCTGCGGCTTTTGCTGCTGCCAACTCCTTAACAAAGCCGTGGCAGGCGAGTCGTTCCGCGTTTCTGACATCCTCTGCCTGATAGTGGTTATTTAATTCTGAAATATGGTCGAGCATGTATGCGCGCAGCTTTTCACGATCGATATTTCCCATTTTCATGGTCAGCGTCATCGGCTGAGATTTACCGTCAGATTCACGACCTTTAATGAGCGGTATGCCTGCTTTGGCTGCCAGCATCGCGTCACCGCTGGCATCAATAAAGAGTCTGGCGCTAAGTGTTATCAACCCTGAACGGGTGCAGACGGTGATACTTTCAATAGTGCAATCTGTACGGGTTACCTCGGCCAGAACCGCGTGATAGAGCACCGTGCCGCCAGCCTCCAGCAACATCAATTCCAGTTCATGCTTCATTGCTTCGGCGTCGAATGGCGTGTAGGTCGTCGTAAAATGACCGGGGTCGCGTACATGGCCCGGCGATTTGCTCTGCGCTTTTAATCGTTCGATCAGTTCATCTGTAATACCGCTTATTACCTGTTTTTCACCTGCATGGAAGGTCATCATCGGGTTCACGCCGTTTGTTGTCAGCGACCCGCCCAGGCAGGCGCTAGCTTCGACTATGGCGGTATGAGCCCCGCTTCTCGCAGCAGCAATAGCGGCAATGCTGCCGGAGAAGCCCCCTCCTACAATCACGACATCAAACTGTTCCATCATTATTCCTTTTAGTAAACAAGATGTGTTGAGAGCATCCTGGGGATAGATTGTGCGGGTGTATAGTGATAATCAGGCTGTATGTGAACACCATCTATGTTTTTATTAAACATTTATATTCTTTTGTGATCTTCCATTGATTATCGTCATTCAAGTCGGTGAGATGAGGAAACTTGTTGTTTTGTGATACCTGTTATTGTGTTTAGTAAACAAATAAGCCAATCTGACGAATAGACAAATTGCATGGTGCAACGGAGAAAAACTCATGAGGCTTGGGCTGGATATTGGCGGGACTAAAATTGAAACGGTTGTGCTAAGTGAAGTGGGAGAGGTTATTTATCGTGAGCGATGTGTCACCGCGAAACAGAGCTATCGTGCATTTTTCCAGTCCGTTACTGAAGCTATTCATAAGGCCAGGGAAGTGGTTAAAAAACCGCTGTCGGTAGGCCTGGGGATCCCCGGTGCTGTAGACAGCGATGGGCGTATTAAAAATTCCAATATTCTGGTACTTAACAAGCAGCCTTTCGCTCGCGAGCTGGAGGAACAGTTGGGTATGCCAGTCTCAATCACCAACGATGCCAATTGCTTCACGCTGTCGGAAGCGATAGACGGTAGTGGAAAAGGGTACAGTGTAGTGTTTGGCGTTATTCTTGGTACCGGCTGTGGCGGCGGACTCTGCGTGGATAATCGTCTGATTTCCGGGCCTAACGCTTGTGCGGGTGAGTGGGGACATAATGCACTGCCCCGTTATAATGAGCTGCGCGATGGAGAAGCGACTCTTTGCTATTGTGGACAGCTTAACTGCATTGAAAGTTTTATTTCAGGTAGTGGCCTTGAGCGCCAGTATTTCAATCACGCTATGCAACATGCTGGTGTTCCGGAAATTATGAAACGGGTAGAATCCGGCGAGGCTAATGCTTGCTTACTTTGGGAGCGTTATCGCGATCAGCTTGCACGGGCGCTAGCAGGTATTGTGAATACGCTCGATCCCGATGTTATCGTGCTCGGCGGCGGAGTATCGAATATCGCTTTACTTTACCCGGACCTACAGGCACGAATGGCAAAGTATGTTTTTGGTCAGCAGTGCCGCACACCGGTTGTACAAGCCCTTCACGGCGATAGCAGCGGCGTCCGTGGCGCAGCCTGGCTGGGTGCGTAACGGCATCCAGAACCATCTTCATATATCAGCATAATAATGAGAGCCAAATGACCAAACCTGTACGAATCAGAGATATTGCCGAGGCCTGTGGCGTATCAGTGGGTGCGGTTTCCCGTGCGTTGAAAGGGCAGCCTGGGCTGCGTGAAGATACGCGGCTGCGCATTATTTCAGCCGCAGAACAACAGGGTTACGATTTTTCTCGCTTACGCTCCGATAAGCTCAGGCGCGTACTTTTCTTGCTGCATCGGCAGCATAATATTAGCCGCGCGTTGCCTTTTTATTCACAATTGCTGCTCGGTATTGAGGATGTTTGCCGGGATCAGGGCATCGCTTTGAGTTTTCTTTCAATTGGTCCGGGCGACGCTGTGGGTGAACAGATTATGCTGCATCAGCCGGATGCGTTCATTTGCGCCGGATTTTTTGAACCCGAGCTGCTGGCACTTCTTCAGCAGATGAAACTGCCGCTGGTGCTGGTTGATCTCTGGGCGCCGGGTCTGCCATGCGTGAACCCGGACAACATGCAAGGTGGCTACCTTGCCACCAGGCATTTGATCGAGCAAGGGCGGCAGCGTATTGCATTTTTAGCCAGCACACTTTCCCATTACAGTATTCGCCAGCGTGAAAAAGGCTATCGGCAGGCGCTGTATGAGGCCCGGTTGCTGATGCCGCCCGAATACGAGGCTATCGCGCCACCGCTGCTGGATACAGAGCAGTCTTTAGTTGAAGCGGTCAATGAGCTCCTTAATTTACCAGAGCCTCCGGATGCGATTTTTGCCTATAACGATGCTGCAGCAATGGTTGTTCTACGCGTGTGCGCTTTAAGAGGACTGCGGGTACCGGAAGATATTGCGCTGGTGGGATTTGATGACATTGATGCCGCGGCCTGGTCATTCCCGCCGTTGACGACGGTTGCCGTTGATAAAAAGCATCTGGGACGTGAGGCGCTGCGTATGCTGCTGGAAGAAAAGCAAAACGATAATTTATTACTACCGGTGCAGTTAGTGGTGCGCAAAAGCTCGGCCAAATAAAAAACCCGCCCCTGACAGGCGGGAAAAACGGCAACTAAACTCAGGCAAAGCTTTTTCGTTTAAACGCGTTCTATAACGGTGGCGATCCCCTGACCCAGCCCGATGCACATGGTGGCGAGGCCAAACTGCGCATCGCGGCGTTCCATCAGGTTGAGCAGCGTGGTGCTGATACGAGCGCCGGAACAGCCTAATGGATGTCCAAGCGCAATGGCGCCGCCGTTCAGGTTAATTTTCTCGTCGATCTGCTCCATCAGCCCCAGACCTTTAATGCAAGGCAGGATCTGCGCGGCAAAAGCTTCGTTCATTTCAAACAGGTCAATATCGGCAGGTGTCAGGCCTGCTTTCTTTAACGCCATTTTTGACGCCGGAACCGGGCCGTAACCCATAATCGACGGATCGCAGCCAACCACCGCCATTGAACGAATGCGGGCGCGGATCTTCAGGCCCAGTTCTTTAGCGCGTGATTCGCTCATCAGCAACATGGCAGCGGCCCCGTCAGAGAGCGCCGAAGATGTACCCGCCGTGACCGTCCCGTTGACAGGATCGAACGCCGGTTTCAACGAGGCAAGACCTTCAACGGTGGTTTCCGGACGGATGACCTCGTCGTAATCAAAGCGCTTCAGTACGCCGTCGGCATCATGGCCGCTGGTGGCGACAATTTCATTTTTGAAATGCCCGGCTTCGGTCGCAGCCCACGCGCGCTGATGCGAGCGAGCGGCAAACCGATCCTGCATTTCACGGCTAATGCCGTGCATACGCGCCAGCATCTCTGCGGTTAAGCCCATCATCCCGGCAGCTTTCGCTACGCTGCGGCTAAGTCCCGGATGAAAATCAACGCCGTGGTTCATTGGCACATGGCCCATATGTTCCACGCCGCCAATCAGACAGGCATGCGCGTCGCCGGTTTGGATCATTCGGGCTGCGTCGTGCAACGCTTGCATGGAAGAACCGCATAAACGGTTCACCGTGACCGCCGGCACAGAATGCGGGATTTCTGCCAGTAATGCGGCATTGCGCCCAATGTTAAAACCCTGCTCCAGCGTCTGCTGCACGCAGCCCCAGTAGATATCGTCCAGCGAAGCTGCTTCCAGTGCCGGATTACGGGACAGGATGCTGCGCATCAGATGAGCAGAAAGATCCTCCGCACGCACATTGCGGAACGCGCCGCCTTTAGAACGGCCCATCGGGGTGCGGATGGCATCAACAATTACAACCTTTTCCATAATCACTCCTCAGGCGTTTTTCAGGTCACTGGCCGGGCGCGCAGGCTCAACCGGGGGATAGTACGGCTCGTTACGGGAAGCCTTCGCACGCAGGCCATCCGGCACCTGGTAGAGCGGGCCGAGATGTTGGTACTGTTGGGCCATATCGAGATATTTTGCGCAGCCGACAGTGTCTAACCAGCGGAAGGCGCCGCCGTGGAACGGAGGGAAGCCCAGACCGTATACCAGCGCCATATCCGCTTCTGCCGGGCTGGCAATAACGCCCTCTTCCAGGCAGCGCACCACTTCATTAACCATCGGGATCATCATGCGGGCGATAATCTCTTGGTCACTGAAGCTGCGGCGCGGTTCACTTACTTCAGCAAGCAGGCCGTCGGTTGCATCATCCTGCTCTTTACGCGGTTTGCCTTTGCTGTCTTCTTTATAGCGCCAGAAGCCCAGTCCGTTCTTCTGACCAAAACGGTTAGCGTCGAACATGGCGTCAATCGCATCGCGATAATCTTTTTGCATACGCTGCGGGAAACCAGCCGCCATCACCGCCTGAGCATGGTGAGCGGTATCAATGCCCACAACGTCCAGCAGATAGGCCGGGCCCATCGGCCAGCCAAACTGTTTTTCCATCACTTTATCGATCTGGCGGAAATCCGCGCCATCGCGCATTAACTGGCTGAAACCCGCGAAGTACGGGAACAGAACGCGATTTACGAAGAACCCAGGGCAGTCATTTACCACGATCGGCGTTTTGCCCATTTTGCTGGCCCAGGCGACAACTTTCGCGAGGGTCTGCTCAGAGGTTTTTTCGCCGCGAATCACTTCCACCAGCGGCATACGATGCACCGGGTTAAAGAAGTGCATGCCGCAGAAGTTTTCCGGACGCTTCAGGCTGTTTGCCAGTTCGCTAATCGGAATGGTCGAGGTGTTTGACGCGATCACCGTATCTTCACGCACCCTATCTTCCACTTCCGCCAGCACGGCCTTTTTCACTTTCGGATTTTCAACAACGGCTTCAACGACAACGTCAACGCGTTCGAAACCGGCGTAATCAAGTGTGGGATGAATAGCGGCAATCACGCCGGCCAGTTTCATACCGTCGATTTTGCCGCGCTCAAGCTGCTTGTTGAGCAGTTTGCTGGCCTCGGTGATGCCTAACGCCAGCGACTTCTCGTTAATGTCCTTCATTAATACCGGTACGCCTTTCCAGGCCGACTGCCAGGCAATCCCGCCGCCCATGATCCCGGCGCCGAGTACGGCAGCCTGTTTCGGGGTTTCGGTATTTTTGGTCAGTTTTTTCGCCAGGCCTTTAACATACTGGTCGTTCAGGAAAATCCCAACCAGCGCACGGGCCTCATTAGATCGTGCCAGCGGCACAAAACTTTGGGTCTCAAGCTGTAATGCTTCATCGCGGCCAAGTCTTGCTGCGGCTTCAATGGTTTTTACCGCGGTCATCGGGGCAGGGTAGTGTTTACCTGCGATCTGCATCACCATGCCTTTGGCGATGGTAAAGCTCATGGTCGCTTCGATTTTGCTTAAGCGTAGCGGCTCAAGTTTTGGCGCACGCTTCGCTTTCCAGTCCAGATCGCCGTTGATGGCCTGACGCAATACCGTCAGCGCGCCTTCACGCAGCTTTTCGGTTTTAACCACGCCATCGACCAGGCCAATTTTTTGCGCTTCTGCTGCGCTAACATCTTTGCCAGCGGTAATAATTTCCAGCGCGCTATCCGCACCGAGCATGCGCGGCAGACGCACTGAACCGCCGAAGCCCGGCATGATGCCCAGTTTGGTCTCCGGCAAACCAATACGAGCGTCCGGCGATGCCAGGCGATAATCGGTTGCCAGCACGCATTCGCATCCGCCGCCCAGCGCGTAACCGTTTACGGCAGCGATGGTTGGGACGGGTAAATCTTCCAGGCGGTTAAAGACGCCGTTGGCAAACTGCAGCCAGTTAGTCAGTTGTTCCGCAGGTACAAGGAACAGCGACAGGAATTCGGTAATATCAGCCCCGACGATAAATGCCGCTTTGTTTGAGCTGAGCAGCAGTCCTTTCAGACCGGGCTGCTTTTCCAGCATGTCGAGCGCGTGGCCGAGGCTGGCGACGGTCGCCGTGTCGAGTTTGTTAACCGAACCGGGCGCATCGAACACCAGTTCGGCGATACCATCTTCCAGCCAGTCGAGATGTAAGGTTTCGCCTTGGTAGAGCATGTCAGTCTCCTGAATCCAGCAATGGGATCTGGTCGTACCAGATGGAAGGGAGTGTGGAATTGATGTTAATGAAATGCAAATAAGTCTTTAAATATTTGCAGAGATGATCACAGCTGCCGGAAATAAGCGGGCATGTTGGCCGTGTGCTAAGATGCGTGCCGAACAGGCATAAAAACAGAAGGGTAGATTATGGATTCACTGGCCTCGCTTTATAAAGATCATGTGGCAACCTTGCAGGAACGCACCCGCAACGTTCTGGCGCGTTTCAATCTTGATGCACTGCTGATTCACTCCGGGGAGCTGTTTAACGTTTTCCTGGATGACCATCCTTATCCGTTCAAAGTTAATCCGCAGTTCAAGGCCTGGGTGCCGGTGACGCAGGTCCCGAACTGCTGGCTGCTGGTGGACGGCGTTAACAAACCGAAGCTGTGGTTCTACCTGCCGGTGGATTACTGGCATAACGTTGAACCGCTGCCGGAATCCTTCTGGACCGAAGAAATTGAAGTTATTGCCCTGCCGAAAGCCGACGGCATTGGCAGCCAGTTGCCTGCCGCACGCGGTAACATTGGTTATATCGGCCCGGTGCCAGAGCGCGCTTTGCAGCTTGAGATGCAGGCGGTAAATATCAACCCGAAAGGGGTGATGGATTACCTGCACTACCATCGCGCTTATAAAACGGATTATGAGCTGGCGTGTATGCGTCAGGCGCAGAAAACCGCCGTTGTTGGCCATCAGGCCGCCCATGAAGCGTTTCTGTCTGGCATGAGCGAGTTCGATATTAATCAGGCTTATCTGACGGCAACCGGGCATCGCGATACCGACGTGCCATACAGCAACATTGTTGCGTTGAACGAGCACGCCGCCGTGCTGCACTACACAAAGCTTGATCACCTTGCTCCGACCGAAATGCGTAGTTTCCTGCTGGATGCCGGTGCCGAATACAACGGCTATGCGGCTGACCTGACGCGCACCTGGGCTGCCAACGGCGACAACGATTATGCCCAGCTGATTAAAGACGTTAACGCTGAGCAACTGGCGCTGATCGATACCATGAAAGCGGGCGTGCGTTACACTGAGTACCACGTTCAGTTTCATCAACGTATTGCTAAACTGCTGCGTCGTCATCAACTGGTTAACGACATCAGTGAAGAAGCGATGGTTGAAACGGGGATCACCGGGCCGTTTATGCCGCACGGTATCGGACATCCGCTGGGGCTACAGGTGCATGATGTCGCTGCTTTTATGCAGGATGATACCGGCACGCATCTTGCCGCACCTTCGCAATATCCGTACCTGCGCTGCACGCGTGTGCTTGAACCGCGTATGGTGCTGACCATTGAGCCGGGCATCTACTTTATTGAATCCCTGCTTGCCCCATGGCGCGAAGGGCAATACAGCAAGCACTTTGACTGGCAGCGCATTGAAGCGATGAAGCCGTTCGGTGGTATTCGCATCGAAGATAATGTCGTTATCCACGAAAACAATGTCGAAAACATGACGCGCGATTTGAAACTGGCGTAATGGAAAGCTGGCCGATCCCCGCTGGATCTCTTTCCGTCAGTGAGGAAATCAAGAAAAGCCGCTTTATTACATTGGTAGCCCATACTGATGGAATAGCGGCGGCCAAAACATTTGTGGAGCAGGTGCGTGCGCAACACCCTGATGCCCGGCACCACTGCTGGGCATGGGTAGCGGGTGCGCCGGATGATTCGCAGCAGCTTGGATTTTCTGACGACGGGGAACCCGCCGGGACCGCAGGCAAGCCAATGCTCGCGCAGCTTATGGGAAGCGGCATTGGCGAAATTACCGTGGTAGTGGTGCGCTACTACGGCGGAGTTAAGCTGGGCACGGGCGGTCTGGTTAAAGCTTATGGCGGCGGCGTCCAGCTTGCGCTAAACCAGCTGCCTACAGTGCTCAAATTGCCATTAACCGAATATACTTTGCAGTGTGATTATGCTCAGCTGGCCGGTATTGAAGCGCTACTT
Organism: Buttiauxella sp.; assembly: GCA_032051265.1. Taxonomy (GTDB): domain Bacteria; phylum Pseudomonadota; class Gammaproteobacteria; order Enterobacterales; family Enterobacteriaceae; genus Dryocola. Next base: position 88,875 of record DAMBYU010000011.1, read on the forward strand.
AAACAATATGATGGGCTAATCGTGCAAAGTGAATTTCAGGCATCGGTTTCTCTCAAGGTAGCCTTGCCACGGGCACAACTGGCTGAATTTGCACTTCGGCTGGCGGATTTTAGCCGTGGTTCATTGCATTTATTGCCGATTGAAGAATAATTCCCTCCTCGCAATTTTTGATATTTAAGGAAGCGGCTGAAATGCATTTTCGTGCCATAACCCGAATCGTTGGTCTGCTGGTTATCCTGTTCTCCGGGACCATGATAATTCCCGGGCTGGTTGCCTTAATTTACCGCGATGGTGCTGGCCGCGCCTTTACACAGACCTTCTTTGTCGCGCTGGTGATTGGGTCATTGCTCTGGTGGCCAAACCGTCGTGAAAAAAACGAACTTAAGCCGCGCGAAGGCTTTTTGATAGTCGTACTGTTCTGGACGGTACTGGGAAGCGTGGGGGCATTACCGTTTATCTTCTCTGAACGTCCTAATTTAACTATCACGGACGCTTTTTTTGAATCCTTCTCGGGTCTGACTACCACTGGCGCCACTACGCTTGTGGGACTGGATACGCTTCCCCATGCCATTTTGTTCTACCGGCAAATGCTGCAATGGTTCGGCGGGATGGGGATCATCGTCTTGGCCGTGGCTATTCTGCCTATTCTGGGCGTAGGGGGAATGCAGCTCTACCGGGCCGAAATGCCGGGACCGCTGAAAGATAACAAAATGCGTCCGCGAATTGCGGACACCGCGAAAACGCTGTGGCTTATCTATGTGCTGCTAACCATTGCTTGCGCGGTGGCGCTGTGGTTTGCCGGCATGCCGGCGTTCGACGCGATAGGGCACAGCTTTGCGACCATCTCTATCGGTGGGTTCTCAACGCACGACGCCAGCGTGGGGTATTTCAACAATCCCACAATTAACACCATCATGGCCGTTTTCCTGCTGATTTCAGGCTGTAACTACGGCCTGCATTTCTCTTTACTCAGCGGCCGTAATTTAAAGGTGTACTGGCGTGACCCGGAATTCCGGATGTTTATTGGCGTGCAGCTAACGCTGGTCATCGTCTGCACGCTGGTGCTGTGGATGCACAATACTTATCAGTCGGCGCTGCAAACGCTAAACCAGGCGTTCTTCCAGGTTGTGTCCATGGCGACAACGGCGGGGTTCACTACCGACAGCATCGCCCGATGGCCCCTGTTTTTACCGGTATTATTGCTCTGTTCGGCGTTTATTGGCGGCTGCGCCGGTTCTACCGGCGGTGGCCTGAAAGTTATTCGTATCCTGCTGCTGTTTAAACAGGGGAACCGGGAGCTTAAGCGCCTGGTACACCCGAATGCGGTGTACAGCATTAAACTGGGTAATCGCGCGCTGCCGGAACGTATTCTGGAAGCGGTATGGGGATTCTTCTCCGCCTATGCGCTGGTGTTTATTTTAAGCATGCTTGCGATTATTGCGACGGGGGTGGATGACTTCTCTGCTTTTGCTTCAGTGGCGGCTACGCTTAATAACCTGGGGCCGGGGCTTGGGGTGGTAGCGGATAACTTTGCCAGCATGAACCCGGTGGCGAAGTGGATCCTTATCAGCAACATGCTTTTTGGTCGTCTTGAAGTGTTTACTTTATTAGTCCTTTTCACGCCAACCTTCTGGCGCGAGTAACCGGAGCCTGTAGTGAAGACTTTGATTCTGTTTTCGACCCGTGATGGTCAGACCCGTGAAATAGCTTCTTATATAGCATCCGAGTTAAAAGAGCTGGGCGTAGAAAGCGATGTGGTTAACCTGCATCGTAACGGCGATATCGGATGGGACAATTACGACCGCGTGGTGATTGGCGCCTCAATACGTTATGGCCACTTTCACGCGTCGGTTGATGCGTTTGTGAAAAAGCATCAGCAGGCATTGAGCGGCATTCCGAGCGCATTCTTTTCGGTAAACCTGGTCGCCCGCAAAGCGGAAAAGCGTTCGCCGCAAACAAACTCTTATACACGCAAGTTCCTGCTGAACTCGCCATGGAAGCCAGATCGCTGCGCGGTCTTCGCCGGGGCGCTGCGCTATCCGCGTTATGGCTGGCTGGATCGCGCAATGATTCGTTTAATTATGAAAATGACCGGCGGCGAAACCGACACCAGTAAAGAAGTGGTCTATACCGACTGGCAGCAAGTAGCGCGTTTCGCCCATGAAATAGCACAGTTATCCGCCAGATAGTCTTCAAAATAGGCGGTTTGTTGAAAAATTCTGCGGTCGGTAATTTTTTTGCAATAAACGCTTGTCAGCTTCCGAAAAATCCCTATACTGCGCCTCCACTGA
>DAMBYU010000012.1:0-88892 GCA_032051265.1 Buttiauxella sp.
CGTTGTGCCGTGTCAGTGGAGGCGCAGTATAGGGATTTTTCGGAAGCTGACAAGCATAAAATAGAAAAAACTTATCGTTTGCTTATTTTCCAGGCAATAAGACTGTATTTCGCCACTCGCTGCCTGGTTTTTAAACAAAAACGAGCCCAAACGGGCCCGTTTTTGCTTTTTGGATTATTACTGCAATGCGACAATATGACCGTCTTTTACTTCCAGCTTGACCATTTTGCCTGGAACCAGCTCTCCGGAAAGGATTTGCTGAGCCAGCGGGTTCTCGATTTGCTGTTGAATTGCACGTTTCAGCGGCCGCGCACCGTAGACCGGGTCATAACCGTTCTCGCTCAGCAGCTTCAGCGCCTCGTCGGAGATAGTAACGTCGTAGCCACGCTCTTCCAGACGTTTGTATAAACGCTGCAACTGAATCTGTGCAATAGAAGCAATGTGACGCTCGCCCAGCGGGTGGAATACCACAACTTCATCTATACGGTTAAGGAACTCCGGACGGAAGCTCTGACTGACAACGCCCAGCACCAGATCCTTCATATGCCCGTAGTCCAGTTCGCCGAAACGTTCCTGAATCAAATCGGACCCCAGGTTCGAAGTCATGATGACAACGGTGTTTCTGAAATCGACCGTCCTGCCCTGCCCGTCGGTAAGCCGGCCATCATCCAGCACCTGCAACAGGATATTGAAGACATCCGGATGCGCCTTCTCAACCTCATCCAACAGAATGACTGAATAAGGGCGACGGCGAACCGCTTCCGTCAGATAGCCACCTTCTTCGTAACCCACGTAGCCCGGAGGCGCCCCAACCAATCGTGATACGGAGTGTTTCTCCATAAACTCGGACATATCGATACGTACCATCGCATCGTCGCTATCGAACATAAAGTTAGCCAGCGTTTTGCACAGCTCGGTTTTACCCACCCCGGTCGGCCCAAGGAACAGGAACGAACCAATAGGGCGATTAGGATCGGACAATCCGGCACGGCTACGGCGGATAGCATTCGAAACCGCTTCTACCGCTTCATCCTGGCCGATAACGCGCCGATGCAGGTCGTTCTCCATACGCAGCAGTTTTTCGCGTTCCCCTTCGAGCATGCGGGCGACAGGAATCCCCGTCCAGCGCGCCAGAACGTCAGCAATTTCTACGTCGGTTACTTTATTACGCAGCAGGCGCATGCTCTTGCCTTCGCTCTGAGTCGCAGTCTCAAGCTGTTTCTCAAGCTCAGGGATTTTCCCGTATTGCAGTTCGGACATACGGGCGAGGTCACCCACACGACGTGCCTGCTCGATGGCGATTTTCGCCTGCTCAAGCTCGGCTTTAATTGTCTGCGTGCCAGAAAGCGATGCTTTCTCGGCTTTCCATTCTTCTTCCAGCACCGAATATTCGCGCTCTTTCTGCCCCAACTCCTCTTCAAGCATGTTCAGGCGCTTCTGGCTGGCTTCATCTGATTCTTTCTTCAGCGCCTGCTGTTCAAGCTTCAACTGGATGATGCGGCGATCGAGGCGGTCAAGTTCTTCCGGCTTCGAGTCAATCTGCATACGAATACTGGAAGCCGCTTCGTCGATCAGGTCGATAGCTTTATCCGGCAGCTGGCGGTCAGCAATGTAACGATGCGACAAGGTCGCGGCCGCAACGATTGCCGGGTCAGTAATCTGCACATGGTGGTGCAGCTCGTAGCGTTCTTTCAGCCCACGTAAAATAGCGATGGTGTCTTCTACAGAGGGTTCCGCCACGAATACTTTCTGGAAGCGGCGCTCAAGGGCTGCGTCTTTTTCTATATACTGACGATATTCATCAAGCGTAGTGGCACCCACACAGTGAAGTTCACCACGCGCCAGCGCAGGTTTGAGCATATTGCCCGCATCCATTGCGCCGTCTGCTTTGCCCGCGCCAACCATGGTGTGCAACTCATCAATAAACAGAATGACGTTACCTTCCTGTTTTGAAAGATCGTTGAGCACGGCTTTTAGACGCTCTTCAAATTCTCCGCGGTATTTCGCCCCGGCCACCAGCGCGCCCATATCCAGAGCCAGTACACGACGGCCTTTCAAACCTTCCGGCACTTCACCATTAATGATGCGCTGCGCCAGGCCTTCAACGATAGCTGTTTTACCTACGCCTGGTTCACCGATGAGTACCGGGTTGTTTTTGGTGCGGCGCTGCAATACCTGAATGGTGCGACGAATTTCTTCATCACGACCAATGACCGGATCAAGCTTGCCCTGCTCGGCCCGCTCGGTAAGGTCGACGGTATATTTCTTCAATGCCTGACGTTGGTCTTCGGCACTTTGATCGTTCACGCTTTCGCCTCCACGCATTTGCTCAATTGCAGATGTCACATTTGCCGTGGTGGCGCCCGCTGATTTCAGTAAGTCGGTTAATGTACCGCGCGATTCAAGCGCAGCCAGAACAAACAGTTCCGACGAGATAAAATTATCGTTTCGTTTCTGTGCGAGCTTGTCGCAAAGATTAAGCACGCGCAGCAAATCCTGCGAAGGCTGCACATCACCACCGGTACCTTCAACCTGCGGTAAGCGGCTCAGTGCCTGTTCGATTGCCGTGCGTAACTGCCCCGCATTCACACCGGCGGAGGTCAGTAAAGGACGTACAGATCCTCCCTCCTGAGTGAGCAGCGCGCTCATCAGATGAAGAGGTTCGATGAATTGATTGTCGTGCCCGAGAGCCAAAGATTGGGCATCGGCGAGGGCAAGCTGGAATTTATTGGTAAGACGATCCAGACGCATAACTCCTCCCATATACAGGTCAAATTTGCTACTGGAGATTAAATGAGGTCATCCCTCAATTATTCAAGGTTAATGACCTGAAATATGTAAGCGTTGAGTTACGCGCACTGGATCGTCTTGATTCTATAGGTTATATCAGCCAAATGAAACTTGCCATACGGCCGGTGATTCTGTCGCGGCGATATGAGAAGAAATCGCCTGTTTCGCTGTGAGTGCAGCGGTTACCACCGTAGACCTGTTTTATCCCTACATTTGCAAGACGCTGACGTGCAAGGCTGTAGATATCGGCATAATATTTTTCACCCACGGGATGAAAAGCTTTGTCTGCCTGCGCATCTTTAGCCATAAACGCTTCGCGAACTTCCGGGCCAACCTCGAACGCGCTCGGGCCAATGGCAGGCCCAAGCCAGGCTATGATGTTTTCCGGACGGTCTTTAAAACAAGCGACCGTCTCTTCGAGAACGCCTTCGCATAATCCCCGCCATCCCGCGTGCGCTGCTGCGACTTCGGTTCCGGCTTTATTACAGAATAGCACCGGTAAACAATCCGCAGTCATCACCGCACAAACCGTACCCGGCGTTGCGCTATAGCTGGCATCCGCCCGCTTTGAAACATAAGGTTCGCCGCCCAGTGGCAACACGGCCTTACCATGCACCTGCTCCAGCCAGACCGGCTTTGCAGGTAAACCAGCCGCTGCATAAAACAGGCGACGGTTCTCTTCAACGTGTTCAGGGACATCGCCGCAATGAGCGCCAAGGTTGAGCGAATCGTATGGCGACTGGCTGACCCCGCCGATACGCGTCGAGCTACAGGCGCCGACGCCTTGCGGAATCGGCCATTCCGGAATAATCAGTCGCGGAGCCTGCGTTTTACTCATAACCAGTCCAGTTGATCCTTATGGGCCTCGGTATCCACGCGCAGCGCTTCAATCAGTTCCACCATGTCCTGTGGAATTGGCGCATGCCATTCCATCAGCATGCCGCTAATCGGATGATAAAGTCGCAGCATGGTCGCGTGTAGCGCCTGGCGGTCGAATTTACGCAGCACCGCTACAAACTCATCAGACGCGCCTTTTGGCGGACGCGGGCGGCCACCGTACAGCTGATCGCCAACCAGCGGATGCGTGATGTGCGCCATGTGAACACGAATCTGGTGAGTACGGCCTGTTTCCAGACGTAAACGCAGACGAGTATGCACGCGGAAGTGCTCCATAATGCGGTAGTGCGTTACCGCCGGTTTGCCCATCGGGTGAACGGACATATGTGTGCGTTTGGTTGGATGACGGCTGATCGGCTCTTCTACCGTGCCGCCTGCAGTCATGTGGCCAATCGCCACCGCTTCGTACTCACGGGTGATTTCACGCAGTTGCAGCGCTTCCACCAGGCGAGTTTGCGCGGGAACGGTCTTGGCCACTACCATCAAACCTGTGGTGTCTTTATCCAGGCGGTGAACGATGCCCGCACGCGGCACATCGGCAATCGGTGGATAATAATGCAGTAAGGCGTTTAGCACAGTCCCGTCAGGGTTGCCCGCGCCTGGGTGAACAACAAAGTCACGAGGCTTGTTGATGACCAGAATGTCATCATCTTCGTAGACAATATTGAGCGGGATATCCTGCGCTTCCCAGCGTACATCCTCTTCGATTTCGGCATTGATGGTGACGCTTTCGCCACCCAACACTTTTTCTTTCGGTTTGTCGCTGACTTTGCCATTGACCAGCACGCGCTGGTCAAGAATCCATTCTTTTATACGCGAACGTGAATAATCCGGGAACAATTCGGCCAAAGCCTGATCTAAGCGTTGACCGAGTTGAGATTCGGATACTGTTGCGTTGAGTTGTACTAGTTGTGCCATAGACAGCTTCTTCGTTAACGTTGGGTTTTACGGCAATGCCGTTTAATATAGTGTGCTATTGTAGCTGGTCTTCATCGGGAGCTGGAAATGAGAGCCTCCCGGAATAACATTCTGAGGAAAGTCAAAACGTCATGACGCGTATGAAATATCTGGTGGCAGCTGCCACGTTGAGCCTGGCTTTGGCTGGTTGCTCCAGTTCCAAGGATGAGGTTCCTGATAATCCACCTTCTGAGATCTATGCGACTGCTCAGCAAAAGTTGCAGGACGGTAACTTTAAAGCGGCGATAACGCAACTGGAAGCTCTGGATAACCGTTATCCGTTCGGGCCTTACTCGCAGCAAGTGCAGTTAGATCTGATTTACGCTTACTACAAAAACGCTGACCTGCCGCTGGCTCAGGCGGCGATTGACCGCTTTATGCGCCTCAACCCTACCCATTCGAACATCGACTACGTGCTTTATATGCGTGGCCTGACGGACATGGCGTTGGATGATAGCGCATTACAGGGGTTCTTTGGTGTAGATCGTTCCGATCGCGATCCACAGCACGCGCGTGATGCCTTTAATGATTTCTCGAAGCTGGTCCGCGGCTATCCAAACAGCCAGTACGTCACCGACGCCAGCAAACGCCTGGTATTCCTGAAAGATCGTCTGGCTAAGTATGAGCTTTCCGTGGCGCAATACTACACCAAACGCGGCGCGTGGGTGGCAGTTGTTAACCGTGTCGAAGGCATGCTGCGCGATTACCCGGATACCCAGGCAACTCGTGACGGGTTAAAGCTGATGGAAAATGCATACAGTGAAATGCAAATGCCGGGTCAGGCGGACAAGGTGGCAAAAATTATTGCAGCCAACGCCGATAACGGCTGATTAGCGAAAACCAGAACGACAAAACGGCAGCCGAGGCTGCCGTTTTTATTGCCCTTAGCGTAAAACTGAAACGGTTTAGCGTCAGGTCATCCCATCAAATATGAACGCTATTTTAGCGTTCCACAAGCGGTATCGGCATTTATCCTGTTCTGCCTCACAAAAAGGCTTCCTTGACAAAAAGTGATAAAATAACGTGATTCTAATCACACATTTTGACATTGAGCGAGGTATGCTGAAGTTACCAAGACGGGAAAGACAAGAGGTAACTTTATGACAATGAACATTACCAGCAAGCAGATGGAAATCACCCCAGCTATTCGCCAGCACGTCGCGGACCGTCTCACCAAACTGGACAAGTGGCAAACTCACCTTATTAATCCACACATCATTTTGTCCAAAGAACCCCAGGGTTTCGTGGCTGATGCCACCATAAGTACGCCGAACGGACAACTCGTCGCGAGCGCTAAACATGACGATATGTATACGGCCATCAACGAATTAATAAATAAGCTGGAGCGGCAGTTAAACAAGGTGCAGCACAAAGGTGAAGCGCGCCGTGCCACAGGCTCAGTGAAAGATGCTGCCTTCGCAGAAGAATCTGAAGAAGAGTAATGTTGAAAGCGAATTCACACCAGCAACGCGCCTCCGGGCGCGTTTTTTATTGACAGGGCGAAAACAGACCGAGTAAGTTAACTCTCCGACTTGTCAGGAAACAGCCCATGAGACTTCTACCGTTTTTCTTCGCATTCTTTTTTACCTTCCCTTGACCGGGAGGCAATTCGTCGTGTGATAAAGAATGCGAAGACGAACAAACAGGCCTCCCAAAACGGGAGGCCTTTTTTATGGACATCGAAAAGGTAGCGTTATGAATGAGACAAACCCCTTGCTGGCTCTGCGCGATAAAATCAGCGCCCTGGATGTAAAACTGCTGGCGCTGCTGGCGGAACGCCGCGGGCTTGCCGTAGAAGTGGGTAAGGCGAAGCTCGAGTCTCACCGTCCGGTACGCGACATTGACCGCGAGCGGGATTTGCTTGAACGCCTGATCGCGTTGGGTAAAACGCATCATCTGGATGCGCACTATATTACCCGTCTGTTCCAGCTCATCATCGAAGATTCGGTGCTGACCCAGCAGGCATTGCTGCAACAACATCTCAATAAAACCAACCCGCACTCTGCCCGCATCGCCTTCCTCGGCCCTAAAGGTTCTTACTCTCATCTTGCGGCCCGTCAGTACGCCGCACGCCATTTCGAACAGTTTATTGAGAGCGGCTGCGCCAAATTCCATGATATTTTCAACCAGGTAGAGACCGGCCAGGCCGATTACGCCGTGGTACCCATTGAAAACACCAGTTCCGGCGCGATTAACGAGGTCTACGATCTGCTCCAGCACACCAGCCTTTCAATCGTTGGCGAGATGACGGTGCCTATCGACCACTGCGTGCTGGTAAGCGGCACAACAGAATTAGAAAAAATCGAAATCGTTTACAGCCACCCGCAGCCTTTCCAGCAGTGCAGCCAGTTTATTAATCGTTATCCACACTGGAAGATTGAATATTGCGAAAGCACCTCCGCCGCCATGGAAAAAGTCGCTCAGGCGAATTCACCTCATGTGGCAGCTTTAGGTAGCGAGGCCGGTGGCGCGCTCTATGGCCTGCAGGTGCTTGAGCGTAACCTGGCGAACCAGACGCAAAATATTACCCGCTTCGTCGTACTGGCGCGTAAAGCCGTCGACGTCTCAGAGCAGGTTCCGGCCAAAACAACGCTGCTTATCGCGACAGGTCAGCAGGCGGGTGCCCTGGTCGAAGCTCTGCTGGTTCTGCGCAACCACAATCTGATTATGACGAAGCTCGAATCCCGCCCGATCAACGGTAATCCGTGGGAAGAGATGTTCTATCTGGATATTCAGGCCAACCTGAAAAATATGGAAATGCAGAAAGCCTTGCGAGAGCTGGCCGAGATCACCCGCTCGATGAAGGTACTCGGCAGTTACCCGAGTGAGAACGTCGTGCCTGTCGATCCTGTCTGACGCCGGCCTCAGTAGGCCTGCGTCATGCTGGCTTACTGACTTTCTTTAAACTTCAGCTTTGCCAGGCCCGCCACATTCACCTGAAGCGTGAAAATAGCGCCTGAGAGCGGACGTTCGGCGATTTCCGCTTCATCCATATTTTCCCGCGTGGTGGTGATAAACAGCGTTTTCATGTCGTCGCCGCCAAAGCAGACCATCGTCGGGCAACGCACTGGCAAAGCGTGTTCCTCCAGGATTTCTCCCTGTGGGGACAAGCGTGCGACGCGATAACCATCGAACAATGCGGTCCAGTAACAGCCTTCCGTATCTATGGCGGCACCGTCTGGTATGCCCTCCCCCGGCGCAAAACGTTTGAATACCTGCCGTACGCCAGGTTCGCCCCTTTCATCCAGCGGCGTGCGATAAATGACGCTATTCGGCGTATCGGATGTATACATCCACTTTTTATCTTCGCTAAAAGCCAAGCCATTCGCGCCGTGAATATCATGCTGAATAATGTGCGGCGTCAAATCGTTATCAACGCGGCACAACAGGGCACCGTTGTAATCGCCCGGCCCCCAGAACGTTCCCGCATAAAAACGCCCTTCACGATCGGTGCCCCCGTCGTTAAAACGCGCAAGCTCTGGATTATTCGGATTATCGCAGACCGTATGGGTGATAAGGCCCGTTTGATTGGTAAGGTAAATCCCGCTGCGTAACGCCACAATAAAACCGCCTTTTTCACGAAAGGCAAAACAGCCCACCTCTTCGGAAAATTGAATAACGTCATGCCTGCCGCTAGCCGGATGGTAGCGATGGATTTCGTTTTCAAGGATATCCGTCCAGTAAAGACTCTGTTCTTCTGCGTTCCACGTAGGGCATTCGGGTAGGTGACCGGTGTAATCAAACAGGAGTTGCGGCTGTGCCATCTCAGGGATCCTTATTGCAAAAAAAGCCAGCGGACTTTCCCGCAGGCTTTGATTATAAAACCTTTTTGCTGCTACTGACGGTTATCATTTGCCTGGCGTAACAAAGTGCGGCTTTCGTTCTGGAAACGCTGGGCGTAATCCCCGAACCAGTGTTCAACCTTGCGGAAACTGTCGATAAACGCCTGCTTATCGCCATGTTCAAGCAGGCCAATCGCCTCGCCGAATCTTTTGTAGTAACGCTTAATCAGCGCCAGATTGCTTTCCGATGACATGATGATATCGGCGTAGAGCTGAGGATCCTGTGCAAACAGACGCCCGACCATCGCCAGTTCCAGACGGTAAATAGGCGACGAGAGCGCCAGCAGCTGCTCCAGCTGCACGTTTTCTTCCGCCAGATGCAGGCCATAGGCAAAAGTGGCAAAATGGCGCAACGCCTGTATAAACGCCATATTCTGATCGTGCTCAACGGCGCTTGAGCGATGCAAGCGCGCGCCCCAGACCTGTATCTGTTCCAGGAACCACTGATAGGCTTCCGGCTGGCGTCCATCGCAGTAGACCACAACCTGTTTTGCCAGGCTGCCGCTATCCGGCCCAAACATCGGGTGCAGTCCTAATACCGGCCCATCGTGGGCGGCTAACATGGCCTGCAACGGCCCATTTTTAACCGACGCGAGATCGACAAGCACGCAGTCTGCAGGCAGCGGCGGTAGTTGGGCAATGACCTCTTCAGTAAGATGAATTGGCACGCTGACGATCACCATGCCAGCGTCAGCCATCATTTCAGCAGCCCGGGACCAGTCTTCTTTTTCAAAAATTCGAACCTGGTAGCCGGAAAGGGTGAGCATTTTTTCGAATAAACGCCCCATCTGGCCGCCACCGCCGACAATCACCACTGGCCGTAACGCCGGATAAAGCGTCTTAAACCCTTTATCGTTCTCGCTGGAATAGGACTCACGCATCACGCGGCGCAGCACATCCTCAATGAGATCGGGTGGTACGCCAAGCGCTTCAGCTTCTTTACGGCGGGACGCCAGCATTGTCGCTTCGCGCTCGGGAACATAAATGGGTAAACCGTAGCGGCTTTTGACTTCGCCAACTTCCGCTACCAGTTCCAGGCGGCGTGCCAGAAGATCCAGCAACGCCTTGTCTACCTCGTCGATTTGATCGCGTAACGCGGTCAATTCAGCAACCATAGTAAAACCTCTTATGCCTTACGCGCCGCAAGCGTACCGTGCAGATCTTTATGGATCTCACGCAGCAGGCTTTCCGTTGTTTCCCAGTTGATGCAGGCATCGGTGACGGAAACGCCATATTTCATTGCGCTGCGTGGTTGCTCAGACGATTGATTCCCTTCGTGGATATTGCTCTCAATCATCAGGCCAATAATCGAACGGTTACCATCTTTAATCTGCGCGATGGCGGATTCAGCCACGCCCGGCTGGCGGCGGTAATCTTTGTTGGAATTGCCATGGCTGCAATCTATCATCAAGGCCGGACGCAGTCCCGCCTGCTCCATCTCTTTTTCGCACTGGGCCACATCTTCCGGGCTGTAGTTTGGCGCTTTACCGCCGCGCAGAATGACGTGGCCATCCGGATTACCCTGGGTTTGCAGCAGGCAAACCTGCCCCGCCTGGTTGATGCCGACAAAACGGTGCGGCATTGCAGCCGCGCGCATCGCGTTAATTGCCGTCCCCAGGCTGCCGTCGGTACCATTTTTAAAGCCCACCGGCATTGAAAGGCCGGACGCCATTTCACGGTGAGTCTGGGATTCTGTAGTACGAGCGCCAATTGCCGACCAGCTAAACAGATCGCCCAGGTATTGCGGGCTGTTCGGATCGAGCGCTTCAGTTGCCAGCGGCAAGCCCATGCTGACCAGTTCCACCAGCAGATTGCGCGCAATTTTCAGACCTGCTTCCACATCAAACGAGCCATCCATGTGCGGATCGTTAATCAGCCCTTTCCAGCCCACGGTAGTACGTGGTTTCTCAAAATAGACGCGCATGACGAGGTACAGACTATCGCTGACTTGTTCAGAGAGTTCTTTAAAACGACGAGCGTATTCAATCGCAGCTTCCGGATCGTGGATCGAGCAAGGTCCACAAACCACCAGCAGACGAGGATCGCGACCGGCGATAATGTCCGAGATGGCCTGGCGTGACTGTTCGATCTGCGTAACTTGTGCGGCAGTGAGCGGAAACTCGGCTTTCAGCTGATCCGGAGTGATCAATACCTGTTCGTCAGAAATATGAACGTTGTTCAGCGCGTCTTTTTGCATGATGGCGGTCCTGTTAGCTCGTTTGCGATAGTCGTTGCCTCGATGAGGAAGCGATACCATATCATGAACAGTAAAGATTGCAATCCATATTCCGTAAATAATACGTTACAATGATAAATTATATGGCGCTTAATGCTCGTTTATTGCGTATTTTCGTACACTAAAGTTTACACTCATACTATAAGGCCATTGGTAAAGGGCCGGCTAAGATGACGCCGCTATGGCTTATCCGCAACACAGGGGGTTAATAAAAAACTGCTTACGCTGAGTAAAACCCCAGCTCTCGATCGCTATTAATAACTAAAGTGGTAAAGCCAGACGCGTAGACCTTAATGGCACCTTGCGTTTTTTTACAGAATATTCTGACGGGCGCTTAGCGCCTAAGTTTAATAGTCTAAAAATTTACTTCTTTTAACAATTTACTACGCCAAATTTTTGGCCTCTCTCTTTTTTGATCTATGCTTAACAGGGTATTGATAAATAACTCTATAAGAATATTTCAGCCGTTCCCGTTATTTATTAGGCAGTTATTTTAATAGCCATACGTCCGGGTAAAATATGTCAAATAAGAGCGACACTGAAAAAGAGCTGACCAGTCCCAAAAACACCGTATCCCTTGCGGAGGAGCGTGTTGAACTGGGCACCAAAAAAGTTGTTGACCGGCGCGTACGCATCACGCGCTCCACGCGGGCCGACGAGAAGCTTATAGAGGCGGAGTTAACGCATGAGGATGCATTAATTAAGCGCATCTCAATAAACGAAGCGGTAAGCCCCGGAAATATCCCTCAGGTTCGCCAGGAGGGTGAGGTAACAATAATCCCGGTTATTGAAGAGCGCGTTGAAATAGTTAAATATTACGTTCTCACCGAAGAAATACACGTTATTAAAAAGATCAGGAAAGAGACTCATCAGGAAAATATCATTTTGCGATCGCAGGAAATTAATATTTCAACGGAAGACGAATGACAACCTTTTAGACTTATCATGAGGAACATCAGATATGGCACACGAAAAAATCGTTACGGCTTTCACCCAACCTCAGCAGGCAGAAGTTGCTAAAGAGAAACTCATTGCGGAAGGTATCTCGGGGGATGACATCGATATTATTTCGGGCGAAAGGTTACGCGTTGAAGACAGAGAAATTCGCCACCCCAGCTTCTGGCAACGTCTGTTCGGTGATGACGTCGAGGATGACTATGCGACAGAGTACAATAAAGCCATCCAGGCCGGCGGCGTGCTGCTGATTGCGCGCGTGGATAAAGATGATGCGGACAGAATTGAAACGCTGCTGGATAACTGTGCCAGCGATTACGCTACTAATAGCGGCGTTGGCAATGATATCTATGGCAAAAACTTCCTCGGTGAAACCGACGATGTGGCACCTCGTGCCGTTGGACAAGATATCTCCGATCCTACCTTAAGGAATGAAAGCGCAAGTTTACGGGATGAAGATTTCGTAAGAGATGAAGATTACGTAAGTGATGATGAGGTCGCAGCAAAAACCCTTCCCGGCGATGCTGACTACGTGAGCGGTCGCACTGCCTCTGCGGATGTCTCAGGCCGCGTATCAGAAGATGTTCAGGTCAACCAGGCTTACGCAGAGGGTGATAATCGCGAAACTCTGACGCTGGCCGAGGAAGAGATTGACGTGGGCAAGCGTCGTGTCAGCGATGGCAGAGTTCGCCTGCGCCGCTATACGGTTGAAGATGAAGTGGCAGAAGATATCTCGCTTACTGAACAGCATGCCGACGTGTTCCGTTCCGCCATTAACGAACCGGCCTACCTTAACGACGTTGACTGGTCAGAGAAGACGCTTGAAGTTGAAGAGTCGCATGAAGTGCCTACCGTGAATAAAACCGCTCATGTTCGTGAAGAGGTGGGTCTGCGCACTGAAACCACGGAGCGTGCCGAAACGGTTAAAGATACGGTTCGCCGCCAGGAGGTTGAAGTGGATAAGGACGGCATTGATAGCGATCTGAACAAATCGAAGTTCCCGCCAAAAGAGTAATGTTCCATCCGCGTATTAGCGATTAATACGCTTTATACGGAACTGGCCACACCACAAACAAAAAAGGGGTTAGCTCATCGCTAACCCCTTGTTTCACTTTAACTTTTGGATGTCGCGTTAGCGAAATCTTAGTTAAGACGCTCTTTGATACGAGCAGACTTACCAGTACGCTCACGCAGGTAGTACAGTTTAGCTTTACGAACGGCACCACGACGTTTAACGGTAATGCTGTCGATTACCGGGGAGTGAGTCTGGAATACGCGCTCAACACCTTCGCCGTTGGAAATTTTACGAACAGTGAATGCAGAGTGCAGACCGCGGTTACGGATAGCGATAACCACGCCCTCAAATGCCTGCAGACGTTTTTTAGAACCTTCAACGACCCATACTTTCACTTCCACGGAGTCGCCCGGACGGAAGGAAGGTACATCCTGTTTCATCTGTTCTTGTTCAATTTGCTTAATAATGTTGCTCATAATTTATCTCTTATCCTGGGTAAACTGATGTATCGGGAGGACTTAGCCTTGCCCATCATGTTTATGTTGCTGTTGCGCATGTTCCCGTTGGAACTCTGCCAGCAACCTTGCTTGCTCTTCAGTCAGAGCCAGGTTTTCCAGAAGTTCAGGTCTTCTAAGCCAGGTGCGGCCCAGCGACTGTTTCAGGCGCCAGCGGCGTATCTGCGCATGGTTCCCCGACAGTAATACCGCCGGTACTTCCATGCCTTCTAACACTTCAGGACGAGTATAGTGTGGACAGTCCAGCAATCCGTCAGCAAACGAATCTTCGATTGCCGATGCTTCATGGCCCAGTACTCCCGGAATAAACCGTGAGACGGAGTCAATCAGCGTCATTGCCGGTAACTCACCACCGCTGAGAACGTAATCGCCGATTGACCATTCTTCGTCAATTTCGGTCTGGATCACGCGCTCATCGATTCCCTCGTAACGGCCACAAACCAGAATTAACTTCTCGTTGGTTGCCAGTTCACAAACGCCTGCTTGATCAAGCTTGCGTCCCTGAGGTGAAAGATAGATTACCTTTGCGCCTTCCCCTGCCGCCGCTTTCGCTGCGTGGATGGCTTCCCTTAACGGGTTTACCATCATAAGCATACCCGGTCCGCCGCCGTAAGGACGATCGTCCACGGTACGGTGCCGGTCATAAGTGAAGTCACGCGGACTCCAGCTCTGGATGCTCAGCAGGCCATTTTTAACTGCCCGGCCAGTTACCCCGTAATCGGTAATCGCGCGGAACATCTCTGGAAACAGGCTAACTACACCAATAAACACGAGCCTTTCCCCATCACGCCGTTCTATTACCGTTTATCCGGAGGTTTAGAAACCAGGATCCCAATCTACTTCAATCGTTTGAGTAGCGAGATCGACTTTCTTGATAACCTGCCCATCGAGGAACGGAACCAGCCGCTCCTTGATACCGAACGCATCTTTCAGGTTTGCCTTAATGACGAGTACGTCATTGGAGCCGGTTTCCATCATATCGATGACTTTACCGAGCTGATATCCCTGAGTGGTTACTACCTGGCAGCCCATAAGGTCTTTCCAGTAATAGTCACCCTCTTCGAGATGAGGCAGTTGCGATGAATCAACCACAATTTCGCAATTGGTGAGAAGATTCGCAGCATCCCGATCGTCAACGCCTTTCAGCTTGATGATCAGATCCTGATTGTGGTGCTTCCAGCTCTCAAGCTGTACTTGCTGCCACTGACCCGCCTTCTGGATAAACCAGGGCTGATAGTCAAAAATGCTTTCGGCGTCTTCGGTGGAGGAAAACACTCTGAGCCAACCACGAATACCGTAGCAGGAGCCCATTTTTCCCAACACGATTGGGTTAACAGGAACCGAAGCTGCGAGTTGATTGCTCATCATGACCACCGTGACAGATTAAGCTGCTTTTTTTGCTTCTTTGATCAGCGTAGATACGCGATCGGAAACGGTAGCGCCAAGGCCAACCCAATGCTCGATGCGATCCAGATCCAGGCGAGTTGCCTCGTCTTTTTCGCCAGCGATAGGGTTGAAGAAGCCAACGCGCTCAATGAAGCGACCGTTACGTGCATTACGGCTGTCAGTAACAACAACCTGGTAGAACGGACGCTTTTTAGCGCCGTGACGTGCTAAACGAATAGTTACCATAACATCCTCTTTAGTGAATAAAACACCGGGCTCCATCGAGGGACGGAACCCGGTGTCATATTAAAAGCCCGAAAATTTTACTCATTTGGGCGCAAAAAGCAATCTAAATGAGCTTAACGGCCTGGGAAACCTGGCGGCATCATGCCTTTCATGCCGCGCATCATTTTCGCCATTCCGCCTTTCTTCATCTTTTTCATCATGCGCTGCATGTCGTCGAACTGCTTAAGCAGACGGTTAACATCCTGCACCTGCATGCCGGAACCCTGCGCGATACGGCGCTTGCGGGAGCCTTTAATGATTTCTGGCGCCGCGCGCTCTTTGAGGGTCATGGAGTTAATAATCGCCTCCATGCGCACCAGCACTTTGTCATCCATCTGGGATTTGACGTTGTCCGGCAACTGCCCCATGCCCGGCAGCTTGCTCATCATGCTCGCCATACCGCCCATGTTTTTCATCTGCTTGAGCTGCTCAAGGAAGTCGTTGAGGTCGAAACCATCGCCTTTCTTCAACTTGCTGGCGAGCTTCTCAGCCTGCGCGCGGTCAACTTTGCTTTCGATATCTTCGATAAGCGACAGCACATCGCCCATGCCCAGGATACGCGAAGCGATACGATCCGGGTGGAACGGCTCAAGCGCTTCGGTTTTCTCGCCGACGCCGAGGAATTTAATCGGCTTGCCGGTGATATGACGAATAGACAGAGCCGCACCGCCGCGCGCATCGCCGTCGACCTTGGTCAGCACCACGCCCGTCAGCGGCAGCGCTTCGTTAAACGCCTTCGCGGTATTTGCGGCATCCTGGCCGGTCATGGCATCGACCACAAACAGGGTTTCAACCGGATTAATCGCGGCGTGTACCTGTTTGATCTCATCCATCATCGCTTCGTCTACGTGCAGACGACCGGCGGTATCCACCAGCAGCACGTCGTAGAACTTCAGCTTCGCTTCTTTCAGCGCGGCATTAACGATATCAACAGGTTTTTGCCCAACGTCAGACGGGAAGAAATCAACTTCGACCTGTTCAGCAAGGGTTTCCAGCTGTTTGATCGCCGCCGGGCGATACACGTCGGCAGAAACAACCAGAACTTTTTTCTTGTGCTTCTCGCGCAGGAATTTGCCGAGCTTACCCACGCTTGTGGTTTTACCCGCACCTTGCAGGCCGGCCATCAGAACAACAGCTGGCGGCTGCGCGGCAAGGTTCAGCACGGCATTTTCTTCGCCCATTGCCGCAACCAGCTCGGCGCGAACAATTTTGACGAACTCCTGACCCGGCGTCAGGCTCTTGTTAACTTCATGACCAACCGCTTTTTCTTTTACGCGGCTGATGAAATCGCGCACCACCGGCAGCGCAACGTCCGCTTCCAGCAGTGCCATGCGCACTTCGCGCAGCGTTTCTTTAACGTTCTCTTCAGTCAGCCGCCCACGGCCGCTGATATTGCGCAGGGTACGCGACAGACGGTCAGTTAAATTATCAAACATTGTATTTTGCCTAACGTGGTAACTTAGGGCCGCAGTACGCGACACAAAACAGAATTTGGCGGATTATAACATGAAGCCGCCGTGCATGTGATGCAACGGTTAGAGTTGGAGCAGGCGGCAGGTAACGTTATACTGCCTTTTTTCATCTCTGGCTAACTGACCGACACCTTATATGCCTGTTTTCGCACTCCTTGCGCTTGTAGCCTACTCCACCAGCCTTGCGCTGATTATTCCTGGCCTGCTCACGAAGAACAGTGCATGGCGCCGCTTAGCAATTTTATCGGCCGCCATTGCGCTTGTCAGCCACGCGCTGGCGCTGGAAGCCCGCATTTTTGCGGGTGACGGCGGGCAGAACCTTAGCTTGCTGAACGTAGGTTCCCTGGTCAGCCTGATGATCTGTACGGTAATGACGATTGTTGCCTCACGCAACCGCGGCTGGTTACTTTTGCCGATCGTCTACGCCTTTGCATTGATTAACCTCGCCTTCGCCACTTTCGTGCCTAACGAGTTCATCACCCATCTGGAAGCCACGCCGGGTATGATGATTCACATCGGCCTTGCGTTATTTGCTTATGCCACGCTGATTATCGCCGCCCTGTATGCGCTGCAACTGGCGTGGATAGACTTCCAGCTAAAAAACAAAAAGCTAGCCTTTAGCGCCGAAATGCCGCCGCTGATGGTTATCGAGCGCAAAATGTTTCACATTACTCAGGTTGGCGTGGTGCTGTTGACGCTGACGCTCTCCACCGGCCTGTTTTATATGCACGATCTCTTCAGCACGGAAAACGTCGACAAAGCCGTACTGTCTATTCTTGCCTGGTTTGTCTACATTATTTTGCTGTGGGGACATTATCATGAAGGTTGGCGGGGCCGCCGTGTGGTGTGGTTTAACGTCGCCGGGGCCGCAATCCTGACCCTTGCCTACTTCGGAAGCCGGGTTCTGCAACAGTTCATTGGCTAATTTTGCAATTTAAAGGACATATCTTTTGGAACACATCTCAACCACCACGCTGATCGTCACTCTGATCGTCATGGTGGTGGTTTCAGCGTACTTCTCCGGGTCGGAAACGGGCATGATGACGCTCAATCGTTATCGCCTGCGCCACCTTGCCAAACAAGGTAACCGTGCCGCTAAACGCGTCGAAAAACTGCTTCGCAAACCAGACCGGTTAATTAGCCTGGTGCTGATTGGCAATAACCTCGTCAATATCCTTGCCTCCGCTCTGGCCACCATTGTTGGCATGCGCTTATATGGCGATGCGGGTGTTGCCATTGCTACCGGTATCCTCACCTTCGTGGTGCTGATTTTCGCTGAAGTGCTGCCTAAAACTATCGCCGCGCTTTACCCGGAAAAAGTTGCCTTTCCGAGCAGCGTCCTGCTCGGCCCGCTACAAATTTTGATGATGCCGCTGGTCTGGCTGTTGAATATTATCACGCGCATGCTGATGCGTATGGTGGGTATTAAAACCGATAACGTCATCAGCGCCGCGCTCAGTAAAGAAGAGCTGCGCACCATTGTGCATGAATCCCACGCAAAAATTTCGCGCCGCAACCAGGACATGCTTCTTTCGGTGCTGGATCTGGAAAAGATCAGCGTGGATGACATCATGGTTCCGCGCAACGAAATTGTCGGCATCGATATCAACGACGACTGGAAATCCATTGTCCGCCAGCTGACGCACTCCCCACACGGGCGCATCGTGCTTTATCGTGAGAGGCTGGATGATGCTATCAGCATGCTGCGAGTACGCGAAGCATATCGCCTGATGACAGAGAAGCAGGAGTTTACCAAAGAGACTTTGCTGCGAGCCGCTGACGAAGTCTATTTTGTTCCGGAAGGCACGCCGCTGAGCGTGCAGCTGGTGAAATTTCAGCGCAACAAAAAGAAAGTCGGCCTGGTGGTAGATGAATATGGCGATATCCAGGGGCTGATCACCGTGGAAGATATCCTGGAAGAGATTGTGGGCGACTTCACCACCTCAATGTCGCCAACGCTTGCCGAAGAAGTGGTGCCGCAAAATGATGGCTCAGTGATTATTGAAGGCAGCGCTAACGTGCGCGAAATCAATAAGGCCTTTAACTGGTCATTACCGGAAGACGACGCGCGCACCATGAATGGCATGCTGCTGGAGGAGTTACAGGAAATTCCGGCGAACGATACCCGCGTGCGTATTGACCACTACGATATTGATATTCTCGACGTGCAGGACAATATGATTAAGCAGGTACGCGTCACGCCAGTGACGCCGCTTCGCGAAAGCGTTGAAGAGTAACAATCAAGGCGGGAAAATCCCGCCTTCTTCTATAGTTTACGGCGCTATTTGTCCCCCATTCACATCCAGTATCTGCCCGGTGATAAAACCGCTACAGGCGTGCGAGGCAAAAAACAAAAAGCTGGGAGCCACTTCTTCGCTTTCCCCAAAGCGCTCCATAGGAATGCTTCCTCTGATTTTCTCCCGCAGTTCTGGTGCTTTATCAGCGTGGAAAGGGGTATCTATCGTGCCCGGTGAGACAATATTAAAGCGGATATTATCTTTGGTGAATTCCTTCACCCAGTTTCGATGAATGTCATGCAGCCAGGCCTTGGAAGCCGCATAAATACCAGCCCCTGGCCCGCCGC
Organism: Buttiauxella sp.; assembly: GCA_032051265.1. GTDB lineage: Bacteria > Pseudomonadota > Gammaproteobacteria > Enterobacterales > Enterobacteriaceae > Dryocola. The sequence continues at coordinate 18,934 of DAMBYU010000012.1, forward strand.
CTTCCCGCCCGGCAATAGAGCCGGTACTAATGACTGAACTGGTTTCTCCGCGCTGCCCGGCAGCCTGACGTAGCCACGGGATCGCATATTTAGTCATCATTAAGGCTGAGCGGGCGTTCAGGTTCATGACCCGATCGTAAAAATCGTCGTCGATATTTTCCAGTCCTGCTCGTCCCCCAAGCCCACCGGCGTTGTTAATCAGCACATCAATGCCGCCGAAACGCTCAACAAAAGCATTCACCAGCGACTGACAGCCAGCGGAAGTCGTAACGTCGTGCTGGAAATAAGCCACGTCGCCTTCACGCGCAAGCTCTGTCAGCGTGGAGTTAAAGCTTTCGGCACTCCTTCGGCCGTTAACCCCCACCATCGCACCATGACGAAGAAACATTGCCGCAGCGGCCAGGCCAATCCCACCGGTTGACCCGGTAATCAATACTCGCTTACCACGTAAATCAGAGAACATATCGCATCCTTCATATCGGTAAAAAAACTGGTTATGCCTGGTCGGAGCTTTTCGATAGCAGCGTCGTCTGCTCAGCGGCATTCAACCGTCCAGGTCCGGCGCTGCGCAACAGTGCCCAACCAAACAAAATGATTAAGAGGGCGCAAAGCAGGAACAACGCTCTCCCCCACAGCGGGTTAGGTATCAGAATCATCAGCAGTAAACCGCCCCCCATGACCATAGAGATCCTGCCAATTTTGCTGCGCTGCAGGTGGTCGAACTCATCCTGTTCACGATCGGCATAAACAGGAGTTTCCATATTAGTGAAGAAGGTCGTGAGCACTTTCTGACGGGACAATCCTGGCTCACGCCAGAAGAGGGTCGTCAGGCAGAAGAAACCGCCGGTAAACACCAGGTGAGAGAAGATGTTCCATACGGCGGAGGCATCTTTTAGCTCGCGACTGGTAAGCGCCAGGCCTAACAACTGTGTGACATCGGCAACGGTATACCAGTGGGTAATAATCCAGGAAACAGCGAGTCCGAAAACGACCGTTCCCCAGGCAGCCCAGTCAGGCGTGCGATGAATGAACATACCGAAAAATAGCGGCACAATAATCGGCGCCGACATCAGCGTACCGACCTGAATCATCAAATCGAACAGGCTGAGACTTTGCAGCGACTGCATATACTGCGCGACCAGGATCACCAGTACGCCGTTGACGATACAGGCGACCTGCCCCACTCTTAGCTGATAATGCTCGCTCTTCGGCTGGTGACGATTGATAACTGGCGTCCAGAAGCTACGAACAAAAATACCGGAATTACGATTAAGCGCCGTGTCCATCGACGACATCGTTGCTGCAAACAGTCCTGCCATCAGCAAGCCCACCGTTCCCTGAGGCATAGCCCGCTCTGCAAAGACCAGGTATGCCGCGTCGCTGGCATTTTTTCCCAGTTCCTGGTGCGCCTGAGCTACATCCGGGTAAAGCACGGCCGTTGCCCACGGCGGGATAAACCAAATCAGGGTGCCAAAGAGCATCAGTAATAGCGCAAACAAGGCGGCTTTTTTCGCATTCTCACTGTCTTTAGCATTAAGATAGCGGTAGGAGTCCTGCAGGTTATTGAAGCTTTGTATCTGTTTAATAAAGAAAAATATAAAGCAGACGATCATTATCGAAATGTAATGCGGCCCGGTATCAGGCCCGGTAAAGAAGCCGGATGGGAACTGGGTCACCAGATTCACCGGTCCACCGACTTTGAACAAGGCTACTGCGGCACACATCACTGAGATCAGAGCCACGATCAGGGTTTGAACAAAATCACTCGCCACTACGCCCCAGGATCCGCTTAGCAATGAAATAAACAGAACCACCAGTCCGGTACACCACAGCGTCATCGTTAAATCATATTTGAACACCGCGCTTGCAAACACGGCGAGGCTGTTAAGCCATACGCCAGCGTTCAGAATGCTTAAAGGAATCAGCACCCAGGTAAAAAACTGTTCATTACGCGGCCCAAAACGATGATTAATCGCTTCGGTAGGCGTATCTACACGCAGCTGGCGGAAGCGGGTTGCAAACCACCACCAGGCAACGATATATCCCAGCACGTTCCCTACAAATACGCCTACAGCGGTAAAGCCGTAGCGATATGCCTGTCCTGCCGCGCCGGTAAATGTCCAGGCGCTGAATTGCGCCATAAACGCCGTCGCGCCAACCATCCACCATAGCATTCGGCCACCGCCGCGAAAGTAGTGGCTGGATGAGCCAGTACCCATTTTTTTAAATGCGTAACCGATCGCAATCATCAGCACGAAGTAAACGATCATCACCAGTATATTTATGTCCATGCCATCATTCTCTTAGTCAAACGACAGAAGGTAAGCACCAGCTTTTATCCTTTTGTATGACTAGTAAACCCCAGGATGATAGTTATGAGACCAGGCTCACTTAATGCACAATCCGTCATTTTTCCGTCTGGATTATGGGCATTTGTTATGCCATCGTTACTTAAAAACCACCATTAGTCATACTAATAGGCTCGCCATTTTTCGCAGAAAAACCTGAGATGAATGCGACCATGACTTTCCCTGGGAGTGATTCATGACTCAATACGCCCCGTTGTTCCTTAGTGAGGCTGATTGCCAGCAATTGCGTAGGCAACTGAAGGATGACTCACTTATTGGCCATACGTTACGCAAGCAAATCGAAGAGCTGGAACGCTATCTGACAACATCAATCTGTGTTCCTGGCCACGGCGAGGGCGGCGGAGAAGAACATACCCGTCATAAGCTTAACTATCGCTACATGAATCTGGCTGGCCGCTTGTGGTTAATTACCGGTGAAGACCGCTATTGCGAGTTTGTGAGCGCCCTGCTGTTGCGTTATGCAGAACGCTATCCGACCCTGGGGCACGCTGTTAGTAAAGACTCCAACCCTCCGGGAAGGCTGTTTCACCAAACGTTAAACGAACATATGTGGTTGCTGTACGTCAGCGAGGCTTATCACTGCGTTCGCCCCACGCTTGGCCAGGCACAGCAAGAATTTATCGAAACAAACCTTCTTCGTTTAATGGCTAATGAAGCAACAACGCTTCACGCCAGCACATTTGACATCGTCCATAACCACGGTCTGTGGTCAGTGGCGGCGGTTGCCATATGTGGCTATGTGCTTAATGACCAGGGGTTAGTGAATAAGGCACTGTATGGCCTGAAAATGGATAGCAGCGGTGGTTTCTTTGCGCAACTTGATGGGTTGTTCTCTCTCGATGGTTACTACATCGAAGGCTCTTATTACCATCGCTTTGCCTTACGTCCCCTGCTTTTACTGGCTGAGGCAATAGAACGCCGCCAGCCTGAGCTACACATTTATCAGTACCGGCATCAGTTGATTCGCCGCGCCTGCTACGCCCTGTTTGCACAGGTGCTCCCGGATGGAACCTTCCCCGCGCTTAACGATGCCTCAAAAAGTATGAATATTCAGGATGAAGGGGTCGTGATGGCCGTCAGCGTTTGCTGGCAGCGCTATGGTAAAAATGCCCGACTGAAATCTCTGGCGCAGCGTCAGAACAGCATCTGGATCGGCTCAGGGGCGCTTCAGCTGATCGATGAACAGTCGACGATTCAGGACGGCTGGAAACCGCAAAGTGTGTTATTACGCGACGGGGCTGATGGCGATCGAGGCGCCCTGTCCATCCTGCGCTCTGAAGATAGCGAAGCGGATGAGAACGTAGCTTTGCTGTGGTATGGACAGCACGGAAGCATTCCGCAACTGCACTCAGCCCTGAACCACGGACATTTCGATGGTCTGCATCTGAGCCTGTTTAATCGTGGGCGGGAATTTTTACGCGATTATGGATTTGGGCGTTGGGTCAACGTGGAGTCCAAATTTGGCGGACGTTACATCCCCGAAAACAATAGTTATTGTAAGCAGACGGTTGCCCACAATACCGTAGTAGTCGATGAACAAAGTCAGAACCAGGGGCAAAGTGCACAGGCTGAAACCCGCTGGGGAAAAACACACTTCTTCATCATCGATGCCGATGCAGGTCAGGCCACAAGTGCTCTTATTCGTGACTACTACCCTGGTATTGACATGCAACGAAGCATTTTTATGTTGCCGGTTGAGGGTATGGCGAAACCGCTGGTTATCGATTTATTCCAGATATTTAGTCACGACCCGCATCAGTATGACTATTGTCTCCATCCCAGAGGCCAGCTTATTGAAACTACCGGGAAGCTAGTCAGCCACGAACAGTGGAGGCCACTTGGCGAAGCGAATGGTTATCAACATCTGTGGGACTGCGCCAGAATTTCTGTAGCGGCGGAAGAGTCCGTGCGTATTACCTGGCTTGATGAAAATACGTTTTACAGCGCGGTGAGCGCCATGCCATCAGGTGGAGAAACTATTATCGCCAGAACCGGCGCGAGCGATCCGAATTTCAATTTGCGCCAGGAGCCCACCTGGCTGTTGCGAAGCCGCGGGCGCTGCATGCTTTTCGCAACGGTATTTGAAACCCATGGCTATTTTGATGAGGCCAGTGAAACCTCTGTAGATGCGCGCGGAAAGGTTACGCACGTGACAGTGCTGCACAGCAGCCGCGAGAAGGTAGAAATTTCCGTGGCGCTGGCAGATGGACGCCATTTGCTCCTCACGCAATACAATGCGGAGCTGGAAGATGAAATGGGCTCGTTTGATGTCCGTTGGGTGAGCGAATAACTCTGTTAAAGACGGTGTTTACTGCTTTTCATCAGGCCCAGCGACGCTTCATAAGCGGCCTGGGCATCCCCAATCATAATGGCCTGATAAATCAGATGATGATCGTTCAGGCACATTCCTCCGGCAGCAGAGGAATAGCTGATAAACCATTTAAATACCGTGGTCAGCACGTTGCCAAACGGCATGTAAAAACAATTTCCCGATGACAAAAAGATCATACGGTGAAACTGTGTATCAATGTTTACCCAGGCTTCCGGTTCAAAATCCTCAGCAACCCGACACATCTCACGGTAAATTTTTGACAGCTCAATCCGCTGTTCTTTCGTCGCGTTGGTAGCGGCCAGCATAGTGGCATGAGGCTCAATGACACGCCGGAAATCAAGAAACTGATGGTACATCTCTTCGGTTGCTTCAATACCGCTCAGCCATTCCAGCAGCTGTACGTCAAGAATATTCCAGAAAGTGCGTGGGCGCACGCGGGTGCCGATTTTAGGCCGCGATTCCAGCAATCCCTTTGACGAGAGTAGCTTCAAAGCCTCGCGCAGCGCAGTGCGGCTAACGCCAAACTGCTCACACAGATCAACTTCACTCGGCAAAATCGTACCGGGCAAAATTTTACCTGACAGGATCTGGCGGGCGATTTCACTGGCGATTTGCAGATCCAGCCCGCGGGTTACACTGGAGATTGCGTTGAACTGCATGCTATTTGTCATACCTGATGATAAATGGTGTGTTAACTATACAGGACAACCTCCAGGCAGGCCATGTTTACCCTTGCCAGAGTTCGATTTTACAGCGGCTTAGCTATGATGGAGAACGGGCTGAAAGAAATGAAACCGGGAAGTCAGGCCAGTCATATAACTGGCCTGATTTAATACTTATGCTTTCGCTTTAGCCACGGAAACCATAGCCGCGCGAATGGTGCGTCCGTTAAGGGTATAACCCTTCTGCATCACCATCAGTACGTGATTTGGCGCAACCTCTTCAGATTCGACCATGGCAATCGCCTGGTGAACATCCGGATTGAACGGCACATTAATGTCGCCAACCACTTCTACGCCAAACTTGCGAACCACATCCAGCATCGATTTCTGCGTCAGCTCGATGCCTTCGACCATGGCCGCCAGATCCGGGTTGGATTTGTCGGCTACTTCCAGGGCGCGATCGAGGCTATCAATCACCGGCAGCAGCTCGTTGACGAATTTATCCAGCGCAAATTTGTGCGCTTTTTCGATATCCTGGTCGGTGCGACGACGCAGGTTTTCCATCTCAGCTTTGGTACGCAACAGGCTGTCACGCTCGCGCTGCTGGACTTCTTCCAGCTGTGCAGTCAGATCGGCAATTTGTTCGTCGCGCGGATCCACCTCGACGCCTTCTACGGCCTCTACTTCCTCGTGGCTTTCCATCGCAATCTCTTCCGGGACTTGCTCGTCTGGTGTTTTCTGTTCTTTACTACTCATGAAATTCTCCGCGTTTTTAGCATTCATCTCGCTGGTTCGCTTATTATGGGGATCAGTTTCCGGGATTCAAGGGAACGTGACATATTGTCATAAACGTCTGCGTATAAGGACCACCACGATGACTACCAGAATAGCGAACACTCATTTCAGTTGTATTGGCATTGTCGGGCATCCACGCCACCCTACGGCACTGACCACGCATGAAATGCTCTACCGTTGGCTATGCGAAAAGGGCTATGAGGTCATTGTGGAGCAGCAAATTGCCCAGGAGCTGAACCTTAAGAATGTCAAAACCGGCACGCTGGCAGAAATCGGCCAGCTTGCCGATCTAGCCGTGGTGGTCGGCGGCGATGGTAATATGCTTGGCGCGGCACGGGTGCTTGCGCGTTACGATATCAAAGTCATCGGCATCAACCGTGGCAACCTCGGCTTCCTCACCGACCTCGACCCCGATAATGCGCAGCAACAGCTGGCAGACGTGCTGGAAGGCCATTACATCGCTGAAAAACGCTTTCTGCTGGAAGCCCAGGTATGCCAGCACGACACGCCAGCCCGTCTGAGCACCGCCATTAATGAAGTGGTGCTGCACCCCGGCAAAGTCGCGCATATGATTGAATTCGAAGTCTACATCGATGAAGTCTTCGCCTTCTCGCAGCGTTCTGATGGCCTGATTATCTCGACGCCTACCGGTTCAACGGCCTATTCGCTTTCCGCCGGTGGCCCAATACTGACGCCTTCTCTGGACGCCATTACGCTGGTGCCGATGTTCCCGCATACGCTCTCAGCGCGCCCTTTGGTTATTAATAGTAGCAGCACCATCCGTCTGCGTTTTTCACACATGCGCAGCGATCTGGAAGTTAGCTGCGACAGCCAGATTGCCCTGCCGATTCAGGAAGGTGAGGATGTGCTGATTCGCCGCTGCGACTATCACCTCAATTTAATACATCCCAAAGATTACAGCTATTTCAATACATTGAGTTCGAAGCTCGGCTGGTCAAAAAAATTATTCTGAAATACGATTAAGCCACTTTACTGTATAAGCAACCAGGATATACTGTACGTAACTACAGTTATGTTGTTATATACAGGAAGGTGGCTATGCTGGCACAACTTACCATCAGTAACTTCGCAATCGTTCGTGAACTGGAAATTGACTTTCATCACGGCATGACGGCCATCACCGGCGAAACCGGTGCCGGTAAATCCATTGCGATTGATGCCTTAGGGTTGTGCCTGGGCGGCCGGGCGGAAGCAGACATGGTACGCCAGGGCGCCAGCCGCGCCGATTTATGCGCACGTTTTTCTTTAAAAGATACGCCCGCCGCGTTGCGCTGGCTGGAAGAAAACCAACTGGAAGATGGCCGGGAATGTCTGCTACGCCGTGTGATCAGCAGCGATGGCCGCTCGCGCGGCTTTATCAACGGCACCGCCGTCCCCCTTTCCCAGCTTCGCGATCTCGGTCAGCTACTCATTCAAATCCACGGCCAGCATGCGCACCAGCTTCTGTTAAAACCTGAACATCAAAAAAAGCTGCTGGACGGCTACGCAGGCGAACACATGCTCATTGCGCAAATGACGGAACGCTATCGCGCCTGGCATCAAAGCTGTCGCGACCTGGCTTTGCACCAGCAGCTCTCCCAGGAACGGGCTTCGCGCGCGGAACTGCTGCACTACCAGCTTAAAGAACTTAACGAATTTTCACCCGTTGTCGGTGAGTTCGAACAAATCGACGAAGAATACAAACGGCTGGCCAACAGCGGGCAGCTGCTTTCTACCAGCCAGCAGGCGCTGGATATTCTCGCCGACGGTGAAGAGTGCAATTTGCAAAACCAGTTGCACAGCGCACGTCAGCTCATGGGCGAGCTTATCGGTATGGATAACAAGCTCTCCGGCGTGCTGGATATGCTTGAAGAGGCCGCCATTCAAATTTCCGAAGCCAGCGACGAGCTACGCCACTATTGCGACCGTCTGGATCTGGACCCTAATCGCCTGTATGAACTGGAACAACGCATCTCAAAGCAGATAAACCTGGCGCGTAAGCACCATATATCGCCGGAAGATCTGCCGCTGTTCCACCAGAAATTGCTGGATGAACAGCAGCAGCTCGACGAGCAGGCCACTTCGCAGGATGAACTGATGCAGGCAGTGGCGCATCACCATCAGCAGGCGCTCTGCGTGGCGCATGAACTACACCTGCGTCGGGCCCATTACGCAGCCGAGCTGTGTCAGCTCATTACAGAAAGCATGCACTCGCTTTCCATGCCGCACGGCAAGCTGGCTATTGAGGTTGAATTCAACGAAAACCATCTCACTGCCGAAGGCGCCGATCGTATCGACTTCCGGGTCAGCACTAACCCGGGGCAGCCTTTACAACCTCTGGCGAAAGTCGCATCCGGCGGCGAACTGTCACGAATCGCGCTGGCCATCCAGGTGATCACCGCCCGTAAGATGGAAACGCCGGCGTTAATTTTCGATGAGGTGGATGTCGGTATCAGCGGGCCAACGGCTGCCGTGGTGGGTAAACTGCTGCGCCAGCTGGGCGAATCAACCCAGGTTATGTGCGTAACGCACCTGCCGCAGGTCGCAGGCTGCGGACATCACCACTTCTTTGTCAGTAAAGAAACCGACGGTGAAATGACGGAAACCCATATGCAGCCGCTGGACAAGCGCTCGCGCCTGCAGGAGCTGGCCCGTCTGCTTGGCGGCAGCGAGGTCACCCGTAATACGCTGGCTAACGCTAAAGAGCTGTTGGCTGCTTAATTGCACTCAAGGGCACGGTAGGGTAATCTGCCGCGCCCCGTTCAAAAAATCAGCACTCAGCCAATGCTTTGGCAATTGAACAGGTTTTGAGCCAACTTTTTTGGCCTCCCAGGGTCTGAGTTGAGCGCCTTAAGGTTTTAAACTGCGAAAAGGTTTATTATCATCGGCATATTACGAATGAGCCACGTGCTGCTCGGGCCCGAAAAGGAATCAAAACATTATGCGCTGTAAAACGCTGACTGCTGCCGCAGCGGTTCTTCTGATGTTGACCGCAGGCTGTTCCACTCTGGAGCGAGTGGTTTACCGCCCCGATATCAACCAGGGGAACTACCTGACACAAAATGATGTGTCGAAGATCCGTACCGGTATGACTCAACAGCAGGTTGCTTATGCCCTGGGTACGCCGATGATGTCCGATCCGTTCGGCACCAACACCTGGTTCTACGTGTTCCGCCAGCAGCCTGGCCATGAAGGCGTAACGCAGCAAACGCTGACCCTGACCTTCAACAGCAGCGGCGTATTAACCAACATCGACAACAAGCCAAAGCTGGAAAAAGATCGGTAAGATACGCTTCCGATGAAAAAAGGCGCATTCAGCGCCTTTTTTATTGTTGTGCTTTAGCCGCCCGTTGACGCCGTAACTCTTTGGGATCGGCAATCAGCGGGCGGTAGATTTCCACCCTGTCGCCTTCGTTCACCTCATCGGTGAGCTTTACCGGACGGCTAAAGATACCGACTTTATTTTTACTTAAATCGATATCGCTGCGCAGTTCCAGCAGGCCTGAAGCTTCTATCGCCTGCGCCACCGTACTGCCCTGCGCCAGCTTTACCTGCTGCAGGTACTGTTTTTCCGGCAGAGCGTAAACCACTTCGACCTTGATTTCAGGCGACACTGTAAACCTCTTTGGCCCGCACGGTGAAAGCCTGAACCATACTGCCAGCAAGCTCTTTAAAGATGCGGCCAAACGCCAATTCGATCAGCTTATTAGTGAACTCAAAATCAAGCTGGAACTGAATCTGACAGGCGTCGGCGCCCAGTGATGTAAAGGTCCAGCCCCCCCTGAGCGATTTAAACGGCCCGTCGACAAGATGCATCAAAATGCTCTGGTTGCTGTTTAATGTATTGCGTGTGGTGAACGTCTTACTGATCCCCGCTTTCGAGACATCCACCGCTGCCGTCATCTGGCTGGCGGAAGCATCAATCACCCGGCTGCCGGTGCAACCAGGTAAAAAGTCCGGGTAGGATTTCACATCGTTCACTAACTGATACATCTGCTCCGCGCTGTAAGGCACCAGGGCAGTACGACTAATCTGAGGCATAGTAATTCCTGTGAGTCATACACCTCATAAATAATAACATCTATCCTCGGGCAAAGAAAAACTCTTAGCCCGCAGGCATGCTAAGATATCTCCTTTCCGCCCGCAGTGAAGCGGGGTGTCTTTGAACTCTTGATTGCATATACTGAGCAGCACTATGACAAAGAAAAAAGCACACAAACCAGGCTCAGCCACCATTGCGCAGAATAAGCGCGCCCGTCACGAATACTTTATCGAAGATGAGTTCGAAGCGGGTCTCGTACTGCAGGGCTGGGAAGTAAAAACACTGCGCGCCGGGAAGGCCAATATCAGCGACAGCTACGTCATTCTGAAAGACGGCGAAGCCTTCTTGTTTGGCGCAAACTTTACGCCGCTGAACGTCGCCTCAAGCCACGTTGTCTGCGATCCGACACGTACCCGTAAGCTACTGCTGAACCAACGCGAGCTGGATAACCTGTATGGCCGCATTAACCGTGATGGCTATACCGTGGTCGCCCTTTCCATGTACTGGAAAAACGCCTGGTGCAAAGTCAAAATCGGCGTTGCAAAAGGTAAGAAACAACACGACAAACGTACCGATTTGAAAGACCGCGAATGGGCGCTGGATAAAGCGCGTATTATGAAGCACGCGGGCCGCTAATAGTGCCGTGTGAGCGTTAACAAAGCAGAGGGCTGGTAACGGACGCCAGAGTTCTGTTATACTGACAAAACACTTGTGGGGCTGATTCTGGATTCGACGGGATTTGCGAAACCCAAGGTGCATGCCGAGGGGCGGTTGGCCTCGTAAAAAGCCGCAAAAAAATAGTCGCAAACGACGAAAACTACGCCCTAGCAGCTTAATAACCTGCTAAGAGCCCTCTCTCCCTAGCCTCCGCTCTTAGGACGGGGATCAAGAGAGGTCAAACCCAAAAGAGATCGTGTGGATACCTTGCCTGGGGTTGAAGCATTAAACTTAATCAGGATAGTTTGGTAATGGCGTGTCTGTCCGCAGTTGCCCGGCGAATGTAAAGATATGACTAAGCATGTAGTACCGACGGTCTAGGAATTTCGGACGCGGGTTCAACTCCCGCCAGCTCCACCAAAATTCTCCATCGGTGATTACCAGAGTCATCCGATGAAGTCCTAAGAGCCCGCACGGCGCAAGCCCTGCGGGCTTTTTTGTGCCCTCAATTTGTCCCGCGAAGTCCGATGCCAACTAATTAAATCCGAACCTTTTAGGCACCTTGTTAGGCACCTCATAAAGCTTTATTGTTTTTGAGGTGCCTAAAACTATGGAAACCCGGCAATGGCAAGACAAACTAAACCTCTCTCCGTTAAGGAAATCGAATCTGCCAAACCCAAGGAAGCAGACTATGTGCTCTATGATGGCGATGGCCTTGAGCTACTGATCAAATCCAGCGGGAGTAAAATCTGGCAATTTCGCTACATTCGCCCCGTCACCAAGAAGCGAGCGAAAAAGAGTATTGGCCCCTACCCGTCAGTTACGCTTGCCGATGCTCGAAGCTATCGGGCAGAATCACGTTCTCTCCTTGCGAAACAAATCGATCCTCAGGAACATCTGCAAGAACAACTGCGTAGTTCGCTTGAAGCCAAAACTAATACTTTCCATCTCGTTGCGGAACGTTGGTGGAATGTGAAGAAAGCCAGTGTTACCGAGGACTATGCAGAGGATATATGGCGCTCTCTTGAAAGAGATGTCTTTCCAGCGATTGGTGACGTTAGCGTTACAGATATCAAAGCTCATACGCTGGTTCAGGCTGTGCAACCAGTACAAGCCAGAGGTGCATTGGAAACTGTTCGTCGCCTTTGCCAACGCATCAATGAGGTCATGATCTATGCCCAAAACACGGGGCTGATTGATGCTGTTCCCAGCGTTAATATCGGTAAAGCCTTCGAGAAGCCGCAGAAGAAAAACATGCCCAGTATTCGTCCGGATCAGCTGCCTCAACTGATGCAGACAATGCGAACAGCCAGCATTAGCCTTTCAACAAGGTGTCTGTTCATGTGGCAGCTTCTTACCATCACCCGCCCTGCTGAAGCGGCTGAGGCTCGTTGGGATGAGGTAGACATGGAGGCACGAGAATGGAAGATCCCTGCATCGCGCATGAAGATGAACCGTGACCATACTGTTCCATTGTCAGATGAAACAATTGCGATATTGGAGATGATGAAGCCGTTAAGTGGCAATCGAGAATTTATCTTCCCCAGCCGTATCAAACCGACCCAGCCAATGAATAGCCAAACCGTAAACGCTTCACTGAAACGCGCAGGTTTTGGTGGCGTGCTTGTTTCACACGGTCTGCGATCTATTGCCAGTACGGCCCTTAATGAGCAAGGTTTCCCTCCTGATGTCATTGAAGCAGCACTTGCTCATGTGGACAAAAATGAAGTACGTCGCGCTTATAACCGCAGTGATTACCTGGAACAGCGTCGACCTATGATGCAATGGTGGGCTGATTTTGTGATGACTGCGGATCGTGGAAGCATGATTGAAGGTGGGATAAAAGGAATGCGTCTAATTGGGTAATGCCGATTGATTTAAGTATTGCAGTATAGTAATAGCACTATGAGTCAGTGATAGCATAAAAGTCATTGCATGTAAAAAGATAACATTTACATCATTTGTCTTATCGCTAAAAATGTAACATCCACGTTAAATGATGGTTAGGAGAAGTTTCCTTACAATACTCACTCAGAAAACAAAAAAGTGATCTGTTCGATTGATTACAGATTACAAAATTGCTAGCTTAATGAATCGTAAGGAATGTCAGATGGAAAAGCTTACAGTTCAAATTAGTAAATCCATCGTTCGGCATCGATTAATAGTTAACGGTCGATCAAAGAAGGAATTAGCATGAACAATGATCTAGAATTAGCTCGTATAATAAAGATAAAATTTGGCACCGATCCGAATAGCCCAACTTCTCATCAGCTTGAAAAAATCAAAAAAGATATACAAAGCTTGGTATCAAACGGCATTACGCCATCAGAGAAAGATTGGGCTGAAATTGTCAAAAAACACTGCCAAAGTGCAGGAACTTATATATACAAAGGTGCAGACAACGCTGATCTTATCACTTTAATGCAATTAGCAACAAAGAAATAATTTACTATGGAAATCATATACTTCAAAAAGGAACTAGAAACATTACTTCTTATTACCAATTGGTCGCCAACTGAAGCTAATCTTATTGAAATTGCATGTAGGATTCAAAAAATTAGTGATTCAGCTTCAAAGCATGATATCGAAACAATTGTATCCGATGTCATTGGCCCATATGAATGTATGATGATGGAAGGTATAGATAATACCGATCTAACTACTCTACTTCTGTTGGCAACCAAGATGGCTAAGTAAATCATGACAAACGAGCAAGCAGTTATTCAAGCTGAGGCCGAAATAGAAAGACTGAAGCAGGCCTATGTAGAATATCTGAACCCAATTGTTATTAAAATGCATGAGAGAAAATCCCCTCCTTCCCTCAATGAATTACTAACCTGTCAGAAATTAGGCTCAAGCTATTTTAATTTTATTGAAAACTTCGTTGGAAGTAGTGGGCTTCTAGGCGCTCACGCTAATGGTAAATGGGTTACTGGTTTCGCCGAGACTTGCCATAGTGTATTAAATGCATTTGTTGTTCATGTTAACTTCCTTCGGAGTCATTCTGAAACATTACAAGGTTCTTTAAAAGAGCCAGATGAGTCTGCTTATGCAAACATGCAGAGGATGACAAAAGAATATCTCCCTAAAGAAAAATGGGTAAAATTAAAAGATTTATTTCTAAATAACTCTCTGCCAATAGCAGGATTCGATTACTCTGGAGCAGATGACTTGAATAAAACTCCGAAATGGCAACTTATATTAGGACTTATTATCGGTTTATTATTTGCCATAATAACACTTTGTGCTGCAATATTTATTCCCAATCCTACACCAACACAGTTCTTCGTATTCCGAGGTTTCTTCGCAGTCTCATTGGCTGCTATAGCTGCAATTATCCCTGGTCTCTTAACAGTAGAATCAAGATTTCAAAAATTTTCTATACGAGCAACAGGCGCTATAGCTGTTTTTATAATTGTTTGGCTATTGAACCCTCCGCAATTATTGGGCGGTTAAAAATTTTGGAATAGTATAAACTGTATACTGCAAACTCTAATTAAAACTGTATTAAATGTAACACCCACCTTTAGCCGTTAAAATTATTTTTCGGCTATTTGGTGTCTACGTTGTCTATTAACTTCTTCGTTATAATTACTGTTCCCTTTCATAAAAATAGCAACTTCATCAGTGCATATATGAAAAAAAAGCCAAAATAACTCATTTTAAAATATTATCTAACATAGAGTTGAATAAGCATATTATGGAAAGCAACACAAAATCATTTAATATATACCTTGGTTGTCATTTCATCTAACTATATTTCCTTTCAAGTGCACAAAACAAATAATGACCACTGACAAATGTGTTATTAACTGAATCCATAAGGCTAAATGCTTCATATTCCATATCAATAAATACATTTTTTGGCCCATTATTAATAGATACACCTACATTAGAAAGAGATTCTATCATTTTACGCTGATGTGTTTGATATTTATACTTCCCTGTTAAAGTTGAAATGTGAAAGTTTGCATCTTCAACAACACTCTTTATTTCATTTAAAAGGCCAAGATATATCTGACTGTACATTAAATTTCCAGACTTGGATTCTGGGAAAATAACATTATACCACATATGTATATCTATTGTGTCCGGGGATATTTTTTTCCTCTTATTAATTTCTGAATTTACAAAATCTCTAAACATAGAGAAATGCGCAATGTGATTAGTGATGTTACTATTCCCTATGCCAGTAACATATGTTCTTAGCGCAATAATCGCTCCACCAAGCGCTGCAATTAATGTAACAAACCATCCAAAGAATTGAGCAAGCGCAACAACACCGGTAATTTTAGTTGCAAAAAAGTCAATACATTTACTTTGCAAACAAAAATCTAATTTATAAAGATTTAGTCCATAAATCGTTCTGAAAAATGAAAAGCATAAGATTCCCACTAATATTAAACAGATTACAACTACAGCAATTATAAATTTATCTGTGCTGGATATTTTATTTTTCAACATCAGGCTTGACCTTAGTTAATCTTATTCTAAATTCTTTTGCCAAAATGGAAAATGAGCTACTTCTATTAATAAGAGATATGTTGTGCCCTACCAATTGAAAATCCCTGAAATATTTTTCACTTTTATTCAACCCCTTCGAATAAAGATGTTCCAACCGTTTTAGTTTTTTCTTGCACTCTTTGATATCCCTATACGATGGCATTGGTCGCACCTTTCTGATTTTCCCCATAAATACAGAATGTTTTTCATGACCAAGCCGCCCTAATTTATTAATTCTTCCCATGCATCTATTATATTCAACCCTGTATGCCAGAGATGTCTTATTATTATTTTTTGATGAATTGTTTATTAGATTGTGCAAAGAAGCACGAATCCGCTTCACCTCATCAGAAGGAAGTCTTGGTTTGCTGTGATCGATTCTCAGACCATGCACTAAAAGTGGCTTTGTAGAAATTTGATGAACACCTGACTTATCAGGATTAATAGGAAGATCTTTTTCAGCAAGCATATCTTCAATATGCTTTCTTATTTGAGAAAAATCAAAATCATAAACTTTAGACGACACAGTTATATCATCGACCAGCCTCGTATATGTTAACCCCTTCCTTCTGGCTCTTCGACATACTTTAGTTTCAATATCATGCAGGCACAGTGAAGCAATATAGCTAGAGGTCAAGGCTCCCTGCACAATAAAATCTCCAGCACAACAAATATCGACAATATACTCATTCGCATCTGACTTTATGCTAAAGAAATCGTTGAAGATATCGCTAACTAAATCGCGATGTATATTATCAAAAAAGTTTCTTATATCTATCTTAAGAATTGATTTCGCTGAACAATGTTGTTCAGCACAAGTAATATAATCCCTTTTTAGGGATTGCTCTTCGTCATTGTCATTTGGCACTGAGCCAAATAAAAAATCAGGCCACACAACAAGTTCACGAAATATTCTAGAATTGATTCTTCGCTGCAATCTTTTTAATTTATGATGAGGCCGATAAACAACCCTCAAACTTCCATCAGCTTTAGGTTTTTCTAATTTAAAATATCTTTTCTCTAATGGTATATTTCTAATTTCTTCAAGCTCAGGAAGTGAAAAACCTAAAGCCTTAGAAAGTGCATTCAACGTTGAAATGCCAGAACTACTTCTATTAATTGGGATATCAGAAGGCATATTAAACCTCAGAGGCAAAGTTACTTACGGTCTCCCCATAATCAAGGGTGCAGAAAAACAGAGATGCATACACCAAACATTGCTAGCAACAGCCTCTGTGTTCTACGACCGTAAGTAATGCCCGACAGCTACGGCGCCAGCCGTCGATGGCGACGGTGGGGCCTCGGATCGAGTCTGGTAAACCAGACGCCTCCCTAAGGAAGCAAAGCTAGCAATTTGTATAACATGGTTGCAGCATTCAAAGCGAAGCGCTTGAGCTGTATGAACATTATCAGCGTTTACAGATAGAAACAATATCCGGCTGCACAAAATGCAGCAATATAGGTAACTTTTAATGTCATTTCCGTACAGTCCCAGCCAATGGAGTACCCATCATTGTGCCCTGCAGTTCGGTCCTGAAGGAATAGCTTAATGTTCCTGAGGGAGCTACGTGGACAGCGAAATCGTGTACAGGAAGCAAACCAAGCCCTGCTGAACCAGTTTATAGTGTTGCAGGGGGCATTTTCGAATGCCCCCTCATTTGAGAAATTATTTACCAGTAAGGTTAGGCACTTATATGAAAATCATACGAAGTTTCATAGGGAAAGATTAGCGTGCTCTGATATCATTTGGCCCGATATAATCAAGCTCTACGTTCAACTTATCTCCAACCTTAACACGCAGTAGACCTTTTCTTTCTGTGTTGATTGCAGCTGCGATGCTTCCTAAAGGGAAGCCATCCTCAGCGAGGATGTAATTAACTCCATTCATTTGATGAAAATGAAGCGGTGTTCCAGGTTGAGGAACAGGAGCCTTCCAGTTGACTATACTTGTATATTTACGAAGCATCCATGTCTGGTCTTCTTCGGGGTTTATCTCTTTGGCAAAATCAACCCACATTGCGTGAGTTTCGGGTGTCGGCCAGTCTGCAAATTCACTCCAGTAACTCACAAGGTCTGATCGCAGCCACCTTCGGAGCTCTCTGCCAGATTGGAAATCAGCCCCAGTGTCTGCCACAACTTTTATCGCTGCTAGCCTTGAATTAAACCCTGCTTGGATCAGTAATGATACAGAACGATTAAGTGTTCCTGTTTCAACTGCAGCAACCGCCAAATCAAGATCATAGTCATCCATGGTTAAGCCATCATCATCAACAATATCTCCATTCGCGATAGCACGCACCCGGATTGCCTCCATTGCCCAAGGAAGTCGATACACGAGAGCAGTCTCGACAAACTGTAGCGTTTCTGATTTCACTACGTTGGCGATAGTAGTTATGGGTTCACCTAACAACCACGAGCGTAGGATCGCTTGCCAATTATCAGGTAAAGGTGTTGGAGTAAAAGGATAGAAGGTAAATACTTGCTCAGCTAAGGCAGTAATTGCAGCAATTGCTCTCTCTTCATCACCTAATAGTATTGCACCGTTAGCTTCAATCAGTATTTGATTAGCAACTTGTGCAATGGCATCGAGCTGTAAGCCAGTTTTGAGCCCTACCCCAGACAGGAAATATCCTCGGCGGGCTGCTGGCGTTGAGTGATGCCAGATATAATGACTGCGTACTAACAATCCGGACTGAATCAATCTACGATAACTATCGTTAGGGTAACGCTGAAGGCTTCGGTACCACAGCGAAGACTGCAATACATCATCAAGAGTGGCTTCAATATCAATGTCGAGTATTTCAGTTTCACCAATCAGGCTCAGAATGGCTGTATCTAACGTTGCAATTTGTTTTTCCCAGAGAGCAGCCTGTCTTTCCCTTTCAGAAGCATCTTCCGCTGCAATTATTGGGAATGACCAAACCATCGCATTATTTAGCACGTAATCACTGACTACATCGATGTCATCGCCCAGTAATTGACTCATTCGCTTCAGTAGAGAGATTACAAGCTGTACTAATCCACTCTCCATTTCTCTTGCTCCCATGTCCTCCGTGAGTCTACTCCAATTTCTTTGACGTTTTGTCGTCTGTTCAAAAATGGGATAAATGACAAGGCCTTCCACATCGACATATGCTCGTCCAGCTCGACCTATAACATTCCTGAATTCAGAGATGTTGATAAGCTGTTTATTTCTGTGCAGTGAGTGCATAACTATTGCCGTGGCAGACAGATTAAGCCCCTGTGCAAGAGTAGGAGAAGATACTGTTAACTTTAGAACGCCATCACGGAGCAATCGCTCTACTTCTTTACGGTAGGCTGTTGGCAAGGCGCCATGGTGAAGAGCTACTCCAAGGCGCAAACATGCTATTATCGGGCTGTGAGCGCCTAGCCATTCTTCTCCAAGAGCTAAAGCTTGGGCAAGAACAGCTATATCCCCATCAAACAAGGAACGGAGTAATCCACGTTGGTGTAGATCAACAATCATTTCAGCAAACGGCTCCACACTTCTCCGTAATGGACAATAGATAAGCACCGTTTGTCCATCTTCAACCAGTCGCCATGCAGTTGCGAGGCAGAGCTCATTAGACGTGCTTGGAAAGGTTTTTTTGCGCTGCTTTTTTCCGGAAAGTTTAATTACTGGAGGCGGAGTACTATTCAAGAAGCGAGAAATCCATGTTTTCTCTTCGCCAATGCTCAGATTAAGTCTGCCGGTATTACCCATCCAGATTACTTCACCAAAACGTAGTCGTGTCGGTCGCCAATCACTCTTGATCACGCCACCAAGCTTATCGCGACGTAACCAATTGGCGAAATCATCCAGTTGGTCCCCGTCGGGTAAAATAGCTGATAGACAGACTATTCTGCGTTCATTAGCATCTTGTCTACGTAACAGTCGTTGTATTTGAACTTCATAGCGTACTTCACGCTCATCTGCCCCAATCATGTGCCCCTCATCAAAAATGAATAGTCCGACATCATTAATAAGTGAAGGGTCGTTGCGCAGTGCAAAGTCGAGCTTTTCAGGCGTAGCGACCACTATGTCGCGCTTCCGAATGGCGTCTTCATCCATTCCACTGACGCCGATGCTGCCATAAAGTGCAGAAATCGTTTTACCAAGGGGATTGAACGTTCTGGAAAGGGAAGCTTCTGTCTGCGCTGAAAGTGCACGAAGTGGCGTGACAAAGACAATTCGTTTTTTGCCAGCGAGGCAACGAAGAATACACAATTCGGCTATACGTGTTTTCCCTGCGCTTGTCGGTAAAGAGACAACCAGGTCATCTTCATCATTAACTGCACGTAATGCAGCCTCTCTCTGTGATGGCCAGAGATCGATTTCGGCCCGCGAGCGCCGCATGAGAAGTGAAATGAACGCCTCGCGCAGATCTGGCCACGTTCCAGCTTCACCACCGACAGAGTTTGTCGGCAGTAATTCGTGGAAAGTATCAGACCAGAGATCAGATAAAAGGTGAATAGTAATTAAAATGACCCACCACTGAGGCAACATATTAAAGCGAGAGCAAACCTCAAGGCCTGTACGTAATTTATGAATAGCCTTAGTGAGGAATATACGCTCACCTCTTTCGACGGCCAGAATGTAAAGAGAAATCGCTGACATGTAGATATCGGTTAGAGCTGTGTCGAGCCCCTCTAACAAAGGGTCATGTTCCACATCAGCAGAATCATCCTCGCGTTCCCCATAAGGGAACGCCGCTCCTCGAATTCCTTCTATAATTCTCTCTTCACTACCTTCACCATCGGCGCGATAGGAAAGAACACTGGAGCGTAGTGTGCTGAAATCTCGTTGAATAAGTTTCGTCAAGATCTGTTCGATAGCTGAAAAATTCTGATCTTCATTAACTATCGCTAAAAGAGAATAAGCACGAGCAGAGAGATGCGCCAGATGATAACTGGCTGCGGCCATGACGAAATGAAAATCACTATCGTCATTGTGCCGGTCCCCCTTTGCAATCACTGACTCCAAGGCAGTGGCAGCATACTCAAACGCAAGTCGTGAATAGGCGCTCTCCCCATTTATCTCACGGAGTCTTAAACCCAGGCCGATAAGTGAGTAAGCGTACCCCTGAAGGTCTTCACTTAATTGAAAAGTGAATTCGGGAGCCTCGTCTGGTAATATGCCGTTACGCCAGATCATAGCCCTAGCTTGCCCACGGGCAATCAATCGGCCACGAAATCCGGTAGCAGTGGCAGCGCGGATGGCTTCAATAATTTCTTCAGAAGTTTCAAGCATGGCTAATCACCCTATCAAAAACCTCCTGGATGAATTCACCGTGGCGAGCAACCATCACAGTGACTCCAAACTGCTGAATATTCCCTTTGTATGCATTGATAGATGTAGTAAGCAATACATCAGAGGCATTACCTGAAAGCAGAAAAACAAGGTGACGGACGTGACCAGGCTGTATTCCCTGGCTCAACGATGCCTTAAGAATCTGCCGCCCCAACTCCTTTTGTCCTGTTTCAAGAAGACGAGTGGCGATAAACGCCAGTGCATGTGCGGTAGGCAATCCCTGCTCTTTATCTAAGTTATTTCGGGCATCTATTATGGTGCTAGCATTCATAGTTGCACGACTCTTTGCTTCCGTTTTAAGGAAGAAAAGAGTTTCAGTCTGAGGATCGATATACATACCGATAACATCCTCTCCACGCATAGCTAAATTACGGTGATCTTTCCAACGTAGCCGATTAAGTGGGACCTTATAACCATTGCTTCTTGCATTAATCCACTCAGTTGCCAGAATTTCACCAATATCACCCGAACGAGTTTGCTTAGAAATAGGGAGAAAATCTTTGATGAATCCTGCAACCCCTGGCTTACCAAGTAATTCAAAAGCTGTTGCGATGTTTTCAGGTGAGGCATAATGGTGAGGCACAATGGAAGCGGTAGATACCACGCTGTTATCAAAATCTGCGCCCCTAGCAGTGAGTTTTTGAAGGAAGTTCGCACCTAAATTAACGTTTACAGAATCACACCAAACATCAAAATTCGCCATTTTATTCCCCTATACAGCAACAGCCACATAAAGCAGGCCAATGCACTGATTATGAGTAATACTATTTTAACTTATTAAACCCTCTCTAAACGCGGCTTTCACATTTTCATCCTCTGCAATCCATCGAAGTACTGTTCGTTCCAATTCGTCATAGATTAATGTCGGTTCTTCACCTTCTTTTGTTTGTGCCTTAATAAAAGACCACAATTCATCGTCAATAGAAACAAAGGCTTCAGTTGCATCAATCCACCTATTTTTAGGCATTTTGGCCTTTAGCAGCCGGATTGCCTCAGCTTTAACTGGGCCAAACAGCTTCTCACCTCGTTTTAAACCCGCCTGCCGAGCCTTTTCTGTTCTTTCCATTTGTTTTTTTTCGCTATGAGTAATCCAATCCAGCCGGTAGCGGGCACCTATCCAGATACCGCAATAATGGTGTGCATCCAGTAAATGTCGGCATGCTTCGCTCAAACGATGATGGAATTGTTCAAACATAGCAATACGATAGTAACATAATGATAAATAAAGATATTTATCGAACTTCCCATGCCATGTAGCTTTGTGCCAAATATCGATTGCATCTTGCTTTATTAAGCTGCTGCATTCATTGAGACAAATTTCGTCTTCATTATCATAACGTGCTCTTAGTTTATCCAACCACTGCTGAGCTTCGCTGTCGTACTGTGCCAACATTTTGATAGGCGGTTGCATTGCCTTCAACCCATTTAACTGATTTTCATACACACCAAGCATTTCTTTAAACAGTTGTTCCATGTCGTTCGATTCCATCTCTTCTCCAAAAAGTGAGAATCATGAGCTAAAAGTATTTTTTAGGGGACAAGCAGGCGTCTTCATAGGCATGCTGTCTTCCATTAGCCTTTGCTCTGTCCATACACAGCTAAACAGAGGCAAAGAGACAATGACCACGCCAACAATGAAAGTACTACGTTTACCAGACGTTGTTAACAAAATAGGCATCGCCAGATCGACCATCTACGACTGGCTTAATGCTAAGTCGCCACGTCATGACCCGGCATTTCCGAAACCTTATCCGCTAGGCAAGCAGTCTGTTGGCTGGCTCGAATCCGAACTTGATGAATGGATTCTGAAACGCCGGGCTGCATAGCCTCTCTGGCATTCTGTTGCAGTGAATACTGCACTTGAACTAACACAAACCAATAGTGCCCCCCCACCGTATGCCCTTACCCGGCAGGGTAAGTCGCATCGGTGATGTCACTTTTGAATTAATATAAAAAAATTCCAGGAAAATAAAAATGAGCTATTTACCGTTGATGCCTGGATTCCAGCATCAAACCATTCCTGTCCCAACCATCCCTGTATGGGCGTTTACATCTGTGATGCAAAATGCCATTAACCATCTACAGGATGGGGGGAAGATTCCGGTGGAATTAGCTGTCAATGTAACTTTGGCCGCTGTATCTGAAGCCTGTCAGCCCCTGGTTGAAGTGATCAATCCTTTTACTAATTTGCCTGAACCCGATGCACTTTACATCCTGACTCTGGCAGATTCAGGTACAGGGAAATCGACCGTAAACAAACTGCTCAGGGAGCCATTCGACAAGCTGAAAGCTGAGTTGGATGAAGCCTTTCAGAAGAAATTGGCTGCATACGAGCGTGATTATGCCGTCTGGGAGACAAAACTTCAGGCCCTGAAGAGCAACCTGCGTACCGCAGTCAAAAAGCGCCTCTTTCCCAGCGACGCTGAAGCTGAACTGGCATTACATACGGACCTGAAACCCAATAAACCTGTATTGCTCACCCTTGCCTACAACGATGCTTCGGTAGCTGCACTCATTGAAGGATTAAGTGAATATCCAACTGCAGCCGTGAACTCCGATGAAGCGAGCGGCTTTTTTGAATCCTGCGTGAAAGATAATCCAGCATTTTTTAATAAAGCCTGGGATGGTGATCTCTATGAACACAAACGTAGCCATCAAGCCACCCGCAGTTTCAAACCGACACTGACATTATCGTTAATGTTGCAGAGACCTCTCTTTCTCAATTTCATGAAAAAGAATCAGGACAAGCTTTTAAATAGTGGTCTGTTAGCCCGTTTCCTGTTTACGAATATCCCCACTAAAAATTTCACTAACATGGGCCATCGTCATCACTCGAATACATCTTTCCGTGATGAAACTGCAATACCTCTTTTTCATGAGCAGATTAAGAAGCTACTGAAAAAGCAGAAGCAACAAATCATTTCGGGTAAAACTGAGAAGAAAACACTCAAACTTTCCCCTGAAGCTGCAGAGTTTTGGGAAAATAAACGTGATATCTGGATTTCTTTACCAATAAATGATCCTCGTTGGCGTTGTATTGATTACATGCTGCAGAAAGCCAACACTAATACATTACGTATTGCTGGGTTGCTTCACTACTTCTCTGACCAAGAAACAGAAATTATTCCACTCAGTGTTGTTCAGAGTGCATCCCTTATCATGGATTGGTATCTCAACCAAGCAGTATCTTGGTTTCATCAGTTCACTGATGAATATAAGTTTTATCATGATGTGGAAGAACTCCGCCAGTGGATTCATAATAAATTTACTGCCAATGGCTGGCTCCCATTCAAAAAGAATGACATCATCAAGTATGGACCCAATAAATTCCGCCGCAGCGACAAACTTGAACCTTTGATGAATTACATCATTGGTCAACCAGGAACGGGTTTTTTTACCACATTCCGGACAAATACTCATTCAGCCGAGTATATTACCTGGCGCATGAGCAATGGCTTTTACGCCCCACTCGCTGCACCTCCGGTTCAATACTTGCCACAGCAAGCGCCTAAGCTAATTAATTCGTCTGACATTGTCTAAGGCAGTCAATCAGCAGCATCATGATAGCAATTCATGCTACTGAATTGTTATCAAAACCCACGTTCAACAGGCTCATTAACACCTTTGCGTCATGGGCCTTTCATGCCTTAAAACAAAAATATCCCTGCATTATTCCTAGCTACAATTGCTACAGTAGCAGGTTGTAGCAGTGTTTTGAGATACGCATGCCGTAAAAACACACCAAATCGCTCATTCTTCATCCAGACTAATGTCCATCGGATCACCCTGTTAACAAGTTGCTACAACGCGCAGCTCCTTTCGGCGTTAAGTAAATGTTACAGCGCGAGTTGCTACAACGATATTAAGCCCTTGCTACAGCCCTATTCCATTCTGTCGTATATCGGTTCTCTTGAATATATCAGTACTGACTACAACCAAAATTACGCTTACCATCAACATGGCTTTTCGAGTAGAGTTTAGCCGTATACTCGAGATGCTGGAATATCTGAGCATAATTAAGTTCAAAGGTTTTGCTGTTAGTATCCAGCATAATGCTACCCTCAAGCACAAAATGCACCGACCGGTAATGCCGTTGATAATCAAGTTGTGTATGAAGGTTTAAAGCCCTTATCCATGCTTCCATGATCATCAATGCCAGATTATGTATATATACATTCCCAACAGGGCAATATGTACCGGTACTGTAGTACGCATCGTTATTCAGCATTAATGC
The DNA here is from genome assembly GCA_032051265.1 of Buttiauxella sp. Classification (GTDB taxonomy): domain Bacteria; phylum Pseudomonadota; class Gammaproteobacteria; order Enterobacterales; family Enterobacteriaceae; genus Dryocola. The sequence continues at coordinate 43,839 of DAMBYU010000012.1, forward strand.
GATATGATAATGCTTCTTCCCCTTGACCTCACCAAACTCTCTTGACCAGACATAACGAACATTGCAGGGATGGACTCGTTTACCTTCACTTCGCTTACGCTTCTGTGTTTGTTTAATCTGAGCCTTTAGTGATTCCATAAAACGCGTTATCAGTGTTGAGTCATCACGGTACTGTTCATAGACCTCATCGGGTATTCTTAAATCTATTCTGCGAACGTATGTCCTTGGGTATTCACTAAGTGATTTATTCAACGTGTCATGGATACGGTTGATATGAAGTTGGTTACATGGTCCATGTAATCTGCTGATGTAGGGTTTCATGTTTTAGTCCTTGTAATAATCATCTCAATATAATAAACCTGACATGTAATTAATTACTCTTCAGGTACTAGTATTGATTTTTAAAGGTGAGTATTGTTAATGATTGTTATATTTACTCCATCTTTATTATTATAATACAGTATCAGACAGTAATTACTGCACTGATGTTACTTTTGCTATAGTAGAAGGAAACATGTAAAGCAGGCAATTAACTTACATAATATAACTCTGAAGTTAACGTCGCAGACGTAGCATCAAATTAATTCATAAACACGCACTATCCCCCGTCCAAATTGCAGATAATTTCAAACCTATATCACCCGGATGAATCAGTCTGACGAATGTCATTCGGTTGCTGAAACTTGTTGATCTATCGCACCGATCGATACTCAATACTTGATAGTTTAAATCTATTGATTATCGTGAATTGATCGATATTGCAATAGATAATAACGATCAATTCCTGGAAACTGATCTGTATTAACGATTATCCGCTAGCTCATTTAATCAATACGATCAGCCTGCTCCCCTGAAAACGGAAGCGGGCTTTTTTGTATTTAAATCATCAGGAAAGGAAGCTAAATGCTCAGAGACCATCATGCAACACTAGCAGGATTACTGCTGCTTAGTCACAGTGCCAGCGCCGTACAGGCTGACCAGCAATGGAGTGACTGGTACGGGAACATCAGTGCCATGGAGTTTGAACTCAATACTCAAAATACCGCAGGTGAAGAGCTCACACTGACCTGCACAAGCGGAAAGCTGTCTGCTGCTTACAGCGTACCTGCGGAGGATTACCGCGTCTCGTCACAAACAGGGCTTTCTGAACCTGGCGTCAGTATCAATGGTAAGAACCATCCTCTGGATGAAACAGCCTTTACTGCGCTAAAAGCGACGAGTGAAAAAGACGTAATAAAAATGACCTCTATGAATGCTGCCATATCTAAAAAATTCAGCGCCAAAGGGCTGAATGAGGCGCTGGCTGATACCACATGGCAGGACTGTATTAATCATTAATTAACTGAAAGGAAACCTTATGCGTAAACTTGTTGTTTTATCTCTCAGCTCCGCAGCACTGTTTATTCCATTGGTCTCGTCTGCAATGACAATTCACGGCGACATACATCCCGAACGCTATACCTTCTTTCTGACTCAGGAAGGCAGCAATCAACTGAAACAGGCAAATGACCGGATAGCGAAGAATCCGCAGGCTTATACGCTTGATGTGAATCATACCGGCATTCAACCCTTTGACGCTGTTCGCTGGGATGGAAAACCTGTAAAGGCCGTCACCTGTGTTCTGGTAGGCGGCGTGATGATGGGACAAAAAGCTACGTGGTCACAATGTAAAGACGAGAGCGGTGCTGAGTATTTTGGCAATAAAGGCTGGCCGGTACGTGATTACGTCGCAAAAGCCTGTGAAGTCGGAAAATCAGATTGTCCTGTTTATCTTGTACTTCAGACAGATCCTCCAACAATGCGCAGCGATATGGCTAATTTCGTTCCTGCCCCTAAAAACTTTAATGCTTCGACAAGCCTGACGGATGAAATTAAATCTGAAGGTTGCCAGATGGCGGATAACTCATTTGAACATGCCAAAAGTAGTCTGCGTTGTCGTGCCATTAATACCGTGCGTTTCATCCGTAAACAAAATACCGAAGCGGCATATGAAGCAGATTTAACAACCACGACGGGTGAAGCACTCACTATGACAGTAGGGTACACCTACGGTAATGCCTCCAGTAAAGAGCCGGGCTGGCGCACGATTTCGGTCAACCAGGGAGACATCATTACTGATATCCGTAAGCAAGGCCAGTGGGTTCCCAATGGTTATAAATAACCTTATCAGTGAGATAACTTTTTATTCGGCATTCAGTTAATGGAGGTTCAGTGGGAAAAAAATTACAGCAGGAAACGCCACCAACCGTGGACTGTACCTGGCAACTTGTTTTGAGTGTTGCCGGTGTGACATTGATGCGCAGCACTTCAGTTGGGGTTAAAGCAGTGGGGGCCAGCCTCACTACACTGAGTCTGATTCGCATCATTAAAAAACTCGCTACTCTTGCCTGATCTCCCTTGCTGCAAGCTCAGAGGATAAAAGCAATATGTCTGAAAATACCCATGGAAAACTCAAGGGGCTGAAAGAGAAATTAAATCTGCGCCGAAACGTCTCCCCCACTGATAACAAGGATGAGCAGGTAGAAGAAAATGTCAGGGAGCAAACTACAGAAGGGCAAGAATCCCGTACTACCCGATATAAGCGATTGCTCGACAGTATCGTTATCAGCGGTTTGCTGACCATTGCCGAGGATAAACTCAGTGACGATGTGTTTATCGAGTCGATGTTCAGTAAGGCTTATGAGCTTCTGCCTGTGCCGGTCAGACTGGTTGTCCGAAGGGAATGGTGCCTGGATTATCTCCAGTCACGGAAAGCCCCGTTACTGGCGCAACTCCTGCTCTATCGGGCCGAAAGGTACAGCTCAGCAGAAACGGTGCCGCCTGCTCTGAAACCCACGTTACCACCATCGACCTAATCAGACTCATTAATAACAGACAGGGCCATCCTTCGGGGTGGCCTTTTTTATGTCCATTTTCTACAGGAGTTTTTATGACCCGTTTAACCAGCCGCTTCGGCTCAGTCAATCTTGTTCGCCGCGACCGCCCGTTAACCCGTGACGAACTGGCGCACTATGTGCCGAGTGTCTTCAGCGAAGACAAACATGAATCCCGCAGTGACAGGTACACCTATATCCCGACTATTTCCCTGCTCGATAACCTGCACCGCGAAGGCTTCCAGCCATTCTTTGCCTGCCAGACCCGAGTTCGGGACCAGAGCAAGCGAGAGCACACCAAACACATGCTGCGCCTGCGTCGCGAAGGCCAGATCACTGGCAAACAGGTGCCAGAAATCATCCTGCTTAACAGCCATGACGGTTCAAGCTCATACCAAATGTTGCCGGGGTTATTCAGATCGGTTTGCCAGAATGGGCTGATTTGTGGTGAGAGCTTTGGTGAGGTGCGAGTGCCGCATAAAGGCAACGTAGTGGAGAAAGTCATTGAAGGGGCTTATGAAGTGCTGGGGATTTTTGACCGGGTGGAAGAGAAACGTGATGCCATGCAGTCGCTGATATTACCGCCACCAGCACAGCAGGCGATGGCGAAAGCAGCATTAACCTATCGCTTTGGCGAAGATCATCAGCCGGTGACGGAATCACAGATACTTTCTCCTCGCCGCTGGCAGGACGAAAGCAATGATCTCTGGACCACTTACCAGCGTATTCAGGAAAACCTGATTAAAGGCGGTCTGTCGGGGCGAACGACCAAAGGTCAACGCTCCCATACACGTGCCGTTAAAGGCATCGACGGGGATGTGAAGCTGAACCGCGCACTTTGGGTGATGGCTGAGAATATGCTGCAGCTTGCTTCATGAACCTTTTTACCATCCATCTCTTCATGCCCTGCCACTAAGCAAGCGGGGCATTTTGTTTTAAGGAGCAATTATGTCGGCACTCAATTTATCCCCGGTATTCCTGCCAAATGAGCAGCGCGTTGTTCGTCGGGCGTTACGACTGCTGGAAAAATATCAGCGTCAACCGAGTGAGTCTTTTACCTCCACCAGCTTCACCAAGATCTGGCTTCAGCTACAGATGGTTCATCAGGAGCGGGAAGTATTTATCGTGATGTATCTCGATAACCAGCACTGCCTTTTGGGGCGAGAAACGCTGTTTACCGGCACGCTCAGCCATACCGAAGTACATCCGCGTGAAGTGGTGAAGTCAGCCCTGAAACACAACGCCGCTGCAGTAATTCTGGCGCATAACCATCCGTCTGGTACGACAGAAATCAGTCAGCAGGATAAACACATCACCCAGCGAATAATGAAAGCGTTAGCACTGGTAGAAGTGCGAGTGCTGGATCATCTTGTGGTCGGGAACGAAGTGGTGTCTTTTGCTGAATGTGGCTGGTTGTGAGGTACAGAATGAAAATCATCAGTAAGCGCCAGGCGATGCATATTTATCGTCAGCATCCCGAATCCCGGTTATCTGCCTTCTGTACAGGTCACTACCAGTGGCATGGCAGTGTCTGCCATTACTACGGACGTGAAGTTCAGGATATCAGCGGTGTACTCGCTGTTTTTGTTGAACGTCGTCAGGATCGGGCAGGCCCATATGCCATCCTTCGCAGCGTGACGATGAATTAATCACTTCTCTCAGTCATTAAGGAATATGTTAATGCAATCGACCACCTTATCCGGCTCATCAGCGGAGAACGCATCCTGCCTTCAGTGGGGATTAAAACGTAATATCACGCCGTGCTTCGGCGCTCGCCTGGTACAGGAAGGCAACCGTCTCTACTTTCTGACTGATCGGGCTGGGTTTGATGGCTCATTCAGTGACGATGAAGCTTTGCGTCTGGACCAGGTGTTTCCACTGATGATGAAACAGCTAGAGCGGATGCTCACCACTGGAGAGCTTGATCCCCGATGTCAACTCTGCGTCACTCTTCATCACAATGGACTCACCTGTGAAGCTGACACTCTCGGCTCTCATGGCTACGTTTACATCGCTATTTATCCCCAGTCAGCCGTAACCAGGTAACACCTTCCTCTTCCTTTATCAGGGACTCAACTCATGCATATTTCAACTGTACCGGCCACGGTGCCGGTTTCGCCACGCCTGTCGCCCGTTCAGGTCTGGCAGCAACTGTTAACGTACCTACTGGAACATCATTACGGTCTTACGCTCAACGACACACCATTCCATGATGATTCAGCCATCCAGGAACATATCGAGGCGGGTATCACACTTGCTGATGCGGTGAATTTCCTGGTGGAACGCTATGAACTGGTGCGCATCGACCGTAAAGGATTCACCTGGCAAGAGCAGACACCATTCCTGACCACTATCGATTTACTCAGAGCCAGGCGAGCTACCGGATTAGTGCACACATAAATAGAGCAAGTCTTTCTCCCTATCTCGCTTTATTTTTCTCATCAAAAAGGGGTGAAAAAACTTTTAGGCACCTGTATAGGCACCAAAGAAAAGTTGAATTAGAAGTTAGCTAATTTATTTCAATGAATTACAACACCAATTCAGACTCCGCCAGCCCACCAAAATCCTCCGTCAGTGGTTACCAGAGCCATCTGATGAAGTCGAAAGCCCGCATAGTGAAAGTTATGCGGGCTTTTTTGTGTCTGTTATTCGGGGCCATTCAGCCTGATTCCAGAAAGAGCCGGGAGCGTTTTCAGCTATATGAATTGTTCGCCGCGTGGTACAGCACATCAATGCACTCTCTCCTGTTAAGTCAGGCTATGCGCTGAGCTATATTAAGCCAGCAACATACGAATAAGCTCAGACCCAACAATCAACCCATCAGCTTTTACTTTCCATACCCAGCCGTTCCAGCTCTTTCCTGCCAAGCGTCTTTAACCAGTTCCCAAGACTCATTCCTGCATCCTTCGCTGCAACTACAAATTGGGCTTTCAGTTCAGGCGTGATGCGTATTTGAAATGTTGGAATTAGCGATGATACATATTGATATCCACCGGGCAGCAGCCAGAATACAGGGGTACCTGCCCGCTCAGCGAGGCCAGCCGGGCACACAGCAAGAGAGCATTTTCAGCATTTCCTGATGGTTCAGCCATAATTATCGTACCAGGCTTGTCTGTTTTCTTCAGAAGGATATCTCTTGTATGCGCCGTTTTCTTATGTCGATATTTTCCAGTCCCGAGCTGCTTCTGCAGGTAATGAGCCATCAGGATGTCGTTGAATCCGTTGAGGATGGAGATCGCATTATTATCGATCAGGATGGTAACGCATCGGTAAATTTTAAAAGCAAAGAAGTACGAAAAGACTTTCTGCGTCACGTTAACGCCCTGAAGAGAGCCTGATATGGGAACGGCTATATTTATGGTGCTGATGGTAAGTGGCTACTGGTACACCAGCCGGGACTTGTCCACGCGGTTTAAAATTAAGCGCTCCTTCGGCTGGGATGTCTATTTCCTCGTGGCCCTGTATGGCTGTATCTTTGTGTTGCAGGGCGTCATAGCCACCGGCTTGATCTGGCTGCTTTTGCTGGGGATCTCGGCCGCCGTGAATGGATTGCATCTCATGCCGGGTAAATATGCCGACTGGCAAATGGAGTTCATGAACTGGAGCTTTCTTGGCATCCAGGCCCCCGTTGTTATCATGCTGGCCTTCGCCGTATTTTTCTGCCTGTATCGTTCAAACTGGGCTGGCAGCGCGCGGCTGGACGGCAACGACAGGAAAACGCTTTATAAAAGCCTTGCGCGTTCAAGCGGCATCGAACAACTGCTTTACCAGTGTATGGAAGAAGGTGAGCTGGCGTTGGTAACACTTAAGTCGAGGCGGATTTATATCGGGATGATACACACCGCAACCCTTGAATATGAAAAAACGGCAAACGTAGTCCTGATCCCGATGCTGAGCGGCTATCGTGACGGGGAGACGATGAACCTGCGCATTGAGCATAATTACAGCAAATGGTATGCCGATCACGACATCACCCTCGATTCAGAGCCTAAAAGCGCAATGGCTTTTCGCAAGGTGATTATGCTGGATCAGATTGAAAGCCTTTCCCTCTTTGATCCTGCCAGTGCGAGCGCGCTGGCGATGGAACCGCACCCGGAAAAAATCAGTTAATTATATTTTAAAATCTGCTTTTACCCTGCTCCGGTAACGGAGCAGGTAACCGGCTGAGTGACTCAGGTTTACAACAGCCGAAAAATATAAACTCTACATATCATTACCTGTGGCAGCATTCTTTTAACATCATCGCCCCAGGGAAATCTCGTTTAGGTTAGGTTTAGAAACCGGGGTTATATTTTTCTAAGCGGTTCGTAGAATGTCCTTCAGGAAATATGCCAGACCCAAAGAGCATGATGTAACACAACAACCTGTGGGCGGTTTATTATCAAAGGGAATGAACACTCAAAGATTATAAACCAGAGAAGATGTAAAAATGAAACCGTCCCGGCATATTACGACCCTCATTGTTTTATTCACCATGCCTTATTTTGCGAAAGCCGCTTTAATACTCAATGAGACGCGTGTGATTTATCCGGAACAGTTTTCCCAGTCATCGGTTAAGGTCGAAAACCCAGGCGATCTCGTTTTCCTTGCTCAGGCTTGGATCGAGAATGATAAAGGCCGGGAAGAAGAACGTTTCACCGTCTATCCTCCCTTAACCCGATTAAATGCCCGGAGCAGCACTACGCTACGCATTGAAAAAATTGATGCCAGCAAGCTTCCTGACGACCGGGAAACCATGATGTGGCTGAACGTTAAGGAAATACCGCAAAGCCAGCCGGTAACAAAGCAGCAGCTGGTAGTGGCGTTTAAAACAAAAATTAAAATATTTTACCGGCCGAAAAAGATCGATCCTGCAATGCATAATGCCATGCAGAAAATGGCCTGGCATCTGGCGGCAGGAAAAATTATAGTCACCAACCCAACGCCCTACCATATCGTATTCAATAAAGTAGTGGTTATTTCTGCCAGCAATAAAAAAACAGAAATTAATGCCGATATGGTTAACCCTTTTTCTACACTTACGCTTTCCGTGCCCGTGGGCCTGGCAGCCCACGCTGTCGACTTCAATATCATAAATGACTTTGGCGGCGTTTCGGAAACTCAACAGATCTCTTTGTAATAATAGTTATTAAGAGAGGGCTTTTTTTTAAAAAGTTAATCCTATATATCTACAGGTAAGAAAATAAATGTTTAATAAAAAATTAATGGCAGCGGCGGTAGCCGTTTCTTTGGCTTCTTTTGCAGGAAGCGCATTCGCGACGGATGAAATAAACAAAATTGACATTACCTTCAATGGACATGTCACAGCACCAACCTGCAACATTACACAGACCGAAAAAACCGTTAATCTGTCCGATATTAACCTCGCAGAGTTAAGCGACCTGGCAACCGGTAAAGCAACGGCGCAAGGAAAAAAGAACTTCAAAATCAATTTAAATTGTCCTGAAAAAATCAGCCAAAATAATGTGAAGCTGGCAATCACGGGTGCCGCCGACTCAACTATCCCTACTGTCCTTGCGAATAGCGATACATCCGAAGATAGCGCTGAAGGCGTGGGCTTCGAGATTTTCAGCCTGAGCGGTGGCGATCAGAATGTTCCGCTTCCCGTCGACGGCAGCGCGGTGCCTTCCGCAGCTTATATCGATCGTCTGAACGCGGGTGATGACAACCTTGAGTTTGCCGTGGAATACGCGAAGGTTGATTCCAACGTAACCGCAGGCAATCTGACCTCAAAAGCAACTTTCGAATTCATCTATAAGTAAAACCGTCACGCGTCGGAATGTTTCTCTATAAGACGCAACCGGGCCACACGGCCCGGTTTCCGGTATCAATAATGAAAGCCTCACGCCACCTTTTACTTCTGCTGCTGACGCCAGTCTGCCTCTCCGGTCCCGCGCAGGCTGAGGACTTTGATATGTCGTTGATGGAAAAAATGGATAACCTGCAAGGCATTGACGTCTCAGTGCTGCAAAAAGGCAGCGAGAGGGTAGCCGGAAAATATCCCGTTGATTTGCAGATAAATGATGAAGATCTCGGCCAAATCACCGTCCCGTTTGAAGCAGTAAAGGGGCGCGTTCAGCCTGTATTCACCTTAAAGCAGCTCAGCGGCTGGGGAGTGCAGACGGATCGAAAACCTGAGGGCTGGCATCCGCTGAATACGTACATCACCCAGAGCACGGTTGAATATAACGCGGAAAGCGAGAAGCTTTCGCTCAGCGTCCCTCAGGCCAGCTATCTCTCCCCTTCCACCGATATAGCCCCGCAGGATCGCTGGAACGCCGGGTTAAATGCAGCGCGCGTTAACTACAACCTTAGCCTCCAGCAAAACTCTGGCAGCGTCAGCGGGCAAAACCTCAGTTCAACTTTTAACAATGGCATCAATGTAGGGAGCTGGCGTTTTCGCAACGATGGCTACTATCGCTACGACACCGTCAGCGGTGGCCGCTACGAAAGCAGTGCCAGCTACGTAACGCATGATGTGGCAACGCTGAAAGGAACGTTTCGCGGCGGCGACTTTTTTACCGACGGTAAAATTTTCAGCTCGGTTTCCCTGCGAGGAATGACGCTTTTCTCAAGCCAGGAGATGCGTCCCGACGACCAGCGCTTTTATATGCCGGCCATCAGCGGAACGGCTCGCAGCAATGCCACGGTGGTTATTCGCCAGAATGGTTATGTCATCGATCGGCGCCATGTGCCCGCCGGACCGTTTCTGATCCGCGATGTCACCAGCGCCACCACCTCCGCCGACCTGGACATTACCGTTGAGGAAAGCGATGGCAACACCCAGCATTTTACCCAGTCGTTCAATACGATTGCAGCGCTGTTGCCAACGGGCGTGTTCAACTACTCTTTCGCCTTTGGCCGCCTGCGAAATCCTTCAGGGGCTCCGTTCGCGCCTGCCGTTTATCAGGCAAGCGGGTTTTACGGACTGAACAATACCTTTACCCTTCTTGCCGGTCATCAGATGGCCAGCAAAGACGCATTCGGGTATCAGAATAGCGGGTTTGGCCTGGCGGCTAACGTTCCGCTGGCAGGCGGCATATCCTGGCTTATCAAACACAGCGACGCTGATTTTGGCGGCGAATTACAGCCTCGCCAGGGTCAGGAGATGGAGGCGGTAATAAGCCGAACCATTACCCGGACCCGCAGTACGCTTAGCGCCAACTGGAAGCACAGATACGATCGGGATTATCAAGACATTAACGAGGCGATTAGCGTCGCGCAGGGCCTGAATAACGGTCTGGATTATAAGGATCGCTATAATATCCAGCTTGATCAGACTCTGGGAGCGGTAACGCTGCTGCTGCGCTACAGCGAAAGCCGTACCTGGGCTGGCGATACGGAAAGGGATTCCCGCGCAGGCATTAATTTTTCCACAACGAAGGCTGCTTTGCAGCTGTATTACACCCAACAGCGTCAAAGCCGCAGCCGGGCAGACAACATATTCTCTTTAAACGTTTCGGTTCCGCTGGGTGCCGCGCAGAAGCACTATCTTGGCTACAGTGCCGAAAAGGGTAATCACGACCCGCTTAAGCAATCCGTTTCGGTTAACGGCGCATTGCTGGATGAGAGCAAGCTTAGCTATGCCGCGAGCCAGACGTGGGCAAAAGGCGACCGTAGCAGTGACCTGTCAGCGGCTTTCAACGGCTCAAATGGGGTGTTCAGCGCCGGATATTCCCGCGGCGAAGGGTATCAGCAAACCACACTGGGTATACAGGGCGGCATTCTCCTGCATCACCACGGCGTGACGTTCAGCCAGCCGCTTGGCGATACCGTCGTGCTGGTGCATGCCCCGAACACCAGCGGGTTGAAAATCCAGAATAACCAGAATTTGTACACCGACCGCTGGGGTAATGCCGTCGTTCCCTACGCCGTACCTTACCGGGTTAACGATGTGGATCTGGACCCAACCACATTGACTCGCCATATCGAAGCCGTTTCTACGGTCAAAAAAGTGGTCCCTACCCAGGGGGCCATTGTAGAGGCGGAATTCGCCGTTAAGCGCAGCAACCGCCGTTTTGTGAAGATCCTTGATAAACAGCATCGCCCCCTCCCCTTTGGCTTTATGGTGCAGGATGCAAGCCAGGCCAGGCTTGGCATCGGCGGTGCGGCAGGCGTGCTGCTTGCCGACTTCGGCAAGGTTCACTGGCCGCTTAGCGTCAGCCTGAACGACAAAACGCTTTGCCATATCCCCCAACCTGCGGCTCCCCTTCCGGAAGACACATCCTCACTGTGGAAATTCTCATGCCTGTAACCTCTAAATTTTTACGCATAATCCCCTGGCTGGTCGCCGCGTCTGCGGTTCATGCCGAAGCCCCAGCCACGCTCCGCCTGAGCAGCGCTCCGCTCACGGCAAAGCAGCAAAGCCCCAATGGCACGCTGCTGGCCACAATACCCGCCAGGCAAACCAGTGAGGCCCCGGGGCAACAACAGCTTCTGGTGGCAATAAATACAGAGGCCTGGGACGAAAATCGCGGGATCTACAAAAGCGCCATTCCGGGTATAGGATTCAGTTTTTGCAAACAAGAAGGAAACGGCTGCCTGCAAAGAGGCGCCACTGTTTCTGGCCGCCTGCTAAATACGGAGCTGAAGAACTACGCGCTGCGCCTGTACAAAATCGGCGACCTGCAGGGGGGAAATTACTCTCTGCCAGCGCTTATCGGCCTGAGCCATAACGGTGCGCCAGCGCTGAATATTGGCCTGTCGTCGCTGGTCCTGAATGTCGCCCGATGCAGCATCACGCGCGATAATCTGCGGGTAACCTTCCCGGATGCGACGCTCAGCGGCGAGCGCCTTCTCTCCTCGGTTGAATTTCAACTGCCGATAAGCTGCAAGACGCCGGAGGACTACCGCAATATTGCCATCCACTTTACCTACCGCGGGAAGCATGTGGGTCCGCAGCGCATTGAAACCAGCCTGCCCGGCGTAGGCCTGAGTCTTAAAAACGAGGCCGGGAAATATGCTGATTTTAGCGCCGGTAGCGCAGATCCTGAGGCGGCGTTTCACGATACCCGCTACGTTGCCGAGTTGATCAGATTAAACAATACGCCGGCAAAGGCGGGAGACTTTGAAGTGGCCGTTACGGCGGAAGTCCAGATACGTTAAGCAGAAGCTAACAACGAAGCAGGCGCCGTAAGCCAGCTGATAAAGGTATCAACAACGTCTGCGTCCAGCGCGCCTGCCCGGACGCGATCCTGCAAAAGGTTAAGGCTTTTTATCAGCGGCAGGCCCGGTTTGCTGCTGCGGGGTTCCCGCAATGCTGAATAGCAGTTTGCGACGCAAAGGATGCGCTGCGCCAGATCCAGCTGGCTGCCGCGCAGGCGGGACGGATAGCCGTTGCCGTCCGGGCGTTCGTGGTGAGAGCCCGCCAGCCGGGCAATATCGCCCATGCCGGGTATTCGCGACAGAATGTCCCTGCTTTGTTCCGCGTGCGTGCTGAGCTGACGCGCTTCATAGGCGGTGAGCGGCCCACTCTTATTTAGCAGGGAAGCCGGGAGCGCCAGCTTGCCAACGTCATGCAGCAGGCCAGCAATGCGGATGCGCAGAATACCGCCGGATGAAAAGCCGTAAAGCTTCGCCATCCCGGCGCTTAACTCAGCGACCTGCATGGAGTGTCTGCACACGGATCGGCAGTGGTTATCCACTATTGTCGATAAAAAGCGGGCAAGCTGAAGCAGCGTTGCCTCATCAAGCGGCTGCCTGACCATGGGCGCCAGATCGGCGATAGCATCAACAAGGGAGGCGCTGGACAGCTCCTTCCAGAAGGAGGGATCGGCTTCCATTTCACGCAGGGCTAAAACATCGTCAAGCTCGTAGCGCGAGCCTATTCCCTCACAAAGCGTGGCGATGACGCGGTCGGGATACTCGCCTTTGGGATGCATGCGGTAGGTTAGTAAATCCAGATCCTCAGCAAGCTGCAGCAAAGCACATTCGGCGCGCAAGCCGGTACCGTCGATAAGCTTTGCTACCTTTCTGAACGCAGGCAGGCTGGCGTCAAATAAAGGAGCGTATTCGGAGGGTTTGCTATGCTGACGTAAGCCAAAGAGTAACGCCGCCAGAAAAAGTCGCTGCTGGCGATGAAGATCAAAATTACGCCGGTATGTGAGGTGCATAACAATCCAGGCACGCCGGGCGCTGCGATGGCCATATTCAGGAGAAATGGCATCAAGGGCATAGGAAAAGGCAGCTACAAAATCGATAAAGGTGACATCCACTGAACGCGCTCCGTTACGAGCTGTGGGCGAATATCCAGAGAGTCGACCACGCCTCGTCGCATGAATAAAAACGACATACAGAAAAGCGCAATGGGATTAAGCAGACAATTAAATTACACAATAGCGGTATATATAGATTTATATTCCGAAAAATTAAAAATAATTAAATTATAAATTCAGCAAACAGGGGGAGCGCTTGCTATGTACAAGGAACAACCCACTTAGCGCAGGCAGTTTTTCTACGCTGAAAAGCAACCCGACTAATGGGCCCGCGGCGGTAGCCGCAGCTTAGCGTATTGCGGATACACTTTGATTGAGTTGACCAGGCAGGTATGAAATATCTCATTAAAAACAACATAGAATTTAATCCAGCAGACGGTTCGCTGCTGTACCTGGACAGCCAGGATGTTATCAGGCTTCCCCTGCCTGCCAGTCGGCTTCTTGAAGAGTTTATGACCTCAGACGGACAGGATTTGATGCGTGACTATCTGCTGGAAAACGTCTGGGACAAACATGGCCTGCACGCTTCAGGCAACAACCTGAATCAGTATGTCAGCATTCTGCGCCGAAATTTTTCACTTATGGACTGCCCGGAGCTCATTATCACCCTGCCGAAGGTCGGTTTTAAGGTAAACCCGGCCATCAGCATCGTTCCTGTTGCGGACGACCAGCCTGAAGCGGGCGGCCAACGCTCAGGCGATCCTCGCTGGAGCAGGAAAATCACCCCCGGTTTACTTTTCCTGCTGGCAGTCAGCGGCCTTGCCTGGGGGATCTGGATGCTCCTTCCTGCGAATAATTCCTTCACCGAACTACATGAGCCGGTGAGCAACTGCGAAATTGTCTATTTAAAGGACGTGGCCGAAGAAGGCAGATCCAGGATAGCGGAAGAAGTGACGGCAGCCCTGAAGAAAAACAACCTGCAGTGCAGGCAGGACGAGGTGATTTTTTACAATAAGGAAAACGCCCGCCTGTCCCGCAACAGCACTCGTACGCTGCTTGCCCTGTGCTCACGGGGTAATAAAAACGATATCGTCTCCTGTGAAAATTTGTACCTTTATAAGTGGGTCAGGTAATGAGGTTAACGAAAACGGCGGGGCTGGTGTGCCTGTTATCACTGGTACTTGCTTCAGGCGCTCTTTACTTCTGGTTTTCCCAACGTCAGCCACTCCCGGCATTGAAATGTAAAGCTACGGCGAAGGTGAAGATAGAGGCGGAGCTGGGCGAGCTGATATTTTCCATTCATGAAAGCCTGCAGCTTTACGATAGCGATAAGGGGCTTATTCAATATGAAGGCTACGTTAAATCTGCTCACGACAACACCTATCTCGAACGCACGGTTTACCTGAACAAGGGCATCAGAATCGACCGCCTTACCTGGTATTTCACGATTGAGAAAATTGCCGTTTCGCCGCTGGATACCACGCCAGATGCGATATTCAACCAGATGTGGCTTGAAAACACGGGGGACAACGCCTCCATGGTGATCGGTATTCAACCCGTGCGGGAGAAGACTTATGTCATCAGCAGCCCCTACTCCCCGCTTTTTATCTGCGTCGCCTGGTAGTCTGCCGACGCGGCAAAATGAGGGAGCAAGAGGCCGCCGGCTCCTGCTATTAAGTCAGATCAACGTCTTTATGGCCAAAGAACCATGTGATGATAAAACCGCAGGTGTAAGAGATCAGCACGCCCGCCGCGTAAATTCCCATACCGGCATAGATACCCTGGCCGGAGGTCATCAGCGGCAGCGATACCAGGCCGGATGGACCGAACACGGTATTCAGGCCAATCGGCAGGCCGAGCCAGGCAACCAGGCCGATAAAGAAGCCGCCGCAGGCACCGCCGAGACAGGCCGTCACAAAAGGCTTCACGCGAGGCAGCGTCACGGCATAAATCAGCGGTTCGCCAACGCCCAGCAGGCCCGGGATAATCGCGCCTTTCACCTGATTGCGGGTCATGGAATGCTTAGCTGAGCGGAAATAAAGCGCAAGCGCCGCGCCAACCTGTCCGCCACCCGCCATGGCCAGAATCGGGAACAGCGAGTTGAAGCCCTGCACATCCATTAGCGCAAAATAGACCGGGATAAAGCCCTGGTGAACGCCAAAGACCACCGCAATCAGGAACAGGCCCGCAAGGATGGCGCAGCCAAACGGATTCCCGTTCAGGTGCAGGAACAGCCAGGACATGCCTTTAAACAGTTCGCCGCCGAAAGGCATAATCAGCGTAAAGGTCAGCGCACCGGTGATCAGCAGCGTCAGCAGCGAGGTGACGATCATATCCAGGTTATCCGGAACAACTTTACGGATCTGACGCTCAATCCACGCGCCCAGGATAGACGCAATCAGCACGCCGATAATGTTGCCGCGAGGATCGATGCCCATCCCGAAGAAGTTATCGATACCGGAGAAATACCCCACCGTCGCTTCCGGGTTGTAACCCAGCAGGAACAACGAGGCGATAATGGCACCGTTCACGCCCGAACCGCCGAAGGCTTTCTGCGCGTTATAGCCAATCAGAATAGGCAGGAAGGTGAATAAGCCTTTGCCAAAAATTTTCATGTAACCAACGATATGCACGATGGTGGCATTTTTTTCGGCGGCGTCCGCAAGCAGGCCTTGTTCAATTAAGGTGGCAAAGCCAAGCAGCATCCCGGCGGCGATAAAGCCCGGGATCAGCGGCGTAAAGATGGTGGCGAATTTAGCAAGGAACTGGTGTACCACGCTGGTTTGCTTCGCCTTCATCTTCTGTTTGGTATCGCTGGCAACCGAACCCACATCCGTTTGCTCAGCGGCAGAATCAGCGCCGCTGACCAGCATGGCGTTCATCATTTCAGCAGCGGTTTGTGCTTTACCCGGTCCGAGAATAATTTGCAGCTGATCGTCGCTGTTGATAACGCCCAGCACTCCGGGCAGCGCCTTGAGTTTGTCATGCTCGATCAACTGGTCGTTGTTGAGCGTCAGGCGCAGGCGGGTCATGCAGTGCCCGCAGGTCTGGATATTATTTTTATTACCCACCAGTTGCACAATGGTGGCAATTAATTGTTCTGTGATCTTCGCCATTGCTAAATCTCCGTATTGGCCAGGGCCTTGCGAATAAATCCGTTATTTTTATTTAACAGCGCTTTTGCCTGCGACGCATCAAGCCCGGTCAGCACCATAACAATGGCCGTTTTGCAGTGCCCTTCGCAGGCTTCGAGCGCCCGTGATGCGGTTTGTTGATCGCAATCGGTCGCCTGCATAACGATGTTTTTCTGGCGCTGCACCAGCTTCAGGTTGGTCGCTTCCACATCCACCATCAGGTTGCCGTACACTTTCCCGCTGCGGATCATCGCCCCGGTGGTCAGCATATTTAGCACCAGCTTTTGCGCCGTGCCCGCTTTCATGCGCGAAGAGCCGGTCACCACTTCCGCCCCAACCACCGGCATGATGGCGATTTTGGCAATTTGCGTGATTTCACTACCCGCGTTGCAGGTCAGCGCAACGGTGGTCGCCCCCAGGCTGTTGGCATAGTTCAGCGCCGCCACGACGTAAGGCGTACGGCCGCTGGCGGCGATCCCTACCAGTACGTCACTGGCGTTGAACTGGAGGTTTTTCAAATCCTCAACGCCCATCGTCAGGCTATCTTCTGCGTTTTCAACCGCCTGTAAAATGGCCTGATGGCCCCCAGCAATCAGCGCCACTACCTGCTCGCGCGGCGTGCCGTAGGTTGGCGGGCACTCGCTGGCATCAAGAACACCCAGACGACCAGAGGTACCGGCGCCGCAGTAAATTAAGCGTCCGCCTTGTTGAAAAGCAGCAACGATGGCATCGACAGCCTGGGTAATAGCCGGGATCACCTTCTCAACCGCCAGGGCCACCTTCTGGTCCTCTTTATTAATGACTCTCAGCATCTCTTCGGTAGAGAGCATGTCGATATTTTCGCTTTGAGTATTACGGCCTTCGGTGGTCAGGGCAGATAAATCGATCTTCATCATTGTCTCGCTATTCATTGATGCCGGTTGGCAACATTACAGTTCCAGCGCCCAGCGCAAAAATGCTTTGCGTTGAGTCGCGTCTAATTTCAAAAATTCATTCTGGGCCTGGCTTAAGGAGGCGCCATGTCCGTTTGGTGCGTCGGCTCCGGTCCGGGGAGAAACCGAAGCCCCGGGTAAATACTGGCTGTAATCGGTCATTAACGTGCTTTGCGGCAGCGTCAGCGGCTGGCTGTTCAGTGCAATCGCCGGGCCATCAACATTCCTGAGAGCAAAGTGCGGATCTTTAGCGGCCTTACGCGTTTCATTTTCCGTGCTCGGCGTCGCGGTGGTGAGGATAATTTCTCCGGTGAGCGGCGCATCAAAGCTCAGCAGCCAGGCAGCGGAGGTAATACGGCCCAGGCTTTCGTTTGCGGAGCCGGGATTGATCGGCGCATCAAAGCGCACAATCATCGCCTGCTGACCCGCCCCAAGCGTTATCGACTTCGCCAGAGGATTGATCTGCGCATCGCGTGCCGCCAGGAGATGCACATTTTCCCCCATTTTCAGCGTGGCGGCCACGCTGAGGCCGGAAAACGTAAGCAACAGCAGAGTTATCATAGTTCTGAACATCGGGTACTCCTTTTGCGGCCGGAACAGTTGCCCCGTTCCGGCCAGCCAGTATTATCAGAATTCGTAGCGCAGCCCGGCGTGCCAGAAGCTCTCTGCAGCAGAGCTTCCGCCAAACGAAACGCTGCGGCCGGTCATAACGTTTTTGCCGTCGTGCCCGTTACGCAAGATATAAGCCGTGTAGATTGAGCTACGCGGGGTCAGCTTATATTGCGCCTCGAAGGTGGTATCACGCAGCTCCAGCTCATCGCCGCCTTCGTTATTGAGATGACGGTAACCGGTTCGTACTGCCCAGTCGCTGTTGATGTTGTAAACGGCGGTGAATTCCAGGTTTTTATCTTTGCTGTCCGCAAGACCGTTGGTATAGGTCACCGTGTCCTGCGAGTAGAGTAAGCCAAGCATCAGCGAACCGAGATAATAACGCGTACCTGCGCCGCCATAAGTAAAGGTGTCTGCTCCATTGCTGCGGCTGTTATCGCTCAGCTTTGCACGGGTTTTCTGGAAAGCGACAACCGGAGCCAGCTTTCCGGCATCGCCCATATCCAGCGTATAGCGCATTGCGGCGTTATAGCCGTAATCCAGATCGGAGGTGTTATTCCCGATGATCCAGGCGGTTGAAAAATCAACATTACCGAAGGTGTTCTGATACTGCACCGTGCCGTCCTGGCGGAATACCTGTACCGCTGTCGGGTCGATATGTCTTGCCTGGCGGCCGGTTGAAACATCCGAGCTTGCGAACACATCACCAATATCGGTGAACATAATCAGCCCGGAGGAGACTCGCCCGCCGGTAATTTTTCCGTATTCGGACATATCCAGACCCGCCCAGACATAACGCGCGGTCAGGCTGTCGTTTTCACCTTCAACGTTGTTGGCATACTCGGCAGAGTTGACCTGATACTGAGCAAGCCCGATAACCGAAATGGTGTCATTTACCACCTGCCGCCCGCTCAACCCGAAGCGGCCATCAAAATCGCCCTGCGCATCGCCGGTTTTTTTATCGGAGATGTTAAAACCAAAACGGCCATACAGATCCACGGTAGATCCATCTTTATCTTTATAAATTTCAGCGGCTTGTGTAGTAAAACTCGCCATCATGGCAAGGAGAGAAAGGGTACAAATCTTTGTTTTCATTATCATCATTCCATTAGCGGATAAATTATAGTCTGGTCTGGCTCCGAATGGAATAATTAATGATCCAATTTTAATTTGGAAGGAATATTTTATTCTTATGCAAATAAATGTGAACTAACTCATACATTGTGTGTGGTTAATTTGGCGGCAAAAAAACGCCATTATGGAGAGGAGAGTTGCCTTTCAGGCCGGAGAAAGTAATGATCGTGACGGATTTTTTTGTGGAGAAACTCTGGTGCTGTACCGTCAAAAATTGATTGAGAATCTGGCACGCTTTACCCCCGGTGAACGCAAAATTGCGGATTTCATCATCAACAGTCCCGACGCTTTGAAAGAGCTCTCTTCACAGCAGCTTGCACAAACGCTTGGCGTCAGCCAGTCGGCGATAGTGAAATTTGCGCAAAAGCTGGGGTTAAAGGGTTTTACAAAATTCAAAGTGGCGCTGGTCGAGGAGTGGGGAAAGCAGGCTTCCGACCTGAAGCAACAGTCGCTACATTTGCATAACGATATCAGCAGCCAGGACCCCCTCGGCGACGTGGCGAATAAGCTTTTAATTGAAAAGCTTAATGCGATAAGAAAAACGACGGACAGCCTCGATCTCGCTCAGCTTGAAAAGATTATAGGGCTGCTTCAGGCGGCGAGACGCATTCATATTAGCGCCATTGGCGGCTCTTCTCTGGTGGGCCGGGATCTTGCCTGGAAGCTGATGAAAATCGGTTTTCATGTGCTTATGGAATACGACAGTCACGTACAGTTAACCATCGCCCAAACGCTTACCGCAAAGGACGTTATGCTGGCAATCTCCTTCTCGGGCCAGCGCAAAGAGGTGCTGCTGGCAGCAGAGATTGCAAAATCCAAAGGCGCAACCGTTATCGCGATAACCTCCTTACAGGAGAGCGACCTCAGAAAGCTGGCCGATTACACTCTCGATACGGTTGCGGATGAGCAGCGCTGGCGAAGCTCATCCATTTCATCGCGCACGGCGCAACTGTGCGTGATCGATCTGCTGTTTATGGGCCTGCTTCAGCTTAACGAAAGCGAAGGCATGAAAATGATAGAACAGAGCCGCAGGCTGGTTGATAAGCTATCCTGACCGCGCCTTTGCCTTTTCAAAATGACTAAACGCTCTCAAGGAATGCCATGACTATCCAGAATATTTCCCCTGCCGAAGCCAGAACGCTGCTTGCGCAAGGCGCGGCGCTGATTGATATCCGTGAGCGGGATGAGTATGCACGCGAAAATATCCCTGAGGCGCACCTCCTGTCGCTTTCTGCGATTGAACATGGCGACCGGCTTGGTCCGTTCGAACCGTACGATACGGTGATTTTTTATTGTCAGTCGGGCACGCGCTCTTCGCAAAATGCGCAGAAACTGGCAGAGGCTGTCGCCCCGGCAAAAGTCCTGCTGCTGGAAGGAGGGCTGAACGCGTGGAAAAAAGAGGGACAGGAAATCCTTGCCGATAAAACACAGCCGCTGCCGCTGATGCGCCAGGTACAGATAGCGGCGGGTACGCTGGTGCTGGCCGGGGTCGTTCTGGGGTATGGTGTTAATTCCGCGTTCTTTTTGCTCTGCGGCTTTGTGGGCGCGGGCCTGCTGTTTGCGGGTATCAGCGGCTTTTGCGGCATGGCTCGCCTGCTGGCGGTCATGCCGTGGAACCGTCGCTAGCAGTCGTAAACTTCCGTCCAGTTATAGTTGGTAAAGGCAAGCCGGACAGCAGAGGCAACCTCGCCATAATTGTCCGTACGGTGCGCCATGAAATACTCCCTGAAGCGGGCGGGAAGAAAGTCCGCCTGGTAACGTAATAGCGTGCTGTGCCAGAACGGCGGCGGCAAAGGTATATCGCCATGTCGTTCGCGCAGTTTATCCCGCCAGGGGGAATCAAGCAGTTGCCGGGCAAACCCCTCTTTCGCCTCATAGCTTTTCACATCTGGCGTGCCGGCGATTAATAGTTGATTAGGCAACGCAACCAGCCGCAGGTTGCTGATGGTTACCTTCAGGTTTTTTGCCTGTCTGGCGAAGATCGCTGCCAGATACGGATCGATGTCAGCAATATTGCAACGCAGGTATAGCGGCATGGTAATAGCAAAAAAGGTAAAATGCAGCCCCGATAAAGGCATCGCGTCGGCCAGCGGATCGCCCCGCGCAAGTTCACTTATCTCGCATAATAAATCATGTAGCGGCGCAGTTAGCGGAGGCTTAATGCCGCTGGTAATAGCAAGCTTATGCTGGTCGTAAAACGCCTGCTGCATTATTTCCCCACGGCCGGGGTGCATTGCCCATTTGGTAAGCGTTTTCTCGCTCGTCATGGAATAAAGCATCTGTAACTCGTTGGGATTAAACATCCTGACTCCTCCCTGCTGGCCTGTACCAGTAATGCACGAAACGTTATACGAGACTGCTTTATCGCCTGGTCAGTCTGATCTATTGTTAAAGATACCGGCTGCCGGCTGTGCTGACGGGCAGTTTACTACCTGACATTTAAGAGGCTATATATGTTTAAAGTGGGCGATCTTGTTCAACCTAAAAAGGGTGGACCTAAGCTTGAGGTACTGGACATTCAGGGAGATGAGGTGATTTGTACACCGGCCAACATCCTCAGCGGTGAGAAGGTCACGCTAAAGGCTTCAGAAGTAACGCTGTACCAGGAGGATGGCGATTTCGGCGTTTGCTAGTTGTGCAGGCGGGCGTTATCGCCCGTCTGAAACCGTGCTGTATCTGCATCGCCGGTTCTCCATAGCCGGGTAAGCGGTGTATAAGCCTGTCATCACCAGCCTTTTCTTTAACCCGCCAAAACACATTTCTCGCTTTATCAAGATAACAACAGCGGATAGCGCAAAAACGCATAGGCTAACTAGCTGATATAAAAAGTAAAAAATAGAAACAGGCGACAAAATCAGGAAATAGCGGCGGATAACTGACCTTTAGCATATTTTATTGACCAAACGCCGATAAATAAAAATTTTACGCTAATTGCTCAATTCAATGTAGAGATATAATCTACTCACATTAAATATCCCAACCCTTCTCACTAGCAATCACGCCAATACCTGGTGTTTACAGCTAATGTTTTTCCGGAGCCAGAATAATGTTTTCTCCTGAGTCACGCCTGCGCCACGCTGCAGCGGATACTTTCGCCATGGTGGTTTATTGCTCGGTAGTGAACATGATGATTGAGATCTTTCTCTCCGGCATGAGTTTTGACCAGTCGCTGTCATCGCGCCTTGTCGCAATCCCGGTAAATATTCTCATCGCCTGGCCATACGGTATGTATCGTGATGCTTTTATGCGCTTCGCCAGACGCTACAGCAACGCGAACTGGGCAAAGAATCTGGCGGACGTGCTGGCTTATGTCAGCTTTCAGTCACCGGTCTATGTGGCGATCCTGCTGGCGGTCGGAGCCGACTGGCAGCAGATTATCGCCGCCGTGAGTTCCAATATTGTCGTGTCGATGATGATGGGTGCAGCTTACGGCTATTTTCTGGACTATTGCCGCCGCCTGTTTCGTCTTAGCGGCTACCGGAACGCGAAAGCGCAAGCGTAAAGGGGTGACTGGCGCAGCGCCAGCCCGGAAGATTAATGCTCGCCAAACAACCCTGACAAATAACGCTCCAGTGCGATACGTGAGCTAAAGCCGTGCGGGATGCCGTAATGCTGGTGCGTTTCCCCGGCAAGATAAAGCGGAAACTGCTGGTAGTGATCGCAGGTTTTAACATCCGACGCGGGCTCGGCCAGCGTCTGGCTGCGTTCTTTCAGCGTCGGATGAATAACTAACGCCGTACGCCCCATTCGCGCTTCACGATTAACATAAACGTAGTTTTCACCGCGGCGATAGCCATAGGCTTTGGGGGTCACTTCATCCATGGTAAAACCGGCTTTTTCAAGTACGCGGGCCACCTCGTCAGGTCTTAAATACATAATTTTTCCTCGTCATCTTTTTAGCCACTGCACCATACATTAACCAGCATTAGCAGGGCTTTCGGATTAGTCCATAAAGAGGGTGAAAGAGCGTGACCTGCCTCATTACTAAAGATTATGGTCTACACTAAAAGTCACATCGCACATAGGGAGAAACAAATGCTTAACCGACCAAATCGAAACGAAGTTAATGAAGGCGTTGACGATATTAACCACGACGTGAACCAGTTGGCGGATACGCTGGAAGAGGTGCTGAAGTCTTTCGGTAGCGATGTTAAAGAGGAAGGTGAAGCGGCACGTAAAAAGGCTGAATCTCTTCTGAAAGAGACCCGGGCCCGCATCCAGGGCCGTGGCCGTGTGAAACAAGCTGCCTGCGACATGGTAAGCTGTGCGGATACTTATGTCCGCGACAAGCCATGGCACAGCGTTGGGATCGGTGCTGCCGTCGGGCTTTTCCTCGGTGCCCTGCTTACTTCACGCCGCTAGGTTTCAACTGTACACACCAGACAAATACGGTTGATCCTGAATACGCGTTTGACCCCGGTAGCCCTGCTTCCGGGGTTTTTACGTTATGGCCTCTCGTAAACGTTTTGCATAGCGCTGCGCCATCTGCAGCGAAGTCACGTTTGTAAAGCTCATCAGAATTCCCCCCTCGCCTTTTGATGCCATTCGCCAGTCGCTTAATGCCTGAACGGCAAGACCAGACGCGCGAGCGCGGGCAACCAGAGCACGATCGTCACCCTTCACGCGCATCACCAGCTGAATGCCTCCTTCCTGCGGCACCACCTCAAACCCTTCGTCCCGGAGCGCCGTTTCCAGCCATACGCGGCGTTCGCTGTAGCACAGGCGCATCTTTTTCAGATGGCGCCAGAAATGACCTTCCTGCAGGAAATCAGCGATGGTCTGCTGAATAAGCATCGGTACCGTACACGGCAGGGATCTCGCCTGCCGGTTGAAGACAGCAACCTGCTGCTGCGGCACCACCAGCCAGGCGACACGCAGCGCGGGAAACATCGATTTACTGAACGTACCGGCGTAGATCACGCGCTCCGGCCCATCCAGGCTTTTGATCGGCGGCAGCGGTTTGCCGTGGTAGCGGAACTCGCTGTCATAGTCGTCTTCAATCACCCAGCTTTGCTGCGAGGCGGCCCACTCCAGCAGCTGACGCCGCCGGGCAAGCGAGAGCGCCACGCCAAGCGGGCTTTGATGGGCGGGAGTAAGCAAGGCAAAACGCGCCTGCGGATAGTGCGCCAGAGCGTAACCAATCTGCATCCCTTCATCGTCTACCGGTACCGGGTGAAGCGCCATGCCCGCATCGGTAAAGAGCGGCCGGATATAGCGATAGCCAGGATCCTCAAGCCAGATACCGTCGCCGGGTGCCGCCAACGCTCGCACCAGCAGGCGCATCGCAGCCTGAAAACCGGCGGCGATAAATATCTGCTCTGGCTGGCATTCAATGCTGCGCGAGAAACGCAGGTAATCGGCAATGGCCTGTTTAAGCGATGATTCACCGTTGTTCTGCGGCAGCATTAAATCGTAAGGCGTTTGCAGGCGCAGCCGACGGCCCATTAAGCGTGCCCAAAGCGCTCGCGGAAAAGCATCCAGCGCTGGCAGCCCCATTTGAAACGGCAGCGGCGCGCCCTGCGGCTGGCTGGAGAGAACATTTTGCTTACGAACGGTAGCGGTTACCGAAGGACTGACAAAGGTTCCCGCCTGCCCGCGCCGCTCAAGCCAGCCCTGCGATACCAGTTCGCCATAGGCGTTTTCCACCGTTGCCCGCGCCACGCCCAGCTCATGCGCCATCGTCCGGCCTGACGGCAGACGACTACCGGGCAGCAGTTCGCCGTCGCTGATGGCCTGTTTGAGCTGGCGGGCAATCTGTTGATAGCGTGGGATAGCGTGGTGAGCATTCACCGTCAGTGGCGCTGGCCTTGTCATTATGGTCTGCTTTTTTAGTTAATTTATGGCTCTCTTTAGCAGTCCATCATAGTGCTAAATTGCCCCCTCACCAATATGAGGAACCACAACATGACCACATTACGCCAGCCTTACTTTGATCTTTCCCCGGCGGTATACCGACCTATGCTTCAGGCGCTGAAAGGCCTGGAAGCCAGCTCGCTGGGATCCACGCTGATTGAGCTGGTTTTTCTGCGCGTGTCGCAAATTAACGGCTGTGCTTATTGCCTTGAAATGCACTCCAGAGCATTACGCAAAGACGGCGTAGACCAGGTAAAACTGGACGCGCTGGCAGGCTGGAAAGTCAGTCATCATTTCAGCGATAAAGAGCGCGCCGCGCTGACCTGGGCCGAAGCGGTAACGTTAATTACCGAGGGCGGCGCAGATGATGCCGTGTACGAACCGCTACTTCAGTTCTTTACCGCTCAGGAAATAAGCGATCTGACTTTTACCGCGAGCCTGATGAACGCGTTCAACCGCCTCGCGATCGGTATGCGCAAGTAGCTTTTTTAAGCCCCTTCTCTCCCGTGAGAGGGGGCGGCTTCACCAACCGCCTCGTTGTTCGTTAAGGCATTACTTATCTAAAAATACTATATCTTGTATGGTTGATAATTTTACCGCCCACATCTAGTATTCATATTCTCAGTCATATGGAGAATAAGAATCATGCGCATTACCATATACACTCGTAACGACTGCGTGCAGTGCCATGCCACCAGGCGCGCCATTGAAAGCCGTGGGCTTACTTTCGATCTGATCAACCTCGATGTACATCCTGAAGCCGCAGACGATTTGCGCGCCCAGGGCTACCGCCAGTTACCGGTGGTGGTGACCGAGCAGGAAAGCTGGAGCGGCTTCCGTCCGGACATGATTAACCGGCTGCGCGTGCAGGCCTCTGCATGAGCAATCTCGTCTACTTCTCAAGCTCGTCGGAAAATACTCGGCGTTTCGTTGAACGCCTTGGGTTGCCCGCCCTGCGTATACCGCTGGACATGAAACAGCGGCTGGAAGTGACGGAGCCCTACATTTTGATCGTGCCAAGTTATGGCGGCGGCGGTATTGCAGGTGCGGTGCCCGCCCAGGTGATTCGGTTTTTAAACAACCCCGCCAACCGGGCGCTGCTGCGCGGTGTGATCGCCTGCGGCAACCGTAATTTCGGGGAAGGGTTTTGCCGGGCAGGCGACATCATCGCCCAAAAATGCCAGGTGCCGTATCTCTACCGTTTTGAGCTACTCGGCACCGAACAAGATATTGCGAACGTGCGTAAGGGAGTGAGCGAATTTTGGCAACGACAGAAGCAATCCGCGTGACAGCGACAGAAGGCGCGGACTATCACGCGCTAAACGCCATGCTGAATCTCTATGATTCCGCAGGCCGCATCCAGTTTGAAAAAGACAAACTGGCGGTGGAAAAATTTCACCGCCAGCATGTGTTGCCCCGCACGCGGCAGTTTACCAGCCAGCATGCGCGCCTTACCTGGCTGGTTGCAGAAGGCTATTACGATGAGCGGGTGCTCACGCGTTACGATCGAGGATTTGTCGTCGCCCTGTTTGAGAGAGCACACAACAGCGGTTTTAGCTTCAAAACCTTCCTCGGCGCATGGAAGTTTTACACCAGCTACACGCTGAAATCTTACGACGGCAAAGAATATCTCGAACATTTCGAAGACCGTGTAACCATGGTGGCGCTGACGCTTGCGCAGGGTGACGAAAAGCTGGCGTATCGCCTGATGACAGAGATGCTCAGCGGCCGTTTCCAGCCTGCCACACCCACTTTTCTGAACTGCGGGAAACAGCAGCGCGGCGAACTGGTCTCCTGCTTCCTGCTGCGTATTGAAGACAATATGGAGTCGATTGGGCGTGCGGTGAA
Organism: Buttiauxella sp.; assembly: GCA_032051265.1. Taxonomy (GTDB): domain Bacteria; phylum Pseudomonadota; class Gammaproteobacteria; order Enterobacterales; family Enterobacteriaceae; genus Dryocola. Next base: position 70,376 of record DAMBYU010000012.1, read on the forward strand.
CTCTGCGCTTCAGCTTTCCAAACGCGGCGGCGGCGTGGCTTTCCTGCTCTCTAACCTGCGAGAAGCGGGCGCGCCGATCAAGCGCATCGAAAACCAGTCATCCGGCGTGATCCCCATTATGAAAATGCTGGAAGATGCGTTTTCCTACGCCAATCAGCTTGGCGCACGTCAGGGGGCCGGAGCGGTTTATCTTCATGCCCATCACCCGGATATCTTCCGCTTCCTCGATACCCGGCGTGAAAACGCCGACGAGAAGATCCGCATCAAAACGCTTTCGCTTGGGGTAGTTATTCCTGATATCACCTTCCAGCTGGCAAAAGATAACCAGCCAATGGCGCTCTTCTCACCCTACGATGTGGAACGTATCTACGCTAAGCCGTTTGGCGATATCGCCGTCAGCGAGCTTTATGAAGAGATGGTGGCGGACGAGCGCATCCGTAAAACGTTTATCAACGCCCGGGATTTCTTCCAGCGCCTGGCTGAGATCCAGTTTGAATCCGGCTATCCGTACATCATGTTTGAAGACACGGTAAACCGCGCCAACCCGATTGCCGGGCGCATTAATATGAGCAACCTGTGCTCGGAAATTTTGCAGGTTAACAGCGCCTCGACCTATGACGAAAACCTTGATTATGCGCAGGTCGGCAAAGATATCTCCTGCAATCTCGGTTCGCTGAATATTGCCCACACCATGGATTCACCAGACTTTGGCCGCACCGTAGAAACGGCGATTCGCGGGCTGACGGCGGTTTCCGATATGAGCCATATCCGTTCGGTGCCTTCCATTGCAGCGGGGAATGCCGCCTCTCACGCCATTGGCCTTGGGCAGATGAACCTGCACGGCTATCTGGCGCGCGAGGGCATTGCCTACGGCTCGCCGGAAGGGCTGGATTTCACCAATATCTATTTCTACACCGTCACCTGGCATGCGGTACGCGCCTCGAATCTGCTGGCGCGGGAACGCAAACAGCGTTTCGCAGGCTTCGAAAATTCACGTTATGCCAGCGGCGAGTATTTCAACCAGTACGTGCAGGAAAGCTGGGAACCAAAAACTGCGAAAGTAAGCGAGCTGTTCGCCAGAGCAGGCATTGCCATTCCAACGCGCGAGCAGTGGCGGCAGTTGCGTGACGACGTAATGACGTTCGGCCTGTACAACCAGAACCTGCAGGCGATCCCGCCGACCGGATCGATTTCCTATATCAATCACGCCACGTCGAGTATTCACCCTATCGTCTCGCGTATTGAGATCCGTAAAGAAGGCAAAACCGGGCGCGTTTACTATCCCGCCCCCTTTATGACCAACGACAACCTGAAGTTTTACCAGGATGCCTACGACATCGGCCCGGAAAAGGTTATCGACACCTACGCCGAAGCCACGCGCCATGTGGATCAGGGCCTTTCCCTGACGCTATTTTTCCGCGATACCGCCACAACGCGCGACATCAACAAAGCGCAGATTTATGCCTGGAAGAAAGGCATCAAAACTCTCTACTACATTCGCCTGCGGCAGATGGCGCTGGAAGGGACCGAGGTGCAGGGCTGCGTCTCCTGCGCTCTATAAGGAAAAAAACATGACACAGTTAACCCGTATCCATGCCATCAACTGGAATAAGATCGAGGACGAAAAGGACCTCGAAGTCTGGAACCGGCTAACCAGTAATTTCTGGCTGCCGGAGAAGGTGCCGCTGTCTAACGATATTCCCGCGTGGCAGTCGCTTGCGCCCGATGAGCAGCAGCTTACCATTCGTGTTTTCACCGGGCTGACGCTGCTGGATACCATCCAGAACACTATTGGCGCCCCGGCGCTAATGGCGGATGCCGTCACGCCGCACGAAGAAGCCGTCATGTCGAATATCAGCTTTATGGAAGCGGTTCACGCTCGTTCTTACAGTTCCATTTTCTCGACGCTTTGCCAGACCAAAGAGGTGGATGCGGCCTATGCCTGGAGTGAAGAAAACGAGCCGTTGCAGCGTAAGGCGCAGATTATCCTCGCCCATTACCATGCGCACGACCCGCTGAAGAAAAAGATTGCCAGCGTGTTTCTGGAATCCTTCCTTTTCTATTCAGGCTTTTATTTGCCGATGTACTGGTCAAGCCGCGGTAAATTAACCAATACCGCCGATCTGATTCGCCTGATTATTAAGGACGAAGCGGTTCACGGTTATTATATCGGCTATAAATTTCAGAAGGCGCTGGCGCAACAGAGTCCACAGCGGCAAAGCGAACTGCAAAACTTCGCGCTGGATTTGCTGATGGATCTCTACGATAACGAAGTGGCCTACAGCGAAGCGCTGTACGGTGGCGTGGGCTGGGTTGAAGAGGTAAAAGCCTTCTTGTGTTACAACGCCAACAAGGCGCTGATGAACCTCGGCTACAACGCCCTTTTCCCGGCAGAAATAGCGGAGGTTAATCCGGCGATCCTTTCCGCGCTTTCTCCTAATGCCGATGAGAACCACGACTTTTTCTCAGGTTCAGGATCGTCATATGTTATGGGTAAAGCAGTCGAAACGCAGGACGAAGACTGGGATTTCTGATTTATAAATCAAGTCCGGGTGGATACCGCCAACTGGCTCTGCGCCCGCCAACTTATTCATTCCGCGCCGCCGCAATATATCAACACTAATTCTGTCCGAATATCACACTATTCGTACAGAATTATCCTCTGCTGACAAAAAATATCGTATTCCTCTGATTTGCTCGCAGCCCCCGGTATCACCGGAAATTTCAGCCGCGCTCGCCATGCGGATATTTGTTATGCCGACAATTGAGGGTTGTCTCAGATTCTGAGTATGTTAGGGTATATCCAGGTGATTATTTCCATCAGGAATTGTGTATATATAAATTAAATATGGGATTAACTTTATTGCATGGCAATTAAATTAGAAGTAAAGAATTTATATAAAGTATTTGGTGAGCATCCGCAACGCGCATTCAAATATATAGAAAAAGGTTTATCAAAAGCTGAAATATTAGAAAAAACAGGGCTGTCGCTTGGCGTGAAAGACGCCAGTCTGGCCATTGAAGAAGGCGAGATCTTCGTCATCATGGGGTTATCCGGTTCCGGTAAATCCACCATGGTTCGCCTTCTCAATCGCCTGATTGAACCAACCCGCGGACAGGTACTGATCGATGGCGTAGACATCGCCAAAATATCAGATGTCGAACTCCGCGAGGTGCGCAAAAATAAGATCTCAATGGTCTTCCAGTCCTTTGCTTTGATGCCTCATATGAACGTGTTAGCCAACACGGCGTTTGGTATGGAATTAGCTGGCATGCCGGTGGCTGAACGTCAGGAAAAAGCGCTTGATGCCCTGCGTCAGGTTGGGCTGGAAAATTACGCCCATGCTTATCCCGATGAACTCTCAGGCGGTATGCGTCAGCGTGTTGGTTTAGCCCGCGCGCTGGCCATTAATCCAGATATATTATTGATGGATGAAGCGTTCTCCGCTCTCGATCCATTAATTCGTACTGAAATGCAGGATGAATTAGTTAAATTACAGGCTAAACATCAGCGCACCGTGGTGTTTATTTCTCACGATCTGGATGAAGCGATGCGTATTGGCGACAGAATTGCCATTATGCAGGGCGGTGAAGTAGTGCAGGTCGGCACCCCGGATGAAATCCTTAATAATCCGGCTAATGACTATGTACGCACCTTCTTCCGCGGCGTGGATATCAGCCAGGTATTTAGCGCAAAAGATATTGCCCGCCGTAGCCCGGCAGGCCTGCTGCGCAAAACCACCGGTTTTGGCCCGCGCGTCGCGCTAAAGCTGCTGCAGGATGATGATCGCGAATATGGCTATGTCATTGAGCGTGGCCAGAAATTCCTCGGCATTGTCTCAACCGATTCTCTGAAAGCCGCGATGGCTGCGGGTCTTGGTTTAGACAGCGCGTTCCTGGAGTCCCCGGCGGCGGTTTCCGCCGACACGTCACTGAGCGATCTGCTCACCCATGTAGGTCAGGCACCGTGCGCGGTACCGGTAGTGGGTGAAGAAAATCAGTACGTAGGCATCATCTCAAAAGGGGTGCTGCTGCAGGCATTAGACCGTGAGGGGGCAACCAATGAGTGATTCATCAAATCCGTGGGATACCGGCAGCGTGGCTGCCGATACAACAACCAATCAGGCCGCATCCAGCGCAGATGCATGGGGCAGCCAGGCGGCTACGACGCCAGACGCGGGTAGCGGCGCCGACTGGCTAAACTCCGCCCCTGCGCCGCAGCCTGAACATTTTAATATTCTCGATCCGTTCCATAAGACGCTGATCCCGCTCGACACTTGGGTAACGCACGGCATCGACTGGGTAGTAACCCATTTCCGTCCGGTGTTCCAGGGCATTCGCGTGCCGGTGGATTACATCCTGAGCGGCTTCCAGCAGCTGCTGCTGGGGATGCCCGCCCCGGTTGCCATCATCGTGTTTGCGCTGATTGCCTGGCAGATGTCCAGCCTTGGTATGGGTATCGCGACGCTGGTTTCCCTGGTGGCGATTGGCGCAATCGGCGCCTGGTCGCAGGCGATGGTTACTCTGGCGCTGGTACTGACGGCGCTGCTGTTCTGTATGATAATCGGGCTACCGCTCGGCATATGGCTTGCCAGAAGTGAACGTGCCGCGAAGTTCATCCGTCCGCTGCTGGATGCGATGCAGACCACGCCAGCGTTCGTTTATCTGGTGCCGATTGTGATGCTGTTTGGTATCGGTAACGTGCCGGGCGTGGTGGTGACCATTATCTTCGCCCTGCCGCCTATTGTGCGTCTGACTATCCTCGGCATTAAACAGGTGCCGGAAGATTTGGTCGAGGCCGCCCGCTCGTTCGGTGCCAGTCCGCGTCAGATGTTATTCAAAGTACAGTTACCGCTGGCCATGCCAACCATTATGGCAGGTGTAAACCAGACATTGATGCTTGCCCTCTCCATGGTGGTTATCGCTTCAATGATCGCCGTTGGTGGGTTGGGCCAGATGGTACTGCGCGGCATTGGCCGTCTTGATATGGGCCTTGCCACCGTCGGCGGCGTGGGAATTGTTATCCTCGCCATTATTCTCGACCGTCTGACACAGTCCATTGGCCGCGATTCACGCAGCCGTGGCAACCGCCGCTGGTATACCACCGGCCCACTGGGTCTGCTGACCCGCCCCTTCATTAAGTCAGATAAGCGCTAGCGCTATCCACCATCTCACTACTCTCCGGCGGGTAGCGCTACGCTTACCCGCCCTACGACAAAAAAGGAATAACGATGCGACACACAGCTATTTTAGCCACGGCCCTTGCCACACTCGTTACCACCAGTGCTTTCGCGGCCGATCTGCCGGGTAAAGGCATTACCGTAAAGCCTGCGCAGAGCACCATCTCAGAAGAGACGTTCCAGACGTTAATTGTCAGCCGCGGGCTTGAAAAACTGGGCTATACGGTGAATAAGCCAAGCGAAGTTGATTACAACGTGGCCTATACTTCAATCGCCTCTGGCGATACCACTTTTATTGCCACCAACTGGAAGCCGCTGCATGACGATATGTATGCAGCAGCAGGCGGCGACAAGAAGTTCTATCGTGAAGGTACTTATGTGGAAGGCGCCGCTCAGGGCTACCTTATCGATAAGAAAACCGCAGAGCAGTATAAGATAACCAATATCGAGCAGTTAAAAGATCCAAAGATCGCCAAACTGTTTGATACCAATAACGATGGTAAAGCGGACATGACCGGCTGTACGCCGGGCTGGGGCTGTGAAGCGGTTATCAATCACCAGATTGAAGCCTTTGGCCTGAGCAAAACCGTGGTGCATAACCAGGGTAACTACTCCGCGATGATCGCCGATACCATTACCCGTCATAAAGAAGGTAAACCAATCCTGTACTACACCTGGACGCCGTACTGGGTGAGCGATGTGATGGTGCCGGGCAAAGACGTGGTGTGGCTGCAGGTGCCGTTCTCCTCCATGCCGGGCGCGCAGAAAGATATCGACACTAAACTGCCAAACGGCGCCAACTATGGCTTCCCGGTGAACACCATGCACATCGTGGCGAACAAAGCCTGGGCTGAGAAAAATCCGCAGGCCGCAAAACTGTTCAGCCTGATGAAGCTGCCGCTGGCAGATATCAACGCCGAGAACGCGATGATGCATGACGGTCACGCTTCCGAAGCCGATATTCAGGGTCACGTTGACGGCTGGATCAAAGCTCACCAGGCGAAGTTCGACGGCTGGGTTAAAGAGGCTCTGGCGGCTAAATAACGCTTCGGCGGGTAGCGTCTTGCTTACCCGCCCTACGGTCTGACCCTCTTCCTTCCGGGAGGAGGGTCATCAATCTTTTCCCTCGCCGCACAATCCGACTCCTCCCCGCATAAATTTTCGTTATTATTCCCGCTTTCTCATCACTTGCAGAAGATACAATGAAAAATTCCGCACATGGACTGAGCTCCACGCTGACTGTCCTGATGTCTGTTGCGACCGGGCTTGCGGTTGCCAGTAACTATTACGCGCAGCCCCTGCTTGATACCATCGCGAACGCTTTCTCCCTTTCCATCAATCAGGCCGGCTTTATTGTTACCGCCGCGCAGCTCGGCTATGCCGCAGGGCTACTGCTGCTGGTGCCGCTGGGCGATATGTTTGAGCGCCGCGGGCTTATTGTTTTTATGACCCTGCTGGCCGCAGGCGGCATGCTGATCACCGCCACCAGCCAGACTTTATGGATGATGATCCTCGGCACCGCATTGACCGGCTTGTTCTCCGTTGTCGCACAGATTCTGGTGCCGCTGGCAGCTCATCTTGCCGAGCCGGAAAAACGTGGAAAAGTCGTCGGCACTATTATGAGCGGCCTTTTACTGGGTATTTTGCTGGCGCGTACCGTGGCTGGCCTGCTGGCCGATATTGGTGGCTGGCGTACCGTTTACTGGGTGGCGAGCGTGCTGATGGTATTGATGGCGCTGGCTCTGTGGCGCGGCCTGCCGACGGTAAAACAGGAAAGCCATCTCAATTATCCGCAGCTTCTTGGCTCCGTTTTCAGCCTCTTTATTAAAAACAGCCTGCTGCGCACCCGCGCTGTGCTGGGTTGCCTGACCTTTGCGAACTTCAGCATCCTGTGGACCTCAATGGCGTTTTTACTGGCCTCACCGCCGTTTAACTTCTCTGAGGGGGTTATCGGCCTGTTCGGACTGGCCGGCGCTGCCGGGGCGTTAGGCGCGCGTCCTGCGGGCAGTTTCGTTGACAAGGGCAAGGCACATCTCACCACGACGATTGGTCTGGCGCTGCTACTGCTGTCGTGGATTGCCACGGCGCTGGGACAGTACTCGGTTATCGCGCTGATTATCGGCATACTGGTGCTGGATCTCACGGTTCAGGGTGTACACATTACCAACCAGGCCCTGATTTATCGCATGATGCCGGAAGCCCGTAACCGTCTAACCGCCGGTTACATGACCAGCTACTTTATCGGCGGCGCGGCAGGGTCGTTGATTTCGGCAAGCGCCTATCAGCACGCCGGCTGGAACGGGGTCTGTATCGCGGGTGCCGTTATGGCCCTACTAAATCTGGTGGTGTGGTGGCGAGGCTATCACCGCCAGGCGGGCTGCTAATAATCCTTTACAACCTTTGTGGGCATTTGGGGGTGTTAAGGCCAGGGACAGTCTGTTAAGGTGTCCCTGATTATTAATTTGAGTGACATTAACGCTGGTTATTTATAAATAATTAATATGGAAAGTCCCGCAACAATTTCTACTGATAATCAACCTGTTGAAGCAACCTGGCTTGAGGGACTGAAAGACAGTTTACCCATCGTCATCAGCTATATTCCCGTTGCCTTCGCCTTTGGCCTCAACGCCACTAAGCTTGGATTCACTCCGCTCGAGAGCCTGTTTTTCTCCTGTATTATTTACGCCGGCGCCAGCCAGTTCGTGATCACCGCGCTGCTCGCGGCGGGTAGCTCCCTGTGGGTTGCAGCGCTCACCGTCATGGCTATGGATGTGCGCCACGTACTGTATGGCCCTTCCCTGCGTAGCCGTATTACAAAAACGCTCAGTAAGCCGAAAACCGCCGTCTGGGCCTTTGGTCTGACAGACGAAGTGTTCGCTGCCGCCACCGCGAAGCTGGTAAGGGATAACCGCCGCTGGAGCGAAAACTGGATGATCGGCATCGCTTTCTGCTCCTGGTTCTCCTGGGTGCTTGGTACGGCTCTGGGGTCGTGGTCCGGCAACGGTTTACTTGACGATTTCCCGGCGGTGGAAGCCGCGCTGAGCTTTATGCTGCCCGCGCTGTTCCTCAGTTTTCTGCTCGCCTCATTCCAGCGCAAGCAATCCTGGACCGTGGCTGCGGCGCTTGCAGGTGCGCTGCTGGGCGTCACCCTGGTGTCGATCCCGGCGGCCATTTTAGCGGGCATTGTCTGCGGCTGCCTGGCAGCGCTGGTGCAATCGCGCCGTCACGAGGAGGCCTGATGAGTACGCAAGTGCTGCTGCTCGGCCTGCTGGTCGGTTTAGCTAACTATTTATTCCGCTATCTACCGCTACGTTTGCGGGCAAACGCCCCTCGTCCGGCAAAGCGCGGCGCAACCGGCGTACTGCTCGATAACATTGGCATCGCGTCGATTTGCGCCCTGCTGGTGGTATCAAGCGCGCCGGAAATCATACAGGACAGCAAGCGTGCGCTGCCGACGCTTGTCGGCTTCGCCATCCTTGGCATGAGCTTTTATAAAACCCGCAGCATTATCATTCCCACGCTGCTCAGCGCTCTGGGCTATGGATTAGCCTGGAAACTCTTGATGGTGATATAAGCCAGACGAGTCAAAACGTTTAAATAATACATTTACTTTATTTGTCACCATCGTTACTATATCGGCTGCAACTAATGAGGTTATGCCAAAATGGATAGTTCGTTTACGCCCATTGAACAAATGCTAAAATTTCGCGCCAAACGCCATCAGGATTTTCCCTATCAGGAGATTCTGCTGACCCGTCTGTGTATGCATATGCAGGGGAAGCTGCTGGAAAACCGCAATAAAATGCTGAAAGCTCAGGGGATTAACGAGACGTTGTTTATGGCGTTAATCACGCTTGAGTCCCAGGAAGACCATAGCATTCAGCCATCCGAGCTGAGCTGTGCGCTGGGTTCGTCACGCACCAACGCGACCCGCATCGCCGATGAGCTGGAAAAACGCGGCTGGATTGAACGCCGCGAAAGCGACAACGACCGTCGCTGTCTGCATCTGCAGCTGACCGATAAAGGTCACGAATTCCTGCGTCAGGTCTTACCGCCGCAGCATAACTGCCTGCATGAGCTGTGGTCTTCGCTTAGCGGCACTGAAAAAGAGCAGCTGGAAGCCATTACCCGCAAGCTGCTTACCCGTCTTGATAAGATGGATGAAGAACAGTCGGTACCTGAAGCCGCGCGCTAAGCAGCGCCGTCACACCGAATCGCGTGCCCCAATAAAAGATAACCACTTAGAGGCCAGCAACTCACCTTGCTGGCCTCTAAGATCTAACAGGTCGGTCTTTAGCCGATCACAATAATAAAAAAGTGTGGAGATAAGCATGAGCGCACATGCGGAGACTCAAAACCCGCAGCAACCGGCAAAAAAGAAAGGCAAACGTAAAGGCGCCCTTCTGCTGTTGACCCTGCTGTTTGTAATTATTGCTGTGGCATACGGGATCTATTGGTTTTTGGTATTACGTCATTACGAAAATACGGACGACGCGTATGTGGCGGGGAACCAGGTACAGATTATGTCCCAGGTTTCCGGCAGCGTAACTAAGGTCTGGGCTGATAATACCGACTTCGTCAAAGAGGGAGACGTGCTGGTAACGCTCGACCAGGCTGACGCTGAGCAGGCGTTTGACAAAGCACAGACCGTGCTGGCATCAAGCGTGCGCCAGACGCGCCAGCAGATGATCAACAGCAAGCAGTATCAGGCCACTATCGAACTGAAAAAGACCGCACTGGCACAGGCGCAAAGCGATCTGAACCGCCGTGTGCCTTTAGGCAGCGCGAACCTGATTGGCCGTGAAGAGCTGCAACACGCTCGCGATGCGGTAGCGTCCGCGCAGGCTGACCTTAATGTTGCTGTTGAACAATACAACGCGAACCAGGCGATGATTCTGGGCAGCAAGCTTGAGGATCAGCCGAATGTGAAACAGGCCGCTGCCGATTTACGTAACGCCTGGATGGCGCTGCAACGTACCAAAATCGTCAGCCCGATGACCGGCTATGTTTCCCGTCGTGCCGTACAGGTTGGCGCCCAAATCAGCCCGACAACGCCGCTGATGGCTATCGTGCCGGCCAGCGGACTGTGGGTGGATGCCAACTTCAAAGAGACGCAGCTTGCGCATATGCGTATCGGCCAGTCCGCCACCGTGGTCAGCGATATTTATGGCGACGATGTGGAATACACCGGCAAAGTGGTCGGTCTGGATATGGGGACCGGCAGCGCCTTCTCTTTACTGCCAGCCCAGAACGCCACCGGTAACTGGATCAAAGTGGTTCAGCGCTTGCCGGTCCGTATCGAGCTGGATGCAAAGCAGCTTGAACAGCATCCGCTGCGCATCGGCCTGTCTACTTTAGTCACCGTAAACACCTCAAACCGCGACGGCAGCGTGCTGGCAAACCAGGCTCGTACCTCTCCGGCGTATGAAAGTAACGCGCGCGAGCTGCAGCTGGAACCGGTTAACGAACTGATAAACCAGATTATCCAGGCAAATGCGGGTTAATCCAGCGGAGGTTGTATGGCACAGCAAAAACCGCTAGAAGGCGCCCAACTGGTCATTATGACCATCGCGTTATCGATGGCGACCTTTATGCAGGTGCTGGACTCCACCATCGCAAACGTGGCGATCCCGACCATTGCCGGTAACCTTGGCTCCTCCATGAGCCAGGGTACATGGGTAATTACCTCGTTTGGCGTGGCAAACGCCATCTCGATCCCCCTGACCGGCTGGCTTGCCAAACGCATCGGCGAAGTCAAACTGTTCATGTGGTCGACGATACTGTTTGTTATCGCATCCTGGGCGTGCGGCGTGTCCAACAGCCTGGAAATGCTGATCTTCTTCCGCGTGATTCAGGGGGTGGTCGCCGGGCCGCTAATCCCGCTGTCGCAGAGTCTACTGCTCAATAACTATCCGCCAGCAAAGCGAAGCATCGCGCTGGCGTTATGGTCGATGACGGTTATCGTTGCGCCTATCTGCGGGCCAATTCTTGGTGGTTATATCAGTGATAATTACCACTGGGGCTGGATCTTCTTTATCAACGTGCCGATTGGCGCCGCGGTAGTGCTGATGACCCTGCAAACGCTGCGCGGCCGCGAAACCAGGACGGAACAACGCCGCATTGACGCCATCGGCCTTGCGCTGCTGGTGGTCGGCATCGGCAGCCTGCAGATCATGCTCGACCGGGGTAAAGAGCTGGACTGGTTTAACTCTACGGAAATCGTGGTGTTAACCGTGGTAGCGGTGGTGACGATAAGCTTCCTGATAGTCTGGGAGCTGACCGACGAGAACCCGATAGTCGACCTGTCGCTGTTTAAGTCGCGAAACTTTACCATCGGCTGTCTGTGCATCAGCCTTGCCTACATGCTCTACTTCGGCGCGATTGTTCTGCTGCCGCAGCTGTTGCAGGAGGTATATGGCTACACTGCCACCTGGGCGGGGCTTGCCTCGGCGCCGGTTGGGCTGATCCCCGTGCTGCTGTCGCCAATCATTGGCCGTTTCGCGCATAAGCTCGATATGCGCCGGCTGGTCACGTTCAGCTTTATTATGTACGCGGTCTGCTTCTACTGGCGTGCCTATACTTTCGAGCCGGGAATGGATTTTGGCGCGTCCGCCTGGCCGCAGTTTATTCAGGGCTTCGCCGTGGCATGCTTCTTTATGCCGCTGACGACCATCACGCTTTCCGGCCTGCCTCCGGAACGTATGGCTGCGGCATCGAGCCTGTCGAACTTTACCCGTACGCTTGCCGGCTCGATAGGCACATCGATTACGACTACGCTTTGGACCAACCGCGAGGCGCTGCACCATGCGCAGTTAACCGAGTCGGTCACGCCGTTTAATCCAAATGCGGTGGAAGCCTATAACCAGCTGCAGGGTTTAGGGATGACGCAGCAGCAGGCTTCCGGCTATATCGCGCAGCAGATAACCAACCAGGGACTGATTATCTCGGCTAACGAGATATTCTGGATCTCGGCCGGGATTTTTGTACTGCTGTTAAGTCTGATATGGTTTGCCAAACCTCCGTTTGGCGCGGGCGGTGGCGGCAGCGGCGCGCACTAGCTTAAAAAAATAAAAAGGGCCATCTGGCCCTTTTTGCTGTCCGCAGTCTGGCGGTTTTGCAGCACAGGTTGTCAGTTTTGCGCCAGTAATCTTCGCCCCGGGTTGTCAGGATAAAGGCTGACCGAGACCAGGAGAAACATCATGCTGCAAGACCCGTCACAAAAATACCTTCCGCATCAGCCCGTCCATTTGCCCGACCGCCAGTGGCCGGACAAACAGCTGACCCATGCGCCACGCTGGCTTTCCACCGATCTGCGCGACGGGAATCAGGCGCTGGCCGAACCGATGGACGGCGCGCGCAAGCTGCGTTTCTGGGAACAGCTGCTCAAATGCGGATTTAAAGAGATTGAGGTCGCTTTTCCGTCCGCCTCGGAGACAGATTTTCAGTTTGTTCGCCAGCTGATTGAAGAGCAACGCATACCGGAGGAGGTCACCATTCAGGTACTGACTCAGGCGCGCTGCGATCTTATTGAACGCACCTTTGCCGCACTTGCTGGTGCAAACCGTGCCACGGTGCATCTTTATAACGCCACGGCGCCGCTCTTCCGTCGTCTGGTGTTCCGTCAGAGCAAAGAGGAAATTATCCAGCTGGCGGTCAGCGCTACGCGCCAGATCCGGACGCTGTGTGAAGCAAACCCGCAAACAAAGTGGAGCTATGAATACTCCCCCGAAACGTTTTGCTTTACCGAGCCTGATTTCGCCCTGCAAATCTGCGAGGCGGTGGCCGATGTCTGGGAGCCTTGTATCGAAAGGCCGATGATCGTCAACCTGCCCGCGACCGTGGAGGTGAATACGCCGAACGTGTATGCCGATCAGATTGAGTATTTTTGTCGTCACTTCACACGACGCAGCGCGGTATGTATCAGTATCCATCCTCATAATGACCGCGGGAGCGGTGTCGCAAGCGCCGAACTGGCATTACTGGCGGGCGCCGACCGGGTAGAAGGTTGCCTTTTCGGCAACGGCGAACGCACCGGCAACGTCTGCCTCGTTACCCTGGCGATGAATCTCTACAGCCAGGGCGTCTCTCCGCATCTGGACTTCAGCGATATGAAGCAGCTTGTGGAGCTGGTGGAGCACTGCAATCAGCTAGCGGTGCATCCTCGCCACCCTTATGCCGGGAAGCTCGCCTTTACCGCCTTTTCCGGTTCGCATCAGGATGCCATCAAAAAGGGTTTTACGGCTCGCCAGCAGTCCGCCTCCCCTCGCTGGGAGATGCCCTATCTGCCTGTAGATCCCAACGATATCGGCTGTAGCTACGAAGCAGTGATTCGAATAAACAGCCAGTCAGGCAAAAGCGGCGCCGCGTGGATGCTGGAGCAGAACCACGGGCTGGTGTTGCCGCGCAGCCTGCAACAGGATTTTAGCCGCCATGTGCAGTTACAGACTGACCGGGACGGCAATGAGATGACGTTGAGCGCGCTCTGGCAGCTATTTCGTGAGCTCTATGGCCCCCATCAGCACGCCGGGCGGCAGCTTCTGGATTACCGCAGCGAAAGTCAGGCAGATGGCGTCCTGTCGCTACAGGCGCGTATTCAGACCGAAGGAGGCATGCTGAGTCTGCAGGGGAAAGGCAACGGGCTGCTTTCCGCCGCTACCGATGCGTTGAAAAAGCAGCTTAACCTCGCTTTTGCTATTGAAGATTACCATGAGCATACGCTTGGCAGACACAGCGAGAGCCGCTCGGCGGCCTATATTCGCCTTACCTTTGCTAAAGGCGAAAGTCGCTGGGGCGTGGGCATCGACAATGATGTCTCGCGCGCCTCCTTGCAGGCGTTGCTTAACGCTCTACCGTTAGAGGGTTAGTCACAAAAGTAGTCGCTCGGTGAAATACCGAGGGTACGGCGAAACATGGCGCTAAAAGCGCTGTGGCTTTCGTATCCCAGCTCCAGCGCCACACGCAGTACCGATTGACCCTGAGCAAGGCGGCTTAAGGCCTCCATCAGCCTTGCCCGACGCACCCATTCGCCATACGCAAGGCCGGTTTGCTGGCGAAAATGGCGCAGCAGGGTTCGTTGGCTAACGTTGAGCTGCCGGGCCGCCAGCTCCGTCGTCCATGGCCTGCCAGGCTCGGCCTGGATCTGACGACATAAAGCCTGCAACGTTGCGGTTTCAGGCTCCGGCAGGTTAAACGGCAGCACCGTCATGACACGGATCTCATCGAGGATTAGCTCGTAGATCCGCTCTTCTCTGCTCCCGGCACAATAGGTTTCAGGCAGCGTAAGCGAGGTAACGATCAGCTCACGCAGGAGGGCGGAGACCTGCACAACCTGGCATACTGAGGGTAAATCTGCTCTGGCAAAGGGATCGATAAACAATGTTCTGGCGGCGACGTTTCCCGTTACATGCAGACGATGCCGCGTGCCCGCGGGAAGCCAGACGCCGCGACCGGGGGGTACGACCCAGCAGCCCTGCTCCGTTTCAACTCGCGCCACCCCGCTTAACGTATGCAGCAATTGCGCGCAGTCATGACTGTGCCAGGGTTCCATCGCCCCATGGGAATAGTCATGGGCGAAAGGCACCAGCGGGCGTGTGGCGAAGCTGAACTGAAGCGAGGTCGACATAGTTTTATTTCTGAAGAAAAAGAGAAGGATAATATAGGCCAGATATGAAAAAAGGAGCCATCCGGCTCCTTTCTGTACCGCAAAGGGCTAGATGTGCAGCTCTTTGAGCGTCTCTTTCGGCAACGCCAGTTCTTCATTGCTATTAACGGTTACACCGTGCTCAATGATGTGGCGCGCAATGTCCTGCGCTTCCTGCAAAGAGTGCATATGGTAAGTTCCGCACTGATAGACGTTCAGCTCAGGGATCTGGTTTTGCTCTTTAACCTTCAGCACATCTTCCATTGCCGCTTTCCAGGCGTCGGCAACGCGAGTCTCGTCTGGTACACCGATCAGGCTCATGTAGAAGCCGGTGCGGCAGCCCATTGGCGAAATATCGATGATCTCGACACCGTTGCCGTTGAGATGGTCACGCATAAAGCCTGCGAATAAATGTTCCAGCGTGTGGATCCCTTTTTCCGGCATCACTTCCTTGTTCGGAACACAAAAGCGCAGGTCAAACACGGTGATGGTATCACCATGCGGCGTATGCATCGTCTTGGCTACACGCACTGCTGGCGCGCCCATGCGAGTATGGTCGACTGTGAAGCTATCCAACAACGGCATCTGGTCACCTCCGATAAGTGATTTTTTTTAAAATAAAATGAACCATTCTGTTTAACGCGCGTCTGAATATATGAAAGACGCGCATTTGTTATCATCATCCCTGTCTTCAGAGATGAATATTTTGGCCACATTGACTGTGGCCTTTTTCTTTTGTACTAAGCCTGTTTCGCAAGCCATGTGTCAAACGGCTCGCTATCACCGGCTTCCCTTTCACGCTGGCGCTGCCAGGAAGCATCGTGTTCCTGCTGCAGGGCGTCCGGCGTCAAAATCTCCAGCGGTTCCTGAACTAACATCTGCCGGTACTGCTCCGCCAGGGCAAGCCCCGTGCCGCCAATACCCTTATCAATCATAGATCGCAGAATGCGTGCTGAAAACGTCAGTTCAGGATCGTCGAAACAGGCAACCAGCCGATCGCACACCTGCTGGTATTCATCATTTCCGGCAATGCCATCCAGCGTTTCCGCTACGCGACGTAAATCTGCGAACAAATCTTTGCCTACTCTGGACAGCGGGTGCTGTGCGGTTTCGCAACCAATGCCAAGGGTCAGGCCAGGCTTGCGTCCTTCAAGGATCACCCGATTCCAGTTAGTACGCGTGCACAGCAGCTCATCGCTGCTCATTTCCGGGGCATCAGCCAGCACGCACCAGATCATAAACAGGTCGAGGAAACGAATCTGCTGCTCGTCCATGCCGATTGGGGAAAACGGATTGATATCCAGCGAGCGGACTTCAATATACTCAATGCCGCCGCGCAGCAGCGCATCTGACGGCGATTCGTCTTTGCCGGTAACGCGCTTCGGACGAATCGGCGCATAGAGTTCATTTTCAATCTGCAGCACGTTGGCGTTGATCTGCAGCCGCTTACCCTGCTTCTCCAGGCCAATCTTCGCAAACTCTTCCGAAGGCGTTTTGATCGCTTTCTTCAGCCCTGCTACGTAGGTCGCCAGATCGTTAAAAGTGATGCCGAGATTGCTTTGCGCTTTACTGGTATAGCCCAGGTCGCTCAGACGCAGGGAGGTCGCATAGGGCAAATAGTTCATACCGCATTCCGTCTTCTCAAACGGCAGCGAGCTTTCTTTGCCCTGCAGGAACGACGAGCAAATTGCAGGCGATGCGCCAAACAGGTATGGGATCACCCAGCCAAAACGGTAGTAGTTACGAATCAGGCGAAAATAGCCGGCTGAAATCTTTTCTTTACCACTCTTCGCATCTTCCACACCAAGGCGGGCCTGCCAGAACTCCAGCGGCAGCGAGAAATTGTAATGCACGCCGGAAATCGTCTGCATCAGCGCACCGTAACGGTTCTTCAAACCTTCACGGTACAAAGTTTTCATGCGCCCCATGTTAGACGAGCCGTACTGCGCCAGTTCGATGTTCTGACCGTCGTCGATATAACACGGCATGCTCAGCGGCCACATGCGCTCTTCACCCAACTCACGGGCGACATGGCGATGGATATCGCGCATAAAAGTCAACATATGGTCGATGTCGCCATCCACCGGGGTAATAAATTCCAGCAGGGCTTCGGCGAAGTCTGTTGTGATCCATTTATGTGTCAGCGCTGAGCCGAGGCTTTCCGGGTGCCCTGTCGTTGCCAGTTCGCCGGTTGGCGTAACCCGCAATGTTTCGCGTTCAAGACCGCGTCGAATGCCTTTGACTACCTGAGGATGCTTTTCCAGCCAGGCCAGCGCCTGTGATACGTCCGGGATCAAATTGACCTCCCGCCTGTCGAATTCATTTTTATTAAGCATAATTGTAAAAGCTCGCGATGAATGCACACGCCTTCAATTATTGCCACCACGCCATGCCTTGTACCGTTGCAGCCGCAACAACGATGTAGCGAATCGCTTTGCCAAGACATACAAAAAAGATTACTGGTCCCCACGCCAGACGTAACCATCCGGCAAGCAGGCACAATAGATCGCCAATCAACGGCAACCAACTCAGTAATAAAGCAGCCGGGCCAAATCGAGTCAGCCAGGCGGTTGCTTTTCCCTGCAAGCGGGATTGCTTACGCTGCGGGAAAAAACGACCCAGAATAACGTTAGTTAGCCCACCCAGGCTATTACCCATTGTTGCTATTAAAATAAGTAGCCAGCCTGGCCCAACGCCTGCCACCAGTAAAGCGACCAGCACAGCTTCTGAGCTGCCGGGAAGCAAGGTGGCACTGAGAAAACTGCTGGTGAACAGAGAAGCCAGTGACAGTACGTCACTCACAGTAAGCGAACATCCACACCGGCCATTCCTGCCGCACGGGCCGCTTCCAGCCCAAAGTCGGCGTCTTCAAATACTACGCACATCTCAGGCGCAACGCCCATCAATTCGGCGCACAGCAGGAAAGTGTCGGGAAATGGTTTATGTTTTTTGACATGATCGGCGGCAACAACCGCCGTGAAGTAGTGACGCAGGCCGAGATGATTTAGCAGCGCCTCGGCGATATCGCTCTCGCTGCCTGTGCCGACGGACATCGGTCGGCGACCGTGCCAGGACTTTACCACGTCAATCAACGGCAGTGGACGTACCGTATCAAGAAGCATAGCCCTGACCGCCTGCGTTTTTTCCTCTGCCAGATGATGCGGATCGAGATCGGCCTGATGAGCGTCGATAATAGCCTGCGCAATGCGCCAGGTGGGAGAACCGTTCAACGCTATTATAGCCTGCTCATCAAACTGCATGCCGTAACGAGACAATGTCTCATGCCATGCCTTGCGATGTGTTGGTTCGGTATCGAGAATGGTTCCGTCCATATCGAAAATCAGCCCGTCGTAACGTTCGTACATCTCATCCCTCACCTCGCCAAATGTCGAGGCGTTACTTTAGCGTAAAGAGGTAAAGTTGTCGCTTATTGTGACGGAGTTAGTGCAGAAGGTGATTGTTTTTTAAGCGGAGGAGTTATTAAATTTTGCGCTATTACGAGGGGAGAATATGGTGCATCCGGGAGGATTACTCGCCGATGCTTGCCCTGCGGGCCGTTGCTAAAGCAACGTTATCCTCCCTGGCGCTGGCTGAGAAATTACCTTTCTCTGCCACGCTATCATCGCTGATAGCCAGGGGAATATGGTGCATCCGGGAGGATTCGAACCTCCGACCGCTCGGTTCGTAGCCGAGTACT
>DAMBYU010000003.1:0-87686 GCA_032051265.1 Buttiauxella sp.
GCACGACCTTGCCAAGGTCGGGGTCGCGAGTTCGAGTCTCGTTTCCCGCTCCAAAATTTGATTTGGCTTTCACAGCCACGCACCACCCAAGCGGGAATAGCTCAGTTGGTAGAGCACGACCTTGCCAAGGTCGGGGTCGCGAGTTCGAGTCTCGTTTCCCGCTCCAGTTTCTTATCTCCAGTACAATTTATCCACAGCGCCAGCAGGCGGTATTAGTGGTTTTCTGCGTTTCTGACAAACCTCTGTAAACAGACTTATCCACAGGCTGTACGGCGTGTCTTTTCCTGTCAAATGATGAATAATTGTTACGATTTTTTGTTAACTCATTAATTAAAAAGAAAATATTTTTAATCAGCAATGTAAATATTGCTTGCAGAAGCCTTTCTTACAGTTGAATGACAAGGACTTTTTATTTTTACCCACAGCCTGTGGACATGTCAGGCATCCCGCTTTAATCCCTTTTCAATAACGCGAACCAGCCGCTGTTTTTGAGGTAGCTGTACCTCCACTTCGTTCGCGCTCCGCCTGGCTAATTGTTGCGCAATCGCCCAGTCAATATGCTCGTCAAGTAGCGGGTGTTCGCCTTTGCGCAGCCGTAACGCGTTAAGGTGCGCTTCATCCCAGGGAGCGTTGCCCAGCGCCACGGCGATATTACGCAGCCAGCGTAAATGGCCGATGCGGCGAATGGCTGACCCTTCCGTCACTTTCAAAAAATGCGCTTCGCTCCAGGCGAACAGGTCAACTAATGGCGGAGCGTGTAACGCGCCTCGCGGACTGAAATCATCTTCGCTGGTTAACTGTGAAAAACGATTCCACGGGCAAATTAGCTGACAGTCATCACAGCCGTATATACGATTGCCAATCAGTGGCCTGAATTCTTCCGGGATCGCTCCTTCAAGCTCAATCGTCAGGTAGGAAATGCAGCGGCGCGCATCAACGGTATAGGGCTCTACAATCGCCCCGGTGGGGCAGATGGTCATGCATGCCACGCAGCGCCCGCAGTTTTCTTCCACCGGCTGGTCTACCGGAAGTGGAATATCTACCAACAGTTCGCCAAGGAAGAAGAACGAGCCCGCGTCGCGGCTGAGAATAAGTGAGTGTTTACCTGTCCAGCCAAGCCCGGCCTTTTCGGCCAGCGGGCGTTCAAGAAGGGGCGCGGAATCCACAAAAGGTCTAAAATTCAGCGTGGAGCAGTGGGACTGAATCATCTCACCCAGTTTTTTCAGGCGGTTACGTAACAGCTTGTGGTAGTCGCGCCCCAGGGCGTAACGGCTGACGTAGCCGAGTTGCGGATTTTTCAGGGTGGAGGCAAACGCGGCGTTAGCCGGAAGATAGTTCATCCTCACGCTAATCACACGCAGCGTGCCGGGAAGCAACTCATGAGGCCGCGCGCGCATCATACCGTGGCGCGCCATCCACTCCATCTCGCCGTGGTATTGTTTATCCAGCCATGCCTGGAGTTTTGGCTCGCTGGCGGTGAGATCGGTATCGGCAATACCTACCTGCTGGAAGCCGAGCTCATTGCCCCACCGTTTGATATTTTGCGCTAACTGATTGAGATCGAGGGGCTGTGACATGACGGACCATAACGAGAAATTAACCGCCAAAAGTATACCACACTCCGTCTGGCCGGCGGACTGGCTGCGCAAAATGGAAAAACAGGCCGCAGACAGCCTGGGGCTAACGCTGTATGAGTTGATGCTAAGGGCGGGCGAGGCGGCATTTACCCTTGCTCGCGAACGTTACCCTGAAGCTCATCACTGGCTGATAATGTGCGGCCACGGTAATAACGGCGGCGATGGTTACGTTGTCGCTCGCCTGGCGCAGGCGGCTGGTATCACCGTGACCCTGCTTGCTCAGGACGGCGATAAGCCGCTTCCGGAAGAGGCGCAGCAGGCGCGCGAAGCCTGGCTAAACGCCGGTGGCATAATCCACTCGCCGGAGATTATCTGGCCGGAAGCTGTCGATCTTATTATTGATGGATTGCTCGGCACAGGCCTCACCAGCGCCCCGCGGGACAACCTTGCCCAATTAATCAATAAAGCGAATCAATATGGTGCGCCGATTGTTGCGCTGGATATTCCTTCGGGATTACTGGCTGAAACCGGGGCTACGCCAGGTGCCGTAATCCATGCCAGCCACACGCTGACGTTTATTACTCTCAAGCCTGGGTTGCTCACGGGAAAAGCGAGAGATGTCGTTGGGGAGGTGCATTATCACGCCCTGGGGCTGGAATCCTGGCTGCAGGAGCAGAACGCGCCGATTTCACGTTTCGACAGCAAGGATCTATCGCGCTGGCTCAAACCGCGCAACCCCACTTCGCACAAAGGAAGCAATGGTCGGCTGGTGATTATTGGCGGAGATCATGGCACAGCGGGTGCGATTCGCATGACGGGCGAGGCCGCGCTTCGCGCCGGAGCTGGCCTGGTTCGTGTCCTGACCCGCAGTGAAAATATCGCCCCGCTGATAACCGCTCGTGCGGAATTAATGGTTCATGAGCTCACCGCCGCGTCGCTTGAAGAGAGTCTGGAATGGGCGGATGTTATCGTCATCGGGCCAGGGTTAGGCCAGCAGGAATGGGGTAAAAAAGCCCTGCAAAAAGTCGAGAACAGCCGCAAACCTGCGCTGTGGGATGCAGATGTGCTTAACCTTCTGGCAATCAATCCCGATAAACGTCAGAATCGCATCATTACTCCTCACCCCGGTGAAGCCGCTCGCCTGTTAAATTGCGCTGTATCACAAATTGAGAGTGACCGCTTACTTGCGGCTGACCGTCTGGTAAAACGTTATGGCGGTTGTGTGGTCTTAAAAGGTGCGGGTACGGTTGTGATAAGCGAGGATGGCGAATGCGGGCTGATTGATACCGGCAACGCCGGTATGGGCAGCGGTGGAATGGGGGATGTGCTCTCAGGCATAATTGGGGCATTGCTGGCGCAGAAGCTTAATCCGTATGCTGCCGCCTGCGCCGGTTGCGTTGCGCACGGTGCCGCCGCTGACGTACTTGCCGCTAAGTACGGCACGCGCGGCATGCTCGCAAGCGATCTTTTTTCGACGTTATACCGTTTTGTTAACCCGGATTTGAATAGCAGAAACCATGATTAATCGTGTTATTGCATTACCTGATGAAGCCGCAACTCTGGAACTGGGCGCGCGCGTAGCGGCAGCCTGCGAAGGTGCAACCGTCATTTATCTTTACGGCGACCTCGGCGCGGGGAAAACCACGTTCAGCCGGGGATTCATGCAGGCACTGGGACACAAAGGAAACGTGAAAAGCCCAACCTACACCCTGGTCGAGCCTTATAGTCTCGACAATCTGATGGTGTACCATTTCGATCTGTATCGTCTGGCAGATCCGGAAGAGCTCGAGTTTATGGGGATCCGCGACTATTTTGCCAATGATGCAATCTGCCTGGTAGAGTGGCCGCAGCAGGGGAAAGGCTTTCTGCCGGAACCTGATATCGAACTGCATTTAAGCTATGAGGCGCAAGGGCGTGAGGCACGCATAACAGCAGTTTCCTCATCTGGTGATTCGTTACTGGCGCGGCTAGCCAAATAACAAGGTGAAGGGATGATCTATCGCGTAAAGAGTTGGTTGATAGCGGCCTGCCTGCTGGTGATTTGTACCCAGGCTGGGGCGGCGAGTCTTGCGGATATTCAGGTGTCTAACGGTGATAATCAGGCGCGTATTACCTTTAGTTTTATGGGCGATCCGGAATATTCGTTTGTTCAGGATGATAAAAAAAGCGTCGCGCTGGATATCAGGCAAACCGGCGTCATTCAGGGGTTACCGCTGCAATTCAGCGGCAATAACCTCGTCAAAAGCATCCGCTCCGGGCAGCCGAAAGATGCCAGCTCTTTACGCCTTGTGGTGGATCTAACCCAGCCGGGTAAAACACGTGCGGTGAAACAGAAAAACGGTGCAGGCTATACCGTGGTATTCACCATCAATGCGGATACTCCACCACCTCCACCGCCGGTTGTAGCTAAGCGCGTAGCACCAGAGACCCGGCCTTCAGAACCGGCTAAAAATCCCTTTAAAACGCAGCAGATAACGGGTGTTATCAGTTCTAACACGGCAACTCGTCCGGCGCGCGCCAGGCAGACCAGCGTAAGTTCAGATACCGTTGTGGTCGCTATAGACGCAGGGCACGGCGGGCAGGATCCCGGCGCAATCGGCCCTGGCGGCACGAAAGAGAAAAATGTCACCATTTCTATTGCTCGCAAATTGCGTGCGCTGCTTAATGACGACCCGATGTTTAAGGGCGTGCTGACCCGCGACGGCGATTATTTTATCTCGGTGATGGGCCGTTCGGACGTGGCGCGTAAGCAGAACGCCAATATTCTGGTTTCGATTCATGCTGACGCCGCACCGAACCGCGATGCAACCGGCGCTTCCGTATGGGTGCTGTCAAATCGCCGCGCAAACAGCGAAATGGCGGGCTGGCTGGAGCAGCATGAGAAGCAGTCGGAACTGCTGGGTGGCGCAGGCGATGTACTGGCAAACAGCCAGGCGGATCCGTACCTCAGCCAGGCCGTGCTGGATTTGCAGTTCGGTCATTCCCAGCGGGTCGGGTATGATGTGGCGACCAAAATGCTGGCGCAGCTTGGGCAGGTAGGTTCGTTGCATAAACGCCGCCCGGAACATGCGAGCCTTGGTGTGCTGCGTTCCCCGGATATTCCCTCCGTGCTGGTGGAAACCGGATTTATCAGTAATAACGGCGAAGAGCGCCTGCTGGATAGCGATGACTACCAGCAGCAGATCGCAAAAGCTATCTACGAAGGGCTGCGAAGCTACTTCCTGACGCACCCGTTACAGTCAGCGCCAGCGGGACAAACCGCAGAAGCACAAGGCGCGGGCGTAGACAAAATCGCCATTACTCAATAAGGAATTCTATGCCGATTCAGGTTCTGCCTCCCCAGCTTGCGAACCAGATTGCCGCAGGCGAAGTGGTTGAACGCCCTGCGTCGGTGGTAAAAGAGCTGATAGAAAATAGCCTTGATGCCGGTGCGACACGCATCGACATTGATATCGAACGTGGCGGCGCGAAGCTGATCCGTATCCGCGACAATGGCTGCGGTATCAACAAGGACGAACTGGCGCTGGCGCTGGCTCGTCACGCTACCAGTAAGATTGCCTCACTTGATGACCTTGAGGCCATTATCAGTCTCGGTTTTCGCGGCGAAGCGCTGGCAAGTATCAGCTCTGTTGCTCGTCTTACGCTGACTTCCCGTACTGCAGAGCAGAGCGAAGCGTGGCAGGCCTACGCAGAAGGACGCGATCAGAACGTGACGGTAAAACCTGCCGCGCATCCGGTTGGCACCACGCTTGAGGTGTTGGATCTATTCTACAATACCCCAGCCCGCCGCAAATTTATGCGCACGGAGAAAACCGAATTCAACCATATCGATGAGATCGTGCGGCGCATTGCGCTGGCGCGCTTTGACGTATCGATAAATCTCAATCACAACGGCAAGATGGTGCGTCAGTATCGTGCTGTACAGGAAGGCGCGCCACGTGAACGTCGTCTCGGGGCGATTTGCGGCACGCCGTTTTTAGAGCAGGCGCTGGAAATCGCATGGCAGCATGGCGATCTGGCGCTGCGAGGATGGGTCGCTGAACCTTCTGCCACTACCACGACGCTGGCGGAAATTCAGTATTGCTATGTGAATGGCCGTATGATGCGCGATCGTCTCATTGTGCATGCGATTCGCCAGGCCTGTGAAGATAAGCTGGGCGCCGAGCGGCAGCCAGCTTTTGTGCTCTATCTGGAAATCGATCCGCATCAGGTTGACGTGAACGTGCATCCTGCCAAGCATGAGGTCCGTTTCCATCAGTCGCGTCTGGTGCATGATTTTATTTATCAGGGCGTGCTGAGCGTGCTGCAGCAGCAAAGTGAAAATCGTCTGCTGCAGGAAGAAACCCCAGCCGGAGTCACGCAGGAGCGCTGGCAGCCGGAAAACCGTGTGGCCTCGGGGCGTAACCAGTTTTCCACACCGCCTGAAACGCCTCCAGCGCCTCGTGAAGCGGCCCCTCGCGCATCCGGAGGACATGCCGGTGGACAGCATCAGCCTGCATGGCCAAATGCGACGCCTGGTTACCAGAAGCAGCAAGGCGCGCTTTATCGTCAGCTACTGGACACCCCAACCGTTCCACCAGCGGCTAATCGAGCAGAAGAACCGGATACGCTGGAAGGGCATTCCCAGAGTTTTGGGCGAGTGCTGACGATAATTCCACCGGAGTACGCGCTTCTGGAGCGTGATGACAGCCTGATGCTTTTGTCCCTCACCGTGGCGGATCGCTGGCTGAAGCAGGCGCAGCTGGTGCCGGGTAGTGAAGGCATTCGCGCGCAGCCGTTGCTGATTCCCGTGCGCATGAAAGTCTCTAAGGAAGAGCTGGACGTGCTGATGCGTTATCAGCCGCTATTATTGAGCATGGGCGTTGAATTTGCCGCAGAGGCCAGACAAATAACGATCCACACCGTACCTTTACCTTTACGTAAACAAAATTTACAAATCTTGATTCATGAACTGCCAGGATACCTGGCGCAACAGGCAGAGGTGAGCGCAACGCAAATTGCCCACTGGTTCGCTCGTCATTTGACCTGCGAGCACGAGCGGTGGAATCAGGCACAAGCTATTGCTTTACTTGCCGATATTGAGCGCCTTTGCCCGCAACTGGTGAAAAATCCACCTGGCGGTTTGTTACAACCTGTTGATTTAACGCTGGCGATGAACGCCCTGAAACATGACTGAAGTAAGTAAAAACCTGCCACAGGCAATTTTTTTGATGGGGCCGACGGCCTCAGGTAAGACGGCATTAGCCATTAATTTGCGTAAATCGTTGCCGGTAGAGTTGATAAGCGTCGATTCGGCCCTTATCTATCAAGGGATGGATATCGGAACGGCGAAGCCGACGGCGGAAGAGCAAGCCCTGGCTCCGCACCGGTTACTCGATATTCTCGATCCGGCACAGGCGTATTCAGCCGCGGATTTCCGCCGCGATGCGCTGGCGCAGATGGCTGAAATTACCGCGAGCGGGCGTATCCCCTTGTTAGTTGGGGGAACAATGCTCTACTTCAAGGCGTTGTTAGAAGGGCTTTCACCGTTACCAGCGGCCGATCCGGACGTTCGCGCGAGGATTGAACAACAGGCAGCAGAGCAGGGATGGGATGCGTTGCATCGTCAACTGGTCGACATCGACCCGGTTGCCGGAGCGCGGATTCATCCAAACGATCCGCAAAGGCTTTCCCGGGCACTGGAAGTTTTTTTCATTTCGGGTAAAACTTTAACGGAACTGACGCAAACGTCAGGAGAAGCTCTGCCCTACCAGGTGCATCAGTTCGCCATCGCCCCGGCGAGCCGTGAACTGCTCCATCAGCGCATTGAGCAGCGTTTTCATCAGATGTTAGCTTCAGGTTTTGAAGCAGAAGTGCGGGCTCTTTTTACCCGCGGAGATTTGCATACGGAGATGCCTTCCATTCGTTGTGTGGGTTACCGGCAGATGTGGTCATATCTGGCGGGAGAAGTATCACATGAGGAAATGGTTTATCGAGGTATTTGCGCGACGAGACAATTGGCTAAACGCCAGATGACCTGGTTGCGAGGCTGGGAAGATATTTGCTGGTTAAACAGCGAAAACCCTGAACTGGCCCGCGATGAAGTATTACAGGTTGTTAGTGCGAAGCACCAATGAATGTGTACAATTGAATCGATATCGTGCGCAAATTTTTACGCAGTTTTTCAGAGCCTCAGGGTTCTTGAGTTACAAACAACAAGCATATAAGGAAAAGATAGAATGGCTAAGGGGCAATCATTACAAGATCCGTTCCTGAACGCATTGCGTCGGGAACGTGTTCCAGTTTCTATTTATTTGGTGAATGGTATTAAGCTGCAAGGTCAGATTGAGTCTTTCGATCAGTTCGTGATCCTGTTGAAAAACACGGTCAGTCAGATGGTCTATAAGCACGCGATTTCAACTGTTGTTCCGTCTCGTCCTGTATCCCATCACAGTAATAACACGGGTTCTGGCGGTTCTGGCAGCTACCACCATGGTGGAAGTGCGCAGGGTTCTGCGCCACAACAAGACAGCGAAGACGCCGAATAAGGCATTTGTTGTTTTCCAGATCGGGGAACCAGGAAAGCTGCGTTCCCCGCTGGTCTTTTTGAGAGGTTATACGCTTGTTTGACCGTTATGACGCAGGTGAGCAGGCGGTACTGGTACACATCTATTTTTCGCAAGACAAAGACATGGAGGACCTCGCGGAGTTTGAATCGCTGGTCTCTTCTGCCGGCGTCGAAGCGCTGCAGGTGGTGACCGGTAGCCGCAAAGCGCCGCATCCAAAGTATTTTGTTGGTGAAGGCAAAGCCGTAGAAATCGCCGATGTAGTTAAAGCCACTGGGGCTTCGGTCGTGCTATTCGATCATGCATTGTCCCCGGCGCAAGAACGTAACCTTGAAGCCCTGTGCGCCTGTCGGGTTATCGACAGAACGGGGCTTATTTTAGATATTTTTGCTCAGCGAGCGCGTACCCACGAAGGTAAGCTGCAGGTTGAGCTGGCACAGTTGCGTCATCTGGCAACGCGTCTGGTCCGTGGCTGGACTCACCTTGAACGTCAAAAAGGTGGGATTGGGTTACGCGGTCCTGGCGAAACGCAGCTTGAGACGGACCGTCGACTGCTGCGTAACCGCATCATGCAGATCCTTGGACGCTTAGAACGAGTTGAAAAACAACGCGAACAAGGGCGACGCTCGCGTGCGAAAGCCGATGTGCCGACAGTCTCATTGGTGGGCTACACCAACGCCGGTAAATCCACCCTTTTTAACCAAATTACCGCGGCTGAAGTGTATGCCGCAGATCAGCTGTTCGCCACGCTCGATCCAACGCTGCGTCGTATCGACGTTGCAGACGTGGGGGAAACCGTGCTGGCAGATACGGTGGGCTTTATTCGGCATCTGCCTCATGACCTTGTGGCAGCGTTTAAAGCAACCCTGCAGGAGACCCGCCAGGCCACGCTGTTATTACATGTGATTGATGCGTCGGATCTCAGAATTCAGGAAAACATCGCCGCAGTCGATGCTGTTTTAGCAGAGATCGAAGCCGATGAAATACCCGTCCTGCTGGTTATGAACAAAGTCGATATGCTTGATGAGTTTGAGCCACGTATCGACAGGAATGATGAAAATGTACCGATACGTGTCTGGCTATCAGCCCAGACGGGTGCCGGTATTCCACTGCTTTTCCAGGCTTTGACTGAACGTTTATCTGGTGAAATTGCGCAGCATACGTTGTGCTTACCCCCCCAGGCTGGGCGACTTCGGAGCCGGTTTTATCAGCTTCAGGCAATAGAAAAAGAGTGGATGGAGGATGACGGTAGCGTTGGCTTACAGATTCGTATGCCCATTGTCGACTGGCGTCGCCTCTGTAAACAAGAACCGGCACTGATGGATTACATTGTTTGACCGGAGCGCGTTTGTCCTGAAGACTTTTTCCCCTACGGGGGATATCACCGCACAACAAATATGGAGCATAAACATGGCGTGGAATCAGCCCGGTAATAACGGACAGGACCGCGACCCGTGGGGAAGCAGCAAACCTGGCGGCGACTCTGGGGGTAACAAAGGAGGGCGCGATCAGGGACCACCTGATCTGGATGATATCTTCCGTAAATTAAGTAAAAAACTTGGTGGCTTAGGCGGCGGTAAAAGCGGCGGTACCGGTGGCGGTTCTTCCCAGACTCCACGTCCACACATTGGCGGTCGCGTAGTGGGTATTGTTGCTGTCGCTGCGGTCATTATTTGGGCGGCAACCGGATTCTATACCATTAAAGAAGCCGAACGTGGCGTGGTGACGCGCTTTGGTAAATTCAGCCATCTGGTTGAACCGGGCCTGAACTGGAAACCAACCTTCATCGATAGCGTTCGTGCGGTAAACGTTGAGTCCGTGCGCGAGCTCGCGGCGTCTGGCGTCATGCTGACATCCGACGAGAACGTGGTGCGTGTTGAAATGAACGTGCAGTATCGCGTAACCGATCCTGAGCGCTATCTCTATAGCGTGACCAGCGCGGACGACAGCCTACGCCAGGCAACCGACAGCGCGCTGCGTGGCGTTATCGGCAAATACACTATGGATAAGATCCTCACCGAGGGTCGAACGATTATTCGTAGCGATACCCAGCGCGAGCTGGAAGAAACCATTCGTCCATACAACATGGGTATTACCCTGCTGGACGTCAACTTCCAGACCGCACGTCCGCCTGAAGAGGTGAAAGCCGCGTTTGATGATGCTATTGCCGCGCGTGAAAACGAACAGCAGTACATTCGTGAAGCCGAAGCCTACACCAACGAAGTGCAGCCGCGTGCTAACGGTCAGGCACAGCGTATTCTTGAAGAAGCGCGTGCTTATAAAACACAGACCGTGTTAGAAGCGCAGGGTGAAGTCGCCCGCTTTGCGAAGATGCTGCCGGAATATAAAGCGGCGCCGGAAATCACCCGTGAGCGTCTGTATATCGAAACCATGGAAAAAGTACTTAGCCAAACCCGTAAAGTGCTGGTCAACGATAAAGGTGGCAACCTGATGGTTCTGCCGCTCGATCAGATGCTTAAAGGTGGAGCGCAGCCTGCAGCTAAGGGCGATAACAGCGGGGCGAACAACTTACTGCGCCTGCCGCCATCCTCCAGCTCAACCGGCGGTAGCGCCAGCACGTCGTCCTCTGCCAACAGGGGCGATATCATGGATCAACGTCGTGCGGACGCACAGCGCACTGATAACCAGCGCGTAGGGAGTGAATAACGATGCGTAAGTCAGTCATTGCTTTAATTATCATCGTGCTGGTGGTGCTGTTCACCTCGGTCTTCGTGGTACATGAAGGGGAGCGAGGGATCACATTACGCTTTGGTAAAGTCCTGCGTGATGATGAGAACAAGCCTGTGGTTTACGAGCCGGGCCTGCATTTCAAAGTGCCGTTTATCGAGTCGGTTAAAAAGCTTGATGCCCGTATTCAGACCATGGACAACCAGGCCGATCGCTTTGTGACCAAAGAGAAAAAAGACCTGATTGTCGACTCCTACATCAAGTGGCGTATCAGCGACTTCAGCCGTTACTACCTGGCAACCGGCGGTGGCGATGTCTCTCAGGCAGAAGTGCTGCTGAAACGTAAGTTCAGCGACCGTCTGCGTTCTGAGATTGGTCGTCTGGATGTGAAAGATATCGTGACCGATTCACGCGGTCGTTTGACGCTGGATGTCCGTGACGCGCTGAACTCCGGTTCTGCGGGCACAGACGATGAAGTGGCTACGCCTGCGGCAGACGATGCCATCGCTTCTGCGGCAGCGCGCATTACCAAAGAAACCAACGGTAAGGTCGCGGTCGTCAACCCGAACAGTATGGCGGCGTTGGGTATTGAAGTGGTGGACGTGCGCATCAAGCAGATCAACCTGCCTGCTGAAGTATCCGAAGCTATCTACAACCGTATGCGCGCCGAGCGTGAAGCGGTAGCCCGTCGCCATCGCTCACAGGGTCAGGAAGAAGCGGAGAAACTGCGTGCAACCGCGGATTACGAAGTAACCCGTACTCTGGCAGAAGCCGAGCGTCAGGGACGTATCAGCCGTGGTGAAGGTGATGCAGAAGCGGCCAAACTGTTTGCGGATGCATTCAGCCAGGATCCCGATTTCTATGCCTTTATTCGCAGCCTGCGCGCTTATGAAGCAAGCTTCAAGTCCGGTCAGGACGTGATGGTGATGAGCCCGGACAGCGATTTCTTCCGCTACATGAAAATGCCTGCGAACAGCTCACGCTAATTTCGTAAGCAACATTATCAAGAGCCGGTCTGACCGGCTCTTTTTTTATCCGCTTCAGGGAATGTTATGAACTCTACAATCTGGATAGCGCTGGCGCTCGTGCTGGTACTCGAAGGCCTGGGACCGATGCTTTATCCGCGTATGTGGCGCCGTATGATTGCCGCGATGACCCAGCTGCCTGACAATACGCTACGTCGTTTTGGCGGCGGACTAGTGGTGGCAGGCGTCGTTATCTACTATATGTTGAGTCGTGCGGCTGGCTAAATAAGATTCAGGTGGCTGATTACCATTTTGTGGACTAAAAGGGCTGATCATCGGGGAAACCGATGGTAGAATCCTTTTTTAAGCAAACGGTGATTTTGAAAAATGGGTAACAACGTCGTCGTACTGGGCACCCAATGGGGTGACGAAGGTAAAGGAAAGATCGTCGATCTTCTGACTGAACGGGCTAAATATGTTGTACGCTACCAGGGCGGTCACAACGCAGGCCATACTCTCGTAATCAACGGTGAAAAAACCGTCCTCCATCTTATTCCATCAGGTATTCTGCGCGATAACGTCACCAGCATCATTGGTAACGGCGTTGTGCTGTCTCCTGCCGCGCTGATGAAAGAGATGAAAGGCCTGGAAGACCGCGGTATTCCAGTACGTGAGCGTCTGCTGCTGTCTGAAGCGTGCCCGCTGATCCTCGATTACCATGTGGCTCTGGACGTTGCTCGCGAAAAAGCGCGCGGTGCCAAAGCTATCGGTACCACTGGTCGTGGTATCGGTCCTGCGTATGAAGACAAAGTGGCCCGTCGTGGCCTGCGCGTTGGCGACCTGTTCGACAAAGCCACCTTTGCCACCAAGCTGAAAGAAGTGATGGAGTACCATAACTTCCAGCTGGTTAACTTCTACAAAGCTGAAGCGGTTGACTACCAGAAAGTGCTGGACGATGTTATGGCTATCGCCGACATCCTGACCGCCATGGTAGTGGACGTGTCCGATCTGCTGGATCAGGCGCGTAAACGCGGCGATTTCATCATGTTCGAAGGTGCACAGGGTACCCTGCTGGACATCGACCACGGCACCTATCCGTACGTAACCTCCTCGAACACCACCGCTGGTGGCGTTGCAACTGGCTCTGGTCTCGGCCCGCGCTATGTGGATTACGTGCTGGGTATCATCAAAGCTTATTCCACTCGCGTTGGCGCAGGTCCATTCCCAACCGAGCTGTTTGATGACATCGGCGAGTTCCTGTGCAAACAAGGTAACGAGTTTGGTGCGACCACCGGTCGTCGTCGTCGTACCGGCTGGCTGGATGTGGTTGCCGTGCGTCGTGCCGTGCAGATCAACTCCCTCTCAGGCTTCTGTCTGACCAAGCTGGACGTGCTGGACGGCCTGAAAGAGGTGAAAATCTGCGTCGCTTATCGTATGCCGGATGGCCGCGAAGTCACCACCACCCCAATGGCGGCGGATGACTGGGAAGGTATTGAGCCAATCTACGAAACCATGCCGGGCTGGTCCGAAACCACCTTTGGCGTGAAAGAGCGTAGCGGCTTGCCACAGGCAGCGCTGGACTACATCAAACGCATTGAAGAGCTGACCGAAGTACCAGTAGATATTATTTCTACCGGTCCGGACCGTTCTGAAACCATGATTCTGCGCGATCCGTTCGACGCGTAATCTGTATAAGGGGGTGTGGCCATCACACCCCTTTTGCTTCGTCTCTCGCCGCTTTTTTACCTTCCCCATACAAATAAATTAGCCGCCAAAGATATGGCTGGTTTATCATCAATATATCGCCGCATTGGCAATAAGCGTTTCCCCCCTCCCACCCAAGAGGTTGATGTGCAGTTAACGAGTTTTACTGATTACGGTTTACGTGCTTTGATTTATATGGCGTCTTTGCCGGAAGGTAAAATGACGAGTATTTCTGAGGTGACGCAGGTATATGGCGTATCCCGTAATCATATGGTGAAAATCATCAATCAGCTCAGTCGTGCAGGCTTCGTGACAGCCGTACGCGGAAAAAACGGCGGCATTCGCCTCGGCAGGCCTGCGCAACTAATTCGCGTGGGTGATGTGGTGCGCGAGCTGGAACCTATTTCCCTGGTAAACTGTAGCAGTGAGTTTTGTCATATTACCCCCGCATGCCGGCTGAAACAGGCGCTGGCCCAGGCGGTGCAAAGCTTCCTGGCAGAGCTGGATAAGCACACGCTGGCCGAACTGGTGGACCAAAACCAACCGCTCTACAAATTACTGCTGGTGGAGTAATCCTTATTCCATCAGTGGATGACTTCGGAGGAACCGCAATGTCAAAAGATCCTTTTCAGGAACGAGAAGCCGAAAAATACGAAAACCCGATCCCAAGCCGGGAGTTTATTCTCGCCCACCTTTCCAAACGTGAAAAACCCGCCAACCGTGACGAACTGGCAGAAGAGCTGAATATTAGCGGCGAAGAGCAGCTTGAAGCGCTGCGCCGCCGCCTGCGCGCCATGGAGCGCGACGGGCAGTTAGTCTTTACCCGCCGCCAGTGCTACGCCTTGCCGGAACGCCTTGATTTGCTGAAGGGCAAAGTTATCGGCCACCGTGACGGCTTCGGCTTCCTGCGCGTTGAAGGGCGTAAAGACGATCTCTATCTTTCATCTGAACAGATGAAAATGTGCATGCACGGCGATATCGTGCTGGCCCAGCCGCTGGGCGCGGATCGTAAAGGCCGCCGCGAAGCGCGTATTGTGCGCGTGCTTGAGCCAAGAACCGGGCAAATCGTTGGCCGCTACTTTACTGATGCAGGCATTGGTTTCGTGGTGCCGGACGACAGCCGCCTGAGCTTCGATATCCTGATCCCGCCAGAAGAGTTGATGGGCGCGCGCATGGGGTTTGTGGTAGTGGTTGAACTGACCCAGCGTCCAACTCGCCGTACCAAAGCGGTGGGCAAAATCGTTGAGGTTCTCGGCGACAATATGGGTACCGGCATGGCCGTTGATATGGCGCTGCGCACCCACGAAATCCCTTATGTCTGGCCGCCAGAAGTTGAAGCCCAGGTGGCTTCGCTCAAAGAAGAGGTGCCGAGCGATGCCAAAGTGGGCCGCGTGGATTTACGCGATCTGCCGCTCGTCACTATCGATGGTGAAGATGCCCGCGACTTTGATGATGCCGTATTCTGCGAGAAAAAACGCGGCGGCGGCTGGCGTCTGTGGGTGGCGATTGCCGACGTGAGCTATTACGTCCGTCCGCCAACCGCGCTGGACAAAGAAGCCCGCAACCGCGGCACCTCCGTTTACTTCCCGTCGCAGGTTATTCCGATGCTGCCGGAAGTGCTCTCAAACGGCCTGTGCTCGCTGAATCCGCAGGTAGACCGCCTGTGTATGGTCTGCGAGATGACCATCTCTGCAACGGGTCGTCTTACCGGGTCGAAATTCTACGAAGCGGTAATGAGTTCTCATGCGCGTCTGACCTACACCAAAGTGTGGCACATGCTGCAGGGCGACCAGGAACTGCGCGAGCAATATGCGCCGCTGGTTAAGCATATTGAAGAACTGCATAACCTCTATAAAGTGCTGGAAGTCTCTCGTGCCCAGCGCGGTGGTATCTCGTTCGAAAGCGAAGAGGCGAAGTTTATCTTTAATGCTGAACGCCGTATCGAACGCGTTGAACAAACCGTTCGTAACGACGCGCACAAGCTCATCGAAGAGTGCATGATCCTCGCCAATATTTCCGCAGCGCGCTTTGTTGAAAAACATAACGAACCGTCGCTGTTCCGCGATCACGACAGGCCGAGCAACGATGCTATTACCGCATTCCGTACGGTGCTGGCAGAGCTGGGGCTGGAACTGCCTGGCGGCCAGAAGCCGGAACCGCGCGATTATGCAGAACTGCTGACCTCCATCGCCGACCGACCGGATCATGAAATGCTGCAAACCATGCTGCTGCGCTCCATGAAGCAGGCGGTCTACGATCCGGAAAACCGAGGACACTTCGGCCTCGCGCTGCAATCCTACGCGCACTTTACCTCGCCGATTCGCCGCTACCCGGACCTGCTGCTGCACCGCGCCATTAAATACCTGCTGGCCAAAGAGCAGGGACATAAAGGCAACAGCACCGAGTCCGGCGGCTGGCACTACGAGATGGAAGAGATGCTGCAGCTTGGCCAGCATTGTTCTATGGCAGAACGTCGGGCCGATGAAGCAACACGTGACGTTGCGGACTGGCTGAAGTGCGACTTCATGCAGGATCAGGTAGGCCAGGTGTTCAACGGCATTATCGCAAGCGTTACCGGCTTCGGCTTCTTCGTGCGTCTTGTCGATCTGTTTATTGATGGCCTGGTGCATGTCTCCTCGCTTGATAACGACTACTACCGTTTTGACCAGGTTGGACAGCGCCTGATTGGCGAATCCGGCGGACAGACGTATCGCCTGGGCGACCGCGTGGAAGTGCGCGTTGAGGCCGTACACATGGACGAGCGCAAAATTGATTTCGCATTGATTTCAAGCTCCCGCGCTCCGCGCGGCGAAGGTAAAACGGCAAAAGACAAAGCCAAAAAGGGCGGTAACGGCACGGGGCCGAAACGTCGTCAGGGCGGTAAACGCGTAAACTTCGAGCCGGACAGCGCTTTCCGTAAAGAGAAAGGGCCTGCTAAGCCGAAGAAAGCGAAAACCGAGAAGAAGGAGAAGAAAGTAAAAACGCCTTCGGACAAAACACGTAAGATAGCCGCCGCAACTAAAGCGAAGCGCGCAGCTAAGAAGCAGCCGAGCTGATATGACGCTTGCTCCGCCCCTCGCCTTTCAGGGTGAGGGGCGAATAACAATCAGATAACAACAGGCGATCGATCGCCTGAAACGAGTGACATCAATGAGTGAAATGATTTACGGCATTCACGCCGTCCAGGCTCTTCTTGAGAATGCTCCACAGCGTTTCCAGGAAGTATTTATTCTTAAAGGCCGGGAAGACAAGCGTCTGATGCCTTTAATCCATGCGCTGGAAGCTCAGGGTGTGCCTGTGCAAATGGCAAACCGCCAGTGGCTGGATGAAAAGTCCGAAGGTGCCGTGCACCAGGGCATTATTGCGCGCGTGAAGCCGGGTCGTCAGTACCAGGAAAACGATCTGCCGGAGCTTATTGCCAGCCTCGATCAACCCCTCCTGCTGATCCTTGATGGCGTTACCGATCCCCATAACCTGGGCGCCTGCCTGCGCAGTGCCGATGCGGCTGGCGTGCATGCTGTTATCGTGCCAAAGGATCGCTCAGCCATGCTGAACGCAACGGCTAAAAAAGTAGCCTGTGGCGCAGCAGAACACGTTCCCCTTATCCGTGTAACCAATCTTGCACGTACCATGCGTATGCTGCAGGAAGAGAACGTCTGGATTGTCGGTACGGCAGGCGAAGCGGACCATACGCTGTTCCAGAGCAAAATGACCGGCCCGATGGCGCTGGTGATGGGTGCTGAGGGCGAAGGCATGCGTCGTCTGACTCGTGAGCATTGTGACGAGCTAATCAGCATTCCCATGGCGGGCACCGTATCGTCATTAAACGTCTCCGTCGCAACCGGCATTTGCCTGTTTGAAGCGGTACGTCAGCGCAGGAAATAAATCTTTACGGGGTGATTAACACCCCGCTTTGTGATCCCTCTCCAGGCATAAGCGACCTCACCGTCCATACTTAATGGCAATGCCATAACTGGAGGGAACGCGATGCGCTGGCAAACCCATACCGTTTTTAATCAACCCATACCTCTCAATAACAGTAACCTTTTCCTTTCAGATATTTCGCTGTGCGAGGCCGTTACCCGCGAAGGCGCCGGTTGGGATGCTGAGCTTTTAGCCAGCATCGGGCAGCAGCTCGGTTCAGCGGAGTCGCTGGAGCTGGGACGCCTGGCCAATACCAACCCTCCTGAACTGCTGCGTTACGATCCCAGCGGTGAACGACTTGATGACGTACGTTTTCATCCCGCCTGGCATCTGCTGATGCAGGGCCTATGTGCCAATCGTGTCCACAACCTGCCATGGCAGGAGGATGCCCGCCAGGGCTCGTTTGTGGCGCGGGCGGCGCGTTTTGTCCAGCATGCGCAGGTTGAAGCCGGCACGTTGTGCCCCGTTACGATGACGTTTGGCGCTATTCCTCTGCTGCAAAAACATCTGCCGAAAGCGTTTCAGTCCTGGTTAAAACCGCTGCTTAGCGATCGTTACGACGCGCATCTTCTGCCCGGAAGCCAGAAGCGCGGTTTGCTCATCGGCATGGGCATGACCGAAAAGCAGGGCGGCTCAGATGTGCTCAGCAACACCACGCGGGCGGAAGCGATAGAGAATCGCGGGCCGGGTGAAATGTATCGTCTGGTGGGGCACAAATGGTTTTTCTCCGTGCCGCAAAGCGACGCGCATCTGGTGCTGGCGCAGACGAAAGGAGGGTTGTCCTGCTTCTTCCTGCCGCGGTTTTTGCCCGACGGGCAGCGCAATTATGTCAGGCTTGAGCGGCTCAAAGATAAGCTCGGCAACCGCTCCAATGCCAGCTGCGAGGTAGAGTTTTGCGATGCCATCGGCTGGCTAATCGGCGAAGAAGGCGAGGGCGTGCGATCCATTCTTAAAATGGGCGGCTTTACCCGTTTTGACTGTGCGCTCGGTAGCCATGGCCTCATGCGCCGCGCTTTGTCTGTCGCTCTTTATCATGCTCATCAGCGCCAGGCGTTTGGTAAGAATCTTATCGAACAGCCTGTTATGCGGCAGGTGTTAGGCCGCATGGCTCTGCAGCTGGAGGGACAAACGGCCTTTCTGTTCCGTCTGGCCCGTGCCTGGGAGTCAACGGCAGATCCGCTTGAGCTGGCCTATAGCCGCTTGTTTACGCCAGCTGCAAAATTCAGTATCTGCAAGGCGGGAATGCCGTTCGTGGCGGAAGCGATGGAAGTGCTGGGGGGCGCAGGTTACTGCGAAGAGAGCGAACTGCCGCGGCTCTATCGTGAAATGCCCGTCAACAGCATCTGGGAAGGTTCCGGCAATATTATGAGCCTTGATGTGCTGCGGGTGATTGCCCGCAAGCCAGGCGTGCTGGAGATGCTGCATGCCGAATTTGATGAAGTGAAAGGGCAGAATCGTCATTTCGACCGAAGCTGGCGACAGCTGCAGCAGCGCATTCGTAAGCCGCAGGAGGAATGGGGAAGAAATATCACAGGTCAGCTAGCTAATCTTGCGACCGGGGTGCAACTGTTAACGCATTCTTCACCGCCGCTGGCTGAGGCCTGGTGCCGCATGGCGCTGGACGAGCGAGGCGAATCGGTGCTGCCTGAACAGGCGATAACTAATGTACTGCTGCGCGCCATCGGGCGCACAGCGTAATCAAACCTCAGGAGTTAAGCCTGAAAATGCTAACCAGCTCGTTCAGATGATGACCTTTGCTACGCAGATCCTGCGCCGTCTGCTCGGTACGTGAAACGCGGTCGGCATTGATATGCGTGGCTTCACCAATTTGCACCATGGCAATATTGACCTGCCCGATGCCCGCCGATTGTTCATGCGAGGCGCTGTTAATTTCGGTGATCAGCAGGTTAATCTGGTCAATGTGCGTGATGATGGATTCCATCGCCAGCCGGGTTTGCTCAGAAAGCCTGTGGCCTTCGGTAACTTTATCAAGCGTATCGACAATCAGCCCGTCGATCTCTTTGACGGCGTTGGCGCTGCGGGCTGCCAGAGCACGCACTTCCTGTGCGACAACCGCAAAACCTTTCCCATGTTCGCCCGCGCGCGCTGCTTCAACGGCCGCGTTCAGGGCCAGAATATTGGTCTGAAAGGCGATGGACTCGATAACGTGGGTGATATCTGCGATGCGCTGTGACGCCGATTTGATATCGTTCATGGTCGTTACGGCGTGAGTAACGGTGCTGCCGCCGTGATGTACAGCTTTCGCAGTGTTGCTCACCAGCTGTTTTGCCTGTGAAATATTCCCGGCATTTTGTGAAACGGTGGCGGCAATCTGCTCCATGCTGGCGGAGGTTTCTTCCACGCTGCTCGCCTGCTTGTTGATTTGCGCGCTGATTTCCTCGCTGTCTGCCGCCAGAGCATCGGTCCCCTGACTGATATCGCCGGCAGCCAGGCGTACCTGCATAACGATTTTCTCGATTCCCTTGCCGATACCGTTAATCGCCTGCATCAGTTGCCCGACCTCGTCGTGGCGATCGGTATGGAGCGTGACCTGAAGATTGCCGGCAGCGTAGTGTTCCGCAACGTTAATCACTTCGCGCAGCGGACGGCTCAGCCAGCGGTGAATAATCACCACGAAGAAGATCGCAAAGGCGAGCGCGAGTGCGATACCCAGAACCAGAAACTGATTACGCATGGTGGTCACGGCGTGTAACAGCGTAGGTTTATCCACTTCACCTACAATCGTCCAGTTCCAGCCCGGTAAGCGGCTGAACGCCATGATAGAGGTGCTGCCACCAGCCGTGGTGCGTTCAAGCGTACCGCTTCCGGTCGTTAGTAATTGTTTTTGCGTAGCCTCATCCCATGTCGGACGCTTGCCTTCATCGCTGTTATGAAAGAGATAGTTACCGTAATTCTTCCCTGCAGAGCCGTCCAGTACATAGAGATGGCCGCTGCTGCCCAGACGACGGTTTAAGATTTTTTCACGTATGACCTGCCAGGAGGCGGTGATATCAATCCCGACAAACAGGACGGCAATAATATTGCCGGAGCTGTCTTTCACCGGCTGATACTGGGTAATGTAACGTTTACCGAATAACAGCGCGAGGCCGCGATAGGTGTCTCCTTGGCTGACTTTCTGCCAGGCGGGGCTTGTCCTGTCCAGTATCGTGCCAATAGCGCGGCTGCCGTCTTCTTTACGCAAAGAGGTGGCGACACGTACGAAATCCTCACCGCTGTGCACAAATAGTGTAGATATTGCCGACGTTCGGCTCAGGAAATCATCTGGAATGGTGTTGTTTTCATGCAGCGGCAACTCGCCGCCTTTTAACAACGGCACGTTCAGACCGTTAATAGTCTGCGGCTGGCTCTCATCGCGGGAAAGGGGCTGCGGCAGAAA
Source organism: Buttiauxella sp. (assembly GCA_032051265.1). Taxonomy (GTDB): domain Bacteria; phylum Pseudomonadota; class Gammaproteobacteria; order Enterobacterales; family Enterobacteriaceae; genus Dryocola. Next base: position 20,801 of record DAMBYU010000003.1, read on the forward strand.
ACTGTCAAACAGGCGCGTGTAGCTTTCAACCTCAGCGCTCAGGCTGCTGTCAAACATTTGCGCCATATCGCTAACGCCGCTGACCTGGTTGTGTAAATCTTCAAGCGCCAGGGATTCAAGCTGCTGGCTGGCGCGCTGGCTGAGTGCAAAAGTAAAAAGGAGAAAAAGAAGAGCCACGCTCAAACCGGTCAACAGCGAAAGTTTCGCGCCAAGGCCGGGATATCTTAAGTTTTTTATCATAGATAACGCCTGATGAAGGGATTCATGGTGCACCTTCAACGGCAGGCGGGAGTTAACATTTAAACATCAAATGTAACTAAATATTAATAAATTACGTGATTTAGATCATGGAAAGATCGTTTTATAAGCGACAAAGCCGCGTCGGACGCGGCTTTGTCGGCTATCGGACAGAGAGCAAATCATGCGTAAAGAATCGCCTGGGCGCGCCAGCTATCCGCCTGGTGATTTTCCTGCATCTGGATAATGCGGTAATAAGACGCACCTTGTTCGTCTGCCTTCAGAGCAATCATTTTTTCCACATCCTGTACGCTACCGGCAATGCCATTGACGGAAATCAAGCCAATTTCATTCAACCCGGTAACGCGGTCCGCTGCGACGTCCTCCGCCGATTGAGCGGCGGTGGTAATCAGCCCCACAGACAGCAGTAATGAGGTTAAGGCAAGAGATCGTTTCATTGTCAGCTCCTTATAAACATATCCTGGTTAATAACAGGGCATTCCTTCGCGTAATTGAACCCCGACCCTGTGGGGTAGGTCCATTGTGTATAAAAAACAATAAAACGCCGAAAAGCTGTGTAAATATCAATAAATAAGCAGCATGCAGATCTCATTTTCGGTACAAAATTGCCTGCGCATACCATTGCCCCGCCACTATGGTTTCGGCATTCAGGACAATGAGATAATAATCAGCCTTTGCTGCTGCAGCTTTTGCTTTAAGCACGGTTTCCGTATCCATTGGAGAGCCGCGCTCCATCGCAGTGACCGTACCTATTTTCGTCAGTCCCTGCGTTTGTGAGCGCTGGATTTCCTGCGGATGGTCCGCAACCGGTGGCGCAGGTTGCGGAGTCCCTTGCAGTACGCTACAGGCGCTGAGCGTTACTGCCAGTAATAAGGCTGGTAATAATCGCATGGTGTTTTCTCGTTTCTTAATAGTCATAGTGTAGTTCCGGGTCAATTCTGTGAAGGGGGAATGTTCCCGTTCTGTTACCTTTACCGCGCTTTTGCATCACTTTCGAATGAAAATCGCAGGCTGGATCTCACCATTGCAATAATCCATTCGCGTGATTTTCTTGCTACCCGCATTACCTTGCCTTACAACAAGCATTCACAGCGAATCGGGGGAAAAGTAATGATAGAAATTTATACGGAGCAACTTGCCGGGATCGAGGTTTTACAAGCCGTCCCCGCAGGACAGAAACAAAGCGCTCTTCCCACCGTTTTTTTCTACCACGGCTTTACCTCGTCGAAGCTTGTTTATAGTTATTTCGCAGTCGCGCTGGCGCAGGCGGGAATGCGCGTCGTGATGCCCGATGCGCAAGACCACGGCGCACGTTTTAACGGCGATGAAAATGCACGCCTGCGGCAGTTCTGGTCCATCCTCAAAACAAGTATTGACGAATTCCCGGGGCTGCGACAGGCGCTGGCGGATCGAAATCTTACAGAAAAAGGAAAGCTTGCCGTGGGCGGTGCATCAATGGGTGGCATGACGGCGCTGGGGATTATGGCTCGCCATCCGGAAGTAAGGTGTGTGGCCTGCCTGATGGGATCAGGCTACTTTACGACGCTTGCCAGAACGCTTTTTCCGCCGCAGGAGCAACAGCTTGATAAGTCCCTCGCCATGCTTGCTGAATATGATGTTAGTCATCAGCTTGAGCGTATTGGCGATCGCCCGCTAATGCTGTGGCATGGCGAAGAAGATGACGTGGTGCCGGCCGTTGAAAGCTGGCGGCTGCAACAGGCGCTTATGCAGCAGGGGCTGGATAAGCATCTTACCTGCCTGTGGGAGGCTGGCGTGAAACATCGTATTACGCCCGCAGCGCTGGATGCTACCGCACGGTTCTTTACTCAGCACTTATAGGCGCACCTCCGGCATTCATCCAGAAAAAAGCCCCCGTTTCGGGGGGCAAGTAAACGTTGGCTTTCTATGTCTTTGTGGCATTCCTGGTGTTAACGCTCGGACTGCGATTGTGCTACCTGTATATATCCGCGCTGACGTGCATGTTGCCGTTACTACCGGGCTCTCTTATGAATATGGCGCGGTAGTATTTTGCGCCATGCTGGTCCGCGTCCTCATTAATAGCCAGCTCAGCCTCCTGCTCGGTGGCGAAATTATGGTTGATGTAAATCACTCCAAGGCTTTGTACATCATCCATATTTCTGGCGACTTTGCTGTCTATCTTGATCGCTGCCGTCGCATTTGCACAAAGCAAAAATGCAGCGACAAGGGCATAAGCGATGGTTTTCATAATGCGCTCCACTACAGCCGGTGTGTTATCAGCGGTCGTCGCTCCTGTTTATGATTAGTGGCGGCCTGTGACATTAAGTGTAAGCCGATGTCGTTGAATAAAAAGCGACCATTTCTGATGGTCTCCGTCAAAAATTTTTAGTAACTCGGGTTATTGTTATAAATTTCACGGCGTTAGTAGGGTGGTTATTTATTCACCACCATACAAAAGAATTAATTTACTCTCAGCCTTGAGTTTATCAGGCCCCGCTTGTATTATGGCGCGTCAAATTTTCAGCCGCACACAAACACGTTCCTTGCCTCCATGGGCCGCGGCTGACCCTATCAGGAGGCTGAATAATCCGTAAGGAGCAATTCGATGCGTCATTACGAAATCGTTTTTATGGTCCATCCTGACCAGAGCGAACAGGTTCCGGGTATGATCGAACGTTACACTGGTGCAATCACTGCAGCAGAAGGTACGATCCACCGTCTGGAAGACTGGGGCCGCCGTCAGCTGGCTTACCCAATCAACAAACTGCACAAAGCTCACTACGTTCTGCTGAACGTTGAAGCTCCGCAGGAAGTGATTGATGAGCTGGAAACAAACTTCCGCTTCAACGACGCCGTTATCCGTAGCATGGTTATGCGCGTTAAGCACGCGGTTACCGAAGCATCTCCAATGGTTAAAGCGAAAGACGAACGCCGTGAGCGTCGCGATGATTTCGCTTCTGAAACCACTGAAGATGCAGATGCTGGGGATTCTGAAGAGTAATTTCTGATGACGGCAAACCGCCTGGTGTTGTCTGGCACAGTGTGCAAGACGCCCCTTCGCAAGGTCAGCCCGTCAGGAATTCCTCATTGCCAGTTCGTGCTTGAGCACCGCTCTGTGCAAGAGGAAGCCGGTTTTAACCGGCAGGCATGGTGCAGAATGCCAGTTATTATTAGCGGGCATGCACATCAGGCCATTACTCACAGTATAACGGTCGGCACGGTACTTACGGTTCAGGGCTTCATCACTTGCCATCAGGCAAAAAATGGACTGAACAAAGTGGTATTGCATGCCGAGCAGATTGAATTGATAGATTCTGGAGACTAGCCATATGGCACGTTATTTCCGTCGTCGCAAGTTCTGCCGTTTCACCGCGGAAGGCGTTCAAGAGATTGACTATAAAGACATCGCTACGCTGAAAAACTACATCACCGAAAGCGGTAAGATTGTCCCAAGCCGTATCACCGGTACCCGTGCAAAATATCAGCGTCAGCTGGCTCGCGCTATCAAACGCGCTCGCTACCTGTCCCTGCTGCCGTACACTGATCGTCATCAGTAATCGGGCACGGTCCATTAATACGACTTTGAGAGGATAAGGTAATGCAAGTTATTCTGCTTGATAAAGTAGCAAACCTGGGTAGCCTGGGTGATCAGGTTAATGTTAAAGCGGGCTATGCTCGTAACTTCCTGGTACCACAGGGTAAAGCTGTTCCTGCTACCAAGAAAAACGTTGAATTCTTCGAAACACGCCGTGCTGAACTGGAAGCTAAACTGGCTGACGTTCTGACCGCTGCTGAAGATCGCGCTGCGAAGATCAACGCACTGGAAACCGTTACTATCGCGTCTAAAGCAGGCGACGAAGGTAAACTGTTCGGTTCCATCGGTACTCGCGACATCGCTGACGCTGTAACTGCAGCAGGCGTTGACGTGGCTAAGAGCGAGGTTCGTTTACCGAACGGCGTTCTGCGTACCACTGGTGAGCACGAAGTGGCCTTCCAGGTTCACGGCGAAGTGTTCGCTAAACTGACTGTAAACGTAGTTGCTGAAGCGTAATTTACGCTGATGTATACGTTAAAACGCCGGCCTTGTGCCGGCGTTTTGCATTTCTGAAGCCGCTATTTATTAGCGGGCGCGCAGGAAACTGCCATCCGGCTGGCGGGTAAACAGCACCTGCCGATCGTTGCCGACATCAATTGTTAAGCCTGTCACCACCCCGTTCGCATTCTGGCGAATCTGTACCATCTGCCCGGTCTGTAAACTACTCAGCGGCTTGTCGTCGCCCTCAACCTGCGCCATGGAATAGACATCGGCCGGCGGCAAATTATTATCCCGGAAGAGCTGCGCCATCGTCTGGCCTGATTCCACGCGATAAGAACGCCACTGTCCCGCAATATCATTATTGGCATGAGGAACAGGTGCCTGGCTTTGTGGTTGCTCTTCAACCTGCGCCGGTTCGGCAGGCGTTGTGGGCGCACTATTAGTTGAAGTAGTAGAAGGGCTTACCACTTCGGTCTGTAAAGGTGACTGGGATTCGATCGACAGCTGCGCGTCCCGGGGGGCGACAGGTCGAGTAGTTACCTCGGCGCCTGGCCACAAAAAACCAGCAACCATGACAAGGGCGGCAATAATGATGCCCCGACGGTGCAGGGGCGGGAGCGGATCCATCAGGCGGAAACGATCGGGTGCGTGCCAGATCCGCGCCAGCCAGGTTTTAACAGCGAATCGCATCGGCAACCCTCCTCATATTCACATAATGTGCAATGCACATTTCCCACCTCCATTATAGAACGCTAACTGTTTGATGCTCTGAGCAATCCAGCTTTACGTGACGCCCAACCGCAATTTAACGCTGCGCAGAACCATTGTTCCCGTTTCGTTTGCATTTGTCACCATCAGGACTTTTGTATTTTACCCTGCTGGTTGACGCTGTTATGCTGCAGGCTTGCTTTTAAACACCTTAAAGGAAAAGTTATGACAACCCCTTCTTTTGACAGCACAGAAGCGCAAGCAAGTTACGGTATTGGTTTACAGGTTGGTCAACAACTGCGTGAATCTGGTCTGCAGGGTCTGCTGCCAGAAGCGCTGGTCGCTGGCCTGCGTGATGCGCTGGAAGGGAATGCCCCGTCAGTTCCGGTTGATGTCGTTCACCGCGCGCTGCGCGAAGTTCACGAACGTGCCGATGCCGTTCGTCAGGAACGTCAGAAAGAAATGGCCGTTGAAGGCGTAAAATTCCTTGAAGAAAATATCAAAAAAGAAGGCGTAAGCAGCACCGAATCTGGTCTGCAATTCCGCGTTCTGACGCAAGGCACCGGCCCAATCCCTGCGCGTAAAGATCATGTCCGCGTTCACTACACTGGCAAACTGATCGACGGCACCGTTTTCGACAGCTCCGTACAGCGTGGCGAACCGGCTGAGTTCCCGGTAAGCGGCGTTATCGCCGGCTGGATTGAAGCGCTGACTCTGATGCCGGTTGGCTCTAAATGGGAACTGGCTATCCCGCACAACCTGGCCTACGGCGAGCGTGGCGCTGGTGCGTCTATACCGCCATTCAGCACCCTGGTCTTCGAAGTAGAATTACTGGAAATTCTGTAAGCAGACCCATGACCCCGCTTCAGCGGGGTTAAGTGCAGTGACAAACATCCGAAAAACGTGGTTTCGCATGTTTGGGATAAACCAGAAAGCATAATTCTTTGTTTTATCAGCGCCAGACGCCGCGTTTATATACACAAAAAATTTATGTGGATGGTCTTACCCCGCTTAGGCGGGGTTTTTGTTTGGCTGTTAACAAATAAGCGTGATTTTATCTTGCATATGCCCCCGTTCCGGGCATTTTTGTGAGGTGCTTCGCTTTGTGAGAGTGATATCGCACTCAAATTAAACAAAAAATTAACATGTTGCTTGTCATAAATATTCAACCCGCCGATTCTTACCCGGTATCAATGTGCTTTATGAAAAAGCAATCACATCAAACATAACGTATTAAGGGCCAGCAGAGCCCGAACACAACAGACCGGTACAGGAAAATAAAACATGGTAGATCAGATCAAAGTTGCAGACGTTGCTGAGGCTCCGGCTGAGCAATCGCTGCGGCGCAATTTAACCAATCGACATATCCAGCTTATCGCCATCGGCGGGGCTATCGGCACCGGCCTGTTTATGGGCTCGGGTAAAACCATCAGCCTCGCCGGCCCGTCGATAATCTTCGTTTATATGATAATCGGCTTCATGCTGTTCTTCGTGATGCGTGCCATGGGCGAACTGCTGCTTTCCAACCTCGAATATAAGTCGTTTAGCGATTTTGCCGCCGACCTGTTAGGCCCGTGGGCCGGGTATTTCACCGGCTGGACATACTGGTTCTGCTGGGTGGTTACCGGCATGGCGGACGTGGTGGCGATAACCGCTTACGCCCAGTTCTGGTTCCCCGGTCTTTCGGATTGGGTCGCCTCCCTTGCCGTAATAGTGCTGCTGCTGAGCCTCAACCTCGCTACCGTGAAAATGTTCGGCGAGATGGAGTTCTGGTTTGCGATGATAAAAATCGTCGCCATCGTTTCCCTGATTATTATTGGCCTGGTGATGGTGCTCACTCACTTCCAGTCGCCGACCGGCGTAGAAGCCTCTTTCAACAATCTGTGGAATAACGGCGGCTGGTTCCCGAAAGGCCTGAGCGGCTTCTTTGCCGGCTTCCAGATAGCGGTCTTCGCCTTCGTGGGTATCGAGCTGGTAGGCACAACGGCGGCGGAAACTAAAGACCCGGAAAAATCTCTGCCGCGTGCCATCAACTCAATCCCAATTCGTATCATCATGTTCTACGTGTTTGCGCTGATCGTGATTATGTCGGTCACGCCATGGGGTTCGGTGGTGGCGGATAAGAGCCCGTTCGTTGAACTGTTTGTGCTGGTGGGCCTGCCTGCCGCAGCGGGCATCATTAACTTCGTGGTGCTGACCTCGGCCGCTTCCTCGGCTAACAGCGGGGTGTTTTCAACCAGCCGTATGCTGTTCGGCCTGGCGCAGGACGGTGTGGCGCCAAAAGCTTTCGCTAAGCTTTCTAAACGTGCCGTTCCGGCGAAGGGACTGACCTTCTCCTGCATCTGCCTGCTGGGTGGGGTGGTAATGCTTTACGTCAACCCGGACGTGATTGCAGCTTTTACTATGATCACTACCGTGTCGGCGATTCTGTTTATGTTCGTCTGGACGATTATTCTTTGCTCGTACCTGGTGTACCGCAAACAGCGTCCTGAACTGCATCAGAAATCTGTCTATAAGATGCCGCTTGGCAAGCTGATGTGCTGGGTTTGCATGGCGTTTTTTGTCTTTGTGATTGTGTTGCTGACGCTGGAAGAAGATACCCGCCAGGCGTTGATCGTGACACCGCTGTGGTTTGTGGTGTTAGGTTTGGGCTGGTTGTTTATCGGTAAGAAACGAGTAGCGGCAATGCGGAAGTAACTGAAGATGATTTGCTCCTTCTCCGCTTGAGAAGGAGCAAAAACGCGGCTACTGCCCGGCTAAAGCGCGCGGGAACAATACGTTGTTTTCCAGGCTAATGTGATTCATCAGATCGTCAATCATTTCATTAATCCCGTTATACATCGCTTTCCAGGTTGTGCAGGCTTCCGGCGGCGGCGTCACGTTGTTGGTGGTATGTTTAATGACTTCCAGCAGCTCGCCTGCGTCATCATGCTCGCTTTCCATCACGCTAATCGGGCCCATCGCCTGTGAACCCATACCCTGTTTAATCATCGGGAACAGGATCTGCTCTTCTTTCATCATATGGCTGCTCAGTTCCTGATGCAGCATGGTGAGATATTTCGCAAGCCCCTTCGGCACGTTCGGTTTATCGGCATGTACGCGTTCGACCTTGGTTGCCTGAAGGATCAATTCCGGCAGCTGTTCGCGGTGCCTGTCGTGGTAGCGCACGATGATATGGTCGATGATTTCGGCCAGCGGCGCGGTGCGCCACTCTTTCTCAACGGGCTCTTCAGCAAGCGCGGCCAGTTCGGCCTCAATGGCCTCCAGGTCTAATTCTTTGCGGGTCGCTGCGCGCTCAAGCGTTTGTTTGCCGCCACAGCAGAAATCCAGATCCAGTTTACGGAACAGCGCGGAAGCGCGTGGGATGGTTAAAGCCAGTTCACCTAAGGGTTGGTCGCGGAAGGCCATGAATGAATACCTCATCATCGAAAATATAAGATGTATATTAAATGCATCTTTATCGGAAGACTATGACTCTTATGAGGTAGCGCGTTATTTATTTGGCGAAATTTTTACTACGGTCACGTCCTGCTTTTGCGGTCTGGTCAGCACCGCCAGCACAACGCCGGTGACCAGGCAAAGGATGCCCAGAAGCGTCGGCATCGGTGGCCAGCTCTGGCGCAGCATAAAGGTGTAGGCAAGCCCGGCCAGGGTTTCAAAGACGATTAGCGGGCCTACGATAACGGTCGGCAGGCGCTGGCAGGCGATATTCCAGCACAGGTTACCAAGCCAGGAGCAGAGCAGGGCGATGGCGAACATCAGCGTGACAAAAACTTCCGGACGCGGCCCGAAGGGCAGCGCGAAATCAGCGTCGCTTCGCGCCATAAAGAAGCAAACGGCGATATATCCCAGCAATGAAAAAGGTAGCGTCGAAAGCCCTTGTGCTGTGGCCCACATCATTGGATTTTTATCAGGGTTTTCCCGCAGCCAGCGTGCGTTGCGCAGCGCGTACCAGGCCCAACAGACAACCGAAACGAACGCCAGACAAATACCGCTGGTATAGCGCCACCAGCTAAAGTCGGGCTGGCCGTTACGCAATTCCGCAGTATTTACCATCACCAGCCCAATCGTGATGATACCCAGCGCAGGAGCCAGACGCCGCCACGGCAGCTTACCGTCGCGCTTGCTGTAAAGCAGGTTGGCAAACACAGGAATAACAACCGGCAGCGTGCCGATAATCATCGTTGAAATGGGCGCGCCGGTACGCTGAATAGCGCTGGCAAGGCAAACGTAATAAATCAGATTCCCGACGGTTGAGAGCTTAAGCGCTGTGAACCAGTCCTGGCCGCTAAGCTGACGCAGGCGCTGTCGTCCAGGCCAGGCCAGAAGGATAGCGATCAGGCCAAGCGCCAGATAACGTCCGGTGGACTGTAACGCAGCGGGATAATCCGGCACGATAATTGGGCCAACAAAAATTAAACCCCACATCAGCCCTGCCATCAGGGCATACAGCACGCCAGTTAACATCTTTACCATCCGGTTAGTTCTTTGCGTGCAGTGTAAGGAGAGAAGTGCGGTGAGTATTGTACCAGCTTGCGGTTTAGCTAACGGCTGACCTGTTTTTGATAGCGCACGGGCGTGATGCCGTAGCGTCGGGCGAAAGCCCGGGTCAGGTGCGCCTGATCGGTCAGGCCGCTCATCACCGCCACCTGTGCGGCAGGTATTCCGCGGGTCAGGAACTGCTTGGCGTACCACAGACGGATAGCCATCAGCATCTGATGTGGCGTAACGTGGAAATGCGCTTTGAACTGGCGCTGGAAGTGCCAGGGACTGAGCGACGCTACGGCCGCCAGCTCATCAAGCGTTACCGGGTGCATGTAGTTTTCATGTAAAAATTCGCGGATCCGTGCAAAGCGATGCTCTGCTTCCCGCGGCCCGGAAGGTTGATGATGCGCGTAAGGCCGAAACGTGTCGATGAGGTTGAGCAGCAAACCCTGCTGAGCGAGCGACTCCTCCGCGCTCCACAAATCGTTTATCAGTTGCGCAATCTGGCCTGAACGCAGCGGATCGTGATTCAACGCCTCGCTAAACCACCAGTTACACTCGCCGGTAATCGCTTCGAGCATGTCAGGTTCAAGATAAATCATGCGGTACTGCCAGCCGTCAGCGGTAGCCGCTTCCCCGGTATGCAGTTCGTCGGGATTCATCAATACCAGCGAGCCTGGAGCTGCGACATACTGTGCGCCACGATAGCGGAAACGCTCAGCGCCCCGCGTTACGGTGCCAATACCGAAGGCTTCATGCGTATGAGGTTCAAAGGCATAGCGTGAGATATGGGCGTGATAAAGCTCCACGCCGGGCAGTTGCGGCAGATGCCGGAACCGGGCGCAGTCTTTTTCATCGGTAAATTGCTCAGGAACGCCTTGCACGTTAACTCCCCCGTACGGACATCCCCTTAGTATAGGGATGGCCGCGTTTAACGGATAGTTAACAATTACAGCGCGAGGCGGACGCTTTCTGCAAGCGAAGTGGTTGGGCGGCCAGTCAGCTGGCTGAGCTGGTGGCTGTCGTCGAACAGGCCGCCTTTTGATGCGCCGATATCAGAGTTCGCAAGCATCGCCGCCAGGCCTTCCGACAACCCAGCCCCCAGCAAAGCGGCTTTAAAGTCGGCCTCGGCAAGATCCTGATACACGATGGTTTTTCCGCTTTGCTTGCTGACCTCTGCTGCCAGTTCCGCCAGCGTCCAGCCGCGGTCGCCCGCCAGCTCGTAAACTTTGCCAGCCTGATTATCAAGCGTCATCACTTTAGCCGCCGCGGCAGCATAATCTGCACGGGAGGCAGAGGCGATTTTGCCGTCCCCGGCGCTGCCGATAAATACGCCGTGCTGCAGGGCTGGCGGCACGCTGGCGATATAGTTCTCGGTGTACCAGCCATTGCGCAGCAATACGAAAGGTATACCTGAATCCTGCAGCATTTTTTCTGTCGCGACATGCTCTTCTGCCAGGCCCAGCGGGGATGTATCCGCATGCAGCACGCTGGTATAAGCGATCAGTTTCACGCCCGCCGCTTTGGCGGCTTCAATCACGTTACGATGCTGTAGAGCACGCTGGCCTACCTCACTTGAAGAGATCAGCAGCAGTTTTTCTACACCTGTCAGCGCTTGCTGCATCGCAACCCGATCGCTGTAATCTGAAGCGCGCACCTGCACGCCGCGCTCAGAGAGGTCGCTCACTTTTGACGGCGTGCGAACGATCGCCACCAGATTTTGAGCTGCTACGCTCTGCAATAACTCTTCCACAACAAGACGGCCCAGCAGGCCAGACACTCCGGTAATAGCAATCATCATCAAACGCCTTAGTGTTTTGGTTTGGTTGTGTCACACTATCACCCTGACTAACTTTAAGTAAGTACGCACAAAAAGGTAAGTATGGCATGAGTGAAACCCTGGAAAGCGCGCCGTCGTTAACCGAACAGATGCGTAGCGGCAACCTGTTTGCGGAGAAATGCCCGTCGCGGGATGTGCTAAAACACGTCACTAGCCGCTGGGGTGTGTTGATTCTGGTCGCCCTGCAGGAGAGAACGCATCGCTTCAGCGATTTGCGCCGTAAGATGGGGGGCGTTAGTGAGAAAATGCTCGCCCAGACGCTGCAATGGCTGGAGGCAGACGGCTTTGTAAATCGAAAATCTTACCCCGTCGTCCCGCCGCATGTGGAATACAGCCTGACGCCGCTGGGACATGAAGTTGCTAAGAAAGTTGCCGCGTTGGCCGACTGGATAGAAGGGAATTTGCCGCAGGTAATGGCGTCCCGCGACCGGGACGCCTGAGCTTATTTGCTTAAATCGAGTTGATAAAGGGCAAAGCCAATATCGTCGTTGCCGACGTTCTGCATCGGATACTGCGCTTTCTCTTTAATAAACGCCGCGGCTTTCTCGTCGGGCGAGGTTTCAAAGCGGATATCCAGCTTCTGCTTGCTCTGAACTGGCGCAAGACGCCAGTTATTATCCGCCGCCGGATGGATTTCTTTCTGCGCGCTTATCCAGTTAGCCAGTACCGAGCGGTTTTCATCTGGTGAAGCAAATGCGATATGGCTGTCGCCGGTACCGGCGAATTTACCGCCGTATGCGCGGTAGTTATTGGTCGCTACCAGGAAGGTAGCGTTTGGGTCGATTGGTTTTCCTTTAAACGTCAGCCCCTTAATGCGCTCGGCTTCAGGATTCACCTTCTGGCATTCGCCGTCATAACGCGCCGGCTGCGACACATCAATCTGATAATCCACGCCGTCAATCACGTCGAAATTATAGGTGCGGAAGCCGTCCCAGTTGATGAGTGACTGCGGCTTGCTGCTGTTCACATCAATCTGATTAAACTGCCCGGCGGAGCACTCCAGCCACTCTTTGATCTCTTTGCCGCTCGCTTTCACTACGACCAGCGTGTTTGGATAAAGATATAAATCGGCGGCATTGCGGAAGGTGAGCTGGCCTTTTTCGACCTCCACAAAACTGGCCGGATCGTTTTTGCGTCCGCCCACCTTGAACGGCGCGGCAGCAGAGAGGACAGGCAGATTGGCCAGATCGGGATCGCCCTGAATGAATTTCTCGACGTAAGCCCGCTGGGCGTTATTGACTACCTGTACTGTGGGATCGTCCTGGACCAGCGCCAGATAGCTGTACATATTATCCGCTGATTTGCCGATCGGCTTGCTGACAAATTCGCGCGTGCCGTTATGATCGTGCTCGAGGACTTTCACCAGTTTTTCATCTTCCGCAGCCAGTGATTTTTTCGCTACGCTGTCGTAAATGGGGCGCGCTTCCGCTTTGCTGCTGGTGACTTTCCAGGCACCGCTGTCGTTATTAAGCACTAAATCCACAACGCCAAGATGGTCGCCCCACATACCCGGCATCACGGCGGGAATGCCGTTAAGCGTGCCTTTTTCGATATCCGCGCCTTTGATGCCTGCGAAATCTTTACCCGGGAAGACGGCATGAGCGTGCCCAAACAGAATGACATCGACGCCCGGAACTTCACTGAGGTAATAAACGGAGTTTTCGGCCATTGCGTGATAAGGGTCGCTGGAAAGGCCGGAGTGAGCAACTATTACCACTAAATCCGCGCCCTGTTTGCGCATCTCCGGCACGTAGTGTTTCGCGGTTTCGGTGATGTCCTGAACCGTCACTTTGCCATCCAGATTTGCTTTATCCCACGTCATAATCTGCGGCGGCACAAAACCGATATAGCCAATGCGTAAAGTTTGCGATTTACCGTCTTTATCTTTGACTTCAGTCTCTTTGATTAAGTAAGGCGTAAACAAAGGCTTATTGGTTTTCGTATCGATAATATTGGCGTTAACGTAGGGGAATTTTGCTCCGGCCAGCGCCTTATGCAGGTATGCCAGACCATAGTTAAACTCGTGGTTACCCAGGTTTCCTACAGCATAATCCAGCGTATTTAGCGCTTTGTAAACGGGATGGATCTCTCCGTCTTTCAGCCCCCTGGCCGCCATATAGTCACCGAGTGGGCTGCCCTGAATCAGGTCACCGTTATCGACCAGCACGCTGTTCGCGGTTTCACCGCGTGCGGCATTGATTAGACTCGCTGTACGTACCAGACCGAATTTCTCGGTCGGCGTATCTTTGTAGTAGTCGAAGTCCATCATGTTACTGTGCAGATCGGTGGTTTCGAGAATACGCAGATCGACCGTTGCCGCGTTCACGCTGGCTGCAATCAGCGTGGCAAGCAGGGTTGCGCTAAACTTAATCATGATTAAGGTCCTTTTTTCGAGGTACGCCACAAAAGGCAATGAATTTACAGATAGTTGCTTACAAAACTGTGAAGTCTGCCAGAAAGAAGGGCGATGAAACCGGAATCGCTTCACAGATAGCGCATCATGACGCAATGGGATATAAGTAAAACAACAAGTTATTCGCGCGATGCAGCGTGTGGCGACAAAATATGAGGTGCAGAATGTTAGAGCAAATTTGTCAACTGGCGCGGGAGGCGGGGGCCGCCATCATGCAGGTTTATGAAGGGGAAAAGCCGCTGGAGGCGACCCAAAAACTGGATGACTCGCCGGTGACTGCAGCGGATATTGCAGCCCATACCATCATCATCAGCGGGTTACAGACTTTAACGCCGGAGATCCCGGTGCTGTCGGAAGAAGATCCGCAAAGCTGGGAGATCCGTCAGGGATGGGATCGTTACTGGCTGGTGGATCCGTTGGATGGCACGAAAGAATTTCTCAAACGTAACGGCGAGTTCACCGTGAACATTGCATTAATTGAGAAAGGTAAAGCCGTGCTGGGGGTGGTTTACGCGCCGGTGCTAAAAATTATGTACAGCGCAGCCGAAGGTAAAGCCTGGAAGGAAGAGTGCGGCATACGGAATCAAATCCACGTGCGCGATGCGCGGCCTCCGTTGGTGGTAGTCAGCCGCTCCCATGCCAGCAGCGACGGTGAACTGAAAGAATATCTCCAGCAGATGGGCGAACACCAGACTACGGCTATCGGTTCTTCACTGAAGTTCTGTCTGGTGGCGGATGGACAGGCGCAGCTTTATCCGCGCTTTGGGCCAACTAATATCTGGGATACGGCAGCAGGCCACGCCGTTGCGGTGGCTGCCGGAGCGCATGTCCATGACTGGCAGGGCAAGTCGCTCGACTATACCCCGCGTGAGTCCTTCTTAAATCCTGGTTTCCGGGTATCTATTTACTGAGCAATTCCTGCAGCAGGTTCATTACCTGCTGCACCTCTGCCTGCGTTAAAGAGCCATCTTTGGCGTACTGGATACGTCCGTTTTTATCCAGCACCACAATCGCCGAACCGCCATCTTCCAGTTGCCAGGCTTTTTTCGCCACGCCGTTACTGTCCACCACAAACTGTGACCATGGATACTGTTTTTTATTGCTTTCAATACTGCTGCGCACAAACATACCGGTGCCGACGATAGCATCATCAGTATTGACGATTGTCGTCGTCTGGTAGCGATCGTGCGGGAACTTCGCGGCTTTGATGGCTTCAATCAGTCCGGCATTTTTCTCCTTGGCGCTGGAGCGACCGGCAATATGTTGCAGCACTCGCACTTTTCCAGCAAGTTGCGAGCTATTCCAGTTTTTATAGCTAAACTTATCGTTACTGAGAATCAGCTCGCCCTTGTCGGCAATGCCAAGCGGAGCGACTCGTTGATTTTTCTCAAAATTATGCGCTGAAGCCAGTAAAGGCAGCAGCAGGGCGGTAAGCGCAAGCGTAGCTCGCAGGGCCATGTTTGACTCCTTGTTTTATACAGAATATGTGCAGGTGATCGGACCACTTGTCCTGACGTTTTAAGCATAAGTGCGAAATACGTATCTGTCCCGCAACTTGAATGCCAGTTTGCGGGCGAACGCACATATCCTCGTTTTTTGAATGCTTAAACTAAGTTTTGTTAACATTTGAAAAGAATATTCTGAGAAATTGTCATGAAACGGTAAATAAGCTTATGCAAACTAGGTGTCAGTTTGTATATGGACTATAGTTTTCGGGCACCAAATTTTTTCGCCTCGTTTTGTCGGACCAAATGTGGAACCGCAGGGGCGTTAACACTGCAGGAGAGAAAAAAGAATGAAAATTTTCCAACGTTACAACCCGCTTCAGGTGGCGAAGTACGTGAAAATCCTGTTCCGTGGACGGTTGTACATCAAGGACGTTGGCGCTTTTGAATTTGATAAGGGCAAAATCCTTATCCCAAAAGTGAAAGATAAGCAGCATTTATCTGTTATGTCTGAAGTAAACCGCCAGGTTCTGCGTATGCAGGCGGAGATGGCGTAAAGCCTTAAAGCAGTACGACGTAAAAAAAACGGCACCTGAGGGTGCCGTTGATGTTTCTAACGTTTGTACGCGCTTAAGCCACGTTTTGTTCTTCAGCGTCCGGCAGCTTCGGTGCCAGCGGGTTCGGCTTATTGTCGATACGCGTTACCAGCAATTGATCGATACGGTAGTTATCGATATCCACCACCTCAAACTTATAGCCGGAGAATTTCACCGAGTCGGTGCGTTTCGGGATTTTGCGCAGCATAAACATCATAAAGCCGCCGATGGTTTCGTAGTTGCCGGACTGCGGGAACTCGTCAATATCCAGCACGCGCATCACGTCGTCAATCGGCGTACCGCCTTCCACCAGCCAGGAGTTCTCGTCACGTGCGACAATCTGCTCTTCCATGCCCTGGCCCACCAGATCGCCCATCAGCGTGGTCATGACGTCATTTAGCGTGATGATGCCGACCACCAGCGCATATTCGTTCATGATCACCGCAAAGTCTTCACCGGCGGTTTTAAAGCTTTCCAGCGCTTCGGAGAGCGTCAGCGTATCCGGAACAATCAGCGTATTTCGCAGGTGCACGCCGCTATTGAGCGCCATGCTCTGATTGCCCAGCACGCGATTAAGCAGCTCCTTGGAATCCACATAGCCGACGATATGGTCGATATCCCCGTTACACACCAGGAACTTGGAGTGCGGATGCTCGGCGATTTTATTCTTCAGGCTCTGCTCTTCTTCGTGCAGATCGAACCAGATAATGTTCTCACGCGACGTCATGGATGACGGTACGGTGCGGGACTCCAGTTCAAACACGTTTTCAATCAGCTCGTGCTCCTGCTTGCGCAGTACGCCCGCCAGCGCACCGGCTTCAAATACCGCGTAAACATCGTCGGAGGTGATGTCGTCGTTACGCACCATCGGCAGTTTGAAAATGCGGAAAATGACGTTTGCCAGGCCGTTGAAGAACCACACCAGCGGGCGGAAGATAAACAGGCAGAAGCGCATCGGGTTGATGATTCGCAAAGCAACAGATTCAGGCGAAATCATACCGATGCGTTTCGGGGTGAGGTCGGCAAAGAGGATGAACAGGCTTGTCACAAGGGTAAAGGAGATAATAAAGCTAAGCTGGTCGGCCATTTCCGGTGAGAAGAATCGCTCCAGAATATTTTTAAACGCCGGGGAAAACGCCGCGTCACCGACTATACCGCCCAGAATCGCAACCGCGTTCAGGCCAATCTGCACTACGGTAAAGAACATGCCGGGGCTTTCCTGCATCTTCAGCACGCGTTGCGCGGCAAGGTTGCCATCGTCAGCCAGCAGCTTGAGTTTGATTTTACGGGAAGCGGCCAGCGAGATCTCTGAGATAGAAAAGAACGCACTGACGGAGATAAGAAGAAGTATCACTAAAATACTGTTTAACATAATTTATCCAGCACTCAGCCGGATCCTCGGAAGGGAAAGTTGAAAATCTATGGGGTCGTACATAACAAAAACGGGCTGCGTCTGTGAGCGAGCCAGCAATTTCAACGCGTAGTATAGCTTAAGGGTGGGATGGGCTGCCAGCGGGCAAAATTTGACCTCAAAAAGGTGATTTACCCTTCTGTGATTTCAGACCCTTTTAATGGGATGCTTAATCTATGCCGCCAGCGGCAAGCTTTAGCGCCATTTGATATGTCGGCAAACATACTGAGCATGATTCAAAATACGCACGGTAGTTACAGACTCAGAGGTCGGAACAAAGAAGATTACATGCTGCCTGGCTGGCAAAGAGAACATGTCTTTACCCAGTTCTGGTCTACTGGTGCCAACATTATGGGCAGCAAGGATAATAAATACATCCGAAAGGTAAGAAACGTACTCGTCTGCTTTTACTTCACCATAGCGTGCATAGCTATAAAACCAAATAGACTCCAGATCCTCTGTCGCCTTTGGCGTCAATTCAATTGCTTTCATCCTTTGGTTTCGCCTTTTCTTTCATCCGTTGTAGAAAATCATCTTTTTCCCAGGTTTGCGGAACGCCGCTATCTACGCCTTCAGCAATCAGGTTTCTTAACTGCTGTAACTTCGACGTAGCTTGCTTTTCACGGAGCAGCCTTAATGCATCCCGTAAAACTTCGCTTTGGGTTCGGTAATCTCCTGAAGAAACAAGCGAATCAATAAATTCTCTTAGCTCGTCGCCAAGATCTACCGTCATTGTTCTGGCCATAAAATTATCTCTTGTAAGATTTAGTCTTACAAAAAGGATAAAGGATGATGGGTTATTTTGCCAGTAGGGCGGATAGCCTGCGCCATCCGCCACAACTTGTTGTTTTACCTCTCCGGCGGTAAACAAACCCCAATCCCGCCGATAGCGCAGTAGCCGTAAGGATTTTTATGCAGATACTGCTGGTGATCGTCCTCGGCATAATAGAACGGACCTGCGTTGGCGATTTCGGTGGTGACCTGGCGTTTATCGCCAGCCAGCGCCATGGCGTCCTGGAAGCGCTGCAGGCTTGCGCGCGCCGCTGCATCCTGTTCTGGCGTTAAAGGATAGATGCCGGAGCGATATTGCGTGCCCACGTCGCCGCCCTGGCGCATACCCTGAGCCGGGTCGTGATTCTCCCAGAACACCTGCAGGAGCTGCTCGTAGCTCACGACTTGCGGGTCATAAACCACACGCACCGCTTCGGTATGACCGGTCTGGCCGGTGCAGACTTCACGATAGGTCGGATTAGGCGTATATCCGCCAGCGTAACCAGCAGCGGTGCTGTAAACGCCGGGAACTTGCCAGAATAAGCGTTCAACGCCCCAGAAACAGCCCATCGCAAAATAAGCGATTTCCATACCATCTGGTACATTGGTCATGGAATGTTCATTAACGGCATGCAGAGTCGCAACCGGCATCGGGGTATTACGGCCTGGCAAGGCTTCGGACTGCGCAACGGGATGGGTTTTCTCGAATAATTTCATCAGCTTTTGATCTCCCGATATCGGCAAAAGAGGCTACAACCGTCAGGCGGTTGTAACGAGGCGTGTAATTGCAGACAATAACCACGCTTTATGAGACTACAGTACATAGAAGAATTATTTGGGTCTTTGAGCTGTTTTCAACCCCGAATGTTGGGGTTTTGTTAAACCGCGGAGCGGTACAGAGGTTGCCGATCGGGGCGGGGACAAGGATATTCAGGAGAAAACGTGCCAAGAATCCGTAAGTTATGTCTGGCGAGTTTATGCCTGGCAAGCACGTGTGCTGGGGCTGCCAGCGTGCGTTTACAGGTCGAAGGATTAACAGGAGCGCTGCAAAAAAACGTCCGTGCGCAGCTTTCTACGATTCAAAGTGACGAAGTGACGCCGGACCGCCGTTTTCAGGCGCGCGTGGATGACGCCATCCGCAACGGGCTTAAGGCGCTTGGTTACTATGAACCAACCATCAACTTCGATCTGCTTGCGCCGCCGCCAAAGGGCCGCCAGGTGCTGAGGGTGGAAGTTGAAGCCGGGCCGCCGGTGTTGATAGGCGGCACAGACGTCATCCTTCGGGGAGGCGCGCGCGACGATCGGGATTTCCTGGGCCTGCTGCGTAATCGACCGAAAAACGGCACCATCCTTAATCATGACGATTACGAAAAGTTTAAAAAGAGCCTGACCAGCGTCTCACTGCGCAAAGGGTATTTCGACAGCGAGTTTAAAAAGCACGAGCTTGGCGTTTCGCTTGAGCGTCGTCAGGCATTCTGGGACATCGATTACGACAGCGGGCAGCGCTATCGTTTTGGCGATGTCACCTTTGAAGGGTCGCAAATCCGCGAGGAGTATCTGCAAAATCTGGTGCCGTTTAAAGAGGGTGATTATTACCAGTCGCGCGACCTGGCTGAACTGAACCGTCGTTTATCCGCAACGGGCTGGTTTAACTCGGTGGTTGTGGCGCCAGAATTCGATAAGGCTCGCAAAACTAAAATCTTACCGCTGCACGGCGTTGTCTCGCCACGTATCGAAAATACCATCGAAACCGGTGTGGGTTATTCCACCGACGTTGGCCCGCGAGTGAAAGCTACATGGAGAAAACCCTGGGTCAACTCTTACGGCCACAGCTTTACCACCAGTACCAGCCTTTCAGCGCCTGAACAGGTGCTGGATTTCAGCTATAAAGTTCCGCTGCTAAAAAGCCCGCTGGAGCAATATTATCTGGTGCAGGGCGGTTTTAAACGTACCGATCTGAACGATACCGAGGCAGATTCCACCACGCTTGCCGTCTCGCGTTACTGGGATCTATCAAGCGGCTGGCAGCGCGCTATTAACCTGCGCTGGAGCCTCGATCACTTTACCCAGGCAGACGTTACCAATACCACTATGCTCCTTTACCCGGGCCTGAGTCTTAACCGCACCCGTTCTCGCGGCGGCCTGATGCCGACCTGGGGCGATTCGCAGCGCTATTCTATCGATTACTCCGATACCCTGTGGGGCTCGGATGTCGACTTCGTTGTGCTACAGGCGCAGAACGTCTGGATCCGTAGCCTGTACGAAAAACATCGCTTCGTGGTGCGTGGCAATCTGGGCTGGATTGAAACCAACGATTTTGAACGCGTCCCGCCGGATCTGCGCTTCTTTGCGGGCGGCGACCGCAGTATTCGCGGCTACTCCTACAAATCTATCTCGCCTGAAAATGAAGACGGCAAGCTGACCGGCGCGTCAAAACTCGCCACCGGCTCGCTGGAATATCAGTACAACGTCAGCGGCAAGTGGTGGGGGGCTGCGTTCATAGATTCTGGCGAAGCGGTGAACGATATCAAACAGAGCAACTTTAAAACCGGTGCCGGTGTAGGCGTGCGCTGGCAGTCGCCTGTGGGACCTATCAAACTCGATTTTGCTGTCCCGGTAGGGGATAAAGAAGAGCACGGATTACAGTTTTACATCGGTCTGGGGCCTGAACTATGAGTCGTTGGAAGAAAATAAGCCTCGCGGTGCTGATTGTTGTTTTACTCCTGATTGGGGCGGTAGGCTTCCTGGTGGGAACGACCACCGGGCTGCACCTGTTGTTTAATGCGGCAAATCGCTGGGTGCCGGGGCTGGAAATTGGCAGCGTTACGGGCGGCTGGCGCAATCTGACCATTAAAAATCTGCGCTACCAACAGCCGGGCGTGGATGTTAACGCAGGGGAAGTTAACCTCGCTGTGAAGCTCGCCTGCCTGCGCGACAGCAGCATCTGCGTGAATAACTTCTCGCTTAAAGATATCGATGTGGTGGTGGATACTAAAAAAATGCCGCCTTCCGCACCTGCTGAAGAAGAAGACAGCGGCCCGCTCAATCTCACCACGCCGTACCCCATAACGCTTAGTCGCGTTGCGCTTAATAACGTCAATCTAAAAATCGACAACACCACCGTGTCGGTGATGACGTTCACTTCGGGCCTGAACTGGCAGGAGCGTAACCTGACGCTGATGCCAACGAACCTGGAAGGGTTGCTGATTGCGCTGCCAAAAGTGGCGAAAGTCGCTCAGGAAGAGGTGGTTGAACCGAAGATAAATAATCCGCAGCCGGAAGAGCTGCCGCTGGGCGAGACGCTTAAAAAGCTGTTTGAAAATCCTGTCCTGCCGGAAATGACGGATGTGCAGCTGCCGTTAAACCTGAACATTCAGGAGTTTCGCGGCGCTAACCTTCGTCTGACGGGCGATACGGATCTGCTGGTCAGCAGCCTGCTGCTTAAAGTCAGCAGCATCGATGGCAACGTGAAGCTGGATGCGCTGGACGTGGACTCTTCTCAGGGCCTGGTTAATGCCGCAGGCAGCGCGGTGCTGCGCGACAAATGGCCGGTGGATCTGACGCTTAACACCACGCTGAATATCGATCCCGTTAAAGGCGAGAAGGTGAAAATGAAAATCGGCGGGGAGCTGCGGGACGTGCTGAAAGTGGGCATGAATCTCTCAGGCCCGGTGGATATGGAGCTCACCGCGCAAACACAGCTTGCCGAGGCGGGCCTGCCGCTGAATCTTGAAATCGTCAGCAAGCAGCTTTACTGGCCGTTTACCGGCAAGAAAGAGTATCAGGCCGATGATCTCAAGCTGAAGTTCAGCGGCAAGATGACCGATTATACGCTCTCCTTCCGCACCTCCGTGAAGGGCGAGCAGATCCCGCCTGCCGCGATCGCTCTGGACGGCAAAGGCAACGAGCAGCAGTTAAATCTCGACAAGCTGCGCATTGCCGCGCTGCAGGGGAATACCGACCTGAAAGCGGTGCTCGACTGGAGCAAAGCGATTAGCTGGCGCGGTGAGCTGAAACTCGACGGCATTAATACCGCGAAACAGTTCCCGGACTGGCCTGCGAAGCTTGACGGCTTCGTGAAAACCAGCGGCAGCCTTTACGGCGGGACCTGGCAGGTGGACGTGCCGGAGCTGAAGCTCGCCGGCAACGTGAAGCAAAATAAAGTGAGCGTTGCCGGGAAGCTGAAAGGCAACAGCTATATGCAGTGGAACATTCCGGGTCTGCATCTGGAGCTTGGCCGCAACAGCGCCGATGTGAAAGGGGAGCTGGGGCCGAAGGCGCTGGCGTTGGATGCCGACATCGACGCGCCGAATCTGGACAACGCGCTTCCGGGACTCGGCGGTACGGCGAAGGGCACAATTAAAGTCCGCGGCGATGTGAAGGCGCCGCAGCTGCTTGCTGATTTAACCGCGAATGGCCTGCGCTGGCAGGAACTTTCTATTGCACGCGTGCTGTTGAAAGGAGATGTGAAATCCACCGACCAAATCGGCGGTAACCTGAATCTGCGCGTGGAACGCATCGAGCAGCCGGGAGTGAACATCAATCTCGTCACTCTGGAAGCGAAAGGCAGCGAGAAGCAGCATCAGCTCCAGTTGCGTGTTCAGGGCGAGCCGGTTTCCGGAGAGCTTAACCTCAGCGGCGGCTTCGATCGCGCTGAAGAACGCTGGCGCGGCAGCCTCTCGAATACTCGTTTTGAAACGCCAGTAGGCCCATGGCGCCTGAATCGCGCCATTGCGCTGGATTACCGCAACAAAGAACAGAAAATCAGCATCGGGCCGCACTGCTGGAATAACCCGAACGCTGAACTGTGTATCCCGCAAACAATTGATGCCGGCGCGCAGGGCCGTGCGGTCGTGAACCTTAACCGCTTCGATCTTGCCATGCTGAAACCTTTTATGCCCGACACCACTCAGGCGAGCGGAACGTTCAGCGGACGTGCCGACGTTAGCTGGGACAGCGAAGCCGGTGGTCTGCCGCAAGGGCAGGTCACGCTGAACGGACGCGGCGTGAAGGTGGTTCAGGAGGTAAACGACAGCCCGCTGCCGGTCTCATTCGACACGCTGAATCTCAGCGCAGAACTGAAAAACAACCGGGCCCAGCTTGGCTGGCTGCTGCGTGTGGCGAACAACGGCCAGTTCGACGGGCAGGTGCAAATTACCGATCCAGAAGGCCGTCGTAACCTTGCCGGCAACGTCAACATGCGTGGTTTCGATCTCGCTATCGCTAACGCCATTTTCTCTCGTGGTGAAAAGGCGGCCGGCAAGCTCAACGCAAACCTGCGTCTGGGCGGCAATCTGGAGCGGCCGCAGATGTTCGGGCAGCTGCAGCTAAACGGCGTGGATATCGACGCTAACTTTATGCCTTTTGATATGCAGCCAAGCCAGGTGGCTATGAACTTCAACGGCATGAGTTCAACGCTAGTCGGCACGGTGCGCACCAGACAAGGAGATATTGCCCTGAGCGGCGATGCGGACTGGACGCAGCTCGACAACTGGCGCGCGCGCGTGGCGGCAAGAGGCAACAAAGTACGTATCACCGTGCCGCCTATGGTACGTCTGGATGTCTCGCCGGATATTGTATTTGTTGCCACGCCAAGTCTGTTCACCCTGGATGGCAGTGTTGATATCCCCTGGGCGCGTATCGTCGTTCATGAAGTGCCGGAAAGCTCGGTAGGCGTCTCCAGCGACGAAGTGATGCTGGATAAAAACCTCCGGCCGGAGAAGCCGCAAACCGCAGGCATTCCGATCAACAGCAACCTGATTATCCATGTCGGCAATAACGTGCGTATGGACGCGTTTGGGCTCAAGGCACGTCTGAGCGGCGACCTGAAAATGGTCCAGGATCGTCAGGGGCTGGGTCTTAACGGCCAGATTAATATCCCGGAGGGGCGTTACCATGCCTACGGCCAGGATTTAATCGTACGTAAAGGTGAGCTGTTATTCTCTGGTCCGCCGGATCAGCCGCTGCTGAATATCGAGGCCATCCGTAACCCGGATGCCACCGAAGATAACGTTATTGCTGGTCTTCGCGTCACGGGATCGGCCGATGAACCGAAAGCTGAGATATTTTCGGATCCCGCCATGTCGCAGCAGGAAGCCTTGTCCTACCTGCTTCGCGGACAGGGTCTGGGCTCTACAGGTGACGAAGGCGATGCATTAACCTCCGCGCTTGTTGGTCTGGGGGTTGCACAGAGTGGGCAGGTTGTGGGTAAAATCGGCGAGACGTTTGGCGTAAGCAATCTGGCGCTGGATACCGCAGGGGTAGGTGACTCCTCCCAGGTGGTGGTCAGTGGCTATGTACTGCCGGGTCTCCAGGTGAAATATGGCGTGGGTATTTTTGATTCGTTGGCGACTCTGACACTGCGTTATCGCCTGATGCCTAAGCTATATCTGGAAGCGGTGTCTGGCATAGATCAGGCACTTGATGTGCTCTATCAGTTTGAGTTTTAGCAATGCGAATATTTGTTTACGGCAGTTTACGACGCAAGCAGGGCAACAGCCACTGGATGACTAACGCTCAGTGGCTGGGCGATCATACACAGGTTGACTATGTGCTCTACAGTCTCGGCCACTATCCGGGTGCAGTGCCGGGTAATGGAAACGTACAGGGCGAGGTCTACCGTATTGATGCCTCCACGCTCGCCGAACTGGACGCCCTGCGAACTAAGGGTGGCGAGTATAAACGTCAGCTTATTCAGACGGCTTACGGCAGTGCATGGATGTACGTTTACCAGCGTCCGGTGGATGGATTAACCCGTATCGATAGCGGTAACTGGCTGGATAAAGAGTAGGGTAGCGCGCAACCCCATTTACCCATAAAAAAACACCGCCAGCTGGCGGTGTTTTCACATACTTTGCAGAAAGAAGAATTACTTCTTCGCTGCGCGCTCGAAGGAAGCAACGATTTCCGCTTTAGCGGCTTCGGCGTTGTCCCAGCCTTCAACTTTCACCCATTTGCCTTTCTCCAGTGCCTTATACTGCTCGAAGAAGTGGGAGATCTGCGCTTTCAGCAGCTCTGGCAGATCGTTCACATCTTTGATGTGATCGTATTCTTTGCTCAGTTTGGTGTGCGGAACCGCAACCAGTTTGGCATCTTCACCAGCTTCGTCGGTCATTTTCAGCACGCCAACCGGACGGCAACGAATCACAGAGCCTGGCTGCAGCGGGTACGGCGTTGGGACCAGCACGTCAACCGGGTCGCCGTCCAAAGACAGGGTGTGGTTGATGTAGCCGTAGTTGCACGGATAGAACATTGCGGTAGACATGAAACGGTCAACGAACAGCGCACCGGTCTCTTTATCAACTTCATATTTGATAGGATCGGCGTTTGCTGGAATTTCGATAACAACGTAGATGTCTTCTGGCAGATCTTTGCCCGCAGGGACGTTGAGTAAGCTCATGTCTGTTTCCTTTAAACTGGTGTCATTCAAGTGCCCGGTATTATAGCCAACTGGCTTTAAATGTCCTGGACTCTTTTCTTGCGGATTCACCGGCAGGCCTATTTTCAGAGCGCTCCGTTGGTGGAATTATCCATAAAGGTAGCTGCATCCTTTATAAATAAGTGTAAGCGTTTACATAGTAAGAAAAAGGCGCTCTTCAGGCATAAAAAAATCGCTGCCAAACACATCTGCTACAAACACCGCCTCAATAGCTTTTCCGTGACGTCAGCTCTGACAGGACACTTAACATTTTCGTTACTTTTTCGAATTGTGATGTAACTCATTCTGTTACATCTCAAGTCGGCTATAGTTTTCGGCGAAGGCCAGATTTTAACCAACAATAACCCTACGAGGATGCACCTATGTGGAAGCGCTTACTTTTGGTCTCTGCAGTCTCCGCAGCAATGTCGTCTATGGCCATTGCTGCTCCATTAACCGTTGGCTTTTCGCAGGTGGGTTCTGAATCCGGCTGGCGCGCGGCAGAAACTTCGGTTGCAAAGAGCGAGGCTGAGAAACGTGGCATCACGCTGAAAATCGCCGATGGGCAACAAAAGCAGGAAAACCAGATTAAAGCCGTCCGTTCGTTTATTGCTCAGGGCGTAGATGCGATCTTTATTGCGCCAATCGTCGCCACGGGTTGGGAACCGGTACTGCAGGAAGCAAAAGAAGCCGAAATTCCGGTCTTCCTGCTCGACCGTAATATCGACGTTAAAGATAAATCGCTGTACATGACCGTAGTCACCGCTAACAACGTGCTGGAAGGTCAGCTGATTGGCGAATGGCTGCTAAAAGAGCTGAACGGCAAGCAATGTAACGTGGTCGAGCTGCAGGGCACAGTTGGTGCGAGCGTGGCCATCGATCGTAAGAAAGGCTTTGCCGATGCCATCTCTAAAGCCTCCAACGTAAAAATCATTCGCTCTCAGTCCGGCGACTTTACCCGCAGTAAAGGTAAAGAGGTCATGGAAAGCTTTATCAAAGCGGAGAACAACGGCAAAAACATCTGCATGGTTTACGCGCATAACGACGATATGGTGATCGGCGCCATCCAGGCCATCAAAGAAGCGGGCCTGAAACCAGGTAAAGATATCCTCACCGGTTCAATTGACGGCGTGCCGGATATCTACAAAGCGATGATGGACGGCGAGGCAAACGCCAGCGTAGAACTGACGCCAAACATGGCAGGGCCCGCGTTTGACGCCCTTGAGAAATTCAAAAAAGACGGCACCATGCCGGAAAAAGTCACTATCACCAAATCCACTCTTTATCTGCCCGATACGGCTAAAGAAGAGTTAGAGAAGAAGAAATCGATGGGTTATTAATTCGTCCCTTGCCGGAAGGACCGTTGTATGTAGGGCGGATAAGCGTAGCGTCATCCGCCATTCAGAGCGCAGTCCACTATGAATGGCAAAGGTGGATGGCGCTGTTGCTTATCCACCCTACAGTTACTTTGGCAGGAGTTCGTTTATGAACACAAACAGTCAGGAAATTCTGCGCACGGAAGGCCTGAGTAAGTTTTTCCCGGGGGTTAAGGCGCTCGACAAAGTGGACTTTAGCTTACGGCGCGGGGAAATCATGGCGCTGCTCGGTGAAAACGGGGCCGGGAAATCAACGTTAATCAAAGCGTTGACCGGCGTTTATCAGCGTGACAGCGGCAATATTTATCTGGAAGGTAAGTCTGTTTCGCCAAAAAACACCGCCGATGCCCAGCGGCTTGGCATAGGTACGGTTTATCAGGAAGTGAATTTACTGCCCAATATGTCAGTGGCAGACAATCTGTTTATTGGTCGCGAGCCGCGTCGTTTTGGCCTGTTGCGCCGCAAAGAAATGGAAAAGCGCGCCGCCGCCCTGATGGAATCTTACGGTTTCTCGCTCGACGTAGCCGAACCGCTCAACCGTTACTCCGTGGCGATGCAGCAAATTGTCGCTATCTGCCGCGCCATCGATCTGTCAGCCAAGGTGCTGATCCTTGATGAGCCTACCGCAAGCCTCGACACCAAAGAGGTGGAAATGCTCTTCACCCTGATGCGCCAGCTGCGCGATCAGGGCGTCAGTTTGATCTTCGTCACCCACTTCCTCGATCAGGTTTATGAGGTGAGCGACAGGATCACCGTGCTGCGTAACGGAGCCTTTGTGGGCACCCGTGAGACAAAAGAACTGCCGCAGATCGATCTGGTGAAGATGATGCTGGGCCGCGAGCTGGACACGAACGCGCTACAGCGTGCCGGGCGTACCTTGCTGAGCGAAAAACCTGTCGCCGCGTTTAAAGATTTTGGCAAGAAAGGCGTAATCAATCCGTTCAATCTCGAGATACGTCCAGGCGAGATCGTCGGGCTTGCCGGATTGTTGGGATCGGGAAGAACCGAAACCGCGGAAGTGATCTTTGGCATCAGGCCTGCCGACCAGGGCAGCGCTATGATCAAAGGCAAGCCGCAAACGCTGCGTTCGCCGCATAAAGCCTCGACTCTGGGCATCGGCTTCTGTCCGGAAGATCGCAAAACCGACGGCATTATTGCCGCCGCTTCGGTACGTGAAAACATCATCCTGGCATTGCAGGCCCAACGCGGCTGGCTGCGGCCTATTCCTAAGCGCGAGCAGTATCAGATAGCCGAACGGTTTATCCGCCAGCTTGGCATCCGCACGCCAGGCCCCGATCAGCCGATTGAATTTCTCTCCGGCGGCAATCAGCAAAAAGTTCTGCTCTCGCGCTGGCTGCTGACCAAACCGCAGTTTCTGATCCTCGATGAGCCAACGCGAGGCATCGACGTAGGCGCGCACGCGGAAATTATCCGCCTGATAGAAACGCTCTGCGCCGACGGTCTGGCGCTGCTGGTTATCTCCTCTGAACTGGAGGAGCTGGTAGGTTACGCGGATCGCGTGGTGATCATGCGCGACAGGCAGCAGGTAGCGGAGATCCCGCTCGAAGAGCTGTCCGTTTCGGCCATTATGAATGCCATTGCGGCATAAGGAGTAACACGTGATGTCTCGTTCATTGCCGCAAACTGAGGTGCCGAAGCCAAAGCGCAGCTTCCGCTGGCCGCCCGGTATCCCACAGTTAATTGCACTGGTGCTGGTCCTGCTGGTTGACAGCATGGTCGCCAACCATTTCTTTAATATCATCGTGCAGGACGGGCGTCTGTTCGGCAGCCCAATCGATATCCTGAACCGCGCGGCTCCGGTCGCGCTGCTGGCAATCGGCATGACGCTTGTCATCGCAACCGGCGGCATCGACCTCTCCGTGGGGGCCGTGATGGCGATCGCCGGGGCAACTGCCGCCACGCTCACGGTTGAGGGCCACAGCCTGGCCGTTGTGCTGCTGGCCTCGCTCGGCGTTGGCATGCTGGCAGGCTTATGGAACGGTATCCTGGTCTCGATCTTAAAAATTCAGCCCTTCGTTGCGACCCTGATTCTGATGGTGGCCGGGCGTGGCGTGGCGCAGCTTATTACCACCGGACAAATTGTTACCTTTAACTCACCCAGCCTGTCGTTTCTCGGCAGCGGCTCGCTGTTTTACTTCCCGACGCCGATCATTATTGCCATCGCCACGCTGATTGTTTTCTGGTTATTTACCCGCAAAACGGCGCTTGGCCTGTTTATCGAATCCGTAGGGATTAATATTCGCGCCGCCAAAAACGCCGGGGTTAACACGCGTATCGTTGTCATGCTCACCTATATGCTGAGCGGCGTGTGCGCGGCGATCGCCGGGATCATCGTCACGGCGGATATTCGCGGAGCCGATGCGAATAATGCCGGGCTATGGCTGGAGCTGGACGCCATTCTCGCGGTGGTTATCGGCGGCGGTTCGCTGATGGGTGGGCGTTTTAACATTGCGCTGTCCGTGGTTGGCGCGCTGATTATCCAGGGGATGAATACCGGCATTTTGCTCTCCGGTTTCCCACCCGAGCTTAACCAGGTTGTGAAAGCCGTCGTGGTGATGTGTGTACTGATCGTGCAGTCGCCGCGTTTTATTGCTTTGCTCAAAGGACTTCGCCGCCATGATCAAACGTAACCTCCCGTTGATGATAACCCTGGCGGTATTCGTGCTGGGTTACCTCTATTGTCTGACGCAGTTTCCCGGCTTCGCCTCAACAAGGGTGATTTGCAACATCCTGACCGATAACGCGTTCCTGGGGATTATCGCCGTCGGCATGACCTTTGTGATCCTCTCCGGCGGTATCGATCTGTCGGTTGGCTCGGTGATCGCTTTTACCGGCGTATTCCTCGCTAAAGCGATTGGTTTCTGGGGTTTGTCACCGCTCGTCGCCTTCCCGCTGGTGCTGGCGATGGGCTGTGCGTTTGGCGCGTTTATGGGATGGCTTATCGACGCGCTAAAAATTCCGGCCTTTATCATTACGCTTGCCGGGATGTTCTTCCTGCGCGGCGTCAGCTATCTGGTTTCTGAGGAGTCGATTCCCATTCACCATCCGATCTACGAAACGCTTTCCAGCCTCGCCTGGCGTATTCCCGGCGGTGGACGCCTGAGCGCCATGGGTCTGCTGATGCTGGCCGTGGTGGTGATTGGCATCTTTCTCGCCCATCGTACCCGCTTCGGGAATCAGGTTTACGCCATCGGCGGCAGCGCAACCTCAGCTAACCTGATGGGCATCTCGACGCGCAGCACAACCGTGCGCATCTATATGCTTTCTACCGGGCTTGCAACGCTTGCGGGCATTGTCTTCTCGCTCTACACCTCCGCAGGTTACGCGCTGGCGGGTATGGGCGTTGAGCTGGATGCTATCGCCTCCGTGGTTATCGGCGGTACGCTGCTGAGCGGCGGAGTGGGCACCGTTCTGGGCACTTTGTTTGGCGTGGCGATCCAGGGGCTTATCCAGACCTATATCAATTTTGACGGCACGCTCAGTTCCTGGTGGACAAAAATAGCCATCGGCATTTTGTTGTTTATTTTTATCGCGTTACAGCGTGGGCTGACGGTGCTGTGGGAAAATCGCCAGAGCTCGCCGGTTAAACGTATTAGCGTTACGGCAACTCGCTCGTAACATATTGAATTAACAAAAATCGTCTAAACTTTCCCCGGTGACTGCCGATAACCTCCCCACGAGTTATCTAATGGCTTAAGTCACCGGGAAGAGAAGCATGCTAAGAAATCTGTCGATTCGTACGGGTCTGCTAACGTTACTGGCAGTGATGACATTTCTGCTGCTGGTCGTCAGCGGCATCGGTATTTTTGCGTTGCAACAAAGCTCCAGTTCGCTTGAAAAAATAAACCGCCTGCAGGGTGAACAGATGGTGCGTCTGACCGACGGCTATATGTCCCTGCTGCGCGCCCGCAACGAAGCCGGGCAGGCGGTACGTCAGATGGAGATCGGCATGCTGGAAGACGCGGCGAAGTCGACCAGCACCGTTACCGGCGAAGCCGCGCATGGCCAGCAGGAAATTAAAGCCTTTATCGACAGCGGTGTGGACAATGAAGAGGGTGACCAACTCGTCAAAAATCTGTCGCAGACTTACGCCGATTACCTCGCCAAAGGCATTACGCCGATGATGGCTGCGCTGAACAAGCAAAGCCCGGATGACTATTACGATTTGCTGGAAAATGGTCTGATCCCGCTGTCGCAGAAGTTTGATACCGACGTACAGATCTTCCGCCAGTGGGGCGAAAAGCGTGGCAATGACGAAGTGGCTGCTATCCACAAGCAGAAGAAAATTGTCCTCACGCTTATCATTATTGCGGCGCTGCTGACGGCGGGCATTATCGTGCTGGTGTGGCTCGCTCTGCGCCATCTGCTGCTTAAACCGCTTAATGAGTCCATCGAACAGCTTGAATATGTGGCGGAAGGGGATTTAACGCGTGAGCTGCAGGCTGCGGGTAACAATGAGTTTGGCCGCCTGGCCTGCGCCATTGCCGCGATGCGTAACTCCCTGACCGAGTCGGTAAGCCGCGTCCGTGACGCCAGTTCGCAAATTGATACCGGCAGCCGCGAACTTGCTGCGGGCAACCTTAATCTCTCCCAGCGCACCGAATCGACCGCCACATCCCTTGAGCAAACCGCTGCAAGCATGGAACAGATCACCGCGACGGTGAAGCAAAACGCCGACAACGCCGAGCAGGCGCATAAGCTTGCGAAAGACGTCTCCGATACCGCCGATCGCGGCAGCGAAATGGTGTGCTACGTTATCGAAAAAATGCGTGATATCGCCACCAGCTCCGACCGTATCGCCGACATTCTAAGCGCTATCGACGGCATCGCCTTCCAGACCAATATCCTGGCGCTGAACGCCTCGG
This sequence comes from Buttiauxella sp., assembly GCA_032051265.1. Classification (GTDB taxonomy): domain Bacteria; phylum Pseudomonadota; class Gammaproteobacteria; order Enterobacterales; family Enterobacteriaceae; genus Dryocola. The sequence goes on from DAMBYU010000003.1 coordinate 52,422, forward strand.
TAGAAGCCGCGCGTGCCGGTGAACAGGGCCGAGGATTTGCCGTGGTGGCCGGAGAAGTGCGTACTCTGGCAAGCCGCAGCGCCGACGCGGCAAAAGAAATCCGCACGTTGATTTCTGATTCACAAAATCACGTTGGCGAAGGCCGTGAGCTGGCCCAGCAGGCAGGTGAAACCATGGATGAGATTGCCGAAGAAGTTACGCGTATGACTAAGCTGATGCGCCAGATTGCCAGCGCGTCTAACGAACAGAGCCACGGCATTGAACAGGTGAATATCGCGGTAAGCCAGATGGATGAGGCAGCGCAGCAGAATGCGGCCCTGGTACAGCAGTCTTCGGCTGCGACTCGTTCGCTGGAAGAGCAGTCGCAACAGCTTGTCGCGGCGATGGCGAGCTTCCGCTGTTAATTGCTTGATAAACCTCTCCCGGATGGGAGAGGTTTGGGGAAAGCGTTTAAGCGTCCGGGAACTCGCGAATAAAACGTTCCACGTCTTCTACCATATGCTCGTTGCCAACAAAGAACGGGCGGCGCTGGTGCAGGGATTCCGGAATAATATCCAGGATACGCTCTTTACCGTCGCTTGCTTTACCGCCTGCCTGCTCGGCCAGGAACGCCATTGGATTGCCTTCATACAGCAAACGCAGTTTTCCTTCCGGGTGGCTGGCCGTGCTTGGATAGAGATAAATTCCGCCTTTAAGCAGGTTGCGGTGGAAGTCCGCGACCAGCGAGCCAATGTAGCGCGAGGTGTAAGGGCGCTGCGTTGAGCTATCTTCTTCCTGACAGAATTTGATGTATTTTTTCACGCCGTTCGGGAAACGAATGTAATTGCCTTCGTTGATGGAGTAAGTGTTGCCCTTTTCCGGGAAACGCATGCGCTCCTGGCACAGGCAGAACACGCCCAGCGACGGGTCGTAAGTAAAAGCGTGTACCCCGCAGCCGGTGGTGTAAACCAGCATGGTGGACGAGCCGTAAACCACATAACCTGCGGCAACCTGCTTGTTACCCGGCTGGAGGAAATCAGCCTCGGTAACAGGGGAGCCGACCGGCGTGATACGACGATAGATGGAGAAAATGGTGCCGACGGAAACGTTGACATCAATGTTAGATGAGCCATCGAGCGGGTCCATCAACACAACGTATTTGGCATGCTCTGCTCCTTCGAAAACGACAATTTCGTCTTCTTCTTCGGAAGCGATACCCGCCACCATTCCCCGGGCCTTCAGTGCTGCTTTCAGTTTTTCATTTGCAAACAGGTCGAGCTTTTGCTGCACCTCGCCCTGTACGTTTTCAGCGCCGCTGGCACCCAGGATATCGACCAGACCGGCCTTGTTGATATCGCGGTGGATGATCTTGGCACCCAGCTTTATTGCCGACAGTAAAGCAGTAAGCTCGCCGGTTGCGTGGGGAAACTCGTGCTGCTTCTCAACAATAAATTCACCTAACGTTTTCATAACACTTTCCCTGCATCTTTATGTTGGATAAAGCGGTTGCAACAATCTTAACAAACTTTCAAATCTTAGCGCACAGGTGAATCGCGCCAGCAAAATACGGAATTTCCTGAATTGCGTTTATTCGCCGTGGTACATGCGGGTAGAATGTGCGCCAAACAGAGAAAGGATAGTTTTGTATGCGCATTCATATTCTAGGGATTTGTGGCACTTTTATGGGCGGTCTGGCTATGCTTGCCCGATCGCTTGGCCACGAAGTAACCGGCTCGGACGCCAACGTCTACCCGCCGATGAGCACGTTGCTCGAAGAGCAGGGCATCTCCCTGATTCAGGGCTACGACGCAAGCCAGCTCGATCCGCAGCCGGATTTAGTGATCGTCGGCAATGCCATGACCCGAGGCAATCCGTGTGTGGAAGCCGTGCTTGAAAAAAGCATTCCGTACATGTCCGGCCCGCAGTGGCTGCATGATTTCGTCCTGCGCGACCGCTGGGTTATCGCGGTAGCTGGCACCCACGGTAAAACCACCACCGCCGGTATGGCAACGTGGATCCTCGAAGCATGCGGCTACAAGCCCGGCTTTGTAATTGGTGGCGTACCGGGGAACTTTGATGTTTCCGCGCGCCTGGGCGACAGCCCATTCTTCGTGATCGAAGCCGACGAATACGACTGCGCATTCTTCGACAAGCGTTCCAAATTCGTGCACTACTGCCCGCGCACGCTGATCCTCAACAATCTTGAGTTCGATCACGCGGATATCTTCGACGATCTGAAAGCGATTCAGAAACAGTTCCACCACCTGGTGCGCATCGTGCCAGGCCTGGGCAAAATCATCTGGCCTGAAAACGACGCCAATATTAAACAAACCATGGCGATGGGCTGCTGGAGTGAGCAGGAGCTGGTGGGCGAGCAGGGTCACTGGCAGGCGAAAAAGCTCAGTCAGGACGCCTCACATTGGGAAGTTTATCTGGATGGCGAGCGTGTCGGGGAAGTGAACTGGCAGCTGGTGGGCGAACATAATATGCATAACGGCCTGATGGCGATAGCCGCCGCCCGTCATGTAGGTGTAGTTCCGGCAGATGCCGCTCAGGCGCTGGACAGTTTCATCAACGCTCGTCGTCGTCTGGAACTGCGCGGTGAAGCGAATGGCGTAACGGTTTATGACGATTTCGCCCATCATCCAACCGCGATCCTGGCGACCCTTGCAGCGCTGCGCGGTAAAGTGGGCGGCACCGCACGCATCCTCGCTGTGCTTGAACCACGCTCCAACACCATGAAAATGGGACTGAGCAAAGACGATCTCGCCCCCTCTTTAGGCCGGGCGGACGAAGTCTTCCTGCTGCAACCGCCGCATATTCCATGGCAGGTAGTGGAAGTGGCAGAAGCCTGCGTGCAGCCCGCTCACTGTAGCGCGGACGTGGATACGCTGGTGGACATGATTGTCAAAACCGCGCAGCCGGGCGATCACATCCTGGTGATGAGCAATGGTGGTTTCGGTGGGATTCACCAGAAGCTGCTCGACGCGCTGGCAAAAAAAGCCGTGCAGGGCGAATAAACGTTATTGCTACCTGCCAATAATTAAGGCCCGCTTGCGGGCCTTAATGTATTACGCCTGGTTTTCAGCCAGCTCACGCAGATAAGAAAAAATCTGACGGTAAGATTTCGGCGGCTTATTGGCCGCTTTTTCTTTCTGGGCATTGCGGATCAGCACGCGGAGCTGCTGGCGGTCTGCGTCCGGGTACAGTCTCAGTACTTCGCTCATCGCGTCGTCGCCTTCTTCTACCAGACGGTCGCGTAGCGCTTCAAGCTTATGGAACAGCGCAACCTGCTGGTTATGGCGGTTTTTCAGCTTATCCAGCGCCTGGCGGATAGGATCCATGTCGCGTGAACGCATCATTTTACCAATCAGCTGCACCTGGCGGCGGCGGCCTTCTTTTTTGATTCTCTGCGCAAGCTCAATGGCGGCACGCAAATCGTCATCCAGAGGGATTTTGTCGAGCGCATTCTTGCCCAACTCCATCAGCTCCATGCCGAGGCGTTTTAGCTCTTCGGCATCGCGTTTAATTTCGCTTTTACTGACCCAGATAATCTCATCATCTTCGTCTTCATTTTCGTTATCTGGTACGTCATCGAGCCAGTCATCGGGCTGCTTAGTCATAGTAGGCTCCTTAAAAAAAGTGGCTAATTCTACCAGTAAAGCCTGTTCACTGCGAAATTGTTCTGATCCTGTTAGACTTAATTAACTCACCTTACATTATGGCAGTCGCGATGAAAGTAAACACGCAGGTAGAACAACAACGTAAGATTCTCGAGCAGGCGGTTTCTCAGGCGCTGGAGCTGGCTTCTGCACAGTCCGATGGTGCCGAAGTTGCCGTCAGTAAAACCACAGGTATCGGTGTCAGCACCCGCTACGGTGAGGTGGAAAACGTTGAATTTAATAGCGATGGTGCGCTGGGCATCACCGTGTATAACCAAAATTGCAAGGGCAGCGCTTCAACCACGGACTTAAGCCCGGACGCCGTGGCGCGTACCGTGCAGGCGGCGCTGGATATCGCCCGTTACACCTCTCCCGATCCGTTTGCGGGCGTGGCGGAAAAAGAGTTGCTGGCCTTCGAGGCGCCAGATTTGGATCTTTTCCACCCGGTTGAAATGGATGCCGATCGCGCCATTGAACTGGCCGCGCGCGCGGAAAACGCCTCGCTTAACGTGGACAAACGTATCACCAATACCGAAGGCGGCAGCTTCAACAGCCATTACGGCATCAAAGTTTTCGGCAACAGCCACGGCATGCTGCAAAGCTACTGTTCGACGCGCCATTCGTTATCAAGCTGTGTTATCGCCGAAGTTAACGGCGAAATGGAGCGCGATTACGCTTATACCATCGGCCGTGCGATTGAAGATTTGGCAAGCCCGGAGTGGGTTGGTGCCGAGTGTGCACGACGCACATTGTCGCGCCTTTCTCCACGTAAACTTTCCACCATGAAAGCGCCGGTTATTTTTGCTGCTGAAGTGGCAACGGGCCTGTTCGGACACCTGGTCGGTGCTATCGCGGGCGGTGCGGTCTATCGTAAATCTACTTTCCTGCTCGACTACCTTGGCAAGCAGGTTCTGCCGGAGTGGCTGACTATCGAAGAACATCCACATCTGCTCAAAGGCCTGGCCTCAACGCCGTTTGACAGCGAAGGCGTGCGCACGGAGCGCCGTGACATTATCAAAGACGGCATCCTGCAACAGTGGCTGCTGACCAACTATTCCGCTCGCAAACTGGGCCTGAAAAGCACCGGTCACGCGGGTGGCATCCATAACTGGCGCATCGAAGGGCGTGGCCTGGACTTTGACGGCATGCTCAAAGAAATGGGTACCGGTCTGGTTGTTACCGAGTTGATGGGCCAGGGCGTAAGCGGCATTACCGGAGATTATTCTCGCGGTGCGTCCGGTTTCTGGGTCGAAAATGGTGAAATTCAATATCCGGTGAGCGAAATCACCATCGCCGGAAACTTAAAAGATATGTGGCGTGATATTGTCACCGTCGGCAGCGATATTGAGAAGCGCAGCAACATTCAGTGTGGTTCTGTGCTGTTACCGGAGATGAAAATCGCCGGTCAGTAGAGCGATTTGGGGCGCGACCTGCCGCGCCCTTATGCAATATTTTAATAAGGTGATGGAATGCGTAAGCAACTGATTGCGATGTTGGCAGTATCGTCCGTGTTATTTACTACCACAAGCTTTGCGGCTGACGTCGGCGATGATATGGATACCATCGCGGAAAACTATAAAACCGTGTTGAAAACCGATGACGCGGCGGAATTAAAAACTTCATTAAACAACATGCGCACAGCGGCACTTGATGCACAGAAAGGTACGCCGCCAAAGCTTGAAGACAAAGCGGCAGATAGCGCAGAAATAAAAGATTATCGCCACGGCCTGGATATTCTGCTTGGGCAAATCGACGGTGCGCTGAAGCTTGCCAATGAAGGTAAGGTGAAAGAAGCGCAAAGCGCTGCCGAAGCCTTTAAAACCACACGTAATACCTACCATAAGAAATATCGCTAAGTAGAAATATAAGGCGGATGATGCAAATTATCCGCCTTATATTGCAAGAAGATCAAAGTTGAAATATCACCCGCCTCCCTCCAGGAAGCGTGACATCAATACTAATTTCGCCACCCAGACCTGCAACATAGCGCTTAAGCGTGGATATCCTGGCCGTTGCATTCAATGGCTAAACTCTACGAATTCTTCTTTGTTTCAAAGCCCTGTAGAGCTACTTTGCGGGATGACTCGCAACAGATTTTGTTATGGCGGAACTCCCTGTCTCATACTGGTAGAAGCCAGTCCGCCTATAAGCTTCTTTATTGTGGCGTCATTTTCGCACCCTGGAGAAACGGGAGGTTTTATGTATAGAAATGAAGAATTCGACTCGAAAGCCATAACTTTTGCCTGAACCGTGGAGGCAAAGTAAATTTTTAGCGCAAGTTTAATCTTCCCAAAGTGCCCATAAACCTTACCGGTAACTCCCCAAAAACCGTCTCTGCTTCACAATTTTGTTTAAAAACTTTCACCACCTGGCGTGGCATTGGTTTGGCGATCTCGTGACATTAATCACATTTACCTGGTGAATTATCACCATCCGGTCGCTTTTTGTGGAACAGATCGTTAATGCCGCTGCTATTTCCACTTCGAAGTGGAAAACAACTCGCTACAAACAACTATCCCCTGTCGCTACCTTATCGTCATACAAGCGAATGAGGTACCTGGTGTGAATAATGGAGCGGTAAAGGGTAATGAAGCCGGAAATACTGAGGCCACGGCGCTGACGGAAAAGGTGCAGGCATTTATCAATGCGCTGCTGAAGACCCGCAATATCACGCCGAACGCGGTGCAGGAGCAAATGTTGACCTCCCACGTTCGCGCCATGGCGCATCGGTCGCTGACCGGTGAACCGCTGCCAGAAGTCGAGGAGAGTCTGTTTGATGAGATCTCTGCCGACTCGCTGGAAATGGCGAAAGTAGTGGTGGAGCAGTTCGGCAACCTGCCGGTTGAAGAGGCCTGGCTGTTGTCGGTGCATTTTGAAGTAGCGAAAGACAATCTTTGAACAATCAGGAGATGCAAATGGAACAAATTACCGTAGTCATTGGCGACCGCCTGGGCAAAGGCCAGAAAGTCGCGGCAGGGATCGAAAAAGCGGGTGGCCGCGCAGTCGTCATTCCTGGTGTGGCCGCCGACATGAAGCTGGGCGACGTGATGAAAGCTGAAAATGCCGCCTTTGGGATCTCCTTCTGCGGCAGCGGCGGGGCAGGTGCCATCACCGCGCAGACCAAACATGGCTACAAAGCTAAATATGGTATGCGCTCTGTGGATGAAGGCGTTACCGCCATCAACGAAGGCAATAACGTTTTAGGTTTTGGCTTTATGGATAAAGAAGAGTTGGGCGAGCGCCTGGTACAGGCCTGGAACAAGAAGTACGGCAGTTGAGTATGAAAGAACACTTCTCCGACACGGTGAGAGTAAGCGGACGTGGCGATACCAAAGCCAAAGCCTTTGCCGATGCCCTGAACCAGGTTCAGGGTACGGTGCTCAAATCCTCGCCTTATATATTGCTGCGTATTGAGCCACAGGATGTACAGGTTGTTCAGGCGCGGGTACAGGTGAAGAAAGAGGCCTTTTTGTTCTTCTTTCTGCGCCGGGAACGGCGGATGTTCAGCGTGGAGCTGGATGTCATTATCAACGTGACGGCAATCAATCTCGATAAAGTGGATTTCGTCGCGCATTAAAATCACACAGAAAGGACAGACTGATGTTCTTAATAATATTAATAAAATCACTCATCATCGGGGGGCTTGTCGGCGTAGGTGTTGGCGCCGGAGCTGCACGCATGTTTCACGCGCCAACCACTCAGGGAATGGGCGCTTTTCGTACACTCGGCGAGCTGAATTCCTGTGAAGGAGACCCGGCTTCGCACTTCTCCTTTGGCTTAGGGTTCTTCTTCAACGCGTGGGCTTCCTCCGTGGCGGCGGGTGCTTTTACGCAGGACGTCGACCACCGCATTATTCCGAACTGGGGAGCCGCCGCGCTGATGGTGAAAAACCGCAACGTGGCTGAAACCCTGCACGATCCGAAAAAAATGGCCATTGCCTGTGGTCTTATCGGCATGCTTGTCGTTGCGTTTCTCAACAGCACCGCTTCCGCTGTGCCGGCTGCGCTGCAGGTTACCGCCGTTAAGGTGCTGGTTCCTGCTGCAAACCTGCTGGTGAACACCGTCATGCCGGTTATCTTCTGGCTGGCGGCGATTGATGCCGGTAAAAAATCAGGCTTCTGGGCCACCATTTTTGGCGGCTGCGCGCAGTTGATTATGGGCAACGCCGTACCGGGTCTGGTGCTGGGCATCCTGATTGGTAAAGGTGTGGAAGAGAGCGGCTGGCACCGCGTCACCAAAGTGATGATGACCGCCATCGTCGCGCTGTTCGTGCTGAGCGCCTTCTTCCGCGGTTTCGACATGAAGATGATCGAATCCTTCCATATGACCGTGCCGAACTGGCTGGATCTGATTCATAACTCCCTGAGCGGAAAATAACGGAGCCTGCAATGGAAGAGAATAAAGGGTTTTGGTATGCCGACTGGTCGTTCCCGATTTTTGTTGGCCTGCTTTCTTCCGGCGTGTTCGCCGGGACACACATGTATTACCTGTACGGCATCGGGGCGTTTAACGAAGTGGCCTTCGTGGCCATGTTGAAGGCGGGTATCGATACCGGCGTTTATGGCGCGGTGGCGGCGTTTGGCGCGAGCTTCCTGTTTGCGCGCATTATTGAAGGCTCGCTGGTAGGGATTCTGGACATCGGCGGTGCGATTCAAACCGGCGTAGGGCTGGGTGTGCCGGCGCTGCTGCTGGGCGCGGGCTTTGTCTTCCCGGTCGCCAACTTTGCCGCCTCCCTGGTGACGGGGCTGGTTATCGGCCTGGCAATTGGTTACCTGATTATCCTTGCGCGTAAATTCACCATCAACCAGAGCGACTCCACCTACGGTGCGGACGTGATGATGGGCGCGGGTAACGCTTCGGGTCGCTTCCTTGGACCGCTGATTATTCTGAGCGCCATGACCGCCTCGATACCGATTGGCGTTGGCTCGCTGATTGGCGCTTTGCTCTTCTATCTCTGGGGCAAGCCAATTACCGGCGGCGCGATTCTGGGGGCGATGATTTTAGGGGCCATTTTCCCGGTCGCTTTGTAAGGCTAAATGGCGGATGGGCGCTGCGCCATCCGCCGCTAAAGGAGTAAACCATGTTCGACTTAATCCTGCGTCAGGCCCGGCTGGTAGACGATACGGTTATCGATATCGCACTCAAAGACGGCAAAATTGCCGCGCTGGGCGAGGTTACCGGCGAGGCGCACGAAGTCCGGGCGCTGAACGGTAAGTATTACCTCAGCGCAGGCTGGATTGATTCCCACGTTCACTGCTACCCAAAATCCCCGATTTATCACGACGAGCCGGACAGCATCGGTATTAATACCGGCGTGACGACTGTTGTGGACGCGGGGAGCACCGGCGCGGATGATATCGATGAGTTTTACGAGATAACACGTAAAGCGGCGACGGAAGTTTATGCGTTGCTGAACATCTCCCGCGTGGGGCTTATCGCCCAGAACGAACTGTCGGATATGGCGAATATCGACAAAGTCGCCGTGCGCGACGCGGTGAAACGTAATCCCGCTTTTATCGTTGGAATTAAAGCGCGCATGAGCAGCAGCGTGGTGGGCGCCAACGGTATCAAACCTCTCGAACGTGCTAAAGAAATCCAGCGCGAAAACGGTGACTTACCCTTGATGGTGCACATTGGTAATAACCCACCTAATCTGGATGAAATTGCCGATTTGCTGACAAGCGGCGATATCATCACTCACTGCTATAACGGCAAACCGAACCGTATTCTTACCCCTGCGGGCGAACTACGGGCCTCCATCGCCAGCGCTATTCAGCGCGGCGTGCGCCTGGACGTGGGGCACGGTACCGCCAGCTTCAGCTTTGAGGTCGCGAAAATTGCCATCAAACAGGGCATTTTCCCGCACACCATCAGCTCAGATATTTACTGCCGCAACCGCATTAACGGACCGGTTCACAGCCTCGGTGCGGTGATGTCTAAATTCCTCTCCATCGGGCTTTCTCTGTCGCAGGTTGTTGACTGCGTTACCGCTCATGCGGCAGACGGGCTGCGCCTGAAACACAAGGGGCGTTTGTCCGTTGGGCTGGATGCTGACCTGACTATTTTTGAATTACGCCGCCAGCCGACGGTGTTCACGGATTCCGAACAGCAAACGCTCATGGGCGAGCTGTTGCTGGCGCCGCTTGCCGCCGTACGCGCCGGAAAGTGGTTTACTACCGAACAAGGAAAAGCAGAACATGCCTTCGATTTATGAGAAATACAATTTAAAACAGGTGATTAACGCATCAGGTCGTATGACCGCGCTGGGTGTTTCCACGCCGCGTCCGGACGTCGTGGAAGCGGTCACTGCCGGCATGAATCACTATTTTGAAATGAAAGATCTGGTGAACAAGACCGGTGAGTACATCGCCAGGCTGCTGGATGTGGAAGCGGCCACCGTGGTCTCCTGCGCTTCTTCCGGTATCGCCCAGTCCGTTGCCGCGGTGCTGGTAAAAGATAACGCCTGGCTGATTGAAAACCTGCACGCAGCGCCGCTTGATAATAACGAAATCGTATTGCCAAAAGGCCACAACGTGAACTTTGGCGCCCCGGTTGGCACGATGGTCAACCTTGGCGGCGGCAAAGTTGTGGAAGCGGGTTATGCAAACGAGTGTTCCGCAGAGCAGCTTGCTGCGGCGATTTCCCCGCGCACGGCCGCAATTCTGTATATCAAATCCCACCACTCGGTGCAGAAAAGCATGCTCAGCGTTGAGCAGGCGGTCGTTGTGGCGCGTAAATATGACCTGCCGTTGATAGTGGATGCCGCAGCCGAAGAAGATTTGCAGTGCTACTACCGTGCCGGCGCGGATCTGGTGATTTACAGCGGCGCGAAGGCCATAGAAGGGCCAACCAGCGGGTTGGTTATCGGTAAAGAGCAGTATGTTGAGTGGGTGAAGCTACAAACCGGCGGTATCGGCCGTGCGATGAAGGTGGGCAAAGAGGGCATTCTTGGCCTGACCTGCGCCATTGAACACTATCTTACCGCTGAAAAAGAGACGGGCGAGCAGATGGTGCAGAAAATGACGCCATTTATCGACAGCCTCAACACGCTGGATGGCATAAGCGCCCGCGTAGTATGGGATGCGGCAGGCCGTGACATCGCCCGCACTGAAATTAAGTTTGATGAAGCCACCATCGGCATCAGCACGGGCGAGCTGGTAAGCGCGCTTAAACAGGGTGAGTACGCGATCTATTTCCGTGGCTACAAGGCCAATGAAGGGATTATCGAAGCCGACGTGCGCAGCGTAAGCCCGCAGCAGCTCGACATTATTTATCGCTGCATCAAAGCAAACATCAGCAAGGAGAAGCAGGCATGAAACTGACCCCAAACTTTTACCAGGATCGCGTTTGCCTGAACGTGCTGGCCGGTTCGAAAGAGAATGCCAAAGAGATTTACGAGGCGGCGCAGGGCCATGTGCTGGTAGGGGTGCTTTCTAAAAATTATCCGGATGTTGCAAGCGCGGTGGCGGATATGCGCGATTATGCGGCGCTTATCGAAAATGCGCTTTCCGTGGGGCTGGGCGCGGGCGATCCGAATCAGTCGGCGATGGTGAGTGAAATCTCCCGTCAGGTGCAGCCGCAGCACGTAAATCAGGTATTTACCGGCGTGGGAACTTCCCGTGCGCTGCTGGGGCAAAACGAAACCGTGGTTAACGGCCTGGTTTCACCTACGGGCGGCGTCGGTATGGTAAAAATCTCTACCGGACCGCTTAGCTCGAACGCCCCGGATGGCATTGTTCCGGTTGAAACCGCCATTAAGTTGCTGAAAGATATGGGGGGTAGCTCAATCAAATATTTCCCGATGGGCGGACTGAAATGCCGTGATGAATTTAAAGCGGTAGCAGAGGCCTGCGCAAAGCATGATTTCTGGCTGGAACCGACCGGCGGTATCGATCTGGAGAACTACGAAGAAATTCTGCAGATCGCGCTGGATGCAGGCGTGAGTAAAATTATCCCGCACATTTATAGTTCAATTATTGATAAAGCGACCGGTGATACGCGTCCGGAAGATGTGCGTACGCTGCTGGAAATGACGAAGAAGCTGGTTGGGTAATATTTTACCCTGCTCCCCCTTCCAGAAAGGGAGGGGGCTAAATATCAACGAGGATCTTCAATGCCTGCGACACGTAATCTCCTTACCGCTTCACTGGCTATGATTGTCGGAACGGCGATCGCCCAGCAGTTCGCCTGGGTTAGCACCTACAATCCGAACGGCGAGGGCGTATACCGCTTTCAGGTCGATGCGAAAACCGGGGCGTTGAGCAACAAAACGCTGGTTAACGAGTTACCTGACGCCGCTCAGTTAACCGCTTCAAAAGATGGCAAAACTTTGTATGTGGCGAGTGAAGCGGAGAAAGGCATTGTTGCGGCGTTGCGCGTTGGCGAAGACGGCAACCTCACGGAACTAAACCAGGTTTCCTCCGGCGGCGCCGGGCCGGTTTATCTGTCGCTTACGCCAGATAGTCGCCACCTGCTGGTTGCCAACTATATCAGCGGCACCATCGCGGTATTCCCGGTGAAAGAAGACGGTAGCCTGGGCGAAGCCAGCGACACCAGACAGAATGAAGGCCCGCCAGGTGCTGCAAAACCGGAGGCCGCCGTGGAAGGCAGCTTCGCGGTAAGCGATCATAATGGCCCGCACGCGCATATGATCGGCGCCGATCCGAGCGGAAAATTCGTCTTCTCAACCGATCTCGGCTTAGATCGCATCTATCAATACCGTTTTGATAATGAGACCGGCAAGCTTACGCCAAACGATCCGCCGTTTATCGCCGCTTCTTCTGCAGGAGCGGGCCCGCGTCACTTTGTATTTACGCCCGCTGGTGACGGCCTGTGGTTGATTAACGAAGAGTCCTCTACGCTTACTTATTATCAACTTGATACGGCAAAAGGCACCTTAACCGCAGGCAAGACCGTTTCCACGCTGCCGAAAGGTTACAAAGGGACAAGCTTTGCGGCGGGCTTAGTACTAAGCCGCGACGGTAAACAGCTTTACGTCGCTAACCGTTTGCACAACAGCATCGCGCATTTCACCGTGTCGGCAAACGACACGCTGATCCATCAGGACGATATCTGGACACGGGGTGATTACCCGCGCACGTTAACGCTCGACAGCGATGGCAAGTATCTCTACGCCATGAATCAGCGCAGCGATAACATCACCCGTTTTAGCGTTGCGCCGCAGGACGGCAAGCTGACCTTTATTGAGGATTACGTGGCGGCAGGAAGCCCATCGCAACTAATTTTTACCCCCGCGAAATAGCCGTGGCGGGTGCCCTTGCGCGTCCGCTTAATGAAAGGAAACTGCTGTGAGATTCCCAAACCTTCGTCTGGCCCAGCTTTTTGAGATGCTCCAGAATGAGACGCTGCCCCAGGATGAACTGGCGCGGCGTTTATCGGTTTCGACACGCACCGTGCGGGCCGATATCACCGCGTTGAACGCTTTAATTGCCGGGTATGGCGCACAGTTTATTTTGAATCGCGGCGCGGGTTATCAGCTCAAAATCGATGATGCGACTCGCTATCAGGAATTTGTTCTGCAGCCGTCCCGCCAGCTGCGTGTGCCACGCACTTCGCCAGAACGTGTGCATTATCTGGTGGTGCGTTTTCTGACCTCCGCCTTTTCGCTCAAGCTGGAAGAGCTGGCTGAGGAGTGGTTTGTCAGCCGGGGAACGTTGCAAAGCGATATGGCGGAGGTCCGCGAATGGTTTAACCGTTATAACCTGACGATAGAAACCCGTCCCCGCCACGGCATGAAGCTGTTTGGCAGCGAAACGGCAGTGCGGGCATGCCTGACCGATTTACTCTGGCAGCTCATGCAGGAAGAGAGTGAAAATCCTCTGCTGAACGAAGAAGCGCTCAATGGAGAAGTACGGGAGCAGTTAGCGACGGATCTGCACGACTGTTTTACCCGCTGCCGTATTCGCCTGACGGACGAAGGTGAACAGTTTATCGGCCTGTATTGCGCCGTGGCGGTACGGCGTATCAGCGAAGGCTATCCGCTGGCGGAATTTAATGCAGCCGACGTGGACGACGGCATCCGCGAAGCCGCGCGCCAGATTACCGCGCTGCTGCAAAAATTTGCGGGAAAACCGCTTTCCGAAGCGGAGGAGCAGTGGTTACAGGTGCATATCGCCGCACGACAGGTTCAGGAGGTGGCGCCCAGCGCCATCAGCGCCGACGACGACGAAGCGCTGGTGAACTACATTCTGCGCTATATCAACACGCACTATAATTACAATTTGCTGACGGATACCCAGCTGCATGCCGACCTGCTCACGCATATCAAAACGATGATCACCCGCGTGCGTTACCAAATAAATATCCCTAACCCGCTGCTTTCCAACATTAAACAGCACTACCCGATGGCCTACGACATGACGCTGGCGGCGGTATCAAGCTGGGGGAAATACACGCCGTATGCTATCAGTGAAAATGAGATTGGCTTCCTGGTGCTGCATATTGGCGTGGGGCTGGAAAGGCATTACAACATCGGCTATCAGCGCCATCCGCAAGCGTTACTGGTCTGCGACACCGGCAACTCCACGGTGCGGATGATTCAGGCGATGTTGCTGCGCAAGTATCCGCAAATCGAGGTGAAGCGCATTATTTCGCTGCGTGACTATGAGCAGCTTGAAAGCATAGACGAGGACTTTGTTATCTCCACCGCGCGGATAAACGAGAAAGAAAAGCCAGTCGTGACGATGGCCCCTTTCCCAACGGAGTATCAGCTCGAACAGCTTGGAAAGCTGGTGCTGGTAGACCGGACCCGCCCTTATATGCTGGCAAAGTATTTCGATGAAAGCCACTTTGTGGTGATTGATGAACCTATGACCCAGCAGCAGTTGTTCAGCTCTCTTTGTGGGCAGCTTGAGCGGGAAGGCTACGTTGGCAAGGATTTTTATCCGTCGGTCGTGGAGCGAGAAGCGATTGTCAGCACCATGCTGGGCGAGGGCATTGCGCTTCCTCACTCGCTGGGATTGCTGGCCAACAAAACCGTCGTGTACACCGTACTGGCCCCGCAGGGGATAAGCTGGGGAGAGGAGACGGCGCATGTGATTTTCCTGCTGGCGATCAGTAAACGCGAATACGAAGAAGCGATGGCAATTTATGATTTATTTGTTACCTTCCTGCGCGAAAGGGCAATGCCAAGACTCAGGGACAGCAAGACTTTTCAGGGATTTAAAACGGTGGCAATGGACTGCTTGAGTCGTTTTTAAGCTCGGTGTCAGCGCGACAAAACCAGTAACAGAACGCTTTTATTTTAAACATTTGTATGCGGGATATTCCTAAGGAATTTAATGATTGGTATTATGCCGGCATAGGAATAATCCTAATGATTAAAGCGTTTTGATAATATGCAAAAAATAGATTTCGATACCTTCAAGGAGTGTCTTCGCTACGAAGTGCTTGGCAGCAATAAAAAGTTCTCATGGTTTAAAGTGTTGCACAGATGCATAAAAAAGCCGGTAAAGCGTTTTTATTTTTGGTGGCGGCTTGCTAACTATTTGAATTATAAGGGAGGGCGTGCAAATGTAAGGTACGCCCGGCGGATTAACTATAACCTTTGTCGCAAATACGGTACCGATATCGGGCTTGGTGCCATCATTGGCAAGGGAATGAAAATAAACCATGCATTTAGTATTGTTATTCGCAATGAATGTGTGATCGGTGAGAATGTCATTCTGCGCCAGAATACCACTATCGGTAAAACAAAGAATGGTTCAAGTGTCGGGAAAACCGTTATTGGCAACAATGTCGATATAGGCGCTCACACCTGCATTATCGGGGATGTTACTATTGGTGATAATGTGGTAATCGGCGCTATGTCATTTATAAACAAAGACCTGCCAGATAACATTACGATTTATACTGAAAAAACTAATAAGGTGATTGGCACCTTAAATTAGTTTTATCAGCATACCTCTGCTCTGAGTCGTATTTATTACCCCCGGCCAGGGGGCAATAAATTACTGCAGAAGGGTGAAAGCAGTCGTAACGTGTTTCACGCCGCTCACACGGCTGGCGATATCCGCGGCAGCTTTCCCTTCTCTGTCCGTTACCAGGCCTAACAGGAATACTTCTCCGTCTTCGGTCGTTACCTTCACGTTAGAAGATTTCACCTGGTCGCTTGCCAGCAGCTGCGAACGAACTTTGGTGGTTACCCAGGTATCCGTTGACGCGGTGCCCAGCCCAACAGGCGCCTTATTGCGAATTTCGTTATACACCTCGGTTGCGCCATCCACGCCCAGCGCGATTTGTTTCGCACGCGAGGCCAGCTCGGTATTTTGCGTTTGCCCTGTCAGGAGCACTTTGCCCTGATAGGCAGTGACGTTGATACGGGCGTCTTTTTTCAGCTGCTCGTCTTTACCCAGCGCGCTGTTAACGCGAAGCTCCAGCGTACCGTCATCAACCTGAGTACCTACGGTACGCGGGTCCGTTGCGGTTTTCGTCGCGACGGCAGCAGTGCCGACAACCGCGGCGGCAACACAGCCCTGTAGCGCAAGCGCGGTGATAAGGACTGCAAGTGGCTTAAATGCCTTCATCTGTACTCCTTAATCGTCCTGGTGAGGGAATAACGTATTATCAATCAAATCGCATAAGCAGTTGACCGTCAGCATGTGCATTTCCTGAATGCGCGCGCTGCGATGCGAAGGGATGCGGATTTCCACATCCTGCGGCCCTAACAGCCCGGCAAGTTCACCGCCGTCGTAGCCCGTTAGCGCAACGATGGTCATGTCGCGAGTGACCGCCGCCTCAACCGCTTTGACGATATCACGGCTGTTACCACGTGTTGAGATGGCAAGCAGTACATCTCCGGCATGCCCTAGCGCACGTACCTGTTTGGCATACACTTCTTCATGCAAACGGTCGTTTGCGATAGCGGTTAAGACCACATTATCGGCGTTAAGTGCAATGGCCGGTAAGCTTGGCCGCTCGGTTTCGAAGCGATTGATCATACTGGCAGCAAAATGCTGTGCGTTGGCAGCAGAGGTGCCGTTGCCACAACACAGAATTTTGTTGCCGTTAAGCAGCGACTGAACCAGCGTCATAGCTGCACGGGAGATGGCATCTGGCAGAGCTTCCGCTGCGGCAATCTGGGTTTGAATACTTTCCGTGAAGCAGACTTTGATTCTTTCGAGCACGTTGTTCTACCTGGTTACTTTAAACATCTGCGGTAAACGCGTTGGTTAACCACTCTATTTCGTTGCCGGTGAAGGCTAACACATCGAAACGGCAATCCACAGTATCAAAACTACCTGATGTGCGGGCAAGCCAGTTCCGCGCGGCATGTAGCAGCTTATGCTGTTTGCTCCTGGTGACGCTTGCCGCAGCGCCGCCAAAGCGAGGGCTGCTACGGTAACGCACTTCGACAAACACAATCACATCGTGCTGTTTCATGATGAGGTCGATTTCGCCGCCGCGTATGTGCACGTTGGCGGCGATAAAGCGTAGTCCTTTACGCTCAAGAAAGCGGCGCGCTTGCAGCTCATAGTGCGCGCCTGCCTGTTGACGAGTCAGCTGGCCGGGATGATTTGACCCTGAGAGAATTTCAGCCAATTTAACTTCCTGTTAATGACGCAGTCGGGGCTTGCGGAAAGCATGCCGGTATTGCCGCTTACCTGATAGCCTGGCACCTGACGGATCTGGGAGAAATGGTTTGCCAGTGACCAGGCATCGGCCCCCATGGCGTACAGACGTGCCAGTGAGTAGTCATTACGCACAGCATTCAGCGCCTGTTGCTGTAGTGCCGGATTGTCGCCGGAGAGCATGGGGATTTCGCTGAACTGCAGGCCTTCCATCTCCAGACGGAAGTCCGGGCCGTTTACGCCCTGAGAGCTGCGGGAGCTGGCATAAAGCTGCGCGCTGCTGCGGCTGCCGGTGCGCATGGAAATCATCGGTTTGATAAGCGCCACTTCATCCGGCGTGGCCAGGATATAGGCTGCATCCACACCTTCGGCGGAGCCGGCGGTAATTTGCGCATCGGTTGGCGGCGCAGGAATTGTCAGGCCGCCGATGGTAACGGCTTCCTGCTGCGGTACGGATGAGGCGACAGGCGTTCCGGTCAGAGCAATGCCAGACCCGCTGTTGATGCCCTGCTTGAGTTCGCTAACAGAACCGAACTGCTGTTGCAGTACGATGCCGCCGCCCAGTTTTTGCCACTCAGCGCTAAAGGCGCTTGTTACGCGAGTGCCCAATGTGCTGCGCGGTACCAGCAACAGCGGCGCACGATGACCCTGCTGCCAGATATGATCCGCTGCGTCCCGAGCTTCATCTTCCGGAGAGAGGGCGAAGTAACAGATGTTCGGGCGGTTTTGTACATTCTCAGGCTGGTTCAGCGCCAGGATATTCAGCGAGGTATTGCTGTTGGCGAGACGATCAACGTTGTTTTTAAGCAGCGGGCCTACGACAAGCGTAGCGCCATCCTGCTGCGCCTGAGCGAGTACCTGCTCCAACGGCTGCGAGCTGGTATCGTAGATTTTTACTTCGGCAGAAGGGTTAGCCGGAGTCGCCGCGGCGCTTTGTACCGCTGGTTGAGCCGGTTGCGGAGCCGATGGTGTTGCCGCCTGCTCATTAGTCAGATCGCTAACGGAGGCGGCTGACGGACTGGCCACAGCATCGGCATCAGGCGTAGTTGGCTCTGTTGCTGGCTGCGCGCTGGCATCCGGCGCAGGAGCGCTAACCGGCGCCGCAGGGACGGAACCAGTATTTTTAGCTGATTCAAAGCCCTGCTGGATAGCGCGGCCAAATACCGCAGCCTGGCCGTTTAATGGCAGCAGCAGAGCAATTTTACCCACGGAAGCCGGCTGGTAATTTTGCATATTGCTTAGCTGAGTCGGCAGCGTTTTTGCGCCCGGATTCTGCGGGTAGCGTGTTTGCCAGTCTTTAATGCCAGCTTTCAGCATGTTCGGATCGTTGCGGTTGTCGTTCCAGACGCGCTGGAGATCCAGCCACCCTTGCAGGGTATTTTCATCCGCATTAATCACCATGGCGCTCATTTGTTCAGGCGTGAACTGAGACAAGGTCTGCCAGGTGCCATCGATATTTTTTTGATGCGCCTCGCCCTTGAGCATGGGCTCCTGAGCAATCCAGGCGCGCAGAAGTTCCAGCGATGGGCGATTCTGGCTGGCATCAATCACCGCCTGATAATACCGCGTCTGCTGCTTTTTGTTGAAGGATGAAGGGTCAAGCTTAGCAAGCAGCGCATTTGCCGCAGCATAATCTTTTTGGGCGATTTTAATCTCTGGCACCAGAAGCGACTGCTCATGGCGCTGGACATCATCCATTTCCTGCGGCAACTGATTATAGAGTTCTACCGCCTGTTGCGTTTTGCCTTCAGTCAGCAGCGCATGAATGGCGAGTAATTGCCATGTGGTCTTGCTATCATCTGCGCTTTGCTGCATCTGTTGCAGATAGTATGCAGAATCTGCAGTGGCTTCGCCCTGCACGTGGGCGGCGGACTGGTCTGGTGCTTTCGTGGTACAACCCGCAAAGATCAGGGCTGCAAGCACGACAGGCAGACAACGCCCGGCTTTAGAACGAATAAATTTAGACGGTAGCATGCTGTATCCAGTGAATTTTTCTTCTCAGTGTTCAATATTAAATCGGCAATACGGATGAAACAATGAAACAACTCGAAACGGCGGCGATTTCTGCCAGCACGCTCTACATCGTTCCGACCCCCATCGGTAACCTCGGCGATATCACACAGCGGGCGTTATCCGTGTTGCAAAGCGTTGACCTGATTGCTGCCGAAGATACTCGTCATACCGGTTTATTGCTGCAGCATTTTGCCATTAATGCGCGATTGTTCGCATTGCACGATCATAATGAACAACAAAAGTCCGAAACGTTACTGGCGAAGCTTCAGGAAGGACAAAGTATCGCCCTGGTTTCCGATGCCGGCACGCCGTTGATTAACGATCCGGGCTATCACCTGGTGCGTACCTGCCGTGAAGCGGGTATTCGCGTCGTGCCGCTGCCTGGCCCTTGTGCCGCCATTGCAGCGTTAAGCGCGGCCGGGCTACCGTCGGATCGCTTCTGTTATGAAGGCTTCTTGCCCGCCAAATCCAAAGGCCGTCGCGACGCGCTAAAAGCCATTGAACAAGAGCCGCGCACGTTGATTTTCTATGAGTCCACTCACCGTTTGCTCGACAGTTTAGACGATATTTGCTCGGTGCTTGGTGAATCCCGTTACGTAGTGTTGGCGCGCGAGCTAACCAAAACCTGGGAGTCGATTCATGGTGCGCCAGTTGGCGAACTGGCGGCATGGGTTAAAGAAGACGAGAACCGTCGCAAGGGCGAGATGGTGCTGATCGTCGAAGGCTTCAAAGCTCAAAGCGATGATGCGTTGCCTGCCGATGCGTTGCGCACTCTCGCGCTGCTGCAAACAGAGCTGCCGCTGAAGAAAGCCGCCGCGCTTGCCGCTGAAATCCACGGTGTGAAGAAGAATGCGCTTTATAAGTATGCGTTGGAAAACAGCGCGAAATAGGATTTTCCTGGTATTCTGAGCTTTAGTTAATCAGCTTTTGTGAACAGGTTATGGCGAGGGGGTCGCATAAGGCCCCGGCTGGAAAATCTGCGCGTCATACAGGCATTGCACATTTTGATGCAGCCAAAGGAACGAACAGGGTAGTGTTGTGGAAATTTCTTGTTTGCAGAATCCATCGAATGCCGCAGATTTATTTTCACCTGAAACAAGAAATACAATTGCCTTAGCGCTAAAAATTTCACTTAACCCTAAAGTAATTCCCTCTGAGATAAGATGTGATGTGTCTTTTAGCATCTCATGTGTTTTTGTTCTGCTATCAAGTTTGATGCTGTGGCTACGAAAGGTCAGTTTATCTGATGGTTCGATCAGACCGAGGTGGCCGTTTTTACCTAAGCCCAGAATACATAAATCTAATCCCCCTTTTTGTTGAATTAATTTCGTGACTCTTTTGCATTCTGGGTCCGGGTCTGTCGTTGTATCAAAGGCAATGTAATTATTTTCCTTAACATTGAGCGGCGTGATGATATGTGCCTGCAAATATGATTCGCAGGTACAGGGGTGAGTCATAGGAACACCAAGCCACTCATCGAGTTTGACAAAGGTTACGCCGCTGATATCTGTATTTTTATCTTTGACATAATCCACAAAGAACTTATAACTTCCCGTCGGCGATGAACCTGTCGCCAGGCAGATAACCGCTGATGGATTGTTTTGAATACAGGCAATAATACGGTCACAGCATTTCTGGCTGAGGTCGTTATAATCAAGACACTTTTCGAAAACGAACTGTCTCATTTTACCGTTCCTTTTATATGGAGATGACGGGCAGATTATTTAAACAAGGGCAGATGAAATGCCCTTGTTTTTATGGCTATTACAAAACACCTAATGCAGACATCACAATCGCCAGGACAAACGTGACGCCGATCAGAATCACGGGGTGCATTTTTTTCGTACGCAGCAAGTAATACATCAGCAGGGTATATCCCATTGGCAAAATATTAGGGAATATTTTGTCAAAAAAGTCTTTCTGGATGGCGACGCTGTGCGTGCCGTCAATGGCTATCTCTGAAACCACATTAATATGTACATAGGATGCTATCAGACCGCCAATAACCGTGACCCCAAGAATGGTTGCGGCCTTCGAAATGATCTGTGAGTTTTCCTTTATCCTGTCAATGGCTTTGATACCCAGCGTATAACCAATATGCGTCCAGCCGATACGTAAGCAGAATACGGCAAAGTAGACGGCAAAGAACAGAATGGGTCCAAGCAGGTTGCCCTGGCTTGCAAAGGACGAGCAAACTCCCGCCATGATCGGCAGCAGGGTGAACCAGAAAAGCGCATCGCCAATGCCCGCTATCGGTCCAAACAAAGCAACTTTTAACCCTTTGATAATCCCACGATCCTCTTTTTTCTCTTCCATGGAAATCAATAATCCCATGAGGAAACCGACAAAGTTTGGATGCGTGTTGATAAATTCAAGGTTATCTTTCATGGCGGCGCTCAGGCCCTGAGGATCGTCTTTGTAGATTTTCTTCAGCAGCGGCACCATCGCCCAGGTAAATCCGCCTGCCTGCATACGTTCATAGTTAAAGCTTGATTGCAGGAGAGAAGATCGCAGACCCAGACGGGTAATATCTTTTTTAGTGACGATTTCAGATCCCATTACTGTAATCCTCTTTATTGTTATCTGATGGGGTATCTTTTTGAGTGGCGGCGGCATGTGCTTTTTTAGCGTTGGCATTAAAATATTCATACATCGCTAAAGCCGTGCCCAGAACGGCAACCGGCAGCAAATTGCTGACCTGGATATAGCAAACAAACAGGAAGCCAATAATCAGATAAGGAACGTATTGTGCTTTCAGCATAACCCGAAGCAACAAACCAAAACCGACCGCAGGCAATATGCCGCCCGCTACTTCAAATCCGTGTGTCAACCATCCCGGCATTGATTTTACCAGGGCCTGCATCGCGCCTTGTGCAAGATAGGTACACAGGAATGTGATTAGCGCATAGGTTATTGCGACTAGCAAAATTGTGAGAATATTTAGCCGGGCAAACCCCCCTGTATCGCCTGTTTGAGCGCATTTGTCAGCTTTCGACATAAACAGTGAAAATGACGAGTAGAAGAATAGGATGATATACTGCATTAATAAACTAAACGGGAGCCCAAGGCCGATGGCCGTTTTGGCATCTATACCCGTTGACCAGGCGAGAACGGTAGTCATTATCCCCGCCATGATGGGGTTCGGAGGTTGTACGCCTCCTGCAGGCGTCAGGCCGGCAAAAGCCAGTTCGGTCAGGCCTCCGGTAATAAGGCCTGTCTGGATGTCGCCTAAAATTGCCCCTGTGAGCGTACAAACAATGATTGGTCTGAACAGAAATAATGCTTCCAACCAAAAATCAATTCCTAATACAAAGGCCAGTGCCGCTAATGAAAGGCCTTGCAGTAGCGTTATCTCATGCATTTTTTATTCCTTACTACATTAGCTTATTTTAGAGGTATTAATTAAAAGACCTCCCTTGTATTTTTATACTGAAATCTGTTCTTTGGGATTCCCGGGAACATCCTGAATAAAAATATTGACTGCCTGGCTTTTCAAATAGCGGAAGTCATCAAGATCCTCATCGTTGATATAAACCTTACTACTGATTTGTCTTTTACCCTCACTGAAATGCATGTTGCCTACGTTGACATCTTTCAACGGCACGCCGCCTTCAACTAACCTTTTTACGGTGCGTGGCGTGCGGCAAATAATGAATATTTTTTGATTCGGCGTGGCTTTATCAATAATAGCAATGGTTTTTTCTATGGTGAAAAAACGAATGCCAACGCTATAGGCTTCAGCTGTAATGCCCATTAGCTTTTGTTGGATTTCATCTTTCGCCACGTCATCATCAACTACAATCAGGAGGTTTGCCCCAAGCGTTGTAGTCCAGGTTACGCCGACTTGTCCATGTACCAGGCGGTTATCAATGCGGGTGAGAAGAATATTTGGGATTGCCATAAGCACCTCGCTTATTTAATAGTTTGTGAACGCAATTAAGCGATTAGATGAGCCACAGACTTTAATTTTGTCATGCACGACATTCTTCATTGCATCCATACCCACCCGTAGATAGTAGCGTGGGTCATTGCCCTGTGGGTTTGTGGTAAACCACTGTTTAACCGCATCGGCAAAAGCAATTTTCAGTTCTGTGGCGACGTTGACTTTGCATACACCTAAGGAGATAGCTCGTCTGACAAACTCATCGGGCACGTCGCTGGCGCCGTGAAGCACCAGAGGTATATCAACGATGTTCCGTATTTCGGCCAGACGGCCAAAATCTATTTTTGGCGTTTTTGTATACAGCCCGTGCGCGGTGCCGATGGCAACGGCGAGGCTGTCTATTCCTGTTCTTGCGACAAAATCTTTGGCCTGCTGGGGGTCGGTCAGAAATGCGCTTTCGTCGCTGACTTCCATATCATCTTCGACACCGCCCAAACGGCCCAGCTCCGCTTCAACGCTGCAATCCTGCTGATGACAAAAATCAACGACTTGTTTTACCAGCTTTACGTTCTCCTCAAAGGGAAAATGACTGCCGTCTATCATGGCGCTGCGCGAACCCGCCAGGACTTTGGTGGTGATGTCCTGATAGGTTTCATGATGATCGAGATGAATCGCCAATGGCATAGCGAAGGTTTCTGAATAGGCTTCACACAGAGCATAGATTTCTTTAAAAGGGATATGCTTAAAGGTGCCTGGCGTACCGGCCAGGATAACCGGTGACTGCAACTCCTGGCATACCTCGAGGATAGCCTGAATAGTTTCCGCGTTATGAATATTAAAAGCCGGTACGGCATAGTGGTTTATTTGCGCATCGGCTAATAAATATTTGGTTGAAATGATAGTCATATCTTTTCCCCTGAGTAGCTTCTAAAGCTATCTTTATTCTGCAAAGTCGTTAAATGAGGGATGAATAACTACCCCCTGAACGACACGGTTCACCGTCCCACTAGCTGAGGGCGTATCAGGAGGAAGGCCTGCTTTAAACGACTCCTGTAAAGCAAAGATCTGTGCATAAATCAGGAAACAGAAAGTGAGATCGATATCTTCACAGCGGCTCTGCCCGGGAATATAAAGATGCGTACCGTTTTCAATGTCGCTTTCAGGGCGATCTGCAATGGCAACGATCGCCATCGCTTGATTCTCATTTCTCATTTCTTTCAATAAATCAAGATCATAAAGCCGGGTGTAAGGATGGTTGGAAATAAATTGCACGATCAACGTTTCACCATCGACCAGTGATTTTGGCCCGTGTCGGAAGCCAGTTGCCGAATCATAGAAGGCCGCAATTTTGCCGCCGGTGAGCTCCAGCACTTTTAAAGCTGATTCGCGAGCCACGCCCTGCAGACCACCGTTGCCAAGATAAACGATGCGTTTCCATGAAAGATCGCCAAACAGGGGCTTGCTGAAATTACCCTGAGTGGAAATCACTGCCTGGCAGCGTTCCGAGATAGCGGAAAAACGTTGAGGAGTAAAATACTGTGGGGCGAACACGGCAAGGCAACTGGCCGTCATTGTGCTGACGCTACTGGTCATGGCAAAGCCACGATCGTGCGTTTCAGGCGGCAGCAATATGTTGAACGTTTTATCGCTTTTGAGGCCGTTTTGATAAAGGCTTCCCGCTTCATTGCAGGTAATGACCAGGTGGTAGCTATCGGGAGACCACTGGTTGGTTAGATCTACGGCTGCAACGCTTTCAGGGCTGTTGCCGGAGCGCGCGAATGAGACCAGCAATATTGGACGGTCTGCGGGCAAATAATCTTTCGGGTTAGTGACTATATCGGTAGAAGGAATAGAAGCAAACTCAGCCGCAACGTGGCTGTTCAGCCACGGCACGATCATCTCGCCAATAAACGCTGATGTGCCGGCACCGGTGAGGATAATTTTGAGTCGGCTTTTTGCCAGCAGAGGCTGCAGGAATGTATCAATAGCTGCTCGCTGGTTTTCGAGCTGGCGGATGGCTTCGGACCAGATTGCCGGCTGCTGGCGAATTTCTTTTTCTGTCCAGGTGCTTGTTTTTGTGAGATCGAGATCGATCAGTTCTGTCATTACCCATTCCTTAACTGTAAAGGTGAGATTCCGAAAGAGAATTCCGGATACTTTACTCTTCTTTCGTTTCGTTTCTTTGTGTGGCCTGTCATGGACTTTATAAGAAAGGTAACGAAAACTCAACGTAAAAAAAACGGTAAGATGTAAAACAGTGAAAGAGATCTCATGTCTTTTTTATGGATTAGAAGTTAAACGAGGGGAAAAGGAGGGCCTTGAAGTAATTGCTACAACATAACGAAATAGAAGGAGTACCGGGAAGGAAAAGGCTGTAAATCCCCCCAGGTTTGTGTTGGAGATTTACAGGTCGATAGCGTAAAGGTTGTCAAATGCCGTCTTCGGTTTCTGCCGTTTCCTTTTGGTCGCGGGCGAGCTCATCGACGAGGCTGGTCAGGCCACGATGACCGGATGCCAGAGCCTCGATACGAAATGCTTCTGGCGTCAGCCCATCGCGCTCAAGCACCATCTCCAGTAAAAGTTGTAGATTGGTGCCGGTGATGACTTCCCGCCCCCCTTTTTGCAGGGCAAGCATGGAGGCCAGTCGAAAAGGCGTCCCGCCCAGGAGATCGGTCAGAAAGACCAGGCCTTCGCGCTCATCAAGCTGATTCAACGCATTTTCATACTGGCTTTGCAAAAGCGCCGTGGTTGACGTTTCAGGGAAATCAATAGCGATAAGCTGCGTTTGTTGCCCGACAATTTGATGCATTGCTTTTTCAAGCCCGGTTGCAAAACCGCCGTGGCCGCAGAGAATAATACTTAGCATAGTGTTTGTCCTTGTTGATGACAGCGCGTTAACTATCCGGGTACCTATCGATACAGCGCCTGGTGGATTAAACGGCCCGGCAGGCGTTTTCGTATTGCTGCATAATTTCCTGAATATTATCGATAATAAGCTCACGCGGCGTGGCCGTGAGCGCGCCTTTACGAATCTTTTGGCACTGTACCGGTAGATACTGGCTCAGCAGAGGTAAAGGAATCGGCTGCCGATCCAGATTAGCCATAAGCTGAGCAACTTTCTGCTCTACCTGTTCGTCAGGCCAGTAGTAGCGAATTCTGTCTGAATAACTAAATCCGCGTGCCAGACGCTGAGCATGTGGATCCCCGGCGTAATGGTTTTGCCAGTATTCAGGCGCATTGAGCATTACGCTCTCAAGCGTTTCGCGCAAATGCGTGTGCTGTTGTTCGGGCAGAAGTTCTTTTTCAATTGCGGCCAGGGCAAATAAGGTTTCCCGCAAAGCAAACGTGAGGGCTGGCCCGACCTTCAGGATGGCAAAATGGTCTTCAACAAGTTTACGTAAGGCTGCTGGAGTCTGATAGTCGGTTGAATGTGCTTCGAATACCAGATTTTCATAGGCCGTGATCGCTTTACTCAGCTCTTGAGATTTTTCTCTTTTATAATCAATAACGTTAGCGTTATCGAATTCAACACCGGGCTGGACAACCAGTGCAATCACTCGCGCCCAGGTGGAGTGAAGGCCCTGCGCTTCAAAAGCGTGCTGATGCGCTTTGAGCGTTTTTCGCGCGGCTTCGGGAGAGGTCACCGCCAGCGTGGTTAAGGTTTCATGCGCCCCGCCGGGAACCGGCACCTCGGTGCCTATCACATAGACCAGATCGTTAATGGTGAAATGCTCATTACAGGTTTGTTCCGCCACCTTTGCCAATAATGCAGCGCGCTGAGCAACGATCTCATCGGTTAACGGAACAGGGTCGCCGCTACAGGACATGCTGCAATCAAGGTGGATCTTTTTAAAACCTGCCGCCACGTAGCTTTTAATCAGCTCCTGGGCTTTTTCCATTGCCTGCGGCGCGGGTTCAGACTGCCAGCGGTTTGGCCCAAGGTGGTCTCCCCCCAAAATCAGCCTTTCTCGGGGGAACCCGTGCGTGTCCGCCATTTTCAGAAGAAAATCGCGAAAGACCGTCGGCGTCATGCCGGTATAGCCGCCGTATTGATCAACCTGGTTTGACGTCGCTTCAACCAGAAGAAGAGTCTGATTATCCCTGGCGTGGCGCAGGGCTGCTTCCAGAACGAGCGGATGCGCTGAACAGACGGCAAAGATCCCACATGGCGTACCGCGTTTATGTATCGCTATCTGTTCGGTTAGTTGTTTCATTTCCTTCTCCATTAGAGTTTTCATTGCGACTTATCTTTCGTTTTGTTTCTTTTTATGGTGGCTTAATTTTTATTAAAGCGTAATCGAAAGTTTTCTTTTTTTCGATCTGCTTCGCAAAAGAAACATAATGAAAGGATGAGAAGGGGGCGAAATCTCTTATGATTGGCGAGAAGAAGCGCTTGCGTTGAACTCCGCGCTGGGATAAAAAGGCAAAAAAAGATAACGAAACGAAAGCATCGGATTCAAAAAAGGCTTACAGTTATGGGTAACTTAGCGTTAAACCAGGAAAAGAGAATGAGCGGTACCAGTGAACGCAGGGAAAATATTATTCAGCGCCTCCGCCAGCAGGGGAGCGTTCAGGTTAATGATTTAGCAGCATATTTCGGTGTCTCAACGGTCACTATCCGTAACGATCTGGCTTTCCTAGAAAAGCAGGGTATCGCTATGCGTGCCTACGGCGGCGCGCTGGTATGCGATACCGGAACCCCTGCGGTTGAGCCAACGGTGGAAGATAAAAGCTCGCTGAATACTTCGCTAAAACGCAGCATTGCGCGCGTCGCCGCCGAGCTTATTCAGCCTGGGGATCGCGTAATACTTGATTCAGGCACCACGACTTATGAAATCGCGCGCATGCTGCGTAATCATAAAGATGTTATTGCGATGACTAACGGCATGAATGTCGCGAACGCTTTGCTGGAAGCAGAAGGCGTAGAGTTGCTGATGACAGGCGGACATTTACGCCGACAATCTCTTTCGTTTTATGGCGATCAGGCCGACCAGTCTTTACAAAACTATCACTTCGATACGCTGTTTCTTGGCGTGGACGCTATTGACCTCGAGCGCGGCGTCAGTACCCACAACGAAGATGAAGCTCGTCTTAATCGGCGAATGTGTGAAGTGGCGGAGCGGATTATCGTGGTGACGGATTCCAGCAAATTTAATCGCTCCAGCCTGCATAAGATTATTGATACTCAACGTATTCATATGGTTATCACCGATACCGGTATTCCGGCAGAAAGCCTGAACGGGTTACGTAAGGGCGGTATTGATGTAGTGGTGGTCGGAGAATAATGTTGATAACTACGCCCGGCCGCTGAAAGTCGCTGAGCGTCTTTCTCCCTTTCCCGGGCGCCTGCTTCCTAAGGGGACAGCTGAGGGGACGTTCTCTCAAGCCCAAAAGGACATTTTTTTAAGTGGCATTTTCCCTTAAAGTCACATTGGCCAGGCTTTACTTCTGCGTTTCCGGGACAGTCAGACTGCGCAAGCATGGCGCGCCAGAGTGTGGCATTGAAAGGGATGACGTTACACATTGTTAGCTGACTTATCTGCCCGTTAATAAACACCCCTAAGTCGCTGGTCACTATTTCATCACCCGGCATCATCAGATGCGAAGCTTTATACCAAAGCATAAGCTTTAGTTCGCGACAGGAAATAATACAAGAGAATGCGGTTCCCGTTGTCGGGCTTATTAAAGAATCAATTACAGTCCATTTCATATACTTCTCCATGTTAAAACTTAACCGGCAGATATTTAACGCGAAAGACATCTCAAGATATAAATCTTGTGCGCGAAGGTAATGTCAGTCGATAAATTTGTAACGCTTATGCTTTAGCAAATACTTTTGCGGATATCCTTATAGTTAGTGCGTGGTAACCTATAGCGTAGACTATCCTAATTTCTCAAGCTATTAGAAATGCGTAAAAACTTTAATATTTTTATTAATATCGTTACTTTTCAATGAGATATTTATAATGTTTTTTTTCTGAAAGCTTTTTTGCGCAAAAGTAAAACAAAGCTTATTTAGGTGAAAGGCATATAAATTATTTAAAAGGATAAACTATTCTTAATAGTTTCAGGATGATGAGTGTCATGCTGCTTAGGGTTGTGATCAATTATTGATCAATAATGCTTTGGTTTTACCATGGGAAACCAGAAGTTTTCTTTTTTCTGACGAAAAGTAACTTATCATGACTTTCTTTTACCATTGGTTTATTAACACATTTGAAGCAGGGAATCTGGCATGCTGTTTTCAGCTTGAACTTTATTGAATACCAGCTACTTTCTTTTACTGAATATTTTTTAAACCGCGGTTGCGGCTGATAATAATGCTAATCAAGGAGGTATGTTATGTTTCTGGATCCTATAAGGAATTATCAACAGCAAGAAAACAGTATGCTGGCAGCGAACTTTTCCGCTACGGATGCTTCATGGCAGATGGGCAGTGTAGTACTGGAGATATTGATGTCGGGAAAGCCGCTGTCGAATAAGGAAGTGGTGGCGACCCTGATTAATCGCCTTGAGCTTGAGGATAACGTCCTGACGCTGGACACCTATCGCCAGCTTCTTGAGTACGTTGTTTATCAGACGATCGGGGAAAGCTAATGAAGTAAACGTAGGGTGGTGTTCATCTGGCGGGTAAGCCTGCGTTAACCGCCAGATGGTGTTTTACAAAGATCAGGTTACAGGGGCAGGGTTAAATACTGCCAGCGCATTGTGTAATCCCCATTGATCCGAAAAGGTTTTCTTGCGGCCGCTGGCGACATCGAGAATCAGTTTAAACAGTTCCCAACCCACATCTTCAATGGTGGCCTCGCCGGTGGCGATAGTGCCCGCGTTGATATCCATCAGATCATACCAACGATTTGCCAGCGCGGTGCGGGTCGCCATTTTAATAACCGGTACTGCCAACAGACCGTATGGCGTGCCACGCCCGGTGGTGAAGACCTGAATAGTAATGCCGGATGCCACCTGTTGCGTGCCGCATACGAAATCGCTTGCTGGCGTGGCCGCATAGATAAGGCCGCGTTTGGTTGGACGCAGGCCTGGGGAAAGCACTTCCACAATTGCGCTCTGACCTGATTTAGCGATGGAGCCAAGGGCTTTTTCCACCACGTTTGCCAGCCCGCCTTTTTTATTTCCCGGCGACGGGTTGGCGCTGCGGTCGGTTTTACCCATATCCAGATAGTTGTCGTACCACTCCATCTCTTCAAGCAGGCGTTTACCTACTTCTTCGTTGATGGCTCGCGGCGTTAACAGATGAATAGCGTCACGGACTTCGGTGACTTCAGAGAACATCACCGTTGCACCGCAGCGCACCAAAAGATCGGAGGCATAGCCAACGGCCGGGTTAGCCGTCACCCCTGAGAAAGCATCACTGCCGCCGCACTGCATACCGACGACCAGTTCTGAGGCCGGGCAGGTTTCCCGCTGGCGTTGATTCAGTTTTTCAAGGTGGCGTCGGGCAACCTGTAAAATATCGTCGACCATGGATTGAAAACCGACGTGATGATCATCCTGCAGACGAACAATACTCGCTTCTCCCACGGCAAT
This sequence comes from Buttiauxella sp., assembly GCA_032051265.1. Taxonomy (GTDB): domain Bacteria; phylum Pseudomonadota; class Gammaproteobacteria; order Enterobacterales; family Enterobacteriaceae; genus Dryocola. The sequence goes on from DAMBYU010000003.1 coordinate 83,093, forward strand.
CGCCTGCACCTCCTCGCCTCCTTCCAGCAGACGCTCCGGCTGGAGCTTTTCGCAACCAAGGCCAATCACCATGACTTCGCCGCCAAAGTTCGGGTTCAGGGCGATATTGTGAATAGTGCGGATTGGGATAACGGCGGCCGGGGCATTAATGGCCACCCCGCAGCCATAGAGGTGGTTCAGCCCCACTACGCCGTCTACGTTCGGATAGTGAGGCAGTAAATCACGTTCAATTATTTTGATAACGTAGTCCACAACGCCTGCGACGCAGTGGACGCTGGTCGTGATGCCAAGGAGATTTTTAGTGCCGACGCTACCGTCTGCGTTGCGATAGCCTTCAAAAGTATAGCCTTCAAGTTCTGGCAACGGCGCCGGTACTTTTGTAGCCAGTGGCAGGGTATGCAGCGGTGGCGCTTCAGGCAGAGCCACCAATGATTCATCAATCCAACTGCCTTGCGGGATATCACGCACCGCATAGCCGATAGTTTCACCGTAGCGAATAATCGCGCCATGAGCGGGGATATCAACTAGCGCGACTTTATGGCCCTGCGGGATATGCTCAATCAAGGTCAGCCCATCCGCAAACTGAGCGCCCGCTTTCAGGCCGTTGTCATTAACAATAATGGCAACGTTGTCGGCTTCGTGAACTTTAATATAAAAGGCCGTCGGCGATGGCTGTCTAATTTCGATGTCTGACATTGTTCACGCTTCTCCAGATATGAATTTATTTATAAAGTAACGGCCTAAAATAATTGTGAGCTGCGGCTCCCTTGCTGGCATAAATAATGTCAGGCCGATAAACATAAGGGTGTGACGCAGATCACCTAATGTGTCCCTATCATTCCTGTCAGGTGCGGCAATATAAAAATATGTGCAATACCCCCCATCAATATGTACTGATGCTCATAATAATCAGCTCAAAACATCATTGTGTTGTGCATTTGCCTAATGCCCGGGCGCCCCGTGCTGGCTATACTGTGTTGCGTGTCATAAGCACTGAATTAACTAGCCTTAGCGATATTAACCAGAATAAACAGAATAAAACCTCAACCAAAAAAGGTTACTAAAGCTGATGTTTAATATTATTGATTACCTTTATTGCGGCAACGTTTAGCTATGCCGCACCTTTAGATAGCGATATTAATTGCGCAAAGTAATATCAAACGCATGGATTGCAGTAGTAAGCCATAAAAAATTAAGGTAAAGCTCATGAATAACAACGTATTCCCGAATAAATTTAAGGCTGCTTTGGTGGCTCATCAGGTGCAAATCGGCTGCTGGTCGGCGTTGGCTAACCCCATCAGCACCGAAGTGCTGGGTCTTGCGGGGTTCGACTGGATTGTGCTGGATGGCGAACACGCACCAAACGATATCACTACGTTTATTCCACAACTGATGGCGCTCACCGGCAGCCATAGCGCTCCGGTCGTTCGCGCGCCAACTAACGATCCTGTGGCGATCAAACGCCTGCTGGATATCGGCTTCTATAACTTCCTTATTCCATTTGTTGAAACTCAGGAAGAAGCGGAGCTGGCAGTTTCCTCTACGCGTTACCCACCGGAAGGCATCCGTGGCGTGTCTGTTTCGCATCGCGCCAATATGTTTGGCACCGTACCGGACTACTTTGCTCAGTCGAACAAAAATATCACCGTCCTTGTGCAGATCGAAAGCCAGCAGGGCGTGGATAACGTGGATGCGATTGCGGCAACCGACGGTGTGGACGGCATTTTCGTTGGACCAAGCGATCTGGCGGCGGCGTTAGGCCATCTGGGCAACGCAACGCATCCGGAAGTGCAGCGCTGTATCCAGCACATTTTCGCTCGTGCTAAAGCGTCCGGCAAGCCTGCAGGAATCCTGGCGCCGGTTGAAGCAGACGCTAAGCGCTACCTGGAATGGGGGGCAACTTTTGTGGCCGTAGGCAGCGATTTGGGCGTTTTCCGCGCAGCTACCCAGAAGCTGTGCGACCAGTTTAAAAAATAACTTCCACCCGTAAATAATGAGAGAGTAAAGCTATGACAATGAAAGTTGGGTTTATTGGCCTTGGCATCATGGGCAAACCAATGAGTAAAAACCTCATCAAAGCCGGTTATTCGCTGGTGGTTGCCGACCGTAATGCACAGGCGGTTGCTGAAGTGATTGCCGCTGGCGCAGAAACTGCCGCCACGCCAAAAGATATTGCTGAGCAGTGCGATGTGATAATCACCATGCTGCCAAACTCTCCGCATGTGAAAGAGGTTGCGCTGGGTGAAAACGGCATTATCGAAGGAGCGAAACCGGGTACCGTCGTTATCGACATGAGTTCCATCGCACCGCTGGCGAGCCGTGAAATCAGCGAGGCGTTGAAAACTAAAGGCATTAACATGCTGGACGCGCCGGTCAGCGGCGGTGAACCAAAAGCTATCGACGGCACGCTGTCCGTTATGGTGGGTGGCGATAAAGCGATTTTCGATAAATATTACGATCTGCTTAAAACCATGGCGGGTTCCGTAGTGCATACCGGTGATATCGGGGCGGGCAACGTCACCAAACTGGCGAATCAGGTGATTGTAGCGCTGAATATTGCCGCAATGTCTGAAGCGTTAGTACTGGCTACCAAAGCTGGCGTGAACCCTGATTTAGTGTTCCAGGCGATTCGTGGCGGCCTTGCGGGCAGCACCGTTCTGGAAGCGAAAGCGCCGATGGTGATGGATCGTAACTTCAAACCAGGTTTTCGTATCGATCTGCATATTAAAGATCTCGCTAATGCGCTGGATACATCCCATGGCGTGGGTGCGCAACTGCCCTTGACCGCAGCCGTCATGGAGATGATGCAGGCGCTGCGAGCTGACGGCCACGGCAACGACGACCACAGCGCAATTGCATGCTACTACGAAAAACTGGCAAAAGTTGAAGTCACAAAGCAGTGAGAAGACGCCAGGCGTGCCCTGCTTTTCTCAGGCCGAATCAGGCATGGATACTATGAAAATCGTTATCGCCCCGGACTCTTATAAAGAAAGTCTTTCAGCCAGTGAAGTGGCACAGGCCATCGAAAAGGGTTTTCGTGAAATATTTCCTGACGCCCAGTACATTTCTGTCCCGGTTGCAGATGGCGGGGAAGGCACTGTTGATGCAATGATTAGCGCAACGCAGGGCTCTAAAGTTGTCACGACGGTCACCGGGCCGCTGGGCGAACCCGTGACGGCCTGCTGGGGCATATCTGGTGACGGTAAAACCGCCTTTATCGAGATGGCGGAAGCCAGCGGTCTGGCCCTCGTACCCAATGAGAAACGCAATCCGCTTATCACCACCTCGCACGGTACCGGTGAGTTGATTTTGCGCGCTCTGGATAACGGCGTGCGTAATATTATTATCGGCATAGGCGGCAGCGCCACGAACGATGGCGGCGCCGGAATGATACAGGCGCTGGGCGCAAAATTGATTGATGCGGCTGGCAAAGAGATAAGCCCGGGCGGCGGCGGCTTGCAGAGTCTGAACAGCATTGACATTTCCGGGCTGGATAAGCGACTGGAAAGCTGTGTGATTAACGTGGCATGCGATGTAACTAATCCATTGACCGGTGATAACGGCGCATCCCGAATTTTTGGGCCGCAGAAAGGAGCCAGCGAGGCCATGATTGTCGAGTTAGATCGCAATCTGGCGCATTTTGCGCAAATGATAAAAAAATATCTGCGTATAGATGTGGAAAGCGCGCCGGGCGCGGGCGCAGCGGGTGGGATGGGCGCTGCGTTAATGGCCTTCCTGGGGGCTGATTTGCGCAGCGGCGTTGAGATTGTTACCGAAGCCCTGAACCTGGAGGAGCATATACATAATTGTTCGCTGGTGGTGACCGGGGAGGGGCGCATGGATAGCCAGAGTATCCGTGGAAAGGTCCCCATAGGCGTTGCGGCAGTAGCAAAGAAGTATCGTAAACCCGTTATTGGAATTGCCGGCTCTCTGGCCTGCGACGTTGCGGTGGTGCATCAGCATGGTATTGACGCGGCATTCAGCGTGCTTAATAGCATTGGTACGCTGGATGAAGCGCTGAAACACGCCTTCGAGAATATTTACCGCGCCTCGCGTGATATCGCCGCGACGGTTGCTATTGGTATGAAAACTCCCGGCTAAGTCAGCGTGACATGGGCGCGTAAACCCTCTATACTTCGCGCCGAAGCTGACCAGGCAGTCGCCGCTTCGTCGTCGTCCTCTTCGGGGGAGACGGACGGAGGGGAGGAAAGTCCGGGCTCCATAGGGCAGGGTGCCAGGTAACGCCTGGGAGGCGCAAGCCTACGACCAGTGCAACAGAGAGCAAACCGCCGATGGCCCGTGCAAGCGGGATCAGGTAAGGGTGAAAGGGTGCGGTAAGAGCGCACCGCGCGTCTGGTAACAGTTCGCGGCACGGTAAACTCCACCCGGAGCAAGGCCAAATAGGGGTTCATAAGGTACGGCCCGTACTGAACCCGGGTAGGCTGCTTGAGCCAGTGAGCGATTGCTGGCCTAGATGAATGACTGTCCACGACAGAACCCGGCTTAACGGTCAGCTTCAACCATTCAACGAAACGCCCTGCACAGTGAAAATTGCGCGGGGCGTTTTGCTGTGGATTTATCCAAAGATGAATGA
>DAMBYU010000003.1:87786-527949 GCA_032051265.1 Buttiauxella sp.
CTGTCCACGACGCTTTTCATGAAAGAAAGCGGCTTAACGGTCAGCTTCAACCCTTCAATGAAACGCCCTGCACAGTGAAAATTGTGCAGGGCGTTTTGCTGTGGATTTATCCAAAGATGAATGACTGTCCACGACGCTTTTCATGAAAGAAAGCGGCTTAACGGTCAGCTTCAACCCTTTAACAAAACGCTCTGCGCAGTGAAAATTGCGCAGGGCGTTTTGCTGTGGTGAGGCACAAAGGTGATAGGCGTTACTTTTTACGTATCAGTAAAGAACGATCGATAAACTCATGCGTCACCGGATCGTAATAACGAGAAGGCCAGATTAGCCATGGCTCCGTTCCCAGAGCTTTCGCAATAACATATTCGCCTTTGGGCCAGGGACGAGTTAATGCATTGGCTAAGGTGGCCGAATTTAACCCCGCTTTGCGCGATTCTGCCGCAAGGGATGTTCCCCTTTTGCGAAGGCCTGCAATAATGTCGGCAGGATGCCAGTCCGTCTGTTCTTTATCCATTGTTCTTTCCTATAACAATCTTCTTTCCTGTGCATTTATGCTTTATTTGGAATTTATAACACATGTTTGTTTAATAATTTCCAATAAAAAATGATAATGCTCAGATCTGTGTTTTAAAACACAAAACTATATGAAAACTTATGCATAAGCATTGCGGATGAAAAGTTGCACAGGGGAGTGAGAGTGATTTATTGGAAACTTTGCGCGCCATGTAATGGCGCGCAAGATAGGTTATCGATCGCGCTGAACAGCCATATGCGCCAGGGCAATTAAAGCTTCTCTGTGCTCGTTTTCTGGCAAGACGCTGAGGGCCGCTATGGCTTTATCCGCTTCCTGTTCTGCACGAAGACGAGTCCATTCCAGCGAACCGCAAGCGGCCATTGCTTCCAGAACAGGCTGTAGCAGATGACGGCCATTACCCTGCTCAATAGCTTCGCGGATCATTTGTGCCTGCTCCGGCGTGCCATTTCGCATGGCGTGCAGTAAAGGAAGTGTCGGTTTGCCTTCGTTAAGGTCATCCCCCACGTTTTTACCCAGCGTTTGACCATCCGCACTGTAGTCCAGGAGATCGTCGATAAGCTGGAAAGCAGTGCCAAGATAGCGTCCATAATCCTGTAAAGCCTGCTCTTGCTCAGCAGTAGCTTCAGCCAAAATTCCTGAGCATTGCGACGCCGCTTCGAACAAACGTGCGGTTTTGCTGTAAATCACACGCATGTAACTTTCTTCGGTGATGTCGGGGTCGTTACAGTTCATTAACTGCAGCACTTCGCCTTCAGCGATCACGTTGACCGCTTCGGACATGACTTCGAGAACCTTCAGCGAGCCAAGCTGTGTCATCATCTGGAAGGCGCGGGTGTAAATAAAATCCCCCACCAGAACGCTTGCCGCGTTACCAAACGCCGCGTTGGCCGTTGCTTTGCCACGACGCATATCTGATTCATCTACCACATCGTCGTGAAGTAGCGTGGCGGTATGGATAAACTCTATCAGTGCGGCAATATTGATATGCGCGTGGCCCTGATAGCCGAGCGCTCTTGCGGCAAGTACCGCGATCATTGGGCGTATGCGTTTTCCGCCGCCGCTAACGATGTAATAGCCTAACTGATTGATCAGTTGAACATCCGAATTTAACTGTTCAAGGATGACCGCGTTGACACCCGCCATATCTTGCGCGGTTAACTCATTAATTTTTTCTAAATTCATCGCAGAAGTCTGGCTTACAGTCCTGTTTACCACATGTCTATATGGGATAACGTGGAGGTAGGGAAGTGATAATGTAGTACAGATTGTACTTAAAAAACGAGGCAGATAAACGTTGTCTGTGATGTTGCGTTTTTTTTCTACGAGTATGCACAATCGGGCTTGTCAAATGCTCCGTGTTTGCGTAATATTCGCGCCCTATTGTGAATATTTATAGCGCCACCTGAAACCAACGTAAGGTGTGTGCGGAAAGCGGAGTTTTATATGTACGCGGTTTTCCAAAGTGGTGGTAAACAACACCGAGTAAGCGAAGGTCAGACCGTTCGCCTGGAAAAGCTGGACATCGCAACTGGCGAGTCTGTTGAGTTCGCAGAAGTTCTGATGATCGCTAATGGCGAAGAAATCAAAATCGGCGTTCCTTTCGTTGATGGCGGCGTAATCAAGGCTGAAGTTGTTGCTCATGGTCGTGGCGAGAAAATTAAAATCGTTAAGTTTCGTCGTCGTAAACACTACCGTAAACAGCAAGGTCATCGTCAGTGGTTCACTGATGTGAAAATCACTGGTATCAGCGCTTAATACAGAGGAGCAGATTAAATGGCACATAAAAAGGCTGGCGGCTCAACTCGTAACGGTCGCGATTCCGAAGCTAAACGTCTGGGCGTAAAACGTTTCGGCGGTGAAGCAGTTCTGGCAGGCAGCATTATCGTTCGTCAACGTGGTACTAAATTCCACGCTGGCAGCAACGTAGGTTGCGGCAAAGATCACACTCTGTTCGCTTTGACTGACGGTAAAGTTAAGTTCGAAGTTAAAGGCCCGAAAAACCGTAAGTTCATCAGCATCGTTGCTGAATAAGTTTTTCGCGTCCCGGTAACGGATTGAAGCCCCGCAACACGTTGCGGGGCTTTTTACATTCTGAGCCCGGTGAATTAATGCGGTACCAGGGAACTTCAGTATGAAACAGCAGGCGGGGATCGGCATTCTTTTGGCATTAACCACGGCTGTATGCTGGGGGGCTTTGCCAATCGCAATGAAGCAGGTGCTGACAGTCATGGAGCCGCCCACCGTCGTTTTTTACCGCTTCCTGATGGCGTGCATTGGCTTGGGTTCAATTCTCGCCCTGCGCGGTAAGCTGCCTCCGATGCGCATTTTCCGCAAGCCACGTTGGCTGGGACTGCTGGCGATCGCGACGGGGGGTCTGTTCGGTAATTTCCTGCTGTTTAGTTCTTCCCTACAGTACCTGAGCCCAACGGCTTCTCAGGTTATCGGCCAGCTCTCTCCTGTGGGAATGATGGTGGCAAGCGTGGTCGTGCTGAAAGAGAAAATGCGCGGCACGCAGGTCATTGGGGCCATAATGCTGCTTTGCGGGCTGGTGATGTTCTTTAACACCAGCCTGATAGAAATTTTTACCCGTCTGACAGATTACACCCTTGGGGTGATTTTCGGCGTTCTGGCGGCGACGGTGTGGGTCATTTATGGCGTAGCGCAGAAGGTGTTATTACGCCGTCTGGCCTCGCAACAGATCCTCTTTTTGCTGTACACTTTATGTACTGTTGCATTATTGCCTTTAGCGCAGTTGAATATGATTTTTCAGCTTAGCGGATGGCAACTGGCATGTTTAATTTTCTGCGGCCTGAATACGCTGGTTGGGTATGGGGCGCTGGCAGAAGCGATGGCCCGGTGGCAGGCGGCGCAGGTCAGCGCCTTTATTACGCTGACGCCGCTGTTTACCTTGCTGTTTTCAGATTTATTAGCGTTAGCCTGGCCCGATTTCTTCGCCATGCCGTTGCTTAACCTCGTAGGTTATGCCGGCGCGTTTGTCGTGGTTGCGGGCGCTATGTATTCCGCCATTGGTCACCGTCTTTGGGGACGCTGGCACAAAACCGAAGCTGTCCCAGTACAACGTTCGGGCGAATGATTTACGGAGAAGTGAAATGAAGTTTGTTGATGAAGCAACGATCCTGGTCGTAGCAGGTGATGGCGGTAACGGCTGCGTTAGCTTCCGTCGTGAAAAATATATCCCAAGGGGTGGCCCGGACGGCGGTGATGGTGGTGATGGCGGTGATGTCTGGCTGGAAGCGGATGAAAACCTCAATACCCTCATCGATTACCGTTTCGAGAAATCTTTCCGCGCAGAACGTGGCCAGAACGGCCAGAGCCGTGACTGTACCGGCAAACGCGGTAAAGACGTAACGGTTAAGGTGCCTGTAGGTACGCGTGTTATCGATCAGGGCACCGGTGAGACCATGGGTGACATGACGCAGCACGGCCAGAAATTAATGGTCGCTAAAGGCGGCTGGCACGGTCTGGGCAACACCCGTTTCAAATCATCCGTTAACCGTACCCCGCGTCAAAAAACCATGGGTACGCCGGGTGAAAAGCGCGATTTGCAGCTTGAACTGATGCTGCTGGCTGACGTTGGCATGCTGGGTCTGCCGAACGCGGGTAAATCCACCTTCATTCGTTCCGTCTCCGCAGCAAAACCAAAAGTTGCTGATTATCCGTTTACTACGCTGGTGCCAAGCCTGGGCGTGGTACGCATGGATAATGAAAAAAGCTTTGTGGTTGCCGATATCCCTGGCCTGATTGAAGGCGCTGCCGAAGGCGCGGGTCTGGGGATTCGTTTCCTTAAGCACCTTGAGCGTTGTCGCGTATTGCTTCACCTCATTGATATTGCGCCAATCGACGAGTCAGATCCGGTTGAGAACGCCCGTATCATCATCGGTGAACTGGAAAAATACAGCGAGAAGCTGGCTGAGAAGCCGCGCTGGCTGGTGTTCAACAAAGTCGATTTGATGAGCCAGGAAGAAGCCGAAGCGCGCGCTAAAGAAATTGCGACGGCGATGGGCTGGGAAGATAAGTTCTATCTTATTTCCGCGGTTAATCGCGAAGGTGTCAACGCGCTGTGCTGGGATGTGATGGACTTTATCATCGCTAATCCGAAAGTCAGTGAAGTCGTGCCAGTGGCGCCTGAGAAGGTTGAGTTCATGTGGGACGACTACCACCAGCAGCAGCTTGACGCTGCGGAAGCTGAAGAAGACGATGACTGGGATGACGACTGGGATGAAGATGACGACGAAGGCGTCGAAATCATTTATCAGAAGTAATCAGAACAGCGTGAGAGGGCCGGTCATTCCGGCCCTTTTTTATTGGATATTTGTCGGCAGCCAACAGCAGGCGTTAAGACCGGTGCATTCGCTGCGATTATCCAGCGTAAGTTTCCCATGATGCAGCTGAACGATACGCAGGACAATGTTTAAACCAAGCCCGCTGCCGCCGTAGCGCTGGTCCATACGCCGGAAAGGCTCGGTAAGCGTCTGGCGATGCTCCTCGTCAATGCCGGGACCCTGATCTGATACGGCTAGCGCCGTTCCCGTATCCTGTGGCGTCAGGGAGACGGTAATCACGCTTTTTTCCGGGCCGTAACGGGAGGCGTTTTCCAGCAGGTTACGCAGCATCAGGCGTAACAATACTGCATCTCCCTGTACCGAATCGGCGCTCTCCTGCGGCCATTCGATGGTCTGCTCCCGCAGCGCCATCATCTCATCCATTTCCATTTTCAGCGGCGCAATAATGTCACGGGTCCACGTCAGCGTGTTGTAGTGCCCGCTTGCCAGTGCCTGACCGGCTCTTGATAACATCAACAGTTGTTCGATGGTGTGCATCAATTGATCGATGCGATCCAGGAGCATGGCCGCCTGGGGATTACCCGAGTTCGCCATCAGTTCCAGATGTAGCCTGAGGCCCGCCAGCGGGGTGCGCAGCTCATGAGCGGCATCGGCGGTAAACAGGCGTTCCTGTTGGATTGTATGGTCCAGACGGCCCAGCAGCTGGTTTAACGAGTTAGTCACCGCCACCATCTCTTCCATGTCTGAATACATCGGCACAGGAGAGAGGTTATCTGCAGAACGGTTGGCAAGGCTTGTGCGCAGACGGTTTAAAGGGCGCGTAATCCAGGTGATTGCCCAAAACGAGAAAAACAGCGTAAAACCAATCATCACCAGTGAAGGCACCAGCAGCGAGGCGATGGCTTCGCGGATCTCTTTCTCAACGTGCTGGTTACGCGATTTGGCAGAAAGCGTTTCGTTTACCAGAAAACCGATTTGCTCACGGCTTTCATGCCATAGCCATAAAACACTAAGCAATTGAAAAAATAAGAGAATTAGCGCGAGCAGAATCATTAACCGCCGACGCATGCTGTTCATGTATGGCTTTCCAGGCGGTAGCCAACGCCGCGCACGGTTTTGATACGCTCTTTGCCTAATTTACGGCGTAGATTGTGGATATGCACCTCAAGCGTATTCGAGCCGGGATCGTCCTGCCAGCTATAAATATCCTGCTGCAGCGTTTCGCGATGAACGGTCTGCCCGATGCGCATCATCAAACGTGTGAGGAGGGCGAATTCTTTTGGAGTGATTTCCAGCGGCTGCTCCTGCAGCAAAACCTGCTGGGTTTGCAAGTTGAGCGTCAGGTCATCGTGCTGTAAAAGATTATCGCTGTGTCCCTGGTAGCGGCGGATCAGCGCTCGCGCACGAGCCTGAAGCTCCGCCAGCGCAAAGGGTTTAACCAGATAGTCGTCAGCACCTGAATCCAGCCCTTTGACCCGGTCTTCAAGCGCATCGCGCGCGGTCAGGATCAGTACGGGATTGCTTATGCCACGGCGGCGCCACTGGCTCAGCAGCGTTGCGCCGTCTTTGTCCGGCAGGCCGAGATCTAAAATAACCAGACTGTATTCGCTGCTTTGTACTAACGCGTCAGCCTCGGCGGCAGTAGCGGCACAATCCAGCGCGTAGCCTTCATTACCCAGTGCTTGCGTCAGGCCTTCCTGTAACAGTAAATCGTCTTCGACAATCAGCAGTTTCATAGTTAATTATTCTGGTAGATATCCTTATAGAGGCGACTTTCGAAGCGCACTAATGGGATACGACGGTTACGTTGATCGGCAGGCTTTACGGCATAGCCGGATAAATACTGCACAAAAGCCATCCGCTGACCGCTGGCCGTGGTGATGAAACCTGCCAGGTTATATACCCCCTGCAGGGAACCTGTTTTCGCGGAGACTTTGCCATCTACGCCTGCGGTATGCAGGCCAGCACGATACTGGAGCGAGCCATCGTAACCGGCTAAGGGCAGCATTGAGATAAAGTTTAGCTGCGTGTCGTTCTGCGCGATGTATTGCAGCACCTGCATCATGGTGGCCGGCGAGATTAAGTTATGGCGGGATAAACCCGAACCGTCCACCAGAATAGTATTGCCTAAATTAACACCGGCTTTCTGGCTTAAGATCTGACGTACTGCATCTGCACCTGCGCGCCAGGTGCCCGGCACGCCAAAACGATTATGGCCGATGGTGCGGAAAACGGTATCGGCAATCATGTTGTCCGATTTTTTGAGCATGATCTTTAGCAGGTCATGCAATGGGGCAGAGGCTTTACTGGCGATAACCGTGCCCGGCGTCTTCACCTGCGTCTGACGTAATAACGTGCCGCTATAGGTGATGCCTGCCTCTTTTAGCTCAGCCTTAAGGATTGCGCCTGCATAGCTGGCACCGTCCTGAATGGCGAACGCCAGCGGAAGCGGATCCGCTCGTTGCGTCATGCAGCCGGTAAGAGTAAAGCGGTTAAGATCGCCCGGCACGACATCCAACTCGCAATACTGCGCATCCGGCGAACCTTTGGCGAGGGTTCTTACCTGGCTATTCATCAGCACCGGGTAATAGGATGCGATGCGAATAAAGGCCATATCGTCCGGTTTTGGGGCGCTGTAAAGTGAAATGGAGAAGCAGTTACGATCAACAATAGCCGCCGCCGGCGGCGCGCTGAAGCACTGGGTCATATCATTCCACGGCCAGCCGGGCGCTTTATCGTGGCTGGCAAACACGGAAGTGTCGATCAGCACATTTCCCTGAATCTGCTGAACGCCAGACTTTTTCAGCACCGCTACCATATTACGAATATCCTGACGTTTTAGCGTAGGATCGCCGCCAAATCGCGCCACAAGGTCGCCATTTAGCACGCCATTGCTCACCTGAGCATCGCTTTCAAGGGTAGTGGTAAAGCGGAAATCTGGCCCGAGCTGCAGCAGCGCCGCCAGCGCGGTAATCACTTTTTGTGTACTGGCAGGCAGGGCCATCTGCTGACTGTGATAGTCAATCGTCGGAGTCTGAGCACCAACCTTCTGCACCATCAGCGCCAGGTTCGCCCCATCGGGTAACTGGGAGGTGTACTCTTCAACGCTGGCGGCCTGAACGTTCAATACCACTGCACTGGTCAATCCAATGACAAATCTAAAAAATCGCATAATCTCGCGGTAACAACCTGGAAACGTGCAGCCATACTACGGTGCATCGCGGTGCAAAGTAAACGATGACCCTTGTGGAACTCCAGGGTAAAATACGTATCAAATTGAAAACCGTTCCTGGCCTGGGGCTTTGCTCCGGGTCAGTTTTCTTTTATTTGTTGTCAGGCTAACGCTCTGGCTATGCTCTTAAGTCAGCACCTCTGAAGGGCGTGCTGAACAGGACAGTTTTTAAGAGGTATAACAAATGCAACCTATTCCGATGACCTTACGAGGCGCTGAAAGATTACGTGAAGAGCTCGACTTCCTGAAGTCGGTTCGTCGCCCGGAAATCATTGCCGCAATTGCCGATGCTCGTGAGCATGGCGACCTGAAAGAAAATGCTGAATACCACGCGGCACGCGAGCAGCAGGGCTTCTGCGAAGGCCGTATTCAGGATATTGAAGCCAAATTATCTAACGCCCAGGTTATCGATGTCACCAAAATGCCTAACAATGGCCGTGTGATTTTTGGTGCCACGGTGACCGTGCTGAACCTTGAGAACGATGAAGAGCAGGCTTATCGCATTGTTGGCGATGATGAGGCTGATTTTAAACAGAATCTTATTTCCGTTAATTCACCTATCGCTCGCGGTCTGGTGGGAAAAGAGCAGGATGACGTTGTGGTGATCCGTACGCCGGGCGGCGATGTCGAGTTTGAGATCGTCAAGGTGGAGTATTTATAATTTCTGCTAAGCTGATTGCCGGCGTGGCGTATTGTAAAGAAAGGAAAAAGGCCGCATAGCGGCCTTTTAACAGCTAACAGAGCGTGGCATTTTGCTCACTCTGTGCTTATTTTGGCAGAGAAATTTTACGCTCTTTAGACGGGCGATAAAGCACCAGCGTTTTACCGATGACCTGTACATTACAGGCGCCGGTTTCCCGCACAATGGCATCCACTATCAGGGTTTTTGTCTCACGATCTTCCGTTGCGACTTTGACCTTGATTAACTCATGGTGCCCAAGTGCTTGTTCAATCTCGGCCAGTACCCCTTCGGTCAAACCATTATTGCCAAGCATGACTACCGGCTTGAGTGGATGAGCAAGACCTTTCAGGTGCTGTTTTTGTTTAGTACTCAGATTCATCGTATTATTTGCTTACGTTGGGATTGAAAACGGTTCATTCTACCGCCATCTCCAGTGTATCGCCAAATCGGCTGTGCTGATTTTTTAACAGTCTGCCACTCACGATGAACAAAGTTGGAAATTGAGATGACAGGTAAAAAGCGTTCTGCCAGCTCCAGTCGCTGGCTGCAGGAACACTTTAGCGATAAATATGTACTTCAGGCACAGAAAAAGGGGTTGCGTTCCCGTGCCTGGTTTAAACTTGATGAAATACAGCAAAGTGACAAACTTTTTAAGCCAGGTATGACGGTTGTCGATCTTGGCGCTGCTCCCGGAGGATGGTCACAGTACGTTGTGACAGAGATCGGGAATCAAGGGCGAATCATTGCTTGCGATCTTTTACCAATGGATCCTATCGTTGGTGTGGACTTCCTACAGGGCGATTTTCGTGATGAATTAGTCGTCAAGGCCCTGTTGGAGCGTGTTGGTGACAGTAAAGTTCAGGTTGTCATGTCAGATATGGCACCAAATATGAGCGGGACACCGGCAGTAGATATTCCTCGCGCTATGTATCTGGTAGAACTGGCACTGGAAATGTGCCGCGACGTTCTGGCGCCGGGCGGAAGTTTTGTAGTGAAAGTGTTTCAAGGCGAAGGTTTCGATGAATACCTGCGAGAAATTCGCTCCCTGTTTACGAAGGTTAAAGTTCGTAAACCGGACTCTTCTCGTGCCCGCTCACGTGAAGTGTACATTGTAGCGACCGGGCGCAAATTATAGTACCCTGACGCTGTTTGTTAACACAGTTGTAATATGAGGTTAATCCCTTGAGTGACATGGCGAAAAACCTAATACTCTGGCTGGTCATCGCGGTTGTGCTGATGTCTGTATTCCAGAGCTTTGGGCCCAGCGAGTCAAACGGCCGTAGGGTGGATTACTCCACTTTCCTGTCTGAAGTGAATCAGGACCAGGTTCGCGAAGCGCGTATCAATGGACGTGAAATCAACGTTACCAAGAAAGATAGTAACCGATACACGACTTACATCCCCGTTAACGATCCCAAGCTGCTTGATAATCTGCTGACCAAGAACGTTAAAGTGGTAGGCGAGCCGCCTGAAGAGCCGAGCCTGCTGGCTTCTATCTTTATTTCCTGGTTCCCAATGCTGCTGTTGATTGGGGTCTGGATCTTCTTTATGCGCCAGATGCAGGGCGGCGGTGGCAAAGGTGCCATGTCGTTCGGTAAGAGTAAGGCGCGTATGCTCACCGAAGACCAAATCAAAACCACTTTTGCCGACGTCGCAGGCTGTGACGAAGCAAAAGAAGAGGTAGCTGAGCTGGTTGAGTACCTTCGTGAGCCGAGCCGTTTCCAGAAGCTGGGCGGCAAAATCCCGAAAGGCGTGCTGATGGTTGGCCCTCCGGGTACCGGTAAAACCCTGCTGGCGAAAGCCATCGCAGGTGAAGCGAAAGTGCCATTCTTTACTATTTCCGGTTCTGACTTCGTGGAAATGTTCGTCGGCGTGGGCGCATCCCGTGTGCGTGACATGTTCGAACAGGCGAAGAAGGCTGCACCGTGCATCATCTTCATCGATGAAATCGACGCCGTAGGCCGTCAGCGTGGCGCAGGACTGGGCGGTGGTCACGATGAACGTGAGCAGACGTTAAACCAGATGCTGGTCGAGATGGATGGTTTTGAAGGCAACGAAGGTATCATCGTTATCGCCGCGACTAACCGTCCGGACGTTCTTGACCCGGCATTGCTGCGTCCAGGCCGTTTCGACCGTCAGGTTGTGGTTGGTCTGCCAGACGTTCGTGGTCGTGAGCAAATCCTGAAGGTGCATATGCGCCGCGTGCCTCTGGCACCCGATATCGATGCGGCAATTATTGCCCGCGGAACGCCTGGCTTCTCCGGTGCGGACCTTGCGAACCTGGTGAACGAAGCTGCGCTGTTTGCTGCCCGTGGCAATAAACGCGTGGTCTCGATGGTTGAGTTCGAAAAAGCGAAAGACAAAATCATGATGGGTGCGGAACGCCGCTCCATGGTGATGACGGAAGCGCAGAAAGAGTCCACCGCTTATCACGAAGCAGGTCACGCCATTATCGGTCGCCTGGTGCCGGAACACGATCCGGTGCATAAAGTGACGATTATTCCGCGCGGTCGTGCGCTGGGTGTAACCTTCTTCTTGCCGGAGGGCGATGCAATCAGCGCCAGCCGTCAGAAGCTGGAAAGCCAGATCTCTACGCTTTACGGCGGCCGTCTGGCGGAAGAGATTATCTACGGTGCGGAGCATGTTTCTACCGGGGCGTCTAACGACATTAAAGTCGCGACTAACCTGGCGCGTAATATGGTCACTCAGTGGGGCTTCTCCGAAAAACTTGGTCCGCTGCTGTATGCGGAAGAAGAGGGCGAAGTATTCCTGGGTCGTTCCGTCGCAAAAGCTAAACATATGTCCGATGAGACCGCGCGTATCATCGATCAGGAAGTGAAGCTGTTGATCGAGCGTAACTATGCTCGCGCTCGTCAGCTCCTGAATGAGAACATGGATATTCTTCACACCATGAAAGACGCACTGATGAAGTATGAAACCATCGATGCGCCGCAGATTGACGACCTGATGGCTCGCCGCGATGTGCGTCCGCCAGCGGGTTGGGATGAATCGAATAACGGCAACAACAATTCTGATAACAACGGTACACCGCGTGCACCGCGTCCGGTCGATGAGCCGCGTACGCCGAATCCTGGTAACACCATGTCAGAACAGTTGGGCGATAAGTAAGCCGAGTCCGACCTATGTTTTGCAGTAAGTAATCCAAACCCCGGGCTGGTCCCGGGGTTTTTGTTTTTGTCTTAACCAAAGCCTGTTCAGAGGAACTTTGATGAAACTCACCGCCCAGGGCACCGCGCTCGATCTCTCCCATCCTCACGTTATGGGGATTTTAAACGTTACGCCGGATTCGTTTTCCGATGGGGGAAAACACAACTCGCTGATTGAGGCGGTAAAACACGCCAATGCGATGATTAACGCTGGGGCGACAATTATTGATATTGGGGGGGAGTCCACGCGTCCGGGAGCGGCCGAGGTGAGCGTAGAGGATGAGCTGGCGCGAGTGATCCCAGTCGTTGAGGCGATTGCGCAGCGGTTCGAAGTATGGATCTCTATTGATACGTCCAAGCCTGAAGTGATTCGCGAGTCGGCACGCGTCGGAGCACATATCATCAATGATATTCGTTCACTGACTGAACCGGGCGCGCTGGAAGCCGCCGCCGAAACAGGATTGCCGGTTTGTCTGATGCATATGCAGGGAAACCCTAAAAATATGCAGCAGGCTCCGCATTATGTTGATGTTTTCGCAGAGGTTAATCGCTTCTTTGTTGAGCATATCGCCCGCTGCGAGGCGGCAGGCATCGCAAAAGAAAAATTGTTGCTCGACCCGGGCTTCGGTTTCGGTAAAAATCTTAGCCA
The DNA here is from genome assembly GCA_032051265.1 of Buttiauxella sp. GTDB lineage: Bacteria > Pseudomonadota > Gammaproteobacteria > Enterobacterales > Enterobacteriaceae > Dryocola. The sequence goes on from DAMBYU010000003.1 coordinate 100,356, forward strand.
TAATTACCAACTTCTTGCCCGACTTTCAGAATTCCATCACTTTGGCTTGCCGCTGTTGGTTGGAATGTCGCGTAAATCGATGGTTGGCCAGCTGCTTAACGTCGGGCCGGATCAGCGCCTGAGTGGCAGTCTCGCTTGCGCTGTCGTTGCGGCAATGCAGGGGGCGCATATCATCCGAGTTCACGACGTGAAAGAAACCGTAGAAGCTATGCGCGTGGTTGAAGCCACACTTTCAGCGAAGGAAAAAAAACGCTATGAGTAACCGTAAATATTTTGGCACCGATGGAATTCGTGGACGCGTTGGCGACAGTCCAATCACCCCTGATTTTGTTCTGAAGCTGGGCTGGGCGGCAGGTAAAGTTCTGGCCCGTCACGGATCGCGTAAAATCATCATCGGGAAAGACACGCGCATTTCCGGCTATATGCTTGAATCTGCCCTTGAAGCCGGGCTGGCCGCCGCCGGGCTGTCTGCATCTTTTACCGGCCCGATGCCAACGCCTGCTGTAGCGTATCTGACGCGAGCATTCCGCGCTGAAGCTGGCATCGTTATCTCTGCTTCCCACAATCCTTTTTACGATAACGGGATTAAATTCTTTTCCATCGACGGCACCAAACTGCCTGACGAAGTGGAAGAAGCTATTGAAGCCGAAATGGAAAAAGAGATCACCTGTGTTGACTCCGCCGAACTGGGTAAAGCCAGCCGTATCGTTGATGCCGCAGGGCGCTATATTGAGTTCTGCAAAGGAACTTTCCCGAACGAGCTGAGCCTGAACGGGCTAAAAATCGTTGTGGACTGCGCCAACGGAGCAACCTACCACATCGCGCCAAACGTATTACGTGAGCTGGGCGCAAACGTTATTACCGTGGGCTGTGAGCCTGACGGCGTCAATATCAACGAAAAATGCGGCGCAACAGACGTTCGTATGTTGCAGGAGAGAGTGCTGGCGGAAAAGGCCGATCTCGGTATCGCATTTGACGGCGATGGCGATCGCGTCATCATGGTTGATAACCAGGGCCTTAAAGTAGACGGCGATCAAATCCTTTATATCATCGCTCGCGAAGGGCTGCGCCAGGGACAGTTGCGCGGTGGTGCGGTTGGCACGCTGATGAGTAATATGGGTCTTGAACTGGCGCTTAAACAGCTTGGTATCCCGTTTGCCCGTGCCAAAGTCGGCGACCGTTACGTGCTGGAAAAATTGCAGGAAAAGGGCTGGAGAATTGGCGCGGAAAACTCCGGCCATATCATTCTGCTTGATAAGACCACTACCGGTGACGGTATCGTTGCAGGTTTGCAAGTGCTTACAGCTATGGTTCGCAATCACATGAGTCTGCACGATCTTTGCAGCGGAATGAAATTGTTCCCGCAGATTCTGGTGAACGTGCGGTTTAAAGCAGGCAGCGGCGATCCGCTGGAACATGACAGCGTGAAAAAAGTGACCGCTGAAGTGGAAGAGGCGCTGGGTAATCGTGGGCGCGTTTTGCTACGTAAATCCGGTACTGAGCCATTAATTCGTGTGATGGTGGAAGGCGAAGATAATGCGCTGGTGACGGAATACGCTAATCGCATCGCAGATGCGGTCAAGTCGGTTTAACTGAACTGAAAAGCCGGAAGATTCCGGCTTTTTTTACGCCATTTCAATACGCGCTTTACGCTTGAACAGCACCACTCCGCCAATGATCATCATCGCAACCATTCCAGCCAGCCAGGGAAGAACGTTCAATAAATGACCCGCGCGCATAAACGTCAGTACCAGCATTAGCAACCAGCCGCCCAGCATTGGTATTGCGGTTCGTTTTACGATCTCTACTGGTGAGATACCGGCGATACCAGCAATAGCAATAATAACTCCGGCGATAGGGGAGAGCGTTCGTCCAATCCCGGCGGAAAGCTGTATTGGTAGCATCATCACCGCTACATCGCTTCCGATATGTTTGCTGATTTCCGGCACCATCGGTGCAAAAGAGAAAAAGGCGGCATTGCCCGAGCCCATCAGTGCTGAAATTAAAAAAGTAATCAGCGTCATCAGCAGAATGATCGATGCCGCGCTAAGTCCAAATTCACCTGAAAGATTCAGTAGCGCATCAATAGCCCCGGTTGCTTTGAGTCCGGCAGAGAAAACTTCACCAGCAATAATTAACGTGACGACGCTGGCAAAGACCCTACCCATACTGTCGAACACCCTTTGCAATCCAGACATCACTTCCCGGGCTTTACGATGGCGTAAATATTCGCAAACCAGGCTAATAAAGATACTTATCAGTACAGCTGTATCAAGCGTAATGCGTAGTGAGCTAAACGCGAGCCTGCTGCACAGCAGCATCAATACCAGCGGCAGCATTGGCAGAAAGAGGTAGTATAGCGGTGCGGGATGGTTCGCCTCTTCCTGAAGGGATGCAATGGCATCGGGACTCTTCGCTTCGTTCATCTGACGCCCGTCAAAGAAGCGCTGTACGGTGATATGAAGAGCTGCGATAAACAGCACTACGGGGATAGCGACCGGGAGTTGGTCGTGCACAAAGTATTCCACTACCTCAACGCCCGCTGTTTTTGCAGCCAGCACGGAGTTACCTGAGCCTGGACCAAACTCTACGGCGCAGGTGCTGGCAACTACCGCTGCTACCGCTGCACGGCTACAGCCAAGACGCGTGAGCAGAGGATAAAGGGTTGCCATCAATAGTAGACCCAGCCCGGTGGCGCTACTGATAAACAATGACAGAAATTGCCCTAAAATCAGCGCCATGCCTAGCAGAAGATAAGGTGAGTTAAGCCTTTGCAGCGGACGTGAAGAAAGACGAACCAACACCTGGCTTGCCCCGATGGCCGACATATAAACCGCAAATCCCCCGATGAGCATAATCTGCAAGCCGAGGCCGCCAAGGCGTACACTCAGGGTATCGCGAATAAACTCGAAGGCATCAAACAGGCTGATTCCGGTCGTTTTTTTAACCAGGGTTGTGACATTCACCATATCGAAAATTTGTGCGATGAACAGCAGCGCCAGACCCGTTAACAGCAGCACTGCCTGCGGATTGTATTTTTTTAATATCAATCGACCAGCGAAGATAATGGCGATCAAGGCAATGAATAGCGACATTACGTATCCCCCTATTCAAAGTTTCCGCGAACCAGGCATTCGCCGGAGCTGAACATTAGTTTTCCGGCGGCAAAGGCCTGATGGAGCGTGAAATCATCGTTCAATACGCAAAGGTCGGCATGCTGACCCATTGCAATACGTCCTCCTGAAATACCAAGGGAATCTGCAACGTTTGAAGTGAACATGGCAATTGCCTGATTGATGGGAACACCTGCGTTAATTAAACGTGGAAGCAGACGACAATTACCGTCAACAGGTGCTGCGGAAAGGCCTTCAACCATACCGTCGGCGTTAAAGCGGGGAACGCTGCCGTTTCCATCTGAACTGATAGTGATGTTTTGTGATGGTACGCCTGACTCAAGCGCATGGACGATAGCTTCTTCCTGCGGTGCGTATCGACTGCCGCCGGATGTCACGTCAATCATTCCGCCGCGTCGGGCAAAGGCGATTGCCTGTGTAAATAAGTCTGCCGTACGGGCGACGTGGGTAGGAGATATATGGTGAATCGGTAATCCCGCATCGCATAATGCGTTTATTGCATCAAACCCATCAGGTAATGCTCCAAGATGGATATGTAGCAGTCCTTTTTTCCCGGCCAGCAAGGCAGCAACGCGGATATCGCTAACCAGACGCAATAATTCCTGAACCGTCGGGAAAGAGCCACGGTGATCGGCGAGAGCAATTTTGACGCCCAGAACTGCTGGAATGAATACTATATCGTCACGCACGTTGCCGGTGATTGTCCGGGTAGGAAGTTCATATGAACCGGTGTGCATAAAAGCGCGAATGCCTTCAAGATTAAGAGCCTGCATTTTGGCGTACAGATCTTTTGGCGAGCGGGATATACCGTCGGTTCCTAATACGCCTACCACGGTGGTGATACCAGCCGAGATAAGGCTGGTGAGGCTACATGCTGGCGTGCGGCTGGCAAATCCTGCTTCACCACCCCCGCCAGTCAGATGGACATGCTGATCAATAACTCCTGGAATCAGTAGTTTACCCCGACAATTGATCGTATGTATTGGAAAAGGGAGCGTTGGTGGCGTATTGCTGATACTTACAATCCGATCGGCGTACAGCAATATAGATTGTGTTCCCAAATCATCTGGCGCAAAAACCCTGGCATTGGTCAGTAAGGTGAACATAATTTTCCCGTTTTTATGAAAATAAGAATTAAAAAAACGCAGCGGCTGGTGAATATGAGCGTTTGAGATGAATGTCGCTGAAATAAAAAGGTAAATAATTACTCTTTATGTGGCTATTGCAGATTTAGTATCGAATGATGCCGAAATGACATAACGGGAAATCTATAATGGACAGTAAATGGCTTGAGGATTTTCTTAGCCTGAGTCAACACGGAAATTTTTCATCCGCGGCAAGAGAGCGCTGCGTGACGCAACCAGCGTTTAGTCGACGAGTTAAAGCTCTGGAGGAAGCGCTGGGTACGCCCCTGTTCGATCGAACGACTACGCCCGTCACTCTGACGCGTTATGGTGAGCGCTTTGAACCACATGCAAGACAGGTGCTCTCTACGCTAAGAGAAGCGCGTTATGAGCTAGCAAGTATGCTGCCACAAACCGATAACACCATTGTGATGGTGAGTCTGCATACACTTTCGGTTAACATTTTGCCGGACATGATTAATTACCTGCGCCACAGCTATCCGCAGATTAACTTTATCGTCAATGCCTGCATGCAGGGGATCGATAACCATTTTAATGCGTTGTTGAACCGCCAAATTGATATGTTAGTGACCTACGATCTTTTACAGGCCCAGCCTTCCCTGGACGTGGCCGAACAACTGAAGCGAACCGTATGGCGTTACGAACGTTTTATTCCTGTTATTGCCACAGAGCTATTGCCCCTCGTGGACGATGAAAATGGTCTAATTCCGTGGCTACGCTACAGCGATTATACTTTTGTGCAGCAAATTATCGCGCCCGCAGAGCGGCAGGTTGCACATCGTCTTAAGCAGGTTTTCGAAAGCGGGCTGAGTGAAAGCATCCGTGAAATGGTTTTGCGTGGGATGGGGCTTGCCTGGCTACCGGAGTCGATGGTGGCTGAACAATTGGCAAATGGCGATCTGATTCAGCTTTGGCCAGATAGTGAATCAAAACAGCGTGAAATGGCGATTGTCGTGTGGTGCCAACGGGAAGAGAACCGTAAAATTCTCGGCCTGTGCTGGGATAAATTGTCCAGAAAGTCACAAGGTTGATGGTTTTTTCTGCAAACGCATCGTGAGAGTAAAATTGCCCTTGCGCACCAGTGCTGCTTTGGTTAGTATTCTCACCCGCTTCAGTGGGTAAACACAAACTTGCCCGCTTACTGGTTTGAAGCTCAAGGTGTGCGGTAATCCCGCAAGGAACAGGTTGATTATGTACGAAGCTCTTTTGGTAGTTTTCCTTATTGTAGCTCTGGGACTTGTAGGTCTTATCATGCTACAGCAAGGTAAAGGCGCTGATATGGGAGCCTCCTTCGGTGCAGGCGCCTCCGGAACGTTATTTGGATCAAGTGGTTCAGGTAACTTCATGACCCGCATGACCGCGGTGTTGGCGACGCTGTTCTTCATCATCAGTCTGGTGCTGGGGAATATCAACAGCAACAAAACCAGTAAAGGAAGTGAGTGGGATAATTTGAGTCAGCCAGCGAAATCTGAGCAGACAACGCCAGCGGCACCTACCAGGCCAACTAGCGATATCCCGCAGTAATAAGCAGTAAGCTTCTGTACGGCAGAGTTGATAGCCGTACGCAAAGTGCCGAGGTGGTGGAATTGGTAGACACGCTACCTTGAGGTGGTAGTGCCCGATTGGGCTTACGGGTTCAAGTCCCGTCCTCGGTACCAAATCCCAGCAATTCTTGCATTTATTGCAATTCTGGCGTAGTATTTGCCACGTTTTCGGACGCGGGGTGGAGCAGCCTGGTAGCTCGTCGGGCTCATAACCCGAAGGTCGTCGGTTCAAATCCGGCCCCCGCAACCACTTTCCCTGAGAGTTCTTTTTCAAATAGTGTGAGCCATTCGGTGCCTCGCGAAGAATTTAGAAAAAAATTCTCTGGACGGTGTCCGGGCCGCAATTGCGGCATACAGGGTTCAGTTATATAAAGCCCCGATTTATCGGGGTTTTTTGTTATCTGACTTCAGAATAACTGGGCTATATGCCCTTTTTTTATGTCTTGGGGGTGGGCTTGTCCACATTAGAGCAAAAATTAACAGAGATGATTACAGCACCCGTCGAAGCCCTGGGCTACGAACTGGTGGGTATCGAATTCATTCGCGGTCGCCAATCTACGCTGCGCATCTATATTGATAGTGAAGACGGCATCAATGTTGATGATTGCGCTGATGTCAGTCACCAGGTCAGTGCAGTGTTAGACGTCGAAGATCCTATCACTGTGGCCTATAACCTTGAAGTTTCCTCACCTGGCCTCGATCGACCAATGTTTATTGCAGAACATTACGTTCGCTATACTGGCGAAGAAGTGAGCATTGTGTTGCGTATGGCCGTGCAAAACCGTCGCAAATGGCAGGGTATTATCAAAGCCGTTGAGGGTGAGATGATCACGGTCTCGGTCGAAGGCAAAGACGAAGTGTTCGCACTGAGCAACATCCAGAAAGCGAACCTGGTACCCCACTTTTAATAGTTTGGATTGAGGTGAAAACCCAGGATGAACAAAGAAATTTTGGCTGTTGTAGAAGCAGTTTCCAACGAAAAGTCCCTCCCACGCGAGAAGATTTTCGAAGCGCTGGAAAGTGCGCTGGCAACGGCAACGAAGAAAAAATATGAGCAAGAGATCGATGTCCGTGTGAGCATCGATCGTAAAAGTGGTGACTTTGATACTTTCCGCCGCTGGGTCATTGTAGAAGAAGTGACGCAGCCGACGCGTGAAATCACCCTTGATGCTGCTCAATTCGAAAACCCTGAGCTGAACGTAGGCGAATATGTTGAAGACCAGATTGAATCTGTAACCTTCGATCGCATCACGACGCAAACGGCTAAGCAAGTTATCGTGCAGAAGGTTCGTGAAGCTGAACGTGCGATGGTTGTGGACCAGTTCCGTGAGCAGGAAGGCGAGATTATTACCGGTGTCGTGAAGAAAGTTAACCGTGATAATATTTCGCTCGAAGTTCGACCTGTTGATGGTTCTAACACCAGCGCTGAAGCCGTCATCATTCGTGAAGATATGCTGCCACGCGAAAACTTCCGTCCGGGCGACCGTATTCGCGGCGTGCTTTATGCCGTACGTCCTGAAGCTCGCGGCGCACAGCTGTTCGTTAGCCGTTCCAAACCGGAAATGCTGATTGAACTGTTCCGTATTGAAGTGCCAGAAATCGGCGAAGAAGTCATTGAAATTAAGGCCGCTGCCCGCGATCCGGGTTCTCGTGCGAAAATCGCCGTGAAGACCAATGACAAACGTATCGATCCGGTTGGTGCTTGTGTCGGTATGCGCGGCGCGCGCGTACAGGCAGTTTCCACTGAGTTAGGTGGCGAGCGTATTGATATCGTGCTGTGGGACGACAACCCGGCGCAGTTTGTTATCAACGCGATGGCCCCTGCTGATGTGGCTTCCATTGTGGTTGATGAAGACAAACACACGATGGATATCGCGGTAGAGGCAGGCAATCTGGCGCAGGCGATTGGCCGTAACGGTCAAAACGTGCGTCTGGCAGCCCAGCTAAGCGGCTGGGAACTCAACGTGATGACCGTTGACGACCTGCAGGCTAAGCACCAGGCTGAAGCCCATGCGGCCATTGATACCTTTACCAAATACCTCGACATTGACGAGGATTTCGCCACCGTGTTGGTTGAAGAAGGTTTCTCAACGCTTGAAGAACTGGCTTACGTGCCAATGAAAGAGCTGTTAGAAGTCGACGGCCTTGATGAAGACACAGTGGAAGCATTACGCGATCGCGCTAAAAACGCCCTCACCACTCTGGCGCTTGCTCAGGAAGAGAGCCTTGGCGACAACAAACCTCAAGAGGATCTGTTGAACCTTGAAGGTATGGACCGCACGCTGGCCTTTAAGCTGGCCTCGCGTGGAGTGAGCTCGCTGGAAGAGTTGGCTGAGCAAGGTGTCGATGACCTGTCAGATATTGAAGGTTTAACCAACGAGAAAGCCGGTGAATTAATCATGGCAGCTCGCAATATTTGTTGGTTTGGCGGCGAAGCGTAATAAACTGTAGCAGGAAGGAACAGCATGACAGATGTAACCGTAAAAGCGCTGGCCGCAGAGATTCAGACCTCCGTGGACCGCCTGGTACAGCAATTTGCTGATGCAGGGATCCCGAAGTCTGCTGATGATTCTGTTTCCGCGCAAGAGAAGCAAACCCTGCTGGCGCACCTGAACCGTGAGCACGGTTCAGCACCAGATAAGTTGACATTACAGCGCAAAACGCGCAGTACTTTAAACATTCCAGGTACCGGTGGGAAAAGTAAATCGGTACAAATCGAAGTCCGCAAGAAGCGCACCTTTGTGAAACGTGATCCGCAAGAGGCTGAACGTCTCGCCGCGGAAGAACAGGCGCAGCGTGAAGCGGAAGAGCAAGCCCAACGTGAGGCGCAGGAAGCTGCCAATCGTCAGGCGCAAGAAAAAGCTAAGCGTGAAGCTGAAGAAAAAGCTAAGCGTGAAGCCGCTGATAAAGCGAAACGTGAAGCTGCGGAAAAAGACAAAGTGAGCAATCAACAATCTGACGATATGACGAAAACCGCCCAGGCCGATAAAGCCCGCCGCGAAGCAGAAGCTGCTGAGCTTAAGCGCAAAGCGGAAGAAGAAGCCCGTCGCAAACTAGAAGAAGATGCCCGTCGTGTGGCGGAAGAAGCCCGTAAAATGGCTGAAGCTAACGCAGGCGTCTGGACGGAAGAAGAAAAAGTGGAAGACGACAAAACTGATTACCACGTAACCACTTCTGAACACGCTCGCCAGGCAGAAGACGAAAACGACCGTCAGGTTGAAGCCGGCCGTACCCGTGCTCGTACTACTGCTACTAAAGCGCCTCGCCAGAAAAAAGGCGGCAAGCACGGCGAATCTAAAGCTGACCGCGAAGAAGCGCGTGCAGCAGTTCGCGGTGGCAAAGGCAAGCGTAAACCTAGCAGCCTGCAACAGGGCTTCAACAAGCCTGCTCAGGCGGTTAACCGTGACGTTGTCATCGGCGAAACCGTTACCGTTGCAGAACTGGCTAACAAAATGGCCGTTAAAGGTTCTCAGGTCATCAAAGCGATGATGAAACTGGGTGCTATGGCGACCATCAACCAGGTCATCGACCAGGAAACCGCACAGCTGGTTGCCGAAGAGATGGGCCATAAAGTCATCCTGCGTCGTGAAAACGAGCTGGAAGAGGCGCTGATGAGCGACCGTGACACCGATGCAGCAGCTGAATCGCGCGCGCCGGTTGTGACTATCATGGGTCACGTTGACCACGGTAAAACCTCTCTGCTTGACTACATTCGTTCTACTAAAGTGGCGTCCGGCGAAGCGGGTGGTATTACCCAGCACATCGGCGCATACCACGTAGAAACTGACAACGGCATGATCACCTTCCTGGATACCCCGGGTCACGCAGCCTTTACCTCTATGCGTGCTCGTGGCGCTCAGGCAACGGATATCGTGGTTCTGGTTGTTGCAGCGGACGATGGCGTAATGCCACAAACTATCGAAGCAATCCAGCACGCGAAAGCGGCGCAGGTGCCGGTAGTGGTTGCAGTGAACAAAATCGATAAGCCAGAAGCCGATCCAGATCGCGTTAAGCAGGAACTCTCCCAGTACGGCATCATGCCGGAAGAGTGGGGCGGTGAAAGCCAGTTCATCCACGTATCAGCGAAAGCCGGTACCGGTATCGACGAACTGCTGGACGCCATTCTGCTGCAGGCCGAAGTTCTGGAACTGAAAGCGATGCGTACAGGCATGGCAAGCGGTGTGGTTATCGAATCCTTCCTTGATAAAGGTCGTGGTCCGGTAGCAACCGTGCTGGTTCGCGAAGGTTCTCTGAACAAAGGCGATATCGTGCTGTGTGGCTTCGAATATGGCCGCGTTCGTGCAATGCGTGACGAAATGGGTCGCGAAGTTTCTGAAGCGGGTCCATCTATCCCTGTTGAAATCCTGGGCCTTTCCGGTGTTCCAGCGGCGGGTGACGAAGTTACCGTTGTTCGTGACGAGAAAAAAGCTCGCGAAGTGGCTCTGTATCGTCAGGGTAAATTCCGCGAAGTGAAACTGGCTCGCCAGCAGAAATCCAAACTGGAAAACATGTTCGCCAACATGACCGAAGGCGAAGTGTCCGAAGTGAACATCGTGCTGAAAGCAGACGTTCAGGGTTCTGTGGAAGCGATCAGCGATTCCCTGCTGAAGCTCTCTACCGATGAAGTGAAAGTTAAAATCATCGGTTCCGGCGTGGGCGGTATCACTGAAACCGACGCAACGCTTGCTGCGGCTTCTAACGCTATTCTGGTTGGCTTCAACGTGCGTGCCGATGCTTCTGCTCGTCGCGTTATCGAAGCGGAAAGCCTGGATCTGCGTTACTACTCCGTCATCTACCATCTGATCGACGAAGTAAAAGCGGCGATGAGCGGCATGCTCTCTCCGGAGCTCAAACAACAGATCCTCGGCCTGGCCGAAGTGCGCGATGTGTTCAAATCACCGAAGTTTGGTGCCATCGCAGGTTGTATGGTTACCGAGGGCGTGGTCAAACGTCACAACCCAATCCGTGTACTGCGCGACAACGTGGTTATCTATGAAGGCGAGCTGGAATCCCTGCGCCGCTTCAAAGATGATGCCAACGAAGTGCGTAACGGCATGGAGTGTGGTATTGGCGTGAAGAACTACAACGACGTACGTGTTGGCGATGTTATCGAAGTCTTCGAAATCATCGAAATCCAGCGTACGATCGCCTGATAATCCCGGGGAACCGGTAATATCTTAAGGGGGGCCGAGTGCCCCCCGATTTGTATGGAGAATTTATTATGGCGAAAGAATTCGGTCGCCCGCAGCGCGTATCTCAGGAATTGCAGAAAGAGATCGCAATCATCCTGCAGCGTGAAATCAAAGATCCGCGTCTGGGCATGATGACCACCGTTTCCGGTGTGGAAGTGTCACGCGATCTGGCCTATGCCAAAGTATTTGTTACCTTCCTGAATGACAAAGATGAAGATGCCATCAAAGAAGGCATCAAAGTCTTGCAGGATGCGTCAGGCTACATTCGTACCCTGATTGGTAAAGCGATGCGTCTGCGTATCGTCCCTGAACTGACCTTCTTCTACGATAACTCGCTGGTTGAAGGGATGCGCATGTCCAATCTGGTCTCCAATGTCATTCGTAATGATGATGAGCGTCGCGTAAACGATTCGGATGACAGCAAGGAGGATTGATGAGTCGTCCTCGTCGTCGTGGTCGTGATATCCATGGCGTGCTGCTGTTGGACAAGCCGCAGGGCTTGTCTTCCAACGACGCGCTTCAGAAAGTAAAGCGTATCTATAACGCCAACCGCGCCGGTCACACCGGAGCGCTGGATCCGCTGGCTACCGGCATGCTGCCGATTTGCCTGGGCGAAGCAACCAAGTTTTCGCGTTATTTGCTGGATTCAGATAAGCGTTACCGTGTAATCGCCCGCCTTGGGCAGCGTACTGATACATCTGATGCCGACGGCACGGTTGTTCAGGAACGTCCGGTTACCTTTAGCGAGCAGGCGCTTATGGCTGCGCTGGAAAGCTTCCGTGGCGAGACTATGCAGGTGCCGTCGATGTATTCGGCGCTTAAACATCAGGGCAAGCCGCTATACGAATATGCCCGTCAGGGCATTGAAGTTGAGCGTGAAGCACGTCCCATTACCGTTTACGAGCTGCTCTTTATTCGCCATGAAGGCAACGAGCTGGAGCTTGAGATTCACTGCTCAAAGGGCACTTACATCCGGACCATCACTGACGATCTGGGTGAAAAGCTGGGCTGCGGCGCGCATGTAACCTTCCTGCGTCGCTTGGCCGTGAGCAAATATCCCGTTGAACGTATGGTGACACTTGAACACCTGAATGCGTTTCTTGAACAGGCACAGCAGCAGGAAACTGATCCCGCAGCGCTGTTAGATCCGTTGCTGATGCCGATGGATAGCCCGGCTTCAGATTTTCCGGTCGTGAACTTATTACCTGCCGTGGCCGGTTATTTCAGGAATGGGCAGCCGGTGCAGGTTGCGGGCGTGCCTGCCGAAGGGCTGGTCCGTGTCACCGAAGGCGATGAAGCAAAGTTCATCGGCATGGGCGAGATTGATGATGATGGGCGTGTAGCCCCTCGTCGTCTGGTAGTGGAGTATCCTGTCTGACCTTCTGTAGTTACCTTGCGATAACAGGTTGCTACAGGTAAAATAGGCGGCTTAGCATTCGGGCATTGTCTGACAAGGGTTCGGGTGCGCACTGGGGTAGCTGAATTAGAGATCGGCACCCTGTCTTTTTTATCTATAATTTTGGAGTTGAAAATGTCTCTAAGCGTTGAAGCTAAAGCTAAAATCGTTTCTGAGTTTGGTCGTGACAATAACGACAGCGGTTCTACCGAAGTTCAGGTTGCACTGCTGACTGCACAGATTAACCACCTGCAGGGTCACTTTGCAGAGCACAAAAAAGATCACCACAGCCGTCGTGGTCTGCTGCGTATGGTTTCTCAGCGTCGTAAACTGCTCGACTACCTGAAGCGTAAAGATGTAGCACGTTACACCAGCCTGATCGAGCGTCTGGGTCTGCGTCGCTAAGTCTTGCGAGTTTCAGAAAAGGGGGCCTGTTAAGGCCCCTTTTTTCAACCTGACGGCAGCAATTCTATGGAAACTAATGTATTGTTGCTGTGTGTGATCTTTATTGCAGAGGTTCGCGCGGCTAATGAGAGGCTTTATCCGCAGGGGCGGGTCAGGGTTGTCATTAGTCGCGAGGATGCTATAGAGATCGGGTCATAACGGCACCGCGTGAAGTCACCGGAAGCCTAAAAATCTAAAGGATATTATCTTGCTAAATCCGATCGTTCGTAAATTTCAGTACGGTCAGCATACGGTCACATTAGAGACCGGTATGATGGCGCGCCAGGCTACCGCAGCAGTAATGGTAAGCATGGACGATACTGCGGTATTCGTAACCGTAGTAGGACAGAAAAAAGCTAAAGCAGGTCAGGACTTCTTCCCACTGACCGTTAACTATCAGGAGCGTACCTACGCTGCTGGTCGTATCCCGGGCAGCTTCTTCCGTCGTGAAGGCCGTCCAAGCGAAGGCGAAACCCTGATTGCGCGTCTGATTGACCGCCCGGTGCGCCCGCTGTTCCCGGAAGGTTTCGTTAACGAAGTACAGGTTATTGCGACCGTGGTTTCCGTAAACCCACAGGTTCATCCTGACATCGTTGCCATGATCGGCGCTTCTGCCGCGCTGAGCCTGTCTGGAATTCCATTCAATGGTCCAATTGGTTCCGCTCGCGTGGGCTACATCAACGACCAGTACGTTCTGAACCCAACCGCAGATGAGCTGAAAGAGAGCAAACTGGATCTGGTGGTTGCCGGTACCGAAGGTGCTGTGCTGATGGTTGAGTCCGAAGCAGAGCTGCTGAGCGAAGACCAGATGCTGGGCGCGGTCGTATTCGGCCACGAACAACAGCAGGTTGTTATCCAGAACATCAACTCCCTGGTTGCCGAAGCCGGTAAACCACGTTGGGACTGGCAGCCAGAAGCCGTTAACGAAGCGCTGAACGCGCGCGTGGCAGCGCTTGCTGAAGCTCGCCTGAGCGATGCTTACCGTATTACCGACAAGCAAGAACGCTACGCACAAGTTGATATCATCAAGTCTGAAGTTATCGCTGCTCTGTCAGCAGAAGACGAGTCCCTTGATGCTGGCGAACTGAGCGACATCCTGCACGCTATCGAGAAAAACGTTGTTCGTAGCCGTATTCTGGCCGGCGAGCTGCGTATCGACGGTCGCGAAAAAGATATGATCCGTGGTCTGGACGTGCGTACTGGCGTTCTGCCGCGTACTCACGGTTCCGCGCTGTTCACCCGTGGTGAAACTCAGGCGCTGGTAACCGCGACTCTGGGCACCGCGCGTGACGCACAGAACCTGGATGAGTTGATGGGCGAACGTACCGACAACTTCCTGTTCCACTACAACTTCCCTCCGTACTCCGTAGGCGAAACCGGCATGGTCGGTTCTCCTAAGCGTCGTGAGATTGGTCATGGTCGTCTGGCTAAGCGTGGCGTACTGGCTGTTATGCCAGAAGCCGATCGCTTCCCGTACACCGTGCGTGTAGTATCTGAAATCACCGAATCTAACGGTTCCTCTTCCATGGCTTCCGTTTGCGGCGCTTCTCTGGCTCTGATGGACGCAGGCGTGCCGATCAAAGCCGCTGTAGCGGGCATCGCGATGGGCCTTGTGAAAGAAGGCGACAACTTTGTTGTTCTGTCTGACATTCTGGGTGATGAAGACCACCTGGGCGACATGGACTTTAAAGTTGCCGGTAGCCGTGAAGGTATCTCTGCCCTGCAGATGGATATCAAAATCGAAGGCATCACCCGCGAAATCATGCAGGTGGCTCTGAACCAGGCTAAAGGTGCGCGTCTGCATATCCTTGGCGTGATGGAACAGGCTATCAACGCGCCACGCGGCGATATCTCTGAATTTGCTCCACGCATTCACACCATCAAGATCAACCCGGACAAGATCAAAGATGTGATCGGTAAGGGCGGCTCTGTGATTCGTGCGCTGACTGAAGAAACCGGCACCACCATCGAAATCGAAGATGACGGTACCGTGAAAATTGCAGCGACCGATGGCGACAAAGCGAAACACGCTATTCGTCGTATCGAAGAAATCACCGCTGAAATCGAAGTCGGCCGTATCTACCAGGGTAAAGTTACCCGTATCGTTGATTTCGGCGCATTCGTTGCTATCGGCGGCGGCAAAGAAGGTCTGGTGCACATCTCTCAAATCGCTGACAAGCGCGTAGAGAAAGTGACCGATTACCTGCAGATGGGTCAGGAAGTGCCGGTTAAGGTACTGGAAGTTGACCGTCAGGGCCGCGTCCGTTTAAGCATTAAAGAAGCAACCGAGCAATCCCCGGCTGAAGGTGCAGCACCCTCCGCCCCAGAAGCAGCAGAGTAAGCTTTTCCGATTGAGCTCTCCATGGTGACATGGAGAGCTGTTTATTACGGAGCAGGATGCTCCGTTTTAGCAGCCGGCGGACAGGATGTTCATTCAATTGTTGTCTTCGGGAGTGGGAAATGAAGCCTTTTTTGCGCTGGTGTTTCGTTGCGACAGCTCTCACGCTGGCAGGATGCAGCAACTCTGCCTGGCGTAAAAGCGAAGTCCTGGCGGTGCCATTGCAACCGACTTTGCAGCAAGAAGTCATCCTGGCACGCATGGAACAGATACTTGCCAGTCGGGCTTTAACCGATGATGAACGCGCACAGCTTTTATATGAGCGCGGAGTGTTGTATGATAGCCTCGGCTTGCGGGCTCTGGCGCGAAATGATTTTTCACAAGCGTTGGCAATCCGCCCCGATATGCCTGAAGTATTCAATTACTTAGGCATATATTTAACGCAGGCAGGCAATTTTGATGCTGCCTATGAAGCGTTTGATTCTGTACTTGAGCTTGATCCAACTTACAACTACGCGCATTTAAATCGCGGTATCGCCCTCTGTTACGGTGGTCGTTATCGTTTAGCGCAAGATGATCTGCTAGCGTTTTATCAAGACGATCCCAATGATCCGTTCCGCAGTCTGTGGCTCTATATTGCCGAAAGCAATCTGGACGCTAAACAGGCCAAAGTGGCGTTACAACAGCGCCTCGATAAATCGGATAAAGAGCAATGGGGATGGAACATTGTCGAGTTCTACCTGGGGAGCATTAGCGAAAAAACGCTAATGGAACGCCTCAAGGCGGACGCAACGGATAACACCTCGCTCGCTGAGCATCTCAGTGAAACCAACTTCTATTTAGGTAAGTACTACCTAAGTCTGGGGGAAAAGGACAGCGCCACGGCACTGTTCAAGTTAGCGGTCGCTAACAACGTACACAACTACGTTGAGCATCGTTATGCATTGTTGGAATTAGCGCTCTTGGGCCAGGAGCAAGACGACCTGGCAGAATCGGACCAGCAATAGCTGACGAACAACGATCAGCCCATAAACTTTATTCATTAAAGTCATCGCCTTAACGGGTGAGGGCGTTTTTGTTCGTTAATCAACCAAATTTGAGCCGGTTCACACTTTTCAATGAAAATTGCAGATCAATTTCACGATGAGTTACGTAGACTGGCCGCCATCAACGAGGCACATGTACTACATGACTGATATCATCGAAACCACTTTTTCTGATCTGGGGCTGAACGCCTCCATCCTTAAAGCCCTGAGCGATCTGGGTTACGAAAAGCCATCTCCAATCCAGGCAGAGTGTATTCCACATCTGCTGGGTGGCCGCGATGTTCTGGGTATGGCCCAGACAGGCAGCGGCAAAACCGCAGCGTTCTCTTTACCGCTGCTGCACAACCTCGATCCTGAGCTTAAAGCACCGCAAATCCTGGTGCTGGCGCCGACCCGCGAACTGGCGGTTCAGGTTGCAGAAGCCATGACGGATTTCTCTAAACATATGCACGGCGTAAACGTTGTGGCCCTTTACGGCGGCCAGCGTTATGACGTGCAGCTGCGCGCCCTGCGTCAGGGACCACAAATTGTTGTTGGTACCCCAGGCCGCCTGCTCGATCACTTAAAACGTGGCACGCTGAACCTGTCCAACCTGAAAGGTCTGGTACTGGACGAAGCGGATGAAATGCTGCGTATGGGCTTCATCGAAGACGTTGAAACCATCATGGCGCAGATCCCGGAAGGTCATCAGACCGCGCTGTTCTCTGCCACCATGCCGGAAGCAATTCGTCGTATTACCCGTCGCTTCATGAAAGAGCCGCAGGAAGTACGTATTCAGTCAAGCGTAACCACCCGCCCGGACATCAGCCAGAGCTACTGGACCGTGCACGGTATGCGTAAAAACGAAGCGCTGGTGCGTTTCCTGGAAGCAGAAGATTTTGATGCGGCGATTATCTTCGTACGTACCAAAAACGCGACCCTGGAAGTGGCTGAAGCGCTGGAGCGCAGCGGTTATAACAGCGCCGCTCTGAACGGTGACATGAACCAGGCCCTGCGTGAGCAGACTCTGGAGCGTCTGAAAGATGGTCGTCTGGACATCCTGATCGCCACCGACGTTGCGGCCCGTGGCCTGGACGTTGAGCGTATCAGCCTGGTTGTTAACTATGACATCCCGATGGACTCAGAATCTTACGTTCACCGTATCGGCCGTACCGGTCGTGCGGGTCGTGCTGGCCGTGCGCTGCTGTTCGTTGAGAACCGCGAGCGTCGTCTGCTGCGCAACATTGAACGCACCATGAAGCTGACCATTCCAGAAGTAGAGCTGCCTAACCGCGAACTGCTGAGCGAGCGTCGTCTGGCTAAGTTTGCCGCTAAAGTTCAGCAGCAGCTGGAAAGCAGCGATCTGGATCTGTACCGTGGCCTGCTGGCAAAAATCCAGCCTTCTGCTGAAGAAGAACTGGATATCGAAACGCTGGCAGCGGCACTGCTGAAAATGGCTCAGGGCGAACGTCCTCTGATCCTGCCGCCAGATGCGCCGATGCGTCCACGTCGTGAGTTCAAAGAGCGTGACGAGCGTTTCGAGCGCGGCGATCGTGCTCCACGCGGCGATCGCGCTCCACGTGGCGACCGTCCACAGCGTGATGGCGAAGCACCAGCTCGTCGCGAACGTCGTGACGTTGGCGATATGGAACTGTACCGTATTGAAGTTGGCCGTGATGATGGTGTTGAAGTTCGTCATATCGTTGGCGCGATCGCTAACGAAGGCGACATCAGCAGCCGTTACATTGGTAACATCAAGCTGTTTGGTACTCACTCCACCATCGAACTGCCAAAAGGCATGCCTGGTGAAGTTCTGCAGCACTTTACCCGTACTCGTATTCTGAATAAGCCGATGAATATGCAGCTGATGGGTGATGCGCAGCCACGTACCGATCGCGGTGGCGAACGCCGTACCGGCGGTGCCGGTCGCGGTTTTGGTAGCGGCGAGCGTCGTGAAGGCGGTCGCGGTCCACGTCGCGATGGCCCGGCAGGCGCTGGTGCAGGTCGTAGCTTTAGCGGCGAACGTCGTGAAGGCGGCCGTGGCCCACGTCGTGATGATGGCGCAGCGCCTGCTCGTCGTCGTTCAACCGAAGCTTAATTAGCCGAAGTTTATGCCTGCGATTCCATCGCAGGCAGTCATAAAAGTCCTGGTTGATAAAACCGGGATTTTTTTTATCCAAAATGTACTCATGTACTGGTACAATAATCCAAAGTCAAACCTGTCACATCGACAGCCGCTCATCGTCTTCAGGAATTTGTATGTCAATCTTATCGACCACCAAAGCCTCGCCCTCTATTCTCGGCGGCGTGATGATAATTGGTGGCACAATTATTGGTGCGGGGATGTTTTCACTGCCGGTAGTGATGGCGGGAAGCTGGTTTTTCTGGTCGCTCGCCGCACTCGTGTTCACCTGGTTTTGCATGCTGCATTCCGGGCTGATGATCCTGGAAGCCAACCTCAACTACCGCGTTGGCGCCAGTTTTGATACGGTCACCAAAGATCTGTTGGGCAAGGGCTGGAATCTGATTAACGGACTTTCCATCGCTTTCGTGCTGTATATCCTTACGTACGCCTATATTTCGGCAAGCGGTTCGGTTATCCATCACACGTTAAGCGAGATGTCTGTCGACTTTCCTGCAAGGTTTGCCGGGCTGATTTTCGCCCTTGTGGTGGCGTTCATTGTCTGGCTGAGCACGCGAGCCGTAAGCCGCATGACGACGATTGTCCTCGGGGCTAAAATCCTGACCTTCTTTATGACCTTCGGCGGGTTGATATGGCATGTCGAACCGAAAAACTTGCTCGACACGCAGGCGATTAATCCCAGCTATTTTCCCTATCTTTTTATGACGCTGCCATTCTGTCTTGCCTCTTTTGGCTACCATGGCAACGTGCCAAGCCTGATGAAATACTACGGCAAAAATCCGCAAACCATTAAGCGCTGTCTGCTTTGGGGCACGGTAATGGCTCTGGCGCTGTATATCATCTGGCTGGTTGGCAGCATGGGCAATATTCCACGCGGTGACTTTATTGCCATTGCTGATAAAGGCGGGAATATCGACGTGCTGGTGCAGGCGTTGAGCGGCGTTCTGAATAGTCGCGCGCTGGATTTACTGCTGATCGTCTTTTCTAACTTTGCCGTTGCCAGCTCGTTTCTGGGGGTAACGCTCGGCCTGTTCGACTATCTGGCCGATCTGTTTAAATTTGACGACAGCCCGTCCGGGCGTCTGAAAACCGCGCTGGTTACCTTTATTCCACCGATTGTTGGCGGCGCAATCTGGCCGGACGGCTTTATTTACGCGATTGGTTTTGCCGGGCTCGCCGCAACGATCTGGGCTGCAATCGTGCCTGCGCTATTGGCGAAAGCGTCACGCCGTAAGTTTGGCAGCCCGATTTATCGGGTATGGGGCGGGAATAAAATGATCGCGCTGATTATCTTCTTCGGGGTGGGTAACGCGGCGATTCATATTCTGTCGAGCTTCAGCCTGTTGCCGGTCTATCACTAAAATTTCGCCCCTCAATCGAGGGGCGAAATGCTTATAAGCTCTCGTGCACATCCATCGCCAGGTCGAACGAATGCAGTCGTGCCTGGCTGTCAAAAATCTGCCCGTTGACCATGATTTCATCCGCCTGCGTCTCGCGCAGCAGCGAAATTAAGCCATGGCGCACTTTTGCCTTATCGCCAACCAGCGACATACTCAGCGCCTGCTGCACGCCGTACTGCTCGCCCGCGCTCCAGAAGCTGTCCATGTTCTCAATCGGCGCCGGAAGCAGCCCGGTTTCGCCGCGACGCAGTTTGACGAAAGCCTGCTGCATTGAGGTAAACAGGAATTCCGCATCGCGATTGCTGTCTGCGGCGATAATGTTAATGCAGACCATGGCGTACGGTTTTTCCAGCCGTTCAGAAGGTTTGAACTGGGCGCGATAAAGCTGCAAGGCCTGGAAAAGCATATCCGGCGCGAAGTGCGAGGCGAAGGCAAACGGCAGACCAAGCTGCGCTGCAAGCTGTGCGCTGTAAAGACTGGAGCCCAGCAGCCAGACCGGAATTTTGCTGTTGTAACCGGGGACCGGTCGCACGGCCGGGTTTGGATCGGTTGCATCAAACCATGACACCAGTTCGTTCACATCACGCGGAAAATTGTCGATGTCGCCGCTCATATGGCGGCGCAGTGCCATCATCGTGCGTTGATCGCTCCCCGGCGCGCGGCCCAGCCCAAGATCGATACGCCCCGGATAGAGTGTCTCAAGCGTACCAAACTGTTCGGCAATCACTAACGGCGAATGGTTGGGCAGCATCACGCCGCCGGAGCCCAGACGCAGCGTTTGGGTATTGGCGGCAAGATAGCCAATCAGTACGGACGTTGCCGCGCTGGCAATACCGGTCATATTATGGTGCTCCGCCAGCCAGTAGCGGTGATAGCCGCGTTTTTCAGCCAGGCGCGCAAGGTCGAGAGAACGATGGAACGCATCTGCGACCTGCGATCCTTGTGGGACCGGCGACAGGTCCAGCAGTGAAAAAGGGGCTTGGGTAATGTCAGACATAACGGCTCACTTTGTTAGACGAAGTGGGTAACTTCGTTTGCTGATAGTTAACCTCAGTATTGCGCAAAATCTTCAGCAGTTAAGTAACAAAGTGAGCCTTTTCTCAGGCGTGGTCAATCAGCTCCAGCCCGGCGACACGTCGCCAGTAGCCGTTGCAATCGCTTTGCGAAGCAAGCGTCAGCGGGGCTGAACCATTTTCATTGGCCCGGAAGTGTTCCAGCACCTGCAGGGTGTCCATGCCCACAGGCGACAGGCGAACCACATCCACCAGGCCTTTCATCGAAGCCAGTTCGTTACCAAGGTTATAGACGTAGCCGCTCATCGTCTGAATGCCGTTAAGCACGAAAACCTGCTGATTTTCCTGCGACAGCATATTGCGTCCGGTTGGGTATTTGCTGCAGCAGGTTTCACATTCGTCTTTTGGCCGGTCCTCAGAGCGGGCGGTAAAGCAGCGGGCAGAGTAAGCGAGCGGCAAATGCCCGTAGCTCAGAACTTCAACTTCGAACTGGTTACGGATACCCAGCTCATCGCACTGGTTGAGCAAATTTTCCAGCCAGTCCCGTGAAAGCTCTACCGGCATACACCAGCGCGTCATCCCCTGCTTAAGAAGCAGGCGCAGCGTCACCGCGTTGTAGCAGTTAAGCGCATGGCCTGCGACAAACGGCAGTTTCCGCTCGGCAGCAACGTTCACGGCGCCAATGTCGCTGGCTTCAATCAAAAAGTCGCCGTTATCGACATAGCGCTTCAACTCGTTTAGCTCGGAAGGCGCCTGCACCAGCGCAAGCGTTGAGAGCACGACTTGTTTTCCCTCAGCGGCCAGCATTTTTGCCATATCCAGCCAGTCGCCCATTTTTGTTGCGCGGCGTTTGCTGCACACGGTTTCACCGAGATAAATCACATCGGCGCTGCTTTTTGCCGCTGTCTGGTAAAAGCTTTCCAGCGTCTCTTTTGACCAGTAATAGAGCACCGGTCCTAATGAATATTTCATCTGATTTCCTACTGCCATTTGCGGTGATAGGCGCCGAGGGTGGTTTGCGTGCCTTCGGCCATCGCGCCGAGTGCCTCCATCCAGGCGGGCTGCGCGCGGTAGTTTTCCGGGTCGGCCATGCAGCGGTCGATGGCCTGACGCCAGACTTTGGCGACCTGGCTGACATACGCCGGGCTACGCTGGCGGCCTTCAATTTTTACTGAGGCAATATTGGCAGCATAGAGTTCGGGCAGCAGTTCGAGGGTATTCAGGCTAGTCGGTTCTTCAAGCGCGTGATATTTCTGACCATCTACCAGGTAGCGGCCTTTACACAATGTCGGATAGCCGGCGTTTTCACCATCCTGATACCTGTCGATCAGCACGTCGTTAAGGCGGGATTCCAGCCCCTGCGGCGTTTGTTGCCAGCGAACAAAGCGGGCAGGTGAGCAGGCGCCCACGGTATTCGGAGACTCGCCGGTCAGATAGGATGACAGATAGCAGCGACCTTCGGCCATGATGCACAGGCTGCCGAATGCAAAGACTTCCAGCGGCACAGGAGTGACGCGCGCCAATTGTTTCACCTGATGAATCGACAACACGCGCGGCAACACGACGCGGGCGACGTCAAAGTTGCGATGATAGAAGCGAACCGCCTCTTCATTCGTGGCGGAGGCCTGCACTGAGACGTGGCGCTCAATATGCGGATAACGTTGCGCTGCATACTCCAGCATCGCCAGGTCCGCCAGAATCAGAGCATCGGCGCCCAGTTGTGCGGCCATATCTACCGCTCGCTGCCAGCGCATGTAACCGTCCGGATGAGCGAAGGTATTGATGGCGATGTGTAGCTTACGGCCACGCTGATGCACATAGCTGACCGCTTCCTGTAGTTTCTTTTCCGTAAAATTCAGTCCAGCAAAATGGCGGGCGTTAGTGTCATCTTTCAGACCGATATAAACCGCGTCGGCACCATTATCGATGGCCGCTTTTAACGCCGGTAAATTTCCGGCAGGGCAAAGCAACTCCATAATTTATCCTGCATCATCGGGTACTTTAAAGGTGACCCGCGCAGCCAGGCGTGGGCTGCAAAATTGTTAACGAACTGGGATTTTAGTTAACCTGTCCGCGACAAATTTTGATTTAAGGCAGCTAATGGCGTATTGATGGCATCCATTGGGGGTAGTTAAAACCCACGCAATTGTTGATTTGCACCGCTATGGTGTCCGGTGGGTATGGCAAAATAGTAAAAATTTTTCTCAAGGAGTAAAGCTCGTGCTGGATAAACTGCGTTCTCGCCTGGTACAGGTTGGCCCATCTTTATTGCGGACCCCAGTCAAACTGACGCCCTTTGCTCTGAAGCGTCAGCTCCTCGAGCAGCTGCTGGGCTGGCAGTTTCGTCAGGCGCTTGAGGAGGGTGAACTTGAGTTTTTACAGGGCCGCTGGCTGAGCATTGAGTTTCGCGATCTTGCTCTGAAGTGGTTTACCTCGGTACAGGGTAATAAGCTGGTTGTTTGTAAAGAGGCGCCTGCTGATGTCAGCTTCAGCGCCAGCGCTAACGATTTGCTGATGATTGCCGCGCGCAAACAGGACCCGGACACGTTATTCTTTCAGCGTCGCCTGGTGATTGAGGGCGATACCGAACTTGGTCTGTACGTCAAAAATCTGATGGATGCTATTGAGCTGGATGCAATGCCCGCGCCTTTACGCATTGCACTGCTACAACTGGCTGATTTTGTTGAAGCGGGTATGCAATATAAGCCTGTCCCAGAAAGTAACCCGGTAGGTGAGCCATGTTAATTCGTGTAGAAATACCCATCGATGCCCCCGGCATCGACGCCTTATTGCGCCGCGCCTTTAACGGTAACGGTGAAGCGGATCTGGTAAAAGATTTACGAGAGGATGGCCTGTTAACGCTTGGTCTGGTGGCGACGGATGACGAAGGTCAGGTGGTGGGCTATGTCGCGTTCAGCCCGGTTGCCGTAGAAGGTGAAGAGTTGCAGTGGGTGGGGCTTGCGCCTTTAGCAATAGAAGAAGCCTGGCGCGGCCAGGGACTGGCGAAAAAGCTGGTTTATGAAGGGCTGGATTCCCTGAATGAATTTGGCTATGCCGCGGTTGTGGCGCTGGGCCTGCCTGAAATGTACAGCCGCTTTGGCTTTGTGCCTGCCGCCCGGTTTGGTTTGCGCAGTACCTGGCCTGATACTGAAGCCAGCTTCCAGATCCATCCTTTGGCAGACGATGCGCTAAACGGCGTCAGCGGGCTGGTGGAGTATCACGAGCATTTTAACCGCGAGTTTTAATCCCCATCATCTTTCGCGCCGCAGGGGTGTTGGCTGCACTCACTCACCCCAGTCACTTACTTTAGTAAGCTCCTGGGGATGAGCTCCCTTGCCGCCTACCTGCAACGCGAAATCTATTGGGGAGTGGTTTGATTTTGAAGATCTGCCAGCAGGTCTTCAAAGGGCAGGCTGCCGTTCACCAGGCGTTCTTTTTGTATTTTGGTCAGCTGTTTAATGCGGTATTCCAGACGCAGCGCGCACGAATGCGAGCCCACCAGATGGCTAAACGCCAGCTTCAGCTCACCTTTTCCCCGTAGAGCTTTCGCCCCTTTTCCGGCCTGGTGTTGCCCGAAGCGGCGTTCCACATCCGTCGTGATGCCGGTATATAAGCGGTTATCGAGGGTGCGGACTAAATAGAGATACCAGGGTGACATAGGGCAAGCGCATAGTTGAAATTATTTGCAGAGTAACACCGTTCAGGACGTCCATGGAAACACTTGATGCCATCAGCCGCTGGCTGAACAAACAGCACGTTCTTACCTACTGCGTTGGTGGTAATGAAGACTTATGGTGCGCCAACGCCTTCTACTATTACGATCGCGCGCGGGTGGCATTTTATTTGCTGACCGAGACTACCACCCGACACGGCCAACTCATTGGCAAAGGCTCATCCGTAGCCGGTACGATAAACGGGCAGCCCAAAACCGTCGCGCTGATCCGCGGCGTTCAGTTTCGCGGGAAGATTCATCTACTGGAAGAAAGCGAGGCGGGAAACGTTCGCCATCTTTACTGCAAACGTTTCCCGGTGGCGAGAGTGATGACCGCACCCGTCTGGGAAATTAAGCTCGACGAGCTGAAAATGACGGACAACACTCTTGGCTTTGGTAAAAAACTACACTGGCTGCGGGAAAACTAAGGCCCTAACAGACGCAGCGACTCGCGGTTAAAGGCCGGCAGGTCTTCCGGAGTACGGCTGGTAACCAGTTGGTTATTATCGACGACGACCTCTCTGTCATAGAAGTCGCCTCCGGCATTTTTCACGTCAACCACGATAGGCTTCACTGCGGTTAGCTTACGTCCGCGAACGACATCGGCGCTGATTAAAAGCTGTGGACCGTGACAGATAGCAAAAACGGGCTTGCCGCTGTTGATAAAATCGCGTGTAAAAGTAACGAAGCGTTCATCGCCACGCAGGCTATCCGGGGAATGGCCTCCGGGTAGCAGTAGCGCATCGAAATCGGCCGGGCGCACATCATCAATGGCTTTATCGATGGTCACCTTAGCCTCGCCTTTTTTACCGGTAACGGTTTTACCGGCCTGCTTCTCGATGGTGATGACTTCGTGTCCCGCTTTGCGGTACTCCTCTGCTGGCGAAGTAAATTCTGAATCCTCGAATTCGTCGGTGATCAAGACTGCAATCTTCTTGCTCATAGCTCCTCCGTTTTTATGTTTCCAGTGCTTAAGCCTGGACCACAGGGCTGACTTTGCAAGCGAACGGACTAGACTTAGATTCATCTGATAAAGGAGCATCTATGAGCCGGGTATTGATTACAGGGGCGACAGGTCTGGTCGGCGGGCATTTATTACGCCTGCTTAACGACGAACCGAGGGTCACCAACGTTATGGCCGCTACGCGTCGTCCGCTGCCTCCGATGCGGAAAATGTTCAACCCTCACGATCCGCAGCTTAGCGATGCGTTGGCCCAGATCACCGAGCCGGTGGATATTGTTTTCTGCTGTCTTGGTACGACGATGCGAGAGGCGGGCAGCAAAGAGGCTTTCGTGCTGGCGGATTATACGCTGGTGGTGGATACCGCGCTGACGGGTCAGCGGCTGGGTGCCAGACACATGCTGGTGGTCAGCGCAATTGGCGCAAACAGCAAATCGCCGTTCTTCTATAACCGCGTAAAAGGAAAAATGGAAGAGGCGCTGATAGCCCAGAAATGGCCGCGGTTAACTATTGCCCGGCCGTCTATGTTACTGGGTCATCGAGAATCGCAACGCTTTAACGAATCTTTTTTTGCGCCGCTGTTTAAAATCATGCCGGGAAAATGGAAGTCCATTGAAGCAAGAGATGTCGCCCGGGCGATGCTGCATGAGGCGCTTTCACCTTCCCATGATAACGTGGCGATACTGGACTCCCGGCAGTTGCGGGAGATTGCGGCGCATACGGCGATTTATTAACCACAGCTTTCCAATACCCTTACAAGAAGCGTAGTATTAGCGCCAATAAATATAACCACGCTTACGATTTGCAGGGTACCTCTTCATGCTAACTCAACCTCCTCACCTGGCGGGTAAATCCCCGTTCGCCTGGTGGAAACCGATGCTGTTTTTCGCCGTTGTTATTGTTGGATTGTGGATCGTGAAATGGCAGCCGTATTACGGTAAGGCATTCACCGCAGCGGAAACGCACAGCATCGGAAAATCAATTATTGCGCAGCAGGAGGTGAATCCGCTCAAAGCCGCCTGGGATTACGCGATGATCTATTTCATGGCGGTCTGGAAAGCAGCGGTGCTGGGCGTGATTTTAGGCTCGCTGGTTCAGGTGCTGATCCCACGAGACTGGCTGATGCGCACCCTCGGTCAGCCGCGTTTTAGCGGCACGCTGTTCGGTACGCTTTTTTCTCTGCCGGGCATGATGTGCACCTGCTGCGCAGCCCCCGTTGCCGCCGGTATGCGCCGCCAGTCAGTTTCAATGGGCGGAGCGCTGGCATTCTGGTTAGGCAACCCGTTACTTAATCCGGCCACGCTTATTTTTATGGGCTTCGTTCTGGGCTGGCATTTTGCCCTGATTCGCCTGGTCGTTGGTATGATGACGGTGCTGGGCGTGGCAACGCTTGTGCAGCTTTGGGTGAAAGACCAGCCGCAGGAGATAGATATTCCCGGAGTGGTTCAGGCGATACAGCCGACAGATAATTTCCTGCAGCGTTGGATGAAGGCGCTGTGGCAGCTGTTCTGGAGCACCATTCCGGTGTATATCGCCGCAGTTCTGGTGCTTGGCGCCGCGCGCGTATGGCTGTTTCCGCATGCCGATGGCGCAGTGGATAACACGCTGTTCTGGGTCATTGCGATGGCGATTGCAGGCTGCCTTTTTGTGATCCCAACGGCTGCCGAAATTCCGGTTATCCAAACGATGATGCTGGCGGGCATGGGAACCGCCCCGGCTCTGGCGCTGTTAATCACGCTCCCTGCCGTCAGCCTTCCGTCGTTAATCATGCTGCATAAGGCCTTCCCGGCGAAAGCGCTCTGGCTTACCGGCTGGCTGGTGGCACTAAGTGGGATTATTGTCGGGACTTTAGCGCTGCTATAAAAAAGCCCCGTAAGGGGCTTTATCGCAAATGATGAACGACCTGATTGCTGCTGCCGCGCCAGATAAGCGCCGGGTCTTTTAAAGCCTGAACAAACTTGCCGTCGACCAGTACATTAATTAATTCAACCACTTCTCGCTGGGCTGCGTTCAGCTCATCAAGCCTATAGCCTGTCCATACCCAGATGTCCTTCCCGGGGCACTCTGCCCGCACGCGCTGAACCAGCTTCAGGATATCCGCCACGTTTTGCGGATGAAGAGGATCGCCCCCCGAGAGCGACAGGCCCTGGCGACGTATCCGCGTATCGTTCAGATCGTTAATTATCCGCTCTTCCATTTCAGGCGTGAATGCCACGCCTGAGTTCAGCCGCCAGGTGCTTTTGTTATAGCAGCCCGGGCATTCGTGCACGCAGCCGGAAACAAACAGCGTGCAGCGGGTACCCGGCCCGTTAACGATATCGACCGGATAGTACTGATGCATGTTCATTTAGCCAATCTGCCCGTTGCCAAGGTGCTTCACGCGGCGCTTCACTTCCTCTTGCTTACCCGCATTAAACGGACGCGCATCCGGGCTGCCCAGATATCCACAAACACGGCGGGTAACGGACACGCGCGCTGCATCGTGGTTACCGCATTTCGGACAGGTAAAGCCTTTGCTGGTGCACTCAAACTCGCCGGTAAAACCGCATTCGTAACATTCATCGATTGGCGTGTTGGTGCCGTAATACGGAACGTGCTGATAGCTGTAATCCCAGACATCTTCCAGCGCGCGCAGGTTGTGCTGAATGTTTGGATACTCGCCGTAACAGATGAAACCGCCGTTCGCCAGAGGGGGATAAGGCGCTTCGAAATCTATTTTGTCGTACGGATTGACCTTTTTCTCTACGTCCAGGTGGAAGCTGTTGGTGTAGTAGCCTTTATCGGTCACGCCGGGCACCACGCCAAACTCAGCGGTATCGAGGCGGCAGAAGCGGTCGCACAGGTTTTCACTTGGCGTGCTGTACAGGCTGAAGCCGTAACCCGTCTCATTTTTCCAGGTTTCGGTGGCTTCACGCAGGCGTGTAACAATCGCCACAGCTTTTTCGCGCAGCGCCTCGTTATCGTAGACGTGCTGATTGCCGGAAAGCGCGTTCACCGTTTCATGGATGCCGATATAGCCAAGCGAAATAGAAGCGCGACCATTTTTGAAGATTTCAGCGACATCATCGTCTGCTTTCAGGCGCACGCCGCATGCCCCTTCCATATAGAGGATGGGCGCTACGCGCGCTTTTACACCTTCCAGACGGGCGATACGCGTCATCAGCGCTTTGCGCGCCAGCGTCAGGCGGCTGTCTAACAATTCCCAGAAACGCGCTTCATCACCTTTTGCTTCCAGCGCGATGCGTGGCAGGTTCAGGCTAATTACACCGAGGTTGTTACGGCCATCGTGGACTTGTTCGCCGTTCTCGTTCTCCCAGACGCCGAGAAAACTGCGGCAGCCCATCGGCGTTTTGAATGAGCCGGTGACCTTAACCACCTGGTCATAGTTCAGAATATCGGGATACATACGCTTGCTGGCGCATTCAAGGGCGAGCTGTTTGATGTCATAGTTCGCGTCGCCGAACTTATGATTGAGGCCATCTTTGATGGCGAATACCAGTTTCGGGAAGACGGCGGTTTTGCGATTTTTGCCCAGGCCTGCGATGCGGTTGCGCAGAATAGAAGTCTGAATCAGGCGTGACGCCCAACTGGTGCCCAGCCCGAAACCAAAGGTGACAAAGGGCGTCTGGCCGTTGGCGGTATGCAGGGTGTTCACTTCATATTCCAGCGACTGGAAGGCGTCGTAGCACTCTTTCTCGGTGCGCGAGCGAGCGTAACC
Source organism: Buttiauxella sp. (assembly GCA_032051265.1). Lineage (GTDB taxonomy): Bacteria > Pseudomonadota > Gammaproteobacteria > Enterobacterales > Enterobacteriaceae > Dryocola. The sequence continues at coordinate 129,521 of DAMBYU010000003.1, forward strand.
TTCCGCGTCGGGGATCTGCCACTCGGTTGCGGTGTTACGGTGTTTCTCGAAGCTTGCCGTCACAAACGGAGCCAGCACTTCATCGATACGATTGATGGTAGTACCGCCGTAAATATGGCTGGCGACCTGAGCAATGATCTGTGCGGTAACGGCCGTCGCGGTAGAGATAGACTTTGGCGGCTCAATCTCTGCGTTACCCATCTTAAAACCGTGGGTTAACATGCCTTTCAAATCGATAAGCATACAGTTAAACATGGGGAAGAACGGAGAATAATCGAGATCGTGATAGTGGATATCGCCACGTTCGTGCGCCTGCACCACATCGCGAGGCAGCAGATGCTGTTTGGCGTAGTGTTTGGCGACGATGCCCGCCAGCAGGTCACGCTGGGTCGGGATCACTTTACTGTCTTTGTTCGCGTTTTCGTTCAGCAGCGCAGAGTTAGTTTGTTCAACCAGGCCACGGATGTCCTGGTTCAGACGGCCACGCTTTTCACGTGCAATATCACGGTCATGGCGATATTCAATATAGGCGCGTGCCAGCTGCTTGTAGTTTCCGGCCATCAACTGATTTTCAACCGCCGTCTGGATCTCGCCGATATCAACCTGGCTGCGGCCTTCCATCTGAGCTCGTACAATGTCTGCGACGGTGGCGCAGTAATCTGCGTCATCGACTCCCGCTGCTTTAGCTGCACGAAGAATAGCTTCTTTAATGCGCTCTGAAGTGAAAGGCACTTTGCACCCGTCTCTTTTCATCACATGCGGTGTCATGATCTCTCCATTTAAATAAGGTTATCCACAAAGGGATGGCGGATTCCGGAGGCGTATTCAGGCAGGCTGCGCCAGAAGCGCCCGGATTCAGGCCCACTTTATCCACAGATAATCCCCAGATTTATGCTGAGGTTCTCGTTGCTATGATAGTTGATAAATACAATATATAGGGGCGGGACGCATTTTAAGGTCTATATATAGTGCTTGCACCAAAGATGTTTGCGTTTTTATTGATGCAGGACAAAGTAAATCGGGCGGTGCAGGAAGGACAGGGAGTTAGTGGAGTGAATTATCTCCCTCATGCGAAGGAGATAATCAAACAGGCGAGGGCGAGAGCGGCTTAATTCTGCAACCAGTAAACGGCTTCATAAGGCCGCAGGCTGATTTGACCGGGTCTGCCTGCCGCCCCGTCGTAGTTGCTCATCAGTACTTGCCAGTCGCCTTCGAAAGCGTCCGGCATCCACCACTGGTTATTGCGGCTGAGGTTTGCTGCAACTATCAGCGTCTGGCCCTGCCATTCGCGACGGTAACACCACAGATAAGGGTGCTCCGGCAGCAGATCCTGATAGTTGCCCCAGGTAAAGACCGGCTGTGCTTTGCGCAGCTTAATCAGCTGCTGATAGGCGTAAAACACGGAATCGGGATCGTCCACCGCTGCCCTGGCGTTAATGGTTTGATAGTTATCGCACAGGCCTATCCACGGCGTACCTTTGGTAAAGCCTGCGTTTTCACCGTTATCCCACTGCATCGGTGTGCGGCTGTTATCGCGGGATTTGCTCGCGAGGATCGCCAGCAGGTTATTGCTGTCGCGGCCCTGAGCACGCAGTTCGGCATACATGTTGTGGCTTTCCACATCCCGGTAATCAATGATGCGGGTGAAGTGGGGGTTAGTCATTCCCAGCTCTTCGCCCTGGTAGATATACGGCGTGCCCTGCATACCGTGAAGCACCATCGCCAGCATTTTCGCCGCCGGTACCCGCAGTTCGCCTTCGTCGCCGAAACGTGAAACGATGCGCGGCTGATCGTGATTACACCAGAACAGCGCATTCCAGGCCACGTTGTGCATACCTTGCTGCCAGTGGCTGAAAATGGCTTTCAGCGCCACAAAGTCCGGCTCCGCCAGCGTCCATTTCTGCCCGCCGGGATAATCCACTTTGAGGTGGTGGAAGTTAAAGGTCATTGACAGCTCGTTGCTGTCCAGCGCGGCGTATTGCTGGCAGTTGTCGAGGGTAGTGGAGGACATTTCCCCCACAGTCATCAGGCCGCGCGGGATGAACACATCGCGGCTGAGCTCCTGCAAATACTCATGAATGCGCGGCCCGTCAGTGTAAAAACGACGACCATCGCCTCCTTCAATATCGTTCGGGAAGTCCTGATCTTTAGAAATCAGGTTGATCACATCCAGACGCAAACCGTCCACGCCGCGATCGGCCCAGAATTCGCAAACTTTTTTCAGTTCGGCTCGCACCTGCGGATTCTCCCAGTTGAGATCCGCCTGCTCAGGGGCAAACAGGTGCAGATAATACTGGCCGCTTTCTGCATGCCAGCGCCAGGCGTGGCCGCCAAATTTGGAACGCCAGTTGTTTGGCAACAGGTCCGGCGTACCGTCACGCCAGATGTAAAACTCACGGTATGAACTTTCCTTGTTTAACGACTCATGAAACCAGGCATGCTGCGTGGAGGTATGGTTAAACACCATATCGAGGATGATGCGGATCCCACGCTCGTGCGCTTCGGCGACCAGCAGATCAAAATCATCCAGCGTGCCGTAGTTATGGTCAATGGCGCAGTAGTTGGCCACGTCATAGCCATTATCCACCTGCGGGGAGACATAAAACGGTGTCAGCCAGATAGCATCCACGCCCAGCAATTTAAGGTAGTCGAGGCGTTTGATGACGCCGATTAAATCGCCGGTTCCGTTGCCGGTCGTATCCTGGAAACTCTTCGGGTAGATCTGGTAGATGACACCATGCTGCCACCATGGAGGAGTTGTATTCATAGCGCTTTCCTGAAGCTAAGGGGCCATTGCGGGCCCCGGTAAAATCAAACTAAAAACTATCCGGGACTGCGCCCTATACCGTTAACAAGGTGCCCTGAGCGAATTTGCGTTTATATACCGCGGTGGTCAGTACAATCGGTAAGACCACTGCAATCAGCATGGCAATAGAGTAAACCTCCCAGTAACGGGGCTGAATCGACAGGATGCCTGGCAGGCCCCCTACGCCGATACCGTTCGCCATCACTCCGCTCAGGCCGCACAGCAGGCCTGCGATACCAGAGCCGATCATGGCGCACAGCATCGGGAAGCGATATTTCAGGTTAATCCCGTACATCGCCGGTTCGGTAACGCCCAGATAAGCCGAGATCGCCGCCGGGACTGAAATTTCACGCTCATTGTTTTTACGGCTGCAAATAATAACGCCTACCACCGCCGAAGCCTGAGCGATGTTAGACAGCGCAATCAGCGGCCAGACCGGCGTGCCGCCCATGCTCTGAATCATCTGCATATCAATGGCGAGCGTGGTCTGATGAACGCCGGTTATCACCAGCGGCGCATACAAGAAGCCAAAGAGCGCCGCGCCAACCGGCGCAAAACTGCCGGTCATCAGGTGGCGAACCGCGAAGGCTACGCCGTCGCCAATCCAGCGTCCGAACGGTCCGATAAAGGCGTGGGCGAGAAACACCGCCAGAATCAGCGAACACACAGGCACTATTACAAGATAGAGGTAATCTGGCACTATGCGTTTCAGACGCGTCTCAATAAAGCCAAGAGCGAGGCCCGCCAGCAATGCCGGAATGACCTGCGCCTGGTAGCCCACCTTCGCGATGGTAAACAGGCCAAAGTTCCACACGTCCGGAATTTTAGTCCCTAAATCATAGGCGTTCATCAGCTGTGGCGAGACAAGCGTTACGCCTAGCACGATACCAAGGATAGGCGTTCCGCCCATTTTGCGCACGGCGGACCAGCAAATCCCTACCGGCAGATAGAAGAAGATCGCTTCACCAGGTAGCCACAGGAAGTCGTAAATGCTTTGTAGCGTCGGGTACATCTGCGCCAGCGTCTGTCCGTTGCTCATCGGCAGATCGCCAATGACGTTGCGGAAGCCAAGGATCAGACCACCGCTAATCAGCGCGGGTAACAGCGGGAAGAAGATCTCCGCGAAATGCGAGATTAATCGCTCGTGCCATTTCATGTTCTGGCGCGCGGCAAGCTTTGCTTGCTCTTTATTCGCGCTATTGTGGCCGCTGGTAGAAATCAGCGCCTGATAGTAATCGCCAACGTTGGTGCCGATAACCACCTGGAACTGACCGGCGTTGGTAAAGCAGCCCTTTACCATCGGCAGATTTTCGATCTCTTTTGGATTGGCAATCGTCGGCTTGTTCAGTACAAAACGCAGGCGGGTAATGCAGTGGCTGACGGTGGCGATGTTTTCGCGTCCGCCGACCAGCTCTATCAGCCTGTCGATATCCTGCTGTTTCACTTTGCTCATTTTATAGTCCCGAATAAGGAGTGATGACCTGCCTGCAAGGGTATCGATTAATCTTCCCGACGAAAATGGGAACGTTCCCGTTATCGGGCGGCGATCACAATAAACCGCCGATCGGGAGGTTACAGAAGGGCGCCTGGAATCACGAGCTGGCGAATATTGAGGGTCTGAGTTATCTGGCCTATAAGCTGTAAAGCCGCCTGTCGACCGGCTTGCGCATAACCGGGATCGAAGGTGATAATCTCCGGATGAAGGAATTTCATCAGCGGCGTGTTGCCGACGCTTGCAAGTTGCAGCGTGGTGCGCTGATGCTCCTGAAGATATTTACTGGCGCCCAGCGCGAGCGTATCGGTCGCGCACAGCAGGGCGGTGGTTTCAGGCAGCAGCACTTCAGCGACATGTTCGTAGCCCTGTTTCATCGCAAGGCCCGGCAACGCCACGTTTGGGGTTAGCTTGTGCTTTTTACAGAAAGCGAGATAGGCCTCGTGGCGGCGCAAACCGGTGGTTACATCGCTGTGGGGAACGCCCAGGAAACTGATATGGCGATGCCCTTGTTCATAAAGGGCAGACATCAGAATAGCGATTGCCCCTTCGTCGTCATAACACACGGAGGCGAATCCTTTGGCTTCGCGGGCAATCAGCACCATTGTGGACTGCCAGGGATGCAGCATTTTTTCGGTAATGCCGGTAAAGCCAAACAGGATCACGCCATCAATGTTACGCCGCTTAAGCATACCCAGATGCTCTTCCACCAGCTTCGGATCGAACTGGCTTTCCAGCATTATCGGATCGTAGCCCTGCTCGTAGAGGCCCGGCAGCATAGTTTGCACCGCCAGATTTTCGGAGAGCGAATCCAGACGCGTGACGATAATCGCCACTACTTTATCGCTTTGCCCACGCATTGCGCGTGCCGAGCGGGAAGGGGAAAAATCTTCCTGCTGCATTACCGCTTCCACCCGTTCACGCGTGCGTGCGCTGACACCGCTTTCATTGTTCAGAACACGAGAGACGGTGGACTTGCCCACGCCGCTAAGTCGCGCGATATCTTTGATGGTGAGGCGGTTTTGCATTGTTTTTGTTATTCCCTGAAATGAGTTGCGTGGGTTTTATACATTAAAGAGGTGCCGCCCAACAAACGGCAATGGGCAAAATCTGGTTTACAAAGGGTTTAGTTTCGCAGGTGTATTATGTTCGCACTTTTGTTGTGGCCTGGCCGTAACGAAGCAACCCCATCTTTTTAACCGGAGGCGACATGGAACCCGATCCCAGTCCAGACCCTGTAATGACAGGACCTATCCGGTAAGCGCCCTTCAAAGAAGCGACTGCCTTACCGGAATCTGTAAGGCAGTGATTCACTATTTGTCTCCCTGCTGAATAAAAATATGACCTGCAAGGTGGGCTAAGCCGCGCCCGCAGGACAGCCAGTTGCCGTATCATGCGGCGCTAAGGGACTATTATGCTGTTTAAAAACCTGACCCGGCAGTTGTTTTCACAACTTAGCCGTCATCTGCCACGCCGCCTGATCCAGCGCGACCCAATGCCGGACGGTAAAACCCATTCTCAGGCGACGGAGATTCCCACCACGCTAACCGAAGCGTGCTTGAAATATGCTTATGCGAGCGAAGAGCAGCTCTATCGCGAGTTTGCCAGCCACCCCGAGGGGCTGAACATGCGGGAAGTGGAAGATGCGCTGGAAGCGCATGGCCGGAACCAAATTCCTGCCCAGACGCCGACGCCGTGGTGGAAACATCTCTGGAGCTGCTATCGTAACCCGTTCAATCTGCTGCTGACGCTGCTTGGCATTTTTTCTTACGCCACAGAAGACGATCTGTTTGGCGCAGGCGTTATCGCGCTGATGGTCATCATCTCGACGCTGCTCAACTTTATTCAGGAAGCCCGCTCGACCAAAGCGGCGGATGCGCTTAAAGCGATGGTCAGCAACAAGGCCACGGCGATGCGCGTGACTAATGAAAAAGGCGAAAGTCGTTATGTCGATATTCCTCTCGACCAATTGGTGCCAGGCGACATCGTAAAACTTTCCGCAGGCGACATGATCCCGGCGGATTTACGCGTGCTGCAGGCTCGCGATCTGTTTGTTGCCCAGGCTTCGTTAACTGGTGAATCGCTGCCGGTAGAGAAAGCGGCTTTCAGTCGTGAGGCGCAGCATAGCAACCCGCTTGAGTGCGACACGTTATGCTTTATGGGCACCAACGTGGTGAGCGGCACGGCGCTTGCGATGGTAATCGCAACCGGCGGCAACACCTGGTTTGGACAACTGGCCGGGCGAGTAACCGGGCAGGAAAACGAGCCGAACGCGTTCCAGAAAGGCATCAGCCGCGTGAGCTGGCTGCTGATCCGTTTTATGTTGGTGATGGTGCCGGTCGTCTTGCTGATTAACGGGTTCACTAAAGGCGACTGGTGGGAAGCGGCGCTGTTTTCGCTCTCCGTTGCGGTTGGGCTGACGCCTGAAATGCTGCCGATGATCGTCACCTCAACGCTTGCTCGCGGCGCGGTAAAACTCTCGAAGCAAAAAGCTATCGTCAAGCATCTGGACGCCATCCAGAATTTCGGCGCCATGGATATTCTGTGCACCGATAAAACCGGCACGCTGACTCAGGATCGCATTATCCTGGAAACGCACACCGATATTCTGGGCCACGTGAGCGACCGCGTGCTGCAAAAAGCCTGGCTAAACAGCCATTATCAGACCGGCCTGAAAAACCTGTTGGATGTCGCTGTGCTTGAAGGCGTGGATGAGGAAAGTGCCCGTATGGCCGTGGCCCGCTGGCAGAAAGTGGATGAAATACCGTTCGACTTTGAGCGTCGCCGTATGTCGGTGGTGGTTTGCGAAGAGCCGCAGGTTCATCAGCTTATTTGCAAAGGCGCGCTGCAGGAAATCCTTAGCGTCTGCACGCAGGTTCGTCATGGCGATGAGAGCGTGCCGCTAAACGATGCGATGCTGAAAAGTATTCGTGCAGTGACTGACGATCTGAATCGGCAGGGATTACGCGTGGTAGCTGTGGCGAGCAAGTTTCTCCCTGCGCGCCAGGAGGATTATGGCCGCGTTGATGAATCCGATCTGATCCTCGAAGGGTATATCGCCTTCCTCGATCCACCGAAGGAAACTACCGCACCTGCATTAAAAGCGCTGAAGGAAAGCGGCATTACCGTAAAAATCCTCACCGGCGACAGCGAGCTGGTCGCGGCGAAAGTATGTCGCGAAGTTGGGCTGGAGGTGGGTGAACTGGTCACCGGCAGCGAAATCGAAAATCTCGGTGATGAAGATCTGGCGGCTCTTGCGCTGCGTACCACGCTGTTTGCTCGCCTGACGCCGATGCACAAAGAACGCATTGTTCGTTTGCTGCGCGGCGAAGGGCATGTTGTCGGCTTTATGGGCGATGGCATTAACGATGCGCCCGCGTTACGGGCGGCGGACATTGGTATTTCCGTTGACGGTGCCGTGGACATCGCTCGCGAAGCGGCGGATATCATCCTGCTCGAAAAGAGCCTGATGGTACTGAAGGAAGGCGTCATTGAAGGGCGTCGTACCTTTGCCAACATGCTGAAATACATCAAAATGACCGCCAGCTCTAACTTCGGTAACGTGTTCAGCGTGCTGGTGGCGAGCGCTTTCCTGCCGTTCCTGCCGATGCTGCCGATTCACTTACTGATTCAAAATCTGCTCTACGATGTGTCGCAGGTGGCGATCCCGTTCGATAACGTGGACGACGAGCAAATTGCTAAACCGCAGCGCTGGGATCCGGCGGACCTGGGACGTTTTATGGTGTTCTTCGGGCCAGTCAGCTCCATCTTCGACATCATGACGTTCTGCGTTATGTGGTGGGTATTCCAGGCTAACGTGCCGGAAGCGCAAACCCTGTTCCAGTCCGGCTGGTTCGTGGTGGGCCTGCTGTCGCAGACGTTGATTGTGCATATGATCCGCACCCGCCGCATACCGTTTATCCAGAGCCGTGCCGCGTGGCCGCTGATGGTGATGACGCTGGTAGTGATGGCGGTGGGTATCGCGCTGCCGTTCTCGCCGCTGGCAGGCTATCTGCATCTTCAGGCGCTGCCGCTTAGCTACTTCCCGTGGCTGGTGCTGATTCTTGGCGGGTATATGACGTTAACCCAGTGCGTCAAAGGCTTCTACGCCCGACGTTACGGCTGGCAGTAATCTGAAATCAAGCGGGATGTGATCTGCATCGCGCCACGATCTTGATGAATATTTCTCCACGTGTTACCAGAGTGTTTTTGCTTTTTCTGGCCCGTCATGTGAAAGGAATATTCATGTTTAAATCAATACGTTTTGGCTTATTAGCAGGCTGCATCGCCGTGGCCTGTCAGGCAACGGCGGCTCCGGCCGGAGATCTGCCGTTGATGCCCTGGCCGCAGCAGGTCAGCCGCCCGGCGGCGGAAGGCAGCCTGGTGCTGGATAACGCGGTGTCGATAAAAATCAGCGGTGACAAACTTGAAGGCGCCGCAGCACGCTGGCGTGAGCGTATTGCGCAGCAAACAGGCTGGCTGCTTCAACCGGCACAGGCCAATCCTTCAAACCCAACCATTGATATACACATCAATAAAGCTGTCAGCCCGTTACCCAGGCTTGGCAGCGATGAAAGCTACGAGCTGAGCGTGACTGCCGATGGGGTCAAGCTAACCGCCAATACGCGTTTCGGTGCGATGCGCGGCATGGAAACGCTGCTGCAGCTTATCCAGAACGGGCCACAAAATAGTTCAATTCCCTTCGTGGCGATTAAAGATGTGCCGCGCTTCCCGTGGCGCGGCGTGCTGCTGGATTCCGCCCGTCACTTTGTGCCGGTTGAGGATATCCTGCGTCAGCTGGACGGTATGTCGAGCGCCAAGTTTAACGTCTTCCACTGGCACCTGACCGACGATCAGGGCTGGCGCTTTGCTTCAGCGAAATACCCGAAGCTACAGCAGCTTGCCAGCGACGGGCAGTTTTACACCCAGGCGCAGATGAAAGAAGTAGTGCGTTATGCGACAAAACTCGGCATTCGCGTGGTGCCGGAAATGGATCTGCCGGGCCACGCTTCGGCCATTGCGGTGGCCTATCCTGAACTGATGAGCGCGCCTGGGCCGTACCAGATGGAGCGTCACTGGGGCGTGTTGAAACCCTTGCTGGACCCGACTAACGAAGCTGCCTATAAATTTGTCGATACGCTGATCGGCGAACTGACGGCAATCTTCCCGGATGCCTACTTGCATATCGGCGGCGATGAGGTCGACGACAGCCACTGGAAAGCATCCGCCTCGATTCAGTCGTTTATGAAGCAGCACCATATTGCTGATACCCACGCGTTGCAGACTTACTTTAATCAGCGGCTGGAGAAAATCCTCGAAAAACACCATCGTCAGATGATGGGCTGGGATGAGATTTACCATCCGGATCTGCCAAAAAGCATTCTGATCCAGTCCTGGCAAGGGCAGGACGCTTTGGGTGCGGTCGCCGCAAATGGTTATAAAGGCATCCTCTCGACGGGCTTTTATCTCGATCAACCTCAGTCTACGGCTTATCACTATCGCAATGAGATCCTGCCGCAGGGGTTAAACGGGATAGATCAAATCACGCCTGCGGATAGCGCGCAAAGCTGGTTCTTTACTATGCCGCGCCTGAAAGGCAGCCCGGTTGAAGGCAGCTTCACTTTGGTGAATAACAAAAGCGGCTGGCGAGGATTTATCGATTTCAAAGGGAAATCCCGTCGCGCGGTACGTGATATTGAGTGGCTGAACGACCATCAGGTGACTTTCACGGTGGATACCTGGATGGGCGAGACACGTCCGGTGGTCACGGTGGAAAGTGATAAGCTGAGCGGTTATTTCCTGGTGGGAAATGTGCGTTACCCGGCAACGGGGCAAAAGCTGGATGATGTGCCGGATGGCGCGCAGCCGGTCGTGCCAACGCCAGAACAGATGGAAAATATTCTGGGGGGCGAGGTCGCGCTGTGGGCGGAAAACGTCTCCTCTGCGCTGATTGATATCAAACTCTGGCCGCGGGCGTATGCCGTGGCGGAACGCCTGTGGTCTACGGAAGAGGTAAAAGACATTGATAATATGTATCAGCGCTTACAGGCGATTGATGCCTGGTCGACCGTCTCCGTTGGCCTGCGCCAGCATATCGCTGCCGTGCAGCAGATGACGCGCCTTGCCGGTACGCCGGATATTATGCCGCTGCAGATCCTCGCCCAGGCCGTAGAGCCCGCACAGTATTACACGCGTCAGCATCTGAAGTTCCAGGCCGGAAATTATCACCACTTCGAACCGCTCAACCGTTTTGCGGATGCATTAGGAGCGGAAAGCAGCCAGGTACGCTCCGTCGACAGCTGGGTGGATAAGCTTGTCGCCGATGCGGAAGACAATAACAGCGCGGAATCCCTGCGTCATACCTTTGCACGCTGGCAAAGCAATACCCCGGATGTGCTGGCGCTGATCGAGGGTAATTACCAACTGAAAGCATTAAAACCGGTGGCGGAAGGTGTTGATCGGCTGGCGGGAATAGGGCTGCGTTTAACGGATTTGGTGGCAAGGCAGGGAACATTAAGCGACGACGAGCGGGACACCATTCAAAAACAGCTGGATGAAGCGGCGCAAACGCAGGATGAAGTGGTTATCGCTGCCGTTTATCCGCTGCAAAAGCTATTACGCGCAAGCGACAGATAAACTCAAAAATAAGGCCGCATGCGCGGCCTTATTTTTTATCTTTGTAGAAATTAGCGACGAACAGCGATCGCTTCAATTTCAATTTTCACATCTTTCGGCAGGCGGGCCACTTCCACGCAAGAGCGTGCCGGGAAAGTTGCTTTGTGCTCGTTGAAGAAGGCTTCGTAGGTAGCATTTACCGTGGCGAAGTCGTTGAGGTCTTTTACGAATACCGTGGTTTTCACGATATCGCCAACCTTCAGGCCTGCCGCTTCAACGATCGCCTGCACGTTTTCAAGTGACTGACGCGCCTGAGCGGCCACGTCATCCGGTACGGTACCGGTTTTCGGATCAACCGGGATCTGGCCGGAAGTAATAATCATGCCGCCCAGGTCAACGCCCTGAACGTAGGGGCCGATGGCTGCTGGTGCGTTTTCAGTGCTGATGGTGCGAGAAGACATTTTTATTCCTTATCTAAGTTCGTAGGGCGGGTAAGCCGCGCGTCACCCGCCAACAGTTGAGCGGTGGATGACGCTGACGCTTATCCACCCTACAAACAAAATAGCTCCCGCCCATTATAGGGAAGGGAGCCCGGTTGTCATTAGCGGTTGCGCTAATCAGCCAGCACCACATGGTGAGCGAACTCTTTCTCGCAGTATTTGCACTTCAGGCTTATGTCTTCGCCGCGCTTTTTCACCGCGAAAGAGGAGTAAACCGGTTCGCTGCGGCTGATGCAGTTGCTGTTCGGGCAGACCAGCACTTTGTCGATGCGTTCTGGCAGAGTCGGGCGGCTTTTGCCGACCACTTCATACTCGTCGATACGGTTAACGGTAGCGTGCGGCGCGTACAGGGCCAGTTGGTTTACCTGCTCATCGGTCAGGAAGGTGTTTTCAATTTTAATCAGGTCCTTGCGGCCCTGTTCGCGGGAGGGCAGGTTCAGGCCGATGGTAATGCGCTGCTCGGTTTCGGTCAGTTGAAACAGCGTCAGCAGCTTAAAGCCTACCTGCGCCGGGATATGATCGATAACCGTGCCGCGTTTAATGGCTTCAACCTGTAATTTGTTATCGTGCGTCATCTCTTTTTCCTCTCACTTAAGCCAGTTCGCGATTCAACACCAGCGCCAGCAGCGCCTGGCGAGCAAAAATGCCGTTGCCTGCCTGCTGGAAATACCAGGCGTGAGGCGTTTTATCCACGTCGGTGGTGATTTCATCCACGCGTGGCAGCGGGTGCAGGACTTTCATATTTTCGCGGGCGTCCGCCAGGTCTGCCGCACGCAGCACAAACTGGGCCTTCACGTTGGCATATTCAGACGGGTCGAGGCGCTCTTTCTGCACGCGGGTCATGTACAGAATATCCAGTTCGCTCACCACCTCGTCGATGGCTTCGTGGCAGCTCCACGCAATTCCTTTCTCATCCAGCATATCGAGAATGTACTTCGGCATGGCTAAGGCGTTCGGCGCGATAAAATAGAAGCGGTTGCCGCTGAATTTCGCCAGCGCCTGCGCCAGGGAGTGCACGGTGCGACCGTACTTCAGATCGCCGACCATCGCGATATGCAGATTTTCCAGCCGTCCCTGAGTTTCCTGGATAGTGAACAGGTCGAGCAGCGTTTGGGTCGGATGCTGGTTCGCGCCGTCGCCCGCGTTCAGAATCGGCACGCTGCCGGAAAATTCAGTTGCCAGACGTGCCGCGCCTTCCTGCGGGTGACGCATCACAATGGCATCGACGTAGGTGCTGATAACGGAGATGGTATCCGCCAGCGTTTCGCCTTTTTTGCCAAGCGAGGTATTGCTGCTGTCAGAAAAACCCACAACGGAGGCGCCCAGGCGGTGAATGGACGTTTCAAACGAGAGGCGGGTGCGCGTAGAGGCCTCAAAGAAACAGCTGGCGATAACTTTGTGCTTCAGCAGCTCTGGCTGCGGGTTCGCTTTCAGCTTTGCCGCGGTGGACAGTACCAGTTCAAGCTCTTCACGGCTGAGATCGTTTATGGAAATGATATGTTTTTGATACAGCGGGTTAGCCATGTTTATCTCCTGTTCTCGGGCGTCAGGCAAAAAAAAAGCCCCTCAACGAGGGGCCTTTGGAATTGATTGAAGCAACGGAAAAAAACGAGGTCGCGTCGTCTTTCAGACGACGAAGTGTGGCAATTTTTTCAACACACTGAACCATGCTTCCTCCCGGCAAATTGTGGCGCATTATACGCGCGTGTATGCACACTTCAAGCGGTAAATTCACACAATTATGCGATCGGGCGAGGTTATAACCTCTTTAGCGATAAACATGCGTCAGCACAGGTTTTGGTGAAAAAGCCGTGGCGATGAAAAGTGAAGTCTCGTATAAATGGATTTATAAAACACCGTTTCAAAACAGGGCTAACAATCATGATTATTGGTAACATTCATTCTTTGCAAAGCTGGCTGCCTGAAGAGCTGCGTCAGGCGATTGAACATGTCAAACAGCAGGTCACTGAGCAAACCCCGCTCGGCAAGCATGATATCGACGGTAACCGGCTGTTTATGCTGGTCTCGGAAGATACCACGCAGCCCATTGGCGAACGTAAGGCCGAGTTCCACCGGCGCTACCTGGATATTCAAATCGTAATGCGTGGTGAGGAAGGCATGACGTTCAGCTGCCTGCCTGCAGGTAAACCCGATACCGACTGGCTGGAAGATAAGGACATCGCGTTCCTGCCGCAAGGCGAGCAGGAAAAAACGGTAGTGTTAAGCGAAGGGGATTTTGTGGTGTTCTATCCAGGAGAGGTGCATAAGCCGCTGTGTGCGGTGGGCGAGCCTGCCGGGGTACGCAAAGTGGTGGTGAAGCTGCTAATGGCGTAAAGCTTCCGGCCTTCCCGTTCCGGGAAGGCCGTCAGGTTAATCCTGACTCAGCGTTGCTACCATTACCGCTTTAATGGTGTGCATGCGGTTTTCCGCCTGATCGAAGACCACGCTGTTCGGCGATTCAAATACCTCATCCGTGACTTCCATCCCGCCCTGCAAATCATACTGTTCCGCCATCTGTTTACCGAGCGTCGTCTGGTCGTCATGGAAAGCGGGCAGGCAGTGCAGGAATTTGACCTGTGGATTGCCTGTAAGCTTAAGCATGGCGCTATTTACCTGATAAGGACGCAGCAGCTTGATGCGTTCAGCCCATTTCTCTTTGGCCTCGCCCATCGATACCCACACATCGGTATAAATGAAGTCCGCGCCTTGCACGCCGGCAGCAACATCTTCGGTCAGGGTAATTTTGCCGCCGGTTTGTTCGGCCAGCGACTGGCATTCGGCTACCAGTTTTTCATCCGGCCAGCAGGCTTTTGGCGCGACAAGGCGGAGATCCAGCCCGGTCAGCGCGGCGGCTTCCAGCATAGAGTTACCCATGTTGTTACGGGCATCGCCGGAATAGACCAGCGTCATTTCGTTTAATGCTTTGCCGGGCAGATGTTCCTGCATGGTCAGCAAATCGGCCAGCAACTGCGTGGGATGAAATTCATTTGTCAGGCCATTCCATACCGGCACGCCGGCAAATTCAGCCAGGGTTTCGACGATTTGCTGGCCGTAACCGCGATACTGAATGCCGTCATAGATTCTGCCCAGCACGCGGGCGGTATCTTTAATTGATTCTTTATGCCCAATCTGGCTACCGCTTGGGCCGAGCCAGGTGACGCGAGCGCCCTGGTCATAAGCGGCAACTTCGAAAGAGCATCGTGTGCGGGTTGAGTCTTTTTCGAAGATGAGCGCGATATTTTTTCCAGTAAGCTTCTGATTTTCTATGCCTTTTTTCTTATCGGCCTTGAGTTTTGCGGAAAGCGTTAATAATTCGTGAAGCTGCGCAGGGGTAAAATCCAGCAATTTAAGAAAGTGCTTTTGGTAAAGGTTACTCATCTTTTCCTCACATGGCTCATGCCACTTATTGAATTAAAATTCAATTTATATGTATGAATATTCATTTGCAACCCCCGCACCGCAAATCTTTCGCGGGAAAGGTGGAGGCAAACCGATGCGTGTGTGAAAATAGAAGTATCTGCCGACACATTGAGGAAAGGGCCATGGCAAATCCAGAACTGCTGGAAGAGCAACGCGAAGAAACGCGTTTGATTATTGAAGAATTACTGGAAGATGGCAGCGATCCGGATGCGCTGTACACCATCGAACATCACCTTTCTGCAGACGACTTCGAAACCCTGGAAAAAGCTGCGGTTGAAGCCTTCAAAATGGGTTATGAAGTCACCGACCCGGAAGAGCTCGAAGTGGAAGAGGGCGATACCGTCATCTGCTGCGATGTGCTGAGCGAATGCGCCCTGAAAGCTGAACTGCTGGACGAGCAGGTTGAACAGTTGCTGAACCTTGCTGAGAAATTTGGCGTGGAATATGACGGCTGGGGCACCTACTACGAAGATCCGAACGGCGAAGAAGGTGAAGAGGGCGAAGAAGAAGATTTCGTGGACGAAGACGACGACGGCGTGCGTCACTAAGCCCTCCCGTGCAGCGGCTCCCCGCCGCTGCATTTCAAACAGCCACGAATACTTAATCATGAACTACCCTGAGCTTCTCTCTCCGGTCCTGAATTTCCTGCACTGCCCGACTCCCGATGCGTGGATTGCCAAAGCTCGCGCGCCGGAATATCTGCCTTTGTTGCTAACCGACCATATGGTTTGCGAACTCAAAGCCGCACAAACCGCCATGCTGCTTATCCGTAAATACGTTGCTGATAAGGCCAGCGCCCAGGCGCTGCTGGACTGGCTAAAACCCTATGAAGATTTTACTTTCCGTGAGGGTGCTGAGCCGGACTTTATCGCGTTGCATAAAGGCCTGAGCAAAAGCGTGATGCCAAAAACGCGCACGGTTTGGGGACAGGCGCTTATCGACAGTATGGTTTTGCTTATCAAAGAAGAATTGCACCATTTCTGGCAGGTGCGCGAGTTAATGCTTGACCGTAACATTCCCTACGTGAAAATGACCGCCAGCCGCTACGCTAAAGGTCTGCTGAGCGAGGTGCGTACCCACGAGCCGGTAATGCTCGTCGATAAGCTTATCTGCGGTGCTTATATCGAGGCCCGCTCATGCGAGCGGTTTGCGGCTTTAGCCCCGCATCTGGATGGCGAACTGCAGAAGTTTTATTTATCGCTGCTGCGTTCGGAAGCGCGTCACTATCAGGACTATTTAGCGCTGGCAGAGCTTATTGCAGGCGGGGATATCAGTGACCGGGTGCGCTTTTTTGGGGAAGCGGAGGCTGCACTAATCAACAGCCCCGATGAAGCATTCCGTTTTCACAGCGGCGTGCCGGGCTTTCTTTAAAAAGGGTATTGAATGAACTGGACCCACGTGATTCTTGCCGGCTACATCGGCGCGGTGATTGCTGCTGTGGTGGGCGTTGCCCGTAGAAAAGGCTGGATCGGCAAAGCAGGCGCATTGGTTATCGCGGCCGTTGCGATCGTGGTGTGGAATATTATTGATGTGAAGTATCTTATCCCACGCGACGGCAAAAACGCGACGCAGGCGCAAATAAGCCAGCTTGACGAAGCTTTTAATAAGATGCCGGTTTATCAGGTGATGAAAGAACACCAGCCCGCGCTCTTTGAGTCTGTCCGCCAGAAAGCGCTGACAATGCATAAAGAAGGAAAAACGGAGCAGGAGGTCATCGATGCTATTCAGCCGCAGATCCTTGAGTTCCAGATGAAGCAATTGCAGAACGCAGCAGATGCAAACGTCGTGGCCTATATGCAAATCAATATGCAGCAAACCGAGGTGGTGCAAAAAGCCAGCGATGACGAATGCTTCCGTTTCCTGTTCCCGGCGGTGAAGGGCGGCATTAATGCGGTGCGTATTATTCCGCGCGAGGTCACTATGCGGCGTATGGAAGTTGATGCAGAAATGCTGCGCTCGGCTTTTGGCCCGGACAAACATACCGTCACCACGGAAGAACGCGAGCAGGCCCAGCGTGATATTCAGCCGATTGTCCAGCAACTGGTTAAACAATACGGACAGGATATTCAGCTAATGGCAGATCCGCACAAAGCCGTGGGCAAAGAAGCCGTGGCGTGTAATCTGGTGCAGGATTTATGGCGAAATGTCATGCTGTTGCCGCCGCAGAAAGCCGCTGCAATTATTCGTCTGTCGGTTGAGGCGCAATAGTTTAAATCAGGCGGATAGCGTTGCGCTTATCCGCCAGCATGTTAAAGCGCTTTGAGCATTCTGACTTCGCAGTCCACGTGCCCGGTACAGCCGAGCGGTTCTGAAATGTGCTCGAAGCCCAGGCGCTCATACAGCGCGATGGCTTCGGTCAGAAACGCAGTTGTTTCCAGGTAGCAGCGCTTAAATCCCTGCTCGCGGGCAAAATCCATTGCCTGGATTGCCAGGCGTTTTGCCAGGCCTTTCCCGCGTACCACCGGCAGGAAATACATCTTCTGCAGTTCGCAGATATCCGGCTCGCTACAGCTCAGTGGCGCCACACCGCCCCCGCCCACCACTTTTCCGTCCATTTCGACAACCCAATAAGCATGGCCTGGCTGGCTGTAGAGCTGATAAAGCTCATCCAGGTTAGGATCCGCCACGGTGTAGCCTTTATCGGCGGTTAAGCCATATTCAGCAGATACTTCGCGGATCACGCAGGCGATCGCAGGATTGTCATGGGCGGAAATCCTGCGCAGGGCAAGATCAACCGGAGCAGCAATGTTCATCATTTAACTCATGATTCTTTGGAGACATAGGGCGAGTTAATAGCACTCCCTTAAAAAGGGTGCAAGAGAGGATCTTTCAGACGCCCATAAAAAAGCCGGGAATGCTCCCGGCTGAGACTACTGACAAAGTTCTCAGATGTTAAAAGTCACTTTGGTCGTAGTTTAAAAAACAAAGAATGGGATCTTCTGCTTTACCCCAAACACCCGAAAACCACGCTTTTCGGGTGTTTGTTATCAATCTGCCGGGAATGCTCCCGGCTTTTTACATTTAGCGGCTTAGTTACAGCGCAGCGATAACTGCCTGCTGTTCAATCAGCTTCGCTTTTGCATCGGCGAAACCAGCCAGGCGTTCACGCTCTTTAGCCACAACTTCTGCTGGCGCACGCGCCACAAAGCCTTCGTTGGAGAGCTTGCCTTCGATTTTGCCAATCTCGATTTCGATCTTAGCGACTTCTTTAGCCAGGCGTTCAATTTCAGCGTCTTTATCGACCAGACCCGCCATCGGGATCAGCAGCTCTGCGCCGTCGATAATTTTGGTCACGGAAACCGGACCTTTATCATCGGCAGACAGGATGGTGATACCGTCCAGACGTGCCAGGTTTTCCAGGAAGGTGCGATTCCCGGTCACGCGACGAATGGCTTCTTCGCTACAGCCGCGCAGCAGCACTTCCAGACGTTTGCTCGGCGCGATGTTCATCTCAGCACGAATATTACGTACTGCGGTGATCACATCCTTCAGCCACTCGGTGTCGGCGAACGCGGCTTCATCATCCTGGGCGCTGTTATACGCCGGGAACGGCTGCAGCATAATGGTATCTGCGGTGATGCCTTTGAAAGTTTTCACGCGCTGCCAGATGGTTTCGGTGATGAACGGAATGATTGGGTGCGCAAGACGCAGCAAACCTTCCAGCACGTTAATCAGTGTATTACGCGTGCCGCGCAGTTCCGCCTCTGTTCCGCTGTTCATTACCGGCTTGGTCAGCTCCAGATACCAGTCGCAGAACTGGTTCCAGGTGAATTCATACAGAATGTTGGCAGCGATATCAAAGCGATAGCTATCCAGCGCTTCGCGGTATGCTTTCACGGTGCGGTTAAATTCCGCCAGAATCCAACGATCGGCCAGCGACAGCACCAGCTCGCCGCCGTTAAAGCCGCAGTCCTGCTCTTCGGTGTTCATCAGCACAAAGCGGCTGGCGTTCCACAGCTTGTTACAGAAGTTACGGTACCCTTCCAGACGCTTCATGTCCCAGTTGATATCACGACCGGTGGACGCCAGCGCCGCAAGCGTAAAGCGCAGCGCATCGGTGCCGTGCGGCTCGATGCCGTTCGGGAATTGCTTCTCGGTGCGCTTACGAATTTTCTCAGCCAGCTGCGGCTGCATCATGTTGCCGGTACGTTTTTCGAGCAGATCTTCCAGCGAAATGCCGTCGACCATATCCAGCGGATCGATAACGTTGCCTTTGGACTTGGACATTTTCTGTCCTTCGTCGTCGCGGATAAGTCCGGTCATGTACACGGTTTTAAACGGCACCTGCGGCTTGCCGTCTTCATCTTTGATGAAGTGCATGGTCAGCATGATCATGCGCGCAATCCAGAAGAAGATAATGTCGAAGCCGCTGACCATTACGCTGGTCGGATGGAAGGTGCGCAGCGCTTCGGTATTCTCAGGCCAGCCGAGGGTTGAGAATGTCCACAGGCCGGAGGAGAACCAGGTATCCAGCACATCTTCGTCCTGGTTCAGAGCCACATCTGCGCTAAGGTTGTTTTCAGCGCGAACTTCCGCTTCATTACGGCCCACGTACACATTGCCTTCGGCATCGTACCAGGCCGGGATGCGGTGCCCCCACCAGAGCTGACGGGAGATGCACCAGTCCTGGATATCACGCATCCAGGAGAAGTACATGTTCTCGTACTGCTTGGGCACAAACTGGATTTCGCCCTGTTCAACGGCTTCTACCGCGACTTTTGCCAGCGGCGCCGTGCGCACGTACCACTGGTCGGTGAGCATTGGTTCGATAACCACGCCGCCACGGTCGCCGTAAGGAACGGTCAGATCGTGTGGTTTGATCTCATCGAGCAGGCCCATTTCATCGAACTTAGCGACGACAGCTTTACGTGCGGCAAAACGTTCCAGCTTCTGGAATTCCGCCGGGATGTCGCTGCTGTAAACGGTAGACTCTTCGCCGTTGGTATCAAACACTTCTGCCGCTTCGCGGATATCGCCGTCGAAGGTCAGGATGTTGATCATCGGCAGGGCGTGACGACGACCGACTTCGTAGTCGTTAAAGTCGTGGGCAGGCGTAATTTTCACGCAGCCGGTGCCTTTTTCCATGTCGGCGTGTTCGTCGCCGACAATTGGAATAAGACGGTTAACCAGCGGCAGCACCACGAACTTACCGATCAAATCCTTATAACGTGGATCTTCCGGGTTAACGGCCACGCCGGTATCGCCCAGCACGGTTTCCGGGCGCGTGGTAGCGACAACCAGGTAATCTTTGCCGTCGGCGGTTTTTGCGCCGTCAGCCAGCGGGTAACGCAGGTGCCACATGGAGCCTTTGGACTCGCGGTTTTCTACTTCCAGATCGGAAATAGCGGTGCGCAGTTTCGGGTCCCAGTTTACCAGGCGTTTGCCGCGATAAATCAGGTCTTCTTTGTACAGGCGGACAAACACTTCCTTCACCGCATTGGACAGGCCTTCGTCCATGGTGAAGCGCTCGCGCTCCCAGTCTACCGAGTTGCCAAGACGACGCATCTGACGGGTGATGGTGCCACCAGACTCCGCCTTCCACTGCCAGATTTTATCGATAAAGGCGTCACGGCCATAATCGTGGCGCGTTTTTCCTTCTTCGGCGGCAATTTTGCGCTCGACGACCATCTGGGTCGCGATGCCGGCGTGGTCGGTCCCCGCCTGCCACAGGGTGTTTTTACCCTGCATGCGCTGGTAGCGAATCATGGTGTCCATGATCGTCTGCTGGAAGGCGTGACCCATATGCAAGCTGCCGGTGACGTTCGGCGGTGGGATCATGATGCAGAAGCTTTCCTGGCAGGTCGAGCCATTGGGTTTAAAGTAGCCCTGCTGTTCCCAGTGCTCGTAAAGCGGCTGTTCGATATCTTGCGGGTTATATGTCTTTTCCATTGTCTGCTATGTCGTTCCCGGCGAGGTATGCGTCGCCGTAGTCAAGTGGAAACCAGCAACGCGATACGCCTTGTAGCGCTCACGGGCCAGTTGTTTTTGAGTGTCTTCGTAAGGTACGAAGTCTATCACTTCATGGAAAGCGGTGGCAAAATCTGCGAACTGCGGCAGGAGGCTTATCAGCACATCGCGCGGCGAGCTGCCGCGACGCTGCGGCCAGGCAAGTTCGACCGGCGCGCCATAACGCGGCCCTTCTCCGGCGAGATTATGCGGCACAAACGCCTGGGCGTCGCGCTGCCAGAGCGCTTCATCCAGACGGATGGCCTGCTGTTCATCAACGCAGGCAATGAGCAGGCGCTTACCTGCCCGGAAATTTTCTGCAGCCAGTTCACAGACCAACACTTCAACGGCGCTCAGCTCATCTGAGACGGTGTCGTTGTCGAGAAGGTAGAACGTCGCGTTTTTCATTTTACTCGCATTTTTTTGAGTCATTGACAGCCGCAGGGTGGATAAACAAAGCGCCATCCACCGGATAGTGGCGGATGGCGCGGGCTTATCTGCCCTACAAAAGCCTGAGCGATAGGCCTCTGTTACTCTTCGCCGTTAAAACCCGAACGATTCAACAGGAATTGCGACAGCAGCGCAACCGGACGACCGGTAGCGCCTTTGGCTTTGCCTGAACGCCAGGCCGTGCCTGCGATATCCAGGTGCGCCCAGTTGTACTTACGCGTAAAGCGGGACAGGAAGCAGGCGGCGGTAATCGCACCGCCGGGACGGCCGCCAATATTCGCCATATCGGCAAAATTGGAGTCGAGCTGATCCTGATACTCATCACCGAGCGGCAGTCGCCATGCGCGGTCGCCCGCTTGTTCAGACGCGCTAATCAGCTCATGCGCCAGCGGATTATGATTAGAGAGCAGCCCGGTAATGTGATGGCCCAGGGCTATCACGCATGCGCCGGTTAGCGTAGCCACATCGATAACCACTTCCGGCTCGAAGCGTTCCACATAGGTCAGCACATCGCACAGAACCAGACGGCCTTCCGCATCGGTATTTAGCACCTCAACGGTTTGTCCGGACATGGTGGTCAGTACATCCCCCGGGCGATATGCCCGCCCACCCGGCATGTTTTCACACCCGGCCAGCACGCCGATAACGTTAATTGGCAGGTTCAGCTCCGCGACCATACGCATTACGCCGTACACGGAGGCTGCGCCGCACATGTCGTATTTCATCTCATCCATGCCTTCGGCAGGCTTGATGGAGATACCGCCGGAGTCAAACGTCAGGCCTTTGCCAACCAGCACAATCGGGCGGGCGTCCGGCGTGTCGCTACCTTTGTATTCAATAACGGACATCAGCGATTCGTTGCGGGAGCCGTCGCCCACCGCGAGGTAGGAGTGCATGCCCAGCTCTTTCATCTGCTGTTCGCCAATCACGCGGGTGACGACGTTTTTGCTGTAAGAGTCGGCCAGTTGTCGGGCCTGAGAGGCCAGGTAGGCCGCGTTACAGATATTAGGTGGCATATTGCCAAGGTCTTTTGCCGCTTTGATGCCGGCGGCGATGGCCAGACCGTGCTGAATCGCACGCTCGCCGCTGGTCAGTTCACGACGAGTCGGTACATTAAAGACCATTTTACGCAGCGGGCGGCGTGGCTCGCTTTTGTTGGTTTTCAGCTGGTCAAAGCAGTAAAGCGACTCTTTTGCGGTTTCTACCGCCTGGCGAACTTTCCAGTATGTATTGCGGCCCTTAACATGCAGTTCGGTCAGAAAACAGACGGCTTCCATCGAACCTGTGTCATTGAGGGTATTAATCGTTTTTTGAATAACCTGCTTATACTGACGTTCGTCCAGTTCACGCTCTTTACCACACCCAATCAGCAGAATACGCTCTGAAAGCACATTCGGAACGTGGTGAAGCAATAAAGTCTGACCTGGTTTTCCCTCAAGCTCACCACGGCGCAAAAGCGCGCTGATGTAGCCATCGCTGATTTTATCGAGTTGTTCGGCGACCGGGGACAGGCGACGCGGTTCAAAAACTCCCACAACGATGCAGGCACTACGCTGTTTCTCGGGGCTACCGCTTTTTACACTGAACTCCATGCACTACGCTCCTGAATCTTAAAGACAACGGCGGTGGCTACAGCTAGAATTGCAAGCTTTCGTAACTCATATCCGCTGTTGCGATGACTTCGTGTTAATCTTAACGAATGTATTTTTACGGTTTCGGCAACGTCAGTTAAATCACCCTGTGGCATCACTTCGCCGGGTAAGTTTCATCTTAGCGATGTTTTCGACGACTCAAGAGAATAAATGACGTATAAGCGATGAAACAAGCGATTTTCCTGCAAAAAGACTCGTTTTCACAGGCGTACTTAATGTGATTATCATAAGATATCTGGTTCGGGAGACGCTCAAAAGCCAGCTTGCGATCCTCTTCATCCTCCTTCTGATCTTCTTTTGTCAGAAGCTGGTCAGGATCCTTGGTGCGGCGGTTGACGGCGATATCCCAACAAATCTCGTTCTTTCTCTTTTAGGGCTGGGCGTGCCGGAAATGGCGCAGCTTATCCTGCCTTTAAGCCTATTTTTAGGGCTGCTGATGACGCTTGGCCGGCTGTATACCGAAAGTGAAATCACGGTAATGCATGCCTGCGGCCTGAGTAAAGCTGTGTTGATCAAAGCCGCGATGATCCTCGCACTCTTTACCGGCGTGGTGGCGATGGTCAACGTCATGTGGCTTGGCCCGTGGTCTTCGCGCCATCAGGATGAAGTGCTGGCGGAAGCCAAAGCGAACCCCGGCATGGCGGCGCTTGCGCAAGGGCAGTTCCAGCAGGCCACCGACGGTAACTCAGTGCTGTTTATTGAAAGCGTTGAAGGCTCCAGCTTCAAAGATGTATTCCTTGCGCAATTACGTCCGAAAGGCAATGCGCGTCCTTCTGTGGTGGTCGCCGACTCCGGGCATTTGTCCCAGCGTGCCGATGGCTCCCAGGTGGTTACGCTCAATACCGGGACGCGTTTTGAAGGCACGGCGCTGCTGCGCGATTTCCGTATTACGGATTTCCAGGATTACGTGGCCATTGTCGGACATCAGACGGTGGCGCTAAATCCGGACGATGCCAGCCAGATGGACATGCGAACGCTGTGGCAAAACGACAAACCTAACGCCCGGGCCGAGCTGCACTGGCGTATTACGCTTGTGCTCACCGTCTTTATTATGGCGCTGATGGTGGTCCCGCTTAGCGTGGTAAACCCGCGCCAGGGCCGTGTTCTGTCCATGCTGCCGGCAATGTTGCTCTATCTGGTCTTCTTCCTGCTGCAGACTTCGCTGAAGTCGAACGCGGCAAAAGGCAAAATCGACCCGATGATCTGGATGTGGCTGGTGAACCTTGTCTACTTTGGCATCGCGCTGATGCTAAACGTGTGGGATACGGTACCGATGCGCCAGTTACGTGCGCGCTTGCTCAAAAAAGGAGCGGCATAAATGTTTGGCGTACTCGACCGTTATATCGGTAAAACCATCTTTACCACCATCATGATGACGCTGTTCATGCTGGTGTCGTTATCGGGCATCATCAAGTTTGTCGATCAGTTGAAAAAAGCCGGGCAGGGTGAATATTCAGCGCTGGGTGCAGGGGTGTACACCGTCCTCAGCGTGCCGAAAGATATTCAGATCTTCTTCCCTATGGCGGCTCTGTTAGGCGCGCTGCTGGGGTTAGGCATGCTGGCCCAGCGCAGCGAGCTGGTGGTTATGCAGGCCTCCGGCTTTACCCGTTTGCAAATCGCCCTTTCGGTGATGAAAACGGCCATTCCTCTGGTGCTGTTGACCATGGCGATTGGCGAGTGGGTTGCTCCGCAGGGCGAGCAGATGGCACGTAACTACCGTGCACAGCAGATGTATGGCGGTTCGCTGTTGACTACGCAGCAGGGTTTATGGGCGAAAGATGGCCAAAACTTTGTCTATATCGAACGCGTAAAAGGCGATAACCAGCTTGCCGGCATCAGTATCTATAACTTCACCAAAGATCGTCGTCTGCAATCGGTGCGTTATGCCGCGTCGGCCCAATACGACGCGGAACATAAGGTATGGCGGCTATCGCAGGTGGATGAATCTAACCTGACCGATGTTAAGCAAATCACCGGTTCCCAGACCGTCAGCGGCGAGTGGAAAACAAACCTCACGCCAGACAAACTCGGCGTGGTGGCGCTGGATCCCGATGCGCTGTCGATCAGCGGCCTGCACAACTACGTGAAGTATCTCAAGTCGAGCGGGCAGGATGCGGGGC
Organism: Buttiauxella sp.; assembly: GCA_032051265.1. Lineage (GTDB taxonomy): Bacteria > Pseudomonadota > Gammaproteobacteria > Enterobacterales > Enterobacteriaceae > Dryocola. The sequence goes on from DAMBYU010000003.1 coordinate 154,522, forward strand.
GTTATCAGCTTAACATGTGGAGCAAAATCTTTGCGCCGCTGTCGGTTGCGGTAATGATGCTAATGGCGCTGTCGTTTATCTTTGGGCCGCTGCGTAGCGTGCCGATGGGCGTGCGCGTGGTCACCGGCATCAGCTTTGGCTTCGTGTTTTATGTACTTGACCAAATCTTCGGGCCGCTGAGCCTGGTGTATAACATTCCGCCAATCCTTGGCGCGCTGTTGCCAAGCGCCAGCTTCTTCCTGATTAGCCTCTGGCTGATGATGAAGCGTTCTGGTTAAAGCATTCCCCTCTCCCTCAGGGAGAGGGGTGTTTCACAAGCCCCGGCGCCTGCCACATTGACGTTGTTAACCCACTGTCCACAAGCGTTAGCTGATCCGCATACACCTTCATCCATTTGCTTTTCATCTCGTCATACAGCTCGCGATGTTCCTGATTAGGCGTGAATTCGCGCTGCCATTTCACCAGCCTTTCGCCTGTATCAGCTATATTTTCAAACAGCCCGGCGCCCACGCCCGCAGCAATTGCGCAGCCCAACGCCGTGGACTCTTTAACCACCGGCACGCGCACCGGCAAGCCGGTCACATCGCTTAATATCTGGCTCCACAGCGCCCCTTTCGAACCGCCGCCGGCAAAGACTAAAGAGTCAAATTCCACGCCGGAAAAGCCGGAGATCTGTTCAAGGTTACACGCCGAGACGATTGCCGCGTTTTCTTCCAGCGCGCGAAACAGCGTCGCTTTATTACATTTCTCCGGATCGATGGAGAGGTTAATAAACGAAGGCGCCGCGTGATACCACTGCTTAAAATGCATTGCATCAGAGAAAATCGGCATCACGCCGTGGGAGCCAGCCGGCACCCGCGCAGCCATATCTTCAAGCAGGGTATAAGTATCGATACCAAGCCTTTCGGCCAGCAGTTTTTCTTCGGCGCAGAAAGCATCCCGGAACCAGCGCATCGTCAGGCCGGTAAAGAAGCTGATGGATTCCGCCTGCACCATATTGCCGATGACGTGCGGGTTAATGCGAATATTCATCTCCGGATCGGTCCTGATAGCTGGCAGGTTCACCACCTGCTGCCAGAAGGTGCCGCCCAGCACCGCCGTTTGTCCGGCCCGTACCACGCCAAGTCCCAGGCAGCCCAGCTGCACATCGCCGCCACCCATGACGACTGGCGTTCCGGCGCGCAGCCCGCTTTGCTGTGCCGCTTCCTGCGTTACGCCGCCGAGCACCGTACCGGTTTCCCTGACCGGCGAGAGGATATCCGCCCGCAGACCCGCCATATCCAGCAGCGCAGGCCGCCAGTCGCGGGTTGCCAAATCAAGCATGCCCGTTGTGCCCGCATTGGAGGGGTCCACCGCCAGCTCGCCGCTAAGCTTCGCCGCCAGCCAGTCACCGATCATCGTGATAGTTGCCGCCTCGCGATAAATATCCGGACGATGGTGCGCAAGCCACAGCAGGCGCGGCATGGCGCTTAACGCCAGCGTCTGCCCGGAAACGTGGTACACCTCGGATTCAAACTGGAAATCGTGGATCTCTTTTAGCTCGCTAACTTCACGGCTGGCGCGAGCATCCACGTTGGCACACGCCCAAATCGGATCGCCATTCCGATCGTAAAGTACGATGCCCTCACGCATCGAGCAGCAGGAGATAGCGCTAATTGCACCGGGCGGAAGATGCGCTTTTTGCAGCACCTCACGGATGCACTGGCAGGCGAGCTGCCAGTTATTAGCGAGGTCAAACTCCATCGAACCGGGCACATCGGCCACGCTCAGGTGTTTCCATTCGGCCTGGCCGACGGCGATCTGGTGGCCCGAAATGTCGAAGATAACGGCGCGGATACTGCCCGTTCCGGCGTCCAGCGCTAACAGATAACTCATCGGTTGACCCCGCAATTGTTTTGCGCGGGGTCAATCAGCCAGAGCTAACACCGCCCGCGCGGTCTCTTCTTCCGTCACCAGGCCATTGATACGGCGACCAAGGAGTGCGGCATAAATAGCGTCCGCCTTATCATGCCCGCCCGCCACGCCGACAATCGTCGGCAGATGCGAGAGGTCTTCAAGCGTCACGCCCAGTAACTCGCGGTGGATTTCCAGCCCTTCCACCAGTTCGCCATCCGCTTGCAGGAAATAGCCGAGGATATCGCCTACGGCTCCTTTACGGGCGTACATCAGTTGCTCCCCTTCGCTGATATAGCCGGAGCGCAGGATAGTGGCATCGCGCTTCTGGTTTACCGCGCCAATGCCGACAACCGCCACGTCCGCGGCCATTGCCGCGAGGATCACATCCCGCACGCTCGACTCCATGCGTAAAATTTCCGCCACCTGCGGAGAGGAAACACGCAGCGGGGCCGGGATCATGCTGACGCTACAGGCCGCATCGAGCTGCCCGATACCTGTCATATATGGCCCCACGCCACCGGAAAGCGTCACCAGGCGAATCTGCTGCGAGCCGATAAACCCGCTCAAATGTTGCAGACAGCTCATGGTGGTTTCGCCGAACCCTACGGCCAGCAGCTGCCCCGGCTCCAGCACGCCCATCAGCGATTGCGCGGCGCCGATCCCTAAACGCGTGCTCATCGATGGCGTATTTTGCGCAGGCAGCACGCGGGCAATGTTAAGGCTGAACCGCTGCTGTAACGCCGTTTCCAGCGCAAGGCAGCCCTCGTAACGGGAGTTAATCTGCACGCGTATCACGCCTGACTGTCGGCCCTTTTCCAGCAGCCGCGAAATCTTCAGGCGCGGCAGGCCGAGGCGTTCGCCGATATCGTTCTGCGTTAATCCGTCGTGGTAGTAAGACCAGGCTACCCGCGCCAGCAACTCTTCTTCTGCCATGGGCAGGCAGCCCAGGCGTCCTTCTTCAGCTCGTTTGTCGCTCATAAATGAACTCTTATTCAAATTTAGATCATATGTTCGGAAATGCCGGATGAGAAAATGTGAAGCGTACGGCAAAAAGATCATTTTGTGATGCACAGGGTTTAGCCGATCTATTTAAAAATTTTGTGATCTCCGCCCGGTTGTAAAGATATATCGGCGTCTACGCTTTTGAACATTATTGATGCTATTTCTCTTTTGTTCAATCGTGGAGTGAAAATGCATAACACCACCGCCGTACTGGAAGCCTGCAATATCAGCAAACAGTTCTCGGGCGTGAGCGTCCTCAAAGCCATTGATTTTGCTCTCTATGCCGGGCAGGTTCATGCGTTGCTCGGCGGCAACGGGGCGGGGAAGTCGACATTAATGAAGATCATCGCAGGCGTGGAGATCCCGGATCGCGGTGAACTGAAAGTGCATGGCAAAGCCTTTGGGCGGCTCACGCCGGGGCAGGCTCACGATCTGGGTATCTATCTGGTGCCGCAGGAGCCGATGCTGTTTCCTAACCTTAGCGTGCGGGAGAATATCCTCTTCCGCCTGCCGGTAAGCCGCGATACGGAGAGCCGCTTACAGGAGAAAATGCGCCAGCTTGAGTGCCAGATCCCTTTGCAGGCTGCGGCCAGCACGCTGGAAGTGGCGGATCAGCAGATGGTTGAGATCCTGCGCGGGTTAATGCGCGAGGCGAAAATCCTTATCCTCGATGAACCTACCGCGTCGCTAACGCCGGGCGAAACCGAACGGCTTTTTCGTCAGATCCGCGCTTTGCAGGATCTCGCGGTCGGCGTTGTTTTTATCTCCCATAAGCTTCCGGAGATCCGCAAAATCTCCAGCCATATTTCAGTGATGCGCGATGGCGCGGTAGTGCTGCATGGCGAAACCGCGCAGCTGCTGGATGAACAGCTGATCAATGCGATGACGCCGGTTAACCGCCAGCACGCGCTGAGCGATACGCAAAAACTGTGGCTGGCGCTGCCGGGTAATCGTCGCACCGAGCCACAGGATTTTCCGGTGCTGCGTGTGGAAGAGCTGACCGGCGAAGGCTTTCTCGATCTCAGTTTTGAACTCTATGCGGGCGAGATCGTCGGCCTTGCAGGGCTTGTGGGATCCGGGCGTACCGAGTTTGCGGAAACGCTTTATGGCCTGCGGCCGGTACGCGGCGGACATATCTTCCTCGAAAACCGTGAAATTAGCGGCGATCGCACAAAATCACGGCTCGATCGCGGGCTTATTTATCTGCCGGAAGATCGTCAGGTTTCAGGGCTGTTTCTCGATGCGCCGATCCGCTGGAACACCGTAGCGCTCAATGAGCCGGGCCTCTGGCAGCAGAGCAAGCGGGAAGCGGCGGTTGTTGAACGCTATCACCGGGCTTTGGGCATCAAACTTAATAATGCCGAACAGACGGTGCGCACGCTCTCCGGCGGCAATCAGCAAAAAGTCCTGCTGGCGCGCTGCCTGGAAGCCAATCCTTTATTGCTCATCGTCGATGAACCTACGCGCGGCGTGGACGTGGCCGCCCGGGCTGATATCTATCAACTCATTAAAAGCGTGGCGGCGCAGAACGTGGCGGTGCTGATGATATCCAGCGACCTTGACGAGTTTGTGGGGCTGGCGGATCGCGTGCTGGTGATGCATCAGGGGGCGATGAACGGCGAGTTGCGTAAGCCCTCTATCAATGTCGATCGCATGATGAGCATGGCGTTTGGCGGAGGTAAAGCATGAAAAAATTGCTGAAAAACCGCGAGCTGAGCGCGCTGCTTGCGATCCTCGCTTTGTTTGCGGTGCTGGTCGCCTTAAACCACAGCTACTTCAGCCTGCAAACGCTGAGCATGATTTTCACCAGCGCGCAGATCCTGATCCTGTTGGCCGTAGGCGCCACGATGGTGATGCTGACGCGCAATATCGATGTGTCCGTTGGTTCAACCGTTGGCCTGTGCGCCATTGCCGTTGGGATGGCGCTAAATAACGGTTTCAGCCTGCCGGTGGCGATGCTATTTGCGCTGGCGACGGGCGCGCTGGCCGGTTTCTTCAATGGCGTGCTGGTTGTCTGGCTGCGCATTCCTGCCATTGTCGCCACGCTTGGCACGCTCGGGCTTTATCGCGGCGGCATGCTGCTGTGGACGGGCGGGAAATGGATTGAAGGCTTGCCGGCCAGCCTTAAATCGCTGTCGGAACCTGTCGCGCTGGGAATTTCTCCGCTTGGCTTGCTGGTGCTCGGTCTGGTCGCTGTCGCCGCCTGGATACTGGCAAGAACGGCTTTTGGACGAGATTTTTATGCGGTGGGCGATAACCTCGCCGCCGCCCGACAGCTCGGCGTGGCGGTCAACCGCACGCGGCTTTTAGCTTTTACCTTCAACGGCATGCTCGCGGCGATTGGCGGCATTATCTTCGCCTCGCAAATTGGCTTTGTGCCAAACCAGACCGGCAGCGGGCTGGAGATGAAAGCCATCGCCGCCTGCGTGCTCGGCGGTATTTCCCTGCTGGGCGGCACCGGTACGGTCATTGGCGCATTCCTCGGCGCATTCTTCCTTACGCAAATCGACACTGTGCTGGTGCTTTTCAAGCTCCCGGCCTGGTGGAACGACTTTATCGCAGGCCTGGTATTGCTGGGCGTGCTGGTGCTGGATGGTCGTTTGCGCCAGGCGCTGGCTCGCCATCAGCGGGCGCAGAAATACAGCCGGTTTGTGCCGCCTTTACCGGGTGCGAAAAACGTTCGGGCTTTTCCTCGTAAAAAAAAGGACGTGGCGTAAATGACGAAACTGAAACTTAACTGGGAAGCCGCGCTGCTGCTGATTCTGGTTGCGGAGATCCTGCTGTTTGGCGCGATCAATCCTCGCATGCTGGATATCAATATGCTGCTGTTCAGCACCAGCGATTTTATCTGTATCGGCATCGTTGCTCTGCCGCTGACGCTTGTGATCGTCAGCGGCGGCATCGATATTTCGCTCGGTTCCATCATCGGCCTGTGCGCCATCGCGCTGGGCGTGATGCTGCAGGCGGGATTCCCCATAACGCTCGCGGTCATGCTTACGCTCGTGGTCGGCCTGCTGTGCGGATTGTTTAACGCCGCGCTCATTCACTACACCGGCATCAGCCCGCTGGTTATTACGCTTGGCACGCTTTATCTGTTCGGCGGCGGTGCGCTGCTGCTCTCCGGTATGGCAGGGGCGACGGGCTATGAAGGTATCGGCGGTTTCCCGGACGCCTTCACCAATTTTGCCAATCTCACGCTGCTCGGCCTGCCGATTCCGCTAATTATGTTCGCGGTTATCACGCTGTTGTTTTGGCTGCTTACACATCGCGCCCGTTTTGGCCGTCACATCTTTTTGATTGGACAAAATCCGCGTGCCGCGCGCTATGCGGCGCTGCCGGTGAACGGCTCGCTGTATGGCGTGTACGGCATGGTGGGGCTGGCCTCGGCCATCGCAGCCATCGTGCTGGTCTCTTATTTCGGCTCGGCGCGTTCAGATTTGGGGCGCGACCTGTTGATGCCTGCGCTGACCGCCGCCGTGCTCGGCGGGGCGAATATCTACGGGGGGTCCGGATCGATTCTGGGTACCGCGCTGGCGGCGCTGCTGGTGGGGTATCTGCAACAGGGTTTACAGATGGTTGGCGTGCCTAATCAGGTATCGAGCGCGTTGTCCGGTGCGTTGTTGATTGTGGTGGTCATTGGTCGTTCGGTGAGTTTGCACCGCGATTATCTCCAGGCGGCATGGCGTCGCCTGCGCGGTCACAGAAAAACTAACGGGAGTTTGATATGAAGCAGACAGCAAAACGCGCCCTGCAACTCAGTGCGCTGGCGTTAGCCTTTGGGGTTGCCACCGCGCAGGCCGCCGATCGTATTGCCTTTATCCCGAAACTGGTAGGCGTGGGCTTCTTTACCAGCGGCGGCAACGGGGCCATGCAGGCGGGTAAAGATCTCGGCGTGCCGGTCACCTACGACGGGCCGACCGAGCCGAGCGTCTCCGGGCAGGTGCAGCTCATCAATAACTTCGTCAACCAGGGCTATAACGCGATTATCGTGTCGGCGGTTTCGCCAGACGGCCTGTGCCCGGCGCTTAAACGCGCTATGCAGCGCGGCGTAAAAGTGCTGACGTGGGATTCGGACACCAAACCGGAATGCCGCAGCATTTATATCAATCAGGGCACGCCGCAGCAGCTTGGCGGCATGCTAGTGGATATGGCAGCAAAACAGGTGACGAAGCCCGCGGCTAAAGTTGCATTCTTCTACTCAAGCCCGACCGTGACCGATCAAAACCAGTGGGTAAAAGAGGCCAAAGCGAAGATCGCCAAAGATCATCCGCAGTGGGAGATCGTCACCACTCAGTTTGGCTATAACGATGCCACTAAATCTCTGCAAACCGCCGAGGGGATCTTAAAAGCCTACCCGGATCTGGATGCGATTATCGCGCCGGATGCCAACGCATTGCCTGCGGCTGCGCAGGCGGCTGAAAACCTCAAACGGACTAACGTCGCCATCGTTGGTTTCAGCACGCCGAACGTTATGCGCCCCTATGTTGAGCGCGGCACGGTGAAAGCCTTTGGCCTGTGGGATGTGGTTCAGCAGGGTGAAATTGCGGTAAATGTCGCAAATACGATGCTGAAAAAGGGCGATCTTAACGTCGGCGACAGCGTTGAGGTGGCGAAAATAGGCACGCTGAAAGTGGAGCCGAACAGCGTTCAGGGATACCAGTATGAAGCGAAAGGCAACGGCATCGTGCTGCTGCCGGAGCGCGTGGTGTTCACTAAAGAAAATATCGGTAAATATGACTTCTGAGGGAGGAAATAATGGCAGATCTTGATGATATCAGAGAAGGCAAAGATTACGGTATTGGCCGCCCGCAGGAGAACAAGGCGTTTTACCTGAAGGGCAGCGGCGCGCTGGACTGGGGCATGCAGTCGCGCCTGGCGCGCATCTTCAATCCTGATACCGGACGCACCGTGATGCTGGCGTTCGATCATGGCTATTTTCAGGGGCCGACCACCGGGCTTGAGCGTATCGATTTATCCATCGCACCGCTGTTTGAAGAAACCGATGTGTTGATGTGCACCCGCGGTATTCTGCGCAGCGTCGTACCGCCAGCTACCAACAAGCCGGTGGTTCTGCGCGCGTCCGGCGGCAACTCCATTCTCAGCGAACTGTCGCGTGAAAGCGTGGCGGTGACGATGGAGGACGCGTTGCGGCTTAACGCCTGCGCGGTGGCGGCGCAAATTTATATCGGCAGCGAGTACGAGCACCAGTCGATCAACAACATCATCAAGCTGGTGGATGAAGGCACCCGCTACGGCATCCCAACCCTTGCCGTAACCGGCGTGGGTAAAGAGATGGCGCGTGATGCGCGTTATTTCTCGCTGGCAAGCCGCATCGCCGCAGAAATTGGCGCGCAGTTTGTGAAAACCTACTTTGTGGAAGTGGGCTTCGAGAAAGTGGCCGCAAGCTGCCCGGTGCCGATTGTTATCGCTGGCGGCAAAAAATTACCGGAACAGGAGGCGCTGGAGATGTGCTTCCGGGCCATCGATCAGGGTGCATCCGGCGTGGATATGGGACGTAATATTTTCCAGTCCGAAGCGCCGCGCGCCATGCTAAAAGCGGTGAAAAAAGTGGTCCATGAGAATATGTCCGCCCGTGACGCTTATCAGTTCTGGCTGGATGAAAAACATCAGGGAGGTAAGGCATGAACGTTACGCTTGTCGAGATCAACATCAAGCCGGAGCGGGTAAACGAGTTTCTGGACGTGTTCCGCGCCAACCACGAAGGGTCAATTAAAGAGCCAGGAAATCTGCGTTTTGACGTCCTGCAGGACCCGGACGTATCAACGCGATTTTTTATCTACGAGGCTTATCAAAACGATGAGGCAGTGCTGGCGCACAAGCAAACGCCGCATTACCTGGCCTGCGTTGAAAAGCTCGACGAGATGATGTCGCAGCCGCGTAAGAAGCGGAGTTTTGTCGGGCTATTGCCGGTTTAAAAAGATCCGGGCACGTTAATTAACGTGCCCGGAAGGTTTATTGCACAGTATTTTCAACAATTTCACTTACGGTTACCTGCAAACTTTCCAGCGCCGTTCTCGCACAGTCCAGCACCTGCTCGCACTGCTCAATGGTAATCGTCAGCGGCGGTTCAATGCGGATGGTTTTCGCATTGTTGAGCGTTCCGGCGACCAGTACCTGCTGGCGGAACATTTCACTGGCAAAGTTATAGCCGATTTCGTTGTCGCTAAACTCAATGGCTATCAGCAAGCCTTGCCCTCGTGCTTCCACAACCATCTCCGGGAACTCGCGTGCGAGGGCCTGGAAACCATCTACTAAAAGCTGGCCTTTTTGCGCTGCCTGAGCGGGGAGATTTTGCTCGAGCAGAACATGGATGGTGGCTAACGCCGCGGCACAGGCCAGCGGGTTGCCGCCAAAGGTGGTGGTGTGCAGGAAAGGGTTATCAAACAGCACCGAGAAAACTTCTTCTGTGGCAACCGTTGCGCCAATCGGCATGACGCCGCCGCCGAGCGCTTTGGCGAGGCATAAAATATCCGGCTGCACGTTTTCATGTTCGCAGGCGAACATTTTGCCGGTGCGGCCCATGCCGGTCTGGACTTCATCAAAAATCAACAGCACGCCAAACTCATCACAAAGCTTGCGTACGGCAGGCAGATAACCCAATGGTGGCAGGATCACGCCGCCTTCACCCTGCACAGGCTCCAGGATTACGGCTGCGACATCATCGCCAGTTTTACGGCATTCGCTAAACGTTGTGCGTAAGGCGTCGATATTGCCGAACGGTACGTGACGGAAGCCCGGTAGCAAAGGCATAAAGGGCTTACGGAAGGCAGACTTAGCCGTGGCAGACAATGCGCCGAGAGATTTGCCATGAAATGCGCCGCTGGCGGCGATAAAGGTAAATTTCCCACGCGGTGATTGATACGCTTTAGCGAGTTTAATCGCCGCTTCGACCGATTCTGTGCCGCTGTTGCTAAAGAAGCTGTACTTCAGTTTACCAGGCGTAAGCGTCGCGAGCGTTTTGGCCAGCATCGCCCGTAGCGGGTCGAGCAGTTCCTGGCTGTGCAAGGGTTGTTTTTCGAGCTGATGCTGTACGGCGGAAACCACTGTTGGATTACGGTGCCCCACGTTAAAAATGCCGAATCCGCCCAGGCAATCGAGATACTCCTTACCCTGGGTGTCGACAAGCGTATTCAGACTGCTCGCTTGCCACTCTACGGCTCCGTAATCCCCGCCGGCGGTTACAGACTTGCGATACTCAAGAAAACCCGGATTAACATGCTGCTGGAAATTCTCAATAACCTCTCGGTTTAGCGCCTTCATCTCCTCATGACTAAGTGACTTCTTTTCGATGATATTCAGTGCATGCGCCGTGCAGGCAAGAGCCGAGGCGCTGGAAGGTAACCTGTTCAAAATGTGCTCCTGGGAATGGCGTATCACGCGATACACAAAATAAGTATTGCAGGGAATACGCCACTTCCCAGGCCATAAGCGAAATCAGGATAAACGCCGGGCGAAACCGTGGGTGCGCAATAATTAATCACATTTGGAAAGGTTTTGCGTAATTTAATGCTGGGCCTCTGACACCAGAAAAGATGCCAGAGGGAGGTGTTGCACTAAGATTGTGCGTGCTGTTCTATAGCTGTGCAATTTGTTTATGCGGCATCCATACGGTGTTCGCCACGGCACAGGGCGGCACGATCGTATTCCTGCTGGATGCTGCCGCCGGACATGTAAGCCGCCCGGTCAGACATATGGGCTATTACGTCCGCGTCGTGGCTGACCAGCAGATAGGTCATACCAAATTGTTGTTTCAGCCGGTTGAGCAGGTTAAGAATTTCAGCCTGCACGGACATGTCCAGCGCCGAGGTGGGTTCATCCAGCAGCAGAATTTTTGGCCGCAGCAGCAGCGCACGAGCAATGGCAACGCGCTGGCGCTGGCCGCCGGAAAGCTGATGCGGATAGCGTCGTGCTGCATCTGCCGGTAAGCCAACCTGAACCAGCGCCTCTTCTACGCGCGTGGAAATCTGCGTTTCTTTATGGATAGCCAGCGGTTCTGCAAGGGTGCGGTAAAGCGTATGGTTAGGATGTAACGATGCATAAGGGTCCTGAAAAACCATCTGCACGTTACGACGTAAGTCCCCCTGAAAGCGAACGCCGGGTTTAATGGCGCCGTCCAGAAGATTCACTTCGCCTTGCCATTCACGCTGCAGCCCAGCCAGCACCCGCAGGATGGTGGATTTCCCGCAGCCCGATGCGCCAATCAAACTGAACGTTTCACCTGCGTAAATAGTAAAGCTCGTATTGCTGACGGCCGTTTTGAGCTGGCCCTTCGCGGGAAACTGTACGCACAGATTTTTTACCTCAACGATCGCCATGGGGTTCTCCTCGCAGGTTCTGAGTGCGGTCAAGGGTTGGCAGCATCATGCCGTAAGTGGCGGCATTCGGACGGCAGGTCCACAGCGTGCGGGTGTACGGATGCGTTGCGGTGGCAAGGGAGCCTGCGGCCATTTCATCAACTTTCTCTCCCTGATACATCACCAGCACGCGCTGGCAATGTTCCGCCACCAGCGGCAGATCGTGGCTAATCAGCAGCATCGCCATCCGGCGTTGTTCGCACTGCTCTACCAGAAGCTCAAGGATCTGATTACGCAGGCGCGCGTCCAGCGCTGAGGTAGGTTCATCGGCAATCAGCACTTGCGGATCGTTGACCAGCGCGATGGCGATCATGACGCGTTGCCCCATGCCGCCGGAAAGCTCTGCCGGGTAGCGGGCCAGCACATTGTCCTGTAAACCTACGGCATTAATAACTTCGCGGATCCTTTCCCTACGCTGGCTGGCAGAGAGCTTTTGATGCAGGCGCAAAGCCTCATCAATCTGTTGAGCAACGTTTTTCACCGGATTTAGCGCATAGCGCGGATCCTGTAAAACCATTGCGATGTCATTGCCGCGCAGTCGTTGCCAGTCCCGGTTTTTCATCCTCAGCAGATTGTTGTCCAGAACGTTAAGCTGCCCGGCGTTTACTTTGCCCGGCTTACGCACCAGGCCCATTAGCGCCCGTGCCGTCATGGATTTACCCGAGCCGGATTCACCCACCAGCGCCAGACGTTCATTGCCAAGCGTAAACGAGAGGTTATTTACCACGCGTGCGCCGGGATAATCGATATTCAGATTGCAGACTTCAATGCGTTTCTCAGTCATGGCCCGGCTCCAGCACGTCGCGTAATCCATCGCCCAGCAGGTTAAACGCCAGGCTCGCTATCAGAATGGCGGTGCCGGGGATCGCCGCAATCCACCACTGGTCAAAAATGACCTGCATACCGTCGGCGATCATCGCGCCCCATTCCGCCATTGGCGGCCTTGCGCCAAGACCCAGGAAACCTAAACCGGCAGCCGCCAGGATAATGCCCGCCAGATCGAGCGCCAGGCGCACAATTGCTGAAGGCAGGCACAGCGGGAGAATATGCCCGGCCAGCAAGCGTGGGCCACGGATCCCCATCATCTCTGCCGCGGCGAGATAGTCGCTGTGACGCAGACGCTGAATTTCACTGCGGGCCTGGCGTGCGTAGGCAGGCCAGGTTGTCAGGGCCAGAGCGAGCGCGCCATTCACCAGTCCAGGCCCGAGCATCGCCACAAAAGCGAACGCCAGAATCAGGCGCGGCATCGACATGACAACGTCGGTAAAACGCATCAGTACGCGCTCCAGCCATCCGCCGTAATACCCGGAAAGAATGCCGATGAGTAAGCCAACCGGCAAAGTTATCACCGTCACCAGCAAAACCAGGCCGAGAGCGGGGCGCGAGCCGTACAGCAGGCGCGACAGTAAATCGCGGCCGTAGCTGTCAGTGCCGAGCCAGTGCTGTGCGTTGGGATATTGCAGACGAGCGGCAGCGTCCTGCCAGTTAGGATCAAACGGGGCGAGCAGCGGAGCAAACAGGGCAGTTAACGCCAGCAGCATGATAATCACCAGGCCACCAAGGGCCGCAGGCGAGCGCAGTATTCGGCGCAAAAAGAGGTAAGACGGCATCAGCGTACCCTCGGATCGGTGACACGCACCAGTACGTCAGTCAGATTGTTGATAATGACGAACGACACGCCAATCAGTAGCGTACCGCCCATAATCGCGGTGGTATCCCCGGCAAACAGCGCGGTCGTTAAGTAACGCCCGATGCCCGGCCAGGAAAAGACGGTTTCCGTTAGTACCGCGCCTTCCAGCATTGAGGTGTAGGCTAACGCAATGACCGTGAACAGCGTGCCGCGAATATTGGGCAGCACGTGCCGCACGAGGATCGTCATATCCCCCGCACCTTTTGCACGGGCGAGGGTAATGTATTCTTTGTTCATCTCGCTCAGGCAGGCTGTGCGCGTCAGGCGGGTGATGCTTGCCAGCGAGTAATAAGCGAGAAGCAGCACCGGCAGCACAAGGTGATTGATGGCGTTGAAGAACGCATCGCGATCGCCAGAAAGCCAGGTGTCTATCAGCACAAAACCGGTTTTTGCTTCCACGCTGTATTGATAAATATCGTCGAGCCGCCCTGGCCCGGCGCTCCATTGTAGCCGGGCGTAAAACAGCGCCAGCATCAACAGGCCAAGCCAGAAGATAGGTACTGAGTTACCCAACAGGGTAAATGTGCGCACCGCCAGATCCCAGGGAGAACCAACGAACCGCGCGCAGAGCACGCCAAAAATTACCCCCAGCACGCTGCCGAGAATCAGCGCGAGAGTGGCAAGTTCAAGCGTGGCGGGAAAGGTAGAGAGCAGATCCTGTAATACGGGCTGCCCGGTGGCGCTGGCGGTGCCTAAGTCGCCGTGAGCAAGGTTAGTCAGGTAGTGCCAGAACTGCACGGGCAGAGACCTGTCCAGCCCTAGCTGGTGACGTACCTGGTCATACGTGGCCTGGCTTGCGTGATCGCCTACGATCTGTAGCACGCGATCGACTGGCGAAAGCGCTGAAAGGGCAAAGGTGATAAGCAGCAGGCCGACAAGCGTTAGCGCCAGGGTAAACAGGCCCTGTAATAAAGTCAGCAGCGGGCGGCGTAAATGCGATGTGACGAGAGGCATCAGAGACTCTTGGCTTTAAAAACAGACAGGGTGGATAAACGCAAGCGCCATCCACCACACAATGAGCGGCGGGTATAGCTTCCGTTTACCCGCCCTGTGTTTTGCGCGTGGGATTACTTACTCACACGATCGTAATACACCATATCCGCATTCAGGCCCTGCTGATAACCCTTCACGTTGTCACGCACTACGATTTGCGTTTTGCCCTGATCGACAAACACATACGGAGAGCTGCGCTGCAATTCCTGCTGCATTTGCTTGTAGAGATCCAGACGTTTAGCCGGGTCGGCCTCCGCCACCGCCGCCAGCGTTTGTTTGTTTAGCTCCGGGATTTGCCAGCCGTTCAGGCCCGCAACGGTGCTGGCTTTGCCATCGTTAAATGCGAAGGCGCTGGCGTTGGAATGGGCATCAAAATAGTCCGGGATCCACAGGCGGATCGCGGCCTGATGCTGTTTAGCACGAACGCGTGCGTATACCTGGCTGCCCGCAGCTGGCAGCAGATCGACCTTCACACCTCCCTGGGCGAAGCTCGCCTGCATGGACTGGGCAATGGTGATAAACGGCGGTTTGTTTTCCACATCCAGCGTGAAGTGCGCTTCTTTAATGCCCGCTTTGGCGAGAATTTCTTTCGCTTTGGCCGGGTCGAATTTGAACGGGTTGTTATCCAGCGCGCCCGCGAAACCAACCGGCAGGAAGCTCTGATGCACGAAATACTGGCCTTTCAGCAGGTCTTTGGTGATGCCTTCATAATCCACCAGATAACGCGCCGCTTCCCACAGCGCCGGGTTTTTCAGCAGTGGATTAGCGCTGTTGCCCACGTTGAATACCATATAGTTTTGCTCGGCGGAAGGAATGCTAAGCACTTTAACGCCGGGCTTGCCTTCCAGTGCGCTGGTCTGATCCGCGCCCAGATCGCGGGCGATATCAGCGTCGCCTTGCTGAATCAGCAGGCGACGAGCCGCAGGATCCGGTACGTTTTTAATAATGATGTTTTTAACTTTTGGCGCATCGCCCGGCGATGTCGGATTAGCATCCAGCACGATGGCCTGATGCGGCTTGTAAAGGCGCATTTTGAAAGGGCCGCTGCCTGCGGAGTGCATTTTCAGCCACTCGTTGCCGAAATCATCGGCTTTGGCATGTGGCGAGACGGCCTTTTCATCCACTATTGAGGCAATCGGCGTGGAAAGGATATTCAGTGCGACCGCCGGGCTGATGTCTGCCGTCCAGTGCAGCTCCAGCGTATGTTCATCCACTTTTTTTAGCTGGCCTGCGATGTTGTCCGGTTGCCAGCCCAGCACGTTAAGGATAAAGGCTGGCGACTTGTTTAACGTAACCGCGCGGGTATAAGAGAAGATAACGTCTTCCGGGCGCAGCGGATTACCGGAAGAGAATTTAGCGTCCGGACGCAGTTTGATCGTCAGTTTTTTATTCGCGGCATCGCCCTGCCAGCTTTCTGCAAGCACGGGCACTATTTTTGCCGGGTCTTCACGATCGGCCTGCACCAGACGCTGATAAAGGCTGGGTACGGTCTGAATACTGGAGAGTTCGTTAGCTTCAGCGGGATCGAGGCTGACGATATCGTCCAGGCCCTGGGCAACAACTAAGGTATTTGGCGGTGTGGCGGCAAAGCTGCTTGCGGATAACGCAGCCAGCAACAGTAACGGCAGAATTTTTCTTTGCATGATGCACCCTGCATAAAAAGGAAGAATTATTTTGGTTTGTTATTTTCTGACCTGATTACGTTAGGTGAGACAAGGCTAATCACAAAGTCCAAAAATGACTTTGCTTATAAATATAAGATATAACCAATACCCGTATGGAATGAAAAACGCCGGGCATTTGCCCGGCGTTGTTGCCACGATGCGTGATTACTCGTTTATATGCGGATGCTGCTGTACGAGATTACTGCGTTTCGCCTGCAGGGCTTCAATCTCACGATCCAAATCTTCGATTTTTTGCTCAATATTATCGTGATGCTCCTGCACGATTTCGCGAGCTTCGGCAAGATCGGAAGCGGCAGGCGTTGCGCCTTTAAGCGGCTTGTTGGCGGTTTCTTTCATGGTCAGGCCGGTCACAAGGCCAATCGCCGCGATCGCCATCAGATAGTAAGCCGGCATCATCAGGTTTTCGGTCGACTCCACAAGCCAGGCCGCTAACGTAGGCGTCAGCCCGGCAACCAGTACGGAAATATTGAACGCGCTGGCCAGCGCGCTATAACGGATATGGGTCGGGAACATGGCGGGTAGGGTCGACGCCATGACACCGGTAAAGGAGTTGAGGATCACCGCCAGAATCAGCAGACCGGCAAATATCAGTCCCAGCACGTTGCTGTTAATCAGCGTAAAGGCAGGAATAGCGAATAACAGCAGCGCTATGCTGCCGAAAACAATAAACGGACGGCGGCCGTAACGGTCGCTCAGCAGGCCAATCATCGGCTGTACGAACAGCATCCCGATCATAATGGCGATGATTATCAGCACGCCATGTTCTTCGGAATAGTGCAGGTTATGGGAGAGATAGCTTGGCATGTAGGTGAGCAGCATGTAGTAGGTCACGTTGGTGGAGATAACGATCCCGATACAGGTCAGCAGGCTGCGCCAGTGTTTGGTGGCAATCTCTTTAAAGGAGACTTTAGGCCCCTCGGCCAGGCCTTCTTTATCACCCTGTTCCAGCTTATCGATATGCTGCTGGAACGCCGGCGTCTCTTCTAAAGCGTGGCGCAGATACAGGCCGATAATCCCCAGCGGCAGCGCCAGGAAGAAGGGTAAACGCCAGCCCCAGGAGAGGAAGTGTGCTTCCCCTACGATGGCGCTAATCAGCACCACCACGCCCGCGCCGCAGACGAAACCGGCAATGGAGCCGAAGTCCAGCCAGCTTCCCATAAATCCGCGCTTACGGTCCGGCGAGTATTCAGCTACGAAGATAGAAGCCCCCGTATATTCGCCCCCCACCGAGAAACCCTGCGCCATTTTTGCAAGCAACAACAGGATTGGCGCCCAGATACCGATCGTCGCGTACGACGGAATAAGGCCAATACAGAAGGTGCTCAACGACATAATGATGATGGTTATCGACAGGATTTTTTGGCGACCATATTTATCGCCCAGCATGCCGAAGAACAATCCGCCGAGAGGACGAATCAGGAAGGGAACGGAGAAGGTCCCGAGCGCGGCAATCATCTGCACGCTTGGGCTGGCATCCGGGAAGAAAACCTTACCGAGCGCGTAGGCAACGAAGCCATAGACACCAAAATCAAACCATTCCATCGCATTGCCCAGCGAGGCTGCGGTAATGGCTTTCTTCAGACGACTATCGTCAATAATGGTCACGTCACTGACCTTAATAGGCCTGACTTTCTTTTTCCTTTTTAACATGCTTATCCTCTTTATTTTCCTTGCGGGAGCGATACTGTCTCCTCACTAAGTGTAGTGGGCCGGTCACGAAACGATGGCTAAACTGTAGCACTTAGTCGCACTATGTAATTTCTATTAATAACCCAATGAAATTATTGGGAAATGTGGCCCAGCGAGCAAAACATTATAAATACTACGGCTAATTTGAAAAAGTGTGATATCCGTCAAGTTTAACCGTTAAAGTAAATTTCTGCAGCGCCGAAATAACATCAATAAGGAAAAAATTAACAACTGGATAACTTGCACAACGGAGATGCTATGTCTGCCCGCGCCAACGTCACACAGCAAGAATATTTGCTCAAGGACGATACTACCCTCATGTCCACTACTGATTTGCAAAGCTATATGACCCACGCTAACGACACCTTCGTGCAAGTTAGCGGCTATGAGTTGCATGAGCTTATCGGTATCCCGCATAACCTTGTTCGCCACCCGGATATGCCGAAAGCGGCTTTTGCCGACCTGTGGTTTACCCTTCAGCAGGGCGAACCGTGGACCGGTATCGTTAAAAACCGTCGTAAAAATGGCGACCATTACTGGGTTCGCGCCAATGCTGTCCCTATGGTTCGCGAGGGCAAAACCACCGGCTATATGTCAATTCGTACTAAAGCGACGCCGGAGGAAATAGCGGCGGTGGAGCCGCTGTATAAGGCGCTGAACGAAGGGCGCGCGAACCGCCGTCTGTTTAAAGGATTAGTGCTGCGTAAAAACTGGTTTGGCCGCTTACCGACAATTTCCCTGCGCTGGCGCATTCGGACGATGATGGCAGGGTTGTTTGCCCTATTAATGATTGCTGGAATGACGATGGGACAGAGCATGCTGCAGCTGGTAATAAGCGCACTGGCGACCGCGCTGGCCTGTGGTTTGCTGGAGTGGCAAATTGCACGACCGCTGGAAAATGTCGCTCGTCAGGCGCTGGCGGTGGCAACGGGGGATCGCCACAAAATCGATCATCTGGCACGCACCGATGAGATTGGTATGACGCTGCGGGCCATCGGCCAGCTTGGTTTGATGTGTCGCTGGTTGATAAACGATGTCAGTCATCAGGTGGAAAGCGTGCGCAGCAGTAGCGAAACGCTGGCGAAAGGTAACGACGAGCTAAAAGAGCGCACGCGTCAGTCGGTAGCCAACGTGCAGCATACGGTCACTACGATGAGTCAGATGGCCGCTTCGGTGCAGAATAATTCCGCAACTGCCGCTGCGGCAGACAAGCTTTCCAGTTCAGCGAGCGATGCGGCGGCAGACGGCGGACGGGCTATGGAAACCGTTGTCACAACGATGGATGATATTGCCGACAGCACCCAACGCATTGGTTCCATCACCAGCCTGATCAACGATATCGCTTTCCAGACAAACATACTGGCGCTCAACGCTGCGGTAGAAGCGGCGCGCGCCGGGGAGCAGGGCAAAGGTTTTGCCGTGGTGGCAGGAGAGGTGAGAAATCTGGCAAGCCGCAGTGCGGCAGCGGCCAACGATATCCGCAAGCTTATTGAGGCCAGCGCCAGTAAAGTGCAGTCCGGCGCCGTCCGGGTTCACGAGGCGGGGCGCACTATGCAGGATATTGTCTCCCAGGTGCAGAACGTTACCCAGCTTCTGGGACAGATCAGCAACGCGACGTCTGAACAGGCGGATGGGCTGGCAGATTTAACCCGCGCGGTGGCGGAGCTCGACGCGATAACCCGAAAAAATGCTGCGCTGGTGGAAGAAGGAGCGCATGTCTCTGCAATGGTGAAGCACCGGGCTGCACGCCTTGAAGACGCGGTGACGGTGCTGCATTAAGCTTTAAGCTCAGATGAGGGAGCGGCCAGGTTCCCTCATCACAACTATTGCGCAAACATATCGGCAATATTCTGCTGGAATAGCTTTTGCAGCTGGATAAAAGGCTGTGGCCCCGTACTGACACGAGAAACACCCAACCGCTGATAAAGAGGAAGGTCTATCTTTCCGCTGGTATCCATAATATTTACCGGCGCAGGGGCGGCCACACAAAATTTCTCTATTAAATTTGGTTTGGTCAGGCCCGGAATGAAAATACAATCCGCCCCTGCTTCCGTATAGGCTCTGGCGCGATGCAGCGCTTCTGGAATTAAGGCCTGGTGTTTTGTTGTATCAGGCTGTTGTAAAAAAAGATCGGTACGGGCGTTGATAAAAACAGGCCGTGACATCTTTTTAGCAACGCGTCGTAACAGGTGTAATCGTTCAACCTGTATTTCCAGCGACAGCATGCCTCCCTGTGCGCTGATATTCTGGTCTTCGAAATTAACGCCAGCAATGCCAGAAGAGAGCAACGCGCGAAAATTTGCTTCAATTCCTTGCGGGGTAGCCGAATACCCACCCTCAAAATCCACTGTTACAGGCAGAGAAACGGCGCGGCAGATATTTGTAACGAGCAGCAAAAGCGACTCGAAAGGGAGACGCTGCCCATCTTCATACCCTTGCGCCTGCGCAAGTGACCAACTGCTTGTCGCAATTGCGCCAGCGCCGCACTGTTCAGCAACGCGCGCGCTTCCCGCATCCCAAATGTTCACCAGCAGCAAAGGTGAGCCTGCATGGTGTAGCGCAGAGAAAGTTTTATATTTTTCCTGACTCATCATCTGTTCCCCTGGTTTTTGGCAGCTATTCTGCGTTCATGTTCAATCAACCATTTTTTACGCCACAGTCCGCCGCCATAACCGGTAAGGCTGCCGTCCTGGCCAATCACCCGGTGGCATGGGATGACGATAGAAATCTGATTCGCACCGTTTGCTCTTGCTACCGCGCGGCACGCGCCGCCGTTGCCCATACCGCGCGCGATATCGGAATAACTTCTTAATTCCCCGGACGTGATACTTTTTAGCTCATCCCAGACCTGCCGGGTAAATGCAGAGCCAAAGCAGGCCAGAGGCGTAGAAAATTCCATATTCTCCCCGGAAAAATATTGCGCCAGCTCGTTTTCAATCCGATCTGTTATCGCTTCTCTGCCCATGACAATATTCGATCGTGTGATTTTCTTAAGCTGCTCAATCTCAGCAGGCAGCGCCTTACGATCGAGAAACTCCAGCAGCCAGAGCGCATGTTGATCCACAATGGCAATCATGGTGCCGATAGGCGTTTCAATCCAGGCGGCTTTTAACCAGGTTTGCCGGGCAGCGTGGGCCGGTGCATTACCCAGATATTTCATTATCGCATGGCGAAAACCGCTGCCTGAGTCATAGCTTGCCGTTAGTTGCGCATCGATGACCCGTGCACCCTGAGCGAGCGACTCCACGCTGCGACCAATTCGTCTGAGACGGGCGATTTCCAGAAAAGTGATGCCAAACTGGCGGCGAAAAAGGCGCCGGATCGTGGATGGATCGTACCCTGCCGCGCTGATTGCGCTTTCTGACCAGCGTTTGTCCGGATCGGCTTCCAGTGCAGATAACAGCGCTTCTATAGCGGGCTCCCGAGTGGGGCCAGACTGCATCGGGCGGCAGCGTTTACAGGGCCGGAAACCGGCTTCCAGTGCGCCCGTCAGAGAAGAATAAAAAATCGTATTTTCACGCTTAGGTTTTCTTGCCGTGCAGTTCAGTTTGCAAAATACTCCGGTACTTTTTACGCCGACCCAGGCAAATCCCTCAAAGGCGGGATCCCGGGCGAGTAACGCTTCGTAGAGCACATCATCACTGGGAAGATCGAATAGCATGGCGCGACTCTTCTGTCGTATAGGTTTAAAACGATGCTAAAACAAACGCCAGAGTCTGAGCGACTAAAATCGGGCAGATATTTTTTTATTTTCTGCTCAGGGTTTGACCTGTCTTTATAACGGGCCAGCCGAAGAATTATTGGTTAAGGCACATTTTTCACTCCATCATCGAGATTTTTTTGCCAGGCTGGGACAGATTGAATAATTGTTTCCGACCATTTTTCAGGAGTTCGTTATGACGCAGTCGTCCCGTATTAACCGCCGCTTTGTGCTGGCGAAGCGCCCTGAAGGCATGCCAACCTGTGAAGATATCGTGCTGCAGGAAGGAGAGATCCCGCAGCCTGCGAAGGGCCAGATACTGTTACGCACGCTTTACCTTTCCCTCGACCCCTATATGCGTGGGCGTATGGATGACGCAGAATCCTACTCTGCGCCGTTAGAGATTGGTGATGTGATAGTTGGCGGCACCGTCTGTCGGGTTGAGCAATCCGGGCATCCTGATTATAAGCAGGGCGACCTGGTGCTGGCCTATACCGGCTGGCAGGACTATGCGCTCTCTGACGGCGAAGACCTGCAAAAGCTGGACGCTGACATGAACCATCCTTCTTATGCGCTTGGTCTGCTGGGTATGCCTGGATTTACCGGCTACATGGGGCTGACCGATATCGGTAATCCGCAAAAAGGGGAAACCGTTGTCGTGGCAGCAGCCAGCGGAGCGGTTGGCTCGGTCGTTGGGCAGGTGGCGAAATTGCGTGGCGCCAGAATCGTGGGCATTGCGGGCGGCGCGGATAAATGCCGCTATGTCACCGACACGCTTAAGTTCGACGCCTGTATCGATCACAAAGCGCCGGACTTTGCGGAACAGCTTAAAAAGGCCTGCCCGCAGGGCATCGACGTTTATTTTGAAAACGTTGGCGGGGCGGTGTTTGATGCGGTGCTGCCCCTGCTGAATACCAAAGCGCGCGTTCCGGTGTGCGGCATGATCAGCCAGTACAACGGGCAGAACAGCGCCTTTACCGAGGACCGCTTGCCGCTGCTGATGGGCACCATCCTCAAAAAACGCCTGCGCGTGCAGGGTTTCATCATCTCTCAGGACTACGGCGATCGTTATCCGGAGTTCTATGAGCAGATGAGCCAGTGGCTTGGTGAAGGTAAAATTCAGTTCCGCGAAGATATCATCGACGGTCTGGAAAACGCCGTTGAGGCGTTCCGTGGGCTGTTGAGCGGCAAAAACTTCGGCAAACTGATGGTGAAAGTCGCGGAATAACGCTTTAAAAGCGATGGGCTTTTATTTAAAAGGCCCATCGCCTATGGAATCCCGCACCAGCAAATCTGAGGTAAAAATATTCTCTTTTGATAAATAGCCGCCGTCCAGCATAGAAATTAAACGGTTAATCGCTTCGCCCATCATCTCGCTTACCGGCGCTTTTACGCTTGAAAGGGAGGGGGTCAGATAAGGCGCGGTCGGTATATTATCAAAACCAATAACGGAGACGGTTTCAGGCGTCTGAATACCGGACTCGTTTAATTTTTTCACCGCGCCAATGGCCATATCATCGTTGCTGGCAACGATGGCGCTGTAGCTAACCTTATTATTAATCAGCGATGCCACAGCAGAAAATCCGCAGGCTGGCGTCCATTTTCCCTGCACGATAAGACTCTCCTGCAAGGCAATGCCGGATGCCCGTAATGCCTCTTTATAGCCCGACAGGCGCTCAATTGCCGTCGGCGAGTCCATCGAACCGGTAATAAAAGCAATTTCCCGATGGCCACGTTGAATAAGATGTTTTGTGGCGTTAAAACTGGCACCTTTGTGATCGCAGCAAATACAGTGGCTGTGGTGTTTTCTGAGTTTTCTGTTCACCACCATAATAGGCTGCCTGTGCTGTTCGATAATATCGTCCATCTCATCCGGGGTTAAAAATCGCGGATAGATAATTATCGCATCGCACTGTAAATCCAGCAGAAACTGTATGGCTTCCCGCTCTTCCCGGGCGCTGTGTTTACCGTCCATCAGAATAAGCTGACGGCCGTTGGCTTCTAATTTTTTTGCCGCCTGGGAGAGAATTTCACTGAAGTAGTTGCCGTTATAAAGCGTATTGGTGACGACCAGGCCAATACATTGGGAAGTATTGCTCGCCAGGTTCCTTGCCAGCAGATTTGGGCGGTATCCGGTTTCTTCAATCGCCTGATATACCTGTTTTTTTGTCGCTTCGCTAACATAGCCCTTACCGGACAATACCCTTGATACGGTAGCTTTTGAAACGCCTGCTTTCCTTGCCACTTCCAGCATTGTCGACATAGGGAATTCCTGGTTCCTTAAAATTATTCTCATTTTACACGCAGGGTTTTATGCGGCAACAGCGCTGTGATTCGCCTGCTTATGGCGATCGTTGTCACAAAAAATCAAGAAGAATTTTTTTTTAGTTGATCTGTTTATTCAATATTAACACTCTTGTGTGGAACCGGTTACCTACCCTTGAGAACTGTTAAATATGTCTAAAAATTATACGGCAGTATCACGATCGATAGTTGATGCCCTCGGCGGCGGCAGTAATATTGCGGCCGTCACGCACTGCATGACGCGTTTACGCTTTGTTCTGAATGATGATTCCGTTGTGGATGCCGCGAAGCTGAAGTCCATCAGCGGCGTGCTGGGCGTGGTCAGAAACGAAAACCAGTGCCAGGTGATTATCGGTAATACGGTTTCACAGGCTTACGCCGAAGTGCTTAAGCTGCTGCCGGAAAGCGCGGTAGCCGAAAGAGCTGTGCCTGAAAAAGGGAAGCTGACGTTAAAGCGTATCGGCGCAGGTATTCTGGACGCGCTGATCGGCACCATGTCGCCGCTGATCCCGGCGATCATTGGCGGTTCGATGGTGAAATTGCTCGCCATGATCCTGGACATGACCGGCGTCTTTGAAAAGGGATCCTCCACGCTTGCCATCCTTAACCTGATTGGCGACGGCGCCTTCTTCTTCCTGCCGGTGATGGTTGCGGCCTCTGCGGCTGTCAAATTCAAAACTAACATGTCGCTGGCAATCGCTATTGCCGGGGTGCTGGTCCACCCGAACTTTGTTGAGTTAATGGCTAAGGCTGCGCAGGGGCAGCCCGTTGAATTTATGGGGCTTCCCGTTACGGCGGTGAAGTACACCTATACGGTGATCCCGGCGCTGTGCATGACCTGGCTGCTTTCGTACATCGAGCGCTGGGTTGATAAAATCACCCCGGCGGTGACGAAAAACTTCCTTAAGCCGATGCTGATCGTGCTGATTTCCGCGCCGATCGCCATTATGTTGATCGGCCCGCTGGGGATCTGGATCGGCAGCGGCATTTCCGCGCTGGTCTATACCGTTCACAGCTACCTGGGCTGGCTGTCGGTTGCGATCATGGGCGGGCTGTGGCCGCTGCTGGTGATGACCGGTATGCACCGCGTGTTTACTCCGACTATCATTCAGACCATCGCTGAAACCGGCAAAGAAGGCATGGTTATGCCCTCAGAAATTGGCGCCAACCTGTCGCTGGGCGGTTCATCTCTGGCGGTGGCATGGAAAACTAAAAACCCCGAGCTGCGCCAGACTGCGCTTGCGGCAGCGGCTTCGGCCATTGTTGCCGGCATTTCAGAGCCTGCGCTGTATGGCGTGGCTATACGTCTGAAACGTCCGCTGGTAGCCGCTTTAATCAGCGGTTTTGTCTGCGGAGGCGTCGCAGGCGTTGCGGGGCTTGCAAGCCATTCAATGGCGGCGCCAGGACTGTTTACCAGCGTGCAGTTCTTTGACCCATCCAATCCGATGACCATCGTCTGGGTATTTGGCGTGATGGCGCTTGCCGTCGTGCTCTCCTTCATCCTCACGCTGGTGCTGGGTTTTGAAGATATCCCGGTGGAAGAGCAGGAAACAGAACGCGCGCCCGTTGCTGATGTGCAACAGAACGTACAGGTTAATTAAAAAAGAGGTATTGCATGGCCGAATCAATTTTCCCCGCAGACTTTTTATGGGGCGGCGCGCTAGCGGCTAACCAGGCGGAAGGCGCTTATCTGGAAGGCGGTAAGGGCCTGACGACGGTAGATATGATACCTCACGGCAAAGATCGCCTGGCGGTAAAACTGGGCCAGGAAAAGCGCTTTGCTCTGCGTGACGATGAGTTTTATCCCAGCCACCAGGCTATCGATTTTTACCACCGTTACAAAGGGGATATCGCCTTGATGGCGGAAATGGGTTTTACCGTATTCCGTACTTCTATCGCCTGGAGCCGCATCTTCCCTAACGGTGACGAGACGGTGCCAAACGCAGAGGGTATCGCGTTTTATCGTGATCTGTTCAGCGAATGTAAAAAACATGGCATGGAGCCGCTGGTCACGCTGTGCCACTTCGATGTGCCGATGCATCTGGTGCGTGAATACGGTTCCTGGCGCAACCGTAAAATGGTTGAGTTCTTCACCCATTACGCCCGCACCTGTTTTGAAGCCTTTAACGGCCTGGTGAAATACTGGCTGACGTTTAATGAAATCAATATTCTGCTGCACAGCCCGTTCTCCGGCGCCGGTCTGGTATTTGAGCAGGACGATAACCAGCAGCAGGTGAAGTACCAGGCTGCGCATCACGAACTTGTCGCAAGCGCGCTGGCCACCAAAATCGCCCATGAAATCAATCCTGAAAACCAGGTTGGCTGCATGCTGGCAGGCGGCAATTTCTATCCGTGGTCATGCAAGCCGGAAGATGTCTGGGCCGCGCTGGAAAAAGATCGCGAGAATCTTTTCTTTATCGACGTGCAGGCGCGCGGCAACTATCCGTCCTATACCAGGCGTTTGTTTAAAGAGAAGGGAATTACCGTTGAGATGCAGCCGGGCGATGCGGAAATCCTGAAAAATACCGTCGATTTTGTCTCCTTTAGCTATTATGCCTCGCGCTGTGCGTCGGCAGAAATGAACGAGCAAAACAGCAGCGCGGCGAATATCGTCAAGTCCCTCAAAAATCCGCATATCCAGGCTAGCGAGTGGGGCTGGGGCATCGATCCCCTGGGGCTGCGCATCACCATGAACATGATGTATGACCGCTACCAGAAGCCGCTGTTCCTCGTGGAAAACGGGCTGGGCGCGAAAGATGAAATTAACGAGCAGGGCGAAATCGAAGACGATTACCGCATCAGCTATCTGCGCGAGCATATTTTAGCGATGGGCGAAGCAATAGAAGACGGTATTCCGGTTATCGGCTACACCTCCTGGGGCTGTATCGACCTGGTTTCCGCCTCTACCGGCGAAATGAGCAAACGCTACGGCTTCGTCTACGTCGACCGGGACGATCAGGGCAACGGCACGCTGGCCCGCACCCGCAAGAAATCGTTCTGGTGGTATAAGAAGGTGATTGCCAGTAACGGGGCGGATTTGGATTGATTAAACTTTAGGTTTTTATTCAGGGGTTATTCCGGGCTACAGGATGAGGCTCGGCAAAAAATTGAATCCTTATGCCCGGATCGCGCTTGCGGTAAGGGCATGTTTTTTTCCATGCAGTAGAGAAAGTAGATAGTGTGTAATAACGATGAGCTTAAGGTTCTCAAGGCCCAGGCTCATCCGCAAAGTGCAGGAACATATTAAACGAAGCCGTATTTCGCCTTTTTAATGTCAATCAAGCTGATTGCTTCAGCATGATGCGCCATTAATTATCATAATTCCTTGTAAATTAATATATTATTGCCAGTGAACACTTGTGTGATTTTATCCAGTCTGCGCGTTTGTCGATAATCATTAATAGATTAATATGGGAGCCGGGTAGGCGATTAAAGTAATTGGCCTTCTTTTTGCCTCTATTTATTACAATTGAAGTCATCACGGCGATAATTTATTTCTGAGTGCCTCATGTCATTAAAATAAATTGTTGACAAACCCAATCCCTTGATGCATATATGGCATATATTGTTGAGCGTATTTATGGATTATTTTATGCATGAAAAAAAATTAATGGATCTAAATAATTCACAGGTCGAGCTTATACAAAAATGGAAAGAAGCTTATCTTGAAGTGTCTGAAAAGAACAGACTTATGGATCAATATATAAACAAGCTGGAGGATGATATATTCAGGCTGCAGGATTTCTTACTAAAAGAGCGGATGAACTCACTATCACAAGATTAATTTTTTTCGGCGCGATAGTTATGGCTGGAAAAGGAGGCCTGGGAGGGCGAAATGATAGATAACGAATATTATGTTAGTGAGATGTTGAAGGAAATAAAAGACGTTATTAAACACCATGTGGGCGATAAAGCTGATTACTGTATTGATATAGTTGTTAACGAGGAAGGTAAGAAAATCATTCGCATAATCATACCGGATAACTCAGTTCTGGAAATACAATTTATTCAGGAAGAAGCAGAAATGCTACAGATGTAGTAAAAAATTATTTATATCGTTGTAAGGATCTTATAATCATTTGCTCACCTTAAGCCTTATTTTAAGAAACGCAATCTTCACCCCCTTCTGGCCTGATAACTTATTTATTATTTGTAGTTTATTAGAAAGGCATATTCTCTGTTGCTGCCTGTGTCCATGGGCTATCAACTCGCATGTGTTGAACCCGGAGCTATAACATCATCTCTTCAGATTAACCTGCAATGTTCCGTCCCCCTACCGGTTGCGGTTACTTCTTTTTTCATCTCTTCCAGCTTGTAAGTGTCATAAAAATCCCTTTTTGCAGTCGTAAGTTGAGATTCATTGCCTGTGTTGGGAACTGCGGGGCAAAAGGGAGCACTAGCCGTAGATATAAAAAAGCCACCGTGAAAGGTGGCTTAATCATATGATTTTGAAGCTAAAATTTGGTGGCCCCTGCTGGACTTGAACCAGCGACCAAGCGATTATGAGTCGCCTGCTCTAACCACTGAGCTAAGGGGCCGTGGCGCTGGATTATAATGGAACTCGGGGCGTCAATCCAGTGGTTGTGTGACATATGCTTGTTTTATAAACAATGTCTTATCAATCCCTTATACTTAGCTCATCATCTTTAACGACGGGAAGTGTCATGATTAGCGATATTCTACAGCCTGGGCTGCGGGTGGTGTTCTGCGGTATTAATCCCGGTAAGTCCTCGGCGCATACTGGTTTTCATTTTGCGCATCCTGGCAATCGCTTCTGGAAGGTTATTCACCGTGCAGGTTTTACTGAACGCCAGCTGAAGCCCGAAGAAGAGCGGCATCTGCTGGATACACGCTGTGGGATTACCATGCTGGTTGAACGACCCACGGTTCAGGCAAGCGAGGTTGCCCTGCATGAGCTACGTGCAGGCGGGCGTGAACTGGTGACGAAAATGCAGGACTATCAGCCGATGGCGCTGGCCGTGCTGGGCAAGCAGGCTTTTGAACAGGCGTTTAGCCAGCGTGGAGCGAAGTGGGGCAGGCAAAATATTACCATCGGTGATACCGAAGTCTGGATTTTGCCTAATCCGAGCGGTCTGAACCGTGCGACGCTGGATAAACTTGTGGAGTCATACCGCGAGCTGGAACAGTCGTTGATGGCGCGAGGTCGCTAGTTCAGGCAATAAAAAAGCCCTCGCAAGGAGGGCTTTCGGTAAGGCGAGACGATTAGTCGTCCAGGAAGCTACGCAACACTTCAGAACGGCTTGGGTGACGTAGTTTACGCAGAGCCTTCGCTTCGATCTGGCGGATACGTTCGCGGGTAACGTCGAACTGTTTACCCACTTCTTCCAGCGTGTGGTCGGTATTCATATCGATACCGAAACGCATACGCAGCACTTTTGCTTCACGTGCGGTCAGGCCAGCCAGAACATCGTGGGTAGCAGAGCGCAGGCTTTCAGACGTGGCGGAATCCAGCGGCAGCTCAAGGGTGGTATCCTCGATGAAATCGCCCAGATGCGAATCTTCATCGTCGCCGATTGGCGTTTCCATGGAGATAGGCTCTTTAGCGATTTTCAGCACTTTGCGGATTTTGTCTTCCGGCATCAGCATACGTTCAGCCAGCTCTTCCGGCGTTGGCTCGCGGCCCATCTCCTGCAGCATCTGGCGCGAGATACGGTTGAGCTTGTTGATGGTCTCAATCATATGCACCGGAATACGGATGGTACGCGCCTGGTCGGCGATAGAGCGGGTGATAGCCTGACGGATCCACCAGGTCGCATAAGTTGAGAACTTATAACCACGGCGATATTCAAACTTATCAACGGCTTTCATCAGGCCGATATTGCCTTCCTGAATCAAATCAAGGAACTGCAGACCACGGTTGGTGTATTTCTTGGCGATAGAAATAACCAGACGCAAGTTTGCTTCAACCATCTCTTTTTTCGCACGGCGGGCTTTGGCTTCACCGATGGACATACGACGGTTGATATCTTTTACCTGCTCGATGGTCAGGCCGGTCTCTTCTTCAATCTGCTGCAGTTTTTGCAGGCTGCGATGCACATCTTCAGAGACGTCACGCAGTTTTTCAGACCATGGTTTGTTCATCGCGATAGCAGCGTTAAACCAGGTTTCGCTGGTTTCGTTGCCGGTAAACAGCGTGATGAAGTTTTTCTTCGGCATTTTGCACAGCTCAACGCACAGCTTCATGATGATACGTTCTTGCGTACGAACGCGGTCCATCATGACGCGCATGCTGTTTACCAGGTAGTCGAACTGCTTCGGCACCAGGCGGAACTGTTTGAAGACCTCAGACAGCTGCAGGATCTCAGCGGCAGAGTCAGCGTGGGCACGGCCTTTCGCTTTGATAGTGTCGCGGGTGACTTCGTACTGAGTACGCAATTCACCAAATTTCTCACGCGCCAGCTCCGGATCGATGCTGTTGTCATCTTCCGCATCGTCGTCATCTTCATCCTCATCGTCATCATCACTGTTTTCTTCGCTGGTCAGCTCAGAACCGATGTGAGTGGCGGTAGGGGCAAGGTCTTCTTCTGCGTTAGGATCAACGAAACCGGTTATCAGATCCGTCAGGCGTACTTCTTCTGCTTCAACACGATCGTACTGTTCAAGCAGGTAGGTGATGGCTTCCGGGTATTCTGCAACGGAGCACTGAACCTGGTTGATACCGTCTTCGATACGCTTAGCGATATCGATTTCACCCTCGCGGGTTAACAGTTCAACGGTCCCCATTTCACGCATGTACATGCGCACCGGGTCGGTGGTGCGCCCGATTTCAGATTCTACGCTGGAGAGAACCTGAGCGGCGGCTTCTTCCGCGTCTTCATCCGTGTTGTTTGAGTTTTCAGCAAGCAACAGGTCATCGGCGTCAGGTGCTTCTTCCATCACCTGAATGCCCATGTCATTGATCATTTGGATGATGTCTTCGATCTGATCGGAGTCGACGATATCTTCCGGCAGATGGTCATTGACCTCAGCATAGGTCAGATAGCCTTGCTCCTTACCACGTTGGACAAGAAGTTTAAGCTGTGACTGCGGGTTTTGCTCCATAAGACGGTATCCACACTTCAGTATTAGGGTTGTGTCGGTAGGCGTTGCCGCCAACAATAACGTAACGAGGGGCTGACTTATTTTAATGCCGCTGCCCGTCCATGCGGCTTTCGGGTTTAACCCGATCAATGTTCGGCAATTAAGCCGCGAGTATTTACTTTTTCGCGCGTGATTCTGTTATCACACGGACTTCTTCACGCTCCGCAGGCGTTAACCCTTCCGTTCTGGAGCGTGCCATTAATTCTTCAAACCTCAGCTCCAGCACGGAATCGAACATGTGTTCGAGCGCGTCGGTGAACGTTTTTTCTGCAATGTCCTTATCAGCTATATCGTCCCAGGCTGACAGCTTTTCAAGGGTGGCGGCCTCATTTGTGCCGCGATACAGCTCTAAAAGCTGCCCGGTGGTCAGTCCTGGCTGGGCCAGACAGCTATTGACCAGATCGATAAATAATTTCAGCCCCGGCAGCTTAGCCTGTTCCAGCCCGCTTAAGGGCGGAACAGAAGGTGCCAGCTCTGGATTCTGCACCAGCAATCCTATCAGTATACGCATGGTTGTGCGTTTTAGCTGCGGAGCCGGGCGCGGCGTACCGCTTTGCACGAGCCTGGGCATTAGTTTTTCAAGCTGGCTGTCGTCCAGAATACCGAGTTTATTGCCCAGTTCCTGGCGCAGATAAATGCGTAATGTCTCACCAGGTACCTGACTAATCAGGGGTAATGCCAGCGTGCTAAGGCGTGCACGGCCATCCGGTGAGCTTAAATCAACCTGTGGCATCAGGCTGTTAAAAAGAAACGTAGAAAGCGGCTGAGCATGTTCCATGCGCGCTTCAAAAGCTTCTTTTCCTTCTTTACGGACTAACGTATCCGGGTCTTCACCGTCCGGCAGGAACATAAAGCGTAGCTGACGACCGTCTGTCATGTAAGGCAGCGCCGTTTCCAGCGCACGCCATGCGGCGTCCCGTCCGGCGCGATCGCCGTCATAACAGCAGACCACGTTATCGGTTACCCGGAACAGCAGCTGGATATGGTCGGCGGTGGTTGAGGTGCCAAGCGATGCGACGGCGTAAGAAATGCCGTACTGCGCGAGTGCCACCACATCCATATAGCCTTCGACAACCAACAGGCGCGCCGGTTCAGCCTGGCTCTGCTGGGCTTCATACAGGCCATAGAGCTGGCGGCCTTTATGAAAAATATCGGTTTCCGGAGAGTTCAGGTACTTCGGCAGGGCATCGCCCAGCACGCGGCCACCAAAACCAATTACCCGGCCTCGCTTGTCGCGGATGGGAAACATCACCCGTTCACGGAAGCGATCGTAACTGCGGCCCTGGTCGTTCGTCACCAGCATGCCCGCGTCTGTCAGAGACTGACGATTTTCGGCGTTGCCGCCAAAACGCTTTAACGCGTTATCCCAACCGGGAGGCGCGTAGCCTATAGCAAAATGCTTGATGACTTCTGCGCTTAACCCACGGTTTGCCAGATACTGACGGGCAGGTTCCGCGTTGTGTTGCGTCAGGGATTGCTGATAAAAGGCGTTCAGGCCATCCATCAGCTGATAAAGATTCTGTCGCTGGTGGCGCTCGATCTGGCTTGGCCCGTTACCCGCTTCGTACGGCACTTCAAGGTTGTGCATGGCCGCTAATTCTTCAACGCTTTCGACAAACTCAAGCTTGTCGTAGTTCATTAAAAAATCCAGCGCGTTGCCGTGCGCTCCGCAACCGAAGCAGTGGTAAAACTGTTTATCACCGTTTACGGTGAAAGAAGGGGTTTTTTCGTTATGGAACGGACAGCACGCATGGTAGTTCTTGCCCTGCTTTTTGAGCTTCACGCGCGCATCGATCAGATCGATGATGTCGGTGCGAGCCAGCAAGTCATTGATGAAAACACGTGGAATTCGTCCAGCCATAGGCCCCGTTTGACCCTGTTAAGCTTGTCTGACGTCGCTTTGAAAGCCGTGTCAGGAACCTGTAGGGCAGGTCAGTTCATAAACGAAAATAAGCCGCGCATTCCTTTCGGAAGCACGGCCTTTACAACTACTACTTGTCTGTTTTTGAGGGCTAAACCCTCAAGAAATTAGTACAGACGAGTGCGGCGTGCGTTTTCGCGAGCCAGTTTCTTCGCGTGACGTTTCACTGCAGAAGCTTTAGCGCGTTTACGTTCGGTAGTCGGTTTTTCATAGAACTCACGACGACGAACTTCCGCCAGAACACCTGCTTTCTCACAAGAACGTTTGAAGCGACGCAGTGCTACGTCGAATGGCTCGTTTTCACGTACTTTAATTACCGGCATTAACTCTCACCTTTGATAAATTCGGTTTGCCGCTGACTGATGCGTCAGCTATTTCAAAATGGTGCGGAATTTTACTGCAACTCTTGCTGCTTTGTAAAGCACCGGACAACCAGAAACCTGGCTTTTAAGGCCGGAATCTTCCAGGGGCGTGGATTATACACGACATACGGGTAACAGGTGAGCAAAGTTTTACAACGGGAGCCCGGCAGCATAAACTTCGCCGCAAGACTTTGAGGTAGAGAAAGCCATGCGCGTACTGGGTATAGAGACTTCCTGTGATGAAACCGGCATCGCCATTTATGACGATGAGAAAGGATTGTTAGCCAATCAATTGTATAGTCAGGTGAAATTGCACGCTGACTACGGCGGCGTGGTGCCGGAGCTGGCCTCCCGTGACCACGTACGTAAAACCGTGCCGTTGATTCAGGCCGCACTGAAAGAGGCAGGTTTAACCGCTCAGGATATTGATGGCGTGGCCTATACCGCCGGTCCTGGCCTGGTTGGTGCGCTGCTGGTGGGCGCAACGGTCGGTCGCGCGCTGGCGTTTGCCTGGGATGTGCCTGCCGTACCGGTGCACCACATGGAAGGCCATTTACTGGCGCCGATGCTCGAAGATAATCCTCCGGCGTTCCCGTTTGTCGCGCTGCTGGTTTCCGGCGGCCATACCCAGCTCATTAGCGTAACGGGCATTGGTCAGTATGAGCTGCTTGGTGAATCCATTGACGATGCCGCAGGCGAAGCCTTCGATAAAACAGCCAAACTGCTGGGTCTGGATTATCCGGGCGGCCCGATGCTGTCAAAAATGGCGGCGCAGGGAGTGGAAGGGCGCTTTGTTTTCCCTCGTCCAATGACTGACCGCCCCGGCCTTGATTTCAGCTTCTCTGGCCTGAAAACTTTTGCCGCAAACACCATTCGCGGTAACGAATCAGACGATCAAACTCGCGCCGATATTGCTCGGGCATTTGAAGATGCGGTTGTTGATACGCTTATGATTAAATGCAAACGCGCCCTGGATCAGACCGGTTTCAAACGGCTGGTTATGGCTGGTGGCGTAAGCGCCAACCGCACGCTGCGAGTCCGTATGGAAGCGTTGATGACCAAACGTCGCGGCGAAGTATTCTACGCCCGGCCGGAATTTTGCACCGATAATGGCGCAATGATTGCCTATGCAGGTATGATTCGCCTGAAAGCGGGAACGGCGGGTGAGTTAAGCGTGACGGTGCGTCCGCGCTGGCCGCTGGCAGAGCTGCCTGCGGCGTAACAGGATTAACCGAAGGGTAAACAGGAGTGAGAAATCACTCCTTTTTTTTGGCTTGCTTTCTGCGCAGCTTCTTCCAGATTTTGGTTTCCTGCCCGCGCCATAAACGCTGAATATTGTCGTGATGGCGCATCAGAATCAAACAGGAGAGCATGGCAACCGGGAAAGTGAACTGCGGCTTGAACCACCAGACGTAGAAGGGCGCTATCAGCGCGCTGATGATTGCCCCGAGGGACGAATAGCCGCTAAGCAGCACGCTGAGCAGCCAGGTGCCGGCCATCACGCCGGTTAAATCGAAGCCGATAGGCGCAATGGCACCGAACGCGGTTGCCACGCCTTTACCACCGCGAAACCTGAAGAAGACGGGCCAGATATGACCCAGGCAGGCGGCGATAGCGATCAGCCCGAGCCAGAATGGGGTCACGCCTAATGCATAGGCCGCCCAGACCGGCAGCATACCTTTTAAGATGTCAAAAATAAGTACCGCTACGGCTGCGCCTTTGCCGCCAATACGTAAGACGTTTGTCGCACCTGGGTTACCTGAACCGTTCTCTCTTGGGTCCGGGAGACCCGCGAGTCGGCAAACCAGAATGGCGCTGGAAATTGAGCCGCAAAGATACGCGAGGAGAATCATGCCAGGCGCGATTGCACTCATAACGCTGTTCCATTTTGAAAGTGTCGTTGTATTCTTCGCATCTGTGGATAATACGCATATTTCGCCGGAAGTGGTATCTGGCGTCACTAAAAACCAGGCAGGGCGTGATGGATATTATATTTATAGAGCAGCTAACGGTGATCACCACCATCGGGGTGTATGACTGGGAACAGACTATCAATCAAAAGCTGATATTCGATATCGAAATGGCGTGGGATAACCGCGTGGCCGCCGGTAGCGATGATGTGAACGATTGTCTGAGCTATGCGGACGTCAGCGAAGCGGTGATTAACCACGTTTCTGGCGGTCGCTTCGCATTGGTTGAACGCGTGGCGGAAGAGGTGGCCCAACTGCTGCTGGCGCGTTTTAATTCGCCCTGGGTACGCCTGAAAGTCAGCAAACCTGGCGCCGTCGCCCAGGCGGCAAACGTCGGGGTTATCATCGAGCGTGGCAGTAATCCGAAAGCAGTCTAAATAAGTTCATAATTGTTAAACCAAACGTGTCTAATCTGGTCATAGCCAGTAGCCTTTTGCGGCGGTCGCATCTCGCCCGCCGTTTTTTTGTGTTTTTTTTAGGGGTATGAGGGTTTATTAATGAGCGATTTTCACTCGCTGGCGATTGCCGCGATTCTCGGTGTCGTTGAGGGGTTAACGGAGTTTTTACCTGTCTCGTCCACCGGACATATGATTATTGTCGGACACCTGCTGGGATTTGAAGGTGATACCGCCAAAACATTTGAAGTGGTGATTCAGCTCGGTTCGATCCTCGCTGTGGTAGTGATGTTCTGGCGTCGTCTGTTCGGCCTGATCGGCATTCACTTTGGTCATCCGCCTCATGAAGGCGCGGGCAAAGGCCGCCTGTCGTTAATTCATATTCTGCTGGGTATGATCCCAGCCGTGGTGCTGGGGCTTATCTTCCACGATACGATTAAATCGCTGTTTAACCCGATTAACGTGATGTACGCCCTGGTTGTTGGCGGTGTGTTGCTGATTGCCGCTGAGCTGCTAAAACCAAAAGAGCCGCGCGCCGTTGGGGTGGACGATATGACGTATCGTCAGGCTTTCATGATTGGCTGTTTCCAGTGTCTGGCGCTCTGGCCAGGCTTCTCCCGTTCCGGTGCCACCATCTCTGGCGGCATGTTGATGGGCGTGAGCCGCTATGCCGCCTCTGAATTTTCTTTCCTGCTGGCCGTACCTATGATGCTGGGCGCGACAGCGCTGGACGTTTATAAGAGCATCGGCTTCCTGACCATGGCCGATCTGCCGATGTTTGCCGTAGGCTTCGTCACCGCGTTTATCGTCGCCCTGCTTGCGATTAAAACCTTCCTGCAGGTCATCAAACGTATGTCGTTTATTCCGTTTGCTATCTACCGCTTCTTTGTGGCGGCAGCGGTTTATTTCGTCTTTATGTAAATCCGCGCCCTCAGCTTTGCGGCTGGGGGCAATGTTCTGCTTTCCACTTCGCAACGGCGGTAATTCGCCGTTTAGTCAGCTCTTCCCGAATCGCCGGGCCGCTGAAACCTGCTTCAATCACTTCTTTATTGCTCACCTGCTGAGCCGCTTCCCAGGCTGCACGCAGCAATCTTCCCTGCGGATAATCGTTACCTTCAAAACCAGTGCGCCCGCGTGCATCAGCCTCGCTGGTTAATGCGATTTGTTCAACGCGGTGCGGCTTACGCCAGGCGTCGATGGCGTCAAACAGCTTCACCACTGTTTTCGGCTGCAGGATGGGGAAGGTATGAATAAGGTCGTGATACTCCGCCACCAGCTTCGCCAGATCGCGGATCTCGTTTGGCACGCGCATTCTCTGACAGATGTTCTCCACCAGCTTAACTCCCGCCGGGCCGTGGCCGTGGTGGCGGGGCCAGAACGCTTTTGGGGTTAACCCTTTGCCAAGATCGTGGCAAAGGGTTGCAAACCGCACGTCCACTTCAGGGCTGAGCTGGGCTGCAATGGCAAGCGTCATCAGCACGTGAATGCCGGTGTCAATCTCTGGGTGCCATTTGGCTGGGGCAGGTACGCCAAACAGCGCATCGATTTCCGGGAACAGCACGGCCAGCGCCCCGCATTTACGCAGTACATCAAAGTAAACCTGCGGATTGCGGCTGGTTAGCGCGTTTTCAGTCTCTTTCCAGACGCGCTCGGGTGTCAGATGCGCCAGTTCGCCGCCTGTGGTCATGTTTTGCATCAGCGCCATGGTTTCCGGGGCTATCTGGAAATTAAGATGGGCGTAACGTGCGGCAAATCGCGCCAC
This sequence comes from Buttiauxella sp., assembly GCA_032051265.1. Taxonomy (GTDB): domain Bacteria; phylum Pseudomonadota; class Gammaproteobacteria; order Enterobacterales; family Enterobacteriaceae; genus Dryocola. Next base: position 191,367 of record DAMBYU010000003.1, read on the forward strand.
GCGCAGAACACGCAGGGGATCTTCATTAAATGCCGGGGAGACATGACGCAGCAGACGCTTTTCTATGTCGGCCAGCCCGTTGTAGGGATCGACAAGCTTGCCGTGTTCGTCTTGCGCTATAGCGTTAATGGTCAAATCGCGGCGCATTAAATCCTGTTCAAGCGTAACGTCCGGTGCGGCATAGCAGGTAAAACCTGTATAACCCTGTCCGGCTTTACGCTCGGTGCGGGCCAGCGCGTACTCTTCACGAGATTTTGGATGCAGAAAGACCGGGAAATCTTTCCCGACCTGCTGGAAACCAGCGTCCAGCATTTCTTGCGGGGTGGCGCCGACCACAACCCAATCTTTATCTTTGACCGGTAGTTTTAACAACCCATCACGAACGGCGCCACCGACCAGATAAATCTTCACTCTTTACACCCCTGCATCTGTTAAAAATTACGAATAATACGTAATTGTAGGATACAGGGATGCGGATCAATTCATCCAGCGGTCTTTCTTCTTGCGACTTGGGATCATATGCGGCAGCAGCAGGCCAAACAGCAGGCCGACGCCCAGCACGCCGCCGCCATACATAAACCACTGCATGATAATGGCGCGCTGCTTGTCATCAAGCTGGACGTTTGCGGCATTCACTTTCTTCTGCGCAACGATAAGCTGATTTTTAAGCTGCTGATTTTCTTCTTTAAGTCCGTTGATTACGCTATCGCTCTGGGCGACTTTTTGCTGCATTTCCGCAGTGCGCTGATTCCATGTGGTGTCGATATTAGTGAGCTTGTCCGTCAGGTCTTTGACCTGTTTTTCCAGAACGGGCACGCGGGTACGCAGGCTTGGACTGGCGCTCAACTGCGACAGTGGGATCCAGGAGGTGCGGCCGTTGCTGTCGCGCACCTGACCATATTTGGTCTCTTCATTACTTTGCAGGAGGGTTACTTCTTCGCCCGCGTTTACTGTACCCAGCAGGCGATAGTTATCACCCGGGCCGCTACGAACCCAGGTATTTAATTCGTCGGAAACATAACGTTTTTCATCGGCATGAGCCACAACGGTAACGCTCAGAGAGAGCAAAGTAAGGCAAATCAGGCGTAATTTCTGCATTATTTCGTCATTATTGTCATAAAGTGTGGAACGATAGTAGTGGCATCAGTCTGACGGTGCAATCCGTAAACCTGAATGAGAATCATCCTGGTGTGAATTTCGCCACTTGTACAAGGCATTAGCCCTTTTTCAGATGAAATTCCGCACGTCAAATTGCGCGCGATGCGTGGCAATTTACGGCAAAATATTATCTACTGACCAGCAACCAGCTATTTAGTTCGCCGGGATATTATCCCGTGTGACCGCAACCAAAAGTAAAAAGACGATGCCTCAAGAAATCGAACTCAAATTTATCGTTAATCCAGCGGCGCTGGATAACCTGCGTAACACCCTGAATGTCCTTGAAAGCGAACATAGCGAACCTCGCCAACTGCTTAATATTTATTACGAAACAGCGGAGAATACGCTGCGTGGCCACGATATGGGGTTGCGTATTCGCGGAACGGATGGCCGCTATGAAATGACGATGAAAGTTGCCGGCCGCGTGACGGGCGGGCTTCACCAGCGCCCTGAATATAATGTTGACCTCAGCGAGCCGGAACTCGATCTGGCGTTACTGCCCGCTGAAGTCTGGCCGGAAGGCGTGGCGCCTGCGGCATTGCAGGCAGCATTGAAACCGCTGTTCAGCACGAATTTCGCTCGTGAGAAGTGGGTGGTTACTCACCGTGGCAGCAAGATCGAGCTTGCTCTGGATCTGGGCGAAGTGAAAGCCGGTGAAATAAGCGAGCCGCTGTGTGAGCTGGAAATGGAGCTGCTGGAAGGCGAAACGGCGGCGGTGCTTGAACTGGCGCAACAGCTGGTGACGCAGCCGGGACTGCGTCAGGGCAGTCTGAGTAAAGCCGCACGCGGCTATCACCTGGCGGCAGGTGACGCATCTCGTGAAATTAAGCCGCTGGGCGTGCTGCACGTTGCGCCAAAAGCGACGGTTGAGCAGGGCCTGGAAGGCGCGCTGGAAATGGCGCTGGAGCACTGGCAATACCATGAAGAGCTTTGGGTTCGCGGCAGCAAAGTGGCGAAAAATGGCGTGCTGAACGGCGTTGGGCTTGTTCGCCATGCGCTGGCGTTATTTGGCGGCATCGTACCGCGTAAAGCAAGCGCTCACCTACGTGAGCTGCTGATGACGTATGAAGCGCTGCTGGCACAGAATCTGAAGGCAGAAGAGCTGGTCTATAGCCCGGAAAGCAGCCAGGCGAAACTTGCGCTGACCGAATGGCTGGTGAATCGCCAGTGGCAAAAATTTGTCGATGAGAAAGAGAGCACCAGGCTTGCGGGCTCCTTTAAGCGTTTTGCCGATACGCATCTTTCTCGCCACGCAGCGGAACTGCGCAATACCTTCCAGCGTCCCCTGGGCGACGCTTATGGCGATCAGCTCCCACGCCTTGCGCGCGAAACTGACTCTGTCCGCCTGTTAGCCGGCGTATATGACGATGCGGTAACTCTGCCATGGCTTGATAACTGGCAGGGGCTGCGCCATGCCATCACCACGCGTCAGCAGGTAGAAATCGAACACTATCGTAATGAAGCCATCTCGCAGGCGCCATTCTGGCTGCACAGCGGGAAATAACCATATTGTCGGGATACTATGATGCCGCACTCGCTCCTTTTACAGCAGCACCTGCAGGCGGTATTACCGCGCCTGCCACAAGAGATCGATCGTCAGCGGTTAAGCGCCCAGGCGCAGGCCGTGCTGACATTCAGTGATTTTGTCTGCGACAGCATGGTGGCGCACCCCGCCTGGCTGCTGGAACTGGAGCAGCATCCTCCTGAGGCGCAAGAGTGGCGGCACTACGCCGCCTGGCTGCAAAGCGAGTTGCAGGAGGTTGGCGACGAGGCGGCGTTGATGAGGGCGCTGCGCCTGTTTCGTCGCCGCATCATGGTCCGTATCGCCTGGGCGCAAACGCTGCAGCAGGTGCCAACGGAAATCTCGCTACAACAGTTGAGCGTCCTTGCGGAAACGCTGATTATCGCCGCTCGCGACTGGCTTTATGCCGCATGTTGCCGTGAATGGGGAACGCCTTGTAATCGGGATGGCGTTCCGCAGCCGCTGATGATCCTCGGCATGGGGAAACTCGGCGGCGGCGAGCTGAATTTCTCCTCCGACATCGACCTGATTTTTGCCTGGCCTGAAAATGGCTCGACCCAGGGCGGACGGCGTGAATTAGATAACGCGCAGTTCTTCACGCGTCTGGGACAGAAACTTATCAAAGTGCTCGACCAGCCCACGCAGGATGGCTTTGTCTACCGCGTGGATATGCGTCTGCGCCCGTTTGGCGACAGCGGCCCGCTGGTGCTGAGCTTTGCTGCGCTGGAAGACTATTATCAGGAGCAGGGGCGCGACTGGGAGCGCTATGCGATGGTCAAAGCGCGGATTATGGGCGACACAGACGACACATGGAGCCAGGAGCTGCGTAATATGCTGCGTCCGTTTGTCTTCCGCCGCTACATTGATTTCAGCGTCATCCAGTCGCTGCGTAACATGAAAGGCATGATTGCCCGTGAAGTGCGCCGCCGTGGCCTGAAGGACAATATTAAACTTGGCGCCGGCGGCATTCGCGAAACCGAGTTTATCGTGCAGGTCTTCCAGCTTATCCGCGGTGGACGCGAGCCGTCGCTTCAGTCCCGCTCGCTGTTGCCGACGCTTGAGGCTATCCAGCAGCTGCATCTGCTGCCGGAAGGCAACGCGCAGCGATTGCGTGAAGCCTATCTTTATCTGCGTCGCCTTGAGAACCTGCTGCAAAGTATCAACGATGAACAGACCCAGACGCTGCCGGGCGACGAGCTTAACCGCGCCCGCCTTGCCTGGGCGATGAATGAAGATAGCTGGGATGCTTTACAGCAAACCTTGCAGGCGCATATGGACGACGTGCGTCAGGTATTCAACGATTTGATCGGTGACGATGAGCCGGAAGCGGGCGAGGATAAAATCGCCGAGGCCTGGCGTGAGCTGTGGCAGGATGCGCTCGACGCGGACGACACCACAGCCGTACTCAGCCATCTGACGCCGGAAGCGCGTGGCGAAGTGCTGCGGCTGGTCGGCGAATTCCGTCAGGATACAGATAAACGCACCATCGGTCCGCGTGGCCGTCAGGTGCTGGATCAGCTTATGCCACGGCTGCTGAGTGAGGCCTGTTCCCGCAGCGACGCTCCGCTGCCCTTATCGCGTCTGCTCCCGCTGCTGTTGGGCATTGTTACCCGCACAACTTACCTCGAGTTGCTGACGGAATATTCGGGGGCGCTTAAACATCTGATCACGCTTTGTGCCGCGTCGCCAATGATTGCGGGACAGCTGGCGCGTTATCCGCTGTTGCTGGACGAGCTGCTTGATCCGAACACGCTCTATCAGCCAACGGCGACGGATGCTTATAAAGACGAGCTGCGCCAGTATCTCCTGCGCGTTCCTGATGATGACGAAGAGCAGCAGCTTGAAGCGTTGCGCCAGTTTAAACAGGCTCAGCTGTTGCGCGTGGCTGCGGCGGATATCACCGGAACGCTGCCGGTCATGAAGGTCAGCGATCACCTGACGTGGCTTGCCGAGGCGATTATCGATGCCGTGGTTCAGCAGGCGTGGGCGCAAATGGTGACGCGCTTCGGCCAGCCAAAACATCTGCGTGAGCGAGAAGGGCGCGGGTTTGCGGTCATCGGTTACGGCAAGCTCGGCGGCTGGGAGCTGGGCTACAGTTCCGATCTCGATTTGGTTTTCCTGCACGATTGCCCGGCGGATGTAATGACCGACGGCGAACGCGAAATCGACGGACGCCAGTTTTATCTCCGCCTGGCTCAGCGTGTTATTCACTTATTCAGCACCCGCACCTCGTCCGGCATTCTGTATGAAGTGGATGCCCGCCTTCGTCCATCTGGTGCGGCAGGGATGCTCGTCACAACGGCGGAGGCTTTTGCTGACTATCAGCAAAATGAGGCCTGGACGTGGGAGCATCAGGCTCTGGTTCGTGCCCGCATCGTTTATGGCGATCCGCTTTTGAACCGCGAATTTGATGCCATCCGCCGTGAAATTTTGTCTCGCCCGCGCGAAGGTGAAAAGTTACAAACCGAAGTGCGTGAAATGCGTGAAAAAATGCGCGCCCATCTGGGCGATAAGCATCGTGGACGCTTTGATATTAAAGCAGATCGTGGCGGGATCACCGACATTGAATTTATCACGCAGTATCTGGTGTTACGTTATGCGGCACAGGCTCCAAAGTTAACGCGCTGGTCTGATAATGTGCGCATTCTGGAATTAATGGCGCAAAACGACATCATGAGTGATGACGAAGCGAAAGCGCTGACCCATGCTTACGTCACGCTGCGCGATGAGCTGCACCATCTGGCCTTACAGGAGTTGCCGGGCAACGTGGCGCTTGATGCCTTTGTCGCCGAACGCGAGCAAGTTGAGCGCAGCTGGCGCACGTGGCTGGACGAGGCGCAAACGCGCGCGCAGGAGTAATTGTGATATTATCTCGCGCAAAATTTTTTCCCTCTCTGGAGAGTCAGGAATGAAAGTAACGCTGCCCGAATACAGCCGTGCAGGCGTCATGGTGGTTGGTGATGTGATGCTGGATCGCTACTGGTATGGCCCAACCAGCCGTATCTCCCCGGAAGCCCCGGTGCCGGTGGTTAAAGTGGATACCATTGAAGAACGGCCTGGCGGTGCTGCCAACGTGGCGATGAACATCGCTTCACTCGGTGCCAACTCGCGCCTGGTTGGGCTGACCGGCATTGATGACGCTGCGCGGGCATTAAGCCAGACGCTTGCGGGTGTGAACGTCAAATGCGACTTTGTTTCAGTTCCGACTCATCCCACAATCACCAAGCTGCGTGTGCTTTCCCGCAACCAGCAGCTGATCCGTCTGGACTTTGAAGAAGGCTTTGAAGGGGTTGATCCTGAGCCGCTGCACGAACGTATTAATCAGGCGCTGCCACACATCGGCGCGCTGGTGCTGTCTGATTATGCGAAAGGGGCGCTGGCAAGCATTCGCCAGATGATTAGCCTTGCTCGCGCGGCCAAAGTACCAGTGCTTATCGATCCCAAAGGAACCGATTTCGAGCGCTATCGCGGCGCAACGCTGTTGACGCCCAATCTCTCTGAGTTTGAAGCGGTGGTGGGGAAATGCAAAAGCGAGGCTGAGCTGGTGGAGCGCGGCATGCGGTTGATTGCGGATTACGATTTGTCCGCACTGCTGGTGACGCGTTCCGAGCAGGGAATGACGCTGTTACAGCCAGGCCTTGAGCCGGTTCATCTGCCGACTCAGGCGCAGGAAGTCTACGATGTGACCGGTGCAGGCGATACGGTAATTGGCGTACTGGCGGCAACGCTTGCGGCGGGTAACTCTCTGGAAGAAGCCTGTTACTTTGCTAATGCGGCGGCGGGTGTGGTGGTCGGTAAACTTGGGACATCGACCGTCTCCCCCATTGAGCTTGAAAACGCGGTACGTGGCCGCGCGGACACCGGTTTCGGCGTTATGACCGAAGCAGAACTGAAGGTTGCCGTGGCGGCTGCCCGTAAACGCGGTGAGAAGGTTGTGATGACCAACGGCGTGTTCGATATCCTGCACGCGGGCCACGTTTCCTATCTTGCTAACGCACGCAAGCTTGGCGATCGCCTGATTGTGGCCGTAAACAGCGATGCTTCAACCAAACGTCTGAAAGGGGAAACCCGTCCGGTGAACCCGCAGGATCAGCGTATGATCGTGCTTTCCGCACTGGAAGCCGTGGACTGGGTTGTGCTGTTTGAAGAAGATACCCCGCAGCGCCTGATCGGTGAGATCCTGCCGGATCTGCTGGTGAAAGGCGGCGACTACAAGCCGGGCGATATTGCCGGCAGTAAAGAAGTGTGGGCGAACGGCGGCGAAGTCATGGTGCTGAACTTTGAAGACGGATGTTCAACCACCAACATCATTAAAAAGATCCAAAGCCACGACGCATAAAAAACGCCCCTAACGGGGCGTTTTTTACATCTGTGGTTCTGTCGGCGGAACTACAGCCGGCACCGGTGCGGCAGCCGGGCGGTTTTCCAGCTCGTTTAAACGCTGTTCCAGCAGTGCCATTTTTTCCCGGGTGCGCAGCAGAACCTGCGTCTGCACATCAAACTCTTCACGGCTCACCAGATCCAGACGCGTTAGCTGCGCCTGCAAAACCTGACGGATTTTCTTTTCAACATCATCCCCGAACTCACGAATCCCTTTCGGCATCGACTCATGAACCTGACGGGCTATCTGCTCAATTTTTTTCGGGTCAATCATAGTGGCTTCCATTTAACCTGCTTGAATAGCTTAAGTGTAATACCTGATTGCCAGGTGATAAACCTTAAATGGCGTTGCCAGGAAAAATCATCGGCGTTATAGTAAGCCTGCTTATTCTCAGGGCGGGGCGAAACTCCCCACCGGCGGTAAATCAGCGTACGCTGAAAGCCCGCGAGCGCTCCGAATCACTTCGGGGGTCAGCAGATCCGGTGTAATTCCGGGGCCGACGGTTAAAGTCCGGATGGGAGAGAGTAACGACAAAGTCAGGCCCCGGCCTGCCCACGTTATTTTTCATAGCTCCTAAGACTGCCCTGATTCTGGTAACCATAATTTTAATGAGGTTTTTTTTACCATGAATCAGACGCTACTTTCTGCATTTGGCACCCCGACTCAGCGCGTAGAACATGCCCTGGCTGCATTGCGCGAAGGCCGCGGCGTGATGGTTCTCGATGATGAAGATCGCGAGAACGAAGGCGACATGATTTTCCCTGCCGAAACCATGACCGTTGAGCAAATGGCGCTGACCATTCGCCACGGCAGCGGCATTGTCTGCCTGTGCCTGACCGAAGAACGTCGCAAACTGCTCGATCTGCCGATGATGGTGGAGAACAATACCAGCGCTTACGGCACCGGTTTTACCGTGACTATTGAAGCGGCCGATGGCGTAACTACCGGCGTTTCTGCGGCCGATCGTTTAACCACCGTGCGTGCAGCTATCGCAGACAACGCTAAACCGAGTGATTTGAACCGCCCGGGACATGTGTTCCCACTGCGTGCTCAGCCTGGTGGCGTGTTAACCCGTGGCGGTCATACTGAAGCGACTATCGATTTGGTGACGCTTGCAGGTTTCAAACCAGCCGGCGTGTTGTGTGAGCTGACCAACGACGATGGCACCATGGCGCGAGCGCCAGAATGCATCACCTTTGCCCGTCAGCATAATATGGCCGTTGTGACCATCGAGGATCTGGTGGCATACCGCCAGACGCACGAGCGGAAGGCCAGCTAAAAGGCATAAAAAAACCCGGTTTATATACCGGGTTTTTTATTAACCTATGCCGCTTGTTTGCAGTAACGTCAGGCTCAGCCCCATCGCCGCCATACCGCAAAGTACGCCGTAGCTTGGATTGTTATGCGGATCGATCTCTTTCGCCAGCGGCATTAGCTCATCCACCGACAGCGCCACCATAATCCCTGCGACGGCCGCCATGATTGAGGCCATGACCACCGGTGAGATCATCGTGCCAAGGATCAGCCAGGCCAGTACGCCGCCAAAAATTTCTGCAAGCCCTGAAACGCCCGCCCAGATAATCGCTTTACGCTTTGATCCCGTAGCGGCATAAACCGGACCTGCGACCGCCAGGCCTTCAGGAATGTTGTGTAGTGCGACGGCGAGCGCAATCCCCATACCGAGTTCAAGATTGGAACTGGCGGTTACAAAGGTCGCAATCCCTTCCGGAAAGTTGTGCAGGCTAATGCCGAGCGTTAGCAGAAGCGCGGTGCGACGCAAATTTCCTGCTTTTAACGTGCCGTCGTTTAAATCTTGTGGATGCGCATGCGGCAGGCTGCGGTCAAGCGCGAAGTAGCCCATTAGCCCGAGAACAAACATGCCATAGCCCAGCACGGGCGACATGCCTGGGGAATGCAACGCCGCTGGCAGCATTTCCATTAGTGAAATGAGCAGCATAATTCCGGCAGCGAAGCCGAGTGAAAATGCGAGCACCCGATTCGACGGCTTCTGGCCGATTACGCCCAAAATAGCGCCGATAAAGGTGGCCCCGCCAGCCAACAGGGTCAGGATCAAGGGTACGGACATTTACAGCTCCTTATCGCATACATTCAAATTTTCTGACGATCTTCATCATGCTTATCTGAGTTCTTCCCATCGTGATTGGGCGTAATGTTGTGCCATCAGATTTTACCGCTTAAGGACACGACTATGACTGCCCAACGTATGCCCGCGCTATTCCTTGGTCACGGAAGCCCGATGAACGTGCTGGAAGATAATTACTATACCCGGGCCTGGCGTCATTTGGGAGAAACTCTGCCACGTCCGAAGGCGATTGTGGTGGTGTCTGCGCACTGGTATACGCGTGGCACTGGCGTAACCGCGATGGCAGCACCAAAGACTATCCACGATTTTGGCGGCTTCCCACAGGCATTGTATGACACGCATTATCCGGCGCCGGGCTCTCCGGAACTGGCGCAGCGGCTTGTCGATCTGCTGGCGCCGGCTCCTGTCACGCTGGATAAAGAAGCCTGGGGATTCGACCACGGCTCATGGGGCGTGCTGATAAAAATGTACCCGGAAGCGGATATCCCGATGGTGCAGTTAAGTATCGACAGTACGAAGCCGATTGCCTGGCATTATGAGGCTGGCCGAAAACTGGCTGCGCTGCGTGAACAAGGGGTGATGCTGGTTGCCAGCGGCAACGTGGTGCACAACCTGCGTACCGCTCGCTGGCATGGTGAAAATACACCTTATCCGTGGGCCAACGCTTTCAACCAGTATGTGAAAGACAATCTCACCTGGCAGGGGCCTGCGGCGGAACATCCACTGGTGAACTATCTGCAACATGAGGGCGGATCGCTATCGAACCCGACGCCAGAACATTATCTGCCTTTGCTTTACGTGCTTGGCGCGTGGGATGGCGAGGAGCCTGTTACGATCCCGGTAGACGGTGTTGAGATGGGCTCTGTGAGTATGCTTTCGGTGCAGGTTGGTTGATAAAAAAGGCGCGATTAACGCGCCTTTTCTTTACTCTACAAACACATGCGGGTAGAAGCGTGAAAGGTCCTGGGTGATAAGCTCCCGGTCTTCACGAATGCCGATTCCGGCAGGCCGATCGTTGATAAGCCAGCTACCGATAAGCGTGTAGCTCTCGCCAAATTTTGGCAACTGGTAAAATTCCTGCACGATCATACCTTCTTCGCCATAAGGGCCATCGACACGGGCAACTTCCTGACCGTTTTCGATGATTTTTACGTTTGCTCCTTCGCGAGAGAAGATAGGTTTAACGACATATTTATCCATTGCCGGATAGTCATCTTCTGCAAAGTAAGCCGGCAGCAGGTTAGGGTGATCCGGGAACATTTCCCACAGCATCGGCAGCAGCGCTTTGTTGGAGATAATGCTTTTCCAGGCAGGCTCCAGCCAGCGCACGCCAGCATCTTCAAGCTTGGTGGAGAACATCTCGCGCAGCATGTATTCCCACGGATAGAGCTTGAACAGGTTGCTGATAACCTGATCCTGCGGGTCGGTAAACTGGCCTTTTTCACCCAGGCCTATCTCTTCTATATACAGGAACTCGCTTGCCACTTCGGCTTCAGCGGCGCAATCCTGCAGATACTGCACGGTACCGCGATCTTCTACCGTCTCCTGGCAGCAGGCGAAATGCACCAGGTTGAAACCGTGCTGCTGTTTTAGTTCGGCAAAGCGTTCGATGATCTTTTCTTGCAGGCTGTTGAACTGATCGCTACCCGCTGGCAGATTCCCTGCCTGCATCTGATCTTCGAGCCAGATCCACTGGAAGAACGCGGCTTCGTAAAGTGAGGTTGGCGTGTCGGCGTTGTTTTCCAGCAGCTTAGGTTCACCCACGCCATCCCACGCCAGATCGAGGCGGGAATAAAGCGAAGGCTGTTGAGTACGCCAGGACTGGCGCACAAATTCCCATGTGTGTTTTGGGATGCGGAACTTAGTCAACAGCTCGTCGCTGCTTACCACTTTTTCAACAACCTTCAGGCACATCTGGTGCAGTTCTGCCGTGACTTCTTCCAGGCGTTCAACCTGGGGGAGCGTTAGCTTGTAATAAGCATCTTCACACCAGTACGGCTCACCGTACATGGTGTGGAAGTTAAAACCATATTCTGTGGCTTTCTCGCGCCAGTCCGGGCGCTCGTTGATGGCAACTCTTTCCATAATCCTTAGCCGCCCATTGAACGGGATGAGCCGGTAGCACTGCTGCGCTGCATGGTGGACTGCTTAGCAACCGACTCACCAAAGCCGCCGCGCGTGACCGTGCTGGTGGTGGCAGGTTTTGGTGCCAGAGCGGTTTTTGGAACGGTAGCAGTGCGGCCAGGCGTTGCCGCGCCGTAGCTCTTGCCGCTGGCATCGGCATATTTACCGTAAGCCGGGCTGGCCGGGTTTTTGGACGAGAACAGGGGCTGTTGGGCAAAGCCCGCGCCGCCGCCCATCAGACGGCCCATCATGTAACCCGCCATCAGCGGCATCCAGAAGCTCCCGCTCTGTTGAGTCTGAGCCTGGTTTTCACCCGCCATGCTGGCCTGGGCAGGAGCCTGCTGGCACTGTCCTTCGCCAAACTCAGCGATACATTCTTCACGGGAGGCGTATTTAGGTGCGGTGCGCTCTGCTTCTTTTAAGGCATTGTTGTAGGAGGTGGTGCATTCCGCGCTCTTGCCAGGGTTTGCCTGGGCGCAGTCATCCGCGTTCTGGTACATGGAGACCGTTTCGTCGTTCTGTTCGCAGCCCGCGAGCATAAACACGGCGGTAACGGCCAGCGCAACCGGAGTTAAATGCCTGGCGTTCCAGCTTTTACGGAACGATGCGTGGTTTATGGTTTTTGTCCGTTTCATGTATTAGTCCTGAGCCCAAAGGAATAGCTAATGTTGTGCTTAGAATAGGGGATGAATGGTTGAAATTAAAGCGATGGCGGGCGTTTGCGGGGCGATCTTTACTTTGCCTTACGTTCAGGCACGCAAGTTGTGACAGGGGTATGCTGGCATACCCCTTTTGCAGTGACTAGTTTCCGAATGGATTACGAGAATTGCTGCGGTTTGCCTTGACAGGTTGCACAGCAGGAGCGGCCTGAGGCGATGCCTCGGTACCGACTGCAGCGTTATCCGCGGTGAGACTATCAACACGGGCATTCTGTTCCGGCGTTTCTGGCGCCACGCTTTCTGCGGTGGTCGGGACTGGCTGACCCAGCGTAGCGTTAAGCGCGACCAGATCCTGCTCGTTAAGCGTACCCAGAGCCTGCTTAATATTAAGCTGGTTGATCAGGTAGTTATAGCGAGCGCTGGAAAGCTGCTGCTTCGCATTATACAGCGTAGTGGTAGCGTCCAGCACATCAACAATGGTACGCGTACCCACGGAGTAACCGGCTTCCATCGCATCTAAAGAGCTTTGCGCAGAAACAACGGCCTGTTTGTAAGCATTGATGGTACTGATGGAGGCGTTCACGTTGTTAAAGGAAGAGCGCACGGTTTGCACAACGCTACGGTGTGCGCTTTCAAGCTGTTCGCTGGCGCCCACAAAGCTGTACTGCGCTTGTTTAACCTGCGAGGTTACCGAGCCACCGCTGTACAGCGGCAGCGTGAAATTCAGGCCAATTTTGTTCTGGCCCATATTGCTGTCGTCGTATTGTGCGTTATTGGTTCTTGAGCCGCTGTAGCTGGTGTCCGAAACACCGGTGGATGCGGTCAGACCGACGGTTGGCATATGGCCGGTTTCCGCATAGCGAATCTGTTCGCGAGCCAGATCCTGTGAAAGACGAGCCTGCAACAGCGACAGGTTACGTTTTTCCGCTTCCTGTAACAGGTTATTCACCGCATCCGGCTTGTTGGTTTTAAAGCCGTCAACGTTCAAAGAAGCCAGGGACGGATAGTAGTTGCCGGTAACCTGACGCAGATTTTCTACCGCGTTATCAAGGTTGTTACGCGCGGTCACTTCGTTTGCCAGCACGTTATCGTACTGTGAGCGGGCGTTCTGCACGTCGGTAATGGCTACAAGGCCTACGTTAAAGCGCTGGGTCGTCTGATCTAACTGACGGTAAATCGCCTGTTTCTGCGCTTCGGTATAGGAGAGTGCATCAATGGCGCTCAGCACGTTAAAATAGGCCGTCGCGGTGTTCAGAATCAGCGTCTGCTGGTCGGTCTGGTAGGTAACATCCTGGATACCGGCAGACTTTTCCTGCAGGGTCAGCGCACGCCATCTCGACATATCAAAAATGGTTTGGGTTAAAGACAAAGAGGCGCTGGTCGCACTGGAGTTAACGCCGTTTGCATCGCGGTAACCGTTGCTGTAACCGTAATCTGCACCAAGGCCGAGCTGTGGTAATAACGGGCTGCGTGCTTCGTTAATTTTTTCGAATGCGGCGTCACGGTCTGCAGCGGAACGACGTAAGTCCGGGTTGCTAAGACGCGCCTGCTGATAAACCTGCATCAGGTTTTCCGCCTGGCTCATGGCGCTGAAACCCGTTAGGCTCAGACCGATAAGGATTGGGAGCAGTTTCTTCATTTGCATTCCTTGTTGTGAAGCAAAATTGTTTTCGTTAGCGCTGTTGGAGGCGAAATATTTGCCGATTCTAGCAGAGTCCGCCAGCGGGGCTGGTTGGCGTAAAGTGCCATCCGTCCGGAATTTCCAACAATCTATCACATAGATAAGGAAACGGTAGTCAAACGGGGTTGAAATTGCTCATTTCGTTACCATAAGCCATCAGGACATCATTATGAGTAAGCCTACAAATAAGCTGGTCACGTTAGCCAAAAACGATGTTGAAATTATTGCACGGGAAACGCTTTATCGCGGTTTTTTTTCACTGGATCTTTATCGATTTCGTCATCGTTTGTTCAACGGGGAAATGAGCGGCGAAGTCCGGCGCGAAATTTTTGAACGCGGGCATGCCGCGGTGCTGCTACCCTATGACCCTGTGCGCGATGAAGTGGTGCTGATTGAGCAGATTCGCATTGCCGCTTACGACACAAGCGACACGCCATGGCTGCTTGAACTGATCGCCGGAATGATTGAGGAAGGTGAGAGCGTCGAAGACGTGGCGCGGCGGGAAGCCGTGGAAGAAGCAGGATTACTGGTTGGGCGCACCAAAGCTGTGCTCAGCTACCTGGCAAGCCCGGGAGGAACCAGCGAGCGCTCCTCCATACTCGTGGGTGAAGTGGATGCCACCACCGCTGAAGGTATTCACGGTCTGGTGGATGAAAACGAAGATATTCGTGTTCATGTGGTGAGCCGGGAAAAGGCTTACCAGCTAGTAGAAGAGGGGTACATCGACAATGCTGCCTCAGTCATCGCTTTACAATGGCTGCAGCTGCATTATGAAAAATTACGCATTGAGTGGAACGACTAACTATGAAGCGCTATACGCCTGACTTTCCTGAAATGATGCGCCTGTGCGAAACCAATTTCGCCCAGCTGCGCCGCCTGCTGCCGCGTAACGATGCGCCAGGTGAAACCGTAACTTATCAGGTTAATAGCGCCCGATATCGGCTGACCGTCCTTGAGTCCACCCGCTACACTACGCTTGTTGAAATAGAACAGACCGCGCCCAGCGTGAGCTACTGGAGCCTGCCCTCTATGTCCGTCAGGCTTTACCATGACGCGATGGTCGCGGAAGTGTGTTCAAGCCAGCAGATATTCCGTTTCAAAGCACGTTATGATTATCCTAATAAAAAGTTGCATCAACGCGACGAAAAGCATCAAATTAACCAGTTTCTTGCTGATTGGCTGCGCTACTGTTTAGCGCATGGAGCGATGGCGGTTCCGGTTTATTAGAGAGAGTGAAACCTAAGGACACCATTTGGAAAGCCTGTTAAATCTTCCTGTGGCCGGTGGGGGCCGTATCAGGATACTGCAAATTACCGATACCCACCTATTCTCTGGAAAGGATGAAACGCTGCTCGGCATTAACACCTGGGAAAGCTACCAGGCGGTGCTTGCCGCAATTCTCGACCAGGCGCGTCATTGCGATCTGATTGTCGCCACCGGGGATCTGGCCCAGGATCATAGCGCGCAAGCCTATCAGCACTTTGCTGAGGGGATCGCACGAATTGCTGCGCCCTGCGTCTGGCTGCCGGGCAACCACGACTTTCAACCAGCGATGTACGGTGCCTTGCAGGAGGCGGGGATCTCTCCCTCGAAGCTTGTCTATATCGGCGACCGCTGGCAGGTTGTCCTGCTGGACAGCCAGGTCTTTGGCGTACCTCATGGCGAACTGAGCGATTATCAGCTCGAATGGCTGGAACGAAAATTAGCCGCCGCTCCTGAACGTCACACTCTCTTGCTGCTTCATCATCATCCGGTGCCCGCTGGCTGTAGCTGGCTCGATCAGCACAGCCTGCGTAACGCGCAGGAGTTAGATAACGTGCTGGTTAATTTTCCGCAGGTTAAAACGCTGCTGTGCGGGCACATTCATCAGGAATTAGATCTCGACTGGAATGGACGCCGTATGCTGGCAACGCCTTCTACCTGCGTGCAGTTTAAGCCCCACTGCGCCAACTTCACGCTGGATACCATTGAACCAGGCTGGCGCTGGCTGGATCTTCATCCGGACGGCGTCGTCAGCACCGAGGTATGCCGCCTGAAAGGCGCAGTATTTAACCCCGATACCGCTTCAGAAGGGTACTGATGTCAGCGTTACTCTATCTGCACGGCTTCAACAGCTCCCCGCGTTCAGCAAAGGCGACCAGCCTGCAGGCATGGCTTGCGGAACGCTATCCGCATATAGATATGATCATCCCTCAGCTGCCGCCATACCCTGCCGATGCCGCGGAGCTGCTTGAGTCGCTGGTGCTTGAACACGGCGGCGAGCCGCTTGGCGTTGTGGGCTCGTCATTAGGCGGATACTACGCCACCTGGCTGTCGCAATGCTTTATGCTGCCCGCCGTGGTAGTTAACCCGGCGGTAAGGCCCTTTGAACTGCTGGCCGATTATCTCGGCACCAACGAGAACCCCTACACCGGCCAGCAATATGTGCTAGAGTCTCGCCATATTTACGATCTTAAAGTCATGCAGGTTGACCCGCTTGAAGCGCCGGATCTCATCTGGCTGCTGCAACAGACGGGTGACGAAGTGCTCGATTACCGCCAGGCGGTGGCTTACTACACCTCCTGTCGCCAGACGGTTGAAGCCGGTGGCAATCACGCCTTTGTGGGCTTCGAAGATTATTTCACACAGCTTGTCGACTTCCTCGGTCTGCATTGAGGCCGGGTCGGCCGATTCCCTGTTTCGCTATCTGAACGAATAAACCATGACGCAATCCAGTTATAACGCCGATGCCATTGAGGTTCTCACCGGGCTTGAGCCGGTTCGCCGCCGTCCGGGGATGTACACCGACACCTCTCGTCCAAACCATCTGGGCCAGGAAGTTATTGATAACAGCGTGGATGAAGCGCTGGCAGGCCATGCTAAGCGTGTTGATGTCATTCTCCATGCTGACCAGTCATTAGAAGTTATCGATGACGGACGTGGTATGCCGGTGGATATTCACCCTGAAGAAGGCGTGCCCGCGGTCGAACTGATCCTCTGCCGCCTGCACGCGGGGGGGAAATTCTCCAACAAAAACTACCAGTTCTCCGGCGGTCTGCACGGGGTGGGAATTTCCGTCGTTAACGCCCTGTCCAGACGGGTGGAAGTCACCGTGCGCCGCGATGCACAGGTCTACAGCATCGCTTTTGAAAACGGCGACAAAGTGCAGGACTTGAAAGTGGTCGGCACCTGCGGTAAACGCAATACCGGCACCAGCGTTCACTTCTGGCCGGACGAAAAATTCTTCGACAGCCCGCGCTTCTCCGTTTCACGCTTAAGCCACCTGCTGAAAGCCAAAGCGGTGCTCTGTCCGGGCGTTGAAATCACTTTTACCGATAAAGTTAACAATACCGAACAGCGCTGGTGCTACCAGGACGGCCTGAAAGATTATCTGAGCGAAGCGGTAAACGGGCTTATCACGCTGCCGGAAGCGCCGTTTATCGGCAACTTTGCAGGCGATACTGAAGAGGTTGACTGGGCGCTGCTCTGGCTGCCGGAAGGCGGTGAACTGCTGACCGAAAGCTACGTCAACCTGATCCCAACCATGCAGGGCGGTACGCATGTCAACGGTCTGCGCCAGGGCTTGCTCGACGCGATGCGTGAATTTTGCGAATACCGCAACATTCTGCCGCGCGGGGTCAAACTCTCGGCGGATGATATCTGGGAACGCTGCGCCTACGTGCTTTCTGTGAAAATGCAGGATCCGCAGTTCGCCGGCCAGACCAAAGAACGTCTCTCGTCCCGCCAGTGCGCCGCTTTTGTCTCCGGCGTGGTGAAAGATGCGTTTAGCCTGTGGCTGAACCAGAATGTTCAGGCTGCGGAACAGCTGGCGGAGCTGGCGATTTCCAGCGCCCAGCGCCGTATGCGCGCGGCCAAAAAGGTGGTGCGTAAAAAGCTGACCAGCGGCCCGGCGTTGCCCGGCAAACTGGCCGACTGCACCGCGCAGGATCTCAGCCGTACTGAACTCTTCCTTGTAGAAGGGGATTCCGCAGGCGGTTCAGCAAAGCAGGCGCGCGATCGTGAATATCAGGCGATCATGCCGCTGAAGGGTAAGATCCTGAACACCTGGGAAGTCTCTTCTGATGAAGTGCTCGCCTCGCAGGAAGTGCACGACATTTCTGTGGCGATCGGTATCGATCCTGATAGCGAAGATTTAAGCCAGCTGCGCTACGGTAAGATCTGTATCCTTGCAGATGCGGACTCCGATGGCCTGCATATCGCTACGCTGCTGTGCGCGCTGTTCGTGCGCCACTTCCGCTCGCTGGTCAGAGACGGTCACGTTTACGTGGCGATGCCGCCGTTGTACCGTATCGATCTGGGCAAAGAAGTGTACTATGCGCTCGATGAAGAAGAGAAAGCCGGCGTGCTGGAACAGCTTAAGCGTAAGAAGGGCAAGCCGAACGTGCAGCGCTTTAAAGGTCTGGGTGAAATGAACCCGCTGCAGCTGCGCGAAACCACGCTCGATCCGAATACACGCCGCCTGGTACAGCTCACTATCAGCGAGGAAGACAGCGACAAAACGCTGGCGATAATGGATATGCTGCTCGCCAAAAAACGTTCCGAAGACCGTCGTAACTGGTTACAGGAAAAAGGCGATATGGCCGAACTGGACGTGTAGCGATACGCGCAAAAAAAGGGAGCCGGTATAAAAACCGGCTCCCTTTTTATTTGCGAAGAGCAATCTTACTTAATCGCGTCTTCCAGAATATGGATGTGAATATCCAGCACGTCATCTTTCACCGCGGCGCTGTGGTTCTTCATGTGCGGCGTGGCTAAGTGGGCTTCCAGATGGGCAACGCTTTCCCATTTTTCCACCATAAAGATGGAATCCGGGGCGGTAGTCTGGAACGCGACCTGGGCATTATGATCGATTAATGGCGCATAGCCGTAGCAACCTTCTTCTTCGAGCACGGTCGGGATAATTTTCGCAAATGCATCCAGAACGTTCTTACGATGGTGCTGGCCCGGTCGGGTACGAATTTCAGCTATCACTGTCAGCATGACTAACTCCTTTTTGTAAGCAGGCCAATAGTTAAGCAAAAATTTTGCCGAGATGCTCGCGATATTCTGCAACAAAGCGTGGAACGTCTGGCACCTTCATTACGTCGTTTGCGATAAAGGTCGGCAGGCCTTTCATGCCGAGGAATTCGTTGGCTTTATGGAACGGCAGGTAAACGCCGTCAACGCCGACGCCGTGGAAGAACTGTTCTTTATCTTCAAAAGCTTGCAGCGGTGCGTTCCAGGTCAGGGAGAGCATATAGGTTTTGCCCTGAATCAGACCGCCGGAACCGTATTTCTTTTCGGCATCAGAGCGGGTGCGGCCGTCGCTGGCATACAGCGAGCCGTGGCCTTCGGTGAATACATCGTCAATGTACTTCTTCATAGTCCAGGGCGCGCCCATCCACCAGCCAGGCATCTGGTAAATCACGGTGTCGGCCCAAAGATATTTTTCGACTTCCGCTTTCACGTCGTACTCGCTGTCGGTACGCGTGACCTGAACATCATGTCCGAGGTCGCGCAGATAGCTTTCCGCGACTTCGGTCAGGGTGTCGTTTAGCTGGCCGTTAGAGTGGGCGAATTTTTTCGCACCGTTGATAATCAGGATGTTGCTCATCTTTAGTCCTCGAATTATTGCTTCTGGCTCGCAGTCTAACGTGATCGCCGTCACGCTAAAATGGCCAGGATGTGCAAAGACTTTTGCCAGATGAGCAATAATCCACGGGTTACCAGCTTATCCTTACCTGAAATCCGCCGCTTTCTACGTTGGAAAAGTGCGCACTCATACCGTGCAGAGAGGCGATACGCTGGACGATCGAAAGGCCCAGGCCGCTGCCCGTTTTTTCCTGGCCCGGTGGGCGAAAGAACCTTTCGCCTAACTTCGGTAAAAACTCCGGACTGATACCCGGGCCGTTATCGGTAATACAAATTTCCCGCTTACGTAAAACAACGTTCACCACGCTGCCGCCTGAGCCGTAGCGCACGGCATTATCCAGCACGTTACGCACCATTAAACTCAGCAGTAAAGTCTGCCCACGCATGGAAACTTGCTCTTCTTTTAAATCAAGACGAATATCCACGCTCTCGCGTTGAGCCTGGTGCCAGATGTCCATCACGGCGCTTTGCAGCAGCGCAGGAAGCGATACGTTTTCAATATCCTTCAGGTCGGCCAACGAATCCAGGCGAGACAGAGTAAGCAACTGATCCACCAGGCGAGTGGCCCGCTCGGCGCCGAGCGTCAGATTATTCAGCGCATGTTCGCGCACCTGGGGATCGTTACCGGCTAGTTGCGCCACCTCAGCCTGTACTTTAAGCGCCGCCAGCGGGGTGCGAAGCTCATGGGCCGCATCCGAAGTAAAACGGCGTTCGCGAAGCATGAATTCGCCGGTGCGGGTAAAAAGCGTATTGAGCGCCTCGACCAGCGGTTTTATTTCCAGCGGAAGCCGCAGCGTCTCCAGCTTGCGGGCATCGTCTGGCGAACGCTGGCGTAACCGTGCCGCCAGCTTATGTAAGGGGGCAAGCGCACGGCTAACCAGCCAGACCAGCAGCAATAACATCAACGGTAGTGCAATCAGCCACGGCACCAGCTGAGACGCGACGATATCCAGAGCCATATCATCGCGATATTCTCTCTCCTGGCCGACCACGATACGGTAGCGGCCGTCAGGCGTGGTAAGCCACACCAACCGCCAGGGTTCGTCATCACCGTTCAGGTATCCATCCGTAAAACCATCGCGGCGATAGTCAAACCTCAGGTCTTTACCGTTATCGCCATCATTCATGCGCATCTGCCCGTCAACGGAAAAAATAGCGAAGGCGAGGGTATCGTCATCCTGTTTTCCGCGATGGTGCGGCACCATTTTTTTTGTCTGTGGTAACTGTGGATTTGTCTGGAGAGCCTGTAAATCCAGCGCGCTCAGCCGCTTGGCAAACAGCATTTGCTGGGTATCGAACAGCTTGTCGAGCGTTTTGGATGTCTGATACCAGGCGGCAACGCTTGCGCCAGCCCAGGCGATAAGCGTCAGCAAAATAAAACTGGCAATCAGTCTCGCCTGCAGGCTTTGCGTCAGCTTTATAATCATTCTTCACCCAATGTATAGCCAATCCCGTGAACGGTGCGAATAAATCCGCTGCCTAGTTTACGGCGAAGGTGATGTATGTGAACTTCCAGCGCATTTCTGGAAACTTCATCGTCCCAGCTATAAATTTTTTCTTCAATCAGCGAGCGGGGAAGTACACGACCGGCGTTACGCATCAGCAACTCGAGCAGCGCAAATTCTTTCGGTTTTAGCTGCAGGGATTCACCGTTTTTGGTGACGGTTAATTTGATGGGGTCTAGTTCAACCCCCGCGTGTAAAAGCGCAGGCTGCGACTGGCCGTGAGTGCGGCGAATTAAAACCTGCAGGCGTGCTGCTACTTCAATGAGCGCGAAAGGTTTGCATAAATAGTCGTCGGCGCCGAGCTGTAAACCTTCGACGCGCTGTTCCAGCGCATCGCGCGCGGTGAGAATTAATACCGGTTCATTTTGGCCGTTACGCCGCCAGCTTTTTAATATTTCCAGGCCGTCGATACCAGGCAGGCTTAAATCAAGTATGACTGCATCATAGGGAGCCTGGCTTAATGTTGATTGACCAGGTTTGCCATCGGTAAACCAGTCGATAGTGAACCCCATTTTCGCCAGCCCGGCTTTTAGTCCATCGCCGATCAGTTTGTCATCTTCAATTAGTAATACGCGCATGACGCTGTCCTTATCGCTCAAACAGGTGAAGTTAATAACGTTTGATTCGGTGTGTACAGCGGAAAAGCACGCTGCTTCGGTAATTGCCGCACTTCAGTAAAAAATGCATTTTTGCGTAGAGAAATTAAGATCGCGTTAAGATCTATGCGCTTTAATAGGTATCAGTAATGACATACCGATAAGGAGAATAAATAATGAAAAAAGTAGCCGCTATTCTGGCCGTACTCGCTATTTCCGCCGCGCCTGCCATCGCTGCGAAACAAGGTGGTTTTGTGGATCCAGATGCGCCAGCGGCAACGCAGCAGGCACCAGCGTCTGGCGGGTTTGTCGGCCCAACGGGCACGGTAACGACGGCAGAAAAAGCCAAATCATTCTCAGACGACACCTGGGTTACGCTGCGCGGCAAGATTGAACAGCGTATCGGTGGAGATCACTACATCTTCCGCGATGCTTCCGGCACGGTAAATGTGGAGATCGACGACAAGCGCTGGAACGGGCAGACCATCACCCCGCAGGACAAGGTGGAGATTCAGGGCGAAGTGGACAAAGACTGGAATTCGGTTGAAATCGACGTCAAGCAAATCAACAAAATGAAGTAAAGCTGCAGCGAGCTGCCTGATGCGGCTCGCTTTCCTCCATTCAGCGGCGTCAAACCGCTATGCCAGGCTATTCCTCCCTGTGACTCGGCAGGCCAGATAAGGTACTATCGGCGGCAATTACGCCGTTTGTGGCCACACTCGGCTCGTCAGTTTGAGGATGAATAATTAATGAGTGATTTAACTCATGATGGTGCAGAGCGCCTTGCGCTGCACGAGTTCACGGAAAATGCCTATCTCAACTATTCCATGTACGTCATCATGGACCGCGCGCTGCCGTTTATTGGCGATGGGCTTAAGCCGGTGCAGCGCCGTATCGTCTACGCCATGTCGGAGTTGGGACTCAGCGCCAGCGCTAAATTCAAAAAATCTGCCCGTACCGTAGGTGACGTGCTGGGTAAATACCATCCGCACGGCGACAGCGCCTGCTACGAAGCGATGGTGCTGATGGCGCAGCCGTTCTCTTACCGCTATCCGCTGGTAGACGGGCAGGGGAACTGGGGCGCGCCGGACGATCCGAAATCCTTCGCGGCGATGCGTTATACCGAATCACGCCTGTCTAAATACGCAGAAGTACTGCTGGGTGAACTGGGACAGGGTACCGTTGATTACACGCCGAACTTTGACGGCACGCTGCAGGAGCCAAAAACGCTGCCTGCGCGTCTGCCAAACATTCTGCTGAACGGCACCACCGGTATTGCGGTCGGGATGGCGACGGATATTCCACCGCACAACCTGCGGGAAGTGGCGAAAGCCGCCATCACGCTTATCGACCAGCCAAAAACGACTCTCGATGAGCTGCTGGATATCGTTCATGGCCCCGATTATCCGACCGAAGCTGAAATCATCACGCCGCGTGCTGAGATCCGTAAAATTTACCAGAACGGCCGTGGTTCTGTGCGCATGCGCGCCGTATGGAAAAAAGAAGAGGGCGACGTGGTGATCACCGCGCTGCCGCACCAGGTTTCTGGTGCCCGTGTGCTGGAGCAAATTGCCAGCCAGATGCGTGCCAAAAAGCTGCCGATGGTTGAAGACCTGCGCGACGAATCCGATCATGAAAACCCAACGCGCCTGGTGATCGTGCCGCGTTCAAACCGCGTGGACATGGAACAGGTAATGAACCACCTGTTTGCCACCACCGATCTTGAGAAGAGCTATCGCGTTAACCTCAATATGATCGGCCTGGATAACCGTCCGTCGGTGAAAAACCTGCTCGAAATTCTCAGCGAGTGGCTGGTTTATCGTCGTGACACGGTGCGCCGTCGCCTGAATTACCGTCTCGAAAAAGTGCTCAAACGCCTGCATATTCTTGAAGGTTTGCTGGTGGCGTTCCTCAACATTGATGAAGTCATTCACCTCATCCGTACCGAGGATGAGCCGAAGCCGGTGCTGATGGAGCGTTTTGCGCTGAGTGAAACGCAGGCTGAATCCATCCTTGAGCTGAAATTACGCCACCTCGCAAGGCTCGAAGAGATGAAAATTCGCGGTGAGCAGAGCGAGCTGGAAAAAGAGCGCGACCAGTTGCAAAGCATTCTGGCTTCCGAACGCAAAATGAATACGCTGCTGAAAAAAGAGCTGCAGGCCGATTCCGACGCCTATGGCGACGACCGTCGTTCCCCGCTGCACGAGCGCGGAGAAGCTAAAGCGATGAGCGAGCACGATATGACGCCATCCGAACCGGTCACGATTGTCTTATCGCAAATGGGCTGGGTGCGCAGCGCCAAAGGTCATGACATCGATGCGCAAGGCCTTAACTATAAAGCAGGTGACAGCTACCTGGCTTCCGCGAAGGGCAAGAGCAACCAGCCAGTGGCGTTTATCGATTCCACAGGGCGGAGCTATGCGCTTGATCCGATAACGCTGCCTTCGGCGCGTGGACAGGGTGAACCGCTAACGGGCAAGCTCACGCCGCCGCCGGGCGCAACCGTAGAGCATGTGCTGATGGCTGCGGAAGAGCAGAAATTGCTGATGGCTTCCGACGCGGGCTATGGCTTCGTTTGTACTTTCAACGATCTGATTTCGCGTAATCGTGCGGGTAAGGCGCTGATTTCGTTGCCGGAGAACGCGCGCGTGCTGCCACCGATGGAGATCACCTGTGAAGACGATATGCTGATGGCGATCACCGCCGTCGGGCGTATGCTG
Organism: Buttiauxella sp.; assembly: GCA_032051265.1. Classification (GTDB taxonomy): domain Bacteria; phylum Pseudomonadota; class Gammaproteobacteria; order Enterobacterales; family Enterobacteriaceae; genus Dryocola. The sequence continues at coordinate 215,448 of DAMBYU010000003.1, forward strand.
ATGTTCCCGGTAAGCGATCTGCCGCAGCTATCGAAAGGGAAAGGTAATAAAATTATCTCTATTCCATCCGCAGAAGCGGCGAAAGGGGAAGATAAGCTGGCGCATCTGTTTATTCTGCCGCCACTTAGCACCGTTACGCTGCACGTGGGCAAGCGTAAGATTAAACTACGTCCGGAAGAACTGCAGAAAATTACCGGCGAACGTGGACGTCGCGGTACGCTGATGCGCGGCCTGCAACGTATTGATCGTGTAGAAGTTGATTCTCCGGTTCGCGCAGGCGTTGGCGACAGCGAAGAGTAACCGATGTCGGGCGGCAGTATTGTCGCCCGAACGGTGTGTTTTGCGCTAAAGCAGGTCATACTTGTTAGCGGTTCAGGTTTCAGAGGTCGTTATGCTATCCATTGTTCGTTTTGTTATTGTTGTGATTTATTGCATCCTGGTATGTATTTTAGGCTGTATTTACTGCTTATTTAGCCCGCGTAACCCGCGCCACGTGGCAACCTTCGGCCATCTCTTTGGACGGCTTGCGCCCGTATTTGGTCTGAAAGTAGAAACCCGTTTACCCGCAGGCGCTGAAAACCACCCGACCGCCATCTATATTGGTAACCACCAGAATAATTACGATATGGTTACCGCCGCGAATATTGTGCAGCCGCCGACGGTCACCGTGGGCAAGAAGAGCCTGTTATGGGTTCCTTTGTTTGGGCAGCTCTACTGGTTAGCCGGCAACCTGTTGATCGACAGAGACAATCGGGCTAAAGCGCACAGCACTATTACGCAGGTGGTGACGCAAATGCAAAAACGCAACATCTCCGTGTGGATGTTCCCGGAGGGCACCCGCAGTCGTGGACGCGGATTGCTGCCGTTTAAAACTGGCGCCTTCCATGCCGCCATTGCTGCCGGCGTCCCCATAATTCCGGTATGCGTTTCCAATACCAGTAATAAAATTAAATTAAACCGCTGGAATAACGGTCTGGTGATTGTCGAAATGCTGCCGCCGATTGATACCAGCCAGTATGGTAAAGAGCAGGTGCGTAAACTGGCAACGCACTGCCGCGAAATTATGATGGCGAAAATCGAAGACTTAAATAAAGAAGTGGCGGAGCGCGAAGCATCCGGCACGGTAGAAAAAAAACAGGCGAACTGATCGCCTTATGATGGGGGTCCTCCCCTCTGGCGGTACGCTTTGTACCGCCCCCACGTTTTTAGTTTTACATGGAGCAATTATGTCACTCAGTCGGCGTCAGTTTATGCAGGCATCGGGCATTGCACTTTGTGCGGGTGCGGTGCCACTGAGGGCAAATGCGGCAGGGCAGCAGTTACCTTTACCCATTCCCCCTTTGCTTGAATCCCGTCGTGGCCAGCCACTTTTCCTGACGCTGCAACGGGCGCACTGGTCATTCACCGGCGGCGCGAAGGCGCAGGTCTGGGGGCTAAACGGTCGCTATCTGGGGCCGACTATTCGCGTCTGGAACGGCGATGATGTGAAGATGATTTACAGCAATCGCCTGCAGGAAAATATCGGCATGACCATCGCCGGCCTTCAGGTACCGGGGCCGTTAATGGGCGGCGCGCCGCGCATGATGTCGCCGAACGTTGACTGGTCGCCCGTGCTGCCGATTCGCCAGCAGGCCGCCACGCTTTGGTACCGTGCGAACACGCCAAACCGTTCCGCCCAGCAGGTGTATAACGGCCTGGCAGGGATGTGGCTCATTGAAGATGAAGTCAGCAAATCCTTGCCCATCCCTAATCACTATGGCGTTGATGATTTTCCGGTCATTATTCAGGATAAGCGCCTGGACAACTTCGGCACGCCAGAATATGTCGAGCCGGGCAGCGGCGGTTTTGTTGGCGATACGCTGTTGGCTAACGGCGTGCAGGGGCCGTATGTTGAAGTTTCTCGCGGCTGGGTGCGCCTGCGTTTACTCAACGCCTCTAACGCGCGTCGCTATCTGCTGCAAATGAGCGACAGCCGCCCGATACACGTTATTTCAGGCGATCAGGGCTTTTTGCCTGCTCCCGTCTCGGTTAAACAGCTTTCTCTGGCACCCGGCGAGCGGCGCGAAATTCTGGTTGATATGACCGAGGGGAAAGAGGTTTCCATTACCTGTGGCGAAGCGGCGGGGATAATGGATCGCATTCGCGGCTTCTTTGAGCCTTCCGGCATTCTTATTTCTACGCTGGTATTAACGCTGCGTCCAACCGGCCTGTTGCCGCTGGTGACGGATAGCTTGCCAATGCGCCTGCTGCCGGATGAAATTATCAACGGTAGCCCGTCACGCAGCCGGGAGATTACGCTTGGCGATGAGCCCGGTATTAACGGCCAGCTATGGGATATCAAACGTATCGATATCCAGACGCAGCAGGGGAGCTGGGAGCGCTGGACCGTGCGTTCGGATATGCCGCAGTCTTTCCATATTGAAGGCGTGAGCTTCCTGATTAAGAACGTTAATGGCGCCGCACCCTTTGGCGAAGATCGTGGCTGGAAGGATACGGTCTGGGTCGATGGCCAGGTTGAACTGCTGGTTTATTTCGGCCAGCCCTCCTGGGAGCACTTCCCGTTTCTTTATTCCAGCCAGACGCTGGAAATGGCGGACCGGGGCTCGATTGGCCAGCTTCTGGTCAACCCTGCGCCTTAACTTTCTGACTTCTGCCCTTACTTTGTAGTGAGGGCAAATATAACATTACATTAACCCTTCATTTATTACCTGGAACCTGCGTATAATCGCCGGCTTTGGTTACTTTTACATCATTTTTTCGGAAAGCTATATGAGCTCTATAAGCTTGATCCAGTCCGATCGCGAACTCTTTTCGTGGCCGCAATACTGGGCGGCCTGTTTCGGCCCGGCACCGTTTTTACCCATGTCACGCAAGGAAATGGATGACTTAGGCTGGGATAGCTGCGACATCATTCTGGTCACCGGAGATGCGTACGTTGACCACCCAAGCTTTGGCATGGCTATCTGTGGCCGCATGCTGGAGGCTCAGGGCTTCCGCGTGGGAATAATCTCCCAGCCGGACTGGAACAGCAAAGAAGACTTTATGCGTCTGGGCAAGCCGAACCTGTTTTTCGGCGTGACCGCGGGCAACATGGATTCCATGATCAACCGCTATACCGCCGACCGCAAACTGCGTCACGACGATGCTTATACGGCGGATAACGTCGCGGGTAAGCGTCCTGACCGTGCCTCGCTGGTCTACACCCAGCGCTGTAAAGAAGCCTGGCGTGATGTGCCGGTTATCCTTGGCGGTATCGAAGCGAGCCTGCGTCGCACCGCGCACTACGATTACTGGTCCGACACCGTTCGCCGCTCCATTCTGGTGGACGCCAAAGCCGATATGCTGATCTTTGGCAACGGCGAACGCCCGCTGGTGAAGGTGGCTCATCGTCTGGCGATGGGTGAAAAGATTGACGAAATAAGCGATGTGCGTAACACCGCGATGATGCGTAAAGAAGCGATGCCGGGCTGGACCGGCGTGGACTCCACGCGTCTGGATACGCCGGGGCGCATCGATCCTATTCCTCATCCTTACGGTGAAGATTTACCCTGCGCTGAAACGGGCAAACCTGATGGCCCGCTTGAGCAGAAGCCAAAGGCCGTTGTCGTTCAGCCGCCGCGCCCTAAGCCGTGGGAAAAAACTTACGTGCTGCTGCCGTCGTTTGAAAAAGTGAAAAACGACAAAGTGCTCTATGCGCATGCTTCGCGCATTTTGCACCATGAAACCAACCCGGGCTGCGCGCGTGCGCTGATGCAAAAGCATGGCGATCGCTATATCTGGATCAACCCGCCTGCCATTCCGCTTTCCACCGAAGAGATGGACGGCGTGTTTGCTCTGCCGTATAAGCGTGTGCCGCATCCCTCTTATGGCAAGGCCCGTATTCCCGCGTATGAAATGATTCGCTTCTCGGTCAATATCATGCGTGGCTGCTTCGGCGGCTGTTCATTCTGCTCAATCACCGAGCATGAAGGGCGCATCATTCAGAGCCGTTCTGAAGATTCGATCATTAATGAAATCGAAGCGATGCGCGACACGGTTCCGGGCTTTACCGGCGTGGTTTCTGACCTTGGTGGTCCGACAGCAAATATGTATATGCTGCGCTGTAAATCGCCGCGTGCTGAACAAACCTGCCGCCGCTTATCCTGCGTCTATCCGGACATTTGTCCGCACATGGATACTAACCACCAGCCGACCATTAGCCTTTACCGTCGTGCGCGTGAACTGCCAGGAATTAAAAAGATTCTCATCGCATCCGGTGTGCGTTATGACATCGCGGTTGAAGATCCGCGCTATATCAAAGAGCTGGCTACGCATCACGTGGGCGGCTATCTGAAGATTGCGCCAGAGCACACCGAAGAAGGCCCTCTGTCCAAGATGATGAAGCCGGGCATGGGAAGCTACCAGCGCTTTAAAGAGTTATTCGATACCTATTCGAAACAGGCCGGGAAAGAGCAGTATTTGATCCCTTACTTCATCTCTGCGCATCCGGGGACGCGCGATGAAGATATGGTGAATCTGGCGCTGTGGCTGAAGAAAAACCGTTTCCGTCTGGATCAGGTGCAGAACTTTTATCCCTCTCCGCTGGCGAACTCTACCACCATGTATTACACCGGTAAGAACCCGCTGGGCAAGATAAGCTACAAAAGTGAAGAGGTGGTGGTACCGAAGGGCGAGCGCCAGCGTCGTCTGCATAAGGCGTTGCTGCGCTATCACGATCCGGCGAACTGGCCGATGATCCGTGAGGCGCTGGAAGCGATGGGTAAAAAGCACCTGATTGGTGGCCGCCGCGAGTGCCTGGTGCCGTCGCCGACGTTAGAAGAGATGCGTGAAGCGCGTCGTTATAACCGTAAGTCGCAGCCGGCGCTGACGAAACACACGCCGATCGCGCACCAGCGTCGTCCTGCAGCAGCAGGTGCGAAGTTTGCGCCGAAGGCGGGAGTAAAAGCCGGGACGAAGAAGAGACCAGCTTAAAGAGAAAGCCTTCCCCATCATGGTGGGGAAGGCTAAGCGTTAATCGCCAAACACATCAGGGTCGGGTCCCAGACGTTTATTGCAGTCCAGCTTCGCAATCTCACCTAATTCGTCTTTATCGAGACGGAAATCAAACACGTTAAAGTTCTCAACAATGCGCGACGGCGTGACCGATTTCGGGATCACCACCAGGCCGCTGTCCAGATGCCAGCGAATAACAATCTGCGCAGGCGTTTTGCCATATTTATCGGCCAGATCGCGAATGACTTTTTGATCGAAAACGCCTTCGCCACCCTGCGCCAGCGGGCTCCATGATTCGGTCTGAATCTTGTGCGTGGCGTTCCAGGAGTGAAGCTGGCGCTGCTGCAGCAGAGGATGCAGTTCAATCTGATTGATAACCGGCGTAACGCCTGTTTCATCAATCAGCCTTTGCAAATGGTTGACCTGGAAATTACAGACGCCGATGCTTTTCGCCAGCCCCTGCTTTTGCAGCTCAATCATCCCCTTCCAGGCTTCAACATAGTGGTCTTTACTCGGTACGGGCCAGTGCATCAGGTAGAGATCGACGCTATCAAGCTGCAGTTTTTTCAGGCTCTCTTCCAGCGCCTGGCGCGGACGCTGCTGATCTTCATTCCAGAGTTTGGTGGTGATGAATAACTCATCGCGCGGCAGGCCTGCATTCTTCAGGGCATTGCCCACGCCATCTTCATTTTTGTACGCTGCGGCAGTATCAATTGAGCGATAACCGACCTCCAGAGCCTTATCAATGGCCAGCAGTACCTGATCGTTACTGGCTTGCCACACGCCGAGGCCCAACTGAGGCATCACGTTCCCGTCCTGGAGCTTGATTACTGTTGAATTTGCCATGCGTTTCTCCTTAATGAGCGATAACACCGGGGCCAGGCCCCGGTGTAACAATTGCAGTTAAGTCTGGACCAAATACCCGGAAACGAAAACCAAATGGCTAAATTACTTAGCGTGCCGCTTCGTAGATGCGACGGCTTACGTCAGGGGTAATGTCCTGATTCTCACCGAGCTGCGTCATGCCTTTCTCTTCAAGTTTAACCAGCAACGCGGGAATAGTGCTGCCGTCCAGACCGTAAGCAGAAAGACGAGTTGGCGCACCCATTTGCTCGAAGAAATTACGCGTTGCCTCGATGGCTGCGTCGATACGTTCTTCTTCGCTACCGCTGGTGATGTTCCATACGCGCTGCGCGTACTGCAGCAGTTTGGCGCGCTTCTGGGCACGTTTTTCGTTCAGCAGGGAAGGTAACACAACCGCCAGCGTTTGCGCGTGATCCAGGCCGTGCATTGCGGTCAGCTCGTGGCCCAGCATGTGCGTTGCCCAGTCCTGCGGCACGCCAGCCCCAATCAGACCGTTCAGCGCCTGAGTGGCGGCCCACATGACGTTGGCACGTACGTCGTAGTTTTCTGGCTCTTTCAGCGCTATCGGACCGTCTTCAATCAGCGTTAATAAGATGCCTTCGGCAAAGCGATCCTGGACTTTAGCGTTTACCGGCCAGGTAATGTACTGCTCAACGGTATGGACGAACGCATCCACTACGCCGTTTGCAACCTGACGCGGAGGCAGAGTGTAGGTATAAACCGGATCGAGTACGGCGAAGACTGGCTGAACGTGCTCAGACATAAATGCTTGTTTGTCACCGGTAGCACGGCGAGATACCACAGCACCTTTGTTCGATTCAGAACCGGTTGCCGGCAGCGTCAGCACGGAGCCCATAGGAATGGCGCTTTCCACGTCATCGCCGCGAGTCAGCAGGATATTCCATGGATCTTTCTCCTGCGGGTAGTTCGCCGCAGCGGCGATAAATTTGGTGCCGTCCAGAACGGAGCCGCCGCCTACCGCCAGCAGGAAAGTTACGTTCTCCTTACGTACCACTTCGACCGCTTTCATCAGCGTTTCATAGGTTGGATTTGGCTCGATACCGCTGAACTCCAGCACGTCCAGACCTTCAAGCGCGGTGTAAACCTGATCCAGTACGCCATTTTTCTTTACGCTGCCGCCGCCGTAGGTAATAAGCACGCGGGCTGTTGCAGGGATCTGGTCACGTAATTCGGCAATCGCGCCTTTACCGAACAGGATGCGGGTTGGAGTATGTAGATTAAAGTTGTTCATTATCAGATTCCCGTTACGTTAAGTGGGTGAAAACAGATATCGTTTGTCGCTTTTTGATGGCGTTCATTGTCGGCTCACGAGCGTTATCTCTCAATGCATATTCCTGCCTTTGTCTTGCCCATTTCTGCAGAAGGCTGGAGAAAAAAACCAATTCATCGCACACTCAGATAGCCAAAAAAGCCTTGTGGAGCAGATGTAAATGAACCGAAAAACAATTTGTCAGCAGCTGACGCAGAAGATTAAGCATTTGATAAGAAATGAAAATGTTGCGCTTCAGGCAATCCCTGACGTACGCCTGCTGTACGGTACAACGCCGAATGCCAGAACGCCGGTGATGTACGAGCCGGGGATCGTGATTCTCTTTTCCGGGCATAAAACGGGCTATATTAACGATCGCGTGTTTCGCTACGACACTAACGAATATCTCCTGCTCACCGTACCTTTACCCTTCGAATGTGAAACTTTCGCGACACCGGAGGTGCCGCTGGCGGGCGTGCGCATCAATATCGACGTCTTGCAGCTTCAGGATCTGCTGATGGATATTGGCGAAGACGATCTCTTCCAACCGCAGGCTTGTTCCACGGGGATTAACTCTGCCGAACTGTCGGAGGAAATTCTGTGTGCGGTGGAGCGTCTGTTAGATGTGCTTGAGCGCCCGCTGGATGCGCGCATTCTTGGCAAACAGATTATCCGCGAAATTCTCTATCACATTCTCACCGGACCACGGGGCGGGGCGTTGCTGGCGCTGGTCAGCCGCCAGACGCATTTTAGTCTGATAAGCCGCGTGCTTAGGCGCATCGAAACGCAGTACACCGAGAACCTCTCCGTTGACCAGCTTGCCGCTGAGGCCAACATGAGCGTCTCGGCGTTTCACCATAACTTCAAATCGGTAACCAGCACTTCGCCGCTGCAATACCTGAAAAGCTATCGGCTGCATAAGGCGCGAATGCTGATTTTACACGACGGGCTAAAAGCCAGCACCGCGGCGGTGCGGGTGGGATATGAAAGCGCATCGCAGTTTAGCCGCGAGTTTAAGCGCTATTTTGGCGTAACGCCGGGCGAGGATGTGGCGCGTATGCGTATGATGTAGTAACCCCGGCACGAATGGCCGGGGCCGGGACATCACTTACGCAAGCCTAACTTTTTTTTTGAGCACGACGAACAGCGTGCCGATCAAACCGGCAACCAGTAGGAAGATGGGCAGGATCATCAGGAAGGTCATCACCTGATCTTCATGGCGCTTCACAAAGGGGATCATGCTCAGCGCATAGCCAAAACTTGTCACCACGCCAACCCACAGCAGCGCGCTCAGCCAGTTAAAGAACTGGAAACGGCGGTTGCTGAGGCCGGAAATACCCGCCATGGTTGGCAGCAGGGTGCGTATAAACGCCAGAAAACGTCCGGCAAGCAGCGCCAGCAGGCCGTGTTTGTCGAACATATGCGTGGCTTTCTGGTGATACTGGATGGGCAGCTGCCCCAGCCAGTTTCTCACCGTTTTGGTATTACCCAGCCAGCGACCCTGCAAATAGCTCAGCCAACAGCCGAGGCTCGCAGCCGTGGTCAGAATGACCATTGTCGGGACGAAATCCATCACCCCTTTGGCCACCAGCGCCCCCGCCAGCAGCAGCAGGCTGTCTCCCGGCAGAAACGAAGCCGGCAGCAACCCATTTTCCAGAAACAGCGTCGCAAACATGACGCAATAGACAACACCAATCACATGAGGGTTTGCCAGGGCGGCAAAGTCATGTTGCCAAAGCGCCTGGACGATATTTTGTATTACAGCCATGGAAAATCCTGTGGAACCGCCTGGACAGTTCGCCTGAAGTAAGACGAAACTTATTTTAAGTACAGTGTAACGCTAAAAAGCCCGCGGCACCTTGATCGCGGGCTCAACAAATCACAGCGGCAAACAATTTCTTCTCTTTTCAGCTCGCCAAATCTGGCAACTTCAGGCTATGCGCTGGAAACCTGCATCCAGATCGGCCTGAAGATCCTCTACGTTTTCCAGTCCGATATGAACACGAACTAACGTGCCTGAAAAATCTATCCCGCCTGCCGGGCGAATTTCCGCTAACTCTTCCGGCTGATTGGCAAGGATAAGCGATTCATAGCCTCCCCAGGAATAGGCCATGCTGAAATACTGGAAATGATTGAGATAGCGCTGGAGCTGCTCATCGTTTAAGCGTTTTTTCAGCACAAAAGAGAACAAACCGCTGCTGCCTGTAAAGTCACGTTTCCAGAACTCATGGCCCTTGCTGCCCGGGAGCGCCGGATGATTCACGCGTTCGACTAACGGATGTTGAGCCAGCCATTCGGCAATTTTTAAACTGCTTTCCTGATGCTGACGTAAACGCACGCTCAGCGTACGTAATCCACGGCTGGTCATATAAGCCGTGTCGGCGTCGAGCATCTGGCCCATCAGATAAGAATTCTCACGCAGCTGGTCCCAACAGCGGGCATTAGAAACCGCGGTGCCAACCATCGCGTCGGAATGCCCAATCAGATATTTAGTGCCCGCCTGGATTGAGATATCGATACCGAAATCCAGCGCTTTAAATAAAATGCCCGCCGACCAGGTATTATCTATCATGATGACGGCTTCGGGTGCCACGTTGCGAACCGCCTTCACCATTGCCGGTATGTCGTGAACTTCCATGGTGATGGAGCCCGGGGACTCAAGGAAAACGACTTTGGTATTGGGCTGCACCAGATCCGCGATGCCTGCGCCAGTCATAGGATCGAACCAGGTTGTGGTGACGCCAAGTTTCGCGAGAATTTTAGTGCAGAAATCCTGGCTGGGTTCGTAGGCGGTGCCGGTCATCAGCACGTTATCGCCTTGTTCGACAAAGGCCAGAATAGCGTTTGCCACGGCGGCGGCGCCGCAAGGGTAAAGCGCACAGCCTGCTCCGCCTTCCAGTTCGCACATCGCTTCCTGCAAAGAAAAGTGGGTGAGGGTGCCGCGACGGCCGTAAAATAACTCGCCTTTTGCCCGGTTAGCCGTGGCCTCTTTTTTGGCTGCCACGGTTTCAAAGACCAACGATGAAGCGCGCTGAATGACGCTATTAACCGAACCCTGGGTGAATTTTTTATCGCGCCCGGCATTTATCAGCGCCGTTTCAATGTGCTTCGCTGCCATTTCTCCTACCCCATTTAACCGTCTGGATGTCTAAAGATAACTTAACATGGTTTACACGGCATGCCTCATGCCGTTTCCTCAGGTTGACAAAAAAAGCTGAAAATCCGGCAACCGCCGGGTTTTACTGCGTAAGCGCAAGGAATAAATAGACAAATTCAGGCACTCTGTAAATACTAATGAGAACTACTATCAATTCGATGTCGTTTTGATATTATTATGCTCAGATTTTGTATTGTTTCTGCGGTGGAGAGTAAGAGTGACGAATAATTTGATGCAGACGGACCTCTCCGTCTGGGGCATGTATCAGCATGCCGACATCGTGGTAAAAATTGTGATGATCGGCCTGATTCTGGCCTCCGTCGTCACCTGGGCCATCTTCTTTAGCAAAAGCGTTGAGCTGTTATCCCAAAAGCGCCGCATCAGACGTGAACAGCAGCAGTTAGCCACTGCCTGCTCGCTGGATGAAGCCTGCGAAATGGCAACGGCTTTCGGCGCTAAAAGCCTCAGCACGGTGTTAATTAACGAAGCCCGCAATGAACTGGAACTTTCCGCAGGAAGCGAAGATAACGAAGGCATTAAAGAGCGTACGGGTTTCCGCCTGGAACGCCGCGTCGCCGCATTTGGCCGTCATATGGGCCGTGGCAATGGTTTCCTTGCCACCATCGGCGCTATCTCCCCGTTCGTCGGCCTGTTTGGTACGGTGTGGGGCATCATGAACAGCTTTATCGGCATTGCGCAGACGCAAACGACTAACCTCGCGGTTGTGGCACCCGGCATCGCAGAAGCCCTGCTGGCGACGGCGATTGGCCTGATTGCGGCCATCCCTGCGGTGGTTATCTATAATATTTTTGCTCGTATGATCGGCGGCCACAAAGCGTCACTGGGTGACGTTGCGGCACAGGTTCTGCTACTGCAAAGCCGCGATCTGGACCTGGAAGCCAGCTCTCAGTCGCGCCCTGTTCGTCCGGCTCAAAAACTGCGTGTAGGTTAATCCCCGATGGCGATGCGTCTTAACGAAAATCTCGACGATAATGGCGAAATGCATGAAATCAACGTGACGCCGTTTATCGACGTCATGCTGGTTCTGCTGATCATCTTTATGGTGGCAGCGCCGCTGGCGACCGTGGACGTGAAGGTGAACCTTCCGGCCTCTTCCAGCCAGCCGCAGCCGCGTCCGGAAAAACCTGTTTATCTGTCCGTGAAAGCCGATAACACCATGTTTGTGGGCAATGACGAAGTGACGAAAGAGAGCATGATCAACGTGCTTAGCGCCGCCACCGAGGGTAAGAAAGACACCACGATCTTCTTCCGCGCGGATAAAACGGTTGATTACGAGACGATGATGAACGTGATGGATACGCTGCATCAGGCAGGGTATCTGAAGATTGGGCTGGTAGGACAGGAAGTGACAAAAGCTCAGTAAACGCTCTGAATAATGAAATGGCGTGGTAGAAACCACGCCATTTTTTTTAGCCTAAATGTTCCCCGCCGCACACGCCGTGCACTTCCGCAGTAACGTAGCTCGATTCCTGACTTGCCAGATAAACATACACTGGCGCAAGCTCTGCTGGCTGTCCTGCGCGTTTCATTGGCGTCTGCTGGCCGAACTTCGGTATCTTCTCCTGCGTCTGGCCGCCGGAAATCTGTAAGGCGGTCCAGATAGGCCCTGGCGCCACGACGTTTACGCGAATACCTTTCTCCGCTACCTGTTTGGCCAGCCCGCGGCTGTAGTTCAGGATTGCAGCCTTGGTTGAAGCGTAGTCCAGCAGATGCGCGCTTGGCTGATAAGCCTGAATCGACGAAGTAGTGATGATGCTCGCACCGGCTTGCAGATGAGGTAAGGCTTCCTGCGTTATCCAGAAGAGAGCAAAAACGTTTAACGCATAGGTTTGCTGGAACTGCTCGCTGGTCAAATCGGCAATATCTTCCACCGCCGTTTGCTTACCGGCCACCAGCGCCAGAATATCCAGCCCGCCGAGCTCTTTAACTGCCTGCTGCACCAGGGAGCGGGCAAATTTTTCATCGCTCAAATCGCCCGGGATCAGCACCGCTTTGCGGCCTGCCTCCTCGATTAAAACTTTCACCTGCTCGGCATCTTCCTGCTCAGCGGGAAGGTAATTAATCACAACATCGGCGCCTTCGCGCGCGTAGGCAATGGCGGCCGCACGGCCAATACCCGAATCACCGCCGGTCACCAGCGCCTTGCGACCCTTCAGTCGCCCGCTTCCGACATAGCTGCTTTCGCCACAGTCGGGAACCGGGTCCATTTTCGCCTGAACCCCAGGAGCCGGCTGTTTCTGCTGCGGATATTCGCCGGTGTGATATTGATTACGTGGATCCTGCATTTCAGACTGGTGATTTGCCATTAGTCGCTCTCCGTTTTGTTTCACATCCTTAAAGCCTGGTTGTTTTTGCTGAAATGTCTAACCGTTCCAGCTTATTCCTGGTGCCGATGACCCGGGAGCAAAATAAAGATGCGGCCTGATAAAATGTTTACTGCCCGGTTAAAATTCCCCTATGGTAAAAGCGGCGGCGATCGCCGGGCAGGAGGATGAATGAAAACCGCACGTCACGAGGAGCTGATCCAACTCCTCGAACAATACGAAAATCTGACCACGCAGCAGCTGGCACGACTGCTGGAAGTGAGCCTTGAAACCGTACGGCGCGATCTGGATCACCTGCAAAAGCAGGGCAAAATCATCCGCCAGCACGGGCGAGCCAGGCATATCAGCCGTGGCACCGGAGACAGCGGCGATCCTTTTATCGAGCGTCAGAAAAGTCATCTCCACAGTAAAGCGACCATTGCCCGACGGGCGCTATCCTGGGTGAGCGAAGGGATGGTGATAGCCCTGGACGCCAGTTCAACCTGCTGGTATCTGGCCCGGTTGCTGCCGGATATTCCTCTCACCGTGTTTACCAACAGCGAGCGTATTTGCCAGCTATTGGCAAAGCGCGAACATATTCAGCTCGTCAGCACCGGCGGCATGTTGCAGCGTAAATACGCCTGTTACATCGATGCTCCCCTGGCCCCGCTGCTCAAAAATATCGCAATCGATCTGTTCATCTTTTCCTGCGAAGGGGTTGATGTAAACGGCACGCTATGGGATACGCGCAGCTGGAACGCGGAATATAAAACGACGCTGCTTCGGCGCGCCGCTCAGTCCTTGCTGTTAATCGACAAAAGTAAACTTGAGCGGGCAGGGGAGGTCAAAATTGGTGACGTGGCGGCAGTAACTGAAATTATCAGTGATTCCGTACTGCAGAACGGGTAAGCGATATCTTCTCTGCTATAAATTCGGCGTCTTGTGAGTTCCTTCAAGCAATCCGCGCGTGATAGATAAAGTCTGCGCCTCGTCAGTCCTGATTTGCTGATAATTTTCCTCCAGCCGCGTTATTATCATCTGCTTTAAATGCGGTTGGCTGGCGATAATTTCACTTAATACCGCGCCGTAAACTTCTTCTTTAAATCTCATCGGATAGATCTCGTGGCGGTTTTTCCACTTGAGTTCCACCAGTGCGGAAGTAATATCCGTATTTTCCTGGGTGTATTGGGCAATATTTTCATTCTTCAGGACAACCAGCGCGTTAATATTTTCATTTAAGGTAAATTCAAAGCTATTATCACCGTCGTTGGCGTTATTTTCTGGCGCTGGGGGCTGATTTACTTCTGGCATGTTGGTTAATCCTCAAACGAATAAAATAACGGCCAATTTTTTTCCAGGGTCAGTTGGTTTATCCAGATCTGCTCTTCTTTTAACCTGATAGCTGACGTTTTATCCTCGATCAACATGTGTAAATCGGCCGGACTGAGCTTTTCTTGCTCGCACACTTCGTTGATGACGGCGGCCAGGGTGGCAATTTTTGCGGCGCACAGCAGGCGCTCTTTAATATGTTTGTCCGTTTCTTCCAGTAGCGCGTTTTTTGCAACTCCGGCATAATGTTTACCGCTGAGTATGGTTTTTTCAAGCGCTGAAAGTTTCTCCTGAACCTGGCCGTTCAACTCGCTATTTCTTGCGCTGTCGCTGCCGTCTTGCACGGTAAAAAGCTGAAAGCGCCACGGCATAAAACTGTTGGGCAACATTGAATGGTGTCCTTTAATATCAATAGCCTGCTGGGCGTGTAAACGAGCGGCATGTCAAGATTATGATGCCTCAATTCTACAATAAAAAAAACAGGAGTTTCTGATGCACAGCGTTTTCTATTTCATTGTGACCCTGCTGATGTTGTTATGCATCGTACTGCTGTTAATGAAAGAAATGTCGCCCGAGCAGGAAAATGCGACATCCGGGAAATTAAAAGAGCTTTCTGCCAGCAGCGCTGAAGAACGTGAAGACTATTTTTCAATGCTGATGTCCCGTATTACTCCGGATTACTTCTGGCGAGTCAGTAGCGAATATATCGATTTTACTTATGCGACCATAAAAAGGATGCGCATTGATGAGTTGACCACCCGGCCGGAGTTATTTAATGCCCAGCGCCGATGCAGTGATTTAAACTCAGCAGTATATAAATATTACGACAATATTAAAAAGCGCTGTGCTGAAGGAGAGCATGTTTCTCTCTCAGATATAGAAGTGCTCAATTTACGGCAGTGCTTTAATGAATTAAGCCTTGAGGCGTATCCCGCTCTGGTGGCTCTGGTCTGGCCGCATTACCAGCGCCCTGTCGTTGTGTTGGGAGAGGTATGATGCCGGGCGGGTAAGCGAAGTCTCACCCGCCAGAAGGTTACTTATCTGAAGAAGCCTGCCAGAGGTTCAGCTCACCATCCGCCACGTGTTTATCTATAGCGCTGAGCTCCTCGGCGCTGAAGTGCAGATTTTCCAGCGCTTGCACATTCTCCTCCAACTGCTCCGGACGACTTGCGCCAATCAATACCGATGTCACCCTTTCATCTTTCAGCAGCCAGCTAAGCGCCATTTGCGCCATGGACTGCCCGCGGCGCTGTGCCATCTCATTAAGCAAACGCAGGCTGTTAAGGTTAGCCTCGGAAAGCATGGTTTCCGTCAGTCCGCGTGCTTTTTTCCCTTCGGCCTGCATACGTGAGCCGTCTGGAATACCGTTCAGGTATTTTCCGGTCAGCAGGCCCTGGGCCAGCGGCGTAAAGGCGATACAGCCCGTGCCGTTTTGCTCAAGGGTATCCAGCAGGCCGCTTTTATCAACCCAGCGGTTCAGCAGGTTATAGGAGGGCTGATGGATAAGTAACGGGATTTTCCACTCGCGCAGCATCCCGGTTATTTGCTGAGTGCGTTCCGGCGAATAAGAAGAAATACCGACATATAACGCCTTACCGCTTTGCACGGCCTGGGCTAACGCCGAAGCGGTTTCTTCCATCGGCGTATTCTCATCAACGCGGTGCGAATAGAAAATATCGACATAGTCGAGTCCCATGCGCTGCAGGCTTTGATCAAGGCTTGCCAGCAGGTATTTGCGCGAGCCACCGGAGCCATACGGGCCCGGCCACATATCGTAACCGGCTTTGGTCGAGATAATTAGCTCATCGCGGTAAGCCGCAAAATCCTGGCGCAGCAGGCGGCCAAAGTTTTCTTCAGCCGAACCGGGAGGAGGGCCGTAATTATTGGCCAGATCAAAATGGGTAATACCTGAATCAAACGCTTTGTGCAGCAGCGCACGCTGTGATTCCAGGTTGCTGATATGGCCAAAATTGTGCCACAGGCCAAGGGAAAGGGCGGGCAACTTCAGGCCACTCTGGCCGCAACGGCGGTACTGCATGGATTCATAACGGGAAGGGGAAGCCTGATAAGGCATGATGACTCCTTAGGGAAGTGAGAGGGAGTTTAAAACATTGTTCCATTTTACTCCCTTCACTCGCTTAACCCCAGGCGAAGAGCCTCAATGATGAATGTGGATCACACTGTGATAAAAAAGGAAGCTTAATCCGTGCGGGCCATACCGCTGGCTGCTCATATTACCGTGAGCTACGCTTAGCGCTGCATGATTACACCCGAAAGCAGAGCATGCTATATCTTACCCTTCAACATAGAGTCAAAATGACTTTATTGAGTCAATTCGACTATTTTACCATTGTCATTATGACCCCCATTGCTGCATGGCTTAAAATCTATTCTATTAATAAACAATAAGTTAACTTGTTGGCATGCAGATTGCTTAAATAAGAATAGATTTCATTTACTCTGTGGAGAACACCATGGCACATCGCATCCCGGCTGATTACAAACACACCCGTTCCACGCCTTTCTGGAATAAAGACTCCGTACCGAAAGCGCTGCTGACTCACCATAACACCAAAAAAGATGTTTATGGCCGCCTGTCCGTTATGGTGGGGGCGGTAAAATATATCGGCTTTAAAAACGAAAATGATACTACACCGGAAATTGAGATAGTCATTAACGAAGGCTGTTTTGGCGTAAGCCCGCCGCAGTACTGGCATCGCATTGAGCTGCTGACCGATGACACCTATTTCAATATCGATTTCTTTGCCGCACCGGAAGCACAACTGGATGGCAAAGGGTTTGGGCAGGTGGTGAATACGGCTAAGGGTTGAGCGCGGCGTACCTGATAAGGATAAAAACCAGCCGCATGGCTGGTTTTTTAGCCGGAGCAAGGAGCGCTTCCGGTGGCGTTTACTGCTGCCCTTTTTTAGTCAGCGCTTCCCAGAGCCCCAGCAGGTAGGTCGCACCCAAAGCGCGATCGTAAAGTCCATATCCTGGACGGCCCGTTTCGCCCCAAATGAAACGACCGTGATCCGGGCGGATATAGCCGTCAAAACCGTTGTCATGCAGCGCCTGCATAACGCGGTACATATCCAGAGAGCCAAACTGTGACGGGTGCGCTGATTCATAGAAGTCTTTATCTTTAATCAGCTTAATATTGCGGACATGGGCAAAGTGAATGCGCTGCCGACGGGTAAACTCGGCGAGGATCTCATACACATTGTTATCCGGATCTTCAGCAATAGATCCTGTACACAGCGTGATGCCGTTAGCTGGCGAATCTACGGTATCGCAAATCATTGCCAGATCGGCATGGTTTTTTACAATACGCGGAAGGCCAAAAATAGAATACGGTGGATCGTCCGGATGAATAGCCATTTTCACACCGACTTCTTCACAGACGGGAATAACTTCCCGCAGAAAATAAAACAAATTTTCCCGCAGCTTAATGTCATCCACATCGCTGTAGCGGGCGAACAATTCCTGCACTTTTGCCAGACGCTCTGGTTCCCAGCCCGGTAATGCGAAGCCGTTGGAATTATCCAGCACTTCTTTTACAACATCCTCCAGCGACTTATCAATGCCATGCTTTTCAAAAGCCATGGTTAAAGAGCCATCCGGCAGGACATAGTTCATGTCCGTTTTCATCCAGTCAAATACCGGCATGAAATTATAACAGATGACTTTTACGCCGAAGCCGGCCAGATTACGGATGGTTTGCTTATAATTTTCAATGTAGCGATCGCGTTCGGCCGTGCCAATTTTAATATCATCATGAATATTAACGCTTTCAATAACCTCCATTTTCAGGCCAGCGCTATGCGCCTGCTCGACCAACGCTTTAATTTTTTCAACCGGCCAGATTTCTCCCGGTGGGACGTCATACAGCGCGCCCACAACACCCTCCACCCCTGGTACCTGCCGGATATGCTCCAGAGGGATCTTATCTTCCTGTGGCCCGAACCAGCGCATTGTCATCTGCATCTTGCATCCACCTTATTCATCGCGTTATGTGCGGCCAAAACCGTACCATACTAGTATCTTTTTTCAGGGTATTCAGAAACCGGGCTTTAATCAACCCTCTTGTAAAAAATTAATGAAGCAGATGGAGAAAAAACGTCTTTCGTTTGGGGAGCTGAGTCTTCCTGGGGGTATTTCTTGATGGTTTCTTTGTAACGGTGAAATATAGCGAAGCCTTTTGCTAATTAATTTTTCCGCTTCAGTCAGAGCGTGTACTGCATCATGATTTATTAATTTTCTTTATGTTAACTCCTTATTTTTACAGGAGACAGCATTGTATGACTTAAGTCACAATTTCGCCACTCAATCTGGTATGGTAGTAGACTTAAAAAGAATGACAGGTGTAACGTGAGCGCCACAAAAAACCTTTCGCATAAAAATTCCAGTGCAACCAGGCGAGTAAGGTTTACCGAATAATAATCCTTGTGTGGAGTTACGATGACGTTGATTAACAACTGTTTCATGATAAATAACGAGCCGGGAAAGCGGTTGTATTCTGAGGTGGCAAAAACGTTGCCCATTATTGATTACCACTGCCATCTTGAAGCCCGGGCTATCTGGGAAAACAAAGCGTTTAAAGACATCACTCAACTCTGGCTGGAAGGTGACCATTACAAATGGCGTGCTATGCGTGCTAATGGCATTGCGGAGCGGAAAATCACCGGAGATGCCCCGGCAGAAGAAAAATTTGAGGCATGGGCGCAAACCGTTGAGGCCAGCTTTGGCAACCCGCTCTATCACTGGACTCACCTTGAGCTAAAACATTACTTTCATATTGAAGAGACATTAAGCAGCAAAAACTGGCGTGGCATAATGGAGCGGTGCAATGCACAACTGTGCCGCGATGATTTTTTACCCCAGGCATTGATTCAGCGTTCAAACGTTGAGGCGCTCTGCACAACAGATGGTCCGCTGGACGATCTGGAATACCATCAGTTATTAGCGAAGAAAGCGGATTTTTCGACGCTGGTGCTGCCAACCTTCCGGCCGGATGAACTGTTCGAAACTAACCCGGATCTTTTCCTTACCTTTATTTCCCGACTTTCACAGAAAACCGGAATAGCCATCTCCTCTCATAGCGAGTTCCTGGCGGCTCTCGAAGCGCGCGTGGATTTTTTCCACGCTATCGGCTGCCGGGTTTCCGATCATGGTCCGCTGGAGCTGCGTTTTCGCAAGCTTGATGATGCCGGGCAGGCTGCCCTGTTTCAGCGTCGTCTGGCAGGTGAAGCTTTGAGTGATGATGAGCATCAGGCCTGGGACAGCGCTATTTTTATCGCGCTAGCCAAAATGTACAAACAGCGCGACTGGGCGATGCAGATCCATTTCGGTGCCATTCGCAATAATAATGCGCTAATGCTCGCACAGGTCGGCATCAATAGCGGCTTTGATTCCATTGGCGATCAGACCCATCTGGCGACAAGTCTTAATGCATTGCTAAGCGCGATGGCTGGAAATAGCGGTTTGCCAAAAACCATCCTCTATAACCTTAACGCCAGCTATAACGATGTGGTCGCTTCTGCTATTGCAAACTTCCAGAGCGGCGAATACGGGGTTAAATCGCCTCTGCAATTCGGCTCGGGCTGGTGGTTTAACGATACGCGACGCGGCATGGTTAATCAGCTCAATACGCTTGCCGATCAGGGGTTACTGGCAAACTTTATTGGCATGCTCACCGACTCACGTAGCTTTGTTTCCTACACCCGACACGATTATTTCCGCCGCATCCTCTGCGATCTCATCGGCGGCTGGGTGGAAAGAGGGGAAGTGCCGGCAGATAACGAGATCCTTGATTCCATGATTCGCGGCATTTGCGTGGAAAACGCCCGCCGCTATTTTCGTTTTTGACAGGCCAGATACAGGAATAAACTATGAGCCGTAAGAGCAGAAAAGTCACAATTCCCGTCAGTATCGGTTACGGAATGACGGATATCATGGGCGGCGGAGCATTTACCGTTATTGGTGCATGGTTGCTGTTCTTCTACACCACTTTCGTTGGCTTATCACCGGTTGAAGCGGCCTCCATCGTTGCCATCGCTCGTATTGTCGATGCGGTTGTTAGCCTGTTTATGGGCAGCATTACCGACCATTTTTATAAGCATTACCTGGGCAAGAAGTTTGGTCGTCGCCGTTTCTTCCTGCTGATTGGTGCGCCGCTGATGCTGGTTTATATCCTGCTGTGGCTAAACGGCATGAACTTCTGGTTCTACCTTTCCGTCTATCTGGCGTTTGAGATTATCGCCGCAGTGGTATTGATTCCGTGGGAAACTTTACCTTCTGAGATGACCAAAAACTTCAATGACCGTACCAAGCTGTCGACCTGCCGTATGTTCCTTTCTGCTTCCGGCACGTTCCTCGCTACCTTTATTCCAGGCATATTGATTAGCCAGCTCGGTGAAAATAATGCCGATGCTTATCTGATCAACGGCGTGGTGTTTGCCGTGATGTTCATGGTCTGCGTCTTTATCTCCTGGAAAGTTACCTGGGAGCGTGAGCTGACGCCGGAAATGTTGGCTGAGATAGAAAAAGAACGCAAAGTTACTACCGCTGCCGAGAAGCTTGTTGCCATCGGTAACCTGTTTAAGGAGTATGCTTCTACGCTTAAAGTGCGTGCATTCCGTAAGCACCTGGCAATTTATCTTTTCTCCTTCACCGCGAAGGATGTCTACAACACCGTCTTCGTCTTCTTCTGTGTTTACTGTCTGAACGTCTCATCTTCGCTTGCGGGAACGCTGTTATCGATGAGTATTGTCGGACTACCGGTGACGCTGCTGGCAGGGATGGCAATTATTAAGTTCGGCCCTTCCCGTCTCTATGTCTTCGCTTATAGCTTAATGATGCTCTGCCTGGGCGGCTTCTTCCTGGTTTACCAGTTCCCGACAGACAACAAAGTAATGCTCTTAGTGCTCCTCGCCGGG
This sequence comes from Buttiauxella sp., assembly GCA_032051265.1. Taxonomy (GTDB): domain Bacteria; phylum Pseudomonadota; class Gammaproteobacteria; order Enterobacterales; family Enterobacteriaceae; genus Dryocola. Next base: position 236,319 of record DAMBYU010000003.1, read on the forward strand.
GTGTATCAGGTTGGACGTTGCGTGCTGGAATTTACCCCCTGGAACGTCTTCCCGTTTATCCCGGATATCGACGAAATGATCACCCGCCAGCGCCGCGAAGGTCTGTTTGCTGCGGTTATGACCTTCTCCCGTAAGACAACGGTAGCCATTGCAACCTTTGCTGTCGGTCTGCTGCTGCAAAGCGGTGGCTTCGTTAAAGGAAGCCAGGTTCAGCCGCAGGAAGCGATCACAACTATTGCGCTGCTGTTATTTGTCGGTACCGCCGGGCTGCTGCTGATTGCGCTTTGGCAGGCGCTGACCTTCCATCTGAACAAGCGTACGCATATGATTTTTGTGAGTGAGATTGAGCGGCTGAAAGCAAATGGACTGAAACAGGATGTGACGCCAGAAGCGCGCCATATTGTGGAGGATCTTACCGGTTATAACTATGACGAACTGTGGTGCGAGGCGTCTCCCAAAGAAGAGAAATTGGTTACCTCGTCATCAACGCTGAGCTGATACCTGAAAAATAAATGCCGCCCGTAGAGGCGGCGTTTATCTTATTCATTGCTCTGATATCATCTGCTTTTTCACATCACTCCGGGTATGAATACTATTTATTTTATGCACAAGCCTTAAGGGCTCTCGGTAACTTCAATAAGTTAATTCAACTTTAGGTTTCGGTGCTCTAAATGTGCACGCAGTAAAAGCTCCAGACTTCCCTCATTTCCAGGAATATCGAGCAGCGTACAATCAAACTTTGCTACTTTTTGCTGATATGGCAGTAATAATGAATTGTTACGCAATAAGAAGTGACCAATATTTTCAGCCCGGCTGTGAGCGAGCGCTGGTCCGGCTTTGATAATTGCACCGCATGTAATATCCCCGTCGTGCTGGATGCCAATGACGGAATAATAATGATCAAAAACTATAGATTTCCATTCGGGAACGTTGAACTGATGGTACTTAATACCTTCATGCTGTGCGTTACGGAAATCGACGGTATAGAAAGGCATGAAATCATTGGCTCCTAAACATAGAGAAGTTAAATGCGCCTCTTGTGCATGCCGAACCGTGCCCAATAACACATTCAGGACATACTCCATCTGGGTCAGCGTCAATTCCAGGGCTACCTCTTCACCATTTTGCAGGAAGAACAGGAAATGCACTCTATCCTGTCCATGCTTCATCACAAAGCTCGTTACGCGAAGATCAATAAGCGGATTGTGTATCTCGTCAAGCGTGACCGCAGGAATATTAGCGCTCAACGCCTGCGTATCAGCCATCACCTTATCCCTGATGCGCTCAGGGTCATGCTGGTGCATCTTTTGCAGCGACCTGTAACAGCTACAGGTCGCAAACATCATCTCTTGCAATTGATCGGGCGGTAAATACAGCAGATGTTCAGTAGCTGGTGCACTTGAAGACTTAAGAACGATCGCAAGTACGCCTTGTGGTGATTTAATAATTCCAGTATTGATCCCCGTTACTATACCCATTAAATAGTCTCCTTAGTTATCGAATAGGGGGAAGAGGGAATTTGCGACAAATCAATTACCCTGTCCGCACAGGCAATAGTAGAAGGGCGGTGAGCCACAATAATTCGGGTTATATTTAATGACTTGATCGATGCATTAATCATTTTTTCGTTGTTGGCATCGAGGTGGCTTGTTGCTTCATCCATAAACAAAATATTGGGTTTTTGATATAACGCGCGGGCAATCAGCAGCCGCTGTTTTTGGCCGCCGGAGATCCCCGTGCCTAACTCGCCGATAAGGGATTCATAACCCATCGGCATGCGCAGAATCTCTTCATGAATATTACATTTCATCGCGCATTCAATAATCAGTTGCTGATCAACATCATCATCAAAGCCAGAAATATTATCCGCAATGGAACCGGAAAACAGGCGGTCTTCCTGCAATACGCAGGCGGTACTGCGTCTAAAATTATTAACGCCGATTTTCTTGATATCGAACCCGCCAATGAAAATCTCTCCGTGCTCCGGCGTTAACAGGCCTGACATAACCTTTAATAAGGTAGTTTTGCCGATCCCGGATGGGCCAACCAGGGCCACGGATTCGCCCGCCGCAATCGTAATATTCATCTTTGAGAAGATGGGCCTGGCAAGCGCATCATACTGGTATGCCAAATCCTGAACCTGTAAAGAAACGCCGACGTTGTCGTCAAAGATCCTTCTTGCGGGTAACTCTGTTTCCGGTTCGCTGTAAACAATCTCTGAGATACGCTCGTTATGCAGTGACAGCATTTTCAGCTGCATCGCCAGATCGATAAGCGAGGTGGCACGCTGAGCGAATTGCCCGCGGTAGGCGTTGAACGCCATAAACATACCGATAGTCATGGTGTTATCAATCACCATTAATGCACCCAGCCATAAAATGACGACCTGGTCGAGCGAGTTAATAAAGGTGTTGATACCACCGAATAACATATCAAAACGCGTCTGTTTCAGACCGGCATTGCTGACATCAATATTAGTGTTAAGCCAGTGCTGTGAACGGCGGCTTTTTAAGTTAAGCGATTTTATGGTTGCGATACCGTACAGGGACTCCATAAAGTGGGAGCCTGAACGTGCTCGCTTAACTATTAACTCCTCGCTAATGGTACGATAAAATTTATAGGTGGCAATCCGCATCGCTGCGTAGCAGAGCGTGAATCCCAGCACGACCCAAACCAACCAACTGCCATACAGGCTTAACATGATGAGCAGGCCCACGATCATGATCGAGTCAATAATGCCCATTACAATGCTGTTAGTGAACGTTGAGCGGATAGTGTCTAATGAGGAAAACCTCGATTGTATATCCCCCAGTTGACGCTTCTCAAAAAAGGCCAGCGGCAGGCTAAGCAAATGATCAAAAAAACTGGTTTTCCATTGGACGTCGGTCAGCGTATTCAGCTTAAGAGACACCCACGCGCGAATCATGCTGACGTAGGTTTTAAAGATGGTAAAAAAAGTTAATCCTGCACAGATTACCAGCAATAAGTTTTCATCATGTGCCGCTATGACGTGATCGGTAACAAGCTGGGTCCCCATCGGTAAAAGAAGATTCACCATTTCAATCACGATGGATAACATGAATATTTTGGTCAGCGCTGACTTCAGACCAATAATGTTCCGCATTAAATCCAACAATCTGAGGCGGGAGCGTTGTTTTTCTTGCCTGAAATCGCTGTCTGGCCAGACTTCAAGCGCGATGCCGCTAAAGTTTTCTGACAGTTCTTTCTTATGGACAGTGCGTCTGCCAAGCGCAGGATCGTTAATAACAAAACGGTTGCCCTTAATCGCCACAAGGACAACAAAATGATTCATTGACCAGTGCATTATGCAAGGCAAACGCAGCTCTTTTACTTCATCAATATCGAGTGACAAGGCGCGGGTTTTTAGCGCTGCTTTCTGAGCGATGGTGTTCAGTACATTTAATGTCGCTCCCTGGGAAGACGATCCATAGCGGTTGCGAAAATTGAACAGATCGATATCTTTACCGTAGAACCCACAGATCATAGATAAGCATGCGTTGCCGCACTCTGCTGATTCAGACTGAATAATCATCGGCACTCTGTTTTTAATTGAAAAGTTAATTCTTTTAAAAATTTTATCAACCACTTCTTTATTCATTGTAAGGTCCTTTAAGGCTTTGAACTATCTTATAGGCTGGCGAGAACAGCCATTGATAGAGCGGTCTCTCCTCCATAAACACAATACTTTTTGCCTTGAGACCATTCGATAATAATAATTTTTTATTTTTATAAAGAATTTCTTTATCTTTAATGTTAATAATGGCTTTGTATAAGGTTGGTGACGAAGCCGAGCCTGCTGCGCTGTTGTTATAATCAGATAACTCCCTGCGCGTCACGGGCATCGATGATATGGATAACACCTTGCCAGAAAACTGCCCAAATTTATCAGAGGGAAAGGCATCGTAACGTATATTTACCGTGTCGCCGAGCTTGACATACGGCAAGCTCCTGTCGGGTAACCATAGCAATAAATAATAATCCACCTCTTCCGTCTGCTTTATCTGTACTAAACTGCTTCCTGCTTCAATCATCTGACCGAGAGTAACGGCTATCGACTCCACTCTGCCGTCTATGGTCGATTTTATTAAAATCTTGCCGTTGGCATTATTCTCAATAAGCTGAGTCTGGTAGTCGCTAAGCTGGTTATATTGTGATGCTATCTGATTATCGATTTCAGCTGGCTTTACCGTTAAATCACTGCGCGCCTGTGTCAGTTGTAATTCTATTTGCAACTTTTGAGATGAGAGTGACTGAAAAGCGTTCTGCTGTTGTACAAAAAGAGAGTGCTGATTATTATGCTGGTCTTTATTAATCAATCCGCGCTTAAGATAATTATTATAGCTCTGAAGCGATTTTTCCATTCTTAACAGTCCCTGCTTCGCTGTTGCAAGCAAACCGTCTGTTTCATCGAGTGAATGCTCATAACGTTGAATCTGGCGGCGTGTCGTCGCAATAAAATCTTCTTTATTGGTTTTTAGCTTGTTGATGATTTCTTCAGCATTGTTAATTTTAGCTTTTATCATTGAAATCGTTGTATCGGTGACGTTGCCCGTATTAGTATTTTTTGATACATCAAGTTCAAACAGTACGCTTCCTTTTTTTACTTTATCTCCCACTCGCACAAACTGTTGTGATACCGAGCCTGCCTGAGGCGCCGAAATATTTAACGGGTGGGGCAGAGTAATGACTTCCCCTGTAACATCGATTCGTTGTGTAAACGTAAAGAAGTAAAGCATGATAATTATAAGAGCCAGAAAAGTGATACAACATGCGGATATTATCAGGGGTGATGCGCCTTTTAGTAAGATGACTTTTCCTTTCCAGTAGCTTCTCTGATGATTTATAGCTTCCTGTCTGAACAATCTTTGGCTCATTAACACGTTATCCTGGGTTGAAAAAGGCCCGAACGTGTCGGGCCTGAAGTTATGCTAAAATTCGCTTATGGAACAAATACACCAGAAAGGAAACCATCCAGCGCTTTCTGTGTATATTCCCAGGTGCTGTCGAAACCAACTATGGTTGCGCCAATGCCGCAGGTAATACCACCGATGATGCCGCCACCAATCATGCCTACTCCTTGCCCGATAATGCCAAAGCCGAGCATACCGCCGCCGTCACCACCATGCTTACCACCAATGACAGCCCCGGTAGTAAAGCCCGCAACAGCGCCAAGGGTTGCGCTTGCTACGGCTTCAGCAACATTACCGAAGATATCCCACACGCTTCCCCAGGAATAAGCACCAGAGACATTATTCATTTCTTCGAAAGAAAGTACTTTCATAATCATTCCTTAATAATAAAAACTAAATTAAAAACGCATTACATAGGTGTATTGCAAACAATCATCAGCAGTGCCGACGACTTCTCATTTTCAGGATCCTCAGTAAAAAAACAACTTTAGTTTTGTGAACTCTTCAGAATTCATAATTAAATGAAAATTAATATTGCTATTTGATAGTGAATCTATACAGGGCGTATAAATATTAGCAGGCATGCGGCATGCATCATTAACGCTCATTTATAGTAATTGTCATTCCGGCGTTTGCCTTGCCCGCAGTAATTACCGAACCTGTCTTTTTGTAATGCGCGATGAGAGGAATGCTTACTGAAGTTTCCTGATTCATATGATATTTAATTTCCTGAGCTAGTTTTAACGGCATTTTATTACCAGCATTAATGATTTCGACAGCAATACCGCTGGCAGGATCCTCGACGGTGGTATCCAGATTCAATAATCCATCGCCGCTGCTTCCGTTAAGGGCATCAAACTGAACATAAACCGGTACGGCATCGGCCTGGCATTTTAGCTTTAGCTCGAAGGGGACATCTTTGGACGTTGTTACGATATCGGTCGTATTAAATATGCCTAACGGGATAGTGCGATTATATTGTTGGCCATCAATGGTACAACTTTTATGCTTTAGCCTCGATCCCAGGACTGAAACCGTCATGACAGTCACACCATCAAATGAAAAGGTGGCAAGCTGGCCATTAGCTAAATCTCCCGACCCTATTGGACCTACTTTGATGAAATCGATACGCGTATAACCCGTACTTGACCATGAATATGCTTGCTGCGAAGTAGGATAAGCCATATTTTCCACTGCTTTATTCGGTTGATACAGATCGCTAACTTGTATACCCAGCCCTTCTATGCCGGTCGAATAAATATTGCCACGCAAATTGGAACCGACAATTTGGGAAAATGCGGCGCCCATAGCCGAGCGGTATTGACGCTGAGCACCGGATTGGCATAGCCACTTTAGCCCTGCCGTATTAATATTACGTGTCCATAAGATGTTTCCCGTAGGCGCATCCGGATCAATAGTTACTAATGGGCTGCTTAGCTGATAATTTAATTTATTACCTTCGACGCCGCTGCCAGTTGCAACGGCGACGCAGCCTATAGCATGGGCCGTAGCGGTATAAAAAAAAGACATTAACAGGATGGATGCTGTAAAAATATAATTCTTCATTTTTTAACCTTTCTGAAGTTTTTACAGGCATCGTGCCTGAATTTGGCGGATACCCGTTGATGGTGCAGGGATATTGCTGAAGTCATAGGTAGCCTTACATTTTTTAGCAGATTCATTGCCCCATTTTGCAAGGAGCAAACCGTGATGCTTAAGTCCGGTTAAATAAACGCTGCCATCTTCACCTATAAAGTTTGTTGATGCAGACTGACCATCAGCAAGAGTGATCGTGGTGCCAAAAGGTAAGGCTTTGCCTGATTTATCGATAAGCCTGATAAAACCTTTAATACCCACTTTTCCATTAAATACGGAACGCGTCACGGCACCACGCGTCGGCACAACGGTGACGGTATTACTCTCTAACTCAACGTTATCAGGTAGGGTTTCGCTGTTTAGTACAATGTCATTCAACCGATACGGTGTTACATAAGGCACAACGGCATAACCGCGAAAATCGGCTCGTACACCGGCATGATTCATAACGCTGGTTCCTGCTGCGCCAGGCGTTTCTATCAGAGCGACGCTTTCACCTAACGGTTGGCTCAAAGTCAGGCCATTTTCATGAATGACTGCGCCCCCCGATATGCCATAACTCACCCTACGCGCGTGATTGTTATAGTCATAGGAAGTCATCAGCTCACCATAGGTGCCCTGATAATCAAGGTCGACGTTTCCGCTTGTTTTTGATTTATTTCCGTAGCCTTGCTGGACGCTCCAGTTCAGATTATTGTGTTCCAGGCTGGAACCCGTTAACCCAGCCATGTGAGTTGTCTCGCCAGGCCTTGCGGTATTCATATTATAAAAGGCATATACAGAGCTGTTTGACTTCATCCAGCGATCAAACGGAATGCTCACCATCAGGCTGAATAGCTGGTCGTTCTCGCTACTTTTGAATCGTCCGCTGTTGTGGACAGTTTTTACATGGCTATAACCCATGCTGTAACTTATACCCCGCCAGCTATTGCTGTAACTGGCGCTGATCGTTTTATTGCGCCTGCGGTAATCCCAATAATCCTCAATCACTCCCCCCAGCGAAAGGCTGCCCAGGCGATCGCCAATATTCTGACTAAGGCTTATCTCGGTGCGGTTTTTGACGCGATAAGATTCATGCCGTTGGTTATCATCGCGGTAGCTGTTAAGCACATCCGACAGGGTGTAAAAACCCGATGTTGAGTAGCGATAGCCCGCGATTGCAAAGTTAGTTCCCGTCTGGGTTAAATTTTTGCTGTAACGAACACGATAAGAACGGCCATTGCTCTTTTTTTCTCCGTGTTGCGTCGACCAGGCCTGAGTCGCATCTGCCGATACTGCGCCAATCCAACCCAAATTTTTACCAATACCGGTAGCAATAGCCTGGTATTTTGACGCTAATTGCATTCCACCATATAAGGTCGAATTGAAGGGTAAGCCGTAACTGGCGCTAAGTTGTGAAAAAGGGGTTTTATCGATGTGTTTGTCATAGGCGCGATACAGGCCAGAGGTGATACTGTATTTCAGGCTACCTTCACGACGCAGCACTGGAAGAGAGGCGTAGGGCACAATGAACTGCTGCTCACTGCCATCTGATTCCTTTACTATGACTTTTAGATCCCCGTTGGATCCGGTTTGATATAAATCGGCAATTTCAAACGCCCCCGGGGAGACATAGCTTTCATAGATTTGATAGCCATTCTGCATGATGATAACTTTTGCGTTGCTTTTGGCTATACCGCGAATAACCGGAGCATAGCCGGTGGCGTTTTCTGGCAACATCATATCTTCAGAAGCTAGTTGTACGCCGCTAAAACCAACGCTATCAAATATATCTCCAGTAGAAGATCCCTGGCCGATGAGCAGGGAGCTGCGCAGCGAAATAATATCGCGTTGCAGGTAGGTATAGATGTTATCCCATGATTCGTTATGGCCATCTCTGCCCGTTGTTTTAGACCAGTTTGAATAATGGCGTAACCGCCAGGGGCCAATGTTCACCCCAGGGCGCAGGTTTAAATTATAACTCTCTTGCTGCGCAGAATTTTGGTCGTAGGTCGTATGGCTGCCGAGGAATCTGTAATTCAGCAAAAATGCTGAAATTCCTTGATTGAATGCTTCAGGAGAGACAAAGCTTCTGTTTTTATGGATCAGTGCGGCCTGAGGAATGCTTATGCTAAGCCTTTGTAATTCAATATCATATTGAAATGAGGTGTCCGGGATAAGGGAAAGAATATTGCAGCGTGTTTGGTCTTCAGTTAATGCAGTATGCTGTTGGATATAGTTTTCTTTTAGCCCCAGTGAAAGGATTTTTTCCAGCCCTATGCAGGGTACTAATTTAAGTTGGTCATTATCCCGCTGTTTTTCGGCCTTGAACTCAATATCAGCAGTCTCAATTGATTTGCCGTTCAGCCATAAGTCCACGCGGTAGATGCCCGGAGCCTGCAGTAAACCCGCATTAAAATAAGAAAGATCGCTAACTTTATTTTGTTCTTCGCTATTCTTCAAAAATGCGGGATTAAAAAAAACTTTTGCCGCTACACTTTCGGAAAAAAAAAACGAAAGAATGGTGCAATATTTAAGCAGCATCAACCTGTGCTTGCGGTTGGCGCTGGCATTATAACTAATCTCCTTCATGTTAACCTCCTGTTATAAATTAAAAATTCACCGTATGTAGAGGGCCGACAGATCCGTAATCATTGATAATTTTCCAACTAACTTTCTTCCCGCTAGCGGCGGACACTTCAAAGTGAGCATCTGAAAAAGGAGCAACGAAGTTTTTTGCTTTTAAGTCAACGACTTTCCCGTCAAGTTCAACAAACATAAAGTTTTGATAGTATGGTGTAGGGTTATTCACCTTTAACTGATTATCTGCCAGAGCCCACGTTAATTGTTGTGTCTGTGATTCCGGTGAGTTTTTTTGCAAAAGCGTTGGGCGATAGATAAGTTTTAAACGATTACGAATGGCAATTTGTAAAGTATTGCTATCGAGCGTGCCACCAGGAATTGATTTTACGTTAAGAAAAAATAGGGACTCCCGGTCGCCAGGTAATACTGCATCTAATTTAAAAATGCGTAGCGCATTTTTCTTATCGCCATCCAGACGGAACAGGGGCGGAGTGATTAAAAAAGTATTACTTTTACCAGCATTGTGATTTTCAACCCATGACTGAATAAGGTAGGGCACATCACCTTTATTTTCGACGGCAATAGAAACTTCTTTTTTTCCCTCTTCGTAAATAATACGGGTTCCTCCCAGTACAACGCCAGCCTCAGCGGAGATGCACCAGAAAAATAGAGTGAAGACGACTAAATATTTCCTGATCATATTTACAGCCTTTATGAAAGTGGCCCAGCCCTATCCAGGGCTGGGCCACAACCTATTAATAGTTAACAGTAAAGGTTGCTACTGCATTAGCCGGGCCCGTGCTCACGGTTTCATGAGTCTGAATATATTTGGCATAAAATGGCAGGACGTTAGTGCTGCCAGTACCTGTGTTAGAGATATCGTAAGGAGCGGACGCTTTAGCCAGTTGAATAATGTTGCGGCTCTTATCATAGAGTTGAATGCCTACACCTGTGGCGCCGCCTTCGGTTTCGGTCAATGCAAGAATTTGGTCATCGCCATTAACGTTCTGGCCATCATATTTGAACGTAACAGAAGAGACAGTGGATGGGCATTCATTCATTTCAATAGTAAAACCGGTGGTGCTGGCCGCGCCGTCAACAGTTGAACCTACACCTTTAAAAGCTGTTTTTAGTACCTTACCCATATCAACGTTACCAGTGTTGGAACCAGAACCGTTAACAAAGGCATTACAGCCAGCATCGATAATTTGGCCAGTAAAATTGATAGTACCGTCTGCTGCGTGAACGGTAGATACCGAAGCGAATGCCAGCGTAATTACACAACCCAGAGTGCTCAGATTTAACGTCTTCATATTTTTCCCTTGATGGTTAATAAAGTTTCCATAGTTCTTTGCAAGAACATGAAAAGTGTTTGCAAATATCGTGCTTCCTTATAACTACGCTCACGCCTGTTATCCTTTCGATATACATGGGTGAGCAAAATATAATGCGAAGCGCAATATACCTTGCAATATCACTTCTTTGTCAGCGAGGAAAACTGTAACGCTAATAACTGACTATGCAAAATCACGTTCTCTCAGTTATTTTTATTAAAGCTTAATTTTTCTCACTAGTGCTATTATTTTATTGTTTTCGGCTGTCAATGGCCGTTTCCTGTAATGCGAATTTTTATTGCTGATGCTTCCTGAATAAATACATTGGTTTCAGGTATGGTTAATTCGGTTGCATTTATAGTTTAAAAATTATTCACCAGTGAGAGTCTTCTTTTCCAAAGGATGTAGCTGGCTGAAAAGTATTAGATTCGCTGTGCTGGCATCAATACTCTATTTCCGTCTTCGGCGGCAGGCCAGCACAGTTCCTTTAGCCGTGACCGGGTCATGAGTATAAATATACGAGAGATTATCTGGTCAGAAAGACTAACAGATCCGTTTTATTACGCAGGCCGAGTTTTCTTATTGCGGCATTTTTCAAGGCACTAACTTTTCGGTAGCTAAGCTTATTTTTTTCAGCAATATGTTGCATTTTTTTACCTGCCTTTATCTCCTTTAGTATCATCCATTCAATCTCCGACAGGTCCAAATATTGCTTACTGGCCTGAGGTACTCTGTTATCAGACTGCAGCAGTTGATTAATATGTATCTTCCAGTTCACAATGGACTGGTCAAGACAAAGGTATCTATCTATATAACCTTTGATCAATGGTAATGAGGTGGCCTGAGCCGAACATATACCTAATAGTAGATGAGGGTGATTTTTTTTTAACGCTGTAATCTTTCTGAACCAGTCTACCCCGGCCATATCCTGATTACATTCGATCAGGATAACCATCTCAATTTTTTGGCGTTGAAGAACCCGATCGAGTTCTGCATAGGTGCTAACCGATGCGGCAATGATAACCCGTTCAAGGGTTTTCTTCATTAATGACTCTACGCCTATGCGGGCGAAGTAATTCCGACTCAGTAAGGCAACCTTTTGACTATCCCTATATTTCCCCATCTTTCCCCCTCTTTATTATCAATGAGAATATATCCCGAGGTTTGTTTCGTTTGTTAGCCACTACCATGGTATTTCTTGCTACGTCATAAACAGTAAACTATTAATGGCGGTTTTCATCTGATTTAAAATCATTTTTTTTGACGATTTTAGATACCGAAGGACGAAAAAATTTATAAAAAATAAGATGCGGCATTTAGATGAGGTTAGGATTTTATTTGTTGCCCATATAATAACAGCTGTCGAGTATGTTTATATATGCCAAAAAATATGCTGCTAAGCATGATGATTAGAAAGTTGATAAGAAATATGTTGTTTTATTTTATATTGTCTATGTCTTTCATAAAATAAAAATACATGATCTTTTGTCTAATTTTCTGATGTTTGGCTGATGCACCTTGGCTAGTAGATTATTCAGGCGTATAAATAGCTTTTAAGATTCTTCCATTTTCAGGGCTTAGGTATAATCAGCCTTACCGATAAGATTCTATTTGCAACATAAGTTATTCTGCATAGAGTTAACATACGTTGTGAAATAAAGTTTGACATCATGATATAAAATCTAAAGCCGGGGTGTACCAAAAAATCATGCATAACCATTATATTATTAACGAAGCCGTGGAGTTTCATCCTGCAACCAGCACATTACGCGATCTTCATAATCCAGACATAGTGGTAGCACTCAACTCTCCTGCCGGGCGGTGCTTGCTGTTGTTAATCTCAAGAGTTGGAACCATTGTAACGCAACAAGAGTTTATGGATATTGTCTGGAAACAGAGCGGTATGAGGGTGACATCTAATGCTTATTATCAAAACATCTCTGTGCTACGTAAGGGATTGAAGCGTATTGGTTTAGGCGAAGATATCATCGTAACCATACCCCGTATCGGCCTGACGTTAGCGACAGGAACGCGTATCCGGAAATTGACCTCTGAGGCACTGATGGAAGTCAGCCATGAAAATGTACATCTTGTTAACGTTAATGCCCTTAAGCCTGAAGCGTCAGGGAATGATTTCAGCGAGCTGGCCATCGGGAAACCCTTTGTTATATCTTATGCTAAAGAAGGGCATCCACAAGAAAACATATCTATCAATGACAAAATATCAATAAAGGCAGTTTTTAGTCGATATTCATTGATGCTTGCTGCAATCATAACAGCAATCGCTTTTATGGGCTGGTACGCGTCTAAAGCGAAACCAAATTTTTTTTCGGATTATGTATCCGTGAAGACGATAAAAGGCTGTCAAATATTATTGTCACCGCCTCTACCAGCCAGATCATACCAGAAAGAAGCGCAGAGCTACGGTGAGCGTTTCATCGATGATTGCCAGAGCTATCCCTGGATCTATGTCACAAAGATCCCGCATCTTTCTCGTACATCGGTTATTCGATGCGACAAACCATTCGAGCATTCCACATCTTGCATTTCAGAGTATTTTATCGAGTAACATCATGAAATTAAAAGTAGCAGGAGTTGGTGCATCTATTATAATTATAGCGTTCGCTGTTAGCGTAGCATGGCAAACGTTCTACCAAAAAAGAACACAACAGCCTTTTTCATGCAGAGCTACCCTGACGCAATATAAACATGGCGACACCTTAAAGTTAGCCCTTACGGTTATGTTTAAAGATGGCTATGGAACCGTTGCCCTGAACGGACAATCTAAAATGTCCGGCGAACCAGGCCATACTTTCAGCAGGAAGGTATATTTTACTTATAAACATGACGGAGAGTTTTACCCCCTGGTCAATCAAAAACTTTTAAAGTATCCTGATGATAATGTCCCCGAAGGGGAGGTAGAGAGAAACCTTTCTGGTTTTTATACGCGAGCCGGACAAGAGCTATATATAAATATAATTCGCCAGAAAAATGGCAATAATATATTTTTTATTGAAACCATTCCCTTCTTTTCATGTAAAGAAGTCGATATGGTTGGGCATTAACTACTGGCGCCCTCAGCCTTGAGGGCGATAATATGTTATGTAAAGGAATTTTATTAATTTCGTATATATTATGATAAATGCTTACTTGCATCTGGCAGAGTTAGCCGGTTAGAAAAACCAGCAAATCGGTCTTGTTCCTGAGCCCCAGTTTTCTTATCGCTGAGTTTTTTAATGCGCTGACGCGGCGATAAGAAAGCTTCTCAATTTCTGCGATGTACCTCATACCCAGTCCTTTTTTTAACTCTTTCAGTACCCTCCATTCGGTTGGCGTTAGCGACAATGCTAACGGCTTACTTTGTGATCGGTAGCGGCTATCAACCATTTTTAATAAACTGGCTCGCCAGCAGTAGATCGGCTCCTGTAAGGAAACATAGGCATCAATATCGCCTCGTACCCACAATAATGAATTTGCATGCGCTGCGTACATACAGATTACCAATTCTGGACAATCTTTTTTTAATTTACTGATAAAGTTTGAGTAGTCTAATCTGGTGGTATACCTTTCAGCGGCGGACAGAAATAAAATGTTAATTTTTTCTACGGCAGCAGCAGTAAGGTATTGGTGGCCGCTTACCGAAATCTTTATATTTATAGTGGGGTCTATTAGTTTTAATAACGAAGCTATACCCTGTCGTGCATAATGATCGGTACCCATCAACGCAATATCTAAATAACTTTTGTTAGCAAGTCCGTTAGCCATTTAAATCCCTTAAGTTAGAGTGTTAATGTAGCAGTTATAAAATATCAACGATACGAATCAGTATGCCAGAAGGAATTAAGTCATAAGCTGCGTTAAGTCACTATACATGCGCTAGTAGAGCGGTAATGTGAAATAATCTTAATTTATATTAACCCTATGTGGTAGCACGCTAATCTGGCGCTTCACATTGATGCTTTATAGGGAGCTTGTATTAACAGTTAGTACGCTCGCAAGAGGATTACTGTTACTCTGGCAGCCTCTCTGGAGGGTGCCCCATTGTTTTAGGGAAACTTTTGGTGCCTTTTACTGTTAATTTTTTTACTGCATATGGCAGGGGGATTTTCTTTCAGGAGATTTATTCTTATGTAACACTTTATAAGTGGAGTGTTAGATTATATCTCAGGTAGTCCCGGAGTTGGTGGGGGTTATGATTTTCCGGATGGTTAAGCTACTTTTGCCGATCTTTCTGTGGGAGATAACTGGTGAGCCCAGCCTCTGGCTCTTACTGGCTTAGATGACGATAGATTATTGTTATCCGTTACTACTAAAATTATTGATAAGGTTTACACCAATTCTGTGATCTCATACACAAAATCTGTCGTTGTATAAACAGATGAGAAAATTAAAGAAAGATCCCGATTTGATATAGCGCTCTGACTGCGAGCCCTCTGTTCCGGTAATTATGTTACTACCGATACACTACAAAGAGATGAGAAAAAATAAGAATTTTCGCTATCTGCCGACATGTACAGCGTTAACGAGATCGGTCACATTAAAAGCCAACATTTAAATGTCTTTGTTTTTTTATCCCAGCTCCGGTAGGGGTAAAGAATTGCTATGTAGACTTTTATCACGGAGGTTTTTGGCAGATCTTATGCATAAACATTACGTTATTAATGGAGCTGTAGAATTTCATCCTGCTACCAGTAAGCTGAGAGATCTTAATAAACCAGAGCAAGTTGTAGTATTAAACTCCCCTGCGGGGCGTTGCTTACTGTTATTAATCGAAAGGGCTGGCACGATTGTTACCCAGCAAGAGTTTATGGATATCGTCTGGCAACAGCGCGGTATGCTGGTTTCGCCCAATACCTACTACCAGAATATATCTATCCTCAGGAAGGGATTGAAAAGAATTGGTTTTACTGACGACCCGATTGTTACTATCCCACGTATTGGTTTAACGCTGGCAAGCGACACGCAGATACAAATACATGAAATGCCCTGTACATCACCGGCGAAAGCCGTTGACGATGTGTCAGAGGATAACAGTTCGCTGTTAATGACTGAGCTCGTACCAGAGCCGCAATCAGCGGAATTACATAATCCTTGTGATACAGACGTTATGGCATCAACGCCGCTCAATATCGTCAGGTGCTCTAACCAGACGGCTTCTGTTGTAAATGACCACAAGCTTTGGTTGTTGTTGATAACCCTTCTCGCCGCTGTTTTGTTTGCTGGCATGAGCATTATGAGCTCACAGGCCGCCCGGGACGATCGATATTTTGATCATTATCGCCTTGCGTTGACCGCTGATGGCTGCCGCTTTTTTCTCAGCACTGATATACAGACAAATAGCGATCGGGATGAGGCATTGAGTTACGGAAAACGCTTCACGGCCAGCTGCAAAACTTATCCGTGGGTATATATCAACAGATTCTCCAGGTTGCCAAGAGCTTCCGTCATCCGCTGTGACAGGGCAATGACAGAACCCAACCGCTGTATTTCTGACTACTTTATTGAGGAGCGTTAGCATGATGCGATATTATCCACTGATCTCTATGCTCTGTTTTGGCCTGGTCCTGAGTGCGGCGTTAGCAAGTTATTTTTTGTGGCAGCGTTTTTACAGCCGCGAGTTCTCTTGCTATGCGAATTTTGTCCAGCACCACCCGGATGAGACGCTTAATCTCTGGCTGAATTATAGATTTAGCGGAGAGAGCGGGATGCTCAGTATGAATGGGCGTGTGCAGAGTGATCCGAGCAAGAAATTTAACAGGAAAATTTTTTTTAGCGTGCAAAAACATAATAAACTTTATCAGTTACGCTCGGAGAGAAATATAAGGTTTCCTGATGATAACGTTGAGAATAGCTGGCTGGAGAAGTATGAACCTGCTTTTTTTGTCTACCCAGAAAAAAATATCTTTATTCGAATCCGCGAGCAGCAGAACGGTAACTATCTCTTTATATTTTCTACCCTACCAGCTTATGTATGCAGTAGTCAGTGAAAGGGATAAACACTCTTTCGAATGGAGCATTACACCTCTCTGTTTGTATTTAATTTCCTACTGATGATATTTTTCTTAGTAGGAACCATTCCCTATATGGGTGTTGCAGTTATTTAAGCCTAAGTAATAAAAGCACCGAAAAGAAGCCGAAAATCCCCCGCAGGCCCGGTCTGACACGCACGTAGGTTGCCAGCCACGTTCAGCTCAGCAAACTCTGGTCAATGCGGCAAACGATGGTTTATTACAGAAATCCAGGATCTCAAACGGCTCAGAGGCAGGGAAGGGAGCATATAGTTGCTGGGGGATGTAGCCTGTCGAACTGAAGCTTTAGTGACGTGTTAATGGTGGTGGGCAATAAAAGCAAAAAACCAGCCCGTAGGCTGGTTTCTTTAAATAGTGGTGCCCGGACTCGGAATCGAACCAAGGACACGGGGATTTTCAATCCCCTGCTCTACCGACTGAGCTATCCGGGCAACGGGGCGCATTAAACCGTAAAGCCTTTTCTTCGTCAATGATTTTGTAGAGCCAGGGTACGTGTTTGCACGAATATTGTGCGCTATGTTGTATCTCCGTGACGCCGCGCGTCTTGAACCCCGGAGAAGAAGGTGCCATGATTGCGCGAAATTTTACGCTTTCAACGGGGCGCTTATTGATGTTCACAGTCAATGTTCACCGACATCTCTCGATGGCGCTCGTCCACCTTTGCGAACTCTCCCGAAGACCCTTGCCCACCATGCGGTGAGGGCAACGCACGCTTACTGCAGGACATCAGTAAAATCAGGTAACGCGGCCTGGTTTTACTGATGTCTGGTGGTCGGAGTGGTTACCTCCTTTAGACCCGCAAGACGCCTTCGCCGGGGAATTTTTCCCCTTGCCGTGCCTTCTGGCACTCACTCATCCTTGAGCTTAGGGATTTGTGCATATGAAATCATTGAAAATTGCCGCCAGCCACGCTGTGGTTGCCACGCTTTCCACCCATCGTGAAGTGGTTGCGCTGGACAGCACCGACTTTACCGATGTTGCAGCAGTCGTGTTGTCTGTTGCAGACAGTCGCAGCGGCGTGCTGGCATTACTCAAGCGCACGGGCTTTAACCTTCCGGTCTTTTTAGTTTCCGAAACTCAGCCGGATGAACAGGCCGCTTTTACGGGCGTTATCACCGGTAAAGCGCAGGATTATCTGGAGCTGGAAACCGCCGCCGTTGAGTATGAAGAGAGCCTGCTGCCGCCGTTCTTCGATACGCTGACTAAATATGTGGCGATGGAGAACAGCACCTTTGCTTGTCCGGGCCATCAGCACGGCGAATTCTTTAAAAAGCATCCTGCCGGGCGTCAGTTTTATGATTTCTTCGGCGAGAACGTATTCCGCGCTGATATGTGTAACGCGGACGTAAAGCTCGGCGATTTGCTGATCCATGAAGGTTCGGCAAAGCATGCACAGAAATTTGCCGCCAAAGTGTTCCATGCGGACAAAACTTATTTCGTGCTGAACGGCACCTCGGCTGCTAACAAAGTAGTTACCAATGCGCTGCTGACTCGCGGCGACCTCGTGCTGTTCGACCGCAATAATCACAAATCTAATCATCACGGCGCGTTGATTCAGGCGGGTGCTACGCCGGTCTACCTTGAAGCGGCGCGTAATCCCTTTGGCTTTATCGGCGGCATTGATGCGCACTGTTTCGACGATGCATATTTGCGGGATTTAATCAGCGAAGTGGCACCGGATCGCGCGCAGGATGAACGTCCGTTCCGCCTTGCGGTGATCCAGCTTGGCACCTATGACGGCACCATTTATAACGCACGTCAGGTAGTGGATAAAATCGGTCACCTTTGCGATTACATTCTCTTTGATTCCGCCTGGGTCGGCTACGAACAGTTCATTCCAATGATGGCAGACTGCTCGCCGTTGCTGCTGGATCTTAATGCAAACGATCCGGGGATTTTTGTCACTCAGTCGGTGCACAAGCAGCAGGCCGGATTCTCGCAGACTTCGCAGATTCACAAAAAAGACAACCACATCCGCGGGCAGGCGCGTTTCTGTCCGCATAAGCGTCTGAACAATGCTTTTATGCTGCACGCTTCTACCAGCCCGTTTTACCCGCTTTTTGCGGCGCTGGACGTGAATGCCAAAATCCACGAAGGGGAGAGCGGTCGCCGCCTGTGGGCAGAGTGCGTGGCGCTGGGGATCGAAGCGCGCAAAGCTATCATCGCCAACTGCAAAATGATCAAGCCGTTTATCCCGCCGGTTGTGGCAGGCAGGCCGTGGCAGGATCACCCTACCGATATCATTGCTCAGGAACGTCGCTTCTTCAGTTTTGAACCGGGCGAATCCTGGCACGGTTTTGCAGGCTATGCGAAAGATGAATATTTTGTCGATCCCTGCAAGCTGTTGCTGACCACGCCGGGTATCGATCCGCAAACAGGTCGTTACACCGAATTTGGTATTCCGGCTGCGATCCTCGCAAACTACCTGCGTGAAAACGGCGTGGTGCCGGAAAAAGCGGATCTCAACTCGATTTTGTTCCTGCTGACGCCTGCGGAAAGCGTGGAGAAAATGGCTCAGCTGGTAGCGATGCTTGCGCAGTTCGAACAGCATATAGAAGATGACACGCCGCTTGCCGACGTGCTGCCGACTATCTATCAGAAATACTCCGTGCGCTATAAAGGTTACACGCTGCGTCAACTTTGCCAGGAAATGCACGATCTCTACGTCAGTTTTGAGGTCAAAGATCTGCAAAAATCGATGTTCCGCAAAGCCGATTTGCCAGGCGTTGCGATGAACCCGCAGGATGCGCATAACGAGTTTATTCGTGGCAACGTGGAGCTGGTGCGCTTAAGCCAGGCGGAAGGGCGCATTGCCGCAGAAGGCGCGCTGCCGTACCCACCGGGCGTGCTCTGCGTTGTGCCAGGTGAAATGTGGGGGAACGCCGCGCTGCGTTATTTCCTGGCGCTGGAGGAGGGCGTAAATATGCTGCCTGGCTTCTCGCCGGAATTACAGGGGGTTTACAGCGAAACGGATGCGGACGGGATTAAGCGTTTGTACGGCTATATGGTGAAATAAACATCGCCCCTCGCAAGAGGGGCGATTAGCTTTACCGCCGGCGATAGCTCTTCTGCGCGGTATTCACTTTATACAGATAACGACGCGATTCAGAAGAAGGATGACGCGTGGTTAGCGTCTGATACACATCGTCTGCACCCATGCTGTTAATAATACTGAAGGCTCGCTGTTTGTCGCTGTTAAACACGCGCAGCACGCTGCCCGCACCACCGTTATAGGCAGTGATAACGGCATAGCGGCGGGAGGTTGGGTTATCAATGCCGCTCAGATAGCTGTCCTGCAAAATCGACAGGTAGGCGGTACCGGTATCGATATTGCTTTCCGGATCGAACAGGTAGCTGCGGCTTGGTTTGCCCCATTTCCCCTGCGCTTTAAACACGTCTACGCCTGCGCTATGTTGCACAACCTGCATCAGGCCGAGTGCATCCGCATGGCTTACCGCGTAGGGGTTAAAGCTTGATTCGGTTTGCATAATCGCAAGGATCAGCGACTCGTCCACGCCATATTTCTTTGAGGCTTTCCGCACCATACCCATGTACTTATGGGCACGTTTATCAAGGTGGTTCGGCACCAGGTTAATCGTCACGCTGTAAACGATTTTCAAGCCAGCGGTGCGGCTTTTCATGTGTGTTCGCAGCAGATAGTCCGCGAATTTCGCAGCACGGCCTTCCCAACGGATCGGTTGACCGGTGTTATCGACAACCTGCCCGTACAGGAACGGCATCTTCGAAATCAGCACGTCGTTAGCATCGGAATAGAGATCGATTGAGCCGGGATCGTCACCCATCAGCAACGTATTAATGATTGCCTGGCGCAGATGCGCGGCGGGATCCGTGCCAGCGATGGTTTCAACGGTAATGGTGCCGTCGTCAAAGTTGATGTGGCTGCGGGTCAGATACTGATCGGTGTATTTAACGTAGTCCTTGGGACCTGCGATCAGCACCTCTTTTATGCCCCAGATATTTTCGATGTTATGGGCAAACTGCCCCATCAAAATATCAAATCCGTTGGTGTCCTTAACAAAAGCTTCGTTATAGGCATCTTCTTTTTTGCTCGAACATGAGATGAGCAGCGGGGCGACCAAAGCAAGCGCGAGAAGTTTTTTCATCTTTCCGTGTATGTTTTTTACGTGTCGTTGAGTGCAAAAGGGCCGCTGCCGGCCCTTTGTTTTATTTGATTATTTTTCTGGCGGCGTGAAGCCTTCGATGTGCACTTCTTTGCCTTCGAACAGGAAGTTCACCATTTCGGCTTCCAGCTCTTTGCGGTGCTCCGGGTTCATCATGCTCATTTTGCGTTCGTTGATAAGCATGGTCTGTTTGGCCTGCCACAGCGCCCAGGCTTCTTTGGAAATCTCATTATAGATGCGCTTGCCCAGCTCGCCCGGATAGAGCTGAAAGTCCTGGCCTTCGGCCTCGCGTTGCAGGTAGGTACAAAAAATGGTTCTGCTCATAATTATTCCTCTTCAAGAGCCCGGACAGCGTTTATCACTACCGGCTCTGCATGTAATTGCTGTAACAGGCGCTCCACGGGGGCGGCCAGTCCAACGGAAGGCGGCTGCGCTAAGTTATACCAGAGAGCGGTTCCTTCATCCATGCACCCCTTGAATGAATGCACGGGAAGCCACATTGGCACAATATCCAGGTGGAAATGGCTAAACGTATGGCGGAAGGCGGTTAATTGAGTGAGATTATCGGCCGCTATGTGGCGTTGCGCCAGCCACTCGCGCAGTTCTGCTTCGCTGGTGAACTGGGGGAAACAGTATAAGCCTCCCCATAAGCCAACCGCAGGGCGCTGCGCGAGAAACACCTCGTCGGCCTGCTGCATCATCAGCATATAGCCCGTGCGTTCTGGCAGCGTGACCTTCGGTTTTTTCCCCGGATAGCTTGCCCAACTGTGGCTGGCGTAAGCCACACAGCCGTTGTTTAACGGACAAAGTTCGCATTTGGGTTTCGAGCGGGTACAAACCATCGCGCCCAGATCCATCATCGCCTGATTAAACTGGCTAACGCCCTGCACGGGGGTAACTTGTTCGGCTATTTCCCACAGACGTTTCTCCACCTCTTTTTTACCCGGCCAGCCGGAAACGGCATAGCAGCGTGCAAGAACACGTTTTACGTTGCCGTCCAGGATTGGGAAGTGTTTACCGAGCGACAGCGACAAAATCGCGCCAGCCGTAGAACGCCCAACGCCCGGCAATGCCGCAACCCCTGCAAAAGTTTCCGGGAAGACGCCGCCATGAAGATCGGCCACCATTTGCGCGGCCTTGTGCAGATTACGGGCACGGGCGTAATACCCAAGGCCGGTCCACAGATGCAGCACCTCATCAAGAGGCGCACAGGCGAGATCGGTGACCGTCGGGAAGCGTGCCATAAAGCGTTCAAAGTAAGGAATAACGGTCGTGACCTGCGTTTGTTGCAACATCACTTCTGAGAGCCATACTTTGTAAGGCGTCTTCTCTTGCTGCCAGGGCAGCGTTTTACGCCCGTACTTGTGGTACCAGTCAAGAACCTGGTGGGCGAATTGGGGCGCTTGTATCGTCAACGCGGGGCATCCGGCAAAGGGTTAAATCAGGATGCCGATTCCAGCACAGACCACGGAGGGCTGTAAACCGGAACTTTCCGGTGCTTGTTCTTGCAACTGACCACTATCTTTGGATAATGCCCGTTTCCCGAACACTAACACGTAGCCAAAACCCATGAAGAATGACGTCATCTCACCGGAATTTAATGAAGAAGGCCGCGCGCTGCGCCGGATTCGCAGCTTTGTCCGCCGCCAGGGCCGCCTGACCAAAGGCCAGGAGCACGCGCTGGAAAATTACTGGCCGGTGATGGGCGTTGAATATGAGGCCGCGCCTGCCGATTTTGCCGCGCTGTTTGGTCGAGAAGCACCGGTCACGCTGGAAATCGGTTTTGGTATGGGCTCATCGCTTGTGGCTATGGCGCAGGCCAGGCCTGAGCAGAACTTCCTCGGTATTGAAGTGCACTCGCCGGGCGTAGGTGCCTGCCTGAGCAGCGCGCATGAAGCGGGGGTCGATAACCTGCGCGTAATGTGCCATGACGCGGTAGAAGTGCTGGAAAACATGATTCCTGACAATTCTTTAAACATGGTTCAGCTCTTTTTCCCCGACCCATGGCATAAAGCGCGTCATAATAAGCGCCGTATCGTTCAGGTGCCTTTTGCGGAGCTGGTGAAGCGCAAACTGAAACTGGGCGGCGTGTTCCATATGGCAACCGACTGGGAACCTTATGCTGAACACATGCTCGAAGTGATGTCTTCTATCGACGGTTATCAAAACCAGTCGGAGAGTAACGACTACGTACCGCGTCCGGATTCACGTCCGGTGACCAAATTTGAACAGCGTGGCCATCGTCTTGGTCACGGCGTATGGGACTTAATGTTCGAGAGGGTAAAATAATGGCAAAAAATCGTAGCCGTCGTCTGCGTAAAAAAATGCATATCGACGAATTCCAGGAGCTGGGGTTCTCAGTTGCATGGCGTTTCCCGGAAGGCACCTCGGAAGAACATATTGATAAAACCGTTGATGCGTTTATTAATGACTTAATCGATAAAAACGGCCTCGCTTTTGACGGCGGCGGTCACCTGTCATGGGATGGTCTCATCTGCATGCAGGAGATTGGCAAATGCACCGAAGAGCATCAGGCGCTGGTGCGTAACTGGCTTGAAGAGCACAAGCTCGAAGACGTTCGCACAAGCGATCTGTTCGACGTCTGGTGGGATTGATTGTTACAGAAACAGGCCGGTGTAAACCGGCCTTTTTTTCAGGAGTAGCTATGATTCGTAAGGTTTTGATGGGCGTTCTGCTGCTCACCGCTATGCAGGCGCAGGCCGACTATAAATGCAGCGTGAGCCCGCGCGACGACGTGGTCATTAATCCACAGTCCGTGCAGGTGGTTGGTGAGAACGGCAATTTAGTTATCGCGCCGGACGGCAGCCTGCAGTTCAACGGCAAGCCGCACACCTTAAACGCCACGCAGCGCCAGCTGGCGATTAACTATCAGCAGGCATTACGTACCGATTTGCCGTGGATTGACACAGGCGCGCGAAGCCGCGTTGAAAAAGGCCGCGTAGCGCTGGATAAAATCATCGCGCAGGAAGTGGGTGAGAGCAGCAATATGCGTGGCCGCCTGACCAAACTGGACGCGCAGCTTAAAGAGCAGATGAACCGCATCATTGAACATCGCCAGGACGGGTTAACCTTCCACTATAAAGCGATCGATCAGGTGCGTGCCGACGGCCAGCAGCTTGTGAACCAGGCGATGGGCGGCATCCTTCAGGACAGCATCAATGAGATGGGGGCCAAAGCGGTGCTCAAAGGCGGCGGCAACCCGTTACAGGGCGTGCTGGGTAGCCTGGGCGGCCTGCAAACCTCGATTCAGAACGAGTGGAAAAATCAGGAAAAAGATTTCGAACAGTTTGGCCGCGATGTGTGCAGCAAAGTGGTGACGCTCGAAGGCCAGCGTAAAGGGCTGGTTGAGACGCTGAAATAGCTGTAAACGGCGGATGGCGCTACGCTTATCCGCCCTACAACTTCTGGATTATTCCGTAGGGTGGATAAGCAATGCGCCATCCACCTGCTTAAGATCACTCCGCCAAAAAAATCTCCAGCAGTGAGTTCAAAAATAGCTTGCCGTGCTCGGTTATCTGCCAGTGCTCCGCCGTCTCCACCAGATAATCCCTGGCAATGGCTTCATCTAACTGCGGACGGATAACACTCTCATCAAGCCCGGTATACAGCCTGAACTCGTGGCGCGGCGCGGCTTCCAGCAGGCGGAAACGGTTCATAAAGAACTCGAACGGCTTGTCGGCCTGTTCCACATCGTGCTGGCGATCAAGATATTTTCCTTCCATATAGCCGCGCGGATGACGCGTTTTGGCGGTTCGCAGAATACGCCCGTCGGCAAAAGTGATTTTGCCGTGTGCGCCGCAGCCGATGCCCAGATAATCCCCGAAGCGCCAGTAGTTCAGGTTGTGCTGACACTGATAACCAGGCCTGGCGTAGGCGGAAGTTTCATACTGCTGATAACCGGCGGCGGTCAGCAGCTTGTCGCCCTGTTCAAAGATATCCCACAGCGCGTCGTCATCCGGAAGCTTAGGCGGACGAGAAGCAAACAGCGTGTTGGGTTCAATAGTCAATTGATACCAGGAGAGGTGCGGTGGGTTAAGCGCGATCGCCTGGCGTAAATCGTCCAGCGCTTCTTCCAGCGACTGGTCCGGTAGGCCATGCATTAAGTCGAGGTTAAAGCTGCGAAGCCCAAGGCCGCTTGCCAGATTCGCCGCACGCTTCGCTTCGCCAGCATCGTGAATACGGCCCAGACGTTTAAGCTTTGGCTCGCTGAAACTTTGCACGCCGATTGAAATACGATTCACCCCTGCACGCTGATAACCTTTGAAACGATCGGCCTCCACCGTGCCGGGGTTCGCTTCCATTGTGATCTCTGCATCCGCTGCCAGCGGCAGACGCGCACGCACGCCGTCGAGCAGGTTTTGCATCGCCTCGCTTGAAAGCAAGCTTGGCGTACCGCCACCGATAAAGATGGTCTTTACTTCACGTCCTTGTGCCATTGGCGCATCGTTTTCCAGATCGCGCAGCAGGTGGCCGACGTACTCGTCGTGCGGTACGTCACCTTTGAGCGCATGGGAGTTGAAGTCACAGTAGGGGCACTTCTGCACGCACCATGGGATATGAATATAAAGACTCAGGGGTGGCAAATTAGCCATTTTTCATTGCTTCCAGTAACAGTTTCAAAGCCTGTCCCCGGTGGGAGATAGCGCGTTTCTCGTCGCGGGTCAGCTCCGCGGCGGTTTTACCTTCGCCCGGGACAAAGAATATTGGGTCGTATCCAAAGCCACCTGCGCCCGCAGCCTCGCGGGTGATTTCGCCTTCCCAGCTACCGTGGCATACCAGCGGCGTTGGGTCTTCTGCGTGGCGCATATAGACCAGCACGCAGTGGAATCGGGCTTTGCGTTGTTCATCAGGCGCATCTTTGAGCGTCGCAAGCAGCTTTTCCAGATTTTGTTGATCGCTTGCGTCAACGCCTGCATATCGCGCGGAGTAAATTCCAGGCGCTCCGCCAAGCACGTCGACGGCCAGGCCGGAATCATCGGCAATCGCGGGCAGGCCAGTTACCTGCGCCGCGTGGCGGGCTTTGAGAATGGCGTTTTCGATAAAAGTGAGGCCAGTTTCTTCGGCGGACTCTACGCCCAGCTCGGTTTGCGCCACCACGTCCAGACCAAAGTCGTGCAGTAAATCGGCGAGCTCACGCACTTTACCGGCGTTACCGGTAGCGAGGACAACTTTTTGCATAGCGGAATCCTGTGAATTTTGGGTAATTATTCGAGCAATGCCGCGACTTCCGTCGGGATTTGTTGCGGGTCGATAATCTTAATTTGTTTATGGCGGCCCAGCTCACCTTTCTCTAGCAGCACCTGGCCTTTGGCCACGCGGAACTGCTTAGCCAGGTATTTTATCAGATGAGCGTTGGCCTTGCCGTCTACCGGCGGGGCGGTGATGGCGACTTTGAGCTCGTCGCCATGCAGCCCGATAATGGAATCCCGGCTGGCTTTAGGCTGAATATACAGCCGTAAAACCAGCCCGTCGGCGGTTTGACTCACAGCGCTCAAAGCGCCATCCACAGGCCCGGTAGCAGCATATTGCCGGTAAGCGCCAGCAGTTCGGCAATGCCGATATTCAGCGCGTAAAGTGCCAGAATCACGATCATACCGGAGAAATCGATTCCGCCCATCGCAGGCAGAATACGGCGTACCGGCGCCATAAAGGGTTCGGTTAGCTGCATCAGAACGAATTCAACCGGGCTACGGCCCTGGCTTACCCAGCTCATCAGCGCCCGGATAATCATCACCCAGAAGAACAGCAGGCCTGCGGTTTTCAGCAACACCAGCAGGGCGGCAATCCAGATAATCGGCGCGAAGCTGACAGCCTGGAACAGCACCATCGCTTTCACCAGACTTAGCACGTAGGCGATGAGCAGCGAGGCGGTATCAACGGGCCCCATCGAAGGAATAAAACGGCGTAAGGGACTGATTACCGGCTGAGTCGCTTTCACGACAAACTGTGAAAAGGGATTGTAGAAATCCGTGCGCGCCCACTGCATCCAGATGCGCAGCAGCAGCACCATGACATACAGCTCAATGACGGTGGAAATCAGGAAGGTCAACATCTGCATGGCGTTCCTCAACATTTAGTGATTAGCGAGCAGGATAGCTCCGCGCGCCGAAAATAGCGGTTCCAATGCGCACCATGGTGCTGCCTGCGGCAATCGCGGCGTCCATGTCATCGGTCATGCCCAGAGATAACGTATCGACCGTTGAATAACGGTTTTTGAGCGTCTCGAATGCCGCGGCCATCTGGCTGCAAACGGCAAACTGACGTTCATATTCGGGTTCTGGCGCAGGAATTGCCATTAAACCCCGTAACAGCAAACCCGGCAGCGCGGCGACTGCAGACGCAAGCTGGTCAAGCTCGCTCAGTGCGATCCCGGATTTGCTATGTTCATCGCTAATATTAATTTGAATCAGGACGTTAAGCGGCGGCATATCTGCCGGGCGCTGCTCGCTCAGACGAGTGGCGATGCGCAGCCTGTCCACCGTATGGCACCAGTCAAAATGTTCGGCAACCAGACGACTTTTGTTCGACTGCAAAGGACCAATAAAGTGCCATTCAAGACATTCAGCACCGCTTTCGGCGAAGTAACGAATTTTATCCACGCCTTCCTGGACGTAGTTCTCACCGAAAGCGCGCTGACCGGCGGCAACCGCTTCTTCGATGGCGCTCGCAGGTTTTGTTTTGCTGACCGCAAGCAAATTAACTTCTTCGGAAGCACGCCCGCAGCGTGTTGCCGCCGCTGAGATTTTGTGGTGAACCTGTGCCAGATTGTGCGCTATCTCGTTCATACGTTGGAAAGTGATATGGATATCGAAGAAATTGTGGCCCTTAGTGTAATGCATAACGCTTCCGATCTACACCTGTGCACGGGGCAATCTGCACGCTGGCGCAGGCAAGGGCGGCTTGAACGCTTTCCCGAAACGACGCCTGAACCTGAGTTCCTGCTTGCGGGCTGGCTTGCGAAGGGGCAACGGCAAGAACTGGAGAATAAGGGACAGGTAGATTTTGCCGTGACGCTTGCAGATGGTATTCGGCTGCGCGCCAACGCTTTTCGTCAGCGCCAGGGCTACTCTCTCGCGTTACGTTTGCTCGCATCGCACTGCCCAAAGTTAGCGGCATTAGGCGCTCCGCCGATAATCCCGTCGTTACTGCGAACGCCCGATGGGCTGATTCTGGTGACGGGCGCTACCGGTAGCGGTAAAACCACCACGCTTGCGGCGATGGTGGATCATCTCAATCATCATCTGGATGGGCATATTCTCACCCTTGAAGATCCTGTGGAGTTTGTGCACCACTCCGGGCGATGCCTGATTCAGCAAAGGGAGCCGGGCGCGCATTGTCATTCATTCGCCGCCGGGCTAAAAGCCGCGCTGCGTGAAGACCCGGATGCGATCCTGCTGGGTGAGTTACGAGACAGCGAAACCATACGCCTGGCTTTAACCGCGGCGGAAACAGGCCACCTGGTGCTGGCGACGCTGCATACACGCGGCGCGGCGCAGGCGGTGGAAAGGCTGGTGGATGTATTCCCGGCGGAAGAAAAAAACCACATTCGCAGCCAGCTTGCAGGCAGCCTTAAAGCCGTACTGGCACAAAAGCTGTTACCGGCAAAGAAGGGCGGACGAGTAGCGCTCTATGAACTGCTGGTGAATACCACGGCGGTAGCGAACCTGATTCGCGAAGGCAAAACGCATCAGTTGCCCGGCCTGATACAGACGGGACAACAGCACGGGATGCAGAATTTTGCGCAGAGTGAGGCGATGCGGGTAAGTGAAGGAAAGCTCGATCAGGGCAACGAGGGCGGATAAGCATAAGCGCTATCCGCCGCCAGGATTTCGCTAAGTTCGCTTAGCGCACGTTAAGTGAATACAACGCTGGGATCCCGCCAGCCGTACACACGATTTCGAGCTTGATCTGCTTAGCGGTGAGAGGCTGCGGTAAACGATGCTCGCAGACGGAGTGTCGGTTATCTGTCATCTCCACAAGTAATTTGTTATCTGCCCAAAGGCGATAGTGAGTGACGCAATGTGGAGTAACGGATAGCGAGTGGCCCATTTGCACGGATTCCATTGCGTTATCGAAATCGTTATCAAAGACCAGCGTGATGGCATGTAACGTTTGTGGCATCGCCCATTGCCATGTCACCCAGGGGTTACGATCGCTAAAATCGGGCACCCATGCGTTGGTATGCTGCTCGGGACGCAGACGACCATTAAGCAGGTTCTCCGCGGCATAGCATCGTAATGCAGGTTCAAAGCGCAGCATGGGTAAGATCTGATTTGGATGGCGTCGCGGCAACCAGAAATCAAATTCATCAACGCCGTAGTCCCCGTCGGCTATCTGACGCGTATGCTTCGCCACACGGGCATTTAAACTATTAAACACGGTCATGATGCCCGGCAGGTGTTGCCCGGTGAGGGCGATTTCAATCTGGTCGTTACTTTCAAAGGCGATAAAAAGATATTCATCCCGTTTGCTTTGATAATCAAAATGGACGCGGTATTCGCCTTGTTGAGCAACGGAGAGTGTCAGCTCGTCCAGCGGCGTATCAGGCGTAAAGTTGCCCGTGCGTGAGCAGCCCAGCAGATTGATCTTCAATAATTGTGGCGAAGCCGCACACAGGGTGAAGTACATCGCTGGTAGCTTCTCGCCAGCTTTTAACGGCAAAAGAAGCGCCATGCGATCCTTTAGCGCGGCCCGGCTACCGTTGGCTGACAGCGTTTGCAGACACAGTTCGCTGCTGGTCGTGACCCGTGCTCCGCTTGCCGGATCAGCAAGCCACTGGCGTGGTATATAACAGCCCGTTTGTTGAAGATGCTGCTGTAGAGCGCAGACTCGATTTTTTTCTGCCAGTTGGGAAGCGGTCAGCTTTTGTTGATGGCAAAGTGCAGCAGCACGACCCACGACCTCGCCCAGTAAGCCACAGGTGCACATAACGCGAGCGCTACCAAACGCCACGTGTGAAGCGGAAATCAGCCGTCCGGTAAGAAAAAGATTTTCCAGTGAGCGGCTATACAGGCTGCGGTAGGGGATGGTGTAAGTTCCTTTGCTGTGGAACTGGCGGCAGCCGTCATGCTTACTGTAGACACCGTCTGCGGGATGAAGATCGATAGACCAGCCGCCGTAGGCTACGGCATCGTAGTGGTCACGTTGTTCGATGATATCCTGCTGGGAAAGCATATGGTCACCCATGAAGCGGCGGCTTTCACGTTTGCCGGGTATCGCGCCAACCCACTCGATGGTCATATTGGCGGCATCGTCAAACTGGCCGGAGTTTTTAATGTAATGCCAGACGCCCCAGACGATTTTCCACAGCTCCCATTTAATCTCTTCGCTGTCGTGAATAGTATCAAGACGGCCACCCCATTCCAGCCACCACAAATCGCAGCCATTCAGGGTGGAAGTCAGGCGGGTATAGCGGGGAATTGCCTGGATATCGTTTAAGGCAAAAGAAGGGGGAACAAAATTAACCGGCGAGTCGCCTTTTTTGGTATAGAAATAAATGGAGTGGCCCAGCTTATGGCCAAAATTGTCCCCCGGTGCCATTTTTTCAGCAAATTCTTGCGGATCTTCTGCGCCTACCCGGTATTCGGCACCGGCAAGATGACCCAGCACGCCGTCGCCGGTTGCATCGCAAAACTGCGTAGCGGCAATGTTGTAAAAGGTTTCGTTAATGGCGTTAAAGCCTTTTACGCGAGTAATCCTTTTTCCTTGCGTGAAGACTTCGAATAGCGCGGTGTTCAGCAGCAAGGTGAGGTTCGGCTCGCTTCTGGCCATATCAAGAAGCACCAGATCGAACATCACGGGGTTCCCCTCTTTATTGCGATAGAGATTTTCCTCCATGATTTCACCCATAATTCCGCCTTCGCGGGCCCAGCGGTTATTGTTTCCCATATGGGATGTCGCCCCGTTGGCCCACAGACGGACTTCGCTGGAAGCATTTCCTCCCAGCACGGGACGATCCTGAACCAGCACTACCTGTAAGCCGTCACGTGCGGCAGCAAGCGCGGCACAGAGTCCGGCAAGGCCGCCACCGGCTACCAACAGGTCGGTTTGTAGCTGCTGCTGCGGAAATTCTCTGGCGTCGGTTTGCTGAAAGATTTGCATAAAGTTTGTTTCCTCTAAAACTGGCGATAAAATCGGTTTTCTTACATTCATTTGAAGCGCGCTATGTCATCACAACCGAATCAAAGTCTTATCGACGGTATCCGTTGTCTGCAGTATCTGGTTTCCAGCGGTCGGGCCATTGGTTGCCGTGAACTGGCTCGCCTGATGGGCATTAATACCACTCGTGTAAATCGCCTGTTGATGACTATGGCCGCGATTGGCCTCACCCAGCAGGATGAGCAGCGTCGCTATCTTCCTGGCCCCGGTATTCATGCGCTTGCCGCGCAGGCTATCCGTGGTTCCGCGCTGTTCTCTCAGGCTTTGCCCCTGCTGGAACGTCATGCGCCAAAGGATATCGTGGTGGCTATGGGCGTCCTCTGGGAGGATCAGGTTATCTATATCTATCACTCCGAGCCGGGTATTCAGATGAGCCAGGCGTTGGCTGGTTTTCATATGCTTCCGGCCTGGCAATCGGTTATTGGTATGGCCCTGCTGGCCTGTGAACCAGACGAAGCCTTACAGGCTCGCTTCTCGCCGGAACAGTGGCAGGCAATGTCGCCTTACCTTGCTCAGCAGCGTGGCCAGGGCCATGTTGTATGGCGTCACGACGACGGCGAGCTTTCTATGGCGCAACCGCTGGGCGCGCATAATGCCGCTCTCGCCTTTGCCGGCATGTGGAATGCGAAGGATGAACAGATCGCACCACGCCTGGCTCAGCTTGATGAGCTTGCCGTTCAGTTAGTTACCCACGCGGCTTAGCATTCTGCGACGTGTCGAGGTCGATACGCCCAACCACAAACAGGTAAGAACAAATGCCCAGCCCTGCCAGCACCGCGATAAAAGCAAGTGCCGGGGCAAAATTGTGTCCGTCGATCAGCGCGCCAATAGCGACAGGCACCACGATGGAAGACAGCGCACCGGTAAAGTTAAAGACGCCGCCCGCAAGTCCAATTAAATGCCTTGGCGCCAGGGCGGTCACAAATACCCAGGTGATGGTGGCCAGACCATTGCCAAAGAAGGCGATCGACATAAACAAAATAATCAGCGTGGGGTTGTCGGTGTAGTTCGCGCCAAGGATAAACAGCGTCAACGCCATGCCGAAGATCACTGGCGCTTTACGAGCGAAGCTCGCGCTGACGCCGCGCTTAATCAGACGATCGGAAACAAACCCGGCCAGCAGCACGCCAAAAAAGGCCGCCAGATATGGCACCGAGGCGATGTACCCGGACTTGATAAAATCCATATGGCGGTACTGCACAAGGTATGTCGGGAACCAGGTGAGGAAGAACCAGAAGGTCGCAGATATGGTGAACTGGCCGAAATAAATGCCAATGAGCTTGCGGCTGCGGAACATCAGCGCCAGATCGCTCCATGAGAAAGATCGTTGTGCCGCTTCCTGGCGGCTTTCCAGAATAGCTCCGCCTTCACGGATATGATCCAGTTCTGCCCGGGAGACGCCCTTATGTTCCAGCGGTTCGCGATACAGGCAATACCACACTACCGCCCAGATCATTCCCGCCACGCCGGTAATCAAAAACAGCCCGCGCCAGCCATACAGATCCTGTACGTGAAACAGCAGAGGTGTCATGCAGGCGAGTCCAACGAACTGTGCTGATGAATAAATACCAATAGCGCTGGCCCGTTCATTTTCCGGGAACCAGCTTGAGATCACCCGATTATTGGATGGCATTACCGGAGCTTCAAAAGCGCCCACGCCCAGACGCAGCCCCACAAGCGCACCAAAGCTATTGGCGATGGCGTGAAACGCGGTAATCAACGACCAGACAAAAAGTCCGACGCCGTAAACGATGCGTGAACCAAAGCGATCGATGACAAAGCCACCGGGTATTTGCAACGCGGCGTAGATCCAGCCAAAGGCTGAGAAGATCAGCCCCATTTGTAAGGGCGTAAACTGTAAATCGCCGGCCATTTCCGTGGCGGCTACCGAGAGGTTGGTTCGATCCATGTAGTTGATAATGATGTTAATAAAAACCAGGCCCAGCACCATAAAACGTACGCGTCCGGTGCTTTTGCTTTTGGTAGTAGTAAGTGGTTGTTCTGACATAAGAATGTTCTCTTTGTATATATTCTCACGACCTGCTTACTGCCCGCAGGGTGGCGTTCACTTATTGTTCTTTGTTTCTTTTATAGAAACACAAAAAGGATCGCAAAATGCTATTGTCGAAAATGTGATCGATATGGAATTACAAAAAGAGGAGTTGCAGAAATTGCGAGATGAAGCAGCGGTGGTTCTCCCTCTTCTGAAGAAGAGGGCGGGTGATATCGAGGCTAATTTAATATGCTTTAAGGATGATACTCAAACCAGCTTTCAAGGATAATAACGGCAGAAGCGGAATCAATGCTGCCTTTGTTGAGCGCACGGAAACCGCCATGTTCAAACAGGCCCGCACGGGCTTCAACGGTGCTCAGGCGCTCGTCCTGCAAGGAGACCTTCACACCGAAGCGACCGTGCAGCCGGTTAGCAAATTTACGGGCGCGGGCGGTCAGCGGTTGTTCGGTGCCGTCCATGTTCAGCGGCAGGCCAACAATGACTTCGTCCGGTAGCCACTCTTTAAGGATTTTTTCCACGGCGTTCCAGTCCGGCGAGCCTTCCTGTGCTTTTAGCGCGGTGAGCGGACGGGCGGTGCCGGTAATGCGCTGGCCAATCGCCACGCCAATGCTTTTGGTGCCGAAATCAAACGCTAAAAGTGTTCCACTGCTCATTACGCGTGCCCCGCTTCGCCAGGCATTGTATGGATATCAACGCCAATCAGCTTCGCCGCTTCGCGCCAGCGTTCGGCAATCGGCGTAGTAAACAGAATGGCGGCATCTGCCGGAGCGGTAAGCCAGGCGTTTTCGAGGATCTCCTGCTCAAGCTGCCCTTTTTCCCATGAGGAATAGCCCAGCGCCACCATCACCTCTTTCGGCTGGTTTGGGGTTCCGATGGTTTCCAGCACGTCACGGGAGGTAGTGATGACCGTATCGTCAGAAATACGGATGCTCGAAGCGAACATATCTGGAGGGCTGTGCAGGATAAAACCGCGATCTTCGGCCAGCGGGCCGCCGAGGAAGACTGGCTTATCAAGGCGAATAGCAGGATCCCGGGGATCGGGCTCGATCTTCAGCTTTTGCAGTACGCCATCAACCTGAAGGTTTTCGAGAGGTTTATTGATGATGATCCCCATCGCGCCATCTTCGCTGTATTCGCAGATATAAACTACGGCGCGCTTAAAAAGGGGGTCCTGAAGAGCTGGCATGGCAATAAGAAAGTGATGCTGTAAATTCATTGTCAGAGGTTCTGATCCCGGTTGAAAAAGCGACAGCATCCAGTATGCGGGGAAAGCAGCGAGCTGTCACTACTGGCGGTTTCCCTACCGCCGTTTAAAAATTACTCAGCGATGCGCTTTTCGATGGCGTCAAACAGCATGCCGGTAATGGAAACCGGGAATTCGGCTTCGATTTCGCGGATGCAGGTGGGGCTTGTGACGTTAATCTCGGTCAGGCGGTCGCCGATAATATCGAGGCCTACGAAAATCAGCCCTTTGGCTTTCAGGGTTGGGCCTACGCGGCGTGCAATTTCCCAGTCGCTTTCAGTCAGCGGGCGCGGCTCGCCACGGCCGCCGGCTGCCAGGTTACCACGTGTTTCGCCGCCCTGTGGAATACGCGCCAGGCAGTAAGGAACCGGTTCGCCGTCAACGATCAGCACACGCTTGTCGCCATCGACGATCGCGGGCAGATAGTTTTGCGCCATGCAGTAGCGGTTGCCGAGCAGGGTCAGGGTTTCTGCAATCACGCCGAGGTTAGGGTCGCCTTCCTTAACGCGGAAGATAGACGTGCCGCCCATACCGTCCAGCGGTTTCATGATGATATCGCCATGCTTCTGCCAGAACGCTTTAAGCTGCGCTTTGTTGCGCGTCACCAGCGTTTCCGGCGTTAAATCCGCAAACCAGGCGGTGAACAGCTTCTCGTTACAGTCGCGCAGGCTCTGCGGTTTGTTGACAATTAGCGTGCCTTGCTCTTCGGCGCGTTCGAGGATGTAGGTGGCGTAGATGAATTCGGTATCAAACGGAGGATCTTTACGCATCAGCACGACGTTAAGGTCAGTCAGCGCAATATCCTGCTCGCTGCCAAAGTCATACCATTTATCGTAGTTCTGCTCGACGGAAACCAGACGGGTACGCGCGCGCGCTTCACCGTTAATCAGGTACAGATCCGCCATCTCCATATAATGGATCTCATAGCCGCGGCGTTGCGCTTCGAGCAGCATGGCAAAGCTTGAGTCTTTCTTGATATTGATGTGTGCGATGGGGTCCATCACGATGCCGAGCTTGATCATTCTTCTTCTCCTTTAGCCCAGATCGCCAAAACGCACCTGAAGCGCGGTGATGGCGGTGAGCGCGGTAGTCTCAGTGCGCAGAACGCGTGGTCCTAACAAGATATCAGTAAACTGGTGGCGTGCGGTCATGGCAATTTCATCCGCCGTTAAACCCCCTTCCGGACCAATCAACAAACGCACTCGTTCGACTGGCTGCGGCAAGGTATTAATGCTGGCGCTGGCACGAGGGTGGAGGTTGAGCTTCAGACTTTCATCAAGCTCCGCGCACCACGCCTCGAGATCCATCGCCGGGCGAATTTCCGGTACCCGGTTACGGCCACATTGTTCGCAAGCGGCAACGGCGATTTTGCGCCACTGGGCGAGCTTTTTACTCAGGCGTTCGGCGTCGAGTTTTACGCCACAGCGCTCGGAAAACAGAGGCGTAATTACGTTCACGCCCAGCTCAACGGCTTTTTGAACGGTAAATTCCATCTTTTCGCCACGTGACATTACCTGACCAAGATGCAGTTGCAGCGGAGATTCCCGATCGTCGGCGGTTGCACTAAGCACCCTGACCCGCACGCTTTTCTTATCAGCCTGCACAATTTCAGCGTCAAAGACCTGATTGCTGCCGTCAAAAAGCTGCAGGGCCTGTCCGGTGCCCATGCGTAATACGCGGCCCACATGGTTTGCGGCGTCTTCGCTGAGCGCCACATCCTGGCCGAGGGTAAGTAATTCAGGGTGATGAATGCGGGGTATACGCATGCGTTGGTTATCCTGACGCGGAATTAACAATTGCCGCTAGTGTAGGTTAGCTGTTTTGCGCCTGGCAAGCCCGCAGCACATAAGGGTTATGATTGCCCTGAACTTTAGCAATACGTTCGTCTCGCTCACACTCCCAGGCGCTTACCGGGTATAGCTTGTTCCAGGCTTCGAAAAGCTGCGTCTGCTGGCGGGAAAGCTTCAGTTGATACCGATCGCGCATATAGAAGTAAGTGCGGGCGATGGCGCCGCGCGCGCGGGCTGGCGGCTCTGCAATCTTATCTTTAAAGTCGACTTTCATTGCGCACTGGCCGTACTGACCTTCACCACCGTTCCACTGGCTATACATAAAATTATTGCGGTCGGCATTCACTTCTCCAACCGCGGGCTGCAGGTTATGCATATCGCTTTCTATCTTGCGATAGAGAGGATCTTTGCTGCAGTTCTTTCTGCCGCCGTCCTGCCAGCACTGGCGCTGGTGGCCAAACTGCCAGGCCGGAACCACATGTTCCCATTCGATGCGTGTGGCGCGATTTTCGTTTTTACGTACCTTATAGCCGCACGATTTGAGATCGGGGATGCCTTTCTTTCCGTGCCAGCTGATTTTGCATCCGCAGTAAAAGTCGCCCGGCGCGTCGGCGTTCACTTTGACGCCGGCGGTTTTGGCCTGCGAGAAGCTGTTGATACCGGCGCTGAAGGCAGAAAAAGAGGAGAGGGCTGCAACAACTGCAACAGCCCAAAAATATTTGCGAGACATTTCCAGAATCCTTACTAAAACCTGCCCGCACCCTACCTGAGGATTTATCCAGTTTCAATCAGCAGGATCGGGAAACCTTACGTTTGATTCTTTAATGACAGGCAGGCGTAAGTTCTGGTTTTAACAGGTCGCCGCATTGCACGCAGCGGTATTCAGATTCGCCGCGCAGCACTTTATTGTGGCGGCGCACGGTAAGCTGATGCAGCTGGCAGCGGCAGCGATAGGGGAAGGTATTTTTGCGAACGGACTGCACTTCAAACTGGTGCGTTCGGCGAGCGGGAACGCCGAGCACGGCTTCCATCATCCATTTCCATTCTTTGCCGTGGGGAGCCACGCGGCCAAAATGTTTCCAGACCAGAAGGTGAGCCAGCTCGTGCGGCACCACCTCGTCGATAAAAGCCTGCTGATTTTCCATCAGCAATACGGGATTCAAACGGATTTCGTAGCTTTCCATCCATGCGGTGCCCGCGGTGGTGCCTCGTTGCTGATACACCAGTTTCGGTTCCGGGTAGCTACGGCCTAAGTGCAGATTTGCCTGCTGCAGTTTTTCCCGTAGGCAACGCATAACGGCCTGCTGGACAGCAATGGGGAGTCGTGGGGATTTCATAACGGCAGAGAATAGAATGGGGCGGGGCGAGGTGCAAGCAAGAGTGATGACAAACCTTTAGGCCAGAACAATTCTCACATAAGGCACCCGAAAATTAACTGGAAAATCAATTCATTGATTTTCGGCTGCTCATCACAAAGAAGGAAAAATCACGCTTTTTCCTTCTTTGTCAGTAAGTAAAGCCCTCTCCTTGCGGAGAAGGGCTATTTTACGCTTAGTCGTGAGCGCCAATTTCACGTAACGGACGGCCTTTCATCAGGTTGCGTTCGATATGTTCCAGCGAGACGTGTTTGGTTTCCGGAACCAGCCACAGCGTCAGAACGATAAAGAAGATGTTCAGACCGGCGTAGACCCAGAAGGTGTACGCATTGCCCAGCGTGTTGAGCATGGTCAGGAAGGTTGCACCAACGATCATGTTGGCGATCCAGTTAGTGGCGGTGGAGCAGGTAATACCAAAATCACGGCCTTTCAGCGGCTGGATTTCAGAGCACAGCACCCAAATCAGCGGCCCGGCGCTCATCGCAAAACCAACGATAAACATCAGCAGCATAGCCACGGCGAAGTACTGCGCGCCCTGAGAATGGATACCGACATGCAGCATCGTACCCAGCACGCCCATACCCGTCGCCATCACCAGGAAGCCCAGCACCAGCGTTGGTTTGCGGCCCCAGCGATCCACCAGACCGATGGCGATAAAGGTCGCCAGCACGTTAATCAGACCGACGATAACCGTCCCCCACATTTGCTGCGTGGTATTGGTGAAGCCGGCGATTTCAAAGATTTTTGGCGCGTAATACATGATGACATTCATACCGGTGAACTGCTGCATAACCTGAAGCAGAACGCCAAGGAAGACCGCACGACGGAAGTTGCTGTTGTCTTTAAACAGCGACCAGCCGCTCTGTTTCACCTGCAGGCTTTCACGAATCTCTTCAAGTTCACGCTTTGCTTCGGCGCTGGTATCGCGCAGGCGTAACAGCACGCGTTCGGCGTCGTGGAAGCGGCGTTTGGCGGCGAACCAGCGTGGGCTGTCCGGCAGGAAGAACACGCCAACCAATAGCAGCAGGGCCGGGATGGTGATGACGCCGAGCATCCAGCGCCAGGAGCCTGAGTAGCTAAAGGCGGTGTCGGAAAGGTACGCGCCCAGAATACCGATGGTAATCATCAACTGATACATCGAAATCATACTGCCGCGAATTTTTTCCGGGGCGATCTCAGACAGATAAAGCGGAGCGGTGTAAGACGCCACGCCTACGGCCAGGCCAAGCAGCACGCGGGAAATAATCAGCACTTCCACATTTGGCGCAAAGGCGGAACACAGCGAACCGGCCACGAACAGCACGGCGCCGATCATCAGGCTGTATTTACGTCCGAGCCGGAAGGAAAGCCAGCCGCTACCGACGGCACCTACCGCGGCACCAAACATCATGGAGCTAACTACCCATTCCTGCGTGTGTGAGCTTATCTGGAAATCATTGGCAATAAACGGCAGGGCGCCTGCGATAACGCCGATATCCAGGCCAAACAGTAAACCTGCCAGCGCCGCAAGGAAGCAGACAAAAAACGTCATGCTCTTATTAGAGCGCCCGTGTTTTTTAGTGTCAGGCATATAGCCCTCCGGTTGAATTATCAATTTTATCGTTGTTAAGGGTAGGCGAGAGCCAGACCAAATAGTGTGACGCCAATCACGTTGGTGTAATCGGTTACACAAATGTCAAGAACCGTATAGATTATTTATGCTGATAAAACATAGCATTAAAAGAATATGCGGCAAGATATTTGCTGGTTTTTCAGACTAAACCGAAACCAACTGTAACAAATGCGCTGAGGAAGAGAAGCAGGGAGATTAATCCGATTGAAAAGGGGTAAAACGTCTGTGTAATCGCTTTCATAGCGGCGTCGCCAGAAGGTGAAAAGAGAGTATAGACGAGACAATGCAAAACGGCAGTTTCAGCGGGTGAAAAAACAAAAGGCCAGCAGAGCTGGCCTTTGAAGGGGAAAAGCGTGGCGGATTATTTCAGGCCAGCGGCTTCACGCAGCAGAGCGGCTTTGTCGGTTTTTTCCCATGGGAAATGTTCACGACCAAAGTGACCGTATGCAGCGGTTTCTTTGTAGATTGGGTGCAGCAG
The DNA here is from genome assembly GCA_032051265.1 of Buttiauxella sp. Lineage (GTDB taxonomy): Bacteria > Pseudomonadota > Gammaproteobacteria > Enterobacterales > Enterobacteriaceae > Dryocola. The sequence continues at coordinate 275,605 of DAMBYU010000003.1, forward strand.
ATCCAGCATCTGGATCAGGCCGTATGGACGCAGGTCGAAGAACTCACGCACCAGCAGGGTTAACTGCTCGGTTGAGATTTTCTCGGTGCCGAAGGTTTCCACCATAATGGAGGTTGGTTCAGCAACGCCGATGGCGTAAGAAACCTGAATCTCACAACGGTCTGCAAGCCCTGCAGCCACGATGTTTTTCGCAACGTAACGCGCAGCGTATGCAGCAGAACGGTCCACTTTAGACGGATCTTTACCGGAGAACGCGCCGCCGCCGTGACGAGCCATGCCGCCGTAGGTATCAACGATAATTTTACGCCCGGTCAGGCCACAGTCGCCCATCGGGCCGCCGATAACAAAACGGCCGGTTGGATTGATGTGGTATTTGGTGGCGGCGTTAAGCCATTCAGCAGGCAGCACCGGCTTGATGATCTCTTCCATCACCGCTTCTTGCAGTGTTTTCAGCTCAATCTCTTCAGAATGCTGGGTGGAGAGAACTACCGCATCGATACCGACAATTTTGCCTTCGTCATACTGGAAGGTGATCTGGCTTTTGGCATCCGGACGCAGCCATGGCAGCATGCCGTTTTTACGCACTTCGGCCTGGCGCTGAACCAGACGGTGGGCGTAAGTGATAGGCGCAGGCATCAGCACGTCGGTTTCGTTGGTCGCATAACCAAACATCAGGCCCTGGTCGCCTGCACCCTGCTCCAGCGGATCGGTACGGTCAACGCCCTGGTTGATATCCGGAGACTGTTTGCCGATGGCGCTCAGCACGGCGCAGGAGTTGGCATCAAAGCCCATATCAGAATGCACGTAGCCGATTTCACGAACCGTGTTACGGGTGATCTCTTCGATATCAACCCATGCGCTGGTGGTGATTTCGCCGCCAACCAGCACCATGCCGGTTTTCACATATGTCTCACAGGCGACGCGCGCTTTCGGATCCTGCTCCAGGATCGCATCAAGTACCGCATCGGAGATCTGGTCAGCGATTTTGTCGGGATGCCCTTCTGATACAGACTCGGACGTAAAAAGGTGTTTAGCCATGTTTTCTTCACCCTAAAAATAATTCGTATAGTACAGACTGCTGTTGGATGACCCCCGTATCAGTGCGATATGCTGATGTTAAGGGAGTTTGCCGCAGGTTCAACGACAGGCAGTCTAACAGTTAATCGGTATAGATGGATTAACATCTGGACGGCTATTTTAGGTTAACCCTTAATCATATTGCCAGCGATTTTTCTCACTCAGCACATTTATGGATAAAACGGCCCGGCAATTTTTTCAGGCGCCATTGGCAAAGCGTAGATTTATCTTTTGCTTTTTCCGCCCGTTGTGGGTATAAAGCGGCGCGCGCGGCTCATTCAATAAGCACACAAGTTTTGTGTTGCCCACTTCCAGCCGGGTTGAGCAATTTTCTTAGCTTTGGCTTGTCGCATACCCAAACCCTATGCGTGGAGGTGATACGATTGATGAACCACTGTTTTTTACTGAAATACAGTAATCCGCAGAATCTGGCGACCGTCCTGGTCGCGTCTATGCCCCTCGCAAACTGCATTTCTTTGCTTCATCCCAGCCGATGTTATACCACAAGGCCTGGCGCCTCTCAGGACTCCAGAGCCGGTAACGCACTCCTGTAATTTCAGTACCTGGGCGCTCTTGTCTTTGGCAGGAGTTTTCTCGTGGTTTCGCCGACTCGTCCCACGGAGTTCGGTTACGTGTTTTACAATGATATGAAAAAGAAATCGGTCGCACAGTTTTTCTGTCAGCGTCTTATGCTGCCATTACGCGCTGTTAATGGGTTGTTATTGCAGGATACCCCTGCGATAGTAGTTAACTGTTTTGCATATTCGTTTAAATTTGAGGTTCGCCATGTCTGACAAAATCTCTTCTGTTTTGGGTTCGTCAGTGGGCGAGCAGAATGTACACCGCTCCATGCAGGAGGTTGCCATGAGTTCCCAGGAAGCCAGCAAGATGCTGCGTACTTACAATATTGCCTGGTGGGGCAATAACTACTATGACGTCAACGAACTGGGCCACATTACCGTTTGCCCGGATCCGGATGTCCCTGAGGCACGAGTCGATCTGGCTGAGCTGGTCAAAGCCCGTGAAGCACAAGGGCAACGCCTGCCTGCGCTGTTCTGTTTTCCGCAGATCCTACAGCACCGCCTGCGCTCCATTAATGCGGCGTTCAAACGCGCGCGCGAATCCTACGGTTATAACGGTAACTATTTCCTCGTCTACCCCATCAAGGTAAACCAGCACCGTCGCGTTATTGAATCGCTGATCCACTCCGGCGAGCCGCTGGGTCTGGAAGCGGGCTCTAAAGCCGAGCTGATGGCTGTTCTGGCGCATGCCGGTATGACGCGTTCGGTGATTGTCTGCAACGGCTATAAAGACCGCGAATATATCCGTCTGGCGCTGATCGGCGAGAAAATGGGCCACAAGGTTTATCTGGTCATCGAGAAGATGTCAGAGATCCGTATCGTGCTCGAAGAAGCCGAGCGTCTGAACGTGGTGCCGCGACTTGGCGTGCGTGCGCGTCTGGCATCGCAGGGCTCCGGTAAATGGCAATCTTCCGGCGGTGAAAAATCCAAATTCGGTCTGGCGGCGACGCAGGTTCTGCAACTGGTTGAAATGTTGCGTGCGGCCGGTCGTATCGACAGCCTGCAACTGTTGCACTTCCACCTCGGTTCGCAGATGGCGAACATTCGCGATATCGCCACCGGCGTGCGTGAATCCGCGCGCTTCTACGTTGAGCTGCACAAGATGGGTGTGAATATCGAGTGCTTCGACGTGGGCGGTGGTCTGGGCGTGGACTACGAAGGGACGCGTTCACAGTCGGATTGTTCGGTCAACTATGGCCTGAACGAATATGCCAACAACATTATCTGGGCGATCGGCGACGCGTGCGAAGAGCATGGCCTGCCGCATCCTACGGTGATTACCGAGTCCGGCCGTGCGGTTACCGCGCATCATACCGTACTGGTGTCGAATATTATCGGCGTCGAGCGCAACGAATACACTACGCCAACGGCTCCGGCTGAAGACGCCCCGCGTGCGCTGCAAAGCATGTGGGAAACCTGGGGTGAAATGCACGAGCCGAACAATCGTCGCTCGCTGCGCGAATGGCTGCACGACAGCCAGATGGATCTGCATGATATCCACACCGGCTACGCGGCGGGGAGCTACTCTTTGCAGGAGCGTGCCTGGGCGGAGCAGCTTTATCTGAGCATGTGCAATGAAATCCAGCGCCTGCTGGATCCGAGCAACCGTGCGCACCGTCCGATCATCGACGAACTGCAGGAGCGTATGGCGGATAAGATTTACGTCAACTTCTCGCTGTTCCAGTCTATGCCGGACGCCTGGGGTATTGACCAGCTGTTCCCGGTGCTGCCGCTTGAAGGGCTAAACCAGGTGCCTGAGCGTCGCGCTGTGCTGCTGGACATTACCTGTGACTCTGACGGCGCTATCGATCACTACATCGACGGCGACGGCATAGCCACCACCATGCCGATGCCGGAATATGACCCGGAGAACCCGCCGCCGCTGGGCTTCTTTATGGTTGGCGCGTATCAGGAGATCCTGGGCAACATGCATAATCTCTTCGGTGATACTGAAGCGGTGGATGTCTTTGTGTTCCCTGACGGCAATGTGGAAGTCGAGCTTTCTGACGAAGGCGATACCGTGGCGGACATGCTGCAATACGTGCAGCTTGATCCGAATACCCTGCTGACCCACTTCCGCGACCAGGTGAAACAAACCGATCTGGATGCCGCTTTACAGCAGCAGTTCCTGGAAGAGTTTGAGGCGGGCCTGTACGGCTACACTTACCTGGAAGACGAGTAATCCCGAAGTCTGTTCTATACTGTGCGTATGAATTACGCACTATTGAACCCGGATGAAATTACGGCGATAATCCGCGCCAACAAGCCGTTTCGAAACGTATCCAGTCCCTTCCTCGTCGGGTTTAACGACGCGGAGGGGACTTTTTTTTGACATAAATTCACTCACCGAGAGGTCAGACAATGAACACCCTGGGCCATCAATACGATAATTCCCTGGTCTCCAACGCCTTTGGTTTTTTACGTTTCCCGTTAAATTTCCAGCCGTACGACAGCGATGCCGACTGGGTGATCACCGGCGTTCCTTTTGATGCGGCTACCTCCGGTCGCGCGGGTGGTCGTCATGGCCCTGCGGCTATCCGCCAGGTTTCCACAAACCTTGCCTGGGAAGGTAACCGCTTCCCGTGGAACTTCGACATGCGCGAGCGCCTGAACGTCGTGGACTGCGGCGATCTGGTGTACGCCTTTGGCGACTCGCGCGATATGAGCGAGCGCCTGCAGGCTCATGCTGAGAAACTGCTGGCCGCGGGCAAGCGTATGCTCTCTTTCGGCGGCGATCACTTTGTGACTCTGCCGCTGCTGCGCGCGCACGCTAAGCATTTTGGAAAAATGGCGCTGGTACATTTCGATGCGCACACCGATACCTACTCTAACGGCTGCGAGTTCGACCACGGCACCATGTTCTACACCGCACCGCTTGAAGGCCTGATCGATCCGAATCATTCGGTGCAGATTGGTATCCGCACCGAGTTTGACAAAGATAACGGTTTTACCGTGCTGGATGCGGGCCAGGTTAACGACCGTACCGTTGATGACGTGCTGGCGCAGGTGAAGCAGATCGTTGGCGATATGCCGGTTTATCTGACCTTCGATATCGACTGTCTGGATCCTGCTTTTGCACCGGGTACCGGCACGCCGGTTATCGGCGGCCTGACCTCAGACCGCGCCCTGAAGCTGGTACGCGGCCTGAAGGATCTGAACATCGTTGGGATGGACCTGGTTGAAGTCGCTCCGGCCTACGATCAGTCTGAAATCACCGCCCTTGCCGGCGCTACGCTTGCACTGGAAATGCTTTACATCCAGGCGGCGAAAAAAGGCGAGTAAGCCCGGCGTTTGAGGTAAACCAGAAGAGCGCGTTCTTTGTCAGAAGTCCCGAATAAGATTTAAACCAGTGCTGCTGCGCGACGCATGCGCAGCAGCAACATTCCTCCCGCCAGCAGCGTTATCACCTGCGAAATCACCAGCACCGAGAACCCCGACGATACCGTGCCCACGTTGCGCATCACCAGCCCCATCAGCAGCGGAATAAAGGCCGCACACAGGTTCCCCACGCCGTTAATGATCCCATAAGCGCTGCCGACCGCCTCAAGGCTTGCATGATGCTGAACCACGGTTGGTATCGCCGCGCCCTGCAATCCCCAGCAGGCGTTTGCCATCAGCAGCCAGAACGCCAGCCATGCAGGCTGCGTGCTCATCATCAAGCCTGTCACCGCACATGCCGTTGCAGCCCCACCGATAACAAACAGCAGCGGAGCCTGGGCAGGGCGAAGCTTGTCGAGCAGCACGCCGCCAAGATATTTTGCCCCGAGGCTGATAATAAACGGGACAGCAGCAAGCCAGCCTGTTGCATGCAGCGAGAACTGATGCTCGTCGCGCAGCCAGGCGGGCAGCCATGCGCTGCTCCCCCACAGATAGCTCAGCGTTGCGATCTCAACCAGCAAAATCCAGCCGAGCAGCGGCGTTTGCCAGGCAAGACGCAAGGTGGTGGTAAACCTGCGGCGGGGAACAGCATTGTTACGCGGCGGCGGCGGAATAAAACCTAAAACCAGGCCGCCGCCGAGTATCAGATTAATTACCGCCAGCGCCTGAAACGATCCCGCCCAGCCAAAATGTCCGACAAGCCAGGTGACCAGCGGGAAGCCAACGGCCAGGCCGAGCGAGACGCCCAGCGCGCTCACCGCGTTGGGTTTACCCAGCTCATGAGCGGCGAAATGATCGCTGATAAAACGTGTTTTAAGCGAGAAGAGCGGCCCTTCGGCAATCCCCAGGATCAGGCGGGCAACTAACAGTCCCAGCAGCGATCCGGCCAGCGGCGATACCGCGCAAACGACGGCCCAGATCAACGTGCTTAGCAGCAGGGCATGGCGGTAATGCATGCGGCTTTCCATCACCGGCGTAAGTAATAATGCCGAAAACCCATAGCCCAGCAGAAACAGGGTCATCAACATTCCCTGTAACATTCTGTTATCATTTAATCGAAAATGGTCGGCAAAATCGGGATTAAGGATCATCACAGAAATATTGACACGGTCTATATAAGCAATAACCACTAATAACAATAGCGCGGTCACTCCCAGCCAGCGTTTGGATAGCATCTTTTTTATTCTCCAGATTGAAGGCTAAATGAGCATTCTCTTATGGCGTGATGAAAATAATCACCAGGCTAAAATTGTTTATATATGAAACTCGTTGTATTTAAATGAAAAATTACAATACTGTTTCATATATGAAACTTCTAATGACCCGTTCTCTTTTTGTTTATCCGTATTGACTATCTCAAGTCAATTAAAATATCTGGCGGTAAGCTGGCGGCCGATAAATAGATAAAATATGCATCTGCGCCCGCATTTTTAATCACATGTTTCATGCGGGAACAATTTTTCGTGAGCGGTTGCACAGTTGCGTAAATTTTCCCGCCATCTTTAACAAAGTTGTCACATATGCCCTTGACGAAAAGTTCATCGCTTTTATATTGAGCGTATTAAATAAGAAACATAGTTTCATATATGAAACAACGGCCGGGAGGATCTGATGAGCTGGATGGGCGTATGTAATGTAGAGCAGGTGCAGGAAGACTTTCCTTATAGCGGCAATGTCGAAGGGAAAGAGATTGGTGTCTATCTGGTGGATGGCGAGTACTACGCGCTCGAAGATGTCTGCCCCCATGCCTACGCGCTGCTGAGCCAGGGTTTTGTCGACGACGGCAAAATAGAGTGCCCGCTGCACGAGGCGGTATTCGATATCCGTACCGGGGCCTGCCTGCGCGAGCCGGGAGAACGTAACCTGAAACGCTACCCGGTACGCGTATTCGACAACCAGATCCAAATCACCTTTATCCCGGAGACCGTGGAATGAGCGAGAACGCTGAATTTAACCCGTCATTGCCGATTAGCTTTCAGTTTACGCCGCCAAAAGAGGGGGGGAACGGCACTATTCATAAGCCGGGACATTACCAGAATGTGGTATGGCAAACCCGTAGCCGTGAACCAGAAGCCTTTGAGCTGACGCTGATTGCGGCCCTCGAACAACTTTTTGAGCAGGGTGTGGAAACGCTGCCGGAGCTGGTGGATGCCTTAAATAGCCGACAGGTTTACGACCGTCACGGCGAAGCCTGGCAGGAGAGCAGTTTTCGGGAGTTTATGCAGGTTAACGGATACTAACGGCGGGGAACATCATGACGACTACAGTGCAAGATTATCTCGATACAGGATTACGTAATTTATGGTATCCGGTACTGGCGAGCTGGGAGGTGCAGTCAGCGCCGGTAGGCATTACGCGGCTGGGTGAACAAATCGTCGTATGGCGTAATAAAGATGGCCAGGTGCAGGCGCTTGAAGACCGTTGCCCGCATCGCGGCGCGCGCCTGTCGATGGGCTGGAACCTGGGCGACCGTATCGCCTGCTGGTATCACGGCGTAGAAGTGGCCGGCAACGGCGAGGTAAAAGATGTTCCTGCGGTGGACCGCTGTCCGCTGGTCGGGCAACAGTGCGTGCGCAGTTACGCAGTGCAGGAAGTTCACGGCGCCATCTTCTTGTGGTTTGGCGTGACGGCGGAGCAGCCGCCCGCAGAACTTACCTTCCCGGCGGAACTGGCAGATGCGGAGCAGTACAGCAACTTTCTGTGTACCGCCGCGTGGGACTGCAATTATCAGTACGCGCTGGAAAACGTTATGGACCCGATGCACGGCACCTATCTTCACTCTTCATCTCACTCCATGGCGGAAGGCGATCGTAAAGCGGACATGGTACTTGAGGGGACGCAGAGCGGTTTCGTCTTCAGGAAGAGCGGCCAGAGCGGCGTGAATTTTGACTGGGTAGAATTTGGCGCCAGCGGGGCTTACTGGATGCGCCTCTCTATCCCTTATCAGAAACGTTTCGGGCCGGGCGGGCATTTCTGGATAGTCGGCATGGTCGTGCCGGAAGACAACGATCGTTGCCGCGTCTTCTTCTGGCGTATCCGCAAAGTACAGGACTGGCAGCGCGACGTGTGGCGTTTCATGTACCGTAACCGGCTGGAAAAACTGCACTGGGAGGTACTGGAGCAGGATCGCGTGGTGCTGGAGTGCATGGCGCCCGATGCCCGTAACCACGAATATTTATATCAGCATGACGTAGGGCTATCCCGTCTGCGCCGTATGATGCAAAAAGCCGCACAGCAGCAGCTGGCCCAGCGCGAACAGCAGCAGGGAGTGGCCTGATGGAGGGCATGCTCAAAGGAAAGCGCATTGTTATCACCGGCGCCGCCCGCGGTCTGGGTTATCACTTTGCCGAAGCGATAGCTAAAGCCGGTGCCTGCGTAGTGATGTGCGACATCCTTGAAACCGAGCTGGCCGCCAGCGCCAGCGCCCTGCGCGAGAAAGGGCTAAACGTTGCGGCTCAGGTTATCGATCTTGCCGATCCTCATTGCGTTGAAGCGGCTTTTAACGCCATTGGCGCTCAGGGTTCCATTGACGGGCTGGTCAATAATGCCGCTATGGCAACCGGCGTGGGCGGTAAAACAATGATGGAATACGATATCGATCTGTGGGATCGCGTGATGCAGGTTAACGTGCGTGGCACCTGGCTGGTCAGCAAAGCCGCGGTGCCGCTGCTTGCCAACGGCGGCAGCATTGTGAACGTGGCGTCAGATACCGCGCTATGGGGCGCGCCCCGCCTGATGGCCTATGTCGCCAGCAAAGGCGCGGTGATTGCCATGACCCGCTCAATGGCGCGTGAGCTGGGCGAGCGGCGCATTCGCGTCAACGCCATCGCGCCGGGTTTAACTCGCGTGGAAGCCACCGACTATGTCCCGGCGGAACGTCATCAGCTCTATGAACAAGGGCGCGCCTTACCCGGCGCCCAGCATCCCGACGATGTAACAGGCAGCGTGCTGTGGCTTCTCTCCTCGCTGTCGGGCTTTGTCACCGGGCAACTGCTGCCGGTCAACGGTGGTTTCGTCTTTAACTGAACAGGTGAGTGATATGGCGGATGAACAGGCGTGTCGATATGTAATCCCCGGTCTGGAACGTGGGCTGCAGCTGCTTCTGGCGTTTGGTGAGCAGCACCGCGAGCTGACGTTTGCCGAACTGCATCGACTGGTAAAAATGCCGAAAGCCACCGCGTATCGGGTGGTGCAGACGCTGGAGTATATGGGGTTTCTTGAACGTAACCCGCGCACCAATACTTTCTCACTCGGCATGAACGTGCTGCGGCTGGGCTTTGAGTACATCGCTTCGCTGGATGTGGCTCAGGCCGGACAACCGGTGATCGAACAGCTGCGTGACAGCAGCCAGTGCAGCAGCCATCTGGCGATCCGCGACGGGCGCGATCTGATCTACGTCGCCCGCGTGAGTGCCGCCGGATCGCAGATCAATCAGGTCAGTATCGGTACGCGTTTACCGCTGCACTGCACTTCCCTGGGCCGAATGCTGCTCACCGGCTTATCGCTGAGCGAGTTTGAACAACTGTTTCCCAATCCGGTGCTGCCGGGAAACGTGCCGGGGCAATTACACGATCGCGAAGCGCTCTGGCAGATGGTGCAGCAGGACAAAGCGCGTGGCTACGTGATTGGCGAGTCCTTCTACCGCCACGGCATTTCGTCGATCGTCTATCCGATTTTCGATCGTACCGGCCGGGTGGCAGCGGTGGTCAGCATTATGGTGCCCTATGAAGAGATCCCGAAATCGGACCGGGATCGTTTACAGAATGAAGTACGCCTGGCCGCCGATAAAATATCAGGCTTTTTAGGCCACCTGGCGCAAGCAAGCTAATCCCGACCTGCGGAAAACAGGCGCTTAATCGCGTCGGGGCACCTCTACGCCCGAATCCGGCTAAAACCATCATGAGGCAAAGAGCTATGAGCGTAACTGGCATTGAAAAATTAGAGTTTGGCGTGGAAGACCCGGCGCTGTGCGAAAAGTTTATACGTGATTTTGGACTGCACGCTCAGGATAAAGACGCCGGCAGTTTCACTACCCTGAGCGGGGCGGAAGTTGTCTTACGAGCGGTTAACAGCGCGGATTTACCGCCGGCGATTGAAGCAGGCTCCACATTACGCCGTATGACATGGGGCGTGGCGGATGCGCAGGAGCTTGCCACGCTGCGCGCTCGCATGAAAGACCAGCCGGGCTTCCGTGAAGTGGACGGCGCGCTGGAATGTCTCGATCCAAACGGCATGACGCTGCGCGTGCAGATAACCCAGCAGCAGCCCGTTGAACTGGACGTTGCGCCAATAAACCAATGGGGCGATATGCGCCGCATTGATACGCCGAGCCCGGTTTATGACCGTGCGCAGCCGATCAACATTGGACATGTCGTGTTCTTTGTCGAAGAGCTTGCCGCCGTTGAACGCTTCTATCGCGAAGTGCTGGGCTTTCAGGTTTCCGACCGCTATATCAATCGCGCCGTCTTCCTGCGAACCCAGGCTCGCGGCGGGCATCACAATCTCTTTTTGTTGCAGTTGCCAAACCGCAAACGCGGGCTGAACCACGTGGCGTTTACCGTGCGGGATATTCACGAGGTGATTGGCGGCGGCATCGCCATGAACAAGCAGCAGTGGAGCACTTTTATCGGGCCGGGCCGTCATCCTGTTTCCTCCGCCTACTTCTGGTATGTGAACAGCCCGATGGGGGGCGCATTTGAGTACTACACCAACGACGATTACCTGACGGAAAACTGGCAGGCGCGCGAGCTGGAACACTCGCTGGTCTCGTTTACCGAGTGGGCGGTTGAAGGCGGTATCGATAACGTTACGCGCCGCCAGCAGAAAAAGCAGGAGGCGGTATGACGCCGGGGATCGTCATTATCGGCGGCGGTCAGGCTGCGGGGTGGGCCGCTAAAACCCTGCGCGACCAGGGCTGGCCAGGCGAACTGAGCGTGGTTGCGGATGAGCCGTGGGATTTTTATGAGCGCCCGCCGCTGTCTAAAGCCGCTTTGCTGGAAACGGCGCCTGCCATGCCGCACCTGTTCAGCAGCGACGTGCTCAACGCGTTGAATATTACCTGGTATCGCCCGCAGCGCGCCGAGGCCATCCTGCGCGATGAAAAAGTGGTGGTGCTAAACAGCGGTGAGCGCCTGCCTTACCAGCAGCTACTGATCGCCACCGGCGGCAGGGCGCGTTTGCCCGGGCCCGCATGGCAGACGCATCCTCACGTCTATACGCTACGCCAATGGGAGGATGCTCAACGTTTAAAGCAGCGGCTCGCTGAAAGCCGCAGCCTGGCGGTTGTGGGCGGCGGCTGGATTGGCCTTGAGATCGCCGCTTCCGCGCGCAGATTAGGCATAGACGTGACGGTCTTTGAGCAGCAGGTCGCGCTTTGCCAGCGTTCCGTTAGCGCGCCGGTTTCCGCCGCGTTGCTGCAAATGCACCAGCAGCAGGGCGTCACGCTGCACTGCGCCTGCGGCCCCATTTCGCTTGAAGATGATAACGGTTTGCCCGTCATTGTCTGTGACGGACAAGCGCAGCGGTTCGACGCGGTTGTCGTGGGAATCGGTGTAGAACTCAATCTGGAGCTGGCTCGTCAGGCGGATTTATTGACCGGGCAGGGCATCGTGGTGGACGCGCAGGGGCGAACCAGCGATCCGGCGATCTTCGCGGCGGGCGATGTGGCCCAGCATCCTGACTACCAGCTTTGTCTGCAATCCTGGGCGTTTGCGCAGAATCAGGCCATTTCAACCGCCCGTGCGATGCTGGACGCCACCGCAGCAGGTTACAGCGACCTGCCCTGGCTGTGGTCGGATCAATATCAGCATAACATTCAGATCCTCGGCATTCCTCAGCCAGACGGTGAAACGGTGATACGCCGCAGCCAAAACAGCGAGCTCTTTTTCACGCTGAAGGCGGACGGCACGCTGAGTCAACTGGTGGCGTTTAACGACGCAAGAACCATCAAACTGGCGAAGCGCTGGATGGCAGCCGGGCGAGTGTTGAAAGACATTCCGCTGGCCGATCCCGACTTTTCCTTAATGTCCCTGCGCTAAGGAAAGCGCCACCCGAAGGGGGAGAGCATGACAACCTTTGATACCAACACCGCGCCTGCTGTGGCGAACGGTGAGGATACTCTCACGCCTGAAAAGCCGGTGCGCTGGTCGGTACCGCTGGCGCTGCTGGCCTGTGTGCTGCTGGCGTTCTTCGACAAAATCAGCATCGCGGCGCTGTTTTCCGACACGCATTTTCAGCAGGCGATGGGCATCGATTTTGACACCACCCGTCTTGGGCTGCTGATGAGCGCTTTCCTGCTCAGCTACGGTTTTTCGTCCGTATTGTTAAGCGGTCTTGGGGATCGTATTGCGCCGCTGCGGCTGTTAACCGCGATGATGGGGATCTGGTGCGTGCTGATGGTGCTTATGGGGCTGACGCACTCTTACTCGCTGATGATGGTGCTGCGCGTGTTGCTGGGCATTGCCGAAGGACCGTTGTTCCCGCTGGCGTTTGCTGTTATTCGCCATACGTTTCCCGCGCGTTTACAGGCCCGGGCCACCATGCTGTGGCTGCTGGGTACGCCGGTTGGCGCGGCGATTGGTTTCCCGGTATCGCTTTTTATTCTTAACGCGTTCGGCTGGCAGTGCACCTTCTTCTTTATGGCTTTCCTTACGCTGCCGGTGTTGCTGCTGGTGCGCATGGGGCTGCGCAATATCACGCTGGAACCTAAAAAGGCTACGGCGGAACCCACAATGGATCGCCGCGAGGCGCGCCAGGCGCTGCTGCGTAATCCGCATTTCTGGGTGATCTGCGTCTTTAACATCGCCTTTTTGACCTACCTGTGGGGCATGAATGGCTGGCTGCCAGGCTACCTCATCGAAGGAAAAGGTATCCATCTGGAACATGCGGGCTGGCTCTCTTCTCTGCCGTTTATCGCCATGCTGCTGGGAGAGGTGCTGGGCGCCTGGCTGTCGGACAAACTCGATCGCCGCGCGCTGGCCTGTTTTATCTCGCTGGGCGGAGCGGCCCTCGGCCTTGCCGTAGTGCTGCATCTGCACGGTACCGCAGCGGTAATCGCCGCCATGAGCTTTAGCACCTTTATGTGGGGAATCGGCGCGCCGAATATTTTTGCGCTGCTGGCGAAGGCGACGCCTGCGCGCGTTGCGGCGACAGCCGGGGGCATTTTCAACGGTCTGGGAAACTTTGCGGGCGCGCTGTCGCCCGTGGTGATGGGCGCGCTGATTGCGTTTACCCATGACATGGATACCGGGCTGCTTTTCCTGGTAGTAATGGCCGCGCTGGGTTGCGTGCTGCTGCTGCCACTGCTTAAACGCTACTGAGGATAAACATTATGTCAGAGACTTCAACGATCAATACCAAAGCGGCAATCAAGCCAGCCGATATCGCTCTGGATGCCTGGGTTGAGTCGCGTATCGCCCGCTTCGAAGGCCGCAAATATGACTGGAACGCCCTGAAGTTCCAGGCTGACTTCGATCCGAAATACCGCCGTGCGCAGATGCGTTACATCGGTACCGGTGCCACGGGCGTCGCTAATGACACCAATACCGTGGCGGCGGAGCATTTCACCTTTTCCACCATGGTGCTGCCTTCTAAATGTGAAGGCCCGCTGCATCTGCATGACGACGTGGAGGAGGTCTTTTTCATGCTCAAAGGCAGCATCACGCTGACGATCCGCGATGGCGAGCAGGAGTATGAAACCCTGTTGCGCGAACGCGATTTGATCTCCGTTCCGGCGGGCGTCTATCGCGGGCTGTTTAATCACGGCGAAGAAGAAGCGCTGATGTGCGTCATGCTGGGCACTTCTAAACCAGAAATCCCGACTTACCCGGCGGATCATCCCCTGTCGAAAGTAAAACGTAACTAAGGAGCGGTTTATGACCTGCTGGCGAGAATCGGGGAAGGGTGACGCGCTGACGCTGCTGCATGGCATCAGTTCTGGGGCGGCGTCCTGGCATAAGCAGATGAATATTTCCGGCTGTCGGGTGGTGGCCTGGGATATGCCCGGCTACGGCGAAAGCCCGGCGTTAGCGATTAAGAAGGCTGGCGCGGCTGACTACGCGGATGCGCTGGCCGTCATGCTGGATCAAGCTGGCGTCACGCAGACCGTGCTGGTGGGTCATTCGATTGGCGCGCTGGTAGCAAGCGCGTTTGCTGCACGTTATCCCCAGCGGGTGCGCCACCTGGTCCTTGCCGATCCTGCGCAAGGCTATGGCCAGGCGGCACCGGAACAACGTCAGCAGATCTGGCGGCAGCGCGAGCGGCAGATTTCCCTCGGAGGGAAAATTCTTGCTCAGACTCGGGCGGCAAAACTACTGCATCCGCTAGCTCGCGTTGAAGATATCGAAACCGTGGCGCAGGGGATGCGTAGATTGCGTCCGGAAGGTTATCTGGCGGCGGCGTGGATGCTGGCGCATGACGATATTCACGGCTGGCTTAAACAGCTAAACGGTGAGTTTGAAGTGTGGTGCGGCGAGCAGGACTGCATTACGTCGCCGGAAAATTCCCAGGGCGTGGCGCTGCGCTGGGATATGCCCTACCACGGTATTCCGCTGGCGGGTCATGCCAGCTATCTGGATAACGAACGTGAGTTTAATCAACGGCTTTTACAGGTGATGGAAGAGAGCAGGCATGAATACACAAATTGAAGGCCGCGTGGCCGTGGTTACCGGTGGCTCCTCCGGCATCGGATTTGAAACGCTGCGTTTGCTGCTTGACGATGGCGTTCGTGTGGCGTTTTGCGGGCGCGATGAAGACCGCCTGGCGACAGCGCTCAGCGCGCTTAAAAGCGAGTATCCCAACGCTGAGATTCTGGCGCAGCGTTGTGACGTGCTGAATGAACAGGATGTTGCGGATTTTGCCGCAGCTATTGAACAACGCTTCGGCGGCGCTGACATGCTTATCAACAACGCAGGCCAGGGCTTTGTGGCGCACTTTGCCGACACTCCTCGTCACGCCTGGCTGCACGAAGCCGAACTGAAATTGTTCGGCGTGATAAATCCGGTGCAGGCGTTTTTGCCGATGCTTGAACGTTCGGATATCGCTTCTGTCACCTGCGTGAACTCGCTGCTCGCCCTGCAACCGGAAGAGCACATGATTGCCACGTCGGCCGCTCGCGCAGCGCTACTCAACATGACGCTGACCTTATCAAAAGAGCTGATGCCAAAAGGTATCCGCGTGAACTCCATTCTGCTGGGCATGGTGGAGTCGGGGCAGTGGCGTCGACGCTATGAAGCCCGAAGCGACAAAAATCAAAGCTGGGAACAGTGGACTGCGGAGATGGCCCGCAGGCGCGGTATTCCCATGCAGCGCCTTGGCAAGCCGCAAGAACCCGCGAAGGCGCTGGTTTTCCTGGCATCTCCGCTTGCCTCTTTTACCACCGGTGCGGCGCTGGATGTTTCCGGCGGCTTTAACCGTCACTTATAACGCGGGGGGCAGATGAAAAAGATCATGTTGATTGGCTACGGCGCAATGGCTCAGGCGGTGCTCGAACGGCTGCCGGAAGGCGTAACACCGGGCTGGATAGTGGCTCGTGAATCGCATCATGCGGCAATTCAGGCACGCTTTGGTGACCGCGTTGTCGCCCTTGTTTCACCGCAGGCGTGTAAGGAGAAGCCGGATCTGGTACTGGAGTGCGCAAGCCAGCAGGCCGTCGAACAGTACGGTGTGGAAATCCTTAAACGCGGCTGGACGCTGGCGATTGTCTCCGTCGGCGCGCTGGCAAATGCCGAACTGGAAGCCGCTTTGAACCAGGCCAAAAAACAGGGCGGCGGCAAACTTGTGCTGTTGTCCGGTGCGGTAGCCGGGCTGGATGGCCTGGCGGCTGCGCGAGAAGGTGGTCTGAAAACAGTGACTTATCAGGCACGTAAAAGCCCGGCTAGCTGGCGCGGGAGCTACGCCGAGCGGCTGGTCGATTTAGACAACGTGGCGCAGAAGCAAATTTTCTTCGAAGGCAGCGCCCGCGAGGCGGCCCGGCTGTTCCCGGCGAACGCCAACGTGGCGGCGACAATCGCCCTGGGCGGCGTGGGCATGGATGATACCCGCGTGCAGCTGATGGTCGATCCTGCCACACGCCGCAATACGCACCGGCTGCACGTCTGCGGGCTGTTTGGCGAGTTCCAGCTTGAGCTAAACGGCCTGCCGCTGAGCACAAATCCAAAGACTTCCACGCTCGCGGCGTTAAGCGCGGTGCGTGCCTGTCGCCAGTTGGCCGAAGAGTAAGGGGACCCTATGGAAAAGCTGAATATTTTTATCGGCGGCGAATGGCGGCAGGGCGGCGGCGAGCTGATGCACAGCCACTTCCCGGCGGACGGCTCGCTGAATGCGACGCTACATGCTGCGAGCCTGGAAGATGTGAATCTCGCGGTCGAGCGTGCCGAACAGGCCTGGCGCGATCCGTCCTGGCGTGACCTTTTACCCCATCAACGCGCCACGATTTTGCGCCGCGTGGGCGATCTGATTCAGTGCCGTCTTGAGCGTCTGGCCGAACAGCAAACGCTGGACAATGGCAAACCGCTGGCGGAGGCGAGGGGGCTGGTGGCGAGCGCGGCGGCAACGGCACATTACTATGCTTCTGCCTGCGAGCTTCAGGAAGGCGAGCTGCCCACCGCCCGCCACAGCGATATTATGACCTTAAGTCGTTATCAGCCGCTGGGCGTGGTCGCCGCGATTACGCCATGGAATTCGCCGATAGCCAGCGAAATGCAAAAAATCGCGCCTGCGCTGGCCGCCGGTAACGCCGTCATCCTTAAACCTGCGGAGGCCACGCCGCTGATGGCGCTGGCGCTGGCAAGTTTGTTTGAGGAAGCAGGGCTGCCCGCAGGTTTGCTGAGCGTGCTGCCGGGCGAAGGCCCGATCGTTGGCGACGCGCTGGCCCGCCATCCTTTAGTACGCAAAATCTCGTTTACCGGGGGAACCCGCACGGGCCGCCATCTGGCGCATGTCGCGGCAGATAAGCTGATCCCTGTATCGCTGGAGCTGGGGGGGAAATCTCCGACTATCGTGCTGGAGGATGCTGACATCGAGCAGGCGGCACGTGGCATTTGCTACGGCATATTTAGTTCAGGCGGGCAGGCGTGCATCGCCGGGTCGCGATTGTTTATCCACCGTAGCGTTTACCAGCCGTTGATGACCCGCCTGCTTGAGCTAACCCGTGGCCTGCGTCTGGGGCATCCATTACAACAAGACACGCATATCGGCCCGCTTATCTCAGCCGCTCACCGCGAGCAGGTGATGCGCTACGTCGCACTGGCGCAGGATGAGGGCGGCCAGGTGCTTTGCGGCGGCGAAATTCCTGCCGATCCCGCCTTTGCCGAAGGTTACTGGTTCCAGCCCACCATTATTGAAGGCTTAACCAATCAGGCTCGCGTCTGCCAGGAAGAGATCTTCGGCCCGGTGCTGGTGGCGATGGCTTTCGACGATGAGCAGCAGCTTATTCATCAGGCGAACGATTCTGTTTACGGGCTGGCAGCCGGGCTGTGGACGCGCGATACCGTCCGGGCCCTGCGCCTGGCCGACAGGCTGGAAGCCGGCACGGTGTGGATTAATACCTATAAAGTCTTCTCTATTTCGACGCCTTTCGGCGGATTTAAAGCAAGCGGCCTGGGTCGTGAAAAGGGGATTCAGGGACTGAAAGCCTGGATGCAGCAAAAAAGCATATACCTGGCGACCGGGTCGTCCGTAAGCCGCTGGTGCGACTAATAACTTTTAAGGGCTGATGATGAGCGAAATGATTACCGTGGGCGATGCGATCGCCCGCACGCTGGAAAGCTATGGCGTGGACACCTTGTTTGGCGTGATCTCTATTCACAATTTACCGATTGCGGATGCGGTGGGGCAGCGGGGCAAGATGCGCTTCGTGCCGTCACGCGGCGAGGCCGGGGCTGTGACCATGGCGGATGCGCACGGACGCTTCTCCGGGCTGGGTGTAGCCTTGACCAGCACCGGCGCGGGAGCGGGCAATGCCGTTGGCGCGCTGGTTGAAGCGATGAATGCCGGTACGCCTTTGCTGCATTTAACCGGTCAGGTTGAGAAAGCCTGGCTGGATGCGGATACCGGGTTTATTCATGAAACTCGCGATCAGTTAGGCTTCCTGCGCGCCAGCTCGCGCCGTGCGTATCGCGTGAACAGCCCGAATCAGGCTATCGCCATTCTGCACCGTGCGATTCAGGAGGCGCAAACGCCGCCTTGTGGGCCGGTTTCCGTCGAGATCCCGATTGATATCCAGAGCGCGAAGATCCCGCTTTCGCTGGTGACCGCGCCTGTTGCACCCCCGGCAAGTAAAATGCCCGATATTGAAACGCTCTGGCAGCAGTTGCAGCAGGCCCGGCGTCCGCTGCTGTGGATCGGCGGCGGGGCATTACGCTGTCAGAACGCGGTCAAACGCCTTGCGGACGCGGGAGTAACGGTCATTTCCAGCACCCACGGGCGCGGTATTTTACCGGACAGCCATCCGCGCAGCCTGCGCGCCTTCCACAATTCTCCTTCCATTGAGGCGCTGCTGGAGCAGTGTGATTTGACGCTGGTGGCGGGATCGCGTTTACGCAGCAATGAAACGCGTTCATGGACGCTGACATTGCCGCAGCCGCGCCTGCAGATTGATATCGACCCGGCGGCGGCAAGCCGTAACTATGTGATGGACGCCATGTACACCGGGGACTGCGATCGCATCCTGACGGCGCTGGCCGACAGGATCGTAGGTAAACCCTGGGCTGATACCGCCTGGGATACAGATATAGCGACGGGAGTTAAACAGGCAGAAGCCGCATTACGTGAGCAGTGCGGCGTTTACGCGGAGCTAAATGATGCTATTGAAAACGCCCTGCCGCAGGACGGCATTCTGGTTCGTGATATCACCGTATCCGGTAGCCTGTGGGGCAGCCGCCTGTTCCGGGCAACTAACCCGCTCGGCAATATTCACTCTCTGGCTGGCGCCATTGGGATGGGGTTGCCGATGGCGATTGGTACCGCGCTTGCCAGGCCGGATAAAAAAGTTATCGGCCTGGTCGGAGACGGCGGCCTGTCGCTGAACTTAGGCGAACTGGCGACCCTTGCCCAGGAGCGGGCCAACGTTACGCTGCTGGTGATGAATGACGGCGGCTACGGCGTGATGCGAGGCATTCAGGATAAATACTTTGGCGGCCGTCAGTATTACAACGAACTGCATACGCCGGATTTTACCGCGCTGGCGCAGGCGATGGGGTTACAGGCCTGGACAATCTCATCTGCGGATCGTTTTAATGCGGTCATGGCTGAGGCGATTGCCATGCCGGGACCTTCGGTCGTGGAAGTGCGCATGAAGGGGATTGGAGAGCTGAAGTTTGCCGGGCCGCCGCAGAAGACGCTTTATTGATGGTTACCCTCTCCTTAAGGAGAGGGTAAAGCCGATTATTTAAGTCCGTCTGTCGCCATGCGATCGCGAATGTGCTGCGCGCGTTCGGCAGATGCAGGGTGGTCGTCAAGCATTGAGCTCTGGCGGCCCTCTTCCTGTTTGGCCAGCTTCTCAAAGCTTGTCGCCAGGCCAATTGGGTTAATGCCGCGTTTTTTCAGCAGGTCGTAGGAGTAATCATCGGCTTCAGATTCCTGACGCTGGGAGAACTGCGCGTTCACCAGCTTTTCACCTAAATCTCCCAGCTGCGACTGCGACAGGCTGCCAATCATGCCGCCAGCAGATGCCGCCGCCACGCGAGCTGCGTTAGTACCGAGCGCGACCTGCATCCCTTTTTTCACGTGACCGAGCGCGACGTGGCCCATTTCGTGGCCGATAACCGCTTCGACTTCGTTATCGTTCATCATATCCATCAGGCCGCTGTAAACGCGGATACAGCCGTTCGCCATGGCGAAGGCGTTAACGTCTTTAGTAACGTAAATCTTATAGTTCACCGGCATGCCGTTGATGTTGTCGCCCAGCGCGCTGGAGATTTTTGTCAGGCGTTTCGCGTAGTCGCTGCCCGCCGGGGCGATCGTCGCTTTGCTGTCCAGTTCCGCACAGGATTTATCGCTTAACTCTTTTACCTGCGCATCGCTGAGCGTGTAGGCCTGAAAGGCTTCGGCGCCGGAGGTCAATAAACCGTTGGAGTCCATGTTCTGACAGCCGCTCAGCGCGGTGGCGAGCGTCAGGCTTAGCAAAATAGGGCGCATCTTCATGGCCAGTCTTCCTTTATTAGTTTCTTGGGCCCAGGGGCAAACCCAACGCCTGAGTTGGCGGTGGAGAAATCACAGTATAAAGAAGAAAATTAACCGAGCGCAGCCGCTTGCGCAACATGCGAGCATTTCCCGGAGATTTCTTACCGGGACAAAAGGATGCTCCATGTACATGACCCACGGCTTGCGGTACATTGTTGGCACTTTTCGGGCGTAGCCCATAACGCTTAGTAGTCAAGTCGTAAAACAAGGCGTGACCTTCAACCATCCGATCTGGAGTGAAAATGTCCTCTCGTAAAGAGCTTGCCAATGCTATTCGTGCGCTCAGCATGGACGCAGTTCAAAAAGCTAAATCCGGTCACCCGGGTGCCCCTATGGGGATGGCCGACATTGCCGAAGTCCTGTGGCGTGATTTCCTGAACCATAACCCGCAGAACCCGGCCTGGGCTGACCGCGACCGTTTCGTCCTTTCCAACGGCCACGGCTCCATGCTGATCTACAGCCTGCTGCACCTCAGCGGTTACGATCTGCCGATTGAAGAGCTGAAAAACTTCCGTCAGCTGCATTCCAAAACGCCGGGCCACCCGGAAGTGGGCTACACCGTCGGCGTTGAAACCACCACCGGTCCGCTGGGACAGGGCGTGGCGAACGCGGTAGGCATGGCGATTGCTGAACGTACTATGGCGGCGCAGTTCAACCGTGCAGGTCATGACATTGTCGACCACTTCACCTACGTATTTATGGGTGACGGCTGCATGATGGAAGGCATCTCTCACGAAGTCTGCTCGCTTGCCGGTACCCTGAAGCTGGGTAAACTGGTAGCGTTCTACGACGACAACGGCATCTCCATCGACGGCCACGTTGAAGGCTGGTTCACCGACGATACCGCAAAACGCTTTGAAGCCTACGGCTGGCATGTAGTGCGCGGCGTGGACGGCCACGATGCGGACGCCATCAAACGCGCTGTTGAAGAGGCCAAAGCGGTTAGCGACAAACCTTCTCTGCTGATGTGCAAAACCATCATCGGTTTCGGTTCGCCAAACAAAGCGGGTACGCACGATTCCCACGGCGCTCCTCTGGGCGATGCAGAAATCGCACTGACCCGTGAGCAGCTGGGCTGGAAACACGCGCCGTTTGAAATCCCGCAGGATATCTACGCTCAGTGGGATGCGCGCGAAGCAGGCCAGGCGAAAGAAGCGTCCTGGAACGAGAAGTTTGCCGCTTACGCTAAAGCATTCCCGGAGCAGGCTGCAGAGTTTACCCGTCGTATGAAAGGCGACATGCCGGCTGAGTTTGCTGCCAAAGCGCAGGAATTCATCGCCAGTCTGCAGGCTAACCCGGCGAAAATCGCCAGCCGTAAAGCCTCCCAGAACGCTATCGAAGCTTTCGGGCATCTGCTGCCGGAATTCCTGGGCGGCTCCGCTGACCTGGCGCCGTCGAACCTGACCATCTGGTCTGGCTCTAAAGCTATCAATGAAGACAAAGCCGGTAACTACATCCACTACGGTGTACGTGAATTCGGTATGACGGCGATTGCTAACGGTATCGCGCTGCACGGCGGCTTCCTGCCGTACACCTCCACCTTCCTGATGTTCGTGGAATATGCCCGTAACGCGGTGCGTATGGCGGCGCTGATGAAGCAACGTCAGGTGATGGTTTACACCCACGACTCCATCGGTCTGGGCGAAGATGGCCCGACTCACCAGCCGGTAGAGCAGCTTGCTGCCCTGCGCGTAACGCCAAACATGAGCACATGGCGTCCGTGTGACCAGGTTGAATCTGCGGTGGCGTGGAAATATGCGGTAGAGCGTCACGACGGCCCGACAGCGCTGATCTTCTCCCGTCAGAACCTGGCGCAGCAGGATCGTACCGGGCAGCAGCTGGCCGATATCGCCCGCGGCGCGTACATCCTGAAAGATTGTGCAGGCCAGCCTGAGCTGATCCTGATCGCCACCGGTTCCGAAGTTGAGCTGGCCGTTGCGGCCTGGGATCAACTCTCTGCCGAAGGCATCAAAGCGCGCGTGGTTTCCATGCCGTCTACCGATGCGTTCGACAAGCAGGATGCGGCTTACCGTGAAGCCGTTCTGCCAAAAGCGGTTGCGGCACGTGTTGCCATCGAAGCCAGCATCGCTGACTACTGGTACAAATATGTCGGCCTGAACGGCGCGGTTGTAGGCATGACCACCTTCGGCGAGTCTGCTCCGGCAGAGCTTCTGTTCGAAGAGTTTGGCTTCACCGTTGAAAACGTAGTGAAACAGGCTAAAGCCGTACTGTAATCTGTTAGCTGTAAACGGGTCGCTCAGGCGGCCCGTCAGATCGATAACAAACAGCCGAAAAGCGTGGTTTTCGGCTGTTTGGGTAAACCAGCGGACATAATCCTTTATTTTAAAAGTATCGCGAAAGCGACTTTTAACGCTGGAGGACTTTGTCAGCCGTATCACGGGTCGCTCAGGCGGCCCGTTTTTTTTGCTCATTATTCATCCCCGTCTCCCTATCCGTTTCATTTATTCCATTAAAAATGTGACCTGTGTCAGAAGAACGGCTGCCTGTACCGCGCCGACGTTCCTTTTATTCCACGTTTGGCTTAACATAGCTGAAGCGTTTCAGTCGATTAAGTGTTCGACAATTAAGCAAACATTCGCAGTTTCATGAGTGCGAGGATTCCCCTCAGGCTGTTGCTGGATTACTCTGTCAGCCACTTAGTTTCAGGGATTCTGGCAGGAGAGATATGACCGTACGCATCGCAATTAATGGCTTCGGTCGCATTGGGCGCAACGTGGTACGTGCTTTGTACGAAACCGGTCGCCGTGCGGAAATCACCGTGGTAGCAATCAACGAACTGGCTGATGCTGCGGGAATGGCGCACCTGTTGAAATACGATACCAGTCACGGACGCTTTGCCTGGGACGTACGTCAGGAGCGCGATGTGCTGTGGGTCGGGGACGACACTATCCGTCTGCTTCATGAGCCTGCCATTAATGAACTGCCGTGGCGCGAGCTGGGCGTAGATATTGTGCTGGACTGTACCGGCGTCTTCGGTTCCCGCGCAGATGGCGAAGCTCACCTGGCGGCAGGTGCCAAAAAGGTTCTCTTCTCCCATCCCGGCGGCAACGATCTCGATGCTACCGTGGTTTTCGGTGTCAATCACGAAGAGGTGAAAGCCGAACACCGCATCGTCTCGAATGCTTCCTGCACCACGAATTGCATCATCCCTGTTATCAAATTGCTTGATGATGCATTCGGCATTGAGTGGGGCACCGTCACCACCATCCACTCCGCCATGCACGATCAACAGGTTATTGACGCCTACCATCCTGACCTCAGACGTACTCGCGCTGCCAGCCAATCGATCATTCCGGTTGATACGCGTCTCGCTGCGGGCATCGCACGTATTTTCCCGCAATTTAACGACCGTTTTGAGGCGATTGCGGTCCGTGTGCCAACGATAAACGTCACCGCCATTGATTTAAGCGTTACGGTGAGGGATGCAGTAAACGCCAGTGAAGTCAACCTGTTGCTGCAAAAAGCGGCACAGGATTCATTTCATGGTATAGTTGACTATACGGAATTACCGTTGGTCTCGACTGATTTTAACCACGATCCGCACAGCGCCATTGTTGACGGCACGCAAACCCGGGTCAGTGGGCAACATCTGATTAAAACTTTAGTCTGGTGTGATAACGAATGGGGCTTTGCTAACCGAATGCTCGACACGACGTTAGTCATGGCTGCAAGTGATTTCAGGTAAGGCGCATACGCGTTCGCAAAACTTTAAGAATCAACGAGAGGATTCACCATGTCTGTAATTAAGATGATCGATCTGGATCTGGCTGGTAAGCGTGTTCTGATCCGTGCAGATTTGAACGTACCGGTTAAAGAAGGGAAAGTGACATCTGACGCACGTATTCGTGCATCTCTGCCGACCATCGAACTGGCGCTGAAACAGGGCGCGAAAGTGATGGTGACTTCTCACTTGGGTCGTCCGACCGAAGGCGAGTACAACGAAGAATTCTCTCTGCTGCCGGTTGTTAACTACCTGAAAGACAAACTGTCTGCGCCGGTTCGTCTGGCTAAAGATTATCTGGACGGCGTCGACGTTGCCGACGGCGAACTGGTGGTGCTGGAAAACGTTCGCTTCAACAAAGGCGAAAAGAAAGACGACGAAACCCTGTCTAAAAAATACGCTGCGCTGTGCGACGTATTCGTAATGGATGCGTTCGGGACCGCGCACCGCGCGCAGGCTTCCACTCACGGCGTCGGCAAATTTGCCGATATCGCCTGTGCAGGTCCGCTGCTGGCAGCAGAACTGGAAGCGCTGGGCAAAGCGCTGGGCAACCCGGCTCGCCCAATGGTTGCCATCGTTGGTGGTTCTAAAGTTTCTACCAAACTGACCGTGCTGGACTCCCTGTCCAAAATCGCAGACCAGCTGATCGTTGGCGGCGGTATCGCGAACACCTTCGTTGCCGCTCAGGGCCACAACGTTGGTAAATCCCTGTACGAAGCCGATCTGGTTGATGAAGCAAAACGCCTGCTGACGACTTGCGATATCCCGGTACCAACCGACGTGCGCGTAGCGACCGAATTCTCAGAAACCGCACCGGCGACGCTGAAATCGGTAAACGACATCAAAGATGAAGAGCAGATTCTGGACCTGGGTGACGTTTCCGCGCAGAAGCTGGCTGACATTCTGAAGAATGCAAAAACCATTCTGTGGAACGGCCCGGTTGGCGTGTTCGAATTCCCGAACTTCCGTAAAGGCACTGAAATCGTTGCGAACGCTATCGCCGACAGCGAAGCGTTCTCCATCGCAGGCGGCGGCGATACTCTGGCCGCAATCGACCTGTTCGGTATTTCAGACAAAATCTCCTACATCTCTACTGGCGGTGGCGCATTCCTCGAATTCGTGGAAGGCAAGGTTCTGCCAGCAGTAGCAATGCTCGAAGAGCGCGCTAAGAAGTAATGATTACGGGCAGGGTATCCTGCCCGTTGATTTCTTGTCGCCCGTAGATTTCAGGCGGCACAAACGTTTCGACGATACAGGACAAACAACCATGTCTAAGATTTTTGACTTCGTAAAACCAGGCGTTATCACTGGCGATGACGTACAGAAAGTTTTCCAGGTAGCAAAAGAGAATAACTTTGCTCTGCCGGCAGTTAACTGCGTAGGCACCGACTCTATCAACGCCGTACTGGAAACCGCTGCGAAAGTTAAATCGCCGGTAATCGTTCAGTTCTCTAACGGTGGTGCTGCTTTCATCGCGGGTAAAGGCGTGAAAACTGACGTTCCTCAGGGTGCTGCAATCCTGGGCGCAATCTCTGGCGCGCATCACGTGCATCAGATGGCTGAGCATTACGGCGTGCCGGTAATCCTGCACACTGACCACTGTGCCAAGAAACTGCTGCCGTGGATCGACGGTCTGTTAGACGCAGGTGAAAAACATTTCGCCGCTACCGGCAAGCCTCTGTTCTCTTCCCACATGATTGACCTGTCTGAAGAGTCGCTGGAAGAAAACATCGAGATCTGCTCCAAATACCTGGCGCGTATGGCCAAAATGGACATGACTCTGGAAATCGAACTGGGCTGCACCGGCGGTGAAGAAGATGGCGTAGATAACAGCCATATGGACGCATCTGCGCTGTACACCCAGCCAGAAGACGTTGATTACGCTTACACTAAACTGAATGCAATCAGCCCGCGCTTCACCATTGCTGCTTCTTTCGGTAACGTGCACGGCGTTTACAAACCAGGCAACGTAGTCCTGACCCCGACTATCCTGCGCGATTCTCAGGAATATGTTTCTAAGAAACACAACCTGCCGCACAACTCCCTGAACTTCGTCTTCCACGGCGGCTCCGGTTCTTCTGCTCAGGAAATCAAAGATTCCGTAAGCTACGGTGTTATTAAAATGAACATCGATACCGACACCCAGTGGGCAACATGGGAAGGTATCCTGAACTACTACAAAGAAAACGAAGCTTACCTGCAGGGCCAGCTGGGCAACCCGAAAGGCGAAGATCAGCCGAACAAGAAATACTACGATCCACGCGTATGGCTGCGTGCGGCGCAGTCTTCAATGATCGTTCGTCTGGAGCAGGCTTTCAAAGAACTGAACGCGGTCGACGTTCTGTAATTTAAAGCGCTTTATGACTGAACCAGGGCCCGCTTCATGCGGGCTTTTTTGTCGCTATTTTTTGCACCCGACGCTCATTTTTGTGACCAGGCTGGCACATTTATCGGTTTTTACTTACCCTTTAAAAACTTAGCTGTGCCTGTCGGGCGCAATTTTTCGGTAAGAACAAGGAATAAAATGGAAGATCTCAACGTAGTAGAGAGCGTGCATAACGCCGGAGGCTGGCTGGTGCGCAACCAGGCGTTACTGCTGAGCTATGCGGTCAATATTGTCGCGGCTATTGCCATCATCATTGTCGGTATGATCGTTGCCCGCGCCGTTTCCGGCACGGTGAATCGCCTGATGCTCAAGCGCCATATCGACGCCACGGTAGCCGACTTTCTTTCCGCCCTGGTACGCTATGGCATTATCGCTTTCACGCTGATTGCCGCTCTGGGCCGCGTGGGCGTTCAGACCGCATCGGTGATTGCCGTGCTGGGTGCCGCCGGTTTGGCTATCGGCCTGGCGCTGCAGGGTTCGTTGTCTAACCTGGCAGCAGGTGTGCTGCTGGTGACCTTCCGTCCTTTCCGCGCCGGTGAGTATGTGGACCTGGGCGGCACTGCCGGTACCGTAATGCAGGTACAGATATTCTCCACCACGCTGCGCTCCGCGGATGGCAAAATTGTGGTGGTACCGAACAAGAAAGTTATCGATGGAAACATCACGAACTTTTCACGTGAGCCCGTGCGTCGCAACGAATTTATCATCGGCGTTGCCTACGATGCGGATATTGACAGGGTTAAGCAGATCCTGACTGAAATCATCAATAGCGATGAGCGTATCCTGAAAGACCGTGAAATGACGGTGCGCCTTAACGAACTTGCCCCATCTTCCGTAAACTTTGTCATACGTGTCTGGAGCAACAGCGGCGACCTGCAAAATGTTTACTGGGATGTGCTGGAGCGCATTAAAAAAGCGCTGGATGCCGACGGTATCGGCATTCCTTATCCGCAGATGGATGTCAACTTCAGGCGTGTTAAAGAGCCTGCGCAAGAGTGAGAATTTATGGCCAGCTCCGGCTGGCCTTTTTCTCATTAGATCTACTGATTAACCATTAAAATTATCCATTTCCTCTAATAACTTTCCCGCCGTACACTTCTCTTCAGTGACCACATATTGAAGAGTAACTCGTCGTGATATCTTACTATTTTCAAGGGCTTGCCTTGGGTGCGGCCATGATCCTTCCGCTTGGGCCGCAAAACGCCTTTGTGATGAACCAGGGCATTCGTCGTCAGTATCACCTGATGATCGCCTCGCTTTGCGCGCTGAGCGATCTGCTGCTGATTTGCGGCGGAATATTCGGCGGCAGCGCTGTCCTGATGAAATCGCCGTGGCTGCTGGCGATTGTCACCTGGGGCGGCGTGGCGTTTCTGCTGTGGTACGGCTGGGGCGCGCTGCGAACGGCGGCGAGCAGCAGCGTGGAGCTCGCTTCGGCGCAAATTATGAAGCAGGGACGCTGGCGAATCATCGCCACCATGCTGGCCGTGACCTGGCTTAATCCACACGTCTATCTCGATACCTTTGTCGTGCTGGGCAGCCTGGGCGGACAGCTTGCCGAGGAGCCGAAGCGCTGGTTTGCGCTGGGTACCATCAGCGCTTCGATTCTCTGGTTCTACGGCCTGGCGATTCTCGCCGCCTGGCTTGCGCCGCGTTTGCGGACGGCGAAAGCTCAGCGGATCATTAACGCTGTGGTAGGGCTGGTGATGTGGTTTATCGCCTCGCAGCTGGCGTGGGATGGCGTCAGGCACATCAAAGCGCTGGCGGGCTAATTCACCTTTATCCGATAGACAAGTTTTTATTCCAGGCTAAGCTTGCTTCCAGGATGTCCGCGTTCTTATCCGGACGTGATGACAGTGGAACATAGCATGGAGGAATTACAGTGAAGTTTAAAACCCTGGCATTAGCTGCATTAGTAGGGCTTAGTTCGGTTCCAGCGCTGGCGGATGAGCTGCCAAATGGCCCGCACGTCGTGACTTCCGGCACCGCAAGCGTGGACGCAGTCCCTGATATTGCCACGCTCGCCATTGAGGTAAACGTCTCTGCTAAAGATGCGGCATCGGCAAAAAAACAAGCTGACGATCGCGTTGCGCAATATCTTACCTTCCTGCAGCAAAGCGGCGTTGAGAAGAAAGATATTAACGCTGCGAATTTGCGCACGCAGCCTGAATATGAATACCTGAAAGATGGCAAAACCCAGCTGAAGGGCTATCGCGCCGTGCGTCAGGTTGAAGTGACGCTGCGTCAACTCGACAAAATGAACGAGTTGCTGGATGGCGCTTTGAAGGCCGGGCTCAACGAGATTCGTTCTGTCTCGCTGGGTGTTGCGCATCCGGAAGCGTATAAAGACAAGGCGCGTAAGGCGGCCATTGATGATGCCACTCGCCAGGCAAAACTGCTGGCAGAAGGCTTTGCGAGCAAACTGGGGCCGGTGTACAGCGTGCGTTATCATGTTTCGAACTATCAGCCAGCGCCTATGGTACGGATGATGAAAGCCGATGCGGCGGCACCGGCTTCTGCGCAAGATACCTACGATCAGCAGACCATCCAGTTTGACGATCAGGTCGACGTGGTGTTTGAGCTGGAACGCGCGCAGACGCAAAGCGCACAATAAACGCTTCGATAAAAAAAGCCCGCTTAACGAAGCGGGCTTTTTACTATTCGGCGTCCTGACGCAGTACACGATGCCCGTACTCCAGCAGGGCATCCGTCACGTTGCGCATCATTCTGCTTTCCGGCGCAAACCTGTGCCAGTAGAGCATGCGTCTTTGCATCAGGCCCGGCGTCAGGTCGATTAGCTCGCCGCTGTTTATCTCTCTTTCGATTTGCAGATGCGGAATCATGCAGCAGGTAGTGCCCTGGCGCGCCAGCTGTACAAAGGCTTCTGATGAGTTAACGATATGGCAAGGCACGCTCCCGGGCGAGAGATCGAAGTTCTGCTGCAGAAAGGCCTGGTGCATATCGTCCAGGTGGTCAAACGCCACCGCGGGCGCTTTTAGCAGCGCGGAGCGCGTAACGCCGTTCGGGAAGTAGCGTGCGGCAAAATCTTTGGACCCGACAAACAGGTAGTCCAGCGCCCCTAAGCGATCGACCAGGCAGCTTGGCAGCGGCTGCGGTTGAATCGATACCGCGCCGACAACTTCGCCACGACGCAGGCGTTCCTGAGTCCGGGTTTCATCTTCGACCTGGAGATTCAGGCGGATAGGGGAGTCGGCCAGAACCGGAGCAAGCGCCGGCAGTAACCAGGTTGCCAGACTGTCGGCGTTGACCGCAAGCGACAGCAGCAGCGGCGTTGAACCGGTTTGCTCATCGCCCAGCCACTCCTCCTCCAGCAGCTCTACCTGACGCAGCAGCGCCAGCAGCTTCTGGCCTTGCTCTGTGGGACGCGGTGGCACGGTGCGCACTAACAATGGCTGGCCGAACATGTTTTCCAGTTGCTTGATACGTTGTGAAACCGCTGACTGAGTAATGCAGAGCTTTTGCGCCGCGCGCTCAAATCCGCGTTCACGAATAACCGCATCCAGCGCCTGTAGCGTTCTGTAGTCCGGACGTTTCATTGTTGTTGCTGACTCCTGTTTTCGTTGTGCCAGCACTATGACATAAATTTGTGACCGATCCAGACCAAATCCACAAAGATCGGATGAGTTCGGCCATTCCCGAGGACAACCTTCCGGCGCTTGCTCTATAATGCGCGTCAGTTTTCACAGCACAGGCAAATAACCATGACGCAGGATGAACTGAAAAAAGCAGTCGGATGGGCAGCGCTCCAGTACGTACAGCCGGGCACTATTGTTGGCGTGGGTACAGGCTCTACTGCCGCACACTTTATTGACGCCCTGGGCACCATCAAACATCAGATTGATGGCGCGGTATCCAGCTCTGACGCTTCCACCGCCAGGCTGAAAAGCCTGGGCATTACCGTGTATGATCTGAACGAAGTCGACTCCCTTGGCATCTACGTTGACGGAGCAGACGAGATCAACGGACAAATGCAGATGATCAAAGGCGGCGGCGCGGCGCTTACCCGCGAGAAAATCATTGCGTCAGTGGCCGATAAGTTTATCTGTATTGCGGATGCGTCCAAACAGGTCGATATTCTGGGGGATTTCCCGCTGCCGGTAGAAGTGATCCCAATGGCGCGTAGCTGCGTGGCCCGCAAGCTGGTGAAACTGGGTGGCCGTCCGGAGTACCGCCAGGGCGTGGTAACGGATAACGGCAACCTCATTCTTGATGTCTACGGCCTGAGTATTATCGATCCTGTGGCGCTGGAAAATGCGATTAACGGCCTGCCGGGCGTGGTAACCGTTGGTCTGTTTGCCAACCGTGGCGCCGATGTCGCGCTGATAGGCACGGCTGACGGTGTGAAAACCATCGTAAAATGATCTGACCGGGGCGCATCACGCGCCCAACAATCCGTATAAAAATGACAAATAATTTTAACGGCAAATTTGGTGACATATGTCACATCCTTGTAAAAGACCTGTGATTCCTTCCTGGAACGCCTTCACGACCAGCATTTTGTGCTAATGCCACGCCTCTTATTCCTTTTCGTCATCCCCCTGGCGCAATCGTTTATATTGCCGTAGGCGTAGATTTTGATATTTTGACGGCAGGGTAATTTACAGGCAGTACCACAACAGCACAGAAAAATAGGGTCGGGAAATGGCAAAAGTATCACTGGAGAAAGACAAAATTAAATTCCTGCTGGTGGAAGGCGTGCACCAGAAAGCGGTCGAGAACCTTCGTGCGGCAGGTTATACCAACATCGAGTATCACAAAGGCGCGCTTGATAGCGATGCGCTCAAAGCTTCCATCCGTGATGCCCATTTCATCGGTTTACGTTCCCGCACTCATTTAACTGAAGATGTTCTGTCTGCGGCGGAGAAACTGGTCGCGATTGGCTGTTTCTGTATCGGTACTAATCAGGTCGATCTGGATGCGGCGGCAAAACGCGGCGTACCGGTCTTTAACGCGCCGTTCTCCAATACCCGCTCCGTTGCCGAACTGGTTATTGGCCAGCTATTACTTCTGCTGCGCGGCATACCGGAAGCGAACGCTAAGGCGCACCGTGGCGTGTGGAATAAACTGGCTGTGGGCTCCTTTGAGGCTCGTGGTAAAAAGCTCGGTATTATCGGTTACGGCCACATCGGGACGCAGCTTGGCATCCTGGCTGAAGCTTTAGGTATGAACGTCTTCTTCTACGATATTGAAAGCAAACTGCCGCTGGGTAACGCGACTCAGGTGCAGCATCTGTCGGACCTGCTCAATATGAGCGATGTGGTAAGCCTGCACGTACCGGAGAATGCTTCCACTAAGAATATGATTGGCGCCAACGAACTGGCGCTGATGAAGCCGGGCGCGCTGTTAATTAACGATGCCCGCGGGACCGTAGTCGATATCCCTGCGCTGTGCGATGCGCTGGCCCGCAAGCACCTGGCCGGTGCGGCAATCGACGTATTCCCGACCGAACCTGCAACCAACAGCGATCCGTTCACTTCTCCGCTGTGCGAATTTGATAACGTGATCCTCACCCCGCATATCGGCGGTTCGACTCAGGAAGCGCAGGAAAATATCGGCCTTGAAGTGGCGGGTAAACTGGCAAAATATTCCGATAATGGCTCAACGCTCTCTGCGGTGAACTTCCCGGAAGTTTCCCTGCCGCTGCACAGCGGCACCACGAGCCGCCTGCTGCATATCCATGAAAACCGTCCTGGCATTCTGACCGCGCTGAACCAGATTTTTGCCGAGGAGGGGATCAACATCGCCGCACAGTATCTGCAAACAACGCCGAAAATGGGCTATGTGGTGATCGATATTGATGCTGAGGAAGATGTCGCCGAGGCCGCTTTAAAATCAATGAAGGCAATTCCGGGCACTATCCGCGCTCGTCTGCTTTACTGATAACGCTTTTTGCACAGCCTTCTCCTGCGGGAGAAGGCTGAGGCGAGATTTACCACTGCCAAAGCCGCGAAGGCGTTACCACCGCCGGCAAAGGAATATCCCACTCTTCGGCAGGCAATGTCGGCACCCGCTGGCAATCATGCGCAAGCCCAACGGGCCACAAACCATGCTGTCGCCAGTTTTGCAGGGTACGATCGTAAAACCCACCGCCCATGCCCAGTCGTTGTCCTTGCTCATCAAAGGCAACCAGCGGCGTTATCAGCACGTCCAGATTATCCAGCGGTAAAACGTTGCGCACCTCGAGCTTAGGTTCAAGGATTTTCAGACGATTCATCACCAGATGGCTGCTTTTGTCGTAGCGTAAAAATAGCAGGCTGCCTTTACTGAAAGGATGAAGCACTGGAAGATAAACGGCCTTTCCCGCCTGCCACAATGCGCGGATCAGCGGGCGCGTATCCAGCTCACCGTCGAAGGACAAAAACACCGCGACGCTGGCTGCATTCATCACTGGCGGATAAGCCAGCATGCGCAGGGCAGCCTGTTCGGCAAAAATTTGCTGTTCGCTATCAGTGAGGGCACGGCGTCGTTGCCGAATGGTCTGGCGAATTTCAGCGCGAAGCGCTGAGACGAAATGGGGTGGTGAACTTAACGGATTGTGCGTCATGCGAAATGACCGGGTAGAAAGAGGGAATCTCCGAGATGCCGCCGCAGGCTGTAACCCTTGAACCCTTGGTTCAAGGTGAATGCAGCGTCACTGTCTTCAGGCTTCTCGGACGGACCGAGCATGCTCACCGACGGTGGAGCGCCACATTCTTGTGGTATGAAATATCGGCTCAGGGGACTGGCCCGCTTGCAAACATCTCAGAGAAATTTTTTCCTTCACAGTTACTCTACCATAGACAACTGCGAAGCGTTATTCAAAGTTTGGACCCTGTCTGTCTGTTATGCGACCTTGCTCAAGTAACGCCTGTTCAATGGTCTGCTGTAACATTTTGATCCGCTGCTCCATGTTAGCAGCGTAGTCACGGGTTTTCGATTTTTCCTGGGCTAATTCGTAGCAAATGTTCAGTGCCGCGATGAAAACTAACTGCTCAGTATTTGTGACTCTAGTGCGAACTTTTAAATCTTGCAACCGCTGATCCAGCTCAACCGCAGCCTGGTTCAGCGCATCCTGTTGTTCAGGCGGACAATTCACGCGCAATGAACGACCGAAAATTTGGATATCGACTGGTTGTGCAGACATGCCACCTTCCTGCTGTTAACTCGCCTGCCTGTCGTAACCTGTTAACAGGTCACGAAAGGGGCGTCACTATAGCTACCCCGTTATGAAGATACAAGCCCTTTTCTGGTGCCCCGGAGTCCCTGGTGGTAGCATAACATGAACTATCCCTGCCAACGATGACGAATGCGCATGTCTATACAGAACGCTATGCCAGGCTACGACGCCGTAAGCCAACTTTTGAACGAACAGGGCGTGGGGCTTACCCCTGCGGAAATGCACGGCTTAATCAGCGGCATGCTGTGCGGTGGTAATAAAGACAGTAGCTGGCAAACGCTGCTGCATGACCTGACCAACGAAGGTCTGGCCTTTAGCCAGAATCTGGCCGAGTCCCTGCGCGATATGCATGCTGCAACCGGCGATGCGCTGGAGGATGACGGCTTTCTGTTCCAGCTCTATCTGCCAGACGGCGACGAAACCACGGTGTTCGACCGTGCGGACGCGCTGGCCGGTTGGGTGAACCACTTCCTGCTGGGTCTCGGCGTTACTCAGCCTAAGCTTGATAAAGTTACCGGCGAAACCGGCGAGGCCATTGACGATCTGCGCAACATCGCCCAACTTGGTTATGACGAAGACGAAGATCAGGAAGAGCTTGAGATGTCGCTGGAAGAGATAATTGAGTACGTGCGCGTTGCCGCATTGCTCTGCCACGACACCTTTACTCGCCCGGTGCCAACCGCGCCGGAAGTGCGTAAGCCTACGCTTCATTAAGGACAATAAGCTTCAGGAGGTGTAATGACTCAGCAGGAATTTCTCCGTCGCCGCCAGGCGCTACTGGCGAAAATGGCCCCGGCCAGCGCCGCGCTAATTTTTGCGGCTCCGGAGGCTGCGCGCAGCGCGGACAGCGAATATCCGTACCGCCAGAACAGCGACTTCTGGTACCTCACCGGTTTTAACGAACCTGAAGCCGTACTGGTCCTTATCAAAAGTGATGAACACCACAACCACAGCGTGCTGTTCAACCGGCTGCGCGATAAAACCGCCGAAATCTGGTTTGGCCGTCGTCTGGGGCAGGAAGCCGCGCCGGAAAAACTGGCGGTCGATCGCGCTTTAGCTTTTTCTGAAATTAACGAGCAGCTGTATCAGTTACTGAACGGTCTGGATGTCGTCTATCACGCTCAGGGCGAATACGATTATGCAGATACCATCGTCTTTGCCGCGTTGGATAAACTGCGCCGCGGTTCTCGCCAGAATCTCTCTGCTCCGGCAACGCTCACCGACTGGCGCCCGTGGATGCATGAGCTGCGCCTTTTTAAATCCGAAGAAGAGATTGCCGTGCTGCGCCGGGCAGGAGAAATCACCGCCCTGGCCCACACTCGTGCAATGGAGAAATGCCGCCCGGGTATGTTCGAATACCAGCTTGAGGGCGAAATCCTGCACGAGTTTAACCGCCACGGCGCGCGCTTCCCATCCTACAACACTATCGTTGGCAGCGGTGAAAATGGCTGCATCCTGCATTACACTGAAAACGAAAGCGCAATGCGCGATGGCGATCTGGTATTGATTGACGCAGGTTGCGAATACAAAGGTTATGCAGGCGACATTACCCGCACTTTCCCGGTGAACGGCAAATTTACCGCGCCGCAGCGGGCGATTTACGACATCGTTCTCGAATCTCTGGAAACCGCGCTGAAGCTTTATCGTCCGGGTACCTCAATGCAGGAGGTCACCGGCGAGGTTATCCGTATTATGGTTAGCGGGCTGGTGAAACTTGGCATTCTCAGTGGCGATGTTGATCAACTGATCGCCGATAACGCGCATCGCCCATTCTTCATGCATGGCCTGAGCCACTGGCTGGGGCTGGATGTACACGATGTCGGCGCGTATGGACCGGATCGTTCCCGGGTGCTTGAGCCGGGCATGGTTCTCACCGTTGAACCGGGTTTGTACATCGCACCGGATGCGGATGTCCCTGCGCAATATCGGGGCATCGGCATTCGTATCGAAGACGATATAGCGATCACCGCCGAAGGTAATGAAAATCTGACGGCGAGCGTGGTGAAATCTGCCGATGAGATCGAAGCCTTAATGACAGCGGCGCGTCAGCTATGAGCGTGATAATTGTCGGCGGCGGCATGAACGGCGCCACGCTTGCGCTGGCCATCTCGCACATGACGGGCGGCAAGCTGCCGGTACATCTGGTAGAAGCGACTGCCCCCGAAACGACTGCACATCCCGGCTTTGACGCTCGTGCGATTGCGCTGGCGCAGGGCACCTGCCAGCAATTGACTAACATCGGCGTCTGGCCTGCGATTTCGTCTTGTGCAACAGCTATTACTTCCGTGCATGTGAGCGATCGAGGCCATGCCGGTTTCGTTACTCTCCAGGCGGAAGATTATCAGATAAGCGCATTGGGGCAGGTGGTTGAACTGCATGATGTTGGTCAGCGGCTGTTTGCGCTACTGCGTAAGGCGCCCGGCGTCACGTTACATTGCCCGCAGCGCGTAGCCTCTTTCACCCGTGAAGCGCATCGCGTTAGCGTTGCGCTTGATAACGGTACGGTGCTGGAAGGCAAGCTGCTGATCGCGGCGGACGGTTCACGCTCCGGGCTTGCGGCACAGTGTGCTATTACCTGGCAGCGAGAGGATTACCGGCAGATCGCCGCTATTGCGAATGTCACTACCGCGCTGCCGCACAATGGCCGGGCGTTCGAGCGCTTCACGCCGTATGGCCCGCTGGCGATGTTGCCAATGTCCGGCGGACGCAGTTCGCTGGTCTGGTGCCATCCGCAGGATGCGCTGGAAGAAGTAAAAAGCTGGGACGATGAGCGATTCTGCAACGAATTGCAGCGTGCTTTTGGCTGGCGTCTTGGTCGAATCACCCATGCAGGCGCCCGTAATATCTACCCGCTGGCGCTGACTACCGCTTCACAGTCGGTGTCGCATCGCGTGGCGCTCGTTGGTAATGCGGCGCAAACCCTGCATCCGATAGCCGGGCAGGGCTTTAACCTCGGTTTGCGCGACGTCATATCGCTTGCGGAATCGCTGACGGCAGCCTGGCAGGCGCAGCAGGATCCGGGCAGTTATCCGGTGCTGGCAGAATATCAACAACGTCGGGCAGCAGATAAAAGCGCCACCATCGGCGTAACAGATGGACTGGTGCATCTGTTTGCCAATCGTTGGGCACCGCTGGTGGCAGGGCGTAATCTTGGTCTGATGGCGATGGAACATTTTACTCCGGCACGCGATGTGCTGGCACAGCGCACCCTTGGTTGGGTTGCGCGTTAAAGGAGAGTCAATTTGCAAAGCGTTGATGTGGCGATTGTTGGTGGCGGCATGGTAGGCCTGGCGGTCGCCTGCGGCCTGCAGGGGAGCGGTCTTCGCGTGGCTGTGCTTGAGAGTCAGCCTCCGCAGCCACCGGCTCCTGATGCTCCTCCGGCACTGCGGGTTTCGGCCATAAACGCTGCCAGCGAAAAACTGCTGGCTCATCTTGGCGTCTGGCCAGCTATCATCGCCCGGCGCGCCAGCGTCTATCACGGCATGGAAGTCTGGGATCGGGACAGCTTCGGGCGAATTACCTTCGATGACAAAACCTATGGTTTCAGCCATCTGGGACACATCATCGAAAATAGGGTGATTCATCACGCGCTCTGGCAGCGGGCGGAGCAGAGTGGGGATATTACGCTTATGGCGCCCGCTGAACTGCAACAGGTAGCCTGGGGAGAAAACGAAGCGTTTATCACGCTAAAAGATGGCGCAATGCTGACAGCCCGTCTGGTCGTAGGGGCCGACGGCGCAAACTCCTGGCTGCGAAAGCAGGCCGATATCCCGCTTACGTTCTGGGATTATCGCCAGCATGCGCTTGTCGCCACCATTCGTACTGCACAGCCGCATCAGGCCGTGGCACGGCAGGTTTTCCACGGCGAAGGCATCCTGGCTTTCCTGCCGCTTTCCGATCCGCATCTGTGCTCGATTGTCTGGTCGCTGCCGCAGCTGGAAGCGGAGCGTATGCAAAATGCCACGCCCGAAGAGTTTAATCAGGCGCTTTCCGTGGCCTTTGATATGCATCTGGGGCTATGCAACCTTGAAAGCGAGCGTCAGGTCTTCCCGCTAACGGGCCGCTACGCGCGTAATTTCGCCGCCCATCGCCTCGCGCTGGTGGGGGATGCGGCGCATACTATCCATCCGCTGGCCGGGCAGGGCGTTAATCTTGGCTTTATGGATGCCGCCGGGTTGATTGATGAAGTACGTCGTCTGCATCGCCAGGGCAAAGATATCGGGCAATATTTATATCTGCGTCGCTACGAGCGTAGCCGTAAGCATAGCGCGGCAATGATGCTGGCGAGCATGCAGGGCTTCCGCGATTTATTCGCAGGCAGCAATCCGGCGAAAAAATTGCTGCGCGATATCGGCCTTAAGCTTGCGGACAGCGTACCCGGCGTGAAACAGAAATTGATCCGTCAGGCGATGGGCCTGCAGGATCTCCCTTCCTGGCTACGTTAACCCATAACGTTAACTCCGTCACATTTCCCTTTCCGCCAGCCGGGAAGGGAAGCTTCTGCCTCATTTGAAATATTCTAATCTCAGCGCTATTTTCGGATTACTTTTTTTAACGTGCTGTTTTTAGAGATGCAGTGAAATTGTTTCTGAAATGGTCGTAAATGTTAGCTAGCTCTAACTTCTGCCTTTAACACTTCCGGTTTCTGCGTGCTTCCTCGCATTTTTGTAGACGAATAATCTGCACGCTGCATCGCCCATTTTGGTCATAAGCTAATGTAATGACCGTTCTTCCCTTATGGTTTACGTCTCCTTTCGGTGGTAAGTTCAGCGCAAAGGTAACGTTTGCGTCGCTATCGCGAACGGTAGCGATGCCGGGTTTCGTCTGACGGAAAGCAAAGCGTAAAAACGCTGGTAACCAGTCGGTTAAAGAGGAAAAGATGGCTCAACAGACCCCTTTGTTTGAACAACATACTATCTGCGGCGCGCGCATGGTCGATTTCCATGGCTGGATGATGCCGCTGCACTACGGCTCGCAGATTGACGAACACCACGCGGTACGTACCGATGCGGGCATGTTCGATGTTTCCCACATGACCATTGTCGATTTACACGGCAGCCGCACCCGTGAATTTCTGCGCCACCTGGTCGCCAATGACGTTGCCAAACTGACCCAGCCGGGCAAAGCCCTTTATACCGGCATGCTGAATGCGTCCGGCGGTGTTATCGACGATCTGATTATCTATTTCTTTACGGAAGACTATTTCCGCCTGGTGGTGAACTCCGCCACCCGCGAAAAAGACCTTGCGTGGATCAGCCAGCACGCGGAGCCGTTCGCCGTTGAATTGACCGTGCGGGACGATCTGGCTCTGATTGCCGTGCAGGGCCCTAATGCCCAGGTAAAAGCAGCCAAACTCTTTACCGAAGAGCAGCGCAACGCGGTAGCAGGCATGAAGCCATTCTTTGGCGTGCAGGCGGGAGATCTGTTTATCGCCACCACCGGCTATACCGGCGAAGCGGGCTACGAGATTGCCATGCCAAACGAGAAGGCCGCAGAGTTCTGGGCGCATCTTGTTGAGGCGGGCGTTAAGCCTTGCGGCCTCGGCGCACGTGACACTCTGCGCCTGGAAGCGGGCATGAATCTCTACGGCCAGGAAATGGACGAAGGCGTTTCTCCGCTGGCGGCAAACATGGGCTGGACCGTGGCCTGGGAACCTGCCGACCGCGATTTTATCGGCCGCGAAGCGCTTGAAGCACAGCGCGCAAAAGGCACCGAGAAGCTGGTCGGCTTGATCATGACTGAGAAAGGCGTATTACGTAATGAGCTGCCCGTTCGTTTCACCGACGAATCCGGCAACGTCTGCGAAGGGATTATCACCAGCGGCACCTTCTCGCCAACGCTTGGCTACAGCATTGCTCTGGCGCGCGTACCGGCAGGCATCGGCGATACCGCCATCGTCCAGATCCGCAACCGCGAAATGCCGGTAAAAGTCACTAAACCTGTTTTTGTTCGCGCCGGTAAGCCCGTCGCACAGTAAATTTTGATAGAGGGAAAGAACGATGAGCAATGTGCCTAATGAACTGAAATACAGCAAAGAACATGAATGGCTGCGTAAAGAAGCGGACGGCTCCTGGACCGTAGGCATCACCGAGCACGCGCAAGAGTTGCTGGGCGATATGGTGTTCGTGGATCTTCCCGAAGTGGGTGCTACCGTCAGCGCCGGCGACGACTGCGCCGTTGCGGAATCCGTGAAAGCCGCATCCGATATCTATGCTCCAGTCAGCGGTGAAATCATTGCCGTAAACAACGAGCTGGAAGGTACGCCGGAGCTGGTCAACAGCGAGCCGTATACCGGCGGCTGGATCTTCAAAATTAAAGCCAGCGACGAGTCTGAGTTAGACGCTCTGCTGGACGCCG
The DNA here is from genome assembly GCA_032051265.1 of Buttiauxella sp. Classification (GTDB taxonomy): domain Bacteria; phylum Pseudomonadota; class Gammaproteobacteria; order Enterobacterales; family Enterobacteriaceae; genus Dryocola. The sequence goes on from DAMBYU010000003.1 coordinate 315,480, forward strand.
CCGCGTATGAAGCCCTGTTAGAAAACGAGTAATACAGTATCTGGCGGGTGAGGCTCTGCTTACCCGCCCTACGATGTTCACCGAGATTTGTTCTGTAGGGTGGATAAGCGTCGCGCCATCCACCGCTAAAGTTCTGCATGTTTTCAGGAATCACCGCTCATGACCCAGTCCTTACGTAGCCTTGAGAACCACGAAGCGTTTATCGACCGCCACATTGGCCCCTCCGTCCAGCAGCAGCATGAAATGCTGGAGGCCGTGGGGGCAGGTTCTTTAAATGAACTGATCTCCACGATTGTTCCGGCTGATATCCAGCTCGCACAGCCGCCGCAGGTGGGCGAAGCGGCAACAGAATTTGCCGCACTGGCTGAATTAAAGACCATTGCCAGCCGCAATAAATGCTTCAAAACCTACATTGGGATGGGTTACACCGCGGTGCAGACCCCGCCGGTGATCCTGCGTAACATGTTAGAAAACCCAGGCTGGTATACCGCGTACACGCCTTATCAGCCGGAAGTTTCTCAGGGCCGTCTCGAAGCGCTGCTGAACTTCCAGCAGGTGACGCTGGATCTGACCGGTCTGGATATCGCCTCCGCTTCACTGCTTGACGAAGCAACCGCTGCCGCTGAAGCAATGGCGATGGCCAGGCGCGTCAGCAAACTAAAAAACGCCAACCGTTTCTTCGTGGCGGCTGACATCCATCCGCAGACGCTGGACGTAGTGCGTACCCGTGCGGAAACTTTTGGTTTTGACGTGATTGTCGATGACGCAGCAAAAGTGCTGGATCATCAGGACGTATTCGGCGTGCTGCTGCAACAGGTTGGCACCACGGGTGAAGTGCACGATTACAGCGCGCTTATCGAAGAGTTAAAACAGCGCAAAGTTGTGGTAAGCGTCGCCGCTGACTTTATGTCGCTGGTGCTGCTGACCGCGCCTGGTAAACAAGGCGCAGACATCGTCTTCGGCTCCGCACAGCGCTTTGGCGTGCCGATGGGCTACGGCGGCCCGCATGCGGCATTCTTCGCCGCGCGTGACGAATTTAAACGCTCCATGCCAGGCCGTATTATCGGCGTTTCTCGCGATGCTTCTGGCCGCACCGCGCTGCGTATGGCAATGCAGACTCGTGAGCAGCATATTCGCCGCGAGAAAGCGAACTCCAACATCTGTACTTCACAGGTGCTGCTGGCCAACATTGCCAGCCTGTACGCGGTTTTCCACGGCCCGGCTGGTCTGAAGCGTATTGCAGGCCGCATTCATCGCCTGACCGATATTCTTGCCGCTGGCCTGCAAAAGAATGGCCTGGTCCTGCGCCACAAACACTGGTTCGACACGCTGTGTGTGGAAGTGGCCGATAAAGCCGCCGTTCTGGCGCGTGCGGAAGCAAACGAAATCAACCTGCGCAGCGACATTCTGGGCGCGGTAGGTATTACGCTTGACGAAGCGACTACTCGCGAAGACGTGCAGGCGCTGTTCAGCGTGCTGCTGGGCGATAACCACGGCCTGGAGATCGACAAGCTGGATCGGGACGTTGCTGGCGACAGCCTGTCCATCCCGGTGGCAATGCTGCGCGAAGACGAAATTCTGACTCACCCGGTATTCAACCGCTACCACAGCGAAACCGAGATGATGCGCTACATGCACTCTCTGGAGCGTAAAGATCTGGCGCTCAACCAGGCGATGATCCCGCTCGGTTCCTGCACCATGAAGCTGAACGCCGCGGCGGAAATGATCCCAATTACCTGGCCGGAATTTGCCGAACTGCATCCGTTCTGCCCGGCAAACCAGGCGGAAGGCTACCACCAGATGATTTCCCAGCTGTCCGACTGGCTGGTGAAACTGACCGGTTACGACGCGCTTTGTATGCAGCCAAACTCTGGTGCGCAGGGTGAGTATGCCGGTCTGCTGGCGATTCGCCGCTATCACGAAAGCCGTAATGAAGCGGGCCGTAATATCTGCCTGATCCCCAGCTCCGCCCACGGTACAAATCCGGCTTCCGCACAAATGGCGGGCATGGAAGTGGTCGTTGTCGCGTGCGACAAGCAGGGCAATATCGATCTTCAGGATCTGCGTGCGAAAGCAGGGCAGGCGGGCGCTGCGCTTTCCTGCATCATGGTGACTTACCCGTCCACCCACGGCGTTTATGAAGAAACCATCCGCGAAGTTTGCCAGATTGTTCACCAGTACGGCGGCCAGGTTTATCTGGACGGCGCGAACATGAACGCCCAGGTTGGCATTACTTCACCGGGTTATATCGGCGCGGACGTTTCGCACCTCAACCTGCACAAAACCTTCTGCATTCCACACGGCGGCGGCGGCCCGGGTATGGGGCCAATCGGCGTGAAAGCGCATCTGGCGCCGTTTGTGCCGGGCCACAGCGTGGTGCAAATTGAAGAGATGCTGACCCAGCAGGGCGCGGTTTCTGCGGCGCCGTTCGGCAGCGCCTCTATTCTGCCAATCAGCTGGATGTATATCCGCATGATGGGCGCGGAAGGCCTGAAGAAAGCAAGCCAGATAGCGATTCTGAACGCGAACTACATTGCCAGCCGCCTGCAGTCCGCCTTCCCGGTGCTCTATACCGGCGCGAATGGCCGCGTGGCGCACGAATGCATTCTCGATATTCGCCCACTGAAAGAAGAGACCGGCATCAGCGAGCTGGATATTGCTAAGCGCCTGATTGACTTTGGGTTCCATGCGCCAACCATGTCCTTCCCGGTTGCGGGTACGCTGATGGTTGAGCCAACGGAATCTGAAAGCAAGCTGGAGCTGGACCGCTTTATCGATGCGATGTTAACTATCCGTACCGAAATCGACCGCGTAGCGCGCGGGGAATGGCCGCTGGAAGACAACCCGCTGGTGAATGCGCCGCATACTCAGGATGAAATTGTCTCTGAGTGGACGCATCCATACACTCGCGAACTGGCCGTCTTCCCGACAGGTCACGGCAACAAATACTGGCCGACCGTTAAGCGTCTGGACGATGTGTATGGTGACCGTAACCTGTTCTGCTCCTGCGTGCCGATGAGCGAATATCAGTAATATTATCTCCTGATAAAAAGGGCACGCTGGTGCCCTTTTTTATCAAGAGATCAGGAGGAAACATGCAGATAGCACTCGTCACCGGCGGCAGCCGCGGCATCGGCAGAGCAACCGCCATCCTGCTGGCACAGTCCGGCTATAAGGTCGTTATTAACTATCAGCGCAACAAGCAGGCCGCAGATGAAGTAGTAAACACTATTCGAGATGCGGACGGCGAAGCGATGGCTATCAAAGCGGATATCGCCGATGAGCTGCAGGTGATGGCGATGTTTGCTGAAATTGATAATGCGTTTGGCCCGCTCACCGCCCTGGTCAATAACGCGGGTATTCTCTTTCAGCAATCCACCATCGAAAACCTGACGGCAGATCGCATCAACCGCGTGCTGGCCACTAACGTTACGGGCTACTTTCTTTGCTGCCGTGAAGCGGTCAAGCGCATGGCTTATCGCCACGGCGGGGAAGGCGGTTCGATTGTTAACGTTTCTTCCGCTGCGGCACGTCTGGGCTCGCCGGGTGAATATGTCGATTATGCCGCTTCAAAAGGGGCGATAGATACGCTGACTACCGGACTTTCGCTGGAGGTCGCGGCGCAGGGTATTCGCGTTAACGGCGTGCGCCCTGGATTTATTTATACGGACATGCACGCCTCGGGCGGCGAAGCCGGGAGGGTTGACCGCGTGAAGTTTTCCCTGCCGATGCAGCGTGGCGGGCAGCCGGAAGAAGTAGCCGAGGCCATTACCTGGTTGCTTAGCCCAAAAGCCTCTTATGTTACCGGCAGCTTTCTCGATTTGGCTGGTGGGAAGTAGAGAAGCAGTCTGGATAACAAGGTAGGAGCCTTTGGCGCGTTATCCAGACTGCTAATGCTAGTTCTTTTTCATTTCGTCTTTCGACATATTATCTTTAGACATTGAATCTTTGTTCATGTTGTCTTTATGCATACCATCTTTAGACATAGCGTCTTTACTCATCCCGTCTTTAGCCATGCACTCCTTCTTCATGCTGTCTTTGCTGCAGTCATGAGACATGCCCATATTATCTTTTGACATATTGTCCTTACTCATATTATCTGCCGCATTAGCGCCAGCAACGCCAAGGGTCAGAGCGGAACAGATCATCATGGCATATAATTTTTTCATAGCTTAATTCCTTATTTATTGCGTGAGGGTAAGGGTAAGTTAACTACCACCAAACCAGTTATATCCCTGGTCTTCCCAGTATCCGCCGGGGTAGCGATTGGTAACTTCAATCACCTGGATATGTTTCGGGTTCTTGTAACCTAATTTTGAAGGCATCCTCAGTTTCATCGGGTAGCCATATTTACGCGGCAAAATTTGCCCGTCGTAAGTTAATGCGATAATCGTTTGCGGGTGCAGCGCAGTTGCCATATCAATACTTGTGTAATAATCGTCAGCGCATTTAAAACTGACATATTTTGCATTCAGATCGGCACCAATCCCTTTCAGAAATAGCGAAAAGGGCACGCCGCCCCATTTACCGATAGCGCTCCACCCTTCAACACAGATATGGCGGGTCACCTGGCTGACCTGCGCCATTTGATGTAGCTACGGCAGCGTCCAGGGACGTTTATCCGCAACTAAACCGGCTATTTCGAGACGGTAATCATCACCGTTTATATCAGGCGCTTCGTCTTCGCTATAAAAAGCATTAAACGGAAACGGCTTTGTCATCATGGATTCAGGATAAACCGGGGCCAGATCGTTGCCACTGCAGCGCTCCGCCTAACCAGCCTTCCAGGGTTAATTCATTAATAAATTTGAAATTAAACAACGGAGATGCGTTATAAATTCGCCAGCCGCTGGCGATCATAATCAGCATCGCCAGGGCATTTAACCAGTGGCACAGCCGTAACCAGATCGGGTGGATAACGGCGGGGCGAATCTCTAATGTTGGCTTGTTCATTGCGCAGCCCCTGCTGATTCGATGAAAGCAGTATTGACTAAATTTATTCCCCAATGCCTCACGCAAACTTAAATAAAATGTGACAACTTCCAGCACGCTTGTTGTGTAGACTTCCAACATGGCATGCGCAGGAGCGGGCAAATGAATCAGGCGAAAAAGCTATTAATAGTTGAAGACGATGAAAATATTGCTGAGCTTTTGCAATTGCATCTGCGGGAAGAGGGCTTTGATATCACGCATGCCGCCGATGGCAATGCGGGGATGGAAAAACTCAGGCAGGGCGGCTGGGATGCGTTAATCCTCGATCTGATGCTGCCCGGCGTAGATGGTCTGGAGATCTGCCGCTACGCCAGAACCATGACGCGCTATACCCCCATCATTATGATCAGCGCCCGCTCCAGCGAAACGCATAGGGTGCTCGGCCTTGAGCTTGGCGCGGATGACTATCTTGCTAAGCCCTTCTCCATGCTGGAACTGGTGGCGCGTGTCAAAGCGCTGTTTCGCCGCCAGGAGGCCATGAGCCAGAATTTACGGCTTGATGCGGGCACGCTCACCTTCGGCGCGCTCACCATCGATCCGCTGGCTCGTGATGTGCAGCTCAATCACCTTTCGGTTGAACTCACGCCACGCGAGTTCGATCTTCTTTATTTCTTTGCCAGAAATCCGGACAAAGTTTTCTCCCGCCTCAACTTGCTTAACCAGGTGTGGGGATATGAACACGAAGGCTACGAACACACGGTCAATACGCATATCAATCGTCTGCGAATTAAGATTGAAGACAACCCGGCGGAGCCGAATTTTATTCGTACCGTCTGGGGAAAAGGCTATAAATTCACCGCACAGCCGCGCGAGTAAACCATGCGAACTCTTACCCTCTCACAACGCCTGACGCTGATTTTTGCGCTTCTGCTGCTGACTTCGTGCGCGCTGCTGGGCTGGTTACAGGTGCGTACCAGCACGCAGTACAGCCAGGCGGTCATTCAACGGCTTTCTGGCGATCTGGCGCAGCACATCAACCAAAGCTATCCGCTACTCGGACAGGATGGACTTAATAAGGAATCAGTGCGCAGGCTGTTCGATCATCTAATGGCCGTAAACCCCAGCGTTGAAGTCTATCTTCTGGATAAGCAAGGTAATATTGTTGGCGACGGCGCGCCGGTTGGGCACCTGAAGCGCGGGCATGTCGATTTACAGCCGATACAAACGGCGTTAAGCACGCATCAGTATCCGATTTATGGCGACGATCCGCGCAGCCTTGATGGCAGGAAAGTCTTTAGCGTGGCGCCGATGCGCCAGAATGGGCAGGTTAAAGGCTATCTGTACGTTATTCTGCTGGGCGAGAATTACAGCGCGCTAAACAGCGATGCGCAATTTACAGCGCTGCTGAAAATTGTTCTGCTTTCCATCAGTCTGGTTGCTCTGTTGGGGCTGATTGTTGGCGGGCTGGCCTTCCGCTGGATAACCCGTCCGCTACGTGAGCTTTCTCATCAGGTTCGCGCCCTGGAAACCGGCAGCATGGAAGAGATGCGGGCGATGGCCGCGCTGCCGCTGCATCAGGAGAAGGGTAATGACGAGATTAGCCTTCTGCGCCAGGGCGTTATCACCATGGCACGGCGTATTGCCGAACAGTGGCATCGTTTATCGCAACAGGATCAGCTGCGCCGCGAGTTTATCGCCAATATTTCCCATGACTTACGTACGCCGCTAACCTCCCTGCATGGCTATCTGGAAAGTTTATCGGTAATGTCGGCGACGCTTTCCGCAGCGGATAAAAAACGCTATCTGGAGATTGCGCTTGGGCAGAGCCAGAAAGTCGGGGCGCTTGCGCAGTCACTCTTTGAGCTGGCGCGCCTGGAATATGGCGTGGTGAAGCCGCAAAAAGAACACTTTTCTCTGGGCGAGCTTTTACAGGACGTGTTTCAGAAATTTGAGCTGGCGGTGCAAACCCGTCGGCAGCAGATGCTGGCCGACATTCAGCCTGATTTACCGCTAATAGATGCCGATCTGGCGATGATTGAACGCGTGCTGACCAACCTTCTCGACAACGCCATTCGCCACGCGCCGGAAGGCGGTATTATCGCCGTGCGTTTGTGGAAAGAGGGTGCGAAAGTGCTTGTGCAGGTAAGCGATAACGGACCTGGCATTCCGCAGGAGCTGAAGGATGGACTGTTCGTACGTCCGTCGATTGCCAGCCAGTCACGGTTGCGCGTTGGAGGTTTAGGGCTGATGATTGTGCGCCAGATGCTGCAACTGCATGGCACAGACATTACGCTGGTTGAGAAACCGGAGCGCGGGGCCTGCTTCCGTTTTGCCTTGCCGGTTTGAGGCGCCAGATTTTGTTGCAGGGCGGGTAAGCGAATGAGCTTTACCCGCCGAATCAACACTACTGGATAACGCTGGCGTTTATCCAGGCCGCGGATCTGCAAGTTTACTGCGGTGAATAAGGCGTATAGATTCCGTTCAGAGTGTGTAAAAACGCGACGATATCATCCACTTCGTTTTGCTGTAGCGTTGTACCCACCTGATGCTTCAGCATCTGTTTCACGGCTTCATCCAGGGTCTTTATATCCCCTCGGTGGAAATATGGGGCCGTCAGCGACACGTTGCGAAGCGTAGGCACTTTCTGCCGCAGGCGATCGCGTACATCGTTGGTGACGTTCATGCGGCCAATATCTGCCGCAGTGACCTCACCGAAACCGAAATCTTTTTTCAGACCCAGAGGTTCAAACGAACGGCCACCAAGGATCATACCGCCATGGCAGGTCGCGCATTTGTTTTCTTTAAACAGCTGGTAGCCCTTTTTCTGCTGGGCGCTCAGGGCTGCGTCGTCGCCACGCAGGTACTTATCAAACGGCGCATCAGGCGTAATGAGTGTTTTTTCAAACTCGGCAATCGCGTCCGTAATCGAGGCGCCAGAAAATCCCTCGGGATAGACGGCGGTGAAATCGCGGCTCAGAACCGGGTCCTGTTTGAGTTTGTCCGTGATTTCATCCCAGGATTTTGAAGCCATTTCGATCGGATTTAGCGGTGGGCCACCGGCCTGAGCCTGAAGATCTGCTGCGCGGCCATCCCAGAACTGTTCAATGTTAAAGACCGAGTTGAAGACGGTTGGCGCATTGATAGGGCCAATGGCACCGCCAACCCCTTGTGAAGTTTTGCGCCCGTCCACCCCACCGGCACCGAGCTGGTGACAATGCGCACAGGACATTGAATTATCGCCAGATAAACGCGGATCGTGGTACAGGCGCATCCCTAAAGCGACCTTTTCGGCCTGAACCGGCAGCGACTGAGGGATAGGCTGTACGGGCTCGTTACGTCGATTTTCCGCCATATCTGGCGTGGCGTAATGCTCAACACGCTGTTTCTTAATCCATGCCAGCAACGTGCCTCGTTCTTGCTCATCCGTATGCCCTGCCCAATGTAGCGCCGTATAACGCAGAGGCGGCATGGTCTGGTGTTCCATCACCCACTCAATTTTATTGAGGTCGCTTTGTGGCGCGGCGGTGTTATCGAACAGGCTTGCACGAACCTGCGTGAGATTAAAGGATTTATAGCCGAGTTGAATATCGTAATCCATCAACTGTTTTGCTAGCGGGAAGCTGGCGTAAAAGGGGAGTTTTGCTGAAGATGTATGGCAGTAATCACACCCTTTTTCATTAAGTATGCCGAGTACGCTGGCATTGAGGGGCGGGAGATTTTTGACCGTTGCGGGGAGGGGAGCGCGGTTCTTGTCCTGGTAATGTACATACCCGACCAAACCAAAATAGCCCACAACGCCCACGCAGGCCGCTGCAGCGAGCAGCTTCGTTGTCGTTCTCATAACGTCGTCCTTTCCAGAGATAAAGCGAATCAAGGCGATCCGTAAACCACATCATTATTATGGTTTTATCATCGGTAATGACGAAGGGGAGTTTGTTGCGTCTTGTCAAAGAGAAAGCGTGAGAAAGCCTATCGTTCAGATAGGTTTTATCTATCGGCAAAGCAAACGGGCGCCGAAGCGCCCGTTTGCTTAAAGATTTTCGCCGTTGCTGGCGATGACTTCTTTGTACCAGTTAAAGCTTTTCTTGCGCGAGCGGGACATATCGCCCGTACCGTCGTCATGCTTGTTTACATAGATAAAGCCGTAGCGTTTGCTGTACTGGCCGGTGGTGAAAGAGACGCAGTCGATACAGCCCCACGGGGTATAGCCCATCAGGTCAACACCGTCGTAAGTAACCGCCTTCATCATCTCTTCCACATGAGCTTTCAGATAATCGATGCGGTAATCGTCGTTAATGGTGCCGTCTTCTTCGACCTTATCGTAAGCGCCGAAGCCGTTCTCGACGATAAACAGCGGCTTCTGGTAGCGTTCATACAGTTCACACAGCGCGTAGCGCAGGCCAACCGGGTCAATCTGCCAGCCCCAGTCGGAGGCTTTAACGTGCGGGTTGGGTACGCTGCCCTGGAAACCAGACAGCGCGTCGCCCGTGCCGCCATCTGCTTTCACCGCGTTGGTCATGTAGTAGCTGAAACCGAGGTAATCACATACGCCTTCACGCAGGATTTGCTCATCGCCCGCTTCCATTTTTATGTTGAACTCGCGGCGTTCCCACTCGTTGAGCACATAAGACGGGTAGTAGCCACGCAGTTGTACGTCGGTAAAGACATAGCGCTCGCGCATGGATTCCTGAGCATACATCACATCTTCCGGTTTGCAGGAGAATGGGTAGAGCGGCACCATCGCCAGCATGCAGCCAATTTGCATCTGCGGGTTAATGCGGTGGCCGATTTTCACCGCCATGGCGCTTGCCACAAACTGGTGATGCAGAACCTGATACATCACCTCTTCCGGGTTGTCGTGCTCGGTGTAAACCACGCCGGAGCAGCAGTAGCCGAACAGAGGGGCACGCCAGTTACGCTGGTTATTGATCTCGTTAAAGGTCATCCAGTATTTCACTTTGCTCTTATAGCGTTCGAACACCACTTCAGCAAAGCGAACAAAGAAATCAACGACTTTACGGTTGGTCCAGCCGCCATATTCTGTCACCAGATGGTGAGGCATTTCGAAGTGGGAGAGGGTGATGACCGGTTCGATATTGTACTTCAACAGCTCGTCGAACATGTCGTCGTAGAATTTCAGTCCCTCTTCGTTTGGCTGCTGTTCGTCGCCGTTCGGGAAGATACGCGTCCAGGCAATGGAGGTACGAAAACACCTGAAGCCCATTTCGGCAAACAGCTTGATATCTTCTTTGTAACGCCCGTGGAAGTCGATGGCTTCATGGTTCGGATAATATTTACCGGGAATCACTTCCTGAGTGATTTCGCGAGGAACGCCGTGCGCGCCGCCTGTCAGCACGTCACAGATACTTGGGCCTTTACCTTCTTTATTCCAGCCGCCTTCTACCTGATGCGCGGCAACCGCGCCGCCCCATAAAAACTCTTTTGGTAAGGTTAGTTTTTTCATATTTTTTATCTCGCTGTTAGCGCCACAATAATGTGGGATACATCACACGCTGGCGTTACGTTAATAAGCTCTGCTCTGGAGTCTAACAAACGAAATGTAATTGTCACGATATAACAAATTACCCGCGCCGTGATTTGTTACATATAAAAAACAGCCTGTTTTTTTACGCCATTTTTTTCGCCAGCTTACGGCCGATAGTTTCTAAAATATAAATAACGGGGATCTGCGTGGTAATGTCGTAGACGCCAGCTACCCGCGTCAGTGGGATATGCCAGGAGATATTAAAGTCAGCGAGCTTCGCAAGCGCGGAGTTTTCGTGGCTGGTAATCGACATCACCTTACAGTTGTGAAGGCTGAACTGGCTGGCAAAGCGCAGGATCTCCTCCGTCTCGCCTGAAACAGAAAGCACAATCGCCAGCGCGTTTTTTGCCATGTCATTGGTGACCGGAAAATAAGGATCGTCGATATGGTTACTAAATTTTCCTACGTTCGAAAAGAAGCGTGCGCCATATTTTGCTAAAGCACCGGAGGTTCCCGCTCCGACGAATATCACTCTTTCCGAGGAATAAATAATATCAACCGCAAGGTCGATTAAATTGTCGAACTCTTGGTTATTAGTGCTTTTAAAAAAGCTGATTATTTCGCTGGGGCCAAAATTAACCAACGGCTCATCGTTTTGTTCCAGATATAATTTAAAGCGGACGCGAAACTCGGAATAACCTTCACAGTTCAGCTTGCGGCAAAAGCGCAGTACGGTAGTGGTGGAAACGCCCGCGCCGTCGGCCAGTTCGCGGATGGTCATGTACATCACTTTGTCACGGTTTTTAATGACATAGTTGTAGACCATCATTTCCAGGCCGTTGAGATTAGCAATCGCCGCGTGAGTAAACATCGTACCTCTTCCTGAAGTTTCAGCCGTGAGCCGGTAAGGGAGTTTAGCGCAGCCAGCCTTTTTCCTGCGCATCATATAAATGGCTGGCGACATGTTGCCATAATTCCGGCCAGCTTTCGCCCACCTGTGCATTACGGGTTAATACCTGCTCAAGAGAGATATTATTTTCGCGCCAGCTTTGCCCCTGATTATGCAGATTCTGCAATATGGGCAGCATACGATCCAGCGCGCCGGCAAAGCGGGCATCGGCGCTTATCCCTGCTTCGTATTCCAGCCAGAGCGTGAGAAATTCACGGCTTTGCGGCTCGGGCAATAAGCCAAACAGGCGTGTCGCTGCGACCGCTTCCTTTTCGGCTATGGCTTCGCGCGCGGCCAAATCATAAACCAGCACATCGCCCACATCGATTTCCACAATGTCATGCAACAGCGCCATTTGTACCACCCGAGAAATATTGACTTCCCCGGGGGCGAAAGGGGCAAGGCTCATCGCCGCAACGGCAAAATGCCAGCTATGCTCGGCGGAATTTTCCTGACGATCGTGGCCGATAATCTTTGTACGACGTTCAACAAGCTTGAGCTTGTCGATCTCCATCAGAAAGGCAATAACGTCGCTCATCGCGCCAAAAGCGTGGGGGGACATGGTAATTCTCCAGCTATTTTAAGCAGACAGGATAATTGTACAGGCGCGCCTTACGGCGCTGACAGATTTATTTTAGCGTACACGTGTTTACTGGAATCATTCTCAGCTATCCTGACCGTGCTGCATTTTTCATCTTAAGCCTCATCTGGAGTAGCCTTATGGCTGACAAACCAATCAAAGCACCTGGATATTCACTGGCAGAGGAAATAGCCAACAGTATCAGCCACGGTATCGGGCTGGTGTTCGGGATTGTCGGACTGGTGCTGTTGCTGGTTCAGGCGGTCGCCGCCAATGCCAGCGCGATAGCAATCACCAGCTACAGTCTGTACGGCGGCAGCATGATTTTGCTGTTCCTCGCCTCCACGCTTTATCATGCCGTTCCGCATCCGCGCGCGAAGCGCTGGCTGAAGAAATTTGACCACTGCGCCATCTACCTGCTTATCGCCGGTACCTATACCCCCTTCTTGCTCGTCGGGCTGGATTCACCTTTTGCCCACGGCATGATGGTGGTTATCTGGGGGCTCGCGCTGGCAGGTATTCTTTTCAAGCTGACTATTGCGCACCGCTTCAAGATGTTGTCGCTGGTGACCTATTTGCTGATGGGCTGGCTGTCGCTTGCGGTGGTCTATCAACTGGCGATGAAGCTGGACGCGGGCAGCGTGACGCTGCTGGCCGCAGGCGGGGTAATTTACTCGCTGGGTGTTATTTTCTACGTCTGTAAGCGTATCCCTTACAACCACGCAATCTGGCATGGCTTCGTGCTGGGCGGCAGCTTATGCCACTTCCTCGCTATCTATTTGTACATTCGCTAATGCTAAATGCCCCCGCAGTGCAGGGGCATTAGCCAGGCTTTTAGCTCTCTTCCAGTGAATAAGGCAGCGGCTCTATAGCCAGTTCGCTGCCGTTATCCTCCCGTACGCGGAAGAGGGAGTCCGGTTCGAGATCGTTATTCATGACGGCCTGGATAAGCACGCGGCCATCGTCCAGCAGGCTTGCGGCAAGCACGGTGCCGGTACGACGCCAGTTATCGCCCATTTTCATCTCAAGGTCTTCGCCTGCTTCCGGCACGCGGGAGGCGCTGCCGGCGAGATACCAGAGCGCGCGTTTATTAGCCCCGCGAAACTTCGCGCGCGCCACCATTTCCTGGCCGGTATAACATCCTTTTTTAAAGTTAATGCCGCCCAGGGCCTGAAGGTTGGTCGCCTGCGGAATAAACTGCGCGCTGTTGGCGCTATCAATTACCGCCAGGCCGCCTTCAATATCCAGCGCCAGCCACTGTTGGCTGTCATTAAGCTGTGCTTCACCGCGTAGTTTTTCGACCAACGTCTGCGCCGTGGCTGCATCTGTGACTAACATGAAGCGTTCGGCAGGCAGATTGAACCACAGCAGGGTAGTGGCGCCATCCTGGACGACAGGGTTTTCCTCATCCGGCAGGGTCGCAAAAAGATTCGCCAGCGCTGCGCGAGCCTGGAAACCCGCAAGTCCCAGCAGGATGCTTTCGTTGTCTGGCGTCATCGTCACCTTTGAGAACACGGCGTATTTTTTCAGTTCCGTCAGCTGTGCTTCATGGAGGTTGCGGCGTTCAATAAAGGCAAAGCCTTCACCGCGATGGAACAGACGCAGGTTGCTCCACATCTTGCCTTTGGCGTCGCAATGGGCACAAAGCAGATGCTGGCTGGCGCCCAGTTTTGCTACATCGGCGGTGACTTGTCCCTGCAGGTACTTTTCAGCATCTGCGCCAGTCACGTTCACGAGCGCCCAGTCATCAAGGGTCATCAGCGTCAGCGGCAGGCGGGCCGCGGCTGTGGGCTGACGGGGAGGAAACGGGTTGAAAGCCATAATTTTTCCTGGGTTAATCAACAGATGTTTGAGGTTAATGGTAAAAGAGCCGCTCGTTAATGCAAGCGGTTTGATGGCGCCAATTGTGCCGTTTCGGGCAGGCTTTAAGTGTAAATGTAACGATAACCTGTTGCGGTTATTTCTGCAGAGAAAGTACGCAGACGGCAACATTCAGGTAATACGCATGACGAAAACACGTTACACTATCACTCGCATCTTACACGTAAGTCTAAGCAGGAAAGAGCAGATGGATATCAATAACAAAGCCCGCATTCATTGGGCATGTCGCCGCGGAATGCGCGAGCTGGATATTTCGATTATGCCGTTCTTTGAGTATGAATATGAGACGTTAAGCGACGAGGATAAGCAGCTATTTATCCGTCTTCTGGAATGTGACGATCCTGACCTTTTCAACTGGTTGATGAATCATGGCGAACCGGCAGACTCAGCGTTGCAGCGTATGGTGAAGCTTATCCAAACACGGAATAGAGAACGTGGTCCTGTGGCAATCTGATCTTCGTGTTTCCTGGCGGGCGCAGTGGTTATCCCTGTTTGCCCACGGGCTGCTGGCGCTGGTTGTGCTGCTTCTGCCGTGGCCGATGAGCTATACGCTTATCTGGATGCTGTTACTTTCTCTGGTGGTTTTTGACAGCGTTCGCAGCCAGCGTCGGATTCATGCGACACAGGGCGAGATCAAACTGCTGACCAATTATCATCTGAAATGGCAGGATAAAGAGTGGGAAATTGTCGGCACGCCGTGGATGTTGCGCAGCGGCATGATGCTGCGGATCCGCCAGTCGCGCAAAACCCGCTGCCAGCATTTGTGGCTGGCAGCCGACAGCATGGATAGCGGTGAGTGGCGGGATTTACGCCGCCTGATTTTGCAACAGCAGGCGAGCGGCAGCGGCCAGGCTTAGGTATCCGTCAGGCGAACCTGTCAGCCATTTCACCCAGAATTTGCTCACACCAGCTCTGAATGCGTTCATCGCTCAGATCGTACTGGTTAGTTTCATCCAGCGCGAGGCCAACAAACAATTGCCCATCGGCGATAACAGGTTTAGGGCTTGTAAATTCATAGCCTTCGGTTGGCCAGTAACCGATGAACTGCGCGCCGCGGGGAGCCAGTTTATCGTGCAGCATACCCAGCGCGTCGAGGAACCATTCGCCATAGCCTAGCTGGTCGCCCATCCCGTACAGGGCGACAGGTTTGCCTGCCAGATTCAGGTTATCTAACTGCGCCCAGACGGCTTCCCAGTCTTCCTGCAGCTCGCCGAAATCCCATGTCGGGATGCCGAGGATCAGCACATCGTACTGTTCCATTTGCGCGGGGGAGTCATCTTTTAAGTTATGCAGCGTCACCAGCTCCGGGCCGATGATGTCACGAATCTTTTCGGCAGCCATTTCGGTGTAGCAGGTGCTGGAGCCATAAAAAAGGCCAATGTTCATAGCGATAACAACTCATTTAATAACGTGCAGGCTGGCAAGTGTACCAGATCCCATTACGCATCATGCATAATGGACGTAACTCAGGCTTAAGTGAGGCACCAGTGGAACAGGATCTGGCCCGTATTGAACAATTTCTGGATGCGCTTTGGCTCGAAAAAAATCTGGCTGAGAACACGCTAACTTCGTATCGCCGCGATTTGAAAATGGTGGCGGAATGGTTAGAACGTCATGGTTTAACGCTGTTGACGGTGCAGGCGGGCGATCTCCAGTCCCTGTTTGCCGAACGTCTGGAGGGAGGCTATAAAGCCACGAGTTCCGCACGCATGTTAAGCGCTATTCGTCGTCTGTTTCAGTATCTCTACCGTGAAAAAGCACGCGATGACGATCCGAGCGCTTTGCTTTCATCACCTAAATTACCGCAGCGCTTACCGAAAGATCTCAGCGAAGCACAGGTTGAACGTCTGCTCCAGGCCCCGTGCCTCGATCAGCCTATCGAGTTACGCGATAAAGCGATGCTGGAATTATTGTATGCTACCGGCCTGCGCGTGTCTGAGCTGGTGGGCTTATCGATGAGCGATATCAGCCTGCGTCAGGGCGTGGTGCGGGTTATTGGTAAAGGGAATAAAGAACGTCTGGTGCCGCTGGGCGAAGAGGCGGTCTACTGGCTGGAAAACTACCTTGAACACGGTCGTCCGTGGCTGTTAAACGGGCAATCTATCGACGTACTGTTTCCCAGCCAGCGGGCGCAGCAGATGACCAGGCAAACGTTCTGGCACCGCATCAAGCACTACGCGGTAACTGCTGGAATTGATAGCGAAAAGCTTTCTCCGCACGTCCTGCGCCACGCATTTGCCACGCATTTGCTGAACCACGGTGCGGATTTACGTGTCGTACAGATGCTTCTTGGACACAGCGATTTGTCCACTACACAAATTTATACACATGTAGCGACCGAACGTTTACGTCAGCTACATCAACAGCACCACCCGCGGGCGTGAGTGCCAGGATAAAGGAATCATGATGAAAAAAGGTCTTTTGCTGCTCTCGCTGTTGGCGGCGTCTGTCTCCGGTTTTGCTCACGCTGACGATGCGGCAATTAAACAGTCGCTGGCGAAGCTGGGCGTGCAGAGCGCAGATATTCAGGCCGCTCCCGTTGCCGGAATGAAAACCGTATTGACCGACAGCGGCGTGCTGTACGTGACGGAAGACGGCAAGCATATTATTCAGGGCCCGCTTTATGATGTCAGCGGCGCGCAGCCGGTAAACGTCACCAATCAACTGCTGTCAGGCAAACTGAACGCCCTTGAAAAAGAGATGATCGTTTATAAGGCGCCGCAGGAAAAACATGTTATTACCGTCTTTACCGACATCACCTGCGGTTATTGCCACAAGCTGCATGAAGAGATGAAAGACTATAACGCGCTGGGCATTACCGTGCGTTACCTCGCCTTCCCACGTCAGGGGCTGCAAAGCCAGGCCGAAAGCGACATGAAATCCATCTGGTGTGCAAAAGACCGCAATAAAGCGTTTGATGCCGCAATGAACGGCGATGCGGTGCCTGCTGCGAGCTGTGCAACCAACATCGCTAAGCATTACAACCTCGGCGTGCAGTACGGTGTGCAGGGCACGCCAGCTATTGTGCTGAGCAACGGAACGGTAATTCCTGGTTATCAGGGGCCAAAAGAGATGAAACAAATGCTGGATGCGCACCAGCAGCTGAGCAAAGTAAGTGGTCAATAACAGGTGAAAAAGCAAACGCAACTTCGCCGCCGGGTCGTTGATGACACGGCAGTCTTACCGGCGAGTTTACCCCCGCTGTTAAAACGCCTCTATGCCAGCCGCGGAGTGCGTGGTGAACAAGACCTGGAGCGCAGCGTAAAAGGGATGTTGCCCTGGCAGCAGCTCAACGGCATGGAAAAAGCCGTTGAAATCCTGCACCACGCTTTTCGTGAAGGGCTGCGCATTATCATCGTTGGCGATTTCGATGCGGATGGCGCGACCAGCACGGCGTTAAGCGTGCTGGCATTGCGTAGCCTCGGCGGTGTAAACGTGGGTTATCTGGTGCCGAACCGCTTCGAGGATGGCTATGGTTTAAGCCCGGAAGTAGTGGATCAGGCCCATGCCCGCGGCGCACAGTTGATCCTGACGGTGGATAACGGCATTTCTTCCCACAGCGGCGTTGAACGTGCGCATGAGCTGGGGATCCCGGTGATCGTAACCGATCATCACCTGCCCGGCACGGAGCTTCCGGCGGCGGAAGCCATCATTAACCCGAACCTGGTTGACTGTGAATTTCCGTCCAAATCACTCGCGGGCGTAGGCGTTGCGTTTTACCTGATGCTCGCGCTGCGTGCGCATTTGCGCGATTGCGACTGGTTTGCGCAGCAGGGGCTGGCAATTCCCAACCTGGCTGAATTTCTCGATCTCGTCGCGCTTGGCACCGTGGCTGACGTGGTTCCGCTGGATGCCAATAACCGTATCCTTACCTGGCAGGGCCTGAGCCGTATCCGCGCGGGAAAATGCCGCCCTGGCATTAAGGCGCTGCTCGAGGTTGCCAATCGTGAGCCGCATAAACTGGCGGCCAGCGATCTGGGCTTTGCCCTCGGGCCGCGGCTGAACGCGGCGGGGCGGCTGGACGATATGTCCGTTGGCGTGGCGCTTCTGCTAAGCGAAAACATCGGCGAGGCGCGCATGCTCGCTAATGAACTTGATGCGCTCAATCAGACGCGCAAAGAGATAGAGCAGGGCATGCAGGTTGAAGCGCTGACCCTGTGCGAAAAGCTTGAGCGCAGCAACGAAGCGCTGCCCTATGGCCTTGCGATGTATCATCCCGAATGGCATCAGGGGGTGGTTGGCATTCTTGCTTCGCGCATTAAAGAACGTTTCCATCGCCCCGTTATCGCTTTTGCCCCGGCGGGAGACGGTACCCTTAAAGGGTCCGGCCGCTCAATTCAGGGGCTGCATATGCGTGATGCCCTGGAGCGGCTGGATACGCTGAACCCCGGCCTGATATTAAAATTCGGCGGTCACGCGATGGCTGCGGGACTATCGCTTGAAGAAAAGCACTTCGAGGAGTTCAGCCAGCGATTTGGCGATCTGGTGGGAGAATGGCTCGATCCTGCGCTGCTGCAAGGCGAAATTTGGTCCGATGGGCCGCTTGCGCCGCAGGAGATGACGCTGGACGTTGCCGAAATGCTGCGCGATGCCGGGCCGTGGGGGCAGATGTTCCCGGAACCGTTATTCGACGGTAAGTTCCGTCTGTTACAACAGCGCCTGGTAGGGGAACGTCACCTTAAAGTGATGGTGGAACCACTGGGCGGCGGTCCGCTGCTCGATGGCATCGCGTTTAACATCGATACCACCTGCTGGCCAGATAGCAGCGTGCGCGAAGTGGAACTGGCTTATAAGCTCGACGTAAACGAGTTTCGCGGCAACAGAACAGTGCAGCTTTTGATAGACCATCTCTGGCCGATTTAACGCCAACCAGTGCTACAAAGTGCAGCGTAATTCCGGTAAACTTTCCGGTTTACGATCGCATTCCGTCTTCTGACATCAACATAAGAAATTAAGCATGTTTGAAATTAACCCGGTAAAAAACCGCATCCAGGATCTCACCGAGCGCAGCGACGTTCTTAGGGGGTATCTTTGACTACGATGCCAAGAAAGAGCGCCTGGAAGAAGTAAACGCAGAGCTGGAACAGCCTGATGTGTGGAACGAACCTGAACGCGCGCAGGCGCTGGGTAAAGAGCGTTCCGCACTGGAAGCGATTGTCGAAACCTTAGATCAAATGACCCAGGGGCTGGACGATGTTTCCGGTTTGCTGGAGCTGGCCATTGAAGCCGACGACGAAGAAACCTTCAACGAAGCCGTGGTTGAGCTGGATCAGCTGGAGGCCAAACTGGCGCAGCTTGAGTTCCGTCGTATGTTCTCAGGCGAGTACGACAGCGCCGACTGCTACATCGATATCCAGGCAGGCTCAGGCGGCACCGAAGCGCAGGACTGGGCAAGCATGCTGATGCGTATGTATCTGCGCTGGGCCGAAGCGCGCGGGTTCAAGACTGAAATCATCGAAGAGTCCGAAGGCGAAGTGGCGGGCATCAAATCCGTGACTATCCGTATCCAGGGCGAATACGCTTTTGGCTGGCTGCGAACCGAAACCGGGGTGCACCGTCTGGTGCGTAAGAGTCCATTTGACTCCGGCGGCCGTCGCCATACCTCCTTTAGTTCCGCCTTCATCTATCCGGAAGTGGATGACGATATTGATATCGAAATCAACCCGGCCGATCTGCGCATCGACGTCTACCGTGCGTCAGGCGCGGGCGGTCAGCACGTTAACCGTACAGAATCTGCGGTGCGTATTACCCATATTCCGACCAACACCGTGACCCAGTGCCAGAACGACCGTTCGCAGCATAAGAACAAAGATCAGGCTATGAAGCAGATGAAAGCGAAGCTGTACGAGCTGGAAATGCAGAAGAAAAATGCTGAGAAGCAGGCGGCGGAAGATAACAAATCGGATATCGGCTGGGGCAGCCAGATTCGTTCTTACGTCCTTGATGATTCCCGTATCAAAGATTTGCGTACCGGGGTTGAAACCCGCAACACGCAGGCGGTACTGGATGGCGATCTGGACAAATTTATCGAAGCAAGTTTGAAAGCAGGGTTATGAGGAACCAACATGTCTGAACAACAAGCACAGGGCACCGAAGCGGCAGTCGATCTTAATAATGAACTCAAAGCCCGCCGCGAGAAGCTGGCTGGCCTGCGCGAGCAGGGCATCGCTTTCCCGAACGACTTCCGTCGTGAACATACCTCTGACCTTCTGCATGCAGACTTTGACGGTAAAGAAAACGAAGAACTCGTAGATCTCAACATTGAAGTGACCGTTGCTGGCCGCATGATGACGCGTCGTATCATGGGTAAAGCCTCTTTCGTGACGTTGCAGGATGTTGGCGGCCGTATTCAACTCTATGTCGCCCGTGACGACCTGCCAGAAGGCATCTACAACGAGCAGTTCAAAAAATGGGATCTCGGCGATATTCTCGGCGCGCGCGGCAAGCTGTTTAAAACTAAAACCGGCGAGCTGTCTGTTCACTGTACCGAGCTGCGCCTGCTGACCAAAGCCCTACGTCCTCTGCCGGATAAATTCCACGGCCTGCAGGATCAGGAAGCACGTTACCGCCAGCGTTACCTGGATCTGATCTCCAACGACGAATCCCGTAATACCTTCAAAGTGCGTTCGCAGATCATGTCCGGCATCCGTAACTTCATGGTTGAACGCGGCTTTATGGAAGTCGAAACGCCAATGATGCAGGTGATCCCAGGCGGCGCGTCCGCGCGTCCGTTTATCACCCATCACAATGCGCTGGATATCGACATGTACCTGCGTATCGCGCCTGAGCTGTATCTGAAGCGCCTGGTTGTGGGTGGCTTCGAGCGCGTATTCGAAATTAACCGTAACTTCCGTAACGAAGGTATTTCCCCGCGTCACAACCCAGAGTTCACCATGATGGAACTCTATATGGCGTATGCGGATTACAAAGACCTGATTGAACTGACCGAATCCCTGTTCCGTAAGCTCGCGCATGAGGTGCTTGGCACCGCGCAGGTGCAATACGGCGAAGAGATTTTCGACTTCGACCAGCCGTTCGCAAAACTCACCATGCGCGAAGCTATCAAAAAATATCGTCCGGAAACCGACATTGCGGATCTGGATGATATGGGCAAAGCGCTGGAAATCGCGGCTGCAATCGGTATCAAAGTTGAGAAGAGCTGGGGCCTGGGTCGCGTAGTGACCGAGATCTTCGAAGAGGTGGCAGAAAGCCATCTGATTCAGCCGACCTTTATCACGGAATACCCGGCAGAAGTCTCTCCGCTGGCGCGTCGTAACGATGAGAACCCAGAGATCACTGACCGCTTCGAGTTCTTTATCGGCGGACGTGAAATTGGTAACGGCTTCTCGGAGCTCAATGATGCGGAAGACCAGGCGCAGCGCTTTGCTGACCAGGTGTCTGCTAAAGATGCAGGCGACGACGAAGCGATGTTCTTTGACGAAGACTACGTGACGGCGCTGGAGCACGGCCTGCCGCCAACGGCCGGTCTGGGTATCGGTATCGATCGCATGGTTATGCTGTTCACCAACAGCCACACCATCCGCGACGTTATCCTGTTCCCTGCGTTGCGTCCGGTTAAGTAAGCCGTTCTGGTTCCTCCCTTCGGGGAGGAACAACTCTTTATGTTATTGTTTCAGAGGCCTGGTTTGCGCAAGGAAAGCACCGTCAGTAAGTGGAAGCTTAATGTCATCGTCCTGCTGCTGGGCCTGTTACTTGCCGCTTGCTCATCCAATAAAGCCAGCACTTCTAAGGCAGGCAGCTACAGCGGATCGGTCTATACCGTTAAACGGGGTGATACGCTTTATCGCATCTCGCGCATGTCGGGCTCAAGCGTCGGCGAACTGGCGCGTCTTAACGGCATATCCGCGCCTTATACGCTTGAAATCGGGCAAAAAATCCGCGTAAAACGCAGCAGCGGCAGCACCTCAAAGAGTAAAACAGCCGTCGCGAAAACCAAAAAATCCCGTTCTTCGGCCTCCAGCAACGCAGGCGTGGCAAAAGTTACGGCTCCCCCGGTAGGGTCAAGATGCTGGCGCTGGCCAACCAGCGGCAAAATCATCGAACCGTTCTCCAGCCGCAATGGTGGGAATAAAGGGATTGATATTGCCGGCTCTCGTGGGCAACCGGTCTATGCATCCGCAGCAGGTACGGTGGTTTACGTTGGCAATCAGCTAAGGGGCTACGGCAACCTGGTGATGATTAAACACAGCGAAGACTACATCACCGCCTATGCGCATAACGACACCACGCTGGTAAATAACGGGCAAAAGGTAAGTGCAGGGCAGAAAATTGCCACTATGGGCAGCAGCGGCTCTAATTCGGTGAATCTGCATTTCCAGATCCGTTACCGCGCGACGGCACTGGATCCGCAGCGCTATTTACCGCCGCAGGGCAGCAAGCCATCCTGCTAAGCCATGCGTTAGCAACCGTTTAAAATACCAGCACTTAGCAGAATTTCCCCTTGTCACCTTACTCCGGAGAGTTATAATGCCGGGGCTTCCCAAAAAGCGGGTGTAGTTCAATGGTAGAACGGCAGCTTCCCAAGCTGCATACGAGGGTTCGATTCCCTTCGCCCGCTCCAGATCTCTCCCCTTGTGGCAAAACTTCGATAAAACTCGTTTTGCTTTCAACAACTTACTTAACATAAGTTGTCGTGTTCGTTCTACCATTGAACGACGATTTACCAACACAAGGTACACTGTTAGTTGTCACGGATAGTTACTATGGAAATGAGAGTATAACTATTCGGCGGCGGCAGTTCCAACCTCACACCGCGATAGCACAACGTGAAGGCAAAGCCTGATCCGGGCATTGATTCTCATAACCTTACAGTGAAGCGCATTTTTGCCGATGCACCCACATGCCACACGTCGAGATGACGTTGCAGGGAATAAACAGGTTTTATGGTGGTAACGCTCCTTGCGAAGTGCAGCGGAGCAAGGTACTTGCACACCACACGCAAGCTCTGCCAGCGGTTCGGCCTCGTTCCTTCGAGTACATGGTCATCCTGATAAACTTCACTGTCTGACATAACCCTGATGAAGTCGCCTAACGGCTCCGCACGTTGTTTTACCACCAACGGGCTTTATGGCTTCTATTGTCTTGATTTTAATCGCAAAACTTTTAAGATGATTCCGACTATGTACTCCTCCAAAGGAATCAAAATGCAAAGGTTGTTGATAGCCGTAGCTTTCTTATTAGCCCCTCTTTTAGCCTTCGCTGGCGGTAGCGGATACGGTAACACTAAGTGGGGCATGAATCCGACAGAAGTTGTTACCGCCCAGGGCAACGGCGCACACCTGATTACACCAGAAAAATTTAAAGGTAGTGTTGGGAAGGTTAGGATTGATAATGTTTCGATTGGTAGCGATCTGTATACCGTCACATTCCTGTTTGATAGCTCTGATTGTCTTGTGCAAACGAATGTCGCCAGCAATGAGAAGAAAAATGAAGGTATCGTTGCCCGTCAGTTTGGTACGTTGAATCAGCTTTTAACCCAGAAGTATGGAAAGCCTGAGTTTTCAGATTCAGATAAGGCAACTTGGAAACTACCTGATACTACGGTGGAGTTAAGCCAGTTGGTCATTTCTGGAATAATGGCGCAGACCATTGTTCGTTACATTCCGAACAGCCGAGTCGCAAGCGATACTTCGAATCTTTAGTCCATGATCATTTTTCAGCGGATGTGAGATAGCCCCCAAATGACAAGCCCAGCCAGTATGAGAGCGCCGATAATGTTTATCGCGTTTACCGCGTTCTTTGTTGTCTGGGTGTAGCCTTTACCTTTGCCAGCGTTGGCATGACACCAATCATTGAAAGCCTGGTGATGCTTAAGCTGTGTCTCAGAGGCAGTTTTGGTGAGTTGGCCGCTACGGGGCTTGTATAGCAATACCATGTCTTCCACGATCACCGTGGCATCTGGCGGGAAGTCTTGCGGGATGTCGTTCACTTTTTCAGGGTAGAGAATGCGGAAATCCTCTGCTGATAGTTTCCGTTCGCCGTAAGCGTAGATTTCGTTCTGGCTCCCATACTTTAGCTCAATGTCGCTGAATCCACGGCGCACCATGTCATCAAGTTTCTGAGCTATCTTCTCGTAGATTTTGGTGATCGTGGCCATTCCTGCCCTTCCTAAGAATTTTACACTGGTTAATCTATCATTCTGTTTGTCGGTTGAATACTTGAACGAAGGGGCATTGAGGGTTGATGTGGTTCCAGAAAGCAGGCATTAACGCCCCCTTGTCCAGGAACAATCTGACCGCTAAGATAGCTTGAAAAACAAACTATTGGCGGTGGATCATGCGTATTAAGGGATTATCTCTTTTCTTTTGTGCCGTTTGCGCTGGTTGTAATGGGTATTCTCAGCCACGAGAGCACTTAGATGTGCCGACTTACTCAGAAAGCTATGATCAAGCCCTGGGATGGCTTGTAACTGCTCGCTACAGAGATGTAGATAACTCAGAGATCGTAATGTCACTTGTCGGAGACTTTTGCAGAAGCAAAGGGAAGGAAGCAACTCTGTACAAGACGACCGCTGGCAGTACATCCGCTATTCAAGAAGTTTGGGCTTGTCAGACTCCCCCAATGCTGAATGATACCGACATACTGAGTGGGGTTTATTGCCATTTCATTGTTAACGCGCCTCGCTATTCTGTAGATTTTTCAAACCGTCAGAAGCAAGTAGCAGAGCAAAAGTTTGTTAAGGCTTTTGTAGCAAAAGGGATTGAATACCCCGTTGGTGGTTTTTACGAGAAGTATCAAAATAACTTTGCTTCGTGGGCTGTTGCCAAACACGAGGAGAGTACCAACACTGATAAAATCCGCCAGTGGTTTGACAAACATTGCCAGTAAAGAGCGCGATTATTCCGTCTGTATTTTGATAATAGGAGGATAGCCAGTATGGCAGGAGTATTAGCAAGCACGGCGGCGGCTATAGGGATTCTTGATAAAGCTGTTAGCATCACCCAGAAACTGGCGAATAACAGCGATGAACTGGACAAGGCAAAGTTAAAACTTGAGTTGGCGAACCTGGTGGTTGAACTTGCCAACGCCAAGATCGAAACCGTGGCAATACAGACTCTATTGTTCGACGCAGAGCAAAAAATCAAAGTACTTGAAGATGATTTAAAAGATAAATCGACCTATACCTTCAAGCATGGTTTGTGGTGGAAGGAAGGCGATCAGATTCCATTTTGTCCTCAATGTTATGAGGTTAAACAAATCAAAACACACATGAAACTATTTTCAGCTCGTGATGAAATGAACGATAATTACTGGTTTTGCCGTAACTGTAGTTTTTCTACTTGATTGTTGAAGAGCCACTACACGGTTACTTGGACTGTTCAGCATCGTTTTCGTGACGTATCCATTTCTCACGCCCATCCCGCCCAAATATCAGGGGGCTGGTGGTGGGTTGGCAGGATGTACCAAGCCCCGGAAGGAATCTTGTTAGGCAGTGGCTTACGTCTCCAGCACTTTGTTGATTGTGGTTCGTGCGGCACCTGTGAGGCGATGGATCTCGCTCTTTGTCTTACCTGCTGTATGCAATGCACGGATCTGTTCGTGTAGCTTATCGTTCACTGGACGGCCCTTATAAGCGCCCTCAGCTTTTGCCTTGCTGATTCCCTCAGCCTGACGGCGGCGGCGGTCTGTGTAGTCTTTACGGGCGATTGCTGCCAGCATTTCTAACATCATGCCGTTGATAGCTTTCATCATGGATTGCATAAACTCGCCCTTTGCGGCTAACACAACGTGACTGGTTGGCAGGTCGAGAGCCACCACTCGCAAGCCTTTATTATCGATCTGGGCTTTTAGTGTCTCCCAGTCCTCAGCGTTAAGGCGGCTCAGGCGGTCTACTTGCTCCACTAACAGAATGTCAGCAGGCGCGGCTATGTCTATCAGGCGCATAAGCTCCGGGCGCTGTAAGCTGGCTCCGCTCACGTTCTCAGTGAAGTATGTGACGTGACCCAAATCATGAGCGGCGGCGAACTTTTCCAATGCTGCTTTGGCGCGGGTAGCGTCCTGCTCTTTGGTGGAGGCACGGAGATAGGCATAAACTCGGCTGGTGGTCATCAGGGTAGCCCTTATGTAGTGTTTGAGTTGTAGTATAATTACATGTAGCGTTTAAATGGTAAAGCACTATTTAAGCTACGCCTTTTAGGCCACTTTCATTACGTAGTGTTAATGTATACTCAAATGCTACGCTTGCGTGATGGCGTGAGGATTCACGCCATTAAGAGATAGAAGGGGATTACTCTTCAAAAAACTGTTGAACAGCCCAGCCACCGTGACCACCTGGAGTGATGAAGGAAACAAAACCCTTTTCGTCTACGTTCTGAATCTCAACTGTCATCGATTCTTTTAGGAGACGGCATTTACCGGAAGTAATGAGACCAATCATACCTTGCTGGTCTTTGTCCTGAATGTTACTGATCATCTCGTAAAAATCGGTCAGCTTCTTACAGTTAAATGTTCCTTCTTTTAGGGTGGCTCTATCCCCGTGGCTCAACGCGTAAGCGTTAGTCGCCGTCGCAATCAATACTGCCGCCATAAGAATCTTTTTCATAATGTTCCTGGTTTGTGTTCTGTGGAAGGAGCAAATCATACAACATTAGTTCGAAATATCACGATTAGAGCGTGGCTGATTAGAGGTCTAAACTTGCATCTTTAGCAGATGCAAAAGAATCTAAGAGCCTTGTTTGGACAAAGAGTTAAACAGCTTCGCATTGCTTCTGGTCTTAGCCAGGAAGCATTTGCAGATCGCTGTGGGTTTGCTCGTAGCTACATGAGCAGGATTGAACGAGGGACGTCAAATGCCTCGCTTGATGCTATTGAGACATTGGCTCGTGCGCTTGGGGTTGAAGCATGGCAACTCTTTGCATCTAATCAAACTGAAAATACAGAGATTGTGATTGTTCCGTAAGCGAAGGACGGCACTTGTTTTAATCCGGGGCTTGCGAGTAATCGGGATCGGTCTTATGTCGTTGGCGAGGCTGATAACCTAAAGAGGTTTCTAATTTTCGAAGAGGCTTTAGACTACCTGCGTAAGATGGAGACTGCGAAATGGAAGCGACCAAATGCAAACGGCAACTGGGGGATAGTTTCTGCGGTTCGCTGGGACTCTCTCGAAAAGTAAAACGCTAAACGAAGGTGTAAACGATGGCGTGATCTTCCAGCTTCCACGGAAAGCGTGAGTTAACTACAAAGTGATTCCACTGGTACGAGATTAGCTCCGGGTCAACCGTCTGGCGCGGTTCTTGCGCGTCTATCACGCTGCACCCGTCGCGGTACGCTTCCCACTCAAGGCGATGGATGTAGTATCCCGGCAACCACTCGATGATTGGCGTGTTTGGAATAACACGAGGGAAATTGTCTTCCATGTTTTCCGTGCTGCGTTCCTCCGCTTCAAGCTGACGGTGGTGCTGGTGGTCTGCGATCATAAGCTGGCGCTCAACTTCTTCTATGCGCTGTGCCTTGCGCCCATTTTGGAAAAATTCTTCGTATACAGCTTTGCTGCGTCGTGCCATGTAATGGCCTCCTAAGTGGGAATTGTGATTATTTTTGAAGCCCTGGCTGTGCGCTGGCACTTTCTGGGCGGGAATGTGTGCGGCTACCCTCGCCGCCCGGATGGGGCGCGAGTACAGATTCGCTGTATGAGTGATTTAAAGTTTTGCTTTTCAATACTTGTTCAGCAGATCGCTACATCATGACGAACGTCACGGCGAGCGGCTGAAATGGGGCGGCTAATGCCTTGCGGGAAACTCTGGTGGGAGTCTCCTCTCCCCGTTATAAAAACGGTGAAGTCGAAAAAGATCTAAGAATACTTGATAAATAGCCCTGTTAGCCTTGTAGCCCTGATCAAGCCAGTGGTGGCGCGGGTTTCAAAATGCAGGGCTAAAATCATAGCCCTGTAGCCCTGATCACTTCGTCGGGGTTGGGTAGTATTTATCGACAAACCAGGAGAGAACACTCTCCGGGATCTTGCTGCTGCCGTCCTGCGGCGCTCGATACCAGACTGATTTTAACCCGGCGCGGGTGTTCACTCTGGCGCTCATGTACCCGTTATCACGTAGCCATTGACTCGCGTCCTGTGGTCGTGCGAATGACGGGCAAGCGTCATGGAATGCCTGGAATGCAAACGCCGGATTTTCTCCGGTGAAGATCTCCGCTTCGTTCTGCTCTTCGCTAATGCTGGCTTGTTTCATGCGCTCAAGCGCCACGCTGAACGGTGGGCGATACGGAGTGAACTCTGACAAGGGGTAAGCCATTAAATAAGCGTAGATGGCTTCCAGACCTCCCACGGCGAGCCACTCTGCAAGGCGGGTGATAAACTCGGCTGTCTCTTCCCTGCTCACCTTGTGGCGTATGTAGTGGGTGCAGTAATGACGGCGGTCATTGGCTTCTACTTCTATCGGACTTTCGCTGTTACTGAACGTGAAAAATCTGGTGAATGTTGGTACTTTGCGGGGCTGTTCGTACTTCCGGTTAATCTCGATCATGGGTTCTGTTTGGATGGACTTTAAGCGGTCTGCCATGCTGCGTGTAGCTGGCGGCGGGTCGTCAAACAGAATCAGGATTGTACGGGCCATCGCGTCATTGTGGACGCTGGTTAGGGTGCTGTAGTTGCTGTAAAGCGTGGTCTGGTGCATCAGGAGCGGCGAAAGAATTTGATTGAACAAAAAGCCTTTCCCGGTTCCGGTGTCGCTTGGGATCACGATGTGCCAGCTTGGGCGCTGTTCTGGGTGCTGGAACATGTGCGCCATGTATGCGCTCACTGTGGCGCGGTCTGTCTGGTCTGGGAAGAGTCTCGCCAGGTACTCATGCCATAAGGTGAGATCTGCGGCTGGTGTCTTGTCGCTGTGCCAGCGCCTGAACGTATTCAGGGTTCCATTCTGATCGATACCGTATGGTTTCGCCGGGTTGAAATCGTAAACTTTGATGAATGGAATGTGATCCCAAAGAAGGTTTAAATAATCCCGCCGCCACTTTCTACCAGTTGATAAATGGTATTCCCTTTCGAGAATGTCCAGACAGTGATTTGTGTTGGTGGGGATGTGGTGGAGAAGTATTTTACCTTGAGCGGAAATAAACGCGTATTTCTGTTTCTGTAGATGGTCAATCAGCTTTTCTATTTTGTTCGGTTGGTGCATTCGTGCCCTCGTTCATAGCATTTCGTAAAGTTTTTATAATGAATGTTGGGCGGCTATCCTCGCCCTTGTTTGCATCAATCCACGTCAGCACATCGCGTGCAATAATGAGTTTCAACATTATTTAGCATCCTTGTTTTTGAAGATGTAACCTTCGGATAATAGCCACTGATAAAACTCCCCAATCGTTAGTTTATTCACTTCCTTGCTGAATAGCTGAATCTCAGATTTGCCTATCTCTGCTGGTGGCTGGTGGTTCCAGTAGCTTCTAAGCCATGATAATGATTTCTCTGCTTCTTTAGTCATCTGTAATACTCCAAATGGTTGAGTTGGTCGAATCGCACGGCGTAATACACCGCAAACTGTTTTAAGATAAATCTGAAGAGTTGTTCTTTTAAATAACCATGCCGGCGTTCAAGCGCGGCATCGTATAATTCATCGTACAAGGTATCGTGAAAGCCAAAATAAACTTCCCACAAAAGCGGAGTGAAATCTTCACGATAAGCAACACGAGACAAAATGCGATTGAAATCACCTTCTATGGCATTCGTCACACGGTTCAGGATCAGGCGGCAATGCCCCGTTCTGTGATCATGGTCAATCACCGGATCTGTCAGTGGTGAGCCTGTTATGAAATCTTTCCCACCCTGTTCGGCGGTCATCATTTGGCGGTAGGCGCTGGCGCTCCTCTGGGCGAGTTTTGCCGGGTTGCGCTTCTGCGCATAAGATTCAAACATGGGAGCCTTTCACGAGGGATGCACGTAGGCGACCAGAGAAGGTGAGAGCCTCGGCTTCTGCTGCTGCTTTAGCGGCTTCTGCTGCACGTTTACGGCGTTCTTCCTCTGCAACCATCTGTAGGTATAGTTCTTCCGCTTGAGCCTCAAGGGAGGCCATTAAAGCTGCTTCTGCTGCCTCTGTGAGAGAACGGCGCTCTGTGTCGATTTCCTGTGGCTTTTTATTCATCACGATACGCATTGCAGGATCACCAATGTTATAAAATGGCTGGCGGTCAAACTCCGCGATTTCGTATCCATCTTGAATAGCAGTCTGAAGTTTAATGAGCACTACCGGATAAAAATCAGAGATACTGAAAACATCCGTTAGATGGGATGAGATGTAATCAGCTACGTATTGATCACGTTGTATTTTAAACTCGGCTTTTATTTCTCTGGTGAATGCTGCTGGTAGATTAGTCATGAGGGCATTGCTCCTTTATAGATAGAAGTTTCTTAATGTTGATTCGGTTGCAGGTGGGACAATAAAATGGGCTTATACCTCCAACAATGTACGAGGTGACGTAATAGAACTTTCCTTCAAAGTATTCCGTACTGATAACTTTACTATCCACCCATCGATTTATTTCTCGGTGGTCGTTGCCGTTGCTCCATTCGTTTACGAAGTCCTCGAAGGTGAAACAATGATTCATTATTTCTTCGGCCCAATACATAAACGCTACACGATGGGGAGTGGTTGGCATTCCATACTGGCGTAACCTGTCACGATAGATGTGGTATTCGAAACGAGGGAGCCAGTTTTTTATTTCTTTCAGATTTTGACTTTTCAACTGTATAATTTTTCCTGTTGTTGGGGCATAGGAAAGCCTCCTCGGAAGGATTGCCCAAACGTCCAACACAACCGAAATAATCAGACCGGGTGATCTGGGAATTATCGACTTTAAAACGTTTAGCTTCCGGGAGGCTTTATTCTGCGGAGAGTGTGCGACGTTGCGCACGATTATGCTTGCTACTATGGGAATAGCTTAGGAAAGTAGATTCTATAAACGGCGGTGATTCCCCGATGGGGTACGCTCATACCATGCGACGAATGAGCACATTTTCAACATTGCTTTCCCTACATAATTTATTTTACAGGAAAAGGCATTTTTTGTCAAGACATTTGTATGAGATTGTGCTAATGGGGTTGCTATTGTTGGAGCAATGTGCATGGGAATGGATAAGGGGAATACAGTTAAGCTGTCAGAGAGAGCGGCGCGGAGCACTCATTAGAGCGTAGGCATTTGATCGGGGGGCTTCCGCTGTCCACAACGTCAGGCAGCGCCGCTGGTGGCTCTGGGGATCAGTTACACCAATGAGAAGGGCGACGGCTTACGATGTGCCAGCTTGGGCGCTGTTCTCGCTTCGTCTGCTGCGTTGCGTGCTGCTTTCTCTCAAAGGATGGGGGAACGTCAGGGAGACAGGCTGGAATGCGTTCAGGGGCTGCTGGTGGACAATGGTGAAGGGGGTAATCATCGAGACGATTCTCCAGCATACTCTGGAATCTCATCGAGATGAATCTCATACCTACGTAGCTACATCAGGTAGTAACAGGAACAGATTATTATCAGGTTAGGTTAATAGTTAGTTCAGATCGGAGGGAGAGTGTACACCTGAGTAGTGATTGATACACAGGAACAGACATACACTCTCTTCCATGACTGTCATGGAAGAATACTATTGCTCAAAGGTAACTCTCTCCTTTCAGGAGAATAACCCCACTCGCTTACGCTCGTAACTTGTGTGTAGGGTAGCACATTTCCTTACTGAAAGTCAACCCATTTACCATAAAAACTTAACGATTTCCACATGTTTTTTTAGCTCCTCCATGCTCGCGCCCTGGGAATAGGTGCGGAAGGCTTCCGTCTTCGATTTCTGGTCTGTGTGTCCCGTTATGGCTCCGATCCGCTGTTCTGGTACTCCTGCACGGTCTAAGCAGGTTATGAACATACCGCGCAAGCTGTGGAAGCATTGGCGGTCTGTGGCTGTAGGAAGCACACGACGGCGTAGTCTGGTGAACGCTTGAGAGTAGAAGGGGCCTTTCTTGCCGTCCTTCCGGTTAATCCTGTTAGCCTGTGGAAACAGGTATTCGCCGTAAGCGTGACTCAAATACTCATCGACAATCTCAGATAGCCGGGAGTGAATAGGGACATGCCTGATCCCCGCTTTGGTCTTTGACTTCGAGATGTAGAAACAGCGTACGCCTTCCACCGTTTGGATCTCTGACTTCTTGAGGCTTGCCAGTTCATCAAGGCGGCATCCTGAAAAGAGTCCCATAGTGATAATGTTCCTGATCTCTGGCTCTGCTGAATCCAGTAGCTTTTGCATCTGGTCAGGATCGAACGGCTGATAACTTTCAATCGTCGCCCTCGCTTCGAGGTTCATGCCGTGAAACGGGTTATCCGGCGCTATGTCGTCATGACTTCTCCGAGCATACTCGTACAGGCTCCCCAGGCACGTTAGCCAGTTCTGGACGGTTTGAGGGGCTTTCTTGCCCTGCTGGTTGATGAACATCGTCACTTGTGACCGTCTGATCTCAGTGATTTTAACATCTACCCGATCCAGCGATGCGAGAAACACCTCGACGGCGCGAGCAGATTTAGCCAGCGTCGAGAATGAGCGCTTGTCTCTGTATTTGTCCGCGTATTGATCGCGGATAGTGGTTAGTGTCGGTACTGTTTGGAGTGGGGCGCGTAATGTGGCTTGCTTATGCAGTCCTGCGATGGCGTGTTGTATGCGCCTTTCCTCCGTATCCGGGGAATACTGTTCTTTCAGGGTTTTCCACTCGATCAGCATGTGATTACGGAAATGTTTTGCTGCTGTTAGATCCCTGGTGCCTGTAGATTTCCGGTACAGGCGTTTCCCTCCGAAGATGTGGCGCATGTACACCGGAATGAAGATCTGGAACATCCAAACGCCGTCAGCAGTAGGATATAAATAAGATTGGGCCTTGATAGACATGAGATTTTTCCTCTACAATCTCCGTCATCAACTACCAGTTTTGAGATCTTTCAAGGCTGTTAAGGGAGGTTGTTCGATTCCCTTCACCCGCTCCAGATCTCTTCCCTTGTCGCTCCTTCGGGTACATGGTCATCCTGATAAACTTCACGGTCTGTCACTCCCTGATGTTGTCGCCTAACGGCTCCGCACGTTGTCTTACCACCAACGGGCTTATTGGCTTCTATTGCGTGAATTCTCTGATTTCAAAGCATTTTTACAAATTCACTTTCCCTTATCTGAATGTACTGGTGTACGATTAATGATCAATAACTATGTAAATTAAAGGGTTACTATGGCTCTACAAGGAAAGTTGATTTTGAACGGGGCAGACTATGCACCTTTCAATCTGTACGGTGTGGGCGTGTTCATGGCCTTTTCTGGTAACGGTGTTTATCGAAACAAAGGAGCATGTGGCGCTGTAAAAGGGGATGGCCCGTTGCCTCCTGGCAAATACTGGATTGTTGATCGTGGTGCTGGCGGGTTCTTTTCAGGATGGAAAGCCAAAGCACAGGATACATGGAACAAGGTTAGGCACGGGGCAGAGTTTGGGCGTGATGAATGGTTTGCTCTGTATAAAGATGATTGGGGCATTGATGACGGAACCTGGATTAACGGTGTTCACCGTGGATTATTCCGGCTTCATCCTGGCACATTATCAGAGGGCTGCATCACTATTGCCCATAACTCCGACTTCGCACAAATACGCAATGCGTTAATGAATACATCTCTTATTCAGGTTCCCTGCATGCGTTCCCTTATGGCTCGTGGTTGGGTTGAGGTTGTAGCTAATGGCAATACCAACACTTGCCCGTAGATGGGGCTTAAGATTGCTTAAAATCGTCCTGTTCCTGCTAACAGGAATAGTCGTAGGGCATTTATTAGGCAACCCAGAAATTTACATTAACCATGCACTTGCATCAAAGATAAGCGATCTTGTTTACGGCGATGTTAACGCAGAAACGATGTATGACACTTATTTTTACCTTGATGTTATAACGATGGTTATCACCACCACCGTTATTTATTCCATAACGATGAAGTTGATCAGAAAAATAAGGAGCAAATGAAATGCCAATCCCTCCGTACATGTGGCTAAAAGATGATGGCGGTGCAGACATTAAAGGGTCTGTAGACGTTCAGGATCGTGACGGCAGTATTGAGATTATCGGACTGAGCCACGGTATTAACTTACCTGTAGACAATGCCAACGGTAAGATCACTGGTACACGTCAGCATTCATCAATGATGATTGAAAAAGAGGTTGATAGCTCTACCCCGTATCTTTATAAGGCCGCCGCAACTGGTCAGACGCTGAAAAGCGCGGAGATCCGTTTCTACCACATCAACGACGCAGGGCAAGAAGTACCATATTATTCTGTATTGATGGAAAACGTGAAGATCACAGGCGTTAACTGTGGTGTACCTAACTGCAAACTTGCAGCCAATGACAAAATGAACCACGTAGAAAGCGTTAGTTTGCAGTATGAGAAAATCACCTGGAAGATTCACGACGGGAATATTCAGTTTACTGATGCCTGGAACGAACGCCCTACGGCATAAGAAAAGGGGCATTGCGCCCCCTTCCAACGTAACATTCTCATCTTTGCGCAGACTGGCAATCTCTTCAAACGAGCGCCCGCCATTAACCTGCTTATGATCACATCGTGTAACTCGTTGTCAGCCCAGGCTTGCTCATGACCTTCCCAGCCCGGCGCATCAGGCGACTATTGCCTAAACTTATCTGTACCTTACACAGGAGGTTTTTAGATGAGCGTTACGTATAAAATCACTTACGAGCACAGAGACGGTAATGTAACCAGAGCGGAAGAGACGTTGCTCCAATCTGAGCACGAACCTACGCAAGACGAAGTAAACGATGCAGTAAGAAGGGATACGGCAAGATTTAACCCATCAGAGCCAGGAGTAACAGCGGTAGCGGGATTCACTGTAATTTCGGTTGTGCCATTTCCATGAGGAAAGACTCTGCCCCTCGTCAAAGGATTTTTAGACTGGGATAATACATCCTCGCCTGATGCAGGCGAGGATGTACAGGGACAATGATTAAAAATCAGTTATTCCAGTGCGCGCATTTCAATATTAACCAGTCGAGGTATGCAGCCCGTTTACTGATTTGTACGAAATACTGCAACGACCTGAGTCAGGCTCCTTGCCTGTGCTTCCAGCGCTGCGGCAGCGGCGGCGGACTCCTCCACCAGGGAGGCATTCTGCTGGGTCACCTGATCCATTTCATTCACTGCAATCCCAATCTGGGCAATACCGCGGCTCTGCTCGTCAGAGGCAGACGCAATTTCAGTCATAATATCCGTCACGCTGGTCACGGCATTGACGATTTCGGACATGGTTTTGCCTGCATTTGCGACCTGCTCTGAACCGGTACTGACCTTGCTTACTGAATCTTCGATCAGCGTCTTTATCTCCCTTGCAGCCTGAGCGCTGCGCTGTGCCAGCGTACGAACCTCGCTTGCGACAACGGCGAATCCGCGCCCCTGCTCACCGGCCCTTGCGGCTTCCACGGCGGCGTTCAGCGCCAGGATGTTAGTCTGGAAGGCGATACCGTCGATGACATTTGTGATTTCGGCAATTTTTTGCGAACTGTCGGCAATTTTATTCATGGTACTCACAACGTCATTGACTACTACGCCACCATGCTGCGCGGTTTTTGTAGCATTATGTGCAAGCTGGCTGGCGTGTGAGGCGTTATCTGAGTTTTGTTTAACCGTTGAGGTAATCTCTTCCATGCTGGCGGCCGTCTCTTCAAGCGACGCGGCCTGCTGTTCGGTACGGGATGAAAGATCGTTATTACCCGCCGATATTTCGCTGGATCCTGTGAATATAGCATCAGCACTGGCACGAATATCTTCTACCGTGTTGGTTAATGCTCCCTGCATGCTGCGCAGTGATTCGGCCAGCTGGCCCATCTCGTTGGTGCCCTGGACATCAATTTTATGTACCAAATTACCGCTGGCGATATGATGAATACCATCAATAATCTTGCGTAGGGGTTCAAGCAGCACAGTCCGAATCCCGAACCATGCCACAACAATTATCAGCATGAGGACCGTCACTAAAGCCCCGGTTTCCCATTTAACAAAGTTATAATCTTGTTTGCTGTCAGCAACTTTACTTTCATTGTATTCGAGAAGCTTATCCGTAATTTTATGGAAGGTATCGTTAAATTTATCCTGGTAAACCTGGAGGTTAACTTGATATGCAGCCTTGTCATCGACATTGTTATCAAGCAGCTTCTTAACCGCTACCTCTAATTCTTTATAATAAGCTGCATAGTCTCCTTTAATTCTTGCTTCAAGTTCGGTATCCAGTGGCGGCCACTTTTTATAACTGGCCCAGGTTTTTTCTGCCTCTGCGAGATAAAAGAAGATTTTTTCTTTCTCATCATCTATCGCTTTACGTCCTTCCGGAGTAGTGGCGTCTTCAAAGGAACGTGCGAGATTAGTTCTGTTGATATGAACACGGGCTTCCTGCAAGTTGGATTTGGTGAGCACCAAATCACTACGTTGTGCAGAGACATCCTGCTGCATGGACAATTTGTCTATATTGTCGCTGATAATTGGGAAAAGCAGGCCAAGAGATAGAATTTGTAGTGAGAAAAATAACACCAGTATGGCGATTAATCCATTAACAACTTTAATACGATTTAGCATGTAAAATTTCTCCATTTAGTCATACTCTATAAATCGGTTAATAGATAAAAAGCATAATAGGCATGGTGAATTATTTTTCTTTCACCGATCGTTTTTACGGGCGGTGTGGAGCATATTTATTGCTGCGTGATATGCATATATAGCGATGAAATTTAAGATTCTTTGTTTATCAGTGGGTTGTAATATTTCTTATGAAGAACTTTAATCATCTTCAGCCCGTATAAAACATAGAGTGCTTAAGTTTTGTACGAATTTTATGGCTTCGCTATCTTATTTATCTCAACTCAACACCAGGCTATGTGTGGCAACCCTTCAGCACTGCTTGCGTTAGCCTGGATGATGTTGCAGAGCGATTTTGTAAATTACAGCGCAATATTAAGAACTTGTAATACCAGCAGTGCCTTTATATCCAGGCCCAACGTGGCTAGGGTATAAAGGCACCTATTAAACTGGCGTCATTACTGTCTGTACATCTTCAGTATCAAACGTTAGCGGTATTAATCTCTTTCTGGTGGTCCGTACGAAACACTGCAACGACGTGGGTCAGACTTCTTGCCTGTGCTTCAAGTGCCGCTGCTGCGGCTGCAGACTCCTCCACCAGGGTGGCGTTCTGCTGGGTCACCCGGTCCATTTCAGAGACCGCCTGGCCAATCTGATCGATACCGCGGCTTTGTTCATCGGATGCCGAGGCGATTTCGCTCATGATGTCAGTCACGGAAGTGATAGCGCTGACGATCTCCTCCATGGTTTTACCCGCGCTTTCCACCTGCGCCGATCCCACCCCAACTTTGCTGACGGAATCCTCGATCAGCGTTTTTATCTCCCGGGCCGCCTGCGCGCTGCGTTGGGCAAGGTTACGGACCTCACTGGCCACCACGGCAAATCCGCGCCCCTGTTCACCGGCTCTTGCGGCTTCCACCGCGGCGTTCAGCGCAAGGATATTGGTCTGGAAGGCGATGCCGTCAATCACGCTGGTGATATCGGCTATTTTCTGCGAGCTGGTGGCGATAGCACTCATCGTATGCACGACATTATTCACCACTTTACCGCCCCGCTGGGCCGTTTCTGAGGCATCCAGGGCAAGCTGGCTTGCCTGAGAGGCATTTTCCGCATTCTGTTTAACGGTGGAGGTCAGCTGCTCCATGCTGGCGGCCGTCTCTTCAAGCGACGCGGCCTGCTGTTCGGTACGGGAGGAAAGATCGTTATTCCCTGTCGATATCTCGCTGGATCCCGTGAATATCGCATCGGCACCAGCACGAATATCTTCTACCGTATTTGTTAATTCTGTCTGCATGCTGCGCAGTGATTCGGCCAGCTGCCCCATCTCGTTCGTGCCGTACACATCAAGCTTATGCACTAAATTACCGCCGGCAATGTGGCGAATACCATCAATTAACTTGCGCAATGGTTGCAGCAAAATAGCGCGAACGCCTAACCATGCCACGATAACTATCAGCAGGAGAGCGGCCAGCAGGCAAGCTGTTAACCATATAGCCACGTTGTAGGAACGCTTGCTTTCCGTAACTTTATTTTGATTATAATCGGAGAGTTTATCCGCAATTTTATGGAAGGTATCATCAAACTTATCCTGATGAATCTGTAGGTTTACGCTATAGGCGGCCTTGTTATCATTTCCGTCGAGATAGTTTGCAACAAGCGTTAGCTCCTCATAAAAAGCCGCATAGTTATTTTTAATCATTTCTTCAAGTTCGAGATCGAGCGGTGTCCACTTCAGATAGTCAGCCCAGGCCTGCTCTGCATTTTTAAGAAATAATCTGATTTGCTCTTTTTCGATATCTATAGCCTTACGGCCTTCCGGCGTGCTGGGATCCTCAAGGTAATTGGCCAGGTTAGCTCTGAGCAGGCGAACCCGCGCTTCTTGCAGGTAGGACTTGGCGAGCACCAAATCGTTACGCTGTCCGGTGATTTCCTGCTGGATAACAAAATTATCTACGTCGCGGCTGATAATTGGGAAAAGAGAACTGAGGGAAAAAATTTGCAGGCTAAAAAAGAGTACCAGTATGGCAAGTAATCCATTAACAATTTTTATGCGATTCATTATCTAAGCTTCCCTACGATTAATTTATTTTAATAAAAATATCTTTGTTAGTGTTAAAGGCTAATCATCACAAGTCGCTGCTGATATTTCAATCTGCAATACGGTAAATTATAGTTTTGCCCTTTAATCAGGGGATTGAATACTTTCCTTGAAAATACCAATGCCAGGACAAAAGAACATTGCTACGTCCGGTTAAGTAAATTTATGTGACCGTCAGTTAACAATTTTTTCCTTTTTTAATGTAATTTCTGACATACAGTTCGAGGCCGAAAGGTTGATGGCCGCACTGGTTAAATAGCTCGCATATATGTGCCTAAATCAACGCATTGTTTATTTGAAAAGGATTTTTTACGGCTCAAATAATGATAAATGGCTGTTTTGTTAATTTTTTGTTAATTTTAAAGCGGGCGAAATATTATAATAAATTATTAAATATCAAAAGGTTGCTTGATATCCCTTTGCGTGGTGACGGTAGCGTGCAGGGCTTGTTTTTTAATAAGAGGAAAGTAGAAAAAAGTAGATAACTTTTCAAAAGTTTTCTTCTTTCCAACCGATAGTTAATATTACACGCCACAAGGAGTAGAGAAAATTAATGTTAAAGAATATAAAAATTATTACCAGTCTGGTTATCGTTCTGATATTGCTTGGTATCTTACAGCTTGCTTCCGGCGGGTTATCTTATAATGCGTTAAAGCAAGATAAAGATAACCTTGAAATGCTTGAGATTCTTCGTATGCGGCGGGGTGCCGTTAACGATGCATTTATATCCTTGTTGCAGGCTCAAAACGATGTATCGACTGCTGTAGCCGTTTTCGATGCCAGGACTGACGTTGACGTCGTACAGGAAGATACGCTCAAAAGGCTTGATTTGGCCTCGCATAGCCTGAAACAAGCTGATAAATACTGGACTGAGTATGAAAATTTACCGAAACAGCTGGCAGATTTTCCAACAGAAGATCTTAAACGCGATTATCAACAGGCCTACCAGGGGTTGATAAATGTTATCAATGCCTTGAAGGCGAATGATGCAGAATCCGCTAAGAAACAATCCATCCAAACTTATATGGATAACTTTGAAGCGCAATTTTCAGCCTATCGGGACAGTATCGGTAAGAGTTATGCAGTAGTGGTGAGTGATACCAACAAAGCCTTTACCACGTCGATTACCCTATTACTCAGCATCCTGGCGCTTGTTTTATTTGTCAATTTGATCCTTTGGCGGGGCATGAAAGCCGCGCTCATCTCGCCAATGCATAAAATTATTGACGGTATCCGTCATATCGCCGATGGGGATTTGTCGCATAAAATTGATGTCCAAAGTTCCAATGAGATGGGCCAGCTTGCCGATACGCTGCGTCATATGCAGAATGAACTGTCAAATACCGTTGGTAATGTTCGCATCAGTGCCGATGCAATATTCACCGGCGCCAGTGAGATATCGACAGGAAATAACGATCTTTCCTCCCGTACCGAACAGCAGGCCGCGTCGCTTGAAGAGACGGCCGCCAGCATGGAGCAGCTGACCTCCACCGTTAAACAGAATGCGGAAAATGCCTCTCAGGCAAGCCAGCTTGCCCTGGATGCCTCAGAAACGGCCCAGCGGGGCGGTAAAGTGGTGAATAATGTCGTGCATACGATGAGTGCTATCGCCACCAGCTCGCAGAAAATAGCCGATATCACCAGCGTGATTGACGGCATCGCCTTCCAGACCAATATCCTTGCGCTGAACGCCGCGGTGGAAGCCGCAAGAGCCGGTGAACAGGGGCGCGGATTTGCCGTGGTGGCCAGTGAGGTCCGTAACCTTGCCCAACGCAGCGCGCAGGCGGCCCGGGAGATAAAAACGCTGATCGAGGATTCCGTCAGCAAAGTTGGGGTGGGATCGGCGCAGGTGGAAAGCGCGGGTAAAACCATGGAGGAGATCGTCAGCGCTATCACTTCCGTGACTGACATCATGAGCGAAATCGCCTCGGCATCCGATGAACAAAGCCGCGGTATCGATCAGATTGGCCAGGCGGTCTCTGAAATGGACCGGGTGACCCAGCAGAACGCCACCCTGGTGGAGGAGTCCGCAGCCGCAGCGGCGGCGCTTGAAGAACAGGCCAGTCGTCTGACGCAGGCTGTTGCCGTATTCCGTCTTAATCAAAGCAAGGTTGTCGAGAAGCGCAAAACGACGGTTAAACCCGCGGTTAAACCTGCCGTGGCACGCCAGACCGTGAAAGCAGATGCCAATGAAACCTGGGAAACGTTCTGATTTAAACGGCTCAGTAATTGGTTAAGAAAATCCTTTAACCGATCCGCAGATAATAAAAAAATCCGGAAACCACTGCGTTTCCGGATTTTTTTATTCAGCCAGCGCCTGTATCAAAGCGGCCCTTTGATTCTCGCTGATATAGACCTGTGGCTGCTGCACCCCTTCTAAGGCGCGCGCATACAGCGCAACAAGCCAGTCGTACAGATAAGTGGCATTACTCTGCCTCTGTCGTTCGCCCAGTTTAAGCAGCCGACTCTCCGCAGAGGCCTGCGGCGGCGGAGCGAAAATCGCCTGGCCCTGATTTATTCTGCTCGGGGGGCGATGTTCCATTGCTACTTTCTGATACCCCAGCCAACTAATAAAATCATTCAGCACATTGCCCGCACAGGTTATCGCCAGCGCCGGATGACTTTCTTTATGTAGCAACGCCTTTTCCAGTTCGTTCGTAAGCGATAGCCGGTAGCTGGTGCTAATCAGCAGATCGCACAACGCCCGGAGCTGGGGTGACGTCAGCCCGAGACGTCCGGCCACCTCTTCACGGTAGCCA
Source organism: Buttiauxella sp. (assembly GCA_032051265.1). Taxonomy (GTDB): domain Bacteria; phylum Pseudomonadota; class Gammaproteobacteria; order Enterobacterales; family Enterobacteriaceae; genus Dryocola. Next base: position 356,763 of record DAMBYU010000003.1, read on the forward strand.
AGCTGACGAAGATGATTTACCCAGCGCTCATGTAACCGCTGGGCAAAGCTTTGCTCGTCGGGAGCCAGAGGCGGGGGAATCACCGCTTCCGCAAACAGATCGATGTTGAAACTTGCCTGTGCGAGCGGCTGGGAATGCTGCTGGTGACGCAGCCAGCACTGGCGGATCGTCTCTCTGGAAAGGGTGAGCCTGTCGAGTAACTCTCCCTGCCGTGCCGCCTGGGTTTGCAACGCACGAATCAGCGTTTCAGCCGTATTAAGCTCTGCGGGGGCCGAACCTGTCAGATGCGTGAAGCGGGCATGCATCTCCTGTTTAAGTCGCAGTTGCAAGGCTTGCTGACGCTGGGTGCGGCCTGACTCGCTTACCGCACTGGAAAGCCATTCACGCAGGCGGTGCATAGTGTGATTTTCCAGCGCCTGAAGCGTTCCCCACCGCTGGCCCATCTGCGTCAGTAAACGCTGCACGCTGTCGTCCAGGTTAGCCTGTTGAGTAAAGCGTGGGTCGAAAGGCGTGATAGCCCAGACCAGACGAGGTAGATTCTCTTCGCCGGCCACCTGACTTTGCTCAAGCCAGCGAGACAGGTTTGTCGCCACAGGCACTGTGTCTTCAGACGTTTGTACGGCGTTACATATCAGCAGAATATCGGGCTGAAGATCGCTCAAGCAAAAACCAAATAGCCGATGTGCAAGATCCACAATGTCTACTTTTGCAAGGGGCGTTTCGTGACTCAGCGTAAACACAACCTCCATGCAAATTTCGCTAAGCTCATGCAGGGGAATGTTCACAAAATTCAGGGGTGCTGCGTCGTTTAGCGTACAAACGATGGTATCCATATCTGAGGCCAGGCTGCCCTGCGGCACAGGCACAAGGAACCCTTCCGCGGGCTGAAGAAAATGGTCAACCACCAGGCTTGCAGGTGCCATAACCCGGCGCGCGCCGCCCAGCATCTGCAGTGAGGTTGCCTGCCTTAACCATGCCTGGGTTAGCTTTGAATCTTCTCCCCAGAACAGGGCCAGCAGTGACGCCCGATCGCTCAACGCAAGCTGTGGGGCGAGTTCGGCCATCTGATAAAGCAGGCCATCATCAGGATAATAGTCGTCCCGCGTCTGTTGTCTGTAGCTCAGAGCCACGGCCATAAATTCTTCGCCGCGCATCCCCGGCACCGGCAGGGCCTGGCGACAGTTTTGCAGCGCAACAAGCCTTGTATCCAGGGCGCTTTCAGAAAGGAAGCGTGGCTCATGGCGCGAGTGATACTGCTGCACAAGCTTTATCGCCAGCTCGTATTCCGCGTGCAGGTTTAGCAATAGCGGGTAGTTTTCCACCTGCGGTGCAGGCGTCCGGGTAAAGCGTACCGCCAGTGCAGGCGCATCGGTTGCCGGAATAATATGTCTGAAGTAGTCGAGGATGTTATCCCCTAACTGAATGCCTATATAACCCAGGCTTTGCGAAAGCAGCGTTTTGAGCAGGTATGATTTACCGCTTACTGAGTGCCCATACAGGCCAAGCGTTAACGGCGTATGGCAAAGCCCGGTAATTTGTTCCTGCCGCAAGGAGAGCTGCAACGCTCTGCCCAGCAGGCTTTTTGCCTCAATGTGCAGCGGCCGCGAGTGGCATTCGGTCTCTTTGATCCAGCTTTTTATTGCCGGAAGGGGAGTAGCAGAAGGCTTCATTTTGGGTATACGCTCCCGCTGTCTATCCAGTAATGGGTTGCACCGCGATAGCTGTCGGCCAGGGTATTGAGCCGCAGGCTCAGATTATTGAGGGGCACCGGGGTACCATCCTGCATACGGGCTTCAACCATCGCAAAACTGCCGCTTTGCGTATCGCATTGCAGCCGCACGGTGAGTACGCCGTTCCCGGCGATAGCTTTTACCAGCTCGGGAGCGTTGATTTTCAACAGATATAAAGGTGATGCCGGCCAGTGGACATCTGCCAGTTGACGAAAGCCGAGGCAGGCATTTCCGCGCAGCGGAAAGCGCGTCTGCATGTCCAGCGTATACGAGCTATTGTCTAAATCGATATCGTGATACCAGACGTTTTCTTCGCTTAACGCGGTGCTGCCGTCCAGTATGCCAAGGTAGCGAATGGTGGAATAAGCCTGAATATCTGCCGCGCTAAAGTTAAAGCCCGGCAGGCGCAGATCCAGCGCCAGGCTACAGAGCATGGCGCCCAGCGCGGCGGTGGATTTCGGATGACTGATGCGCCCGTCACGGCCCAAAGGAAACCGTTCGTGTACCGGATAGTTGTTTAGCCAGATAATGCGATTAGCCGGTACGGCTTGCAGATAGCGCAGTAGCGCCTGCAGACCCGGCAGGCAGGCAGGTCGCCCCGTCACCAGCAAAATATCGCAGCAGTAATAGTTAATCGCCTCGCTCAGCGCCTTAAGCGCTGCCGTGATGGTGAAACGCCCACTTAGCATGGCCTCTTCAAGGCTTAACATATTGATTTGTAGCGGCACGTCGAGGATGGAAAAGGGCGTGTCCTGGTCAGGCATCAGCGGCTGAATTGCCAGGGTAAGATACTGCAAAACCTTATCAGTAGGGCGGTGCGAAAGCAGATCGCCTATACGGGCTGCAAACCGATGACTGTTATCCAGCGGATCGCTTTTTTCCCAGCGGGACAAAATGGCCTCTGCGACAGGGATCAGCAGTTGCAGCGTTGTCTGCTGGCGCAGCACGCTCTGGCCGCCTTCTCCAAACAAGCGCATCATTACGCTTTTGGCCTCCGCAACGCCGCGGGAGTAAATAGCTTGTTCTATCGCGGGTAATACCCAGTGCTGAATAACATCCAGCAAAATATCATCCCCCGCGACTTTGAACCCTTCGCGAAACAGCAGACGCGGTTTGATCTTCACATTGCTGCCAGTGCCTTCACCTAACTGATACTGGGTGATAGCCATGTCGGTTGTGCCGCCGCCGATATCGATAGATGCCACGCGCAGGGTACTGCCCGGCGCTTCATCAGGGCCGGGCAAACGGTCCGGGCGGGCCAGGCTGCGGAAGAACTCACGGCTTTGGCCTGCATAATTCATCATGGCTTCGTTATAAAGCCACACCAGTTGACCGCAGGTCGCTTCATCCCAGTTCATTTGCACCTTCGGTACCGGCACCGTCGTGTACTCCTCGCCGCGTGAAGGGCCGAAGGCATCATCCTGCGGATGCCAGCCCATCGCTTTCCATACCAGGCCGATCGCTTCTTCCATGCGCCGCCGGAAGATTTCTCGTTCCTGCCTGGGCATTGCGCAAGGCAGGGTGAGGATCAGATTTCGCAGATGGCGAGGGGCGTTGCTGTGCCCCATTGTCTGTCGGTGGCCCACGCTGTTAATTTGCGACAGCGCCTGAGCCAGCAGTTCGCAGAGCATCATGCTCATCAGGCTGCTGCGGCTGTAGTGTGGCGTAAAGACCGGCAGGCGTTCATCCATCGGCAGGCTGTAAAGGGGCTGGCCCTCGTCATTCAGCAGATTCATTAGTGGAAACGCGGTGGCGTTAGGCTCGTACTGATTTTTGCCCTGCGGCTGGCTAAAGCGCCACGGCTGATGGACAGGCGTGTCATCCCATAAATAACGTCGAGGGCTTGAGATACCGCTATCGCCTTCCGTCCCCAGGCGTTGCAGAGCGAGGCTTAACGCTTCCTCGCCGACGCGTACAATAGAGGGCCAGACAAACGCATCATCGCGGCCGCTTTCCATAGAAAAATGCGATTTGCCGAAGCGGGCCTCGTTAAACTCCAGCCGGCTTGAAAATAGCACGTCGCTAAACTGCTGAGGATGAGTAAGTGAACGCACCTGCAGCTCCGTCGTCTGACGCAGCCCTTCATTGTGAACGCCGTGATCTTCAATAATGATGCCGCAGGTGTGCGTATTGCCTACATCCAGCACGACATCTACGGCGATGGCCGGTGAGCGAAGCGTTTCAGTGACGATATGGATCTCCGGCACCTGCGCCTCGAGGCTGAGCATTTCCAGCAGATTCAAGTAATGCGCCTGATACTCAAAGGATTTAAGGGCGAGGGCAATCTCCTCTTCGCTACGTTCCTGCTGGCGGGTAGCGTAGTGGATAAAAACATCCCGCAGCCAGCCGTCCACCCAGGTCTGATCAAGAAACTCAGCGATCTCCTCGTTGCGCCATGCGAGGGCGAAGCGCGTGCCATTGCGCACGTCGGAAAGCGTCGGAGCAAGCGTGGCGGAGGGGGGGTTATCGGCAAATATTTTGGTATCGAAGGCAAGCGTCAGGCGTAGGGTATTGCCAGCCGTATCGGGTTTCTCCAGACGGCTGATCTGCACGCGTGCCCAGTTGCCCGGACCGCCGGTGAAGGAACTAAGGGTATTTACCCGCAGAAACGGTAAGGGGAGCCAGACGTTATGCAGGACATTGAGGGACCGGGCCTGGCTCAGTGTAGTTTCCGGGCGTACGATTTCAGATGCGCGCCCGTCTTGTGCCGACAGGATATGTCGGGCCAGTTTTTCATCAAAATCCAGGCGTAACAGTGGACCGTTAGCGCTTTGGCGCACGAAGCTGACCTGACGATCTTCTCGCGGCCGCAGCCCAAAATCCAGAAACTGAACGCCGCTGTTTTTTATCAGGGTGACGCAGGATTTGTAGTCGATAAGGTTTCTGTGCAAGGTTACTTACCTACTCTGGTAACGGTTACGGAGACCATAACGTCATCCTCAAAACGCGCGTTACACTGGGCCGCGCCCGTCAGCCCCTGTGAGCAAATAATTTCCGGCACCGCATAGCGGCTCCCGTCGGCGCATTTTGCTTTCACTTTCAGACGGGGTTTTATCACCAGATTACCGGACTGCATAAGCCCGGAATGCAACTCGGTTCGGCAAACAAGATTATCGCTATGCACGAGGCGCACCTGGCCGATGTTGTTTTTAATCTGAAAACGCATCCCCGTGGGAATGGGGATATCCGTAACGGCATCCCCGGCGTCAAAACTCACGCGCCAGCTTCCGTTAAGAAACTTTGTTGTCCCGGCTTTTACCGCTTCGGCAGGCAGTACCAGCGCGTTCTTTGGCGGCGGTGAAACGGGGGGCTCGGGCTTTGGTTCCTCAACTTTCTGAGGAATTACCGTTGCTTTCTGCAATGGCAACGCGCTCAACAGAATCTGCGCAGCGACAGGCTTTACGGCAGCGGGTGGTTCGGCTACCAGAGTCTCAACGGCTTCAGGCTCATTCAACTCAGGGTGAACCAGCGGATAAAGCCACGGCCACGACAGAAGCAGGCTCATAAAAAGAACGATACTGATGATGGGCCACAGCATTTTCCGCCATAAGCTTTGCCGTGGCGCAGGCAAGGGCTCATGAAGCTCATCTGATGCAGAAGGGGCGGCCAGCGAAGGCGTCTCTTCTGGTTTACTCAGGGTGACAATGACCGGTTCGGGATCCTCGATAGCTTCAATTTGAATGAGAGGCTCAGGCAAGATCGGCGGTGAGTCGACGGCCGTGGCGAACGGCTCCGGCTTCATACTTTCATAGAGGCATGACAGCGCGTGGCCTTCGGTGGACATGTTTAAATCGATAAATCCCCAGAACGTCAGCACGGGTTTTTCATCAACCAGATAAACGTGCTGGCTGCCGGGAAAACGAAGCGCATGCTGCAACAGGCTGCCGAAAAACTGTTCGGTATTTTTAGGCGATGCCAGGCTGCGTTCGCTAAGCTGTGAGGCGGTCAGCAGACAGTTATCCAGGTAGCGCAAAGCCTGCAAACGTAGTTTTTCATCAGCGCTTGCCCAGGTAATCACCTTGCCGGCCAGCGGCGCGTACCAGTCAACTTTATCGCCCCCGTCGTTAAGCTGGGGGATCGCCAGGCAATCCGCCAGCATCGTCTGCTTTCGCAGACGTAACGTCTCACGAATTTGCCGCGCAGAATCAAATATTGTCTGCCCATTTTCACCCAGCGCGAGGAAGTTATTTATATAACCACTGCGCAATAATATTTTTGACAATTAATTAACCTTTACCCATGGAATTTATTTAGCGACTCGCTAGCTGTGGGCTATTTTAACGGCTTTAGGGATAAAAAAGGCTTTTGGAATTGGGCGAGAAGCGGGCGAAAGTGTCGACTATTATCATAATAACCCGCTGTCAGTCATCATAGCGCAAGCGGGCTTGTTAAACATGTTATGAAAGGTGATAAATCATCAGCATCACCAGAATGCAATAATGCTGAATATGGAAAAAAAAGCTTCCTTAAACAAGGAAGCTTGGGGGCCTTTATTGAAAAAAGGCAACAGGCATCTAATTAAATACTAATATTGTAAATTTTACCTGAGGCGGCTTGACGAGATATACCGTCGACGCCGTAAGTGGATGCTCTGTTATCAACCTCATTTACCATGTTTTTTAAATCGTTTGCCTTTTGCATATGCATCTCAAGCAAAGTGGCGATCTGCTTATTCAACTGATTTGAGGTCTTTACATGATGGGTGATGTTTTTCCATAGCGTGGCAAAAGCTTCATGATTTTCATAGGGTGCCGCAAGGTTAAGACGATGCTCTTCCTGACTACGCATTTCATCATAATAGCCAATCGTTGAGAGTAAGCGGCTCTTGGTATCCGATATTATTTGCAATGACACAGGGTTAATCTGCGGACGCCCTAGTTGATTCATTTCTTCCGTAAGAATCGCTTCCAGTTCCACCATGGAATCATGCATTTTTATCAAAATAACTCGTAAGTTTTCCATTGTCTGTATTCGACGCATCTTTTAAGAGAAATGAAGCATATCCTGGACTAAGGCATGCGCTATTTTATCGGTATCAATATGCAGTTCGCCAGCTTCCATCGCGGTCTTGATACGGGCTAAACGCTCCACATTGATGTCATGAGTCGTATCCGTTTGCACGGCTTGCGTCAGCTTGCTTAAGCTAACCTGGGTGCCTGCTGTTACATTGCTGGCGGGAGGGGATGTACCGACATTCTGGTTTTTCGGTCGTATCGCTAAGTCATGCTGAGCATTGCCGGTTGTAATAGGTTGTGTTCGGTCTATGCTCATAATAATCCTCTTCAAAGTTGGTCCTGCGGTTTCACTCTACAAAAATATAAATCGGTGAATTCAAAAAAAACTAAAGCTATTCTTTAATGGAAATGCTCACTTTCCCTTCTGATGTCACCTTTCCGGTGATGATTTGCCCGGAATTTGTTTTCACACGCAGCATTTCATTCAGCGCGGCATTGTCCAACGCTTTGCCGTGCGTACGGATTTGAAACCCCGCGCCAGCAGCAAGCACATCTACCTCTTGCCCGGCGGTCACCTTCCAGCGCTTGCGCAGATGGTTTTCGACTATAGGCTGGCCGACGTTGATTGCACGTGTTGTAACCTGGCCCACAATATCATCCTTGCGGAATATCACGCCCGACGGTAGCCGCGCCATTGTCCCGCCCTGGGCTGTAATATCTTCGGCCTGCATCAGGCTGCCGGCTTTGATTGCCCGGCTCGCCGTCCACCAGGTGCCCTCGGCCTGAATATTTACCTGAATGAATTTTTTCTGGTTGCCGCACTGGGCAATCACGCTGCGGTTGCCGGCGATCCGTGAGTCGTTACCGCTGACAGAAAGCCGGGGGGCCGCACACAGGCCGGCAAGCTGCTTTGCCGGCGTAAGTATCCTGGCGCTGCGGGTAACGGCACTGTTTTGTCCCTGGTTGAGCAGGGCAGTAATCTGTTTTTCTAAAGAAGCTTGTTCTGTTTGCGCCTGCGCGGGAACCACAAGAAATAACAGGTTGCACAACAACAGCGCTGAGCAGTTAATTAAGCAACGGCGTAAAGCAGTCATGGTGATACGTGCCTTAATTATATCGGGCAGGAAAGAAAAACCTGAACTTAAATTTTTGAGGCGAAAAGTATATGCCAGAAAACGAATAATTTAATGCGCTAAATGCTGTCATTTATGTATCCAAATTGCATCTTAAGGTGGGTTTTATTTCGCATGGTTTTTTAGGTGGTTAATTGTGATTATTTTTGTCACGTTTTTGCGTTATAGAATTGCATTGTTCCACTTTAGTATATGCCTGTTATCAATTCATTTGGCAGAGGTCAGCAACATCATGCTTGACAAACTCGATAATTCGCTGCGTTTTCAGCAGCAGGCATTAAGTTTGCTTAATCAGCGGCAGGATATTTTAGCATCTAATATCGCGAACGCGGATACGCCCGGTTATTTAGCCAGAGATATTGATTTTTCACAGCAGCTTAAAAAAGCGATGGCTAATGGGCAACAGGCAACCGCACCGCTGGCTTTGAAGCTGACGACGCAAAAACACATTTCAGCTACCGCACCCGCCATGCATAACAGCCAATTATTATATCGCGTACCCGATCAGCCGAGCGCTGATGGCAATACGGTGGATATGGACCGCGAACGCGTCAGCTTTGTTGATAATAGTGTCAAATATCAATCCAGCCTGACGATGCTTAGCGGACAAATTAAAAGCATGATGAGTGTCATCAGTCAGGGTTAATTAACGCTATGTCACTATTCAGTATTTTAGATATTTCAGGTTCGGCAATGGCCGCCCAGTCAAAAAGACTCAACGTCAGCGCCAGCAATATGGCTAATGCCGACAGCGCCGTTGGGCCTGACGGCAATCCATATCGCGCCCGCCACGTCGTGTTTCAGGTTGCGGCCTCCGCAGGGCAGCAGATTGGCGGCGTTAAAGTAAGTGAGGTGGTGGAAAGCAGCGCGCCGGATCGCATGGTCTACGAGCCGGGAAATCCGCTGGCGGATGATAAGGGTTACGTGCGTATGCCTAATGTTGATGTGGTCAGTGAAATGGTGAACACCATCTCCGCCTCCCGCAGCTATCAGGCGAATGTGGAAGTGATGAATAGCGCAAAAGCACTGATGCTAAAAACACTGACCCTGGGTCAATAGATCAATAAGGAAAATTGCTATGGCCGTTTCAGCCGTAATGCACCAAAGCAGTAACGCCAGCACCACAAAGAGCAGTAATAGCCTGGGGGACAACGTTGAGGATCTGATGAACAACTTCATGACCCTCCTTGTGGCACAAATGCAAAACCAGGATCCCACTAACCCGATGGACAACAACCAGCTCACCTCGCAGCTGACGCAGTTCCAGACCGCTTCCGGGGTCCAGCAGCTTAACACTAGCTTAAACGCTATGGGAGCGTTGGTATCAGGGATGCAGCAGATGGATGCCAGCCAGTGGATCGGGCGGCAGGTGTTAACCGAAGGCGAATCGACAATGTCGAACGCCGAAGGGGGTAGCCTGGGGGGCGCATTCTCCATTAGCAGCGATGCCGATACCGTCAGCGTTATTCTCACCGACGCCCAGGGCAACGTTTATACCGCCGACATGCAGGATGTGAAAGCGGGCGTTCATCAGTTCACGATGGATGATTTAACCAATTTCCAGCCGGCCGATCCGAGCAGCGTCGAGGATGGCAGCTTCAAAGTTTCCTACTCGGTTTCCAACGCCGATGGCAGCACGCCAGAGATTGTTTCCCTGAAAAAATCGACGGTGGAAAGCGTTGCGTTTACCCCATCAGGCGCGTTGCTGCAGCTGGGCTTAGCGGGTACGGCGATGCTGGGCGATGTCTATCTCGTTGAATAAAGTTGTTTTTAATTTTTAGCTTTCAGGAATATCAACATGGGTTTTTCACAAGGACTTAGCGGATTAAGCGCCGCGTCACAAGCGCTGGATGTTGTCGGTAACAACATTGCCAACTCCCAGACGGTGGGTTTCAAATCGGGCTCTATTGCCTTTGCCGACGTGTTTGCCGGCTCCCAGATAGGGATGGGCGTGCAGGTTTCCGGCGTCAATCAGAACTTTGGCGATGGCGTGCTTGGCCAGGGCAACAGCAGCCTCGATATGGGGATTACGGGTAACGGTTTCTTCCGCGTGGTTAACGAAGCCGGCAGGGTGTTTTACAGCCGTAATGGTCAGTTCGAAAGCGACGAACATGGCTTCATCGTCAATAACCAAGGTATGTACTTAACGGGTTATCAGGCGACGGGTACGCCGCCTGCTATCCAGGCAGGTGCCGCCATTGGGCCAATCCAGATCCCTTCAGACCAAATGCCGGCAAAAGCTTCAGACGGCGGCACGATGAAAGGCAATCTGGATTCCGGATCGGAAATTATCGATCCCTCGAATGTATTCGATCCTGCCGATTCGAAAAGCTACAACTCGGTTACCCAGGTTGACGCCTATGACAGCCTTGGCAACAAGCACACCATTAACGTTTACTTTGTCAAAACAGACGACAATACCTGGACTGCCTATTCCAGCGATACCACGGCTCCGATTCCTGATGCCGCTAATCCCACATACCAGAAACTGGATATTACGTTCGATCCCTCCGGCCAGCTGCTAACCAAACCGGCGAAACTTAACGTGCAGGGCGCCTCCTATAGCGGCGGCGCCGTGCTGGATTTCGATCTTGATATGGCGGGGATGACCCAGCAGGCAGCCGACACCGCAATGGACAGCCCGAGCACTACCGGTTATGCGCCAGGCATGATGAACGGCTATGTCGTAGGCGACAGCGGTGAAATCATTGCCTCTTACAGCAACGGCCAGAAACAAATCCTCGGTCAGGTGGTGTTAAGCAACTTCACAAATCCAGGCGGCCTGGCTTCTGAAGGTAATAACTGCTGGTCTGAAACGCCGACTTCCGGTCAGCCGGTATCGGGCATTTCCGGCACCGGTAACCTGGGGACGCTGTACGGTAACCGTCTGGAAGCCTCGAACGTGGATCTGAGCAAGGAGATGGTCAACATGATCGTCTACCAGCGCAACTACCAGTCCAACTCGCAAACCATCAAAACGCAGTCTGAGCTTCTTCAGATCCTCTCAAACATGTCGTAAGTAGGCTGATATGGATCGTGCAATTTACACCGCTTTAGGGGCCGCAAATGCTGCCCTTAATCGCCAGGCGGTGACCTCGAATAATCTGGCAAACGCCTCGACGCCGGGGTTTCGCGCTCAGCTAATGGCTTATCGCGCGGTGCCGGTTGACGGGCCGTCCGTCCAGACGCGAACGCTGGTGACTGAATCCACTCCTTATCACGACAACACTATGGGGAGCGTGAACCAGACGGGACGCGACCTTGACGTTGCTCTGCCGCAGGATGGCTGGCTTGCGGTGCAGCTTGCAGACGGCTCCGAAGCCTACACGCGCGATGGCAACATCGAGGTGGACAGCGAAGGCCAGCTTCGGGTGCGTGGTTTTCCGCTGCTCGGTGATGGTGGTGCGCTTACCGTGCCGCCACAGTCACAAATTACCCTTGCGCCTGACGGCACCATTACCGCGCTTGGGGCGGGCGATGCGGCTACCGCGGTGGCTCAGGTTGGGCGACTCAAACTGGTTAACGCCCCGATTCAGACGCTGCAACACGGTGACGACGGACTGTTCCACTCCGCAGCTAACCCACAGCAGCCTCTGCCGGCAGATCTGGAGATGAAGGTGATGCCGGGCGCGATTGAAAGCAGCAACGTCAGCCCGGTAAAAGCGATGGTTGACATGATTGCCACATCGCGCAGTTTCGACATGCAAATGAAGGTCATCAGTAGCGTTGATGACAATGCGAAGAATGCCAATCAGCTATTGAGCATAAGCTAATGCCGAAAAGGAGGTATTTCTGATGATCCGTTCTTTATGGATTGCCAAAACAGGTCTTGAAGCACAGCAAACCAATATGGATGTGATTTCAAACAACCTGGCAAACGTCAGCACTAACGGCTTTAAACGCCAGCGCGCTGTATTTGAAGACCTGTTGTATCAGACGCTGCGCCAGCCCGGCGCGCAGTCTTCCGAACAGACCACTATCCCATCGGGCCTGCAGTTAGGTACCGGCGTGCGCCCGGTGGCAACCGAGCGTATTCACAGCCAGGGCAGCCTGATGCAAACCAATAACAGTAAAGATGTGGCGATTAACGGCCGTGGTTTTTTCCAGGTACAGCTGTCCGATGGCACCACGGCCTATACGCGTGATGGCTCATTCCAGTTCGATCAGAATGGCCAAATGGTGACGGCCAGCGGGTATCCCATCCAGCCAGCTATCACCATCCCGCAGGATGCCGACACCCTGACGGTAGGGAAAGATGGCCTTGTTAGCGTGACCATCGTTGGGCAAACCGCGCCGCAGCAGGTGGGTCAGCTAACCCTGGCGACCTTTATTAACGACTCTGGTCTGGAAAGTATCGGTGAGAACCTTTACCGGGAAACGCAGTCCTCCGGCGCGCCAAATGAGTCCACGCCAGGTCTGAACGGGGCCGGTTCTCTCACCCAGGGATTCATCGAAACCTCCAATGTGAACGTCGCTGAGGAGCTGGTCAATATGATCCAGACGCAGCGCGCTTATGAAATCAACAGTAAAGCCGTTTCGACATCCGATCAGATGTTGCAACGCCTGATGCAACTTTAACAGCACCGCTAATTGCTGCCCGGGCTTAAGCCCACGGACGGCAGTTAGCGAGTCCTGATTGCAGTGAATGAAATGAAAAATCATCCCTTTTCCGACATGACCGGGAAGCCGTTAAGTTCAGAGCATGGCATGTTCAAACGTACTCTGGTACTGCTGGCCTGTGCTTTGCCGCTGGCTGGTTGTGCCTATATTCCGCATAAGCCTCTGGTGGAAGGGCAGACAACGGCCAATCCGGCTCCGGTAGCCCCGGCCGCCATCAACGGCTCGGTTTTTCAAAGCGGACAGGCGATGAATTACGGCTACCAGCCGCTCTTTGAAGACCGTAGACCAAGAAACATCGGCGATACGCTGACTATCCTGTTGCAGGAAAACGTCAGCGCCAGCAAAAGCTCGTCGGCCAACGCCTCCCGCGATGGTTCAACGGGACTGGCTTTTGACGCGATGCCACAGGCCCTCACCGGTTTGTTTGGCGGCGACCGAGCTAACGCCGCTATTAGCGGAAACAACGACTTTACCGGTAAAGGCGGGGCTGCCGCGCGGAATACCTTTAGCGGCACGATTACCGTCACGGTGAAACAGGTGCTTGAGAACGGCAACCTCAGCGTGGTGGGCGAAAAACAAATCGCGATAAACCAGGGGACGGAATTTATCCGCTTCTCCGGCATCGTCAACCCGCGCACGATCAGCGGCAGCAATACGGTGGTATCGACTCAGGTATCCGATGCCCGCATTGAATACGTTGGCAACGGTTACATCAATGAAGCGCAACAGATGGGCTGGTTACAGCGTCTGTTCCTTAATCTCTCACCCTTTTAGTTAGCTGATATGAAAACTTCCCTCGTTACTTTTTGCCTTAGCCTGTTCTGCGTTGGGCTGATTATTTCCCCTTTGTCATCGGCGCATGCCGAACGCATCCGGGATCTCACCTCGATTCAGGGCGTGCGCAGTAACTCGCTAATGGGCTATGGCCTGGTGGTGGGCCTGGACGGCACGGGGGATCAGACCATGCAAACGCCTTTCACCACCCAAAGTTTGAACAACATGCTTTCCCAGTTGGGGATTACCGTTCCGCCCGGCACCAATATGCAGCTTAAAAATGTGGCGGCCGTGATGGTCACGGCTGAGCTTCCTCCGTTTTCCCGTCCCGGGGAGAAAATTGATGTCGTGGTTTCCTCAATGGGTAACGCGAAAAGCCTGCGTGGCGGAACGCTACTGATGACTCCGTTAAAAGGGGTGGATAACCAGATTTACGCCCTGGCGCAGGGCAATTTGCTGATGTCCGGCGCCGGTGCGCAAAGCGGCGGCAGCAGCGTGCAGGTTAACCAGCTAAATGGAGCGCGCATCAGCGGCGGCGCTACTGTAGAACGCGAAGTACCAATGAATTTTGCCGGGCAGAACACGCTGTATCTGCAGCTCAACGACGGTGATTTCGGCCTTGCCCAACAGATTAGCGACGAGATAAATCGTCGCTTAGGCAGCGGAACGGCAATCGCTGAAGATTCGCGCGTGATAAGACTGGTTGCTCCTGTGAACAGCGCAGCGAAAGTCCGTTTTCTGGCTGAAGTACAAAATCTGTCGATTCAACCAGGCGCAACGGAAGCTCGCGTTATCATTAACTCCCGCACGGGCTCGGTGGTAATGAACCGGCATGTAACGCTGGATGCCTGTGCGATAGCCCAGGGAGATTTAACTGTAGAAGTCGCAAGTAACACTCAGGTCAGCCAGCCGGATACGCCCCTTGCCGGTGGACAAACCGTTGCGACAACCGATACGCAGATCTCATTGCGTGAACAAAACGGTGCTCTGCAGCGTGTAAATACCAGCGCCGATTTGAATCGAGTGGTACGGGCGCTTAACAGTCTCGGGGCAACGCCAAACGATCTGATGTCCATTTTGCAATCGATGAAGAGCGCCGGCTGCCTGCGCGCCAAACTGGAGACCAACTGATGAACAGCTCTGCTCAGACCCTGGGGGCGGCCTTTGACATTCGCAATCTGGACACGTTGAAACGTACCGCAAAAGAAGATCCCCAGCAGGGCCTGAAGGCGGCGGCTAAACAGATGGAAGGTCTGTTTGTACAGATGATGCTAAAGAGCATGCGTGAGGCCTCTTTTAAAGATGGGCTCTTTAATACGCAGCAGTCAGAGATGTTTACCTCGCTGTACGATCAGCAAATCTCGCAGGATATTGCCGAACGCGGCAGCCTTGGGCTGAGCGACGTGCTGGTTAAACAGATGGGCGGTGAGGTGGATAGCAGCAAGGGGGTGACCTCAACGGCATACACGCCGCTTTCACTGGATACCGCCTCGTTTAAACGTATTCCGCAGCGGTTAAGTCCTGAGGATATCGCCAGGCAGGAAAAAGCCAGGACGGTGGGTGAAGCAGGCATTGGCGGCAAAAATGGTGACTTTATTGCACGCCTGTTAGCCCCGGCGATGGATGCGTCGAAAAAAAGCGGCGTACCCCACCAGCTTATTATTGCCCAGGCAGCTCTGGAATCTGGCTGGGGAAATCAGGAAATCCTCACTAAAGAGGGTAGGCCGAGCTACAACTTATTTGGTATTAAAGCGACCGGCAGCTGGAAAGGAGAGAGCACGGAAATAACCACCACGGAATATATGAATGGTATACCACAAAAAGTGAAGGCGGCATTTCGTGTTTATGGTTCCTATTCTGAAGCGTTAACAGACTATGCGGCGCTGCTGGTGAATAATCCTCGTTATCAAAATGTTACACGCGCAGCATCGCCTGAACATGCGGCACGGGCTCTGCAGAGCGGTGGATATGCGACTGATCCACAATATGCAAACAAATTAATATCAATTATCCAACAAGTTAAGGGAAATGTTAATCAAGCGTTAAAGGCGTATAAAGGCGATTTTTCTTCATTATTTTAGAATTATTTTTTCAGTTTATTCCGAACGAGCCGATATATAAATTATCACCAGGAATTTTCTTGTTTCGTATAAGGATTTTCTGCGCAGAAATTAACGTTGGATACTTATGAATCTTCTGAATTTAGCTCAGACGGGCCTGAGTTCTGCCCAGTCGGCATTAAATGTTGTCGGTAACAATCTCAGCAATGCGATGACCAGCGGCTATAGCCGTCAGAGCGTTATGTTCGGTGAGGCGGGCGGCAGAACCACGGGTAACGGTTTCTTCGGCTACGGTGTGCAGATTAACGGCGTAGAACGCGCTTACAACGGCTTCATCAATAACCAGGTGCGCGGCGCCGCCACGGAATATCAGGCACTGGCTAGTCGTTATGAACAGCTAAGCCAGATTGATAACATGCTGGGCGACGACACCTCTAATATCTCTGTTTCACTGGGTAATGCCTTTGGCGCAATGGAGAAAATGAGCAGCGATCCGGTAAGCCAGGCCGCTCGTCAGGAAACGCTCTCGCAGTTTAAAGCGCTCTCTTACCAGTTTCGGACCAATAGCAAAACGCTTAATGACCTGGAGAAAGGGACCAATACCCAGATTACGCAGACCGTTAGTGAAATTAACGCTGGTGCTGAACAGCTTGCCAAACTGAACAGAGAAATCGAAAAAATTCAGGGCCAGACGGGAACCCTCCCGGCCGATCTGCTCGATCAACGCGATATTTTGTTAAGTACGCTTAACGACCGTATTGGTATTCGTGTAACGGAAAATCCGACCACTGGCCGGGTTGACGTGACGATGGCAAACGGCCTGCCACTGGTTAACGGCGTACGCTCCTATACTCTGGAAGCTGGCGTTTCTCCGGCAAACCCATCTAAGACCGTCGTCTCTTACATTGATGCCTCGGGCAACTCGCTGCCGCTTGATGAATCGAAAATTACCACCGGTAAGCTTGCCGGATTATTCAAGTTCCGTAATGAAGACCTGACGGATGCGCGCAACCAGCTCAACCAGCTTGCCCTGCAAATGGCAAACCGTTTTAACGAAGTGAACCAGCAAGGCTTCGACCTGAACGGCGATAAGGGTACGGACCTCTTTACTATTTCCGATCCGGTCGCACTGGCTAACCGTAATAATAACGGCACTGCTTCGCTTGGCGCCACCTACAGCAATGTTGCTGATGTTAAGCCACAGGATTACATCATTACCTTTAAAGGACCGGGCGCCAACGACTGGGAAGTAAAAACCAGCGCGGGTAATACCGTGGAAACGACGGTAGGTCCGGACGGCGAGCTTCTGTTTGATGGCCTTTCCATCAAGTCACAGGGTAACCCTGAGGTCAACGACAGTTTCGTGCTCAACTCGGTGACTGGCGTAGCGGATCGCCTGAGCGTTGCCATTGATGACGGCAGCAAGATTGCCGCTTCAAGTTCGCCGGACAGCAGTGAAGAGAGTAACAACGAAAACATCAAAGACATGATTGCGATTAAAAGCGAAATGTTAATCGGCAAAGCTACGATCACCGAGGCGTATGCGAGTCTGGTTAGCTCCGTTGGCTCTTCTGTGACATCGCTCAAGGCCAATGCGGCCACCAGCGCAAAAACCGTTGATGCGTTGCTGTATCAACAGCAGGCGGTTTCCGGGGTCGATCTTAACGAGGAGTACATTAATTTAACGATGTTCTCCCAGTACTATCAGGCGAATGCCCAGGTTTTACAAACGGCAACCACGTTGTTCGACACGATTTTAAGTATCCGATAAGTACCGTTCATCTCCAGGAATGACGTGAAAAAGGTTAAGGAAAACACGATGCGTCTAAGCACTCAGTACATGTATCAAAACAATATCGACAGCTTATCTAAAGCGATGAGTGGCGGTAACGACATCTATATGCGTTTATCCTCCGGTCAGCTTTTGCTTACGCCTTCTGACGATCCGGCAGGGGCATCCCAGGCGGTGATTTATCAGAATGCCCTGGCAAACATTAAGCAATTTGATACCGCTCGTTTATATGCCCGGGATGCGCTTGGGCAGGAAGATACCACGCTTAACGCCGTCGCTAATCTGCTGACGAAAAACCTGGCGGAAAAAATTGTCGCCGGCGGGAACGGAACCTACTCGGACGCCGATCGCAAGGCGCTGGCAACCGAGCTGCAGGGAATCCGTGACAATATGCTCGATTTGGCGAACAACAAAAACCAAAATGGACGTTATATATTTTCCGGTTACAAGACGGGAGATGTTCCGTTTCAGGCTGACGGCACCTATACAGGCGGCAATGTGGCGATGACGCAAAAAGTGGCGGATAGCACTGAAATAGCCGTAGGCCATACCGGAAAAGATGTTTTTTTGAGCGGTACCGGTGATGATATTTTTGCCGCTCTGGATAAAGCAATTGCCGCACTAAAACAGCCCATTGAGGATGATGCGGGTCGTGAAGCGTTACAAAGCACGCTGGACAGCGTCAACGCCTCTCTCAGCCGCGGCATTGATAACCTCGGTAAAATTCAGGCTGAAGTCGGCACCAGCCTGCAGCAGATTGAATCCCTGGGCTTTAGCTCAGAGACACAGAAGATTACTTTGCAGTCGCGTCTGCAACAAACCGTGGGGTCCGATCCCGATTCAATGATTAGTCTGGTTTCACAAACCAAGATGAGTGAGTTTGCCCTGAACTCATCAATGATGGTCTTCCAGTCCATGCAGCAAATGTCGTTATTTAATTTGTTAAGATAATGTTGTTTATTATTTGCGATTTACTGCGCGAAATGGTTACTTACCGAGGAACATTAAAATAATTAACATAATTTATTAATAATGAAATTTGGCGGAAGTATAATTTCCTCAAGGGAAGTAATAGGGCCCTGGGATTAAAAAAAGCCTTATGTGTTTTACAGGTGGGGAGGAAGTTTTATTACCCCTTCACATAATTAAAATTGCTTGAGGTATTTTTATTGCCTGCTGGTTGTAGACTGTTCTTTACCTACCGAAAAGAAAAATCCTATAATTAAAGCTTATTATAGTGAGTGTTTGGCTTGTCAGTTTTTTTAAGGCACATCGACAAACCTGCTCGGTAATTCATTGGTGGGATAATGGAAATATGAATGGTATCTATAACCCTAACGGCGTAGTGGATAAAAATGAACTGTGGACGAAGTACGGTTCACTGGTGCGCCAGGAAGCGCTTCGCCTGCAGGCTCGTTTACCAGCAAGCGTCGACCTGGACGACCTTATTCAGGCAGGATCCGTTGGGCTGCTTGTGGCAATTGACGATTTTGATCCCAGTAAAGGAATTACGCTTGGGAATTATATTACCCAGCGCGTGCGTTGGGCATTACTGGATGAACTACGTGAAAGGGATTGGGTGCCAAGGCGAGTACGCCGCAACGCCCGGGAGATTGTCGCCGTTATACAGCGAATTGAGCAAAGTACCGGTATGGCGGCCTCTGAGGCAGAGGTGGCCGCAGCAATGGGCGTAACAATACGTGAGTATCAACAGATGCTGGCTGATACCAACAGTAGCCAGCTTTATTCGTTAGAAGAATTGCAGGAGGAATCAGCAGATGGCTTCGAGCAACCCGAATCGCAACATGAAAACCTAAATCCGTTAAACAAACTGATGCTAAATAAGCTTCTTAATCAGATATCGCATGAAATCAAAGCACTACCAGAGCGCGAACAATTACTATTAAATCTCTATTATCAACAAGATCTTAATATGAAAGAGGTTGGCGTATTGTTGGATATCACAGAGACGCGTGTTAGCCAATTGCACAGTCATGCAATAAAAAGATTACGGGCACGATTAGATTCAGATAAATAATATTTTAGATTACTTATTTAGATCATTTTCATAACATGAAGGCTCTTCTTTGATTATTACTCTGTTACATTCTGCGATGTAATGGTCGTTTTAATATGCGCCCGGTTTAGATGCTGGCGGATATAATATAGGTAAACACATAATGCATCTCGATGAACAACTGCAAAGTATTCATGATATTAATCTTTCTTATCTGCTCTTAGCCCAGCAGTTAATCAGAGAGGATAAGTTTGCGGCGGGTTTTCGTCTCGGCCTTGCCGAAGCGACGATTGATATCTTAAAGGATTTATCGCTGCCACAGCTTATTAAGCTTGCTTCGACGAATCAGTTAATCTGCCGCCTGCGCGTTGATAATGAAATTGTCATCGACCATTTGACGAAAGACTCGCGTATTGAAGCCTTACAACAAATGCACACCGGCATCATTTTATCAACCAATTTGCTGAACTCGCTGGCGGAAGAAACTATTCCTGCGGCCTGAACGAGGTTGAACCATGTCTGAAAAAAGTATTTTAGATGAAATTAAAGAAACGCATATCGCAATGGCTTTGATCTCCTTTGGCGCTCGCATGCAGGTTCTGGAAAGCGAAACGAGCTTAAGCCGCAGAAGGTTGCTCCGGCTGTATAAAGAATTAAGAGGATGTCCTCCGCCTAAGGGGATGCTGCCTTTTTCCGAAGACTGGTTTATGTCCTGGGAGCAGAACATCCATTCCTCCATGTTCTATAACATTTTTCTTTATCTGCAAAAAACGGAAGAGTGCCGTCCCATTGAGGCGATGGTCAAAGCCTATCGTCTGTATCTGGAGCAGTGTCCGGCAATCTCGGATGAGAAACCGGTGCTTGGGCTTACAAGAGCCTGGACCCTGCTGCGCTTTGTTGACTGTGGAATGATTGAGCATACGGAGTGTTGCGTTTGTCATGGCTGGTTTGTGGCATCCGCAGAGCACGCTAAAAATCCGTTTACCTGCAGCCTGTGCAGCCCGCCATCCCGCGCCATAAAGAAAAGTAAGGTATTTGACTTAGCCTTGCAAAACGCACAAGGCGCCAGATAACTGCAGTCCAATTACCAGAGGTATCCCCTCTGTTATCACCACCATGAAGGTATGAAGATTACCCAGGTGAGCGATCCTGGTAGCCAGTCACAAGGGTGTGATGAGATTTTTATTTAGCAAGGAGTTCATGTGTTAGTCATCGTTGGTTATCTGGTCGTCATCCTGACCGTATTTGGTGGATATGGTTTATCAGGCGGGCACCTTGGTGTGTTATATCAACCACTCGAACTGCTTATTATCGGCGGGGCGGGCGTTGGAGCGTTTATTGTTGGTAATAATGGGAAATCCATTAAAGCCACGATGAAGGCATTCCCGCATCTGTTAAAAGGCTCCTCCTACAACAAGGTCCTGTATATGGATCTTATTGGCGCGATGTATTTACTGCTGAGTAAAAGCCGCCAAAGCGGCATGATTTCTCTGGAAAATGACATAGAAGATCCGCAAAACAGCCCTATTTTTTCTGCCTATCCTCGCCTGATTGCCGACTCCGTGCTGATGAACTTCGTGCTCGATTACCTGCGTCTGATGGTCAGCGGCAACATGAGCGCTTTCGAAATGGAAGCGTTAATGGATGAGGAAATTGAAACCTGTGAGCACGAACATGAAGTTCCGGCCAGCAGTATTGCAAGCGTAGGCGATGCCCTTCCGGCATTCGGTATCGTTGCGGCGGTCATGGGGGTGGTAAACGCACTGGCCGCGGCGGATCGGCCTGCAGCGGAAATGGGCGAGCTGATTGCCCATGCCATGGTGGGGACCTTTCTGGGGATACTGTTAGCCTATGGATTTATCTCGCCGCTGGCCGCCCTGCTGCGCCAGAAAAGCAGCGAGCAGATTAAGATGCTGCAGTGCATCAAGATAACGCTGCTTTCCAGCCTCCACGGTTATGCGCCGCAAATCGCCATCGAGTTCGGACGCAAAATTTTATATACCACTGAACGGCCCACCTTTATCGAACTGGAAGAACATGTTCGTCAGGTGAAGTCTGCATCTGCCAGTAGCTCTGCGGATAGCGCTTCATGACTAAAAATGCCAAACCAGTGGTTATCGTGCGCAGGCGTAAAGGTAATAAACACGGCGGTCATCATGGTGGCTCATGGAAAATTGCCTATGCGGATTTTATGACGGCGATGATGGCTTTCTTCCTGGTGATGTGGCTGTTGAGTACCACCACGCCGCAGCAGCGTAGCCAGATCGCTGAGTATTTCAATATGCCGCTCAAGGTTGCGCTAAGCGGCGGGAATAAAGAGAGCCTGAGCGACAGCGTTATCCCCGGTGGCGGCGATGACGCTATGAAGAAAGAAGGGGAGGTGCTGAAGCAAACCCGGAAGAAAACCGACAGTGATAAGAGCCTGCAAAATTTAAAGCGTATGCGGGAGAAGCTGAAAAGCCTGATCAAAAACGATCCGCGTCTGAGTAATTTTGCCTCCAATTTGCGGCTGTCATTGACCGATGACGGTTTGCTGATTCAGATCCTCGACAGCCAGGACCGGCCTATGTTCCGGGTGGGTGGCATAGAACTGGAACACTATATGCGCGGCATCCTCCAGAGTCTGGCTCCGGCGCTAAATGAATTGCCAAACTTTATCAGCCTCACCGGGCATACGGATTCTCTGCCGTATGCCGGAGACGGCGCCGGGTACAGCAACTGGGAGCTCTCCGCAGATCGCGCTAACGCATCGCGCCGTATGCTGGTCGTCGCAGGCCTTGCTCCAGACAAGTTTATACGCGTGACGGGAACGGCAGACGTTATGGTGCTGGAAAATACCCGGCCCTCCGATCCGTCTAACCGACGCATCAGCATCCTGGTGCTAACCCAGGAAAAAGAGAAAAGCATCAGGCGCGAATACATCTCGCAGGGCCCGGCTTCGGTAGAGCAGCTTAAAGAGCAGATAGAAGCACAGCTTGAGATGATCGCACCCCCGGGAATCGCTGCGCAAACAGCACCCGTAATACTAAACCAGGAGAAGGTTGAGCAAGATGGACGTAAGTGATTTTTATCAGACTTTCTTTGCCGAAGCAGATGAATTACTGGCTGATATGGAGCGGCATCTTTTAGAGCTGGATTGTGCCAACCCTGACAAGGAGATGATGAATGCGATTTTCCGTGCGGCGCACTCCATAAAAGGGGGGGCCGGGACATTCGGTTTTAGCGTGCTACAAGAGACCACGCACTTAATGGAGAATTTGCTGGATGACGCCCGCTGCGGCGAGCTTCCGCTAAGCAGCGATATTATTAATCTGTTTCTGGAGAGTAAGGACATCATGCAAGAGCAGCTTGACGCGTATAAATCATCCCAGGAACCCGACCAGGAAAGCTTTCGGTATATCTGTGATGCTTTGCGGCAGATTGCGCTTGAGGCCAAAGCCCAAAAGGAAGGCGGTGCAGCACTCGCTCCGACACCGGTTGCACAGGCCCAGGCTGAACCAGTAGCGGCTGAAGAAAATGCCCTGCCTTTGCTGAAGATTACGCTTAGCGGTCTTAAAGAGTCGGAGAGGTCGATTCTGCTTGAGGAGCTGGAAAATCTAGGCGAGCTGGAAGGACATGAGCTTTTTGACGATAAAGTCGTGGCGCAGTTACGCACCACAACGTCCCAGGACGATATTTTTGCCGTGCTCTGTTTTGTGGTTGAGCCTGAACAAATTGAAATTACTGAGGTTACCGCGCAGGCGAGCTCGCCAGCCGTTGCTGCGCAAACAGGTTCACCAGCCGTTGCGGCACAAACAAGCTCGCCAGCCGTGGTTGAAAGTGGTGAAACCGCTTTACCGACCGCCAGGGAAACATCAAGTGAAGTCAGCACACAACCGGCAAAATCGGCCGTTTCCAGGCCAAAGCCTGCAGCCAGAGCGCAGGGTTCTGAGTCCAGCAGCATTCGTGTGGCGGTGGAAAAGGTCGATCAGATAATCAACCAGGTGGGCGAGCTGATCATCACCCAGGCGATGTTGTCACAGCTTTCAGGCACCCTCGACCCGGCAATCCACGACACGCTCATCAGCAGCATTGCGCAAATGGACCGCAACGCGCGCGATCTGCAGGAGTCGGTGATGTCGATTCGTATGATGCCGATGGAGTACGTTTTCAGCCGCTTCCCACGTCTGGTGCATGACCTTGCCGGCAAGCTCGATAAAGAAGTGGAGCTGACCCTGGAAGGCGGTTCGGCCGAACTGGATAAGAGCCTAATCGAAAGGATCATCGATCCGCTGACGCATCTGGTGCGTAACAGTCTCGATCACGGTATTGAATCAGCAGAGATTCGCCGGGAAAAAGGCAAGCCTGAGAAAGGCAATCTGATTCTCTCAGCCGAACACCATGGCGGCAATATCGTCATTGAGGTGATTGATGACGGGGCAGGTCTTAACCGTGAAAAGATCCTCGCGCGAGCCAAATTACAGGGTATGACGCTTAGCGATAACATGAGCGACGATGAAGTCTGGATGCTTATCTTTGCCGCCGGGTTCTCGACAGCTGAGAAAGTCACTGACGTTTCCGGACGTGGTGTTGGCATGGACGTAGTGCGTCGAAACATTCAGGAAATGGGCGGGCATGTTGAGATTAAATCCGCGCAGGATAAAGGCTCTACTATCCGTATCATCCTGCCGCTGACCCTCGCCATTCTTGACGGGATGTCGGTGAAGGTCGGTGACGAAATTTATGTGTTGCCGCTCGGTACCGTTATGGAGTCGCTCAAGCCGACTAAAAGCGAGCTTTACCGGATGGCGGGCGACGAGCTTATGCTGCAGGTACGTGGCGAATATATGCCGCTTATCGAACTCTATCAGATTTTTGACATCAAGAGCGAAGTTCATGAGGCCAGCGATGGGGTCGCGGTGATCCTGCAAAGCGCGGGGAACCGCTATGCGTTGCTGGTCGATCAATTGATTGGTCAGCATCAGGTAGTGGTTAAAAACCTCGAACTTAACTACCGCAAAGTTCCGGGTATTTCAGCGGCAACAATCCTTGGCGACGGCAGCGTAGCGCTGATTCTGGATGTTGCAGCACTGGTCTCGCTTTGCAAAAGCAAGCGATTGATTCATAACAATAACTTAGTGTTAACTCAGTGAAGGTGATCGAATGAGTTTCTCTGCATCAGAAAAGCAATTTGACGAAAAGAATATCGGTCAGGAGTACCTGGTATTTACCCTTGGTGAAGAAGAGTACGGCCTTGAAATCCTCAAAGTTCAGGAAATACGTGGTTATGATCGCGTGACGCGTATTGCCAATACCCCTGATTTTATTCTGGGGGTAACAAACCTACGCGGCGTAATCGTGCCGATTGTGGATTTGCGCGTGAAGTTTGATTTGGAGGTGGCCGAATTTAATGCGAATACCGTTATCATCATCCTCAACTTTGCCGATCGCGTAGTGGGGATTATTGTTGATGGTGTATCCGATGTGATTTCCATGAAAAACACCCAGATTAGACCGGCCCCTGATTTTTCAGTGACGCTTTCCACCGAATATTTGCTGGGTTTGGGAACCATTGATGAACGCATGCTGATTCTGGTTGATATCGAAAAGCTGCTGAATAGCGAAGAGATGGAGCTGGTCGAAAAATTAGTGGAAAACGCCCACGAGTAAAAAAGCGCCTGCTATATAAGCGCCTGTCGTTATTAAGTTAACGGCAGGCTTTATCTCTTCAGCGCGTTATCGTTTCACCTGCGCTTACGCAATATAATTTAAAATGAATTTTTCTACGGCGAGCGGCCGGGAATAATAGCGGCCCTGCAGCAGATTGACTCCCCGTTCAGCCAGGCGCTGCGCCTGATCCCTACTTTGTACCCCTTCGGCGCCAAGCCTTATGTCTAACATAATGGCAAGTCCCGCTAGCGCCGATAATATCTTTTTATAGACCAGCTCGCCCTGGTGGGTAAGGGTAAGTTCGCGGTTAAGCTTCAGCAGACAAAAATCCATACTTTCAAGGTACTTCAGGCTGGAGCAACCCGCGCCAAAATCATCTATGGCAAACTGAATGCCTGTGTCCTGCATCTTCTGCATGCTGTCCAGCATCGGATCATCTATGTTATCAATCGATCGTTCGTTGACTTCAAGCATCATATTGAAGCTGTCGGAAAAACGGTAGGCTGCATGCTTTACGGCCGGGTGGGTAAGCTGATTTGCACGAATATTGAAGGCGAAAAAAAAACCCTCCGGCAGTTTGTTGCGTAGCGGATGAAAGCAGTCATAGATCTCATCAATTAATGTAACCGTAAAATTATCAAGCGCCTTCTCGTTAATATTCATATCGGCGGTAAGATAATTTCCTCTTTCATCATTAAAACGCAGCAATACTTCCGCCCCTATTAAACGCTGGGTGGCAGAACAGATAATTGGCTGAATATGGGGGAGCGTTTCCATTTGCAGCCATGGGTTTGGGCTGGTTTTATATCGCGCAGCATTAATTTTATTGACGGCCCACAGGTAGGGTTGCAACATCTCGATGGCCCAGGCCATAACTCATGGCATGATTAACAGAATTAGCCAGCCAGTAACGCAAAGGAAGAGTCAATTGACATGCGGCACAACCGGCTGATTGATTTTTTATTATACGAGCCGAGCGACTTCTTATACAAGGCGTCAATAATAGAATAAGCGTGCATAAGCGCATCTATTTGTATAATTATCGGCAGAAGCGGGAAAAAGAAAAACCCGGCCCAAATAAGCCGGGTTTGATACAGAGGATAAAATTAACGCAGCAGAGACTGGATGTTCTGTGGAACCTGGTTCGCCTGGGCCAGCACGGAGACACCGGCAGACTGCAGGATATTTGCACGGCTCATCTCAGACACTTCAGAGGCGAAGTCCGCATCCATGATACGTGAACGGGATTCGGTCAGGTTATTTACGGTACTGTTCAGGTTGCTGATAACAGAGGCGAAACGGTTCTGGGTGGCACCCAGGCCGGAACGCATTTCATCAACATTTGCCAGCGCTTTATCAATAGCCATCAGAGGATTCACCTGTGCAATCAGAGCGGCATCATCTGTATCATTAATATCTAATGCGGTACCCGCGGCAAGGGTGAATGGATCGCCATCAGCAGCGACGGCAGCAGGAGTCAGTGTTGTCGCAACGTCTTCACCAGCAGCATCTTTACCGATAGCTACGTAGGTGGTACCGCCTGCACCGTCATCCAGTGCATAGATCTCGCCTTTACCAGTGGCACCAAAGGCTAAGTCTTTCGCTGCTTGCAGGGCAGTAGTAGTCAGAGGCGCACTTGTACTAGCACCGACATATGTTGCACCCGCGTCAAGTTTGGTTGCAACGGTGCTGAGATCGAAGCCTCCCATCCCTAAGGTCGCGGCATTGGTTTCTTTCAGGTTAATATCGATAGTCTGGCCATCGTTTGCACCAACCTGGATGCTCAGGGTCTGGTCTTTACTCAGCACTTTCACGCCGTTGAATTCGGTCTGTTCAGAGATACGGTTGATCTCCGCCAGACGCTCATTGATTTCATCCTGAATGGACTGGCGGTCAGAGTCGGAGTTAGTCCCGTTCTGCGCCTGTACGGTCAGTCGACGAATGTTCTGCAGGTTGTCGTTCACTTCATTCAGCGCGCCTTCAGTGGTCTGCGAAATGGAGATACCGTCGTTGGCGTTACGGGAAGCCTGTGTCAGGCCGGTAATGTTTGCGGTGAAACGGTTGCTGATAGCCTGGCCCGCAGCATCGTCTTTTGCACTGTTGATACGCAGACCGGAAGACAGACGCTCAATAGAGGTACCCAGTGCAGACTGAGACTTGTTCAGGTTATTCTGTGCAACCAGGCTCAGGGAGTTAGTATTAATTACTTGCGCCATCTTTAAATTCCTCTTTCTTTATTGATTTAGCACCACATCAATGTGGGTCCCAATATTTTCATGCGTTGTTTTGTTCGCATAATCAAAATATCGGCGCGAAAAAAAATCTCTAAAAAATTTTTGAATATTTTTATTGGCTGCATGAGTTTTATTCAAAAATGACTTGTGTGCTTATTGTGAGCCTTGGTATTTAATGCTTTAAATTGATGAGGTGGGGTTATTTTTGTCGTTATTCTTTTTTGTATGACCGGCATGATGGGCTATTTTGCATTCTATGCCTTGAAATAGCCCACAACATGGGCCTGGTTCTATAAATTGAACTTCAGATTGGGCATCAGGCCACCTTTGCAGCGGCTGGCGGGATATTCGTCTGGGTGAGTGGAGGACCGCTGCAAACAAAGAGATAATTTTTATTTGGTAAAATAAGCGTAGTTATGCCGGTATTTCGATGCATTGCACCGATACAGCCTGAAAACCGGCAAGGTCATTTTTTTCTATTCGCTGAACAGGACGAAGGATTGCATTATGGTGCTCTTGTACGTTGCCCGCAGCATGATAAAAAATTAAACTTTATGGCGTAAAAACCGATTAAAAACACAATGACGAATAAAAAATGAAACTCATGCTATAAAGGAGAATTACATGGCTTCTATATCATCATTGGGTATCGGCTCAGGGCTGGATACAGCCACTATGCTGGCGCAGCTTCAGGCTGGCGAACAGACCCGTTTATCTCCCTACACGGCGCTACAAAGCAGCTATAAGTCAAAAGTATCGGCATGGGGCCAGGTTTCCAGCGGGCTTTCCACCTTGCAGGGGACGGTGAAAAAACTTAGCGGTGATGCCTTTAATTCCCTGACGGTAAGCTCCAATACGGCATTTACCGCAACGGCAACGGCTTCCGCTCGGGCTGATACTCACTCAGTCACCGTACTCTCCCTTGCTACCGCGCATAAGTTAAAAACCGACAGCCACGACGACCAGAATGCACAGCTGGGCTCCGGGGGAGGAGGAGAACGCACCGTTACCATCACCCAGCAGGATGGCAGCGAGATGAAGGTGAGCCTCAAGGATGATGAAACCTCGCTGAGCCAGATTGCTAAAGCGGTTAACGGGGCGAAGGGGGATGTCTCCGCTACCGTGCAGCGCACCGACGACGGCTATCAGCTTGTGTTGAGCTCAAAAACAACGGGCTCTGACGGAAAAATGACTGTCAGTGTAGAAGGGGATGACACGCTGGATGCCGTATTAAATAGCGATAGTCTGCAGCAGGTTTCGAAGGCGGAAGATGCCACGCTTATCGTAGATGGCAGCAATTACACCCGTTCAAGCAATAACATCACCGATATTCTTGACGGTGTTACGCTGACGCTAAAAGCGCCCTCTGAAGAGGAGAAGCCAGAACAGCTTACCCTCACGCAAGATACCAGCGCCATTAAGAGCACGCTTCAGGATTTTGTTAAGCAATACAACGCATTATTAACGACTACCACCGGTTTGAGTAAGTATGTTCCTTACGACTCTTCTAAGCTAGCCGATGCCGATGTGGCCAAGCAAAATACGGCAAACGGGGCTCTGATGGGGGATTCCACGCTGCGTGGGATGGTCGGTGAGATTCGTTCGACGGTAAATGGTGTGTATGGCGGAACGGAGGACGATTACGCTTCGCTGGCGGATCTTGGCATAAAAATCGATGCCTCAACGGGGCAGATGACGCTGGATGAGAAAAAACTTGATGAGGCGATTGCCGATAATCCGAATGACATCGCCACCATGTTTACAGGAAGCGGTGACAACGTAGGACTTGCTGGTGCGCTTGGCGAAATCATTACCCAATACGTAGGCGACCCTGAAACGAAAACCGATGGCGTTATTAAAACCGCGACCAAAGGTCTGACCGAGCAAGCCGATGAAATGCAGAAACAGATTGATAAAACGCAGCGTTTAATCGACGCCTCCGTCGAGCAATATCGCATGCAGTTCCAGGATCTGGATACCACCATGTCCAAACTGAACAGCATGAGTTCGCAGCTCAATGCCATTCTGACTACGTTGTAAACAGAGCTATTGTTTAATCTTTTATACGCTGAGCAGGAGCGTCTACACCTCCTGCCTTTTATTTTATGGAATCTGTTATGTACGCGAATCGAGGCATACAAGCCTATGCTCAGGTTGATCTGCAAAGTCAACTGGCGGGAGCAACACCACATCAGCTTATTACCATGCTGTTTGACGGTGCGCACAATGCAATTTTACGAGCGAAGATCTATTTCGAAACCGGCAATATTGCCCGGCGTGGAGAGATGATATCCAAAGCCATCAATATTATTGATAACGGGCTTCGCGCCTCACTCGATCATAACAAAGGACAGGAGATCGCACAGCAACTGGAGATGCTCTATGAGTATATGTCGCGCACCCTGCTGGAGTGCAATTTGCGAAATAACCCGGAGCCCCTTGCGCATGTGGACGAGCTGCTGATGAATCTGGCGACAACATGGAAAGAAATTGATCCCCAGCGCAAGCAGGTAAAACATGACTAAAGTCCTGAGCGCTGATTATGAGATAGTTTATCAACTAAATTTAAGCTTGCTGGAGATGGCGCGTCAGGGCGAATGGCAGGGATTTATTGAGCTGGCAGAAAATTACATCGTAACGCTGCAAAAGGTCATTACTAATCACTCAGCAACGTTGACGCAAAATGAGCAGGAAGAGATCCGTATTCTCGTGAATAAACTGATGGAAAATGAAGCCGAAATAACCAACAAGCTGAAAAATCGCCTGGATATTTTAAAAACGGACATTGCATCACTTAATCGCGGGAAAAAATGTAGCCGCGCCTATTCCGCAAGCTTCACATCAACGCTTCAATAATCCGCACCAGCGAACGGTTACTCCGATTCTAAAAGCCAGGCCTTTGCGCGGCCTGGCGATAATTTACCGTTAACTCATTACTGACCACATGCAACGCGGGAATAAGCTGTCCCCGGCTTGCTACGGAATAAACGAAGCGAAACGGACCGCGCGCCGCAAGGGGGCGAGAGAGTTTTTTTTGCCCGCTCAGGCGGTCAAGCTGAAAGCAGGTCGTGGTGTTGCACAGCTTAATCTCCAGCCCCGCAGGGGGAGGGGTGAGCAGCGTGACCCGCCATACCAGAAGACTGGCCTGCGCCGAGTCAGGAACACCAGCAGGCGCGCGTAACGCCGCGCCTGCCATGGTCTGTTTCCCCACGCTTATCACCACGCCCGCCGTTTTTTGGTGCCAGGCACCGCCGGTAGCGAAAGCAGCAAGCGGAGAAAGAAGCGCAGTCAGCACCATCAGCCCGGCGAGCTTCACTCCTTGCCTCCAACGATGGAGGTCATGCGCACGGTGCGATTATTGCTAATTTCCAGATTCGACAGTACGGCAAGCTGCGGATAGACGCGGCGCAGGAAGCGTGAAAGCATCATACGCAGAGGCTGGTTTACCAGCAGCACCGGCGGTGCGCCAAGGGTTTCCTGCTGGGCCAGCGCTTTTTCCGTCTGGCGTATCAGGTTTTCGGCGATGCCCGGTTCGATAGCGCTGCCGTTCTGGCTGGCCTGAATCATCAGCCTTTCCAGACTCAGATCCATACCGATAACGCGAATCTCATCGTTGCCAGGGAACCATTGCTGAGTGATGGCGCGGCCTAAGCGAATGCGCGTATGTGCCGTCAGCTCATCCGGGTCGGTTTGTACCGCGGCATATTCCGCCAGCGTGTCAATAATAGTGCGCATATCGCGAATGGAGATCCTTTCCGCCAGCAGATTTTGCAGCACCTTATGGAAGGTAGTTAGTGAGATAACGCCCGGGATCAGATCTTCTACCAGCTTAGGCATTTCTTTATTAAGGCGATCGAGCAACTGCTGCGTTTCCTGACGGCCAAACAGCTCGTCGGTGTGTGTGGCAATCAGATGGTTAAGATGGGTCGCAATGACGGAACTTGGATCCACCACCGTATAGCCCAGAATCTGCGCCTGCTCGCGCAGCACCTCGTCAATCCATACTGCGGGCAGGCCAAATGCCGGTTCCTGACAAGGCGTGCCGGGGAGCTCGCCTTCCGCACAGCCGGGATCGATAGCCATCCAGCGTTCAGGCATCGTTTCACCGCTGCCAATCTCGACGCCTTTAAGCAAAATGCGATAGTGGGTCGGCGGCAGTTCGAGGTTGTCGCGTATATGCACTGACGGCGGTAAAAAGCCCATCTCCTGAGCAAATTTTTTACGGATACCACGAACACGCGTTAACAGCTCGCCACTTTGCTCGCTGTCCACCATCGGGATTAACCGGTAGCCGACTTCCAGGCCCAGCACGTCTTCAAGCTGAACATCAGACCACGAGGCTTCGCTAACCTGAACGGTGTCGGCCTGGGCTTTAGCCGAGGCTCTGCCCTCTTTGGACTGGGCGCCGCCCGCCGCCTGGCTTTCCATCTGTTTGCCCCGCATCCACCAGGCGATGCCCAGCAGCGAGGCGGTAAACAGCAGAAAGACAAAGTTAGGCATGCCGGGGATCATGCCCAGCAGGCCGATTATCGCGGCCGCAAGCACCATCACGCGCGGGTTGTTGAACAGTTGGCTGACCATCTGCTCGCCCACGTCCTGATCCGTAGCGACGCGGGTAACGATAACACCGGCTGCGGTCGAGATAATCAGCGCCGGGATCTGGCCAACCAGACCGTCACCAATCGTCAGGATGGTGTAAGTTTTGGCGGCGTCCCCAAAGGAGAGGTCGTGTTGCAGAATACCGATCATCAGGCCGCCGATGACGTTCACCGCCATGATCAGCAGACCGGCAACGGCATCCCCACGCACAAACTTACTGGCACCATCCATGGAACCGTAGAAGTCGGACTCCTGGGTCACTTCATTGCGGCGGCGTTTGGCTTCTTCTTCACCGATAACGCCCGCATTCAGATCGGCATCAATAGCCATCTGTTTGCCCGGCATACCGTCCAGTACAAAGCGCGCGCCAACTTCTGCGATACGACCGGCACCCTTGGTGATAACCATAAAGTTGATGATGATGAGGATGGCGAACACCACGATACCAATCGCAAAATTCCCCCCCACCAGAAAGTGGCCGAACGCTTCCACAACGCGACCCGCTGCGGCGGCTCCCGTATGCCCATCCATCAGGATAATACGGGTTGAGGCGATGTTCAGCGCAAGGCGTAGCAGCGTCGAAAACAGCAGCACCGTAGGGAAAGCTGAGAAATCGAGCGTTTTTTGGGTGAACATGGCCACCATTAATATCATCAGGGAAAGGACAATATTAAAGGTGAACAGCAAGTCGAGAAGAAACGCAGGCAGGGGCAATACCATCATGGCCAGAATCAACATGATTAATATCGGGCCCGCCAGTATTTTCCACTGCGTCTCTTTCATTGCGGGTAAACGTAATTTGGTGGCGTAGTTTGCCATCACTCATGACTCTCTTGTGCAAAATCCAGCGCAGCAGGCACCGGAAGGTTCTGTGGTTTTTTCGGTGCAATACCGCCGGCCAGCCGCCAGCGTCGCAGGCCATAAACCCAGGCGAGGACTTCGGCGACGGCGCTGTACAGTTCGGTTGGAATAGGGTGACCAATTTCGCAGTGGCGATAGAGCGCACGGGCAAGCGGCGGCGCTTCAAGCATGGGAATGGCATGCTTTTGCGCCTCTGTCCGAATACGTAACGCCATTTCTCCCGCTCCTTTAGCCAGCACGAGCGGAGCAGTAGCACCGCCTTCTTTGTAGCTCAGGGCTATGGAGTAGTGCGTCGGGTTATTCACAATCACATCGGCATTTTGTACATCGGACATCATGCGCTGGCGTGCGGCGGCACGTTGCAGCTGTTTGATGCGGTTTTTTATGTGCGGATCGCCTTCGCTTTGTTTAAATTCATCGCGGATTTCCTGGCGGCTCATGCGCAGCTTCTTCAGGTTGCTGAAGATTTGGTAAAACACGTCGTAACCTACCATCGGGATCAGTGCGAGGATGACCATCAACAGGCACTGGAAAATGAGGTCGCGCGACTCCCCCAGCCCGTCTGCCAGCGAGCCGTGGCCGAGGGAGATAAAGCGTAACTTGTTATGGTAGATAAACAGGGCGCCAGCGCCTCCCACCAGCGCGACTTTTAGTATGCCTTTGACTAATTCAGAAACCATCTGACCGGAAACCATACGTTTAAGGCCTGGCAGAGGGTTTATCTTTTTTATGTCGAATTTGAACGACTTACCACCAAGCTGAACGCCCCCCAGCAGCGCGGAGGCGCAGATAGCGGTCAGAAATAGCCCTCCCAGGATCGGCAATATCGCGCTTGCCGCCATCAGCAACAGCTGGCGAAACTGACGAATCATTGTGGTGGTATCCTGGATCATCATGCGATCGAAGCTCAGCCCGCTTTGTAACAGCATCGCGAGCTTACGGGCTACCACATCCCCACCAAACAGAATCAAACTCCAGCCAACCAGCAGCATCAGCAATGAGGTCAGCTCCTTGGAACGAGGGATTTGTCCCTCTTCACGGGCTTTCTCGCGTCGTTGGGGTGTGGGTTCCTCTGTTTTTTCTACATCGCTTTCTTCAGACATCGACTTTATTTATGTTGCGGGCATAGCAAAGCTACGGCGAAGGACTGAACGACGACAGGTTTACTCCATGGGAAACCTGTGTCAGCACAGCCCGCTCGCAAAATGTAGCAAGGGGATTAAAAGCCAAGACTGTCAAGCAAGTCGTCAACCTGACCCTGGGTTGCGACAACGCCTGCCCGATTCTGATCGATTTGTGGGCCATTTTTCAGCGCTTCTTCCTTCACTATCTTTGGTGCAGCCTCTTCTGGCATGTTATCAAGCAGCACATGGATCAGCTCTTTCTCGATGTTTTCGACGAGCCTCATCATGCGCTGGATAACCTGTCCGGTAAGATCCTGGAAATCCTGTGCCATCATGATCTGCATAAGCTGCTCGTCGGTTTTACTGGCAATACCCGGCGTATCCTGCAGAAACTGGCGGGTATCCGAAACCAGCTCTTTAGCCATCGGCAGCTCAATAGGATTGGCAAACCATTCGTCCCAGCGTTTGGCAAGCTCGGTGGATTGTTTACTTAATGAGTCTTGCAGTGGGCGGGCAACCTCCACGCAGGTTAAGGCGCAGTCCGCCGCCTGGGAGGTTTTCGCCACGACATAAGAGAGTCTGTCGCGAGCGTCAGGGATAGCATCTGCCGCATCAATAATGATGCGATCCAGGCCAAGGTTGGCCATGCTGTCGTGCAGCAGGCGCGTTAGCTGACCGATTCGCGAGAAAATATCTTTGAAATTATCCGCCTGGGGTTGGGGGGTTTGATTATCCATGATTTACCATCCGAGCTTTTCAAAGACTTTGTTTAGTTTTTCTTCCAGCGTCGCTGCGGTGAAAGGTTTAACAACGTACCCGCTGGCGCCGGCCTGAGCGGCAGCAATAATGTTTTCTTTTTTCGCCTCAGCCGTCACCATCAGCACCGGCATTTTGCTAAGCGCGGCATCTTTACGAATGGCAGACAACAGCTCCAGGCCATCCATATTGGGCATGTTCCAGTCAGTTATCACAAAGTCGAAGGCCGATTCCCGCAGGCGGGAGAGCGCGTCCTGACCATCTTCGGCTTCTTCAACGTTGTTAAAATCCAGATCTTTTAAAAGGTTACGCACAATACGGCGCATGGTAGCGAAGTCGTCAACGACTAAAAAACGCAAGTTTTTATCTGCCATGTTAATTCCTGGTAGGTTTAAATCCCTCTACGGGGTAAGTTAGTAAGCTGTTGAATTTAAATTCGCCGTGCCTGACCGGTCACGTTGTTCAACATGTGCTGGGCTATCTCGCCGAGGTCAACAACCTCTGCGGCGGCACCAAGCGCAATCGCCTCTCTTGGCATCCCGAATACCACGCAGGTCTTTTCGCTTTGCGCGAGGGTATGGGCGCCTGCTTTGCGCATCTCCAGTAACCCATGTGCGCCATCGTTACCCATCCCGGTTAGGATTGAGCCCACGGCATTTTTACCGGCACAAATTGCCACCGATTTAAACAACACATCTACCGACGGGCGGTGGCGATTAACCGGTGGGCTATCGTTAAGCTTGACGTGATAATTAGCCCCGCTGCGCACCAGCTCCATATGAACCGCACCCGGTGCAATATAGGCGTGGCCGGGCAGCACGCGATCGCCATCTTCAGCTTCTTTCACCGCTATTTCGCAAATCTTGTCGAGCCGCTCGGCAAAGGAACGGGTAAAGCCCGGGGGCATATGCTGGGTGATGACAACGCCGGGGCAGGTGCGAGGCAGCAGCGTCAGCACCTGGCGCAACGCCTCGGTACCACCGGTTGACGAGCCGATAGCGAAGATTTTCTCGCTGCCTACCAGCGGGCTGGAGATGATTTTCGGCAGCGCCTTGTGACGATCGTGACGGTAGACCTGCGCCTTTGAAGCGGTACGGATCTTCTCGGCGATAAGCTCGCTGTACTTCACCATGCCCTCTTTCAATCCCATTTGTGGCTTGGTGACAAAATCCACCGCGCCCATCTCAAGCGCGCTAAGGGTGATTTCAGAGCCTTTACTGGTCAGGGAAGAAACCATAATCACCGGCATGGGACGCAGACGCATCAGGCGTTCGAGAAAATCCAGTCCGTCCATGCGCGGCATTTCAACGTCCAGCGTCAGCACATCCGGGTTAAAGCGTTTAACCAAATCACGAGCAATAATCGGATCTGGTGCGGTGGCGACCATTTCCATATCGGGCTGTTGATTGACAATGTCGCTCATGATGTTGCGGATGAGCGCCGAATCATCAACACAGAGGACCTTAATCTTGTGCATTATTTATCCTGTGCCAGGGTGTAAACTGACTGACCGCGAAGGCGGAATGGGCCGTTTGTCGTGCCAAAGTGTTCAGAGTGTCCGGCAAACAAAACGCCGCCAGGTTTCAACAGGTTAGCGAAGCGCTTCAGCAGGGTTTCCTGTGTCTTTTGGTCAAAATAGATCATCACATTGCGACAGAAAATGGCGTCGAACGGTGCCGGGATATCCCATTTCGCATCCAGCAGATTGAGTTGCTGGTAGTGAATAGTATCGAGCAGTTCTTTTCGCACTTTGACGAGGTTTTGCTGTTCACCGGTGCCGCGCAGAAAATAGTTCTTTTTTTGCTCAGCGGTGAGATTGTCGAGATCGGATAAGCGATAGACGCCAGCCGAGGCTTTGGCTAGCACTTCGGTATCGATATCCGTAGCCCAGATACGCGGATTAAGCGTGTTGCGTCCCAGAGCTTCCTCTAAAGTGATGGCGATGGAATAAGGCTCTTCACCAGTAGAGGAGGCGGTGCACCAGACTTTATAACCTCCGCTTCCCTTACGAGCGATCGCATGTTCAGCAAGCACAGGGAAGTGATAGGCCTCTCTGAAAAAAGAGGTCAGGTTGGTGGTCAGGGCATTAATAAATGCCTGCCATTCACTGCTGTTTGGATTCGATTCCAGCAGTTTTAAATAGTCGCTGAAATGCGATATATTCAGTTCACGTAAACGTCTGGATAGACGATTATAAACCATGTCGCGTTTCTGACTGCTTAGCACAATTCCCGCTCGCTGATAAATTAGCTGGCTAACCGTTTCCAGTTCTTTATCTGAGATCCCTGCCTGAATGCGAATAGCTGCGTTGTTCATCAGACTAACGTCGCGCTCCATACTCATATATAACATCCTTGCGACGTATATTTGTTGGTTAAGATGATATGTCTACCCGGCAAGTATTTTTTAATAAAATACTGAGTACTATTCTCAAACGGGTAAGCATTTATTATTTCAGACCTGCCCGGTGATGACGACAAGGCAGTCCTTGTGATAATGGCCATGATTAATCCATTGGCCGGATTTATACCGCCATATTCATGATTTCCTGATAGGCGCTGACCATTTTATTGCGCACCTGTATGCCCATATTCAGCGCTACTGAAGACTTTTGCAATGAGAGCATCACATCATTAAGGCCAA
Organism: Buttiauxella sp.; assembly: GCA_032051265.1. GTDB lineage: Bacteria > Pseudomonadota > Gammaproteobacteria > Enterobacterales > Enterobacteriaceae > Dryocola. Next base: position 393,710 of record DAMBYU010000003.1, read on the forward strand.
TGTCCGCGGCGCCAGTCATATAATTTTCTGCCTGGGAGCGGGCAGACGTTTGCATCTGACTGATGCCATTTATGCTATTAAATAACAGTGAGGAAAATGAAACGTCATCGGCATTGTTTTGTTTATCAGACAACGTATTTCCGTTTGTCACTCCGGAGATTTGCCTGGACTGAAACTGAATTTGTTCCAGAACACTACTCATTGATTGAATAGACATTAATTGTTCCTGTTAATTTGGCAATAAACGGTGGTTATTTGATTGCTGTTGCCTTTATTAAGGTTAGCCTAGCATGATATTCAGAAATCAGGATAACGCGATAAGCTGACGGAAATTTCAGTTTATTGGAGCTTAAGAAAAATCCTGGATGACACATAATACGCGACTGAAATTCAGTAGCTATGAAGGATCGCCTGCTGTTTTTCTTTGGACCTCTAACCGGAGTGCTGATTCGCAATATTGCGTACACATTGCGTCATTTATTTTTTACAGGACTACGGCATGAATGCCACCACAAACGGTATTAAAAGTAACAATACAACGACTCTGATAGCAGCCTTTGAGCGTATTCGTGCTAATCCAAAAATTGCTCTGCTTGTCTCTGCGGCGGCGGCCATTTCGCTTATCGTCGCGCTTGTTCTCTGGGCGCAGACGCCGAGCTATCGCGTGCTATACAGCAACATCAGCGATCAGGATGGAGGAGCCATTGTAGCCCAGCTGACACAGATGAATGTGCCCTATCGTTTTGACGAGCGTGGCGGTGCGATTATGGTTCCAGCAGATCAGATCTATGAGGCGCGCCTTAAGCTTGCACAGCTTGGTTTACCCAAAGGCGGGGCCGTAGGTTTTGAGCTACTGGACCAGGAAAAATTTGGTATCAGCCAGTTCAGCGAACAGGTTAACTATCAGCGTGCGCTGGAAGGGGAGCTGTCGCGCACTATTGAAACTTTAGGTTCGGTTCGCAGCGCTCGCGTGCACCTTGCCATGCCAAAACCTTCGCTGTTTGTTCGCGATGAAAAACAGCCTTCAGCATCCGTGACGGTGCATCTGGATAATGGCCGCACCATGGACTCAAGCCAGGTGAATGCGATTTCCTGGTTAATTTCCAGCGCCGTTCCAGGTCTGAATGCCGATCTGGTGACAATCGTGGATCAGACGGGTCGCCTGCTGTCGCAACAGGGCGGCCAGGCTCAGCAAACCACTCGCCTGAAATACATCAGCGAAGTGGAGGCAGATTTTCAGCGCCGTATCCAGGCCATTCTTACGCCCATTGTAGGCAGCCAGAACGTGCGTGCCCAGGTTACAGCGCAGATTGATTTTACGACTCATGAGCAGACTGCCGAGCAGTTCCAGCCTAACTCAGCGCCGGAAAAAATGGCTATCCGCAGCCGTCAGACCAGCGACTCAGAGCAGGGTGGCAAAAATAGTAACGGAGGCGTGCCGGGTGCGCTGAGTAATCAACCACCAACGCCTGCTACCGCGCCGTTAACTCAGCCTCCAGGTACGGCTAATCAGGCGCAAGGGAGCACCGGGAACGCTAACAATAAGCCCGCCGCCGCCGGAACTAACGAAGCCGTGGTAACCATTCCGTTTAATTCAAACAAGGATGCCACTACCAACTACGAGCTTGACCGCACGCTGACACACATTAAGCGCAGTACAGGCACCATTGAGCGCTTGTCGGTTGCGGTAGTGGTAAACCATTTGCTGGATAAAGAGGGCAAGCCGGCACCTTTAGCTAAAGAGCAGATGGATCAGATAGCCGCGCTGGTGAAAGAGGCTGTCGGCTATTCCGAAGCGCGTGGCGACACGCTGAATATTGTCAACTCAGCCTTTAGTAATGCGGATGACGACGAGGTGCTGCCGCTGTGGAAACAGCCGGAAATTATTCACCTGATGCTGGCTGCGGCCCGTTATCTGCTGATTGGTATCGTGGCTTGGGTGCTGTGGCGTAAAGCTGTGCAACCCGCCTGGATGCGTCATCAGGAACTGGCGTTACAGCGGCTGGAACTGGAGAAAGAGGCCCGTCAGGCCAAGCTGGATGAGCTGACTCGTAAGAACGAGAGCTCCGCAAAAGCGAAGGCTCAGGCGCGCATTGACGTTGAACTGAATACGCAGCATCTGCGTGAAATGGCGGAGAACGGTCCGCAGGTTATTGCGCTTGTCTTGCGCCAATGGTTGAACAAGGAGCTTACCGGAAAATGAATGCCGCAGAGAAAAGTGCAATAGTCATGCTGACGCTTGGTGACGAGCGGGCTGCTGAGGTGTTCAAACATCTGTCCACCCAGGAAGTGACCAGGATAAGCTCGGCGATGGTTAGCATGAGTGCGTTTAGCCACGATCAGCTTTCCAGCGTGCTTAAAGAGTTTCAAAGAGACTCCAGCGAAGTGGCTACGCTCAGTCTTGATACCAATGAATACTTGCGCAGCGTGCTGGTGAAAGCGCTGGGTGAAGAGCGTGCTTCAAGCCTGCTGGAAGATCTGCTGGATACCCAGGACGGTAATAACGGCATCGAAACGCTCAACTTCATGGAGCCGGTGTCGGTTTACGACCTTATTCGTGACGAGCATCCGCAGATTATTGCCACCATTATTGTGCATCTGAAACGCAACCAGGCGGCCGACGTGCTGGCGAAATTCGATGAACGCGAGCGTAACGACATCATGCTGCGTATCGCCACTTTTGGCGGCGTACAGCCCGCGGCGCTTCACGAGTTGACCGAAGTTCTCAACAACCTGTTGCATGGTCAAAACCTCAAACGCAGCAAAATGGGCGGCGTGCGTCCTGCGGCTGAAATTCTCAACCTGATGAAGTCCCAGCAGGAAGATGCGGCTATCGCAGCGGTGCGCGAATTTGACCATGAGCTGGCACAGAAAATCATTGATGAGATGTTCCTGTTTGAAAATCTGATTGCGATAGAAGACCGTAGCATTCAGCGTATCCTGCAGGAGATTGATAACGAAGCGCTGATCATTGCGCTTAAAGGAGCAGAACAGCCGCTGCGCGACAAATTCTTCCGCAATATGTCCAAGCGCCAGGCGGATATTATGGTGGAAGATCTCAATTCTCGCGGCCCGGTGCGCATGTCTCAGGTAGAAGCCGAACAGAAGAACATCCTGCTGGTGGTACGCCGCTTAGCAGAGAGCGGCGAAGTGGTGCTGGGCGGCGGGGAGGATGTCTATGTCTGATAAAGAGGCGGCATGGCGACGCTGGCAGCCGGAAGATCTGCTGGCTGACTTTAGCCGCACGGCACATGATTTCCCTGAGCCCGAGGCAACGCCTGGCAATTATCAATCTGAAGAACTCCTTCAGGCCGAACTTTCGCGCATCCGCCAACAGGCCGAGCAAAAAGGTTTTGCTCAGGGGCAGGCGCGCGGCTTGGAAGAGGGTAAGCAGCAGGGCTACCAGGAAGGGCTGACGCTCGGTAAAAAAGAGGGAATCGAACGGGGGCTGGCGGAAGCTAAAGCCCAGCAGGATAAAACTGCCGGGCAGATAATCCACCTGTTCGAAGCGTTTAAGGTCGCGCTGGATAATCTCGACAGCGTGATCCCCTCGCGCCTGGTGCAGTTTTCTCTGACGGCGGCACGTTCAGTCATTGGGAAAAACATTGTTTATGACAACACCATCCTGATTGAGAAAATTAAACAGCTTCTCAAGGAAGATGCGCTGCTGTCCGGCACTATCCAGCTTTGGGTGAGCGAAGAGGATATGGCCGTGGTCAGTGAACAGCTTAGCCCTACGCTTGCCGCGCTGGGCTGGGAGCTGCTGGTCGATGTGGGTATTCTGCCGGGTGGCTGTCGTATCACTTCCGCCGAAGGTGAAATTGACGCGACCGTAAGCACCCGTTGGGAAGAACTTTGCCGCCTAAGCCGGGAAGACTACAGCTCATGACCACGCGCCTGAAAAACTGGCTGGGAACCATTGAAAGCCAGGAGCAGAAAATTGCTGTACTCCCGCCTTTTCGCCATTACGGAAAGCTGACCCGTGCCACGGGGCTGGTGATGGAGGCCGTTGGCCTTAAGTTGCCGATTGGCACGCTTTGCATCGTGGAGCGCGATACGGGTAATGGTATCGCAAAAGTTGAAAGCGAAGTGGTTGGCTTTAACGGTCAGATCCTCTATCTGATGCCGCTGGAAAACGTTGACGGGATTTTACCCGGCGCGCGCGTTTACGCTTTCGAAAGCGGCCCCGGGCTTACTCAGGGTAAACAGCTGCCGCTGGGACCAGAGCTGCTGGGACGCGTGCTGGATGCCAGCGCCCGCCCGCTGGACGGTTTACCGGCCCCCTGTCGCCGACAGCAGAGCACGTTGTTTACCGCACCCTTTAACCCTCTGCTACGCGATCCGATTAAGAACGTTCTCGACGTTGGCGTGCGAGCCATTAACGGTTTGCTGACCGTGGGCCGCGGCCAGCGTATGGGGCTGTTTGCCGGTTCCGGGGTAGGAAAAAGCGTGCTGCTGGGCATGATGGCCCGCTACACCAGGGCTGATGTGATTGTGGTGGGGCTTATCGGCGAACGCGGGCGCGAAGTAAAAGACTTTATCGAGAATATCCTCGGTAAAGAAGGGCTTCGCCGTTCCGTGGTGATTGCCGCTCCGGCAGATGTTTCGCCAATACTGCGCATGCAGGGGGCGGTGTATGCCACCCGCATCGCCGAAGATTTTCGCGAACGCGGCATGAACGTGCTGTTGATCATGGATTCATTGACCCGCTATGCCATGGCGCAGCGTGAAATCGCGCTGGCCATCGGCGAGCCTCCGGCAACCAAAGGCTATCCGCCTTCGGTGTTTGCGAAATTACCAGCGCTGGTGGAACGCGCCGGAAACGGGGTGAAAGGCGGCGGTTCGATAACGGCGTTTTATACCGTTCTGACGGAAGGCGACGATCAGCAGGATCCGATTGCCGACTCGGCGCGAGCAATTCTTGACGGTCATGTGGTGTTATCGCGGCGACTGGCGGAATCCGGGCACTATCCGGCGATTGATATTGAAGCATCGATAAGCCGCGCCATGACCGAGCTTATCGACAAAGAGCATTACAGAAAGGTACAGACGTTTAAGCAACTGCTCTCTTCTTTCCAGCGTAACCGCGATCTGATTAGCGTGGGAGCCTACGCGGCAGGGAGCGATCCTCTGCTGGATAAAGCGATTGCGCTTTACCCGCAGCTTGAGGCTTTTCTTCAGCAGCCCATTGACGAGAATTGCAGCTATGAAGCCTCTCATACGCTGCTGGAAAAGATTTTTTCTGAGCCGTCGAAAACTGACAGGGAGCGTAATTAATGGCAACGACCAGTCCAATGGATGTGCTGCGCGAACTTGCACAGCAGCAGCTTGATACCACTACCACGCAGCTGGGGAAGGTGCAGCAGGATTACACGCGTGCCGTTACCCAGCTTGAACAACTGGAGGCATACGAGCAGGAATATCAGCAGAATTTACAGGCGAACATGGCCGGGCAGGGCATTTCGGTGATGGATTGGGTGAATCATCAGTCATTTATTGATTCTCTTGGCAAAGTGGTGCGCCAGCACGCGGGGCACGTTACTACCTGTAAACAGTCAGTCGATCTGGCGCTTTCGTCCTGGCGCAGTGATAAGCAGCGTCTGAATGCTTTCGACACGTTAAAAAGTCGTGCGGAGTCGGTACGCGAGCTAAAAGAAAGCCGCTATGAGCAAAAATTAATGAATGAATTTGCGCAGCGCGCCTGCCTGGGGAAAAAAATCTTATGATGGTAAATACCACGGCCTTAATGAACGCAACGCCTGGGGCGCAAACGGCGCAAGCCAGCATGGAGACTACGCAGGGCGGCGATTTCACCGCCGCGCTTGAGAAAACGCAGCAGTTGCTTCCTTCGATGCAGGAAGGAATGCAGCAACCGGTTTCTCTGCCTGCGGCAGAAGCCCTGATAACTATCAGCCATGAATTACAGGGGGACGTTTTCGACTCTCTCAATAATCTGCCGGACAGTATCTTAAACGATAAGCCAACAGAGACGGCTGACGGCCGGACTCCTGTTCTGGCGGACATGTCTGTTGAGTCGCAGCTTATGCACCTGCAAGCCCTGGTAATGCAGATGGATGCAGCAAATGCAGCAGCAGGTACTGCATTTATAGCAGCAGGTGCTGCAGATACAGTTACAGTAGCAAGTGCAGGTACCGCAGCCACAGATATAGCAGCAGGTAATGCTCAGCAGGCGAATGCGGCTGCAACTGCAGTTATCGAGGTCGGGGAGAGAGAGGCGGCCCTTGCAAATATTGCGCAGGCTGTGCTGACCACCCGTAAGAGCACAGCAGACAGCAGTAACGCAGCTCCAGCAGTACTGGCTAAGCAAAGCTATTCGCCTGCGCAGGCAGCAGGCAGAGCCGGGAAACCGGTGATGCCGGCGACGCTCGACCTGCCTGCACCCATGCAGCTAGAGAGGCCAGAGCAGACGATCGGCCTGTTTAAACCTGTGGTCGAAGGGGCTCAGGCGATCGCGGCTGAAGGACACTCCTCCTTCACACCTGCGGCTATTGCTCATGTGCATACGGCACCTGGCTCTTTACAACCGGCCTCGCATGCTGCATCGGTTCCCGTAACAGCAACGCCTGCGCCAGTCTTAACGCAGGAGATGGGGACGCTTGCCTGGCAGCAGTCTTTGGGCCAGCAGCTTGCGATGTTTACCCGCAACGGTATTCATAACGCAGAAATACGCTTAAATCCGGCGGAACTTGGCGCGATAAAAATTAATTTACGCATTAACAATGACCAGGCGAGTTTACATTTCGTCAGCGAGAATCATCAGGTTCGTGCTGCCCTTGAAGCGGCGATGCCACAGTTACGTTCCTCCCTGGCGGAGTCAGGTATCAGCCTTGAAACGAGCCGTGTGGATAGCAATGCTGCCCACTCCTGGGGCGGGTCTGCGCATTCTGAATGGGCGTCTGAACAGTCCGCTGAGGAGGGTAACGCTCACGATGCGCCTCAGGCCGATGCAGAGGATATAGTTATTCGTCCCACGCAAATACGCCACGCTAGCGGAATAAATACCTTTGTTTGACGGTTACATTTAATTGCATAGTTGCCGTCACTAATTTCACTTATTCACTGAATTGTCTCAAAGGCTGTATGTAATAGAATGCTCTACTGATTAGGACATGCTTTACAGCGCCGTATTCATTTACAAGGTTTTCACATAATGTCAAAAAAGAATAAAAATGACGCCGGGTCTGGTAAAAAAAGCTCGCTGATTATTTTACTTCTCCTGCTTCTGACCGTAGGTGCCTGCGGCGTTGCTGGTTTTACTTTTTATGAAATGAATAAAATGAAAGCTGATACCGCGAAGGATGATAAGACGGTGGAGGAGCCTGCTCCAACGCCTGCGCCGACATATATCCCTCTGGATGCATTTACCGTCAGCCTGAAGCCAGATGAAGACGATAACGATCGTATTTTATATATTGGGTTAACGCTGCGCGTTAAAGATGATAGTTCAAAAATGCTGGTTGAGGAGTTTTTACCTGAAATCCGTAGCCGTCTACTTATTCTTTTTTCACAGCAAAGTTCTGAATATTTAGCTACCGATGAAGGTAAACGCCAGCTAATTGATAAAATTAAATCGGTAATCAGCCAACCACTTGTTGATAATCGCAGCGCGGGTGTTACTGATGTATTATTTAACGCGTTTATATTACGGTAAATTCTATGTCTGATAGCGTATTGTCGCAGGCTGAGATCGATCGCCTGTTAAATGGGGGCGGGGATGACGATAGTGACAGCGTTGCCGGTAACCCGGCGCAGAATGAAGGGCAAAACGAAGGGATTAAACCCTACAACCCTAACACTCAACGTCGTGTAGTTCGTGAGCGCTTACAGTCGCTTGAAATTATCAACGAGCGCTTTGCGCGTCAGTTTCGTATTGGGTTATTCAATCTTCTACGACGCAGCCCGGATATCACCGTCGGCTCTATAAAAATTCAGCCTTACCACGAGTTTGCTCGAAATTTATCTGTGCCAACTAACCTGAACCTGGTGCACATGAACCCGCTACGCGGAACGGCGCTATTTGTATTTTCACCGAACCTGGTGTTTATGACGGTAGATAGCCTGTTTGGTGGCGACGGCCGTTTCCCTACCAAAGTGGACGGTCGTGAATTTACACCAACCGAGCAGCGTATTATTGAGAAAATTTTGTCAATGGCGCTGGAAGCCTACGACTATGGCTGGAGTTCGGTATTTAAACTGCAAACGGAATACGTTCGCTCTGAAGTACAGGTTAAATTTACCAATATTACTTCATCGCCAAACGATATCGTGGTTACCACGCCTTTCTCGGTAGATATAGGTGCTCACGTTGGTCATTTTGATATCTGTATTCCGTTTAGCATTATTGAGCCGTTACGCGAACTGTTAACCAATCCGCCGATGGAAAACTCCAAACAGGAAGATGAGCAGTGGCGCAATACGCTGGTGACGCAGGTGCAGGATACCGAACTTGAGCTGGTGGCAAACTTTGCCGAAATTAATACCCGTCTGTCACGGGTTATGCAGCTTAAAAAAGGTGATGTCATCCCGATCGATAAACCCGAAAGCCTCATCGCCTATATTGATGGCGTACCCGTACTGTCTGGGAAATATGGTTGTGTCCATAACCAGTATGCTTTGAAAGTTGAGCATATGAAGAATCCCTCTTTAGTCTCTTTTAAAAAGGAGTAGTTTCCAATGAGTGATACCCCATCCTCATCTGATACTGACAAACAATCCATAGAAGATCTGTGGGGCGATGCGATGAGCGAGCAACTGTCAGTAGAAAGCAACAGCGCAGCCCCCCCTGGCACCCAGGAGCCTGTGGCGGCGCACTTATCTCAGGATCTTGACCTGATCCTTGATATTCCAGTCAAAATGACCGTGGAGTTAGGGCGTACCAAAATGACCATCAAAGAGCTACTGCGTTTAAGTCAGGGCTCGGTGGTAACGCTTGAGGGTCTGGCGGGCGAGCCGCTGGATGTTCTGATTAACGGCTATTTAATTGCGCAGGGGGAGGTAGTGGTGATTTCTGATAAATTCGGGATCCGTATTACCGATATCATTACCCCTTCAGAGCGTATGTACCGCCTGAGCAGATAATGAATTCCCAGACAAAAACCCTTACCCATTCTTCGTCCTCATCCGTTGACGCCGGTACACCTGGTTCAGTGTTATTTAATGTTGGGGGCGCGCTTGCCCTGGTACTACTGCTGATTGCCGCCATCACCTGGCTTGCCCGCCGTGCGGGATTCAGGCCGCCGGGTAAGAAAGCCTCAGCGTTGCTGACCGTCAAGTGTAGCCAGTCACTTGGCCAGCGCGAACGCCTGGTCATTGTTGAGGTACAGGATAAATGGCTGCTGCTGGGAGTGACGCCGACAAACATTGCCTGCCTCGCGACCCTTGACAAGCAAAGCGGTGCGGAAGAGGTTTCCCACTCGCCGCTGGCGGGAGATTTTCAGTCCGTCATGCTCAACGTACTGAAAAAGCGCAAACCGGAGTCAGAACAATGAATGTTTTTCGGCATCTCTGGTTCCGTTGCCCGGTAACTTTATCCCTGCTTTTACTGCTTGTTATGGGCATTTTTATTCCCGCTCAGCACGCATGGGCCGCTAACAGCGATCTGTTGATTACACGTTCTGGCAACGGTGAGAGCTGGACTTTACCTGTTCAGACGCTGGTGTTGCTCACCTCGTTGACCTTTCTACCTGCCGTTTTGCTAATGATGACCGGTTTCACCCGCATCATCATCGTCTTTGGCCTGCTGCGCAATGCGCTGGGCACGCCTTCAACGCCGCCTAATCAGGTATTGCTGGGGCTTGCGTTATTTCTTACGTTTTACGTTATGTCGCCCGTCTTTAACCAGATTTATCAGGAGGCATGGCAGCCGTTAACAGAAGATAAAATCAGCATGGAAACCGCGCTGGAAAGGGCGGCCGGGCCCATGCGCACCTTTATGCTGCAACAAACCCGGGAAACGGATCTGGCGCTTTACACCCGGCTGGCGAAAGCCAATAACTTCGCCAGCCCAGACGATGTGCCAATGCGCATTCTGCTGCCCGCCTTTGTTACCAGTGAGTTAAAAACCGGATTTCAGATAGGCTTCACGGTATTTATTCCGTTCCTGATAATCGATCTGGTGGTGGCCAGCGTATTAATGGCGCTGGGGATGATGATGCTGCCGCCAGCCACCATTTCGTTACCCTTCAAGCTAATGCTGTTTGTGCTGGTTGACGGCTGGCAATTATTAACGGGCTCGCTAGCCCAAAGCTTTTTTAGCTAAGCCAGGTAAATAATGACACCGGAAAGCGTAATGGCGATGGGATTTCAGGCTATAAAGGTTGGCCTGTTGGTTGCGGCACCCATGCTGATGATAGCGCTCTTAACGGGGCTTATTATCAGTATCCTGCAGGCATCTACGCAGATAAACGAAATGACACTCTCGTTTATTCCTAAGATACTGGCGATTGTTCTGGTACTGATTGTCCTTGGCCCCTGGATGCTCAGTATTTTCCTTGATTATATGCGCGCGCTGTTTAACAGCCTGCCTTATATCATTGGATAGCCATGTATTCCCTGTCCGTTGAAAGCCTCTATTTTCAAATCAGCCACCTTTTTTGGCCTGCGCTGAGGATCCTTGCTTTATTCAGCACGGCCCCTGTCTTCAGTGGAAAAGAGCTGAGTAAAAAGGCCAAAGTCGGTCTGGCTTTGTGCATCTCTTTTTTAATCGGCCAGAATTTGCCGGATAGCCATATTATTATTTTTTCCTGGCAGGGCGTGGGGGTGGCAGCGCAGCAGTTCATTATCGGCGCGGCGATGGGGCTAACGGTGCAGCTCATTTTTGTCACGGTAAGAAGTGCCGGGGAAATTATAGGCCTGCAAATGGGGCTTTCCTTTGCCACCTTCTTCGATCCCTCCGGTGGGCAGAACATGCCGATCATTGCCAGGATATTAAACCTGCTGGCGACGCTGCTTTTTTTGTCCTTTGATGGCCACTTATGGATGTTAACTATCCTCGCGCAGAGCTTTGAAGTCCTGCCCATTGGTGGCACGAGGCTACATCCGGAAGGATTTTATTACCTGGCGCAGACCGGCGGATTGATATTTCGCTGCGGGCTGATGCTGGGCCTGCCTGTTGTCACTTTACTGCTGGCAATAAACTTTACCCTCGGCTTGCTCAACCGCTTAACGCCTCAGCTTTCTATTTTTGTTATAGGTTTTCCACTGACGCTGACGATAGGTATGGGCGCGCTGGCCCTGATGATGTATACCCTGTCGCCTTTTATTGAAAACCTTATGGAAGATATATTCAACCAGCTTTCGCACATAATTATGTTATTTTCTGGTGGGTAGTGTTCAGGCTTCTTTTGTAGGGAAATCATTCTCTTGTGTTATTCGGTTAATTGTATTTAAAAATTTTAACGTATAATCTTGACGTTGGCTTTGTGTTTCTAATAACTAAAGTGCTTAGAAGCCTGCCGTTAGCGATATAGGGTTTATGCTTCAGGTAAAAGTATATTACTCTTGCGGCAGTAATTTTTAAAGGAATATACTATGAAAACATTTAAGATATCTACCTTAATTAAAGGGATATTAGCAATCCTTTGTTTAAGTATGGTTATAATCAGTTTGTATTCGATTAAATCTATGTACGATGCGGGTGAGTCCGTTAAAAACTTGCAGCTTGCCGCGAATGAACTAAGAAACCTGCGCACGATGAATGCACACCTTACCCAGGCGCGGGGTGATATTAACTATGTTTATAACGATGATTCAGCCAGCAACGAGCGTTTAGCTAAAAAGGCTACAGCTGTTCGTAACGACCTTGAACAGGCTAAACGCGCCGCGGACGAGTTCGTCAAAATTAAACACTCAGACCCGGAACGAGCCGCACTTACCAATAATATTATTCAGAAAGCTGATGCATTAATGGAAAGCTATGCTGATAATGCGCAAAAGCTTGCGGCTTATGTCAACCATGGATTCAACAATGGTGTCAGGGAAGTAGCCCTTGATGAAGCAATTAGTGAATATAATGACTATAACGAAAAGGTTGGCGACCAGCTGGTCGATAATTTTGAACGCGAACGCGAAGAAACGCTAATTGTAATGGGGGTCATGCTGCTGGTTGCGGTTATGATCTCATTCTTCTCCTGGCTAGTCATTAAAAAGAGCGTCTTTGAGCGTCTCGCTACTGCCTCGTCAATACTTGAGAACATTGGTGCCGGTCAGCTTTACCACCAATTTGAAATTGGTGCACGCAACGAAATCGGCGCCATGATGGCATCGTTGCAGAACATGAATACGTCGCTGACGAAGATTATCTCATCGGTGCGTAACACTTCTGAGCGAATCGGCGTTGACGCTGCAGAAATCGATCGCGGTAATGAAAACCTGGCATCCCGGACTGAACAGCAGGCCAGTGCACTGCAGCAAACTGCGGCCAGTATGGAAGAAATTAAAACCACCGTTTCCAGTAATGCTGAAAATGCCCGTCAGGCCAATGAACTGGCCCGTCAGGCACGAATGACTGCAAATAATGGTTCTGTGGCCATGCATGATGTTGTCACCACGATGGAGAAAATTTCTCTTAGCGCGATGAAAATCTCTGAGATCAACAGCGTCATCGACGGCATTGCAAACCAGACCAATATCCTCGCATTGAACGCAGCGGTGGAAGCTGCACGAGCCGGAGAACAGGGCCGGGGCTTTTCCGTTGTTGCAACCGAAGTTCGTAACCTGGCTAAACGCAGTGCTGATGCAGCGAAGGAGATAAGCCAGTTGATTGATCAGTCGGTTAAAAACGTTTATGACGGCTCTCAGCTTATCGAAAATGCCGGAAAAACGATGGAAGAGATCGTGACCTCTGTTACCCACGTCAGCGAGATCATGCAGGAAATTACGCAAGCGTCCGAAGAACAAAGTACGGGAATTGGGCAGATTGCCACGGCTGTTAACGAAATGGATCTGGCGACGCAGCAGAATGCTACTTTTGTCGAGGAAGCAAGCCAAATGACGCATAAAGTAAACGCTCAGGGCCTTGAGCTGTTGAAAACGGTATCGCTGTTCCAGCTCAGCCCGGCAGGCCTGAGACCTCAGTAGAAATAACGACTGCGCTAGCTGAGTCCTGCCAGCGTTATCCTCAACCAACCCTGCTGGCTATTTTATCTCAGGAGGGTTGTCTGCGCTTTAGCGATAAGTTTTCTCCTTCTTTCTGCCGACCACATTTCACCGTATTGATTCCCACCGTTATTAAATTGTGATGATGTTCACTGGTTGCGAAGAAATATCCGCAGGCATATAACGATCTGCAAAATCGAAATTAACAAATAATTGATATTAACTCATGATATGCGCACTCAGGGTCAGGCGGACGCGTTGCGGAGATATGATGAAAGATGTGGTGATTGTTGGGGCAGCACGAACCCCGATTGGCTGCTTCCAGGGCGCGCTTTCCCCACGCAGCGCGGCAGAGCTGGGCAGTGCGGTGGTAAAAGCGCTGCTTGAGCGTAGCGGCGTGAGCGAGCAGGAGATCGACGAGGTCATTCTGGGCCAGGTTTTAACCGCCGGAGCCGGGCAAAACCCGGCGCGACAAACGGCGCTAAACAGCGGTCTGCCCTGGTCCGTCTCGGCCATTACCATCAATGATGTCTGCGGCTCCGGCTTAAAAGCGCTGCATCTCGCCACCCAGGCCATTCAGTGCGGTGAAGCGGATGTGGTTATCGCCGGCGGTCAGGAAAATATGAGCCGCGCCCCGCATGTATTAGCCAACAGCCGAACCGGTGCGGCGCTGGGCAACAGCCAGCTTATCGACAGCCTGGTTCATGATGGCCTGTGGGATGCGTTTAACGATTACCATATGGGCGTGACGGCAGAAAATCTCGCCCGTGAATATGGCATAAGTCGCGAAAGCCAGGATGCCTTCGCGCTCGCTTCGCAGCAAAAAGCCCGGGCGGCTATTGATGCAGGGCGGTTCAGAGATGAAATTGTCCCGGTTGCCGTAGAGATGCGCGAAGGTGGGACTTTCCTTGTCGATACCGATGAGCAGCCGCGCACCGACGCCAGCGCCGAAGCGCTGGCGTCGCTTATTCCAGCCTTTGAGGTCGAAGGCAGCGTTACCGCCGGCAATGCTTCATCTATTAATGATGGTGCCGCAGCGGTGCTGATGATGAGCGCGGCAAAAGCGGAAGAGCTGAACCTGCCGGTGCTGGCACGCATTCGCGCCTTCGCAAGCGTCGGCGTCGATCCTGCGCTGATGGGGATCGCACCAGTTACGGCCACGCGGCGCTGCCTTGAACGTGCGGGCTGGTCGCTGGAGGAGCTGGATTTGATCGAGGCGAACGAGGCCTTTGCGGCGCAGACGCTTTCCGTAGGCAAAATGCTGGAATGGGACGAGCGCAAAGTGAACGTCAACGGCGGAGCGATAGCGCTTGGTCATCCGATTGGCGCGTCTGGCTGCCGCATTCTGGTTTCGCTGGTGCATGAGATGGTCAAGCGCGATGCGAAAAAAGGCATGGCGACGTTATGTATTGGCGGCGGGCAGGGGGTGGCGCTGGCCATCGAACGTGACTGATTAATTTTTTAGTTATTGCCCCTCCTCAGGCGCTTTCCGTTCCCCGGAAAGCGCCTTTTTATTTGCGCCACCCTTCACCGCATAGGTGTACCTTCACGTCACCTGACGCCTGAAACACATTCCGATAAAACCGCCAAAACACAAGTTGAAATATTGTTTCGATTATGGATGTCACTTTTTTTATGTGATGTAAGCCGCTGTTTATAGGGTTTGAATATCAGCTTTGTTGATGGCTGTCACGAAGCCTGGCAAGAAAAATTTAGACATAAATATTTACGATCTTGATCACTAAAATATCGTTCGTTTAAAAATAAAATGCAATTCCATAATAATGAAACGATATTTCAATGAGGGATTCGATTATGTTTAAGAAAGCTCTGGCTGTAGCTATCCTCTGTGGTACCAGTATTGCTGCGCAGGCGGTTACTGTTGATTTACGTCATGAATATATTGATTCCGGCATTAATGCTGACCGTGTCGCGGTGTCCCATCGTTTTGATAACGGATTAGGTTTTAGCGTTGAAGCCAAATGGAAGTCTGGTGGTACCGATCAGGATCAGCCTTTTGCGGATTTAGTCGGTAACGGCCATGAAGATCAGGTGAGCTGGCGCTGGAAAGCGACGCCGAATATTGCCCTTACGCCTGCGTTGACCGTTGAAAGTAATGACAGCCGTACTATCTGGAAACCAAACCTGCATGCGCAGTACAGTTTCGATAACGGCTTCTATGTTGCGGCTCGTTACCGTTTCGAATATACCCGTAACCCGAACAACGCCAATAAAGAAGATGACAAAGTTAATCGCGGCGATGCCTGGGCTGGTTTTGTCTTTGGCGACTGGCGTACCGAGCTGAACTATGTGTACGCAAAAAGCGATCACCAGATCCGTTCTAATAATGATAAAGACTCCCAGGAATACAACGTGAAGCTGGCCTATAAGTGGGATAAGAACTGGGCGCCGTATGCTGAAGTAGGTAACGTGAGCGGCAGCAAATCCACTGACGAACGCCAGACCCGCTACCGCGTCGGCGTTGCCTATTCTTTCTAACTTTCTGCTCTGTATCTGAATTACCTTCTTTATTTATTTCCTCTCCGGCCTCCGAGCAGTCAGCGGAGGTTTTTTGTTGGGTTTTTTCAGCATAAAAAAGCCCTCCGCGAGGGAGGGCAAAGAGTCACAGGACACTTAATTTATCGGGCCGCAATCAGCTCCGGGTTAGCCGGCATTCTGGCGATATAGAGCGCAGGTTTGCCGTCTTTGTCGGAGCTGAACAGAATGGCGCTGTCGTCCGGGGTGAAGGAGGGATGCGGATGCGTAACCTGGCGGCTGTTGGCAAAGGTGGCCCAGGAGGTATCGTGGCGCGCGACGCGGAAATACGCTTTTTTCGCCACGTCAAAGGCATAGAGATACGGGTCGTTATCGATGGTGTAACCGCTGGTGTCTTTGACATCAACCGGCGTACCCGAACCGTCGCCAACCAGCAGGCTGCCGTCGAAGTTACTCATCAGGTGCGAACAGGCGGGCATCTGCATTACGGCTTCGTTTACGCCGCTATCCGGATTATAGCTATAAATAGTGCGGCCCTGCTGGCCCTTCAGGTAGGAAACGTACATTAAAGACGAGCCGTTCGGGACCCAGAATTCGTGGGTGCAGCTTTCACCTTCGGCGTGCTCTTTCACTTTGCGTACGTTGCTGCCGTCTTCGTTGACCATCCACATTCGCGCATCGACCAGGTCGTGCGGGCCTTCGTGGCAGAAGGCAACCGTACTGTCATCGAACGGGCGGTAAATCGGATGGCCCAGCCAGTTTTTCTCCTGGTGAATCACCGCGCTTGCGCCGCTTTGCAAATCGACGCGCAGCAGGCGGCAGTTTGGTCCTTTATGGAAGAAGTCGTGGAAAATTTTCCAGTCGTTCAACGGCACCCAGTCGCTTTTGGCGATTTCGATACCGACCAGTTTGGTGCAGTCGCTGTTGGCAACCCAGGTACCGTAACCTACCCAGTCGTCCGGCACGCGATAAACTTCGCGTTCAGCCAGCGTGTTAAGGTTTACTTCCAGCAGGGTGCGTTCGTTTTTTACATAATAGAGGGAGTTATCATCCGGGGAGAGGAAGCCGCCAAAAGTGTTATCGCCGCTACCTTCAGTAAGCTGTACCGCTTCGCGGCTGGCGATGTCGAGCAGATAGTAGTTCCAGTTACCGTCAAATTCGCCCGCGAACAGGAGTCTGCTGCCGTCGTTGGTAAAGCACTTTTGATAGAAGTAATTACGATGACATGTTACTTCCGGTGGGGTTAAGCGGGTGACTTCAACGCCCGTGTCCGGATCCTGGCTTACTTCGTAAACCAGCTGTACCCGCATACCTTTAGCCATATTGCTCTCCTTCAAATAATAATTCGTATCTATAGACAGTTCTAAAAGTCCGAACAGATGGTTGTAATTTATCAAAACATCGTTTCAATGTGTGTGATTGCTTTCACTAAACGGTAACGCAGAAAGCAGAAGTTCCGCCGACTTCAGGCTTAAAACGGGGCTGTGCACGCCTAACCGTGATCCCATTATCAAATCCAGAGAATAATTCGTTAAAATTGAAACGATGTTTTAAATATAATTGAAATAGAGTTTCAACAGGATTAGTATGGAAGCATCAAAGATTACGGAACAGTGTTTTCACCTTAAAATCTCCGCGTGAAGGTGCGTTTATTGCGTGAATAATATTTTTCCAGAAACGCCTGCTGGCGCAGGCTCGAATAAAAGGAAACCTACATGATTCTGGATTCATTCTCCCTACAGGGCAAAGTTGCGGTTGTGACCGGTTGTGATACTGGCCTGGGCCAGGGCATGGCTCTCGGGCTTGCGCAGGCTGGCTGTGACATTGTGGGTATCAACATCGTTGAGCCAACGGAAACCATCGAACGCGTAACCGCTCTGGGCCGCCGTTTTCTGAGCCTCACCGCCGATCTGCGCAAGATTGACGGTATTCCAGCCCTGCTGGATAGCGCGGTTGCCGAGTTTGGCCATATTGATATCCTGGTGAACAATGCGGGCCTGATTCGTCGTGAAGACGCTATTGAGTTCAGCGAGCAAAACTGGGACGACGTAATGAACATAAATATCAAGAGCGTGTTCTTTATGTCGCAGGCTGCGGCGAAGCACTTCATTGCCCAGGGCAACGGCGGCAAAATCGTTAATATCGCCTCCATGCTCTCCTTCCAGGGCGGGATTCGGGTGCCTTCTTACACCGCCTCGAAAAGCGCGGTGATGGGCGTGACCCGTCTGCTGGCGAACGAGTGGGCAAAACACGGCATTAACGTGAACGCTATCGCTCCGGGCTATATGGCGACCAACAATACCCAGCAGCTGCGCGCCGATGAACAGCGTAGCAGTGAGATCCTGGATCGTATCCCGGCGGGCCGCTGGGGTCTGCCGGACGATCTGATGGGGCCGATTGTATTCCTGGCTTCCAGCGCTTCTGACTACATCAACGGTTATACCGTGGCCGTAGACGGCGGCTGGCTGGCACGTTAATGCACTGTCAGATGGCGCCTGCGCTTATCTGACCTGTCAAACTACTTCTGTCGTAGGGCGGATAAGCGTAAGCGCCATCCGCCGTTATTCTTAAACTCTCGCCAGATAAAGCGCTGGCATCCCTTCTTCATCAGACGTAAACAGCACCCACTGGTTATCCGGCGAGAACGACGGATGCGGATGCGTTACCTGTCGATCACCGTCTAATACCTTCCACGATGTATTGTGCTGGCATACCGCTTTTTGCGTGCCTTTGTGCAGATCGAATACCCAGATAAACGGATCGTTAAGATCGATATTCCTCGTTTTATGCGGGGCACCGTCGCCGACAACAAGGGAGCCATCGTGATTGCTCATCAGATGCGAGCAGGGCGGAATAGTTCTTAGCTGACGGTTTTCAAGCGTCCGGGGATCGGCGCTGCACAGATAGCGATGCGCGGATCCTTCTTTGTGCGCCACGTAGTAAAGCGCAGAGCCGTCCGGCACCCAGAATTCATGGGTGAAGCTTTCACCCTCTTCATGCTGACGTACTTTGCGCAGGTTGCTGCCGTTCTGGTTGATAAGCCACATGCGCGCGTCGATGGCATCGCGCGGCCCTTCGTGGCAGAAGGCGACGGTTTCATCATCAAAAGGACGGTAAATCGGATGCCCCAGCCAGCGTTTTTCCTGCAGGATTGTCTCCTGCTCGCCGGTTTGCAGGTCGATGCGAATCAGGCGGCACTCCGGATTAGTGAAGTAGAAGTCGCGGAATTTTTGCCAGTCGGTGAGCGGCGACCAGTCGCTTTTTTTAATCTCAATGCCCACAAGCTTTGTGCAGTCTGAATTCGCCACCCAGGTGCCATAGGCAACCCATTCAGCGTCAACTTCATAAACGCTATATTCTTCAAAAGTTTGCAGATCGACACGCCTGAGTTCGCGGTTATTTTTTACATACCACAAGGCCTTATCGTCCGCGGATAAAAAGCCGCCGAAAGTGTTATCGCCGCAGCCCTCGGTTAACTGGGTGGCGATCTGTTTGTTAAGATCGAGCAAATAATAGTTCCAGTGCCCCTCAAACGCGCCGCCAAAAATTAGCTGCTGCCCGTCGTTGCTGAAACATTTTTGATAGAAGTAGTTGCGGTGGCAAATCACATGCGGCGGGGTTAAGCGTAATACTTCGGCGCCGGTTTTCTTATCGCGTCGCGAGCGGAAGGAAAGCTGTATTTTTTTACCTTTAGCCATGACGAAGTTCCTTATCTTTAAAAAAATACCCCGCCACGCAAGCGGGGCAGGGTAGAGGGTACTCGTGAGCTGAGAAGTAACTTAGCGCATGGCGCGTTTAAGTATACGGTTACCCTGACGCTCGAAATCTGCCGCCGTTTCTTCCACGGTTTTCTGGCCGTAGTCGATGTACTGCAGGGAGGTACCGAACAGAGAAACGATCTGCGGATCGTCAAAGTACGGTGAGGTTGTCAGATGATTTGGCAGCGACTGGGCCAACTTCAGGCCCGCAACCGCCGGATCGTGCTCTTCAATAACGCCATCGGCCGTAAGCTGCGCCACAGCCGCTTTGCTTAACGGTACGCCACGCTCAAGACCCAGCGCCTGCACGCCTTCTTTGCTATTAAGCAGGAAGTTAATCAGCTGGGCTGATTCCTTCGGATGCTTAGTGGTTTTGCTGATAGAGAGCATCTGAGCCGGTTTAAAGAACAAACCTGCGTCTTTGGCGTCAGGCAGCATTGGGTAGGCGCCCAGCTCAAGCTTCGCCGGTGGCTGCAGGTTGTCCGAGTACTTGGTAATGGTGGAGTTCCACATGTAAGTACCCGCCCATTCGCCCTGAATCCACGGCTTCATTTCGTACATATTGCTCTTACCAAACGAGGCGTAATATTTGGTATCCGGCATGACGTGGCTGTCGATGAGCTTTTTGTACATCTGGAAGAGCTCGACCCACTGCTCTTTGCTCCAGGCGAATTTCTTACCGGCAAGGTCCACTTCACTGATGTTGTATTTTTGCACCATATACGAGCGCAGCAACGCCAGCGTGTCCTGATGCTCCAGCACCACCGGATAGTATTGTTTACCCAGTTTGGCTTCGAAAGCTTTCCCTGCCGCCATCAGCTCATCCCAGGTTTTCGGGTATGCAACGCCCGCTTTTTTCCAGGTTTCATCGTTGAAATAGAATACGCGGGCGGTGACGGAAATAGGGATCCCGTTCAGCTTGCCGTCGACGGTAGTGGACTGCAGCTCTTTTGGATCAAACTGCGTAAGATCCAACTCGCCGCTTACGGTATTCAGATCGTAGAAGCCGGTACCGGTTTTCGAGAAGATCGGCAGCCAGTTCCAGTTGGTCTGCATCACATCCGGCTCTGTGCCGCCCGCAATCTGGGTGGTCAGACGGGAGAGGTGGCCGTCCCAGCCGGTGTATTCTGACTTAACGTTAATATTCGGGTGCTGCTTATGGAACTCCTCCAGCGCTTTTAACGTTACCTGGTGACGGCCGTTGCCGCCCCACCAGGACATACGTAAATCGATCTGCTCGTCAGCAAAAGCGGAGCCGGCAGCCATCACTAAAGTAGAGGTTATCAGGGTACTCAACACTAATTTTTTCATTATAGAGGCTCACTCAAAGAGAGATGTTTTGTTCTGTTTTAGCGTCAAAAATATGACATTTTTCCATGTCGAACTTGAAATACACCTTACGATGAAGGCCTTTTTGAATCATTGGCTTAGCTACATCGGAAGGAATGCGGCAGGTCATTTCAAAGTCATCTACCTTCAAATAGACGAAGAATTCATGACCCATGTTCTCCACGCGAACCATCTCACCGCTGCAATGGCTTTCAGCGAACGGCTCATCAGAGACTGAAATGAACTCAGGACGGATGCCGAAGAACACGTCCCGATCTTTATAAGCGGCACAGCGCTCCTGCTGACGCGCGTTCAGGGCAAGCGTATCCTTGCCTACGCTGATTTGCAGACGCCCCTCTTTTTCGATCAATTTGCTCGGCCGGATGTTCATTTCCGGCGCGCCAATGAAGCCCGCCACGAACATATTTTTCGGGAAGTGATAGAGGTTATCTGGCGTATCGACCTGCATGATGTGGCCCAGTTTCATCACGCAGATACGATCTCCCATCGTCATCGCTTCGGTCTGATCGTGGGTGACATAAACGGTGGTCGCTGGTTTGCCGCTTTTTTTAAGCTGTTTGTGCAGATCAGAGATACGAATGCGCATCGAGGCACGCAGTTTCGCATCCAGGTTAGACAGCGGTTCATCGAACAGGAACACGTCTGGTTTTTTCACAATGGCACGGCCAACGGCCACACGTTGCGCCTGGCCGCCGGAAAGCTGGCGCGGCAGACGATCCATTAGCTCATCAAGCTCAAGGATTTTCGCCGCTTCATTGACCTGCGCGGTGATTTGCTCCTTCGGCATTTTTGAGAGCTTCAGGCCGAAGGCGAGGTTTTCGCGAACGGTCATGTGTGGATAAAGCGCGTAGTTCTGGAACACCATCGCGATACCGCGAGATTTGGGGGCAAGGTTATTCACCACGCGCTCGCCAATTCTTACTTCACCGCCGCTGATGGTTTCAAGGCCAGCCAGCATACGCAGGGTGGTTGACTTTGCGCAGCCAGACGGGCCGACGATAACCATGAATTCGCCATCAGCAATGGCCAGGTCAATGCCGTGAACTGCCTGGAAGCCGTTGGAGTACACTTTTTGCAATTTGTTGAAAATGACTTCAGCCATGATATTCCCTCACTTAACCTTTAATTCCGCTGCTGGTCACGCCCTGTACAAAGTAGCGTTGAGCCAGGAAGAAGATGATGATTGACGGCAGAATGGAGATGCTCGCCATTGCCAGAATTTCGTTCCATGGTGCCCCCTCGGTCACGTCGATAGACATTTTGAGCGCCAGGGCAATCGGGTATTTGTCCACGCTGTAGACATAAATCAGCGGCCCGATAAAGTCGTTCATTGACCACATGAACTGGAACAGGGCGACGGAGATAATGGCCGGTTTCAGAATCGGCACCACTACGTACCACAGCACCTGGAAAGAGTTACAGCCATCGATCTGAGCGGCTTCTTCCATGTCACGCGGCACGCCGCGCAGGAACTGGATAAGCATGAAGACGAAGAACCCTTGTGTCGCGAACGCCAGCGGCAGATAAAGCGGCAGGTAGCTGTTGAGCATGCCCATTTCACGGAACATCAGGTACTGAGGAATTAACAGCACGGTGCTTGGCAGCAGCATGGTGGTAATCAGGGTGGCGAACCAAAACTTCTTAAACGGGATCTCAAAACGGGCAAAGCCGTAAGCGACGATTGTTGAAGAGATAATGGTTAAAATCACTTTTGGAATCACATACTGGAAGGTGTTCCACATATAGTGCCCAAAAGTGTACTCGGTGCCGGTTTTCCAGCCGTTGACGAAGCCGTCGCTGGTTGGGTGGGCGGGCCACAGGCCGAGCGTGGTAAAGATCTCGTGGTTTGGCTTAAAAGATGCCGAGAACATCCACACCAGCGGATAAAGCATCAGCAAACCGACCGCGAGTAAAATGACGTAGCGGATTGCACGGCTAATTTTTTCACGACGCAAAGTGCGCTGGACTTCCTGTTCAGCAAGATCCGCAGCGTTGCTTACCGGTAACTGGCTTGGTTGAATATCAGCCATTTTTGCCTCCCTTATCGGCAGAGTAGAACACCCAGTATTTCGACGATTTAAAGGCGATGGAGGCAAAGACCGCCACGACCAGGAACAGCACCCATGCCAGCGCTGCGCCGTAACCCATATCGAAGTATTTAAACGCCGTATCGTAGATGTAGAGCGAGAACAGATAGGTGTAGTGAGTCGGGCCGCCGCCGGTAATGATGTATGGCGCGGTAAACTCCTGGAATGCCTGGGTCGTCTGCATAATGAAGTTGAAGAAGATGACTGGCGTAATCAGCGGCACGGTCACTTTCATGAACATTTGCCATTTGGAGGCGCCGTCGATCATCGCCGCTTCGTACTGGGACTGCGGCACGTTTTGCAGCGCGGCAAGGAAGATGACCATTGCCGAACCAAACTGCCATACGCGCAACAGCGTTACGGACATCAGCGCCAGAGACGGCTCGCCCAGCCAGTTCACCGGATCTAAACCGAACACGCCAATAAAGCTATTCAGTAGCCCATCAATGGCAAACAAAGCGCGCCACAGAACGGCGATAGCCACGGAGCTGCCGAGAATAGAAGGAATGTAATAAGCGGTACGGAAGAAGCCTATTCCACGCAGCTTAAAGTTAAGAACAAATGCGATGCCGAGGGCAAAGGCAAGCTTCAAAGGGATGGTTAAAAAAACGTACGCGAAGGTCACGCCCATTGATTTCCAGAAGAGTGAATCTTCCGTCAACATGTAGCGATAGTTTTCAATACCGGTGAAAACCGGCGGATTCATCAAGTCATACTCGGTAAAACTGAGGAAGAAAGATGAAACAAACGGGAAGGCGGTAAAGACAAGCAGCCCTATTATATAGGGCGATATCCACGCCAGCCCCAACATCTTGTTTTCATTCATACGTACCTACCTGGCAGTCAATGGTTTAAAAACAGTTGTGACAAATTCGTTGTGAAAACGCATCGTTTCCTGAGCCCGCGAATGGGAAGCGTTAATGCTTCCCTGCAACGCATCTTCTGCTTCGTAAAATAAATCTTTTATTTCAAGATGATAATCTTATTTATATCGCTTTTGTCTCTGGCTGATGCTGTGAGTTTCATTAACTAACAAACCACGGTTCCTGATTTATAAAACAGCGTTTTAATTCATCTTATTACTATTTGTAACCACGTCATTCTATAAATGACGGAAATGTGATCAGAGTCGAAACGCTGTTTCGATTATTTGAAGTGGGTGAGGATTTTGCCCGGAAGCGAATCTATTTCTTGAATAAAAGCCAGTTGCGAAACTGCAAGAGATGGTAGTTGTTTTTGAGAGTAATCTTAGGAATAATGGACCTTCCTTTAAGGCACTTTTTAACCAACATTCAGTATTTGTAAAGGTGAACGCAGCAGCGGTTGCGTAGCAAAATTTCTGTCATGGCAACGCGTTACATTTAACAGTGATATTCACAAGGAAAAGGTGTGCTGCATACCCCCGGCTTAAAAAACAACCCCCTCTTGTTTATCCTGCGCACGTCGCACGAAGCTCTTTTTTCGTGCCCGGCATTTAATTCAGGTCATTTTTCAACCAACCTTTAAGCGGCCAGTTATGTCTTCTATTGAAGTAAAATCCAGTCAGTTAGAAAATGCTTCTCCCTATCGGATGCTACCTGCTCCCCGTGAAGAGATAGATTTACTTAATATCCTGGCGACACTGTTTGCCGCAAGAAAGCAGATTGTTGCTATTACGCTTATCTTCGCTCTGGCGGGGTTGGCGGCAAGTTTCCTGCTGCCACAGAAATGGACCAGCCAGGCAATCATCACCGCGCCTGAAAATGAGCAGGTGATTGAGCTGCGCCGCGCGATGATCAATATGACGGTGCTGGGCGTGGATGCGAAGGTTGAAGCAGGCGCCATCTACAATTTGTTTTTGAAAAAGTTTGATTCCCAGGCGCTGCGTGAGCAGTTCCTCGCTCAGTCTCCTTATGTCCAGGCGCTGATGAACAATCAGGACGTGGATAGCAGCGAGCTGCATCGGGCGATTGTTAGCGTGTCGAATAAATTTAAAGCTCAGAACAACATAGATCCGAAAAAAGCAGATAACGCGCCTTATGCTTCCTGGACCCTGAGTTTCGTTGCCCCTGACGCAGGCGATGCCCAGCAGGTGCTGCAGAACTACATTCAGTTTATTAGCGCTGAGGTGAATAAAGATGTGCTGCAGAATCTGAAAAATGCAGTTGAGCTAAAAATTGCGTTTGAGAAAGACAAGCTGCTGCTGGACCGCACGCTGCTGGAAAACCAGCATAACGTTAACGTGCAGCGTCTGGGTTACTCGTTACAGGTGGCCAATGCGGCCGGCATCAAAAAACCTGTCTACAGCAACGGCCAGGCGGTGAAAGACGATCCCGACTACTCCGTCGCGCTGGGTGCCGATGGTTTAGCGGAAAAGCTAAAGATTGAGCAGTCCATTAAGGATGTCGCCGAGCTGAATACCTCGATGCAGAACCGTGAACATTTACTTGCCCAGCTGGAAACCGTCAATATTGGTAATGTGGATTTCACGCCGTACAAATACCAGATGCAGCCTTCTTTGCCGGTAACAAAAGATGGCCCGCGTAAGTCATTAATTATTGTGCTTGCAGCGCTTTTAGGTTTGATGGTCGCAGCCGGTACGGTGCTGGTGCGTCACGCCATAGGCAGCCGCATGGAAATGGAAAATAATCTGAAGATGGAAAAGATCGTCTAAGGGCGGTTTTACTTTTAATCTAAACGGTTCCGCAAGGAGCCGTTTAGATTAATGACAAACACCCGAAAAGCGTGGTTTGCGGGTGTTTGGGAAATCAGAAGAGATAACTCTTTGAGCCTACTTCAGGAAATCTTCACGCATTGGCGTGAAGGTATCCAGCAGCGTACCTGCCGCCAGGCACACACAGCCGTGCATCACATGCGGCTCTTTATATAGCGTATCGCCCGCTTTTACCCTGTGGACTTCCTCGCCGATGGTGAACTCGAATTCACCGGACAACACATAAGTCAGCTGCTCATGCGGATGATTATGCATGGGACCAACTGCACCCGTTTCGAAGTTAACCTGAACCGCCATCATTTGCCCGCCGTGCGCCAGAATGCGGCGGCTCACGCCTGCGCCGAGATCGTCCAGAGTGGTGTCTTTAAAAAAGGTAAACATTCGCAGATCCTTATCTATGTGAAACATTGTTTCATTTTTGTAATCGTATCGCGAAAAGGATCTTTACGATAGCTCACCGCTAATAATTGTCGCGGGGATCACGCTTTCATTGTCTGGTGAACCTGCTATAACCGGGGAACAGACAGCAAAAGGTGATAAAGCATGAAAACGATAGGCCTGATTGGCGGCATGAGCTGGGAGTCTACTATTCCTTATTACCGCCTGATCAATGAAGGCGTGAAGGCACGTCTGGGCGGACTGCACTCGGCGAAGATCCTCCTGCACAGCGTGGATTTCCATGAAATTGAAGCCTGCCAGTCCAGTGGGGAATGGGATAAAGCGGGAACGATGCTGGCGGATGCCGCGCTGGGGCTACAAAAAGCGGGTGCACAAGGCATCGTGCTGTGTACGAATACCATGCACAAAGTGGCGAACCATATTGAATCACGCTGCGATTTGCCGTTCCTGCATATCGCGGACGCGACCGGCAGAGCGATTGCTGCACAGGGAGTAAAAAAGGTGGCGCTGCTGGGCACGCGTTACACGATGGAGCAGGATTTTTATCGCGGTCGTTTAAGCGCGCAATTTGGCATTGAGTCATTAATTCCGCCTGAGCCGCAGCGCCTGCGCATTAACGAGATTATTTTTGCGCAGCTGTGCCTCGGTAAAATCACCGCAGAATCGAAACGCTATTATCAGCAGGCGATCGCCGACCTTCAGCAGCAGGGCGCACAGGGGGTAATTTTCGGCTGTACGGAAATTGGCCTGCTGCTGCAACAGCAGGATTGTCCGCTGCCCGTATTTGATACGGCGGCAATTCACGCGGAAGATGCCGTCAACTTTATGCTCGGTAAGCAGTAATTTTTTCTTTGCCGCATTCTGTGTTATAAATTTGTTACGCAGCGCACATTATTTCAAAAAGCTGCACCTCTGAAATCCCCACGAATCTGGCGGCCGAGCTTATGCTCTCCGCCTTTTGTCAAATCTGTATCCGGGAGTTATTCCATGCCTGTTTCCTTACTGGCGCTGGCGATGAGTGCGTTTGCCATCGGCACGACGGAGTTTGTCATTATGGGCCTGCTGCCCGACGTAGCCGGGGATCTTCATATTTCCATTCCCACCGCCGGCTGGTTAATCAGCGGCTATGCGCTGGGCGTGGCGATTGGCGCACCGATCATGGCGCTACTCACCGCGCGGCTGCCGCGCAAACTGTCGCTGGTGCTGTTGATGGTGATATTTATCATCGGAAACCTGCTGTGTGCCGCAGCGATCTCTTATAACTTCCTGATGCTGGCGCGCATTATTACCGCGCTTTGCCACGGGGCTTTCTTTGGCATTGGGGCCGTGGTGGCGGCAGGTCTTGTGGCGCCCAACCGCAAAGCTTCGGCAGTGGCGCTGATGTTTACCGGCTTAACCCTTGCCAACGTGCTAGGCGTGCCGATTGGCACCTGGTTTGGACAACTGTACGGCTGGCGCTCTACTTTTTGGGGCGTGGCGGCGATCGGCGTGATTGCGTTTATCGCGCTGATTGTCAGCCTGCCGGCGCAAAAAGATGAAGCGCCAACGGATTTAAAACGCGAGGTTAGCGCGCTGGGCAACGGCAAGCTGTGGCTTTCGCTGTCGATGACGGTCTTCTTTGCCGCAGCAATGTTCGCGCTGTTTAGCTACGTGGCGCCGATGCTGTTGCAGGTGACGGGCGTTACGCACCAGGGCGTGAGCTGGACGCTGTTCCTGATGGGCGCGGGACTGACCGTGGGAAATATTTTGGGCGGGCGCCTGGCCGACTGGAAAGTCTCTGTCAGCCTGATGCTGAGCTTTACCTTTATCGCCATTTTCTCGCTGCTGTTCCGCTGGACCAGCCACGGCATGTGGCTGGCTGAAATCACGCTGTTTTTATGGTCGATGGCGGCGTTTGCCACCGTTCCGGCACTGCAAATCAACGTGGTGCTGCACGGCAAAGATGCGCCAAACCTGGTCTCCACGCTGAATATTGCCGCCTTTAACGTGGGCAATGCGTTAGGGGCGTGGGTGGGCGGTACGGTTATCGATCGCGGCTATGGTTTAACCGCCGTACCGGTGGCCGCCGCAGGGCTGGCGGTAATTGGGCTGATAATCTGCCTGATTAACTTTAGCAACGGCACCGGCCACCATCAGCCGGCGACCGAACAATAAGTCAGGCATCAAGCAGCGCCTTTAGCGGGTCGGTATAAATATGCATGTTGTTATGCAGATGCTTGCTAAAGGCGCTGACCAGCGCAGAGGCGGGGCGGTGCAGGGGGCGAATCAGGCTCACGGTAAAAGGCACCGCCACGCTGAAACGCCGGGCGACAACGCCGCTTGCGGCATAATCCAGCGCCGTAAGCGGGTTGACCACCGAAACGCCCGCCCCCGCCCGCACCATGGCGCAAACCGAAGCCGCGCTGTGCGTTTCCACGACCATCCTGCGTTTGA
Source organism: Buttiauxella sp. (assembly GCA_032051265.1). Taxonomy (GTDB): domain Bacteria; phylum Pseudomonadota; class Gammaproteobacteria; order Enterobacterales; family Enterobacteriaceae; genus Dryocola. Next base: position 422,062 of record DAMBYU010000003.1, read on the forward strand.
CATCATGCTCCTGAAAAAGCGCATCCAGAAGCTGCCGGTAGCTGTCGGTACGCGACAGGCTAATGTAGTTTTCCCCGGCAAAATCCTGCGGCGTCAGCGCCTCTTTATGAGCCAGACGATGCCCGGCGGGCAGCACGCAAACTTCGTTTAATGTCAGCAAAGTCTGGCGCTCCGTGCCTGCGGGCGTGGAGATATTTTCCGTCAGGCCTAAATCGTGACGCTGTGCGGAGAGCCACTCCTCAAGCAGCGGCGACTCCTGCGGCACAATATTCAGGCTCAGTTCCGGGTAACGCGCCAGGAAAGGTTGCACCAGCAGCGGCAGAAAAGACTGGGAGAAGACCGGCAGACAGGCGATGGAGAGTTCGCCCTGACGAAATTCACGCAGGCTTTCCGCGGCGTTGACGATTCTGTCCAGCCCATACCACGAGCGCTGCACCTCTTCAAAAAGCCGCAGTCCCTGCACCGTGGGATGTAAGCGCCCGCGGCTGCGTTCAAATAATTGCAGGCCAATGAGCTTTTCAAGGCGAGCCAGCTCCCGGCTGACGGTAGGCTGCGAGGTGTGCAGCAACCCCGCCGCCTCGGTAAGGTTTCCGGCGGTCATCACCGCATGAAAAATTTCGATATGGCGCAGCGTTACGGATGGCATGGCTGGTTTCTTCTCCCTGGCTCCTTCGGGACGAGGGCGCTTGTCCATATCATATATGAATAGACTGGCCAGAAATCGATATTTTTTCTTCAGTTCGGGCTGTGGCGTAATAAACCAAATAATTTAATACCGGAGCCAACTATGCCACGCCCGCTCAATAGTACCGACACCGCGCTGAATGCGAAAAACCTGCTGACGCTGCCCGCTGAATTTGGCTGCCCGGTATGGGTTTATGACGCGGAAATTATCCGCCAGCAGATAGCCCAGCTGCGCCAGTTTGACGTGATTCGTTTTGCGCAGAAGGCCTGTTCAAACATTCATATTCTGCGTCTGATGCGTGAGCAGGGCGTGAAGGTGGACTCAGTGTCGCAGGGCGAAATTGAACGCGCGCTGGCGGCGGGCTACAACCCGCAGGAAAACCCGGATGATATCGTGTTTACCGCTGATATGATCGATGAGGCCACGCTCCGTCTCGTGGCGGAGCAGCGCATCCCGGTCAATGCTGGTTCGGTTGATATGCTGCAACAGCTTGGCGAGGTCTCTCCGGGCCATCGCGTCTGGCTACGTGTCAATCCGGGCTTCGGCCATGGACACAGCCAGAAAACTAACACCGGCGGTGAAAACAGCAAACATGGCATCTGGCATGCGGATTTACCGCAGGCGCTGGAAATGCTCCAGCGCTATAACCTGCATCTGGTGGGCATTCATATGCATATCGGGTCGGGCGTGGATTATGCTCATCTTGAGCGTGTGTGTGGCGCGATGGTGCAGCAGGTTATCGATTTTGGTCAGGATCTGGAGGCGATCTCCGCAGGCGGCGGCCTGTCAATTCCCTATCGTGAAGGTGAAGAGGCTATCGATACCAGCCACTATTTTGGCTTGTGGAGTGCAGCACGCGACAAAATCGCCCGGCAGCTGGGCCATACGGTAAAACTGGAGATCGAGCCTGGACGTTTTCTGGTTGCAGAGTCCGGCGTGCTGGTAGCCCAGGTGCGTTCCATGAAGGATATGGGATCGCGCCACTTTGTGCTGATTGACGCCGGTTTTAACGATCTGATGCGCCCGTCTATGTACGGCAGCTATCATCATATTTCAGCCCTGGCGGGCGACGGACGCGATTTATCCACGCAGCCGAAGCTAGAAACCGTCGTTGCCGGGCCACTGTGTGAATCCGGCGATGTCTTTACCCAGCAGGAAGGCGGCAAAGTAGAAACCCGCGCGCTGCCGCCGGTTAAAGTCGGTGATTACCTGGTGTTGCACGATACGGGGGCTTACGGCGCGTCTATGTCTTCTAACTACAATAGCCGCCCGCTGTTACCGGAAGTGCTGTTTGATAACGGAAGCGCGCGTTTGATTCGCCGTCGTCAGACTATTGAGGAATTGCTCGCTCTGGAACTACTTTGAGGATTTGCGTCCGCTCTGAAGGTAAGGGCCGGGCGCAACGGATTCACGCAGCACCAGGGTGCCCACAAATGGCGGGATCGGTTCAAGGTCTTCGCCATTTGCCAGCTTAATCGCCTGGTCAATAGCGGTTGTTATCATATTATCAATCGGCAGATAGACGGTGGATAACGCGGGCTGGAGCCACTGCGCGCTTGGCGCATCGTCAAAGCCAAACAGCGACATATCGTGTGGGATACGGATCCCGGCCTGGTGCAGGGCTTTTGAGGCCCCCAGCGCCATATCGTCGTTACAGGCAAACAGCGCCGTAAAGGGGATCTGGCTTTCCAGCAGCTCCTGGCAGAGCTGATGTCCCACCGTCATGGTGGAGTCGCCGTTTTTTACCCGCTCTTCGTTAAAGCGAATGCCGTGTTTCTGCAAAGCCTTGCGGTAGCCCATCAGACGGGCCTGGCCGGTGGGGGTAGAAATAGGCACCGTGATACAGGCAATATCGCGATGGCCCTGCTGAATTAAATATTCGGTAGCCTGAAACGCCGCATCCTGCTGCTCAAAGAAGACGCAGCGCTCCCGCGCCTGGGTGACATCGCGGTTAATCACCACCAGCGGCACCCGGATAGAGTTCATCAGTGACATCAACGCCCGCTCGGACATAAAGCGGGTATACAGCACTATTGCGTCGCAATGCCTGTCGACCAGCATTTGCACGGCTTCAAGCTCTTTTTGCGGCGTGTCGTGCCCGTCGGTGACTATCAGTTGTTTACCGTAAGCTTCGGTCTGACGGGATGCCTGTTGCAGCAGGCGGCCAAAGTAAAAGCCGTCAAAGGTCGATACCACTAACCCCACGCTGTTACTGCTGCGGTTGGCAAGGGAGCGTGCGAGAAAATTAGGGCGATATCCTAACTCTTCCATAGCCTTAAAGACCTGCTTGCGGGTGCTTTCCTTCACCTGCCCGGTGCCATTCAACACGCGAGATACCGTTGCTTTCGAAACGCCTGCGCGTAGCGAGACATCCAGCATTGTTACCATCGATTCATTCCTGATTAAGTCTTCCGTCGCGATACCGCAGTTTTGACCGCAGTCTAACACAGGTGCCGGAAGGGTAAGGTCAGGCGTGCCGTTTCATCCATGTAAATGTCTAACCAGGATCACGCTTTTCAACAATGCCCATGAGGCGGCAGAATTTTTACTCCCCCGCTGGCGCAATCACCGAATGGCGGCGCACAAGCGTAGGGCTAAAAATGTGTGTGGTTTCGGGAAGCGGACGGTTTTCCGCCAGCGCCATCGCCAGTTCGGCGGCCTGAGTCGCCATGGTAATAATCGGATAGCGCACGGTGGTGAGACGCGGGCGCACGTAGCGCGAAATGAGCACGTCATCAAAGCCAATCAGCGAGATCTCTTTCGGCACGTCAATACCGTTGTCGTTCAGCACGCCCATCGCCCCCGCCGCCATTGAGTCGTTATAGCAGGCGACGGCAGTAAAGTTTTTGCCCCGACCGAGCAGTTCGGTCATGGCTTGTTCCCCGCCGCTTTCATCCGGTTCGGCAAATGTCACCAGACGATCGTTAATCGGAATACCGTGCTCTTTTAGCGCGTCGTAATACCCCTGCAGGCGGTCTTCGGCATCGGAGATCGTATGGGTTGAACACAGATAGCCAATTTTTTTATGGCCTTGCTGAATCAAATGGCGGGTGGCAAGCCAGGCGCCGTAGCGATCGTCAAGCGCCACGCAGCGCTGCTCAAAACCGGGCAGGGTACGATTAATCAGCACCATGCCCGGCATCTGCTTCATTAGCGAAATCAGTTCGCTGTCGGGAATTTTTTTGGCATGCACCACCAGGGCGGCGCAGCGGTGGCGAATCAGCTGTTCGATTGCCTGGCGTTCTTTTTGTTCGTTGTGATATCCATTGCCAATCAGCAGAAAATTGCCGGTGCGGTAGGCGACCTGCTCAACGGCTTTCACCATTGCGCCAAAGAAGGGGTCGGAGACATCGCCTACAATCAGGCCAATTGTTTCCGTTGTCTGCTGGGCTAACGCGCGGGCGTTGGCGTTGGGATGGTAATTAAGCTCTTCCATCGCGCAGGTCACCGCCTGACGCGATGCGTCGCTGGCTTTCGGCGAATCGTTAATTACGCGGGATACCGTGGCGACAGAAACACCTGCTAGCCGTGCTACATCCTTAATCGTCGCCATAAGTCTCATTCCGGTTGGGTAAGCGTTTACACAAACTTAAGTGTTACGGAAAAGCCGCATCACTTCAAGGGTGCGATTATCACCGCACTCGCAAAGCGGGAGAAAACTCTCCGCTTATCGGTGTAATGGTTACATACCCTTTTTAGCGGAATTCAGGCGCAGCGGCAAAATTTGACATGTGGCGGATTTTTAATAATTTCAGGCAAAATTTTTGCTTACAGTTTGCAGTGCGCTGTTGCGATTTCGGCATGGCGGAAGAGGCCGCGCCACTGCTACATTTGAAATCCCAGAGGTATTGATTGGTGAGAATTCTTCGTACGCTGTGTGTACAATTCTTCTTGCACCGACCTGCGCAGATGCGCAGGTTTTTTTTTGCTTTTTTTCGGCTCTGTACCTTTACCTCCACTCGCTCCTGCCAGGCTAGTCATGTACTCTTCAGCCACTACAATTAAGTCTTAATGCCGATTCATGACAAAGGGAGTTGATATGCTGATAGGTTTTTTCCGCGCGCTGTTTCGCATACTTTTTCGGGTGCGCTTAACGGGCGATACCGGTACGCTTACTTTGCCGCGCGTGCTGATTGTTCCCAACCATGTCTCTTTTATTGACGGTATCCTGCTGGCGCTGTTTTTACCGATTCGCCCGGTCTTTGCCGTTTATTCCTCTGTCAGCCAGCAGTGGTATATGCGCTGGCTGAAACCCGTGATCGATTTTGTACCGGTCGATCCCACAAAGCCGATGTCGATTAAACATCTGGTGCGCCTGGTGGAGCAGGGCCGTCCGGTGGTTATCTTCCCGGAAGGGCGTATCTCGGTTACCGGCTCGCTGATGAAAATCTATGAAGGGGCGGGTTTTGTGGCCGCTAAAGCGAATGCCACGGTGATCCCGCTGCGTATTGATGGCGCGGAGCTAACCTTCTTTAGCCGCCTGAAAGGCCTGGTGAAACAGCGCCTTTTCCCACGCATCAGCCTGCATATTCTGCCGCCGACTTCCGTTCCGATGCCGGATGCCCCGCGTGCCCGCGACCGCCGCAAGATGGCGGGTGAAATGCTGCATCAGATTATGATGGAAGCGCGTATGGCGGTGCGCCCGCGTGAAACGTTATATGAGGCTTTGCTTGCCGCACAGTACCGCTATGGCTCACAGAAAAACTGCATTGAAGATATAAATTTCAAGCCTGACACTTATCGTGCGTTGCTGACCAAAACGCTGTTTGTCGGGCGCCTCCTCAATAAATACAGCGAACCTGGCGAAACCATCGGTCTGATGCTGCCGAACGCGGCCATCAGCGCGGCGGTGATATTTGGCGCATCGTCCCGCGGCCGCATTCCGGCGATGATGAACTACACGGCGGGCATAAAGGGGCTGACCAGCGCCATTACCGCCGCGCAAATCAAAACGATTTTCACCTCGCGCCAGTTCCTCGACAAAGGCAAGCTGTGGCATCTGCCAGAGCAGTTAACTCAGGTGCGCTGGGTCTTTCTGGAAGATCTCAAGGGGGATGTCACCGCCGCCGACAAACTGTGGATCTTCGCACATCTGCTCGTGCCTCACCTGGCGCAGGTAAAGCAGAAGCCGGAGGATGCTGCGATGGTGCTGTTCACTTCAGGTTCCGAGGGCAATCCAAAAGGCGTGGTGCACAGCCATAAAAGCCTGCTGGCGAACGTTGAGCAGATCCGCACTATCGCGGACTTTACCGCCAGCGACCGTTTTATGTCGGCTCTGCCACTGTTCCACTCCTTCGGCCTGACCGTGGGCCTGTTTACACCGCTGCTGACCGGGGCGGAAGTCTTCCTTTATCCAAGCCCGCTGCATTACCGCGTGGTGCCTGAACTGGTTTATGACCGCAACTGTACGGTGCTGTTCGGGACCTCCACGTTCCTTGGCAACTATGCGCGTTTCGCCAATCCTTATGATTTCTTCCGTCTGCGCTACGTTGTTGCGGGGGCCGAAAAACTCCAGGAGAGCACTAAGCAACTGTGGCAGGATAAATTCGGCCTGCGCATCCTTGAAGGTTATGGCGTAACCGAGTGTGCGCCGGTGGTCTCTATCAACGTACCTATGGCCGCAAAGCCTGGCACCGTTGGGCGCATTCTGCCGGCGATGGACGCGCGTCTGATGGCCGTTCCCGGTATTGAAGAGGGCGGGCGCCTGCAGCTTAAAGGGCCAAATATTATGAACGGCTACCTGCGGGTGGAAAACCCGGGCGTGCTTGAAGCGCCAGCGGCGGAAAACGCGCTGGGCGAGCTGGAAAAAGGTTGGTACGACACCGGCGATATCGTGAAATTTGATGAGCAAGGCTTCTGTATTATCCAGGGGCGCGCTAAACGCTTTGCCAAAATTGCCGGTGAGATGGTCTCGCTGGAAATGGTCGAGCAGGTGGCGCTGGGTGTTTCACCGGACAAGATGCACGCCACCGTTATCAAGAGCGATGCTTCGAAAGGGGAAGCGCTGGTGATGTTCACTACGGACAGCGAGCTGAACCGTGAAAAACTACTGCGCTACGCCCGTGAACATGGAGTGCCGGAGCTGGCCGTGCCGCGTGATATTCGCTTCCTTAAACAGCTACCGGTGCTGGGCAGCGGTAAACCTGATTTCGTCACCCTGAAGGCGCAGCTGGAGGCTGAGAATGCGTGACAACGCGCTAAACGATACCTCTCTCTGGTCAAAAGGGATGCGAGCGGTCACGGCGGCGCAGTTCTTATCCGCCTTTGGCGATAACGCCTTACTGTTTGCCACGCTTGCGGTCCTTAAGCAGCAGTTTTATCCGGACTGGAGCCAGCCGGTGCTGCAAATGGTGTTTGTCGGCGCGTACATTCTGTTTGCCCCTTTCGTGGGACAGATTGCCGACAGCTTCGCCAAAGGGCGGGTAATGATGGTTGCTAATAGCCTGAAGCTTGTGGGCGCCGGGGTCATCTGCCTGGGGCTGAACCCTTTTGTCGGTTATACGCTGGTGGGCATCGGCGCGGCAGCTTACTCACCGGCGAAGTACGGCATTCTCGGTGAATTAACCACCGGCGATCGGCTGGTAAAAGCTAACGGCATCATGGAGTCTTCTACCATTGCCGCGATTTTACTGGGATCTATGGCGGGCGGCGTACTGGCCGACTGGCATATTCTGGCCGCGCTGGGCGTTTGCGTGCTGGTTTATGCGGGCGCGGTGGCTGCCAACTTTTTCATTCCGAAACTTGCTCCGGCCCGTCCGGGTCAGTCATGGCGCTTCACGCCGATGACACGTAGTTTCTTTACCGCCTGCCGCACGCTATGGCACAACGGCGAAACGCGTTTCTCCCTCGTCGGCACCAGCTTGTTCTGGGGGGCAGGCGTGACGCTGCGTTTTCTGCTGGTGCTGTGGGTGCCCGTCGCGCTGGGAATAACGGATAACGCCACCCCAACTTACCTGAATGCGATGGTTGCCGTAGGGATAGTCGTTGGTGCCGGAGCCGCGGCGAAGCTGGTGACGCTTGAAACCGTAGCGCGCTGCATGCCTGCCGGGATTTTAATCGGCGTAGGCGTGCTGTTCTTCGCATTGCAGCATGCGTTGCTGCCCTCTTACGCCTTGTTGATGCTGATTGGCGTGCTCGGCGGCTTCTTCGTGGTGCCGCTTAACGCGCTGTTGCAGGAACGGGGTAAGCAAACCGTCGGGGCAGGCAATGCGATTGCGGTGCAGAACCTCGGTGAAAACACCGCGATGCTGCTGATGCTTGGCCTGTATTCGCTGGCGGTGAAAACCGGTGCGCCGATTGTCGGCATCGGCATCGGGTTTGGCGTTGTCTTTGCGCTGGCCATCAGCGCGCTGTGGATCTGGCAGATTCGACAGAAGTAAGCGTTTAGCGTCATCATTAATCAGGGCGGATAAGCAGCGCGCTATCCGCCGTTACTCACATCAAGGCGCAGGATAGGTATAAACGCGATGCACCGCTTCCAGCTCCTCAATCACCTCTTCGCTTAAGTCCAGATGCAGGCTTTCAAGGTTTGTTTTTAACTGATCGAGCGTCGTGGCGCCCAGCAGCGTGCTGGCGACGAACGGCTGACGGCGCACAAATGCCAGCGCCATCTGCGCCGCATCCAGATTATGACGTTTTGCCACATCAACGTAGGCAGCTACCGCCAGCTGGGCCTGTTCACCGCTATAACGGGTAAAGCGGCTGAAGAGCGTATTGCGCGCGCCGGCAGGCTTCGCGCCGTTCAGGTATTTCCCCGTTAGCGTGCCAAAGGCCAGGCAGGAATAGGCAAGAAGCTCAACGCCTTCGCGCTGGCTGATTTCCGCCAGGCCCACTTCGAAGCTGCGATTGACCAGGCTGTACGGGTTCTGAATGGTGACAATGCGCGGCAGATCGTGTTTTTCCGCCAGCTGCAGATAGCGCATTACGCCCCACGGCGTTTCATTCGATACGCCGATATAACGAATCTTTCCTGCACGCTGGAACTCCGCCAGGGCTTCCAGCGTTTCCAGCAGCGTGACGGGAACCGCGTTATCCGTCCAGGTATAACCCAGCTTGCCGAAGCAGTTAGTGGCGCGCTGCGGCCAGTGCACCTGATAAAGATCGAGGTAATCGGTCTGCAGGCGCTTCAGGCTCGCATCCAGCGCATCGCGAATATTCTTGCGATCCAGATTCTGATTTGGGCGGATCCCGGCGTCATTATTGCGGCTGGGGCCGCTGACTTTGGAGGCGACGATAAGCTTATCGCGGTTACCGCGCAGCTTAAGCCAGTTGCCGACGTAGGTTTCAGTTAATCCTTGCGTTTCCGGGCGTGGCGGCACCGGATACATCTCCGCGACGTCAATCAGGTTGACTCCCAGGCTTACGGCATAGTCGAGCTGTTCATGTGCGTCGGCTTCGCTGTTTTGTTCACCAAACGTCATGGTTCCTAAGCCCAGCGTGCTTATTTCAAGAGAGCTGTGGGGGATACGGTGATAATGCATGACCGGCTTCCTTATTCTTCTGGCAGACCACATCAGGCAAAAGCGCCCGACAAAATGGATTAATAACATGGCAGAGGGGAAGCAAAAGCGAAAGAGGGGAGATAAGAAAAGTATTCAGGCCAGCGAGGCGCTGACCTTCAGAGCTTAACGTTCAATAATTTGCGACACATCGTCGCGGTTGATTTGCATCTCGTTGCCCTGGCTGTCGCGGTAGCTTACCAGCCCGGTTTCATCATCAATCTGCGGCTTACCGTCGGTAAGGATCATGCGGCCATCTTTGGTTGCCATTACATAGTCGCTGCTACAGCCAGAAACTGTGAATGCCAGACCGATAGCGGAAATGACAACTGCCCATTTTTTCATTGTTATTCGCCTCGTCAGGAATGGAATGCCCTACATAGTTTAGTAATAACTTTTTAAAGGCGAGCAGATAAGCAGGAAATTCTTAAAATAAATCAGGGGAAAGCGTGAAACCTTCCCCTGCGAGGACTAGAGCGGGTTCTTTTTGTTGCGGATGAGGTTAAGACTTTCGACCGCGATGGAGAAGAACATCGCGAAGTAGATGTAACCCTTCGGCACATGAACATCGAAGCTTTCGAGAATCAGCGTAAAGCCGACCAGCAACAGGAAAGCCAGAGCAAGCATTTTTACCGACGGGTGACGATCGACGAAATCGCCAATTGCGCGCGCGGCAAACATCATTACCCCAACCGCAATGATCACGGCGGCCATCATAATAAACAGATGGTCCGACAGGCCGACGGCGGTGATCACCGAATCCAGACTGAAAATAATATCCAGCAGCATGATCTGCACGATAGCGCCGAAGAAGGAGTGAACGTTGGTTTTAAGCCCTTCTTCTTCCCCTTCGATGGATTCGTGAATCTCTTTACTGGCTTTCCAGATAAGGAACAGTCCCCCAAGCAGCAGGATTAAATCCCGCGCCGAGATCGCATTGTCCATTACCGTAAACAGCGGCGTTGTTAAGCGAATAACCCACGCAATGGAGGCCAGCAGCGCCAGACGCATAATCATGGCGGCGCCTAAGCCAAGACGACGAGCTTTTTGCTGCTGCTCTTTAGGGAGCTTCGCAACGACCAGAGAGAGGAAAATAATATTATCGATACCCAGTACGATTTCCAGAATCGTTAGCGTGCCTAATGCCATCCACGCATTGGGGTCGGAGATCCATGCAAACATCAAAAAAGTCCTGCCAAAAAATGAAAACGCTAATTATAAACGCGTGCCGGAAAGGGAGTGCAAGTTAATTGATGCTACAGATGGAAATGACGTGCCAGAAGCCGCGCGGTGAAGTTTTTTTTCAGATAAAAACCCCGCGGCAGCGTAAGAATGCGCGCGCCTTCGGTGCCTATAGCTTCGGTGAGCGCTTTACTGTTAGCGGCTTTTGGGCGTAGTTGTAACACCTCACCATGCCGGGCGGTAATGCGCTCTACCTGGCCCAGCACGATTAAATCCATCAGTTCTTCCCAGTCAAGCCTGAGCTGACGATCCTCTTCTTCTGACGGTTCCCACAGCAGCGGTGCGCCCACGCGGCGTTCGGCAAGCGGAATTTGTCGTTCACCCTCTACCGGTATCCACAGCACCCGCTTAAGCTTATGGCGCACATGGCTGGTTTCCCATACCACGCCGGTATTGCCGGTGAGAGGGGCGACGCAGACGAAGGTGGTTTCCAGCGGGCGGCCCCGCTGGTCTATCGGGATCGTTTTTAGCTCAATACCCAGCGCGGCGAAGTCCTGCTCTGGTTTACTTCCCGCGCTCGCACCAAGCCAGAGCTCCAGCAAAATGCCGATCCAGCCTTTGTCGCGTTTCAGATCGGGCGGAATGGCAAGGCCCGCGAGCGCGGCCAGTTCCCCGAGTGTATAACCCGCAAGGCGCTGAGCCTGAGCCAACAAAATCTGTTCATTTTCTGGTGGGTGAAGCAAGGGACGTAGTAAGTGCATAACCTATGGTTGCCATGTGGTTAAAAAATAACCGTGGTTTACCCACAATGTGGAAATAGTTTAGCGTGTCGGAAGTTGTAATAACAATCACATGATTTTAAATGGGTTTTTTTCTTGATTCGCGCATATTGTACGGCGTGGAAAAATCTTTTCCAGTTCTGGTCACCGGCAATGAACAGGATCTTACCCCAGGTTATCCACAGAAAAGTGGGATAACTGAGGAAAACTGTCACTACTGGTTCGATTTACAGCCTTGACTGAGGGGAGAAACACATTTTTTCAACGAATTGTGCCTGACTTGTTGGCACAATCTGTGGATAAAATCGTCATTGTGCGATTTTTCATCAGTTGGCGATCCTTGCATGTGATGCACGTCACGTTATGAGGGCGGTGAATAACTTTTCCCTGCTTATTTGACTGAATTAAAAAGCTTTTCATAAAAGGTGGGATTGTTCTTAATTTAAGTTACCAGAAGTTGTCCCGAAAGTATGGGGTGGTTTTTCACAGTGATATCCACAGAAAAAGTGAATAAAAGCGCGGTGTATTTAGCCGATCTGTTTATAACTCCGGTTAAATTTGTGAGTTATTCAACGTTTAATCGTTAATGTTCACCGTTAAGAGTGGTTTACCGCCTGAGGCTTGTATGAAACAATCGCTGCAATCCAGGTTTTATTTGAGGTAGTCCGGTGATCGATGATGATGGCTACCGCCCGAATGTTGGTATTGTAATCTGTAATCGGCAAGGGCAGGTGATGTGGGCCAGACGTTTTGGTCAGCACTCCTGGCAGTTTCCCCAGGGCGGCATCAATCCTGGTGAATCTCCTGAGCAGGCGATGTACCGTGAGCTTTTTGAAGAAGTTGGTTTACAGCGAAAAGATGTCCGCATCCTCGCCTCGACCCGCAACTGGTTACGTTACAAATTACCGAAACGTTTGGTGCGTTGGGACACAAAGCCGGTTTGTATCGGCCAGAAACAAAAATGGTTTCTTTTGCAGTTGATAAGCTCTGATAACGACATCAATATGCAAACCAGCAGCACTCCGGAGTTTGATGGCTGGCGTTGGGTGAGTTACTGGTATCCAGTACGTCAGGTTGTCTCCTTTAAACGCGATGTTTATCGTCGGGTGATGAAAGAGTTTGCCAGTGTCGTTATGCCTCTGCAGGAAGTTACGCCACCACGCAATAACGCGCCTGCATGGCGACGTAAAAGAGGTTAAGTCACGCAAAAAATGCTCACCCGTTTGCGAGAAATTGTTGAAAAGGTAGCCAGTGCCCCGCGCCTCAATGAGGCGCTGGATATTTTGGTTACTGACATCTGCCTTGCGATGGATACCGAGGTCTGCTCGGTGTATCTCGCAGACAGTGACCGCCGTTGCTACTACCTGATGGCGACAAAAGGACTGAAAAAACCACGCGGGCGCACTATTACTCTCGCATTTGATGAAGGCATTGTCGGGCTGGTTGGGCGACTTGCCGAACCCATCAACCTTGCGGACGCTCAGAAACACCCCAGCTTTAAATACGTACCAGCGGTAAAAGAGGAGCGTTTTCGCGCTTTCCTTGGCGTGCCGATTATTCAGCGGCGTCAACTGCTGGGTGTACTGGTCGTTCAGCAACGTGAACACCGTCAGTACGACGAAAGCGAAGAGTCTTTCCTCGTTACCCTTGCCACGCAAATGGCGGGCATTCTCTCCCAGTCACAGCTTGCCGCCCTGTTTGGCCAGTATCGCCAGACGCGAATCCGGGCGCTTCCCGCATCGCCAGGCGTTGCCATTGCCGAAGGCTGGATGGACTCTACGCTCCCGCTTATGGAGCAGGTTTCGGAAGCATCAACGCTCGATATCACTCTTGAGCGTGAGCGCCTCACCGCAGCACTTGAAGAAGCCGCGAATGAGTTCCGCCGCTACAGCAAACGCTTCGCGGCGGGCGCTCAGAAAGAAACTGCCGCTATTTTTGACCTCTACTCCCACCTGTTGACCGATGCGCGGCTACGCCGCGAGCTGTTCGGCGAGGTGGATAAAGGTTCGGTGGCGGAGTGGGCGGTTAAAAAGGTCGTCGAAAAATTTGCCGAGCAGTTTGCCAGCCTGTCGGACAGTTATCTGAAAGAGCGCGCAGGCGACCTGAGAACCCTTGGACAACGTCTGCTGTTCCATCTTGACGATACTATCCAGGGGCCAAACACCTGGCCGGAGCGTTTTGTTCTGGTTGCTGATGAACTCTCGGCGACAACCCTTGCGGAACTGCCGCAAAGCCGTCTTGCCGGCGTTGTGGTGCGCGATGGTGCCGCAAACTCTCACGCCGCCATTATGGTGCGGGCGTTGGGGATTCCGACGGTGATGGGGGCGGATATCCAGCCCTCGGTGCTGCATCGCCGTACGCTGGTGGTGGATGGCTACCGCGGCGAACTGCTGGTCGATCCTGAGCCGGTTCTGCTGCAGGAGTATCAGCGCCTTATCAGCGAAGAGAATGAGCTAAGCCGACTTGCGGAAGACGACGTAGAAATGCCTGCGGCGCTGAAAAGCGGCGAGCGCGTTCAGGTGATGCTCAACGCAGGCCTTAGCCCGCAACATGAAGAAAAGCTCGGCAGCCGCATCGACGGCATCGGGCTGTACCGCACCGAAATTCCGTTCATGCTGCAAAGCGGCTTCCCTTCTGAGGAAGAGCAGGTTGCCCAGTATCAGGGCATGTTGCAGATGTTCAACGAGAAGCCCGTAACGCTGCGTACGCTGGATGTCGGGGCTGACAAACAGCTGCCGTACATGCCTATCAGTGAAGAGAATCCTTGCCTCGGCTGGCGCGGGATCCGCATCACGCTCGATCAGCCGGAGATCTTCCTGGTGCAGGTTCGCGCCATGCTGCGAGCGAACGCGGCTACTGGCAATTTAAATATTCTGCTGCCGATGATCACCAGTCTGGATGAGGTGGACGAAGCGCGCCGCCTTATCGACAGAGCCGGAAGTGAAGTGGAAGAGATGCTGGGCTACACGCTGCCGAAACCCCGTCTGGGCGTGATGGTGGAGGTGCCATCAATGGTCTTTATGATGGGGCACCTCGCCGGGCGGGTTGACTTTATCTCGGTCGGCACTAACGACCTGACACAATATTTGCTGGCCGTTGACCGCAACAATACTCGTGTCGCCAGCCTGTACGACAGTCTGCATCCGGCTATGTTGCGGGTACTGCAACACATAGCCTGCGAAGCCGAACGCTACGGAATCGACCTGTGCCTGTGTGGTGAAATGGCGGGTGACCCGATGTGCGTTGCGCTGCTGGTAGGCATGGGCTATCGGCATCTTTCCATGAATGGTCACTCGGTGGCACGCGTCAAATACCTGCTGCGCCATATAAACCTTGAAGAAGCGCAGCTGCTGGCAGAGCGCAGCCTTGAAGCTCAGCTGGCAACGGAAGTTCGTCAACAGATCTCTTCGTTTATGGAGCAGCGCGGCATGGGCGGGCTGATTCGCGGCGGGCGCTAAAGCGTCTGATGCGGCGTTTTACGCCCGTTATTACACATCTTTTACAACTTCGCGGACTTAATCGGCGCGCCCTTTATGCTATGATTCGCCGCTTTCGGAGCGCATCGGCACCGGTGCGTACTTGCAGCCTGCCTTTCTTAACCGGTGGGATAACAATGGTTTGTGATGACTATGAATAGTGGCTATCTTCGGTTTCCTGAATTTGACCCGGTAATTTTTTCCATCGGGCCGGTCTCCCTGCACTGGTACGGGATGATGTATCTGGTTGGGTTTGTTTTTGCCATGTGGTTGGCCGGACGTCGCGCCAGCAAACCAGGCAGTGGCTGGACCAAAAATGAAGTAGAAAACCTGCTGTATGCCGGTTTCCTTGGGGTCTTCCTCGGCGGACGTCTCGGTTACGTCTTTTTCTACAATCTGCCCACTTTCCTTGCCGATCCGCTCTACCTGTTCAAAGTCTGGGATGGCGGCATGTCCTTCCACGGGGGCCTGGTCGGCGTCATCTGCGTTATGATTTGGTTCGCGCGCCGTACCAAACGTAACTTCTTCCAGGTGGCTGATTTTATTGCTCCGCTGATTCCTTTCGGCCTTGCCGCCGGTCGCCTTGGCAATTTTATCAACGGCGAACTGTGGGGGCGGGTCGATCCTGACTTTAAATGGGCGATGCTCTTCCCGGGCTCGCGCAGCGAAGATATCGGCCTGCTGGCAACGCATCCGGAATGGCAGCCGCTGTTCAATACCTATGGCGTATTGCCGCGTCACCCTTCGCAGCTTTATGAAATGGTGCTTGAAGGTGTCGTGCTGTTTATCATTCTGAATCTGTTTATCCGCAAACCACGCCCGATGGGGGCGGTGTCTGGCCTGTTCCTTATTGGTTATGGCGCGTTCCGTATCATCGTAGAATTTTTCCGCCAGCCGGACGCCCAGTTTACCGGGGCATGGGTGCAGTACATCAGCATGGGGCAGATCCTGTCGATTCCGATGATCGTGGCCGGTGCAATTATGATGGTCTGGGCATATCGCCGCCGTCCGCAGCAGCAGCTTTCGTGAGGCAACATGCAACAATATCTTGATTTGATGAAAAAAGTGCTTGTGGAAGGCACGCCAAAAAATGACCGCACCGGTACCGGCACGCTGTCGATTTTCGGGCATCAGATGCGTTTTAATCTGCAGGAAGGCTTCCCGCTGGTTACCACGAAACGTTGTCATTTGCGCTCCATCATCCACGAACTGCTGTGGTTCCTTAAAGGTGACACCAACGTTGCTTATCTGCGTGAAAATAACGTCACTATCTGGGACGAATGGGCAGATGAAAAGGGCGATCTTGGGCCGGTTTATGGCCAACAGTGGCGCTCATGGGCAACGCCTGATGGCCGCCATATCGATCAGCTCGCCACGGTGCTTAACCAGCTGAAAAACGATCCGGATTCACGCCGCATCATCGTTTCGGCCTGGAACGTGGGTGAACTGGACAAAATGGCGCTCGCGCCCTGCCACGCGTTCTTCCAGTTCTATGTAGCCGACGGCAAGCTCTCATGCCAGCTCTACCAGCGCTCCTGCGACATCTTCCTCGGCCTGCCGTTTAATATCGCCAGCTATGCACTGCTGGTACATATGATGGCGCAGCAGTGCGATCTTGAAGTTGGCGATTTCGTCTGGACGGGCGGTGACACGCACCTGTACAGCAATCACCTTGAGCAGACTAACCTACAGTTGACTCGCGAACCGCGTGCGCTGCCAAAACTGGTTATCAAGCGCAAGCCCGCATCGCTTTTTGATTACCGCTTCGAAGACTTCGAGATTGAAGGCTACGACCCGCATCCAGCGATCAAAGCGCCTGTCGCGATTTAACTGCCGACAGAGTGACATAACCGGTGCCTTTGCGCGCCGGTTTTTTTTACCCGCTTTTTAGCCTTTCGAGTACCTTTCCAGCACCGATGTAACCCACTGCAAATGCGCACATTTTCTTCGGCATCTCTCGATGAAATGTGATCCTGGAATAGCAGCCTTTTTCCGCGCCCGGCACACTCTCGTTATGAAAAGAAAGCAGCGTGGTTTTAGCCTGGCAGAAGTGATGCTGGTCATGGGGATTATCGTGACGCTAAGCGCAGGCGGCATCCATGGCTGGCAGCAATGGCAGCAACAGCAACGGTTGTGGATAACCGTACAACGGGTGCGTGGTTTTCTGCAGCAGCTGCGTAGCGAGGCCAACTGGAAAAACGTCGATCATCTGCTCAGGTTGAGCCATTCAGGTTCCCGGTGGTGCCTGAAAAGCCATCTTGCGCCAGATAGCCAATGTAAAAGCGCATCCCGCTGGCAGCTGGTACAGCCTTTTGCGGAGGTGGAGATGGAAATGACGGCAGGCGCTGGCTTCTACGGTATACGAAATACGGCATGGCCCGGCCACCTGATTTTACGAAGCTCTGCCGGAGAGTGGCAGATCATCCTCTCTGCGTGGGGACGCATCCGTACCTGTAAAACTGGCGAGGCTAAAAAATGCAGTTAAATCAAACAGGGTTCACCTTACTCGAAACGCTGATCGCCATGGCGTTGAGCAGCATAGTTTTGCTTGGCGCAGGGCGGCTTTTCCCCGCGCTGCAGCGGGGCGTGCTGCTGCAATACCAGAAAGAAAACCTGCGGGAATCGCTCTGGCAGCTGGCTTTTGGTATAGGAAAACATCTGCAGCGTGCAGGCTACTGCCATGGGGTATGCAAAGGAAAGGGCTTAACGCTCCTTAAGGGAGGCGAGTGCGCGCTGGTGCAGTGGGACTTAAACAGCAACGGCCAGTGGGAACCTTCCGGACATGCTGAAGCTGAGGCCACTGGATTTCGGCTACAAAACGGCAGCCTGGAAACGCTAAAAGGGGCGGCTGCCTGCGAAGGTAGCGGTTGGGAGAAAATAACGGATCCGGACCTTGTGGCAATAAATCATTTCTCGGTAACCCGACTGGTTCGTAATTCCCTGCAGCCGCTGCTGGAAATCAAGTTAGGCGCTTCGTTGAAGGGGGGCGCACAGCCCGTCTCGTTAAGGCATATTGTCGTAGGATACAACTTATGAAGCGCCTCCAGCGAGGCAGCAGCTCTCTGGCATTCGTCCTGCTGCTTTTTTCCTTCGGCATGCTGATGCTCAACGGGCTGCGGCAGCAGCTCAATCAGCAGCAGAAGAGCGTCGCCAGCGAGATTAATTGGCTAAAACAGTATGCCGGTGCCGCGTCTGCACTCGCCTGGGGAGGCCAACAGCGCTGGCAGGCATCGCCGCAGTGGCAATGCCAGCAGCAAGTGGCGGAATGGCGAGCTTGCATATTATTGACCGACAAAGGCGAGACGTTAATGGCGGCTCAGCAGCTTTCCGCAGAGGATAAAGATCCGGTTACGCTGTGGCGCTGGGGAAATCTTCAGGATGACCGCTGGCGTGCTGCGCCTCATGGCTGGCTCGACTTCTGCCCGTTCAGGGAGGCTGCCCTGTGTCAGCTTCCCCGGTGAAGAGAAGGCAAAGCGGGTTTAGCCTGCCTGAAGTGCTGTGTTCTTTGGTACTTTTTGCCATTGTGATGGTGGCTCTGTCCGGCTATTACCGTGTATTACAGCAAGGTTTTCAGGCCCAGTGGCAGTTTCGCCAGCTGTGGCGTCTGGCCGTTGAAATGAGTGAACCCCAGGTGCCGGATCCTGCATCCGAGTGGAATGTCATCAGACAGCAGACATCTGCGGCGGGATGTGTCAGCATCGCCGTTAATATTACCAGCCCTGCGGGGCGCACCGGAAAGCTGTCGCGGCTGCATTGCGCGCAGGAAGAGAAAAGTCAGGAGTAGCGATTCTATGTTGCGTGTTTACCATTCCAACCGTCTTGATGTTCTGGAAGCCATCATGGAGTTTATTGTGGAAGGGCAGCCCCTTCCCGATCCATTCCAGCCAGAGGTGGTTCTTGTGCAGAGCACGGGGATGGCGCAATGGCTGCAGATGACGCTGGCGCAAAAATTTGGTATTGCCGCCAACATCGCTTTTCCGCTTCCGGCGAGCTTCATCTGGGATATGTTTGTTCGTGTCCTGCCGGATGTGCCTGAGCAGAGCGCGTTTAGCAAACAGAGCATGAGCTGGAAACTCATGACGCTGATCCCCGGCATGCTCGAACGGCCTGAGTTTGCCCTGTTACAGCACTATCTGACCGAAGACGACAACGGTCGAAAGCTCTTCCAGCTTGCTTCACGCATTGCCGATCTCTATGACCAGTATCTTGTCTATCGCCCCGGCTGGTTAAGCAAATGGGAGGCGGGCGAACTGGTAGAAGATGCGGGCGAGGGGCAGCTCTGGCAGGCATCGCTCTGGGCGGCACTCGTGCAGCATACCCGTGAACTCGGCCAACCGGCATGGCACCGTGCGAACCTTTATCAGCGGTTTATCAGCACCCTGGAAAAGAGTGACGTATGCCCGGCAGGCCTACCGCCGCGTCTCTTTATTTGCGGTATTTCTGCTTTACCGCCTGTCTATCTGCAGGCCCTTCAGGCGTTGGGTAAGCATACTGAAGTCCATCTTTTGTTTACCAACCCTTGCCGCTACTACTGGGGAGATATTAAAGATCCCTCATACCTTGCGCGATTAATCAGCCGACGACGTCGCAGCCACTATAAGGCCGGCAATATGTTGCCCTTATTTAAGGATAACCAGACGGCTTCATCACTGTTTAACGATGACGGAGAGCAGGATGTCGGCAACCCAATGCTGGCCTCCTGGGGGAAGCTGGGCCGCGACTACACTTTCTTACTGGCTGAGCTGGAACAGTTCGAGGAGATCGACGTCTTTGTCGATATCGAGCCGGATAACCTGTTGCATCGGCTGCAGTTCGATCTGCTTGAGTTGCAAAACAATGCGGTTACGGGGCTGACGGAAGAGGAATATCGGCACAGCCACAACAAAAAAAAACTGGATCCCAACGATCGTTCCATCACTTTCCACGAGTGTCACAGCCCGCAGCGAGAAGTGGAAGTGCTCTACGATCAGCTGCTGGCAATGCTTGATGCCGATCCCTCGCTGACGCCGCGCGACATCATCGTCATGGTTGCAGATATCGACAGCTACAGCCCGTTTATTCAGGCCGTGTTTGGCAACGCAGCCTCGGACCGCTGGCTGCCCTTTGCTATTTCCGACCGGCGTGCAAGCCAGGCGCATCCGGCGCTGCAGGCTTTTACCACTTTGCTTTCACTGCCAAACAGCCGCTTTATGGCAGAAGATGTACTGGCTCTGCTCGAAGTGCCCGCCCTGGCCGCACGCTTTGCCATCAATGAAGAAGGGCTGCGATACTTACGCCTGTGGGTGAATGAATCGGGCGTGCGCTGGGGCATTGATGACGACAACGTGCTTGAGTTTGATCTGCCGGCCACCGGGCAACACACCTGGCGTTTTGGCCTGACGCGCATGCTCCTGGGCTACGCCATGGACAGTAGGACGGGCGAGTGGCAGTCCGTTCTGCCCTATGACGAATCCAGCGGTTTAATTGCTGAACTTGTGGGGCAGCTGGCCGAACTGCTGATGCAGCTTAATCGCTGGCGGCAGGCGCTTTCTGCTGAGAGGCTACTCTCTGAATGGGTGCCGGTGTGCCGTGAAATGCTGGAATGTTTCTTCCTGCCGGACCAGGACACCGAGGCGGCGTTGGCGCTTATCGAAGTGCAATGGCAGGAGATGCTTAAACATGGCCTGGATGCGCAGTATCAGCAACCCGTCCCGCTCAGGTTATTGCATGACGAACTGGCGCAGCGGCTCGATCAGGAACGTATCAGCCCGCGTTTTCTCGCCGGCCCGGTAAACTTCTGCACTCTGATGCCGATGCGCTCTATTCCGTTCAAGGTTGTTTGCCTGCTGGGCATGAACGATGGCGTTTATCCACGCACGCTGGCGCCGCTTGGCTTCGATTTGATGAGCCAAAAAACACAGCGCGGCGACCGTAGCCGCCGCGATGACGACCGCTACCTGTTTCTGGAAGCCTTAAATTCGGCTCAGCAACGTTTTTATATCAGCTATATCGGGCGTTCTATCCAGGATAACAGTAAGCGTTATCCCTCCGTGCTGGTTGAAGAGTTGCTGAACTACATAGCTCAAAGCCACTGCCTGCCGCAAGACGCTTCGCGTACCTGCGATGAAAGTGCAGAAGGGGTAAAAGCACATCTCATCCATCAACACTGCCGCACCCCGTTTGACGCAGGCAATTTTATCCCCGTATCCCATGGGCAAAGCTATGCCAGTGAATGGCTTCCTGCGGCCTGTGAACAAGGTGAAGTGCATGCGCCATTTATTCAGCGGTTGCAGGACAAACCCCCGGAAGAAATTACCTTAGAGCAACTGCAGCGATTCTGGCGACATCCGGTGCGCGCCTTTTTCCAGATGAGGCTGGGAATTAACTTCTGGCTGGAAAAGACAGAGCTGCCGGATGCTGAACCCTTTGCACTAGATAGCCTCGAACGTTTCCAGATGAATCAGCAGCTGCTTAATACCCTGATTGCTGGCGGCGATCCGCAGCTGCTTTTCCGCCGTTATCGTGCCGCCGGTGCTCTGCCGTACGGGGCATTTGGTGAAATTGCATGGGAAAACCAGTTAACGGAAATGGAAGCGCTGTCAGAAAAAGTGATAGCTGAGCGGCAAAACGGCGCAAGCGTTGAGGTCGATTTAACGCTTGCGGGAACAAGACTGGTAGGGTGGTTGTCGGATGTTCAGCCTGACGGTTTGCTGCGCTGGCGTCCTTCCGTTCTGAATGTCGCCCATGGCCTGCAGCTGTGGGTGGAGCACGTAGTCTGGTGTGCCACGGGGGGAGAGGGCAGCAGCCGGATGTACGGCCGAAAATCTTCTGCATGGCATTTCCCGTCCCTTGAGGCTGAGCAGGCAAAAAGCTATTTGCTGCAACTTATTGAAGGGTATCGGGAAGGATTAAACCAGCCGCTCCTGCTGCTACCAAATAGTGGGGGAGCCTGGATAAAAGCCTGTTATGACCCGGCATTTGATGCCATTTTATGGGATGAGCAAACGCAGCAGAAAGCTAAAAACAAGCTGTTGGCAGCCTGGGAAGGTAACCTGATGGTGGAAGGCGAAGGCGCTGATATCTGGCTGCAGCGCTTATATCGCACTCTGGATAATGACTATTACGAAGCCATTATTCGTGAGGCTGAACGGTACCTGCTGCCGCTGTTCCGATTCAATCGCCCGGAATAGCTGTATAAAAATTGCACGGCCCGGCAAGTTCATCTATGATGCGCCACTTGCTCAGGGCTGGCGAAAAAAGTAACAACAACGATAGCGCAATAAGTTAAAAGTTGTTAATGATGAGTAGGTTAGGAAGTTTCGTGATAATGAGGTTCGTGAATGCCTAAATGCAGCACCTGGTTCAAACCGCTTTTCTTGTTAGCTGCTCTTTGGGCACCATTAAGTCAGGCAGAGACGGGCTGGCAGCCCCTCCAGGAAACCATCCGTAAAAGCGATAAGGATAATCGTCAGTATCAGGCGGTGCGTCTGGATAACAACATGACGGTCCTGCTGGTTTCCGACCCGCAGGCGGTGAAATCCCTCTCTGCGCTGGTCGTGCCCGTCGGATCGCTTGAAGACCCTGACAACCATCTGGGCCTTGCGCACTATCTCGAACATATGACGCTGATGGGCTCAAAGAAATATCCACAGCCGGACAGCCTGTCTGAGTTCCTTAAAAAGCACGGCGGCAGCCATAACGCCAGCACCGCGACTTACCGCACCGCGTTTTATATGGAAGTTGAAAACGATGCGCTGGCGGGTGCGGTCGACCGCCTGGCCGATGCCATCGCTGAACCTAATCTGGCTCCGGAATATGCCGACCGCGAGCGTAATGCGGTTAACGCAGAGTTAACGCTGGCGCGCGCCCGTGACGGGATGCGCATGGCGCAGGTTAGCGCCGAAACGCTCAACCCGGCGCACCCCGGCTCGCGTTTTTCAGGCGGTAATCTCGAAACGTTACGCGATAAGCCGGGCAGCAAACTTCTGGATGCGCTGGTGGCGTTTCGCAACCAGTACTATTCCGCCAATCTGATGAAGGCCGTTATCTACAGCAATAAGCCTTTGCCTGAGCTGGCAAAAATCGCTGTAGATACCTATGGACGCGTACCTGATAAAAACATTGCGAAGCCGGTTATCATCGCACCTGTGGTAACGGACGCTCAGAAGGGCATCGTTATCCACTATGTACCCGCGCTGCCGCGCAAAGTGCTGCGCGTTGAATTCCGGATCGATAACAACAGCGATAAATTCCGCAGCAAAACCGATGAGCTGATTGGCTATCTGATTGGCAATCGCAGCGAAAATACCTTGTCGGACTGGCTGCAGAAGCAGGGGCTGGCAGACAGTATCCGCGCTGATTCCGATCCGTTAATTAACGGCAACAGCGGGGTATTTGCGATTTCCGTCTCCTTAACCGATAAAGGACTGGCCCAGCGTGATGAGGTGGTTGCCGCCATCTTCAGCTATCTGAATAATCTGCGTCAGAACGGTGTCGATAAACGCTACTTCGACGAACTGGCACACGTGCTGGATCTGGATTTCCGTTATCCCTCCATCAACCGCGATATGGATTACGTTGAGTGGTTAGCAGATACCATGCTGCGTGTTCCGGTTGAGCATACCCTGGATGCGGTAAATATCACCGATCGGTACGATCCCGCCGCCATCAAAGCGCGTCTGGAGATGATGACGCCGCAAAACGCGCGCGTCTGGTATATCAGTCCGAAAGAGCCGCATAACAAAACCGCTTACTTTGTCGATGCCCCGTATCAGGTCGACAAAATCAGTGAACAGACGTTCAGCGACTGGCAGCAGAAAGCCGCGGCCATCAATCTGACCCTGCCGCAGCTGAACCCCTACATCCCGGATGATTTCACGCTTATCAAACCGGAAAAAACCTATGCTCATCCGGAATTGCTGGTCAAAGAGCCGGGCCTGCGCGTGCTCTATATGCCAAGCAAATATTTCGGACTTGAGCCAAAAGCCGACGTGACGATGGTGCTGCGTAACCCACAGGCAATGAACAGCGCGAAAAACCAGGTTCTGTTCGCGATAAACGATTACCTGGCCGGTATTGCGCTGGATGAATTAAGCAATCAGGCGGCCATCGGCGGCATCAGTTTCTCCACCAATGCGAACAGCGGATTAATGGTCAATGCCAACGGTTATACGCAACGCCTGCCGCAACTGTTTGAAGCGTTGTTAAAAGGGTATTTCTCATACACCCCAACCCAGGAGCAGCTCGATCAGGCGAAGTCCTGGTATGCGCAAATGATGGATTCGGCGGATAAGGGTAAGGCCTACGATCAGGCTATTATGCCTGTCCAGATGGTCTCTCAGGTCCCTTATTTCCAGCGGGAAGCGCGCCGAGCCCTGCTACCGGAAATAACCTTGCAAGACGTGCTTGCCTATCGCGATACTTTAAAAAATAATGCTAAGCCTGAATTTCTGGTGTTAGGTAACATGCCTGCGGATCGGGCTAAAGCGCTGGCGCATCGGGTTCAGAGTCAGTTGGCTACCAAAGGTAACGAGTGGTGCCGCAATAAAGACGTGCTGGTCGATAAACAGACGCTAGCGATATTTGAAAAAACCGGCAGCAGCACGGACTCTGCTCTGGCGGCGGTATACGTGCCTGAAGGCTACGACGAGACGGTCAGCACGGCCTATAGCTCAATGCTTGGGCAAATCATTCAACCCTGGTTCTACAACCAGTTGCGTACCCAGGAACAGCTTGGTTATGCGGTCTTCGCCTTCCCGATGTCCGTTGGGCGCCAGTGGGGCGTCGGTTTCCTGCTGCAAAGTAGCGATAAGCAACCGGCTTATCTCTATGAACGCTTCAGGGCTTTTTATCTGACCGCAGAACAAAAGCTGCGCGCCATGAGCCCTGAAGATTTTGCCCAGATACAGCAGGGGGTCATCAGCGAAATGATGCAGGCGCCGCAGACTTTGTCTCAGGAAGCTTCGCAACTGAGCAAAGATTTCGACAGGGGAAACCTGGCCTTTGATTCGCGTGATAAAGTAGTCGCCGAAATTAAAAAGCTGACCCCGATTAAGCTTGCGGATTTCTTCCATCAGGCCGTGGTGGCACCTCAGGGCGCGGCGATACTGTCGCAGATTTCCGGCAGCCACAACGGCAAGGCGGAATATGCCTCGCCAGATGGGTGGAAAACCTGGGAGGGGGTCAGCAGTCTGCAACAATCGTTGCCGCTGATAGATACTAAATAAGTGAGAGATAATGACCGGAACCGTTCAGCCCCTTGATCCACTAAGCTTGCCGCTCATCGGCGAGCGGCTGATTGAAGCTTCTGCCGGTACCGGAAAAACCTTCACCATCGCGGCACTGTATTTACGACTGCTGTTGGGGCTTGGGGAAAACGCCGCTTTTCCTCGCCCGCTTGGCGTCGAAGAGCTGCTGGTTGTAACCTTTACCGAAGCGGCCACGGAAGAACTGCGTGGCCGTATTCGCGCCAATATTCATGAGTTGTTCATCGCCTGCGTGCGCAACCGTACCGACAATCCTCTTCTTGCGCGCCTGCTGACGCAAATCCCCGATCGCCATCAGGCGGCGCAAATTTTACGTCTGGCAGAGCAGCAGATGGACGAGGCCGCTATTTTCACCATTCACGGCTTTTGCCAGCGGATGCTCAACCTGAACGCCTTTGAGTCAGGCATGTTGTTTGAGCATCAGCTTATTGAAGATGAATCGCTGCTGCGCCGTCACGCCTGCGCTGACTTCTGGCGTCGTCACTGTTATCCGCTGCCAAGGCCGGTGGCGCAGGCGATGAGCGAACAATGGACCGGCCCCGAGGATTTGCTGCGCGATATCAACAGCTGGTTACAGGGTGAACAGCCCGCGTTGAAAAAACCGCCGGCAGATAATGAAACTTTGATTGCGCGCCACGAAAAGATCGTGGCCGCTATTGATGGCGTGAAGGCGCACTGGCAGGCTGCGGCAGAAGAGATTGCGGCCATTATCGAGCGGTCTGGCGTCGACAGGCGCAGCTACAGCAGCAAGAATTTGCCCAACTGGCTTAACCTTATTGGCGAGTGGGCGCAGACAGCAACCACCAGCTATCAATTGCCGGATGCGTTAAGCCGCTTTTCGCAAGCGACGCTTGATGAGAAAACCAAAAAGGGCGAGCCGCCACGCCATCCCGTTTTCAGCGAAATTGCGGCACTGCTGGCGGAGCCACTCACGCTTCGCGATCTGGTTATCGCTCGTGCGATGGCAGAGATTCGCTATATCGTGCAGCAGGAAAAACACCGCCGTGGTGAGCTGGGTTTTGACGATATGCTTAGCCGACTTGATGAGGCCCTGCATCAACCGGGCGGCGACGCCCTGGCCGAGGCGATTCGGGCTCGCTTCCCGGCGGCGATGATCGATGAATTCCAGGATACCGATCCCCAGCAGTACCGGATTTTCCGCAGGCTTTACCTCAAGCAGCCGGAAACCGCGTTGCTGCTGATTGGCGATCCCAAGCAGGCGATTTACGCGTTCCGCGGCGCGGATATCTTCACCTACATAAAAGCGCGCCACGAGATCGGCGATCTTTATACGCTGGACACAAACTGGCGCTCGTCTCCTTCGATGATAGCAAGCGTAAACACGTTATTTAGCCAGGTTGAAAACCCCTTTTTATTCCGCCAGATACCTTTCTTATCGGTAAAACCCGCGCCTAAAAATAGCGGCCTGCGCTTTACCGTTCGCGGTGAGACGCTGGCCGCTATGTCGTTATGGCTGCAGCCGGGCGACGGCTGCGGTGTGAGTGATTACCAACAAAGCATGGCAGTACAGTGCGCGCAGCAGATTTGTGACTGGCTAACCGCCGGGCTTCGCGGCGACGCGCTGCTGTGGGAAGGCGACAAATCTCGCCCGGTGCAGGCGTCCGATATCACGATCCTGGTGCGCAGCAGGAATGAGGCGACAATAGTCCGGGAAGCGCTAAGCGCGCTGAATATCCCTTCGGTTTATCTTTCAAACCGCGATTCCGTATTTGCCACGCCGGAAGCTCGCGAACTGCTATGGATTTTGCAGGCGGTGCTGGCACCCGAAATAGAATCGACGCTGCGCAGCGCGATGGCAACCAGTGCTTTAGGGCTGGATGCGCGGCGTATTGAAGCGCTCAATGAAGACGAAGCGGCATGGGATCGGCTGGTGGAAGAGTTTACCGGCTATCGGCAAATTTGGCTCCGCCGGGGCGTTATGCCGATGCTGCGTACTTTAATGACGGCACGCCAGGTTGCGGAAAACCTGCTGGCGACGCCCGGCGGCGAAAGACGTCTGACGGATATTTTACACATCAGCGAGCTGTTACAGGAGGCCGCATCGCAGGCGGATAGCGAATTTGCGTTAGTTCGCTGGCTTGCGCAGCAGATTGCGCAGCCTGACAGCAACGCTTCCAGCCAGCAGCTGCGTCTTGAAAGCGATAAACATCTGGTGCAGGTGGTCACTATCCACAAGTCTAAAGGGCTGGAGTATCCCTTAGTCTGGCTGCCGTTTATCGCCAATTTCCGCACGCAGAGCAACGGCCTGTATCACGATCGCACCACCTTTACCTCGCTACTGGATTTAAGCGATAACGAGGAAAGTCTGAGCCTTGCGGAAGAGGAGCGGCTTGCAGAAGATTTACGGCTGCTGTATGTAGCGTTGACCCGTTCTGTCTGGCATTGCAGCCTTGGTGTTGCCCCTCTTTTTCGCGGCAGCCGCGCCAAAAAAGGCGCCAGCGACCTGCACCTTAGCGCCCTGGGCTATCTGCTGCAAAAGGGGGAAGCCCTGGATGCTGCTGGTCTGCAGGCATGTCTTGAGGCATTAGCCTGCGAGGCGATTAGCGTGGAGTCGCTGAAGCAAAAAGATCCGTATCCCTGGCAGCCCGCCGTGCCTGAGCGGCCGGAACTGAGCGCGCGCGAACTGCAACGGCGCATTGCCGATAACTGGCGAGTCACCAGCTATTCCGGGCTGCAGCAGCGAGGCTACCATCTGGCGCAGGATTTATTGCCACGGCTTGACGTGGACGGCGCTGGGGCAGAGCAGGAGCAAAGTGAGTCATCACTTACTCCGCACTCCTTCCCGCGTGGCGCCGCTCCCGGCACGTTCCTGCACAGCCTGTTTGAAGGCATCGATTTTACTCAACCGCTTGATGAGGCATGGCTGGCCGATGCGTTGAGCCTGCAGGGGTTTGGTGAGCACTGGCAGCCCGTTCTTAGCGGCTGGCTACGCGAAATTTTGCAGGCGCCTTTGAATGAAACTGGGGTGTCGCTTAATAAACTCTCGCCGACAGAAAAACAGGTGGAGCTGGAATTTTACCTGCCTATCGACACGGACCTGCGGGCCGAGGCGCTGGACAAACTCATTCGTGAATACGATCCGCTGTCGGCGGATTGCCCACCGCTGGATTTCCGTCAGGTGCGGGGCATGCTCAAGGGCTTTATCGATCTGGTGTTCCGCTGGCAGGGGCGTTATTACCTGCTGGATTACAAATCAAACTGGCTGGGCGAAGACAGTAGCGCCTATACCCGGCAGGCGATGGAGGGTGCCATGCAGTCTCATCGTTACGATTTACAGTATCAGTTATACACGCTGGCGCTGCACCGCTACCTGCGCCATCGCATCCGCGATTACGATTATGCTACCCATTTCGGCGGGGTGATTTATCTCTTCCTGCGTGGAGTGGAGGGCAATGGTTCTTCACAGGGGATTTTTTCTACTCGCCCTGATGCCGAACTGATTACAAAGATGGATGCCCTGTTTGCCGGCGCCCAGCAAGAGGTGATGCCATGACGATGTTGCAATGGTTACAGCAGGCGGTTGAGCAGAAGTTGCTCCGTGCGCTGGACGTTCAGTTTGCCATGATGATTGCCAGTAACGAGCAGCCGGCTGTGATGCTGGCCGCCGCGCTGGTGAGCCATGACGCGGGCGAGGGGCACGTTTGCCTGCCGCTTGCCCGGCTAACGCCTGAACACTGGTTTGTGGGACGACAGCCAGAACTGGCAGAGCAGCTCTTTGCCGCAGCGGGCGAGGTGAGTGACTGGAAAAGTACGCTACTCGCCTCGGAGGCGGTAAGCGAAAACGACGATCCCACGCCGCTTAAACTGATTGGCGAGCGCATTTATCTTAACCGCATGTGGCAAAACGAGCGCGCTGTAGCACAGTTTTTTGGCGCTGAAAATCGCCCGATGCCGCTGGACGAACAGCGGCTTGCCGTTGTGCTGAATCAGCTTTTTGAGCCAACGAATGATATCGACTGGCAGAAAGTTGCGGCCGCGGTCGCGCTGACAAGAAGGATCTCGGTGATTTCCGGCGGGCCCGGCACCGGGAAAACCACAACGGTTGCCAAACTGCTTGCCGCGCTGGTTGAGCTCTCAGGCGAAAGCCCGCTACGTATCCAGCTTGCTGCGCCCACCGGGAAGGCGGCGGCCCGGTTAACGGAATCGCTCGGTTCGGCGCTGCGTCGTTTACCGCTTAGCGACAAACAAAAAGAAGCGTTGCCGGACGACGCCTGTACGCTGCACCGCCTGCTGGGCGTGCAGCCGAACAGCCAGCGTCTGCGCTATCATGACGGGAACCGGCTCCACCTGGACGTGCTGGTGGTGGATGAAGCCTCGATGGTGGATTTACCGATGATGGCAAAAGTGATTGCTGCGCTGCCGGACCATGCGCGTGTGATTTTCCTCGGCGATCGTGACCAACTGGCATCCGTTGAAGCCGGCGCCGTGCTGGGAGATATCTGCCATTACGTGACGTTTGGCTACTCTTGCGATCGCGCCCAGGAGCTGAGCCGCATTACCGATTATTTAATCCCTGCCGGAGAGGGTGAGCAAGCCTGCGCGTTACGCGATGGTTTATGTTTGCTGCAAAAAAGCTACCGCTTCGACAGCCAGTCCGGCATCGGCCAGCTCGCCTTTGCCGTAAACGCCAGCGATGCGCGTAAAGCTCAGGCAACGTTCAGCCTGGGCTTTACTGATATAAAGAAACAGCCGCTGCGCGAGGGGGATGACTACGCGGCGATGATTGCGGATGCGCTGGAAGGCTATCGTCCCTGGCTTGAATTAATACGCGAGCAGGCTGAACCCGAGCAGATCCTGCAGGCGTTTGGACGCTACCAGTTGTTATGCGCGCTGCGGGAGGGTCCGTTTGGCGTTGGCGGACTCAATGAGCGAATAGAACAGGCGCTGCTTAATAAGCGCCAGATTACCCGACCGCTGCCTGCTGCATCGCGCTGGTACAGCGGCCGCCCGATTATGATTGCCCGCAATGACAGCGCGCTGGGGCTGTTCAACGGCGATATCGGCATTGCGCTGGAAAGGGGAGAAGGACTCCGCGTCTGGTTTTCACTGCCCGATGGCTCGGTAAAATCGGTGCAGCCAAGCCGTTTGCCGGCACATGACACCGCCTTTGCTATGACGGTGCATAAGTCTCAGGGCTCTGAGTTCGATCATGCGGCGCTGGTGCTGCCAAACCAGTTCACGCCGGTTGTGACGCGCGAGCTGGTTTATACCGCCGTTACGCGCGCGCGCAGCCGGTTGTCTCTGTATGCCGACGATCGGGTGCTTGAGAAGGCGATTCTGACGCGTACTGAAAGACGCAGTGGCTTGATTGACGTGTTTAACTAGTTTGTGGGCGGGTGGGCTTGTGCCACCCGCCCACAACTCAGGCTAAATCCGCCATCAGGATCTTCGAACGGCGCTGGTAGTTATACATCTCTTTTTTACTTTCCGGCAGCAGATCCACATCCACCGGCGTGAAGCCCCGCTCCTGAAACCAGTGAATGCTGCGCGTCGTCAGCACGAACAATTTGCTTAGCCCCATTTGCCGTGCCTGCGTAGCTATGCGCTGCAACAAGACTTCGCCTCGCGACGAGCTTCGGTAATCCGGGTGTACCGCCACGCATGCCATTTCGCCGATTCCCTCTTCCTGGAAAGGATAGAGCGCGGCGCAGGCGATGGTCAGGTTATCGCGCTGAATGATCGTAAACTTATCGATCTCCATTTCCAACTGCTCGCGTGAGCGGCGCACCAGAATACCCTGCTGCTCAAGAGGGCGGATCAGCTCAAGAATGCCGCCGATATCGTTGATGGTCGCGCGGCGAATTTGTTCGGCGCTTTCCATGACGATCTGGGTGCCGATACCGTCGCGGGAGAACAGCTCCTGCAGCAAAGCGCCATCTTCCTGATAGCTAATCAAATGGCTGCGACGCACGCCGCTGCGGCAGGCCTTCACCGCGCCACGTAGGAAGCGTACCGTGCCGGAGTGATAGTCTCCGGCGCTTTCCAGCTCTTCAATGCGGCGCTGGGCATCGTTTGGAAACAGCTCAGAGATAATGTTGCCGTTATCGTCGTTTACGCCCTGCGACGAGCAGAAACCAATCATTTTCTCGGCCTTGAGCTTCACCGCCAGCTGGGTGGCGACCTCTTCGGAGGTGAGATTAAAGCTTTCACCCGTTACCGAAACCGCCACCGGCCCCAGCAGCACGATGGCGCCGTTATCAAGCTGGCGATGAATTGCCTCTTCGTCAATGCGACGAATACGGCCGCTGTGGCAGTAGTCGATGCCGTCATCCACGCCGAGCGGTTGAGCAATTATAAAGTTACCGCTCACCACATTAATATGCGCTCCCTGCAAAGGCGTATTGCCAAGGCTCATGGAGAGGCGCGCTGTGATATCCAGCTGCAGTAAACCCGCCGCCTGTTTTACCAGCTCCAGCGTTTTGGCATCGGTTACGCGGGTGTATTTGTGATACACCGGCTCATGATTATGGGAGGCCAGATTGGCGTCAATCTGCGGACGAGCGCCATAGACCACCACCAGGCGGATACCCAGACTGTGCAGCAGGCCAATATCGTTAACGATACTGGAGAAGTTCTCATGCTCAATGGCTTCGCCGCCAAGCATAATGACAAACGTTTTCCCCCGATGGGCATTTATATAGGGGACAGAATGGCGGAATCCCTGTACCAGTTCGGTTCTACGTTCCTTCACCACGGCAAACCCTCATTGCATGATTATTCGTAATTTGTGTATTTTTATTCTTTTATCATGCCGGGCGCAAGCAGCAATTTCGCCAGCAGGCTATTTACCGTCGGCGCGTTGCTTAATCAGGTTTGAGAATGTTTACCCTTTAAGGGATGACAGTAAGGGTGTGATTCGTTAAAGTTTTCGGCTAAAAAATTAGAGTTTGCGTATTTGTTCTGCAAAAAAGATGACTCTCAGGAGAGCCATGTCAGATTCCAGTTCTTTAATTAGCCGCCGACGTCTGCTTCAGGGCGCGGGCGCCATGTGGTTGTTAAGCGTAAGCCAGGCAGGACTTGCGGCAGTAAGCCAGGTGGTTGCCGTACGCGTCTGGCCGGCCTCGTCTTATACCCGTGTGACGCTGGAGTCCAGCCAACTGCTTAAATATAAACAGTTCGCTTTAAGCAATCCGGAACGTGTGGTGGTGGATATCGAAGGGGTCAATCTGAACTCGGTGCTCAAAGGCGTCGGAACTCAGATCCGTGCGGACGATCCTTTTATTAAGTCGGCGCGCGTGGGGCAATTCGATCCCAAAACCGTGCGCATGGTTTTTGAACTGAAACAAAACGTTACGCCACATCTGTTCGCTCTGGCTCCGGTTGCCGAATTTAAAGAACGTCTGGTGATGGATCTTTATCCGGCAAATATGCATAACGAGCAGGATCCGCTGCTTGCGCTGCTGGAAGATTACAACAACGGTGAGCTGGATAAAAAAATGCCGGCGGAGCAGGGGCCGAAGCCGGGTAAGGCCGGGCGCGACAGGCCGATCGTTATTATGCTCGATCCTGGCCACGGCGGTGAGGATCCGGGGGCCATCGGAGTGCATAAAACCCGTGAGAAGGATATCGTGTTGAAAATCGCGCGGCGTCTGAAAGCGCTGATCGATAAAGAAGCGAATATGAAGGCGTATATGACGCGTAACGAGGATGTGTTTATTCCGTTGAAGGTTCGCGTGGCAAAAGCTCAGAAGCAGCGTGCGGATCTCTTTATTTCAATTCACGCGGATGCGTTTACCTCGGGTGCGGCGCACGGCTCATCGGTCTTTGCGCTTTCCACCAAAGGGGCCACCAGCACGGCGGCGAAATATCTGGCGCAAACGCAGAACGCCGCGGACTTAATCGGCGGGATAAGCCGAAGTGGCGATCGCTATGTCGATCACACAATGTTCGATATGGTGCAGTCGCTGACCATCAACGACAGCCTGAAATTTGGTAAAGAAGTGCTTACAAGACTTGGGCGCGTTAACAGACTGCATAAAAACAGCGTCGATCAGGCAGGCTTTGCGGTGCTAAAAGCGCCGGATATTCCCTCAATCCTCGTGGAAACGGCGTTTTTAAGCAACGTTAAGGAAGAGCGCAAGCTGCGCACGGCTGCATTCCAGCAGGAAGTGGCGGAGTCTATTCTGGCCGGGATTAAGGCATACTTTGCCGATGGTGTGACGCTTGCGCGGCGCGGATAACGCGTCGCTTTACAGCGGTAGGGGGATTTGCGGATTGCAGATACAAAAAAACACCCGTTAAGGTGTTTAAAAGTTGGTTGCGGGGGCCAGATTTGAACTGACGACCTTCGGGTTATGAGCCCGACGAGCTACCAGGCTGCTCCACCCCGCGTCCGTATACTGCTTTTACTTCCCACATGATTTACATCATGGCGCTGTAACAGCGGCTTAATTGGTTGCGGGGGCCAGATTTGAACTGACGACCTTCGGGTTATGAGCCCGACGAGCTACCAGGCTGCTCCACCCCGCGTCCGTGGATGCGCACTATACTCTGCTCGGTTTTTGATGCAACCCTTTTTTTAAAAAATGCTGAATTTATCACAGGCTGTTGAAAATGACGGCTTTTTGATTAATTTGTATACACATCTGTCGCGGCGCGTATGCAACGCATTTAATTATCCCTGGGTGTTTGCTATCTTCGCGTGGGGTGTAACGGCATAAACCAGGGCGAGGAAGTGATGAAAGGAAGTTGGATTAAGTACGTGGTAGCAGGTGTGATGGTAGCAGCCCTGGCGGCCTGTTCATCTAAACCGACTGACAAAGGTCAGCAATATAAAGACGGTAAGTTTACTCAGCCCTTTTCGCTGGTTAACCAGCCTGATGCGGTGGGCGCTCCTGTTAATGGCGGAGATTTCTCCGAGCAGGTTAATCAGATTCGTTCAGCCTCCCCAAGGCTTTTTAACAGTAAGAGCGACGTCTACGGTTCTGTGCAGCAATGGCTGCGGGCGGGCGGTGATACACGTCAGCTAAGCCAGTACGGCCTGGACGCCTGGCAGATGGAAGGGGCGGACAACTACGGCAACGTGCAGTTTACCGGCTACTACACGCCGGTGGTGCAGGCGCGTTATACGCGTCAGGGCGAATTCCAGTATCCAATCTATCGTATGCCGCCTAAACGCGGGCGTCTGCCTTCGCGTGCAGCGATTTACAGCGGCGCGCTGAGCGACAGCTACATCCTCGCCTGGAGCAATTCCCTGATGGATAACTTCATTATGGATGTGCAGGGCAGCGGCTATATCGATTTTGGCGACGGCAAGCCGTTAACCTTCTTTGGCTACGCGGGCAAGAACGGCCACGCCTATCGCAGCATCGGCAAAGTGCTTATCGATCGCGGCGAAGTGAAAAGAGAAGATATGTCGATGCAGGCGATTCGCCACTGGGGGGAGACCCACAGCCAGGCTGAAGTACAGGAGCTGCTGGAGCAAAATCCCTCCTTCGTCTTCTTTAAGCCAGCCAGCTATGCGCCGGTTAAAGGGGCGAGCGCGGTTCCATTGATTGGCCGCGCATCGGTGGCGTCTGACCGTTCTATTATTCCTGCGGGCACCACGCTGCTGGCGGAAGTGCCGCTGTTGGACAACAACGGTAAGTTCAGCGGACAGTATGAGCTGCGTGTCATGGTGGCGCTGGATGTGGGCGGCGCAATCAAAGGACAGCACTTCGATATTTATCAGGGAATCGGGCCGGAAGCGGGTCATCGCGCCGGCTGGTATAACCATTATGGCCGCGTCTGGGTGCTGAAAAACGCGCCGGGTGCAGGCTCTGGCGGTAATGTGTTTAACGGTTAATGCTGCAACCTTTCCACCATCTGAATACGGGCTGTATAATCAGCCCGTTTTTTATTCTCTGAGGATATCCTGATGTCTGTCGTTCTCTCCGATGCCTGGCTGCAACGCTTTGGCGGCACTGCACGTCTTTATGGGCGCGATGCTCTGCAACTGTTTGCCGGGGCGCACGTTTGTGTCATCGGTATTGGTGGCGTCGGCTCCTGGGCGGCGGAAGCGCTGGCGCGTACCGGAATCGGTGCGATCACGCTTATCGATATGGACGATGTCTGTGTTACCAACACCAACCGTCAGATCCATGCGCTGCGCGATAACGTCGGCCAGGCGAAAACAGAAGTGATGGCGGCCCGCATTCGCGAAATCAATCCGGAGTGCCGGGTGACGGTGGTGGATGATTTTATTACCGCCGATAACGCCGCCGCGCTGCTCGGCCAGGGTTACAGCTATGTCATCGACGCAATCGACAGCGTGCGTCCTAAAGCGGCGCTGATCGCCTGGTGTCGTCGAAATAAGATCCCGCTGGTAACGACCGGGGGCGCAGGTGGGCAAATCGATCCGACGCAGATCCAGGTGACGGATCTGGCGAAGACTATCCAGGATCCGCTGGCGGCCAAACTGCGGGAACGGCTGAAAAGCGATTTTGGCGTGGTGAAGAACAGCAAGGGCAAGCTGGGCGTGGACTGCGTCTTTTCCACTGAAGCGCTGGTTTATCCGCAGGCGGACGGCTCAGTGTGCGCGGCAAAAAGCACCGCTGATGGCCCAAAGCGTATGGACTGCGCCTCAGGTTTTGGTGCGGCAACCATGGTTACCGCCAGCTTTGGTTTCGTGGCGGTTTCCCATGTGCTTAAGAAGATGATGGCGAAGGCGGCGAGAAGCGCCTGATTATGCCTCTCTTGCGGCCTGGCGCACGGCTTCGGCCAGCGCCGCCAGCCCGCTGCTGCGTGAAGCGCTGAGCTGATTGCGCAGCCCCAGTTCGTCAAACAGCGCCAGCGGATCCGTGCTTTGCAGTTCCTGCGCCGTTTTGCCTTCAATCGCCGTCAACAATACCGCCAGTAAGCCCCGAACAATGCGCCCTTCGCTGTCGCCATAAAAATGCAGCGTGCCGTCCGTTTTTCGTTCATGACCGAGCCAGACGCGATTTTCGCAGCCCGCGATCTCGATATCGTCGCGCTTTAAATCTGCTGGCAGGGCGGGAAGCTGTTTGCCCAGCATGATCAACTGGCGATACTTGTCCTCCCACTGCTGCAAGGGTATGAATGTGGCGCGAAGCGTCCCGGCGGTAATAGTGTGGCCAAAGGGGTGACCGGCTAAAAATCCACTCGTCATTTAATCCACCAGAATATCCAGCGCACGGTCGATGGCTTTCACCAGCTCGTCCACGTCGCTTTTTGTGTTGTAGGGGGCGAAGGAGGCGCGAAGCGTGCCGCTCACGCCCAGCGCGGCAAGAAGAGGTTGAGCGCAGTGCTGTCCGGCTCGTAGCGCGATGCCTGACTCTGCCAGCAGCGTTACCATATCGTTGTGGTGTACGCCTGCAAAATCAAACGCCAGCAGGCTCGAATCCTGACAGCGGAAGCTGCGAAAGCCCGGACGCTTTGCCAGCTCAGCTTCAGCAAGCGTCGCAAGCCCGCGGCTGTAAGCTTCCGCTTCAGCCACGTCTGTATCTTCAAGCCATGCAAGCGCGGCGCTAAGCCCAATCACTCCGGCAACGTTTGGCGTACCGGCTTCAAAGCGATAAGGCACCGCCTGTGTTTTGAAGCCTTCAAACGAGACATGGGTAATCATTTTACCGCCGCCAAGCCACGGGGCCGTCTCTGCCAGCAGTTCGGTTTTACCATACAGCGCGCCGATGCCCGTAGGTCCGTACAGCTTGTGGCCGGAGAAAGCATAAAAGTCGATATCCAGCGCCTGAACGTCCGGCGGGCAATGCACCACGCCCTGGGCACCATCCACCATCACCACGGCTCCGACGCCGTGCGCAAGAGCGATAGCTTTTGCCAGATCCGGACAGCCGCCGGTTACGTTCGACATCTGCCCCAGCGCCAGAATTTTAGTGCGCGCGTTAAGCAAAGCAGGAAGCTGGTTGAGATCGGCAAGGTAATCTTTACCAATCGGCAGCTTAACGATACGAGCGCCAGTTTGCTCAGCGACCATCAGCCAGGGCACGAAGTTAGCGTGATGCTCGGCTTCGCTGACGATGATTTCGTCGCCCGGCTGCAGGCGCGGGCGGGCGTAGCATTGCGCAACCAGGTTAATGGCCTCGGTGGTGCCGCGCGTCCAGACAATATCTTTGCCGGAAGGGGCGTTTAGCAAGCTTGAGACGGCTTCGCGCGCGGCTTCGTACCGGGCCGTGAGGCGCTGCGCCGTGGGAAACTGGCTACGGTGAACGTTGCCTGCGCTGAGGCTGTAGAATTGCAGGCTGGCGTCAACCACAGCCTGGGGTTTTAATGCGGTCGCCGCAGAGTCCAGATAGACGCCAGCATCCGCAAGCGCCGGGAACTGGCTGCGAAAATGGGCGGGATTA
Organism: Buttiauxella sp.; assembly: GCA_032051265.1. GTDB lineage: Bacteria > Pseudomonadota > Gammaproteobacteria > Enterobacterales > Enterobacteriaceae > Dryocola. The sequence goes on from DAMBYU010000003.1 coordinate 459,249, forward strand.
AATGCTGTCATAGTGATCCTCGTTTCAATCCGTAGATCGTGGCGCATTTCTTAAGCGTGCACAAGGTATGCGTAACTCTCGGAATATTCTGCTTAACCTGGAAAAGTCACAAAAGAGGGTTATGCTAATGATTGTTGGGCTAAGGTTTACAGCCTGTAAGCAGAAGAGCTTTAAGTAGCATTAAACTCTACGTACAAGGAGAAGAATTATGAATAAGGCAGCCGCTGTTGTATCCGCATGTATGATGACTTTCGCACTCGCAGCATGTTCCAGCCCGAACTACGTTATGCACACGAATGATGGCCGTACCATTGTGTCTGATGGCAAGCCACAAACCGATGACGAAACAGGGATGATTCAGTATAAAGATGCTAACGGGAACAAACAGCAAATTAATCGTACTGATGTGAAAGAGATGGTTGAACTTGAGCATTGATCGGTGAATAAAAAAAAGCACCGCTTTAGCGGTGCTACATTAATCACTATGGACAGACAGGGTAAATGTACAGGAAGTGAAAAAGGGGTAGCTTAGCTACCAGGGTCTGGAATGCCAGACCAATTGCAAACACAACAACACAACATCACAACCGTAAGCCAAAAGCCCTCCAGAACACGCATTCCAGATAACTTTTCGTTCCGGCTCAGGAAGTGCCGCCACTATAGGTATTTGCTGGTGCATCCTCAACGGACAATTTATAATGGCTCAGATAAAAAAAACTAATAGGTTAATTAAAATAACCTGTTTGTTAACAGCCATTAACATTTAAGCCTGTCAACTATGTCCAAGCGCTTGCCACCTCTGAATGCTTTACGTGTTTTTGATGCCGCTGCTCGCCACCTGAGTTTTACTAAAGCGGCCGAAGAGTTATTTGTCACCCAGGCGGCAGTTAGCCACCAGATTAAGTCCCTTGAGGACTTTTTAGGGCTAAAACTGTTCCGTCGCCGCAACCGCTCGCTGCTGCTAACTGAAGAAGGGCAGAGCTATTACCTCGATATTAAAGAGATTTTCTCCCAGCTTACCGAGGCGACGCGCAAGCTGCAGGCCAGGAGCGCGAAAGGCGCGTTGACGGTAAGTTTATTGCCGAGTTTTGCCATTCACTGGCTGGTTCCCCGCCTTTCCAGCTTTAACTCAGCTTATCCGGGAATCGATGTACGTATACAAGCCGTTGACCGCCAGGAAGATAAGCTTGCTGACGACGTCGACGTGGCTATTTTTTATGGCCGCGGCAACTGGCCAGGTTTGCGGGTTGAAAAATTGTACGCTGAGTATCTGCTGCCGGTCTGCTCGCCGATGTTATTGACGGGCGACAGGCCGATCAAAACGCCGGAAGATCTCACCCAGCACACCTTACTGCATGATGCTTCCCGGCGGGACTGGCAAACTTATACACGCCAGCTGGGCGTCAGCCACATTAATGTGCAACAGGGGCCCATTTTCAGCCACAGCGCGATGGTGCTGCAGGCCGCCATTCACGGCCAGGGCGTTGCCCTTGCGAACAACGTCATGGCGCAGTCCGAAATCGAAGCGGGCCGTCTGGTTTGTCCTTTTAATGATGTTCTGGTCAGTAAAAATGCCTTTTATCTTGTTTGTCATGACAGTCAGGCAGAACTCGGTAAAATAGCCGCATTCCGGCAGTGGATCCTGGCGAAGGCCGCCAGCGAACAGGAAAAATTCCGCTTTCGCTACGATCAATAAGTAAATCTTCGCGCGGCCCCGGGCTGCGCCTTACATTTAGGGTTACACCATGACCAGCCGTTTCATGCTGATTTTTACCGCTATCAGCGGCTTTATTTTCGTTGCCCTGGGGGCTTTTGGGGCGCACGTATTAAGCAAATCTCTCGGTGTCGTTGAGATGGGCTGGATCCAGACGGGTCTTGAATATCAGGCGTTTCACACGCTGGCCATTTTTGGCCTTGCGGTTGCTATGCAGCGCCGTATCAGCATCTGGTTTTACTGGAGCAGCGTGTTTATGGCGCTCGGTACCGTGTTATTCAGCGGCAGTCTTTATTGCCTGGCGCTGTCGCATTTACGCCTCTGGGCGTTTGTTACACCCGTCGGCGGGGTAAGTTTCCTCGCCGGCTGGATTTTGATGTTGATCGGTGCAATGCGCCTGAAACGTAAGGGCGCAAGCCATGAATAATAAAGTTATTTTGTACTGCCGCCAGGGCTTTGAAAAAGAGTGTGCGGCAGAGATTACCGATAAAGCAGGAAGCCTTGGCGTATATGGCTTCGCACGCGTAAAAGAAAGTAGCGGCTATGTGATATTTGAATGCTATCAGCCGGAAGATGCTGACAAGCTGGCGCGTGAACTGCCGTTCAGCGATCTGATCTTTGCTCGCCAGATGATCGTTGCCGGTGAGCTGTTAAAAGATCTTCCTCCTGAGGATCGCATCACGCCGATCGCGGGCATGCTGCAGGGCGTGGTTGAGAAGGGCGGCGATCTGCGCGTTGAAGTTGCCGACACCAACGAAAGCAAAGAGCTGCTGAAGTTCTGCCGTAAGCTGACGGTACCGCTGCGTGCCAGCCTGCGTGAAGCAGGCGTGCTGACTAATTATGAAACGCCAAAGCGTCCTGTGGTCCACGTCTTCTTTATTGCCCCTGGCTGTTGCTATACCGGTTATTCGTACCCTGGCAACAACTCACCGTTTTATATGGGCATTCCGCGCCTCAAATTCCCGGCGGATGCGCCAAGCCGTTCAACGCTCAAGCTCGAAGAGGCGTTCCACATCTTTATTCCTGCCGACGAGTGGGACGAACGCCTGGCAAACGGCATGTATGCGGTAGATTTAGGGGCGTGCCCCGGCGGCTGGACTTATCAACTGGTGAAACGCAACATGTGGGTCTCCTCCGTGGATAACGGCCCGATGGCGCAAAGCCTGATGGATACCGGGCAGGTGACATGGCTGCGTGAAGACGGTTTTAAATATAAGCCGACGCGCAAAAATATCTCCTGGATGGTATGCGACATGGTAGAGAAGCCAGCAAAAGTGACGAGCCTGATGACGGCCTGGCTGGTAAACGGCTGGTGCCGTGAAACCATCTTTAACCTCAAGCTGCCTATGAAAAAGCGCTATGAGGAGGTTTCACAAAACCTTGCGCAGATGCGCGAGAAGCTTGAAGAAAATGGCATCAGCGCGCAGATTCAGGCACGCCAGCTTTATCACGACCGTGAAGAAGTGACCGTGCACGTGCGTCGTATGTGGGCCGCCGTGGGTGGCCGTCGCGACGAGCGTTAATAGCAAAATGGCAGGGGGGATGGCGTAAGCTTAGCCGCCCTGCATGCTATTTCCCGGTAAACGTAACTGCTGCAAATTCCCGTCCAGCTTTAAATCCGTCTGCAAACGCGCAACCTGACGACAGGTAAAGGCGCTCTCTTTATGCGACTCCAGCTTTTTCCGCCACTTCTCCGGCACCTCATCGAGCCGCTGATACAGCTCTTCAAGCGTTGAGAACTGCTTTATCAGCCTTGTGGCGCTTTTCGTCCCGATGCCTGCCACGCCCGGAATCTTGCTGCTGCTGATACCTGCAAGCCCCCAGAAATCAGGCAGTTGCTCAGGCAGCACGCCATACTCTTGCGCAATAAAAGGCGCATCCAGCCAGCGTTTTTGAAAGTAGTCGCGGATCTCAATCGTGGGGGCGAGCAACTGACAAAACCCTTTATCTGTGGAAATGATGGTCGCGCGATGGCCGCCCGCCGCGAGCTTAACGGCAAGGGTCGCCGCCAGATCGTCCGCCTCGTTCCCCTGTGAATGCCAGCAGGCGACGCCGCGACGTGAGAAGGCTTCCCGGATGGACGGCATTTCATGCTGCAGGGATTCCGGCATTGGCGCACGTCCGGCTTTATAGTCCGGTAACACCTGATGCCGCCAGCCTTCGCGTCGGTCTTCATCGTCAAAGACTGCAACGGCGTGGGTTGGCTGGCTGTGGGTTATCAGCAGCTCAAGGGCATGCAGGCAGGTATCGACACAGGGTGAGCCCTGCACCGCATGGATGCGGCGAATAAGGTTCAGCGCGTCGACGATAAGTAGATGAATGTTCATTATTTTTCACTTTCTGTAACCACTCCGCCTACTTTAACATCTCCCTGTTCGGGGGGCGAACCTGAGAAAGCAATTTGGGAAAGCGCCTCGCAATAAATCATCGCTTTTACTTCTGCAAAGGCATTGCTAATTAATTTGATTGCTATGTATATTTTAAACGACCAGAAAAATCAGAGATAACAATATGAGCAACAGCACGCACCTCGCACATCGTATCCAGAACCTGCAGCCTTCCGCTATCCGCGAACTTTTAAAACACAGCAAAATGCCGGGCGTGATTTCGCTTGCGGGGGGGATCCCTTCCCATGAACTGTTCGATAAAGAAGGCCTGGCGCAAGCCACGCAAATGGTGGTGGATGAGAGCTTTAACGATGCTTTCCAGTACGGTTTAACGGAAGGGAACGTTGAGCTTCGCCAGCAGCTTGTAGATCTTTGCCGCGAGCGTGGCATCACCACTAACCCTGACCAACTGCTTATCACCTCTGGCTCCCAGCAGGCGCTGGATCTGTTAATTCGCGCGCTGGCAAACCCTGGCGATGTCTTCGTTGTTGAACGTCCTACTTATCTTGCCACGCTGCAAATTCTTAGCCTCACGGAAGCGACGGTGAAATCCGTAGGCGGCGATGAGCACGGTATGATCGTTGATGAACTGGAAGCCTTGCTTAAAACGACCCGCATCAAGTGCGTTTATCTGGTGCCCACGTTTGGCAACCCGAGCGGCACAACGCTTAGCGCTGAGCGCCGCGAGAAGCTGGTAAAATTGGCCATCGAGCACGATTTCGTCATTATTGAAGACGATCCGTACGGCGCAATCAGCTTTACCGATGACCGAGAGAAAACGCTCTTCCAGGTGGCGGCGCAGATGGGCAATCACGAGAACGTGGTCTATACCTCAACGTTCTCCAAAATTCTGGCGCCTGGCCTGCGTGTGGGCTGGCTAATTCTGCCGGAATGGATGAAGCAGAAGGTCGCTATCATCAAGCAGGCTACCGATCTGCATGCAAACTCTTTCTCACAGTCGCTGGTGGCGGCTTATCTGACGCTGGATCGGTTAAATCCACAGATTGCGCTGATTCGGGATGCTTACAGGCAAAAATGCCTGAGCCTGTCGCGCTACCTGCAAGAAGAGCTGGGTGAACATATCAGCTTTAACCAGCCGCAGGGCGGGATGTTCCTGTGGGCGAAATTCCGCTACGAATTTGATACCACGAAGTGGTTGCAGCAGACGCTGGAAAAAGGGGTGGTCTATGTGCCCGGCGAATTCTTCTTTAGCGACAATGCGGATAAAAAGACGCTGCGTTTCTCATATGCGACTGCCACGGAAGAGCAGCTTTATGAGGCGGTGCAGCGGCTGAAGTCGGCGCTGTAAATGCAAAAAGGAGCCTTTCGGCTCCTTTCATTTTTAGTGATGCTGCACTTCCTGCACCAGTTCTTTTTCTCTCACCTTACCACCCACTTTTCGTGAATAGATCGCGGTAATGATGGGCACCAGGATTGCCGTTACTATTACGCTTGCTGCGACCAGCGCTGTAGCCGAAGCGGCAACCGGTTCAAATGCCGGGTTGATTTGCGCAATGATCACCGGGTTTGCCACCGCAGCACCCGCCGCAGACGACGCGGCAATCCCCGCAGTGCCATTACCGCCACCGATAAATTTATCTGCAAGGATCAGCGGGATACCGGTAATCACTATAACGGCTACGCCCAGCATGATGCCCAGCAGGCCGGTATCCATAATCACATTCAGATTAATGGTGTTACCCAGCGCAAAACCGAAGAACGGAATAAGCGTCGGCGTCGCTTTGCTGAAGAAGGTGCGGAAATCGTGGTCCAGGTTGCCCAGCGTAAAACCAATCAGGAACGGCAGCACGGCACCGATAAAGTGGTGCGGCTCAAACGAGGCCAGACCGGCGGATCCCAGAATCACCATGGTCATCAGCGGGCCGGATTCCAGCGACATCAGGACGAACGCGCCGGATTCTTCTTTGGTGCCGTACTGGTTCATCAGGCTGGCATACAGGCCGCCGTTAGTCATGTCCATCGCGGAAACGAGAGCCAGTACTGACAGGCCAGCAAACATTCCGGTCTGGATACCTTCATCAGGAATAAAGGAAGCGGCAATCATCGCTACAACCCAGGCAACAGCAATTTTAGTGATCACAAGCGTACCGGATTTGCGCAGCACCGTGCCGGTTGCCCGTAAATCGATTGATGCGCCAATGCAAAAGAACCATACCGCAAGGATAGGAACGGTGCCGCTAATCATTCCTTTGGTAAAAGAACCAAAGTAAGCACCGGTATCCGGTGCAAAGGTATTTAATATGGCGCCAAGCAGCAGCGGAATGAGCATCATCCCGCCAGGAATACGTTCAATAGTCGCTTTGATTTTCATAAAAATTCCTCATCATTCTTTTTGAACACCTGCGGGATGGCTTAAAAAGCCCGCAAGGGTTCGCAATAAAAAGCTTTTCTTTTTATTGGGTTATCTACATTGTCCGCTAAAAGTAATCCAACTTACTCTTCAGAACAGGCCTGGTGTGGTGCTATGAACGATGCTTTTCTGAATGGTTAGGCTCCGAAGGATACTGTATGTCTGGTACTATCAACCTATCGGAATTATGATTCAAGCAAATTGAAACGATATTTCAATTTGGATCACACTATTTTTAGGCAGCGCCTGCTAAAATAGTTATTAAGACGTTTAAATGTAAATTACGTGTAATTAAATATATTTAAATTGTATTTTTTCATTAATAGTAACGGGCGTGATTAGCGTATCCGTTCGAATATGTCCTTGAGGAGAAATGATGGATATTCGCCAAAGCATTCATAGTGACCATGCGAAAACGCTTGATACAGCCGGCCTGCGTAAAGAGTTTTTGATTGAGACGATTTTTACCGCCGACCAGTACACCATGACCTACAGCCATATCGACCGCATTATTGTCGGCGGCGTGATGCCGGTGACGCGTTCGGTGAGCGTGGGCGGTGAAGTAGGTAAGCAGCTGGGTGTCAGCTATTTTCTTGAGCGCCGCGAGCTGGGCGTGATCAATATCGGTGGCGCAGGGACCATCACGGTAGACGGCACCAGCTATGAAATTGGTCATCGCGATGCGCTGTACGTAGGGAAAGGTGCAAAAGAAGTCGTGTTTGAAAGTATTGATGCGGCTAAACCTGCCCGCTTCTACTATAACTGCGCGCCGGCCCATACAACCTACCCAACCAGGCGCGTTACGCCTGCGGATGTTGCACCGGTCACGCTGGGTGAAGACGTCACCAGCAACCGTCGCACTATCAACAAATATTTTGTCCCGGACGTGCTGGAAACCTGCCAGTTAAGCATGGGGCTGACCGAACTTGCGCCCGGTAACCTGTGGAATACCATGCCGTGCCACACCCATGAACGTCGCATGGAAGTCTATTTCTACTTTGGTCTGGAGGAGAATAGCTGTGTGTTCCATATGATGGGCCAGCCGCAGGAGACGCGTCATATCGTGATGCAGAATGAGCAGGCGGTGATTTCACCGAGCTGGTCTATCCACTCGGGCGTTGGCACGCGTGCGTATACCTTTATCTGGGGTATGGTGGGTGAGAATCAGGTATTTGACGATATGGACCACGTCAAAGTAGGGGATTTACGCTAAAGATTTACCCTCTCCCTGAAAGGGAGAGGGTAAAATCGTAGCTACTAAGAAGTTATTCCCTCGCCCCTTAAGAGAGGCTCAGGTGGGGGAAACTTAATCGCAGGAAACTTTCATTGCCAGTCCACCGCGTGAGGTTTCACGGTATTTGGCGTTCATGTCCTTGCCGGTTTCGTACATAGTTTCAATAACCTTGTCGAGACAGACGCGTGGTTCGCTGGTACGCCGCAGCGCCATACGAGCCGCATTCACAGCTTTTACCGCCGCAATCGCGTTACGCTCGATGCACGGCACCTGGACCTGGCCCGCCACCGGATCGCAGGTCAGACCCAGGTTATGCTCCATGCCGATTTCCGCTGCGATACAAACCTGCGCCGGGCTGCCGCCCAGCAGTTCCGCAAGGCCTGCCGCCGCCATAGAGCAGGCGACGCCAACTTCGCCCTGACAGCCGACTTCCGCGCCAGAAATTGAAGCGTTCATTTTGTACAGCGAACCTATCGCCCCTGCGGCAAGGAAGTAGCGTGCGCAGGAGTTAGTATTTACTTCGCGGATGAATTTGTCGTAGTACGCCAGCACCGCAGGGACGATGCCGCATGCGCCGTTTGTTGGCGCTGTGACCACACGTCCGCCCGCAGCATTCTCTTCGTTAACCGCCAGGGCAAACATGTTGATCCAGTCCACAACGGCCATTGGATCGGCGTTGTTCTTATCGCTACTCACCAGCATCCTGCGCAACGCTGCCGCACGGCGCGGCACACGCATTTTGCCCGGCAGCACACCTTCAGTGGTGATGCCGCGTTCAATGCCGCTGCGCATAACGTCCCAGACGTTTGCGAAATGCGCGTCGATTTCCGCCTGAGTATGCATCGCACGTTCGTTTTGCATCATCAGCCCGGAGAGCGACAGGCCGCTTTCATCGCAGTGTTTGCGCAAATCGGCCGCGTTCTTATAGGGATAAGGCACTGCAACCTGCCGGCTATCTTCCTGGCCAAAATGCGCCTCATCGACGATAAACCCGCCGCCGATGGAATAATAAGTCTGGCCGTACAGCGCCTTGTCGCCTGCCATCGCCGTGATGCGCATGCCGTTTTCATGCAGCGACAGATTATCCGCATGGAAATTCATGCAGCGGTCTACCGGGAATTCCACCTCGTGCGCGCCGTTAGCCAGCATCAGTCGGCCATGGGTGTTCACATCCTGAATGAAGTGCGGGATGGAGTCGATATCCACGGTATCCGGCAGGTTGCCTGCGAGTCCCATAATAATCGCGATATCGGTATGGTGCCCTTTACCGGTCAGGGAGAGTGAGCCATAAACATCAACAATTACGCGGGTGACATCGTGCAATATCCCTTGCGCGATTAAGTCATCTGCGAACTGTTTGCCAGCCTTCATCGGGCCGACGGTATGAGAGCTGGAAGGCCCGATACCAATTTTAAAAATGTCGAATACGCTAATCATGATGCGTCCATTGCGTGAGTGACCTGAAGAGGAGAGAACCGCCCGCAGAAAGCAGGCGGTTTAACGTTATTCGTGGTGCTGAATTAGCCGAACAGAGAGTAAGAGATAGCGGAGATAGCAATCAGGCCCATCACAACAACAAATACGTTGCTGATATGGCCGCTGTATTTACGCATAGCAGGGACTTTCTGAATAGCGTACATCGGCATCAGGAACAGAATCATCGCGATAATCGGGCCGCCCAGGGTTTCAATCATCCCCAGGATGCTTGGGTTCAGGGTAGCCACAATCCAGGTAGTGACCAGCATGAAGATGGCGGTGATGCGGTTCAGTTTGTTGATTTCGATGCTCTTGCCTTTGCCGCGCAGCGATTTGATAACCATCCCGTTGAAGCCTTCACGGGCACCTAAGTAGTGGCCGAGGAAGGATTTAGTGATGGCGACAATCGCAATGATCGGTGCCATCCAGGCGATAACCGGGGCGTTAAAGTGGTTGGCCAGGTAAGAGAGAATAGAGATGTTCTGCGCCTTGGCTTCTGCCAGATCCGCAGGGGACAGGCTCAGTACGCAACTGAAGACGAAGAACATCACCGTCAGCACCATCATGATGTGTGCATAGGAGAGGATGCGGGAGCATTTTTTCTCCGCGCCTTCGCCATACTCGTTACGTTTTGCTACCGCAAACGCAGAGATGATCGGCGAGTGGTTAAAGGAGAACACCATTACCGGAATCGCCAGCCACAGCGTCATCCACAGGCCGCTGCCGGTCGCCGGCGTCGCGCTGAAGGACATGGTTTCGAATGCCGCGCCGCTCCAGTTAGGGATGAGGTACAAAGCCAGCATCATCAGCGCCGCAACAAACGGGAATACCAGGATGCTCATCGCCTTAACGATCATTTGCTCACCGAAACGGACGATGGTCATCAGGCCGATAATCAATATCAGAGAGAGGATGGCACGCGGTGGAGAAATCATACCCAACTGGTGCGTAATGAAGCTGTCAACGGTGTTGGTGATTGCCACGCTGTACACCAGCAGGATTGGATAAATGGCAAAGAAATAGAGCAGGGTAATGACTTTACCTGCGCCAACGCCAAAGTGTTCTTCTACGACTTCAGTGATGTCTTCGCCAGGCTTTTTACCTGAAAGCACAAAGCGGGTTAAGCCACGGTGCGCAAAGAAGGTCATCGGGAAGGCAAGAATGGCCATGATAAACAGTGGAATAAGACCGCCAACGCCTGCGTTAATCGGCAGGAACAGCACGCCAGCGCCGATGGCGGTGCCATACAGGCCAAGCATCCACATGGTATCAGACTTACGCCAGGAACTTTTTGTCTCGACAGAGGCAATACTGCCGGTTTGAGTGGTATCCATCAACTTCTCCAGAAAGAATGATTTTTGCAAAATTTCAGTCAATAACGATGCGTATCGCATGACCGATGAAACTAAATCCTGTGTCAGGTCTTTTTTCTAGTAATTTTGACCCGTAACTATCGGCGGGCGGAAAGATACATTTATGTAATCAATGTATCAGTGATCGCGATCCCAAATGCAAGAATCCACCATTTATGTAGTTATCGGCGATATTTCAAACTGCTTGAGATCTGACCTGCCATATTTATGCGCGAAAAGGCTAGCATTTGTGAAAGATGCAATAAATTAATTCGGGTTAAATAATTGATTTTTGTCTACATAAAATGAATTAAGCAGAATTTTAGCGAGGGGATTGTGCGAAAAGCATGATGTTTTGCGGGCAGATCTGATGGGAAGGTTATGGTTTGGCTTGCACGTTAAAATGAGGAACAAAAAAGGCGACATTGCTGTCGCCCTTAAGAAGCAGCAATCAGGTACAGATTTCGTAGCAGGGGATATAGGCGCTACCGGGGAGCTTCATACGGTGCTGAGCCACAAACCCTTGTAGCAATACATCCATGCGTTTCATCATTCGGGCATCGCCGTGAATTTTGTACGGCCCGTATTGTTCGATGGCGCGAATGCCGCCCTCTTTTACGTTCCCCGCCACAATGCCCGAAAAAGCCCGACGCAAAGAGGCCGCCAGTTTTTCCGCTGGCTGATTCGGGTACAGATTGAGGTCCGCCATATTTTCATGGGTTGGCTCAAACGGCATCTGCAGATCCTGCGCGATACGAATCGACCAGTTAAAGCTGTAGGCATCGCCTGTTTCGCGGCGATTCTCTTTCACCTGCGGCATGGCTTTTTTCATCAGGCGGGCCACTTCCGGAGCATCATCAATGATGATTTTATAGTGGTGACGCGCCTGTTCGCCAACGGTGCTGACGATAAACTCATCCAGCACGCGGAAGTAATCTTCGCTCTCTTTCGGGCCGGTCAGAATCAGCGGCAGAACCTGGTCGTGGTTGTGCGGATTCATCAGAATGCCCAGCAGATAGAGCAGCTCTTCTGCCGTGCCCACGCCGCCCGGGAAGATGATAATGCCGTGGGCGATCCGGACAAAAGCTTCCAGACGCTTTTCGATATCCGGCATGATAATCAGCTCGTTGACCAGCGGATTGGGCGGCTCAGCGGCGATGATCGACGGCTCTGTCAGGCCAATAAAGCGGCCCTCTTTATAGCGCTGCTGCGCGTGCCCCACGGCTGCGCCTTTCATGGGTGCTTCCATCGCACCCGGCCCACAGCCGGTGCAAATATTCAGCTCACGCAGCCCCAGTTGAGTGCCGACGCGACGAGCATACAGGTATTCGTTTTCGTTAATGGAGTGCCCACCCCAGCAGACGACGAGATTTGGCGCTTCGCCGACGTGCAGAGCGCGGGCATTTCGCAGTATTGAAAACACCATATTGGTGATGTGCGAGGAGTCTTCCAGATCAATATTCGGGAAGCGGCCTGCATTGGCGAGCTGGCCGTTAACGAACAGAATATCGCGTAAAACCGCGAACAGGTTAGCCTGCAGGGCGCGGATAATGCGGCCATCAACAAAGGCCTCTTCCGGCGGATTAATAAGCTCCAGTTTCACGCCGCGCTCACGGCGCAATACGTTGATATCAAAGCTTTCATAGCGCGAGAGAAGTTCCTTGCTGCTGTCAGTCTGGCTTCCTGAGTTAAGGACGGCAAGTGAACAGTTGCGGAACAGTTGGTAAATGTCGCTGCTGGCCGTGCGTTTAAGCATATCGACTTCCAGCTGCGACAGCATATCCATTGAGCCAAGAGGGCTAATATGTGTAATCAAGTTAACTCCTTACGGAGCGAGTGTGCCGCTCCCAATGATTACAATAGCCTTGCCGCGCCGAATTTAACAACCCGAAAACCATCAATCCCTTATGGCCTGCGAGGCATCTCGCATTTATTGGCGAACGAGACGGCCAAATGCCGGATGGAAATCGACGTTGCTGCGCCACGGGTTGATATCCAGCCCGCCACGACGGGTGTAACGCGCATAGACGCTCAACGACTGCGGCTCGCAAAAGCGCTGAATGTCATTGAAAATACGCTCAACGCACTGCTCGTGGAATTCGTTGTGGTGGCGGAAGGAGACGAGATAACGCAGCAGCTTTTCGCGGTCGATACGCGGGCCGCGATAACGGATCTGCACTGAGCCCCAGTCCGGCTGATGGGTAATCAGGCAGTTGGATTTCAGAAGATGGCTGACCAGCGTCTCTTCGACGATTTCGTCTGTCGTGGCATCCATAAGATAATCGGCATTGAATTCGTAACTATCAATAACGATGCTCTGCTCGTCGATGCATTCGCCGTTGAAAGCGGCAATTTCCTGGCCTTCCAGCTCATGCAAACGAAACAGCACCACGCTGACGTCGCCCTGTGCGCAGGCGCTCAAATCACGCTTTAACGTTTCCTGGACGGTTTCCCAGTCGCTAAAGCGCGTCTGGTTAAAACTGTTCAGATAGAGCTTAAAACTTTTGGATTCCACCAGGTTGACGCTGTAGGCATCAAGCTGGACGTGCCCGACGGCAACCTGCGGCAGGCCGTTACCGTTTAGCCAGGAGAGTTCATATAGCGTCCAGATATCCCCCCCGTGAAAGGGCAGATTAGCTGCCTGCAGACCTAACGGATCGCGGTTCAGACTGCGCGGTACGGCCTGAAGCAGGGCGGGTTCGTAGGTATCCTGGTAAGCGGTTGGCTTACCCAGCGTCAGGCCGCTCAGCGCCTGGTGTTTTTCATAAGACATGTGTCACCGATAGAATGCAGGTACAATTGACCTCTATTGTACCGCAGCCTTGAGAGAGTGAGAAATTGGTGGATAACGATGTGCGCCAGGCGCTGGAAGCATTCACGGAACGTTTTTGTACGCGCTGGCGTGAGCAAACCGGCGGCTGGCCTGCAAGCGAAGAGCTGTACGGTGTTCCGTCACCCTGCATAGTCACCACAACCGGCAGCGATGTGCGCTGGCAGCCGCAACCTTTTTCGCTTGAGGAGGATTTAAGCGCCGTAGAGCGCGCGCTGGATATCTCGCTCCAGCCCGCAGCCCATCAGTTTTACACCACGCAGTTCGCAGGCGACATGCCCGCGCTAGCCGGCAGCGTAGATTTGACGCTTCTCCAGGCATGGAGCGAGGAAGATTTTCAGCGCGTCCAGGAAAATTTAATCGGCCATCTGGTAACGCAAAAACGCCTGAAACTTTCGCCAACCCTTTTTCTGGCGACCACGCGGGATGAAATGGAAGTGGTGTCGCTGTGCAACTTAAGCGGCGAAGTGGTGCTGGAAAAAATTGGCACGAAACAGCGCAGGACGCTGGCGCCGTCGCTGGTGGCGTTCCTGGAAACGCTCCAGCCGCAGGTCATTTAGCCCTGGCGCATAGAAGGCGTGTGAGAGATCTCTTACATTTACTGTAAGAGATCGCTAACTTTTTACCGGGCATTCGCTGATTATGCATATGTGATTTTGTTATTTTTCAACGGGTTGCATTGTTACAGGTTTGCTTTCGTATGAAAGCTGGCGGGAACTTTCCTCCCGGGTCCCTTGTCAGAAGGTGCCAAATAAGGGATCCTGTACTCATCGACAGGAAGTCGAATAGTGAAGGAGATGACAGGATGACATCACTTCATGAGGAAGGGGAACACGCCAGGATAGCGTTACAGGGAAGGCTTCTGGAAGAAGCATGGAGACTCAGGATGAGTAAGGGACACCTCCAGGATGGAGAATGAGAGCCGTATCAGGATGAGCGGCGGGTCTGGAAGACTAAAGGATTTCGCATCAGGATGATGCAGGACACCAGCAGGACGCAGGTTGCAGGAAGCATATACGACGGATTGTAGGTCAGGAGACCGCAGGACAAAGTTGTCACGGACGAGCAGGGAGCACTAAAAGTAGCCGGATCAGCTGCGAAACGAACCGGGAGCACTGTTTATACAGTGCTCCCTTTTTTTATGCTTTTTTTCGCAAGGCCAAAGAAATGGTATGCTTGCCCGCTTCTTTGGCCTGACGTATGAGGTTTTCATGGAACGCCATGCGCTGGTACGCCAGCATTTACAAGCAATCGAACAGGTTTTACGCGCTCATCAACTCTGGCAGGGCATTGCGCCTCAGCCTTCCGCGTTTGAAAGCACGCAGCCATTTTGTATGGATACGCTGGAGCCGCATGAGTGGCTACAGTGGGTGTTGATCCCGCGTATGCACGCGCTTATCGACAGCAATCAGCCTCTGCCCGTTTCTTTTGCCATCGCCCCGTATTACGAAATGGCGCTTGATGCCGCCCATATCGGACGCGAGCCGCTGCTGGCTGCCCTGCAGGAGCTGGACGTTCTGTTTGCCGGCGCTGCCGACTGATGCTGGACATCATTTATCAGGACGAGTGGCTGGTGGCGGTGAATAAACCGTCGGGCTGGCTGGTGCACCGTAGCTGGCTGGACAGGCACGAAAAGGTCTTCGTGATGCAAACCCTGCGCGATCAAATTGGCCAGCATGTGTTTACCGTCCACCGTCTGGACAGGCCGACTTCCGGCGTGCTGCTGCTGGGGCTTTCCAGCGAAGTGGCGCGCTTACTGTCGCAGCAGTTTGAAAACCATCAGATTCGCAAACGCTATCACGCGCTCACGCGCGGCTGGCTTGAAGATGAGGCGCTGCTGGATTATCCGCTAACCGAAGAGCTGGATAAAATTGCTGATAAGCATGCAAGCCTTGATAAAGGCCCGCAGCCTGCGGTAACGCATTATCGCGGCATGGCGACGGTGGAAATGGCGGTGCCGGTTGGGCGTTATCCAACGGCGCGCTACAGCCTGGTAGAGCTGGAACCGCAGACCGGCCGCAAGCATCAGTTGCGCCGTCACCTCTCGCATCTGCGCCATCCTATTATTGGCGATTCGAAGCACGGCGATTTGCGCCAGAATCGCGCCGCCGCAGAACATTTTGGCTGCCAGCGTTTAATGCTGCACGCAAGTCATCTTCAGCTTAATCATCCGGTTACCGGCGAGCCGCTCCTTCTGCGCGCGGGGCTCGACGATACCTGGATGCAGATGATGTCACAGTTTGGCTGGCGCGGTATGCTCAGCGATATCGAAAAGGTTGAGTTTGCCGCAGGCAACCGTCAGGATGAAAGCCAGAAACCATAATCCAGGGAGTTAATCTATGGCCGAAGTGGGTATTTTTGTTGGCACCATGTATGGCAACTCGCTGCTGGTGGCAGAAGAAGCCGAAGCGATTTTGAAAAAGCAGGGGCACACGGCGAAGGTATTTGAAGACCCCGAGCTGTCAGACTGGCAATTTTATCGCCAGCATTACGTGCTGGTGGTGACCTCGACCACCGGTCAGGGCGATTTACCCGACAGTATTGTTCCGCTGTTTCAGGCCATAAAAGACGAAGTGGGTTACCAGCCGGAATTACGCTACGGGCTGATTGCCCTGGGCGACAGCAACTACGACCATTTCTGCGGCGGCGGTAAAAAGTTTGATGCGCTGCTGCAGGAGCAGGGCGCAACGCGAATCGGGACCGTGCTGACCATCGATGCCAACGACTATCCTGAGCCTGAAGCGGTTGCCAATCCCTGGGTTGAGCAGTGGGCTAAGTTGCTAAGCTGAATTAATCATTTCCATGGCGGGTAAGCGAAAGCGTTACCCGCCATGCTTTTGCGGTGCCACGGCACCTGTGTTTATCCATCCTGTACGCGGCGTCCGACCAACCCCATTTCCCCTCGATTTGTCAATTTGTTGCAAAAAGCGTGAACCACTCCCCAGCTTTATGGACAGACGCCACAAACTGCTCAAACGGTGAGCGTCAAACTTGGGTCTTTGCACGATGAGGCCGACAGGTTCTCTCCATATAATTTCTCCCGGTTAAGTAATAAAACCGCGCAAACCAGCGTAATGACTCGTTTCGCTAATAAAAAATACAGTGCAAAAAACAAAGCACCGTTCCCGTTACCCTACAAATGCTGTTTAGTTCAGGAGTGCATCATGAACACAATTAGCCAAACGGCGAGCGTGGTCGAAAAAAGGACCAACGCCCGCTACTGGATAGTGGTGATGCTGTTTATCGTCACTTCATTTAACTATGGCGACCGCGCCACCCTGTCGATTGCCGGCTCTGAGATGGCAAAAGATATTGGGCTTGACCCGATTGGCATGGGATACGTTTTCTCTGCGTTTTCCTGGGCTTATGTCATCGGTCAAATCCCTGGCGGCTGGCTGCTTGACCGTTTCGGTTCGAAGCGCGTCTATTTCTGGTCCATCTTAATCTGGTCGATGTTTACCTTATTGCAGGGCTTCGTCGACATCTTTAGCGGCTTTGGCATCATCATCGCGCTGTTTACGCTGCGTTTTCTGGTGGGGCTGGCCGAAGCGCCTTCCTTCCCCGGCAACAGTCGTATCGTGGCGGCATGGTTCCCGGCACAGGAGCGCGGCACCGCGGTCGCTATTTTTAACTCGGCACAATATTTTGCGACCGTTATCTTTGCCCCAATCATGGGCTGGCTGACGCATGAAGTGGGCTGGTCACATGTATTCTTCTTCATGGGCGGACTGGGCATCGTTATTAGCTTTATCTGGCTGAAGGTTATCCATGACCCTAACAGCCATCCCGGTGTGAACAAGAAAGAGCTTGAATACATCGCAGAGGGTGGCGCGCTTATCAACATGGATCAGAATAAGGCCAAAGAGCATGTACCCTTTGCACAAAAATGGGGCCAGATCAAACAGTTGATTAGCTCGCGCATGATGATCGGCGTCTATATCGGCCAGTATTGCATCAACGCCTTAACCTATTTCTTTATCACCTGGTTCCCGGTTTATCTGGTGCAGGAAAAAGGGATGTCGATTCTGAAGGCGGGTTTTGTGGCCTCGGTGCCAGCGGTTTGCGGATTTATGGGGGGCGTGCTGGGCGGGATTATCTCTGACTGGCTGATGCGCCGCACCGGTTCGCTAAACATTGCGCGTAAAACGCCTATCGTTTTGGGAATGTTGCTCTCGGTCAGCATGGTGTTCTGTAACTACGTGCAGTCTGAATGGGTAGTCGTGGGCTTTATGGCGATGGCCTTCTTCGGCAAGGGCATCGGTGCGCTGGGTTGGGCCGTAATGGCCGACACCGCGCCAAAAGAGATAAGCGGCCTGAGCGGCGGCCTGTTTAACATGTTCGGCAACGTTTCCGGCATCGTGACGCCTATTGCTATCGGCTACATTGTCGGGGTATCCGGCTCGTTTAACGGCGCGCTGATTTACGTGGGGATCCACGCCATTGTCGCGGTGCTTAGCTATCTGGTTATCGTCGGCGATATTAAACGCGTAGAACTGAAGCCCGTCATAACAGGACGATAATGATGAATACACAAGCAAGTCCGATTGTCACTGATATGAAGGTTATTCCAGTGGCCGGTCATGACAGCATGTTGCTCAATATCGGCGGGGCGCACGGGGCTTTTTTTACCCGCAATATTGTGGTGCTCACCGATAACGCCGGTAACACCGGCGTGGGTGAAGCGCCCGGCGGGGAAGTCATTTACCGGACGCTGGTAGAGGCGACAGGGCAAGTTGTCGGGCAGGAGGTCGCGCGTATGAATCGCGTGGTGCAGAACGTCCACAAAGGCAATCAGTCGGCCGATTTTGATACTTTCGGCAAGGGTGCCTGGACTTTTGAACTGCGCGTTAACGCGGTGGCGGCACTGGAAGCCGCGCTGCTGGATTTACTGGGCAAGGCGTTGAACGTGCCGGTTTGCGAACTTCTTGGTCCAGGCAAGCAGCGCGATGAGGTTACCGTGCTGGGCTATCTGTTCTATATCGGCGATCGCAACAAAACCGATCTGCCTTACCTGGACGGCAAAAACGCCAGCCACGCCTGGTATGAACTACGTCATCAGGAAGCGCTGAGCAGTGAGGCGATAGTACGCCTGGCGCAGGCCGCGCAGGACCGCTACGGTTTTAAAGATTTCAAGCTGAAAGGTGGCGTGCTGCCGGGCGAGCAGGAGCTGGATGCTGCTCGCGAACTGAAAAAACGTTTTCCGGATGCGCGTATCACCGTAGACCCTAACGGGGCCTGGCTGCTCGATGAAGCCATTGAACTGTGTAAAGGCATGATTGATGTGCTGACGTATGCGGAAGATCCGTGCGGCGCGGAGCAGGGCTATTCCGGGCGTGAAATAATGGCGGAGTTCCGTCGCGCAACCGGCCTGCCTGTCGCCACCAATATGATCGCCACCAACTGGCGTGAAATGAACCATGCTGTAATGGTCAATGCGGTAGATATTCCGCTGGCCGATCCGCATTTCTGGACGCTGAGCGGCGCCGTGCGAGTAGCGCAGCTGTGTGACGAGTGGGGGCTGACCTGGGGCTGTCATTCGAACAACCATTTCGACATTTCGTTGGCGATGTTTACCCACGTAGGCGCGGCAGCGCCGGGCAAGCCGACCGCCATCGATACGCACTGGATCTGGCAGGAAGGCGATCAGCGCCTGACAACTTCCCCGTTACAAATCGTCAACGGTAAAATTGCCGTTCCGGACGCGCCGGGCCTGGGCGTGGAACTGGACTGGGAGCAGGTGCAGAAAGCACACGAAATCTACAAGTCGCTGCCCGGCGGGTCGCGTAACGATGCCGCCGCCATGCAGTATCTGGTGCCCGGCTGGCAGTTCGATCGTAAGCGTCCGGCTTTAGGCCGCGGATAAGCCATTCTTGAGGAAAAGGAACGAAATAATGAGTACATCGACTTCGACGCCAGTAGTGACGTCTATGCAGGCGATCCCCGTCGCCGGGCACGACAGCATGCTGATGAACCTGAGCGGCGCGCATGCGCCGTTCTTCACCCGTAATATCGTCATCATTAAAGATAACGCCGGGAATACCGGGGTGGGGGAAATTCCGGGCGGCGAGAAAATCCGTCAGACGCTGGAAGACGCAGCCGCGCTGGTAGTAGGTAAAACGCTTGGCGAGTACAAAAATATTCTTAACGAGGTACGCCAGAAATTCGCGGATCGTGACGCTGGCGGCCGTGGCACGCAGACGTTTGATTTGCGCACTACGATTCATGTCGTGACAGGTATAGAAGCGGCGATGCTTGACCTGCTGGGTCAGCACCTTGGCGTGAATGTCGCCAGTCTGCTGGGCGACGGGCAGCAGCGTAGCGAAGTTGAAATGCTGGGCTATCTGTTCTTTGTGGGCAACCGCAAGGCAACGCCGCTGCCTTATCAAAGCCAGCCAGACGAGAAATGCGACTGGTATCGTATCCGCCATGAAGAGGCGATGACGCCGGATACCGTCGTACGCCTGGCTGAGGCCGCTTATGAAAAATACGGCTTTAACGATTTCAAACTTAAAGGCGGCGTGCTGGCCGGATGCGAGGAAGCCGAAGCGGTAACCGCGCTGGCAAAACGCTTCCCGCAGGCACGCGTAACGCTCGATCCAAACGGCGCATGGTCGCTTAACGAAGCTATAGCGCTGGGTAAACAGCTACGCGGCGTGCTGGCGTATGCCGAAGATCCATGCGGCGCCGAGCAAGGTTATTCCGGGCGTGAAGTGATGGCGGAATTCCGCCGCGCAACGGGTCTGCCAACGGCAACCAATATGATTGCTACCGACTGGCGTCAGATGGGACATACGCTTTCGCTGCAATCCGTGGATATTCCGCTTGCCGATCCGCATTTCTGGACCATGCAGGGTTCGGTGCGCGTAGCGCAAATGTGTCATGACTTTGGCCTGACCTGGGGCTCCCACTCCAATAACCACTTTGATATTTCGCTGGCGATGTTCACCCATGTCGCGGCAGCCGCACCGGGTAAAATCACCGCCATCGATACCCACTGGATCTGGCAGGAAGGCAATCAGCGCCTGACGAAACAGCCATTTGAAATTAAAGGCGGCATGGTGCAGGTGCCGACGACGCCGGGTCTGGGCGTTGAGCTGGATATGGATGCGCTGATGAAAGCCCATGAGCTGTATCAAAAACACGGACTTGGCGCACGTGATGACGCTATGGCAATGCAGTATCTTATCCCTGAATGGACTTTTGATAACAAACGCCCTTGCATGGTGCGTTAAAGTGGCCACCGGTGCCCGCGGGCACCGGAAAGCATGACAACCCTCACATCGCGACGGACGGCATATGAAAATTGTAATCGCACCAGACTCCTGGAAAGAGAGCCTCAGCGCTCTGGAGGTGGCGACACAGATAGAAGCGGGCTTCAGGGAGATATTCCCCGATGCCAGCTATGTGAAACTGCCGGTCGCCGATGGGGGCGAAGGAACCGTGGAAGCGATGGTCGCGGCAACGCAGGGCAGCGTGGTCGAAGTCGAGGTAACCGGACCGCTTGGCAAACCCGTAGCAGCCTTTTATGGCCTTTCTGGCGACGGCGAGCGTGCTTTTATCGAAATGGCGGCGGCCAGCGGGCTGGAGCAGGTTCCGGTAGCGGAGCGTAACCCGCTGATTACCACATCGTGGGGAACGGGTGAACTTATTAGCCATGCCCTGGATCGCGGCGTTAAACACATCATTATCGGCATTGGCGGTAGCGCAACTAACGATGGCGGCATCGGCATGGCGCAGGCGCTCGGCGCCAGGCTGCTGAATGAGAAGGGCGAGCAGCTGGGGTATGGCGGCGGCGAGCTTGGAAAACTGGCCTCTGTCGATATCAGCGGACTGGATAAACGCCTGCGGGATTGCCGTATCGAAGTGGCCTGTGACGTGACAAACCCTTTAACGGGCGACGAGGGTGCTTCGGCTGTTTTTGGCCCACAGAAAGGGGCATCTTCGGCGATGGTCAAGCAGCTGGACGAGGCGCTTGGTCATTATGCAAAAATCATCGCCCGCGATCTGGATATTGATGTGCTTACGCTTGCCGGTGGTGGTGCAGCAGGCGGCATGGGGGCTGCGCTTTACGCCTTTTGTGGCGCTGAACTGCGGCAGGGTATCAAGATTGTTACCGAGGCGCTTAACCTGGACGGGCTGGTGCGTGACGCGGACCTGGTTATCACTGGCGAAGGCCGCATCGATAGTCAGAGCATTCACGGCAAGGTGCCGGTTGGCGTGGCAAAAGTGGCAAAACGCTACAACAAGCCGGTGATCGGCATTGCGGGCAGCCTGACCAAAGATGTCGGCGTGGTGCACGATCACGGACTGGATGCGGTATTCAGCGTGTTATATACCATTTGCACGCTTGAAGAGGCGCTGGAAAACGCCGGAGATAACCTTTGCCGGGCGGCCAGAAATATTGCCGCAACGCTTGCGGTAGGACGTTCGCTGCCTTAAATCATGGCTAAAGAAGCTCCCGAATGAGTAGGGCATCAGGCGGGAGTTTAGCTTCATCATGCTACTTTTCTGACATGACTTTTACGGTAGGCCGAGGGCGAAATATTGTACTTTTTGCCGAAGATGCGCGTGAAAGACTGCTGGGAGTCAAAACCGTAGCGCTCTGAAATATCAACGATTCTGTCGCTGGTGTTTACCAGGTCATCAGCGGCAAGCATTAGCTTTCTGTCCCGGATCCAGGTCCCCATGCTTTTCCCCGTGGTGCCGGTAAACATACGCTGCAGGTACCATTTTGAATAGCCGGAATGTTTTGCCACATCTTCAATTCTGAGCGGCTTATCCATATTGTCTTCAATCCATTCGATTAAGGATTCCATAAAGTGCGCAGGCATGGACATAAATCCTCCTTTTTATGACGGTGTCGATCGTTACTCGGCTTTTGCTTCCCACCAGGAAAGGAACTGTTGTTTCGGATCGTTCATTCTCACCACTTCTCCCATTTCTGGCGTCAGCAGCGTGTAAAGTTTGGTTTTGCTTGCCGCCGCAATCCGTTTCCATGGATCGTACCAGGTATGATTTGACATAGAAAAACGTCCGGCGTGCCCCGGTAACATCATCTTTGCTTGCAAATCAACGGCGGCAGCGGCGGTTTCTTCCGGCAGCATATGAATATGTTGCCAGGCCGGGTCGTACTGGCCGTTTTCCAGAATAGCGAGATCGAGCGGGCCAAACTGTTCGCCAATATTTTTAAAGTGTGGGCCATAGCCGCTGTCTCCGCTGTAGAAGATCTTACGGCGGGGTGTGGCAAACATAAAACTTGCCCACAGCGTTTTGTTAGCGGTTAAACCGCGCCCGGAGAAGTGCCGCGCTGGCAGGACATGGATAGTCAGATCGTCCGCCACAGCCACATTTTCGTGCCAGTCCAGTTCGTGAATGATTTTCGGCGCAAAACCCCAGGCTTCCAGATGCGATCCAACGCCGAGCGCCGTTACGATCCGCTTCACTTTAGGTTGCAGCGCCCTCAGCGTCGGGTAATCCAGATGATCCCAGTGATCGTGGGAGATAATCAGATAATCGATCTCTGGCATATCCGCCGCCTGCCACGGGTAATGGCCGTTAAACGCTTTATTCATGAAGGAAAAGGGCGCGGCATAGCTACTGAACACCGGATCAATGAGAATTTTATGACCGTCGATTTGCATGAACCATGAGGAATGGCCGAGCCAGATAACCACATCCTCATCGCTTTTCAGGGCCTTTAAATCGGTTTTAACCACCGGCAACGCGCGTTCAGGTTTGGTTTCGCTATGTTTTACGAACAGGTATTCCCATAACACGGATAAAAAGCTTTTGCCGTTGGTGTACATCGGCGTCGCCGTTTCGTTATGAAACTTACCGTCACGCCAGTTTGGCGAAGCCTGAATCCTTGCAAGGCGCTCTCCGTCCGGCAATTTGCCAAATTCGATCGTGGAGAAGAGCCTGGAAAAACCAGCGATAGTGCCTGCTAACATGATGACCACCAGAATGAGCGTTTTAACCCAGAGGCGACGAGGCTTGTGCGACGTCATAAAACGAACTTGCCATTGAGTGAGTGAGCACTCATTATAGAAAGCGATGGCTCGCCGTCAATCACATTTTTGTCAGCCGAATGCCGGTAAAATGAAAATTCCGCAGACCACCAGTATGGTTGCTCAGGCGCGGGATAACATGGTTTAATTTTGGGGATAATCGTAAGATCTGTGAGGAAATGTGGCTCGTCCAAAAAGTGAAGATAAACGTTTAGCGCTTCTCGAAGCGGCAAAAGAGGCGGTGGCTGAGTCAGGGCTGGGCGCGGCAACGTCGCTCATTGCCAAAAAAGCCGGGGTCGCAGAGGGGACGCTATTTCGCTATTTCGCCACCAAAGATGAGCTGCTCAATGCGCTCTATCTCCATCTCAAGTCTGGCCTGGGCAAAATGATGATGGAAAATTATCAACCCGGCACCTCGGTAAAAGCACGTGTTCGCACCGTGTGGAGCGGTTTTATTGACTGGGGACTGGTTTCTCCTGCAGGCAGCAAAGCGATGCGCCAGCTTGCGGTTTCTGACAAAATCACCGAAGAAACGCTGCAGAAGGCCGCCCAGCTCTACCCTGAACTGCACGAGCTGGCCGAGGCCTGCGTGACGAGTGAGTTTTTCTCCTGCGGGCAATCCGCTTTTGCCGACGCGATATTTTTCTCGCTGGCCGAAACCACCATGGAATTCGCCTCGCGTGAACCTCTCGAGGCCGGGAACTACAAAACGGCAGGTTTTGAAGTGATGTGGCGGGCGATGACTAAGGAGTAGTTTGCCCGCATTCCCGGTGGAGAGGAGCCGCGTTTATCCGCCCTGGCTCAACCCCTGCTGTGCTGCTCTGGAAACGTTATTCATCTCATCAAGCAGTTCAAGCAGCTCGGGCTCCAGCTCCTGCGGCGGGACACCGCTGCGCATTTCATGCTCAAGCTGCTGACACAGGTTTTTCAACCGCGGTACGCCGCTGTAGCTACAGCTACCGTGCAGCTTATGGATGATATCAACCAGTCCGAGCGGCTCCTCGCCCACTAACTGCTCTTCGACGGTATTACGTACCTCAGGCAGGAACGCCAGCAGCATTTGCAGCATATCCCGCGCCAGATCGGGCTTGTTTGCCGCCTGATGCAGAGCCAGCGCCCAGTCGAGCGTCTGGTTTTTATTATTCTTTGGCGATACGGCATCAGGCGGTGCCGGCAGTGCGGCGGCGATATTGCCCGGCTGATAGCGTACCAGCAGGTTATGCAGCTTCTGCTCTTCGATAGGCTTGGCGAGATAGTCATTCATCCCGGCGCTAAGCAGCTTCTCTTTTTGTCCCGCCATGGCGTGTGCCGTCACGGCAACGATCGGCGTTTGCTGATGATGCGGGAGCTGGCGAATCAGTTCGCAGGCGCGGATACCGTCCATGTCCGGCATCTGAATATCCATCAGAATAATGTCTGTCTGCATCTGTTTGGCGCGATCGATAGCCTGCAGGCCGCTTTCACACAGCACGACATTCTGGACATGGTCTTCAAGCAACGCGCCAATCAGCTTCAGGTTGGCCGGATTGTCGTCCACGGCCATCACCGTCATCGGGAATTTGCTGCTGCTTACGCCTTCGGAAAGCTCGGGCGCCCGGCTGAACGATCGGTTTGCCAGCATCGGCAGCAGGCGCGTTGAGGTTATCGGCTTAAGCAGACAGGCGGTAACGCCCTGCTTTTTAAGCGATTCCGCGCTGACATAGGCATGACACGGCAGCGCCAGAATCAGGCAGTCCGTCATGGAGGCCGCCCGCACCATCTGCGGATTTTCCATGCTCAGCGTATCGGTAGAGGTCACAGGGATACCGATAAGCAGAATGTCGTAGTGCTCGTCGGGCAGCATCGTAAATGACGGGCTGTAGACAACGGTTAACGGCGTGCCGGCCAGCAGATTCAGGGTGCTTTGGGCCGCGGTGGCGTTCTGTTCGACGTAGGCGAGACGTTTTCCGGCGAGGTTTTCGCTGGAGTGCCCGTCCAGCACGGCATTCGGGTTTAAATCGAGGTTAACGTGGAACCAGAAAGTTGAACCACGATTAGGCTGGCTGTGGAAGGAGATATCGCCCCCCATCTCGTTAACCAGTTTTTGTGTGATGACGAGGCCGAGGCCGGTTCCGCCGTGGCGGCGCGAAATACTGGCATCCGCCTGGCGAAACGCCTGAAACAGCCGGGATTGTTCGCGCGCCGGAATACCGATGCCGGTGTCGTGGATCTGCATCTCGATCTGTACTTTGTTATTACCCTGCGATCGCTTCTCAACCAGCAGATCGATATTGCCGCTTTCGGTAAATTTAATCGCGTTGCCGACCAGGTTTGTGATCACCTGCTGCAGACGCAGCGGGTCGCCTATCACATTGTCCGGCACGTCATTTTTGATATTAAGCGTCAGTTCCAGACCTTTGTCGTGAGCCGAATGGGCCAGCAAAATCACCACTTCATCAAGCGTGTTGCGCAGCGGGAAGGGAATGCTCTCAAGAATAAGCTTGCCCGCTTCGAGCTTCGAGAAGTCCAGCACGTCGTTGATGATGGTCAGCAAATTGTTCGCCGAGCGCTCGATGGTATGCAGGTGATCGCGCTGGGTCTGATTGAGATCGGTTTTTAACGTCAGGCGCGTGAAGCCAATGACGCCGTTGAGCGGGGTGCGCAGTTCGTGGGACATATTGGCCAGGAATTCAGACTTGATGCGCGCGGCTTCCTGGGCGCGTTTCTTCGCTAAATCCAGCTCCACGTTCTGAATTTCCATCTGTTCGAGCGTTTCGCGCAGGTCGGACGTCGCCTGGTCGATATTATGCTGCATCTCTTCGTGGTAGGCGGTAAGCGACATTGCCATCGAGTTAATGCCGTTCTTCAGCATATCGAGCTCGCCCAGCATAAAACCTTCAACGCGGCTATCAAGCTGCCCGCGGCGGATGCGGTCAACGGTGTTCACCATATTGCGAATCGGGCCTGTGACATCGCGCATCAGCCGGTAAGCGAACAGCATCGCAATGCCTATGCAGAACAGCATCATCATCGTGGAGATAAAAATTTCCCGATACTGCTGCAGGCGCACGGATTTAAGATCCAGCTCCACGGCGACGTAGCCGAGCGTATTTCCGGCAGGCTTAGCCTCGGTGACTGCCGATTCATCCGGAGAATAGCTTTCGGAAATAATGGGCGTGCGCAGAATAATGACGTCGCCTTTGCGCGCCACGTTTAAACTTTCCGGGGGCTTTTGCCCGTCAGGCAGTTGCAGCATCGAAGGGCTAAGCTGAAAATTCGACGTAACAAACAGCTTATTTTTTTCATCAAAAACGGAGATAGACCGCACAATATCCGAGTGGCGGCGGTGCAGGACACTGACCAACTGACGGATGGATTCGCGGCTGTGAAAGCTCATGCCATATTCGCTTGCCACCGCAAGCGGCTCAATGATGCTGGCACCGGCATCTTCCAGCTGACGCTGTAAGTCGTTGTAACGATGAACAACGAAAAAAGTACTGAGCAGCAAACCGATCAACAGCGTCGGAGCCAGAATCAGGATCATCATGCGTGCCCGCAGGCTGTAGTTGGTCATGGGGTTCCGATATGGGACAATTAAGGCAACAGTTAATATTTGAGAGCTCATCTCCACTTATGGCGCAATTCTACTCTGCAAAGCGGCGGGTTACGACTCGTCAGATCATAACCGTGACAGTTAACGACCTGGATCCGTTTGGCCAGGGCGTAGCGCGTCACAACGGAAAAGCGCTGTTTATCGCGGGCGCTCTGCCCGGCGAGCAGGCTGAAGTTACTGTCACTGATGATAAACGCAATTTTGCGCAGGCAGTGGTAAAGCGGCGTCTGAACGACAGCCCGGAACGCGTGGCGCCTCGCTGCCAGCATTTTGGCGTTTGTGGCGGCTGCCAGCAGCAGCATGCAAGTGTTGCGCTGCAACAGCAGGCAAAATCTCATGCTTTAGCGCGAATGATGGGAACGCGAGACGCGCCGCAGGAGATCGATGAAATTATTGCCGGCCAACCCTGGGGCTATCGCCGCCGCGCCAGGCTAAGCCTGAATTTCCATTTGAAGTCACAGACCTTACAAATGGGGTTTCGCAAAGCGAGCGACAAAGAGCTGGTAAATATTCATCAGTGCCCCGTTTTAGCGCCCCAACTTGAAGCATTGCTGGAACCTTTGCGTCAATGTTTGTCTGAATTAAAAGCCGTCCGTCGTTTAGGGCATGTGGAGCTGGTGCTTGCGGATAGCGGTCCGCTGATGGTGCTGCGTCATCTTAGTCCGCTTGAAAACAGCGACCGGCAAAAACTGGAACAGTTTTCGCAAACGACCGGAGTGGCGCTGTTTCTTGCGCCGGACAGTGAAACGCTGGAAGCGCCCGGCGATGAAGCTCCCTGGTATCATTCAGACGGGCTACGCTTAAGCTTTAGCCCGCGTGATTTCATCCAGGTGAATGACGCGGTGAATCAGCAGATGGTCGCCCGCGCTATCGACTGGCTCGACGTGCAGCCAACAGACCGGGTATTGGATCTGTTTTGCGGCATGGGGAACTTTACGTTGCCTCTGGCAAAGCGTGCAGCAAGCGTGGTCGGTGTCGAAGGCGTTGCTGCGCTGGTGGCGAAAGGTGAATATAATGCCCGATATAATTCGCTGAAAAATGTCACATTCTTTCATGAGAATCTGGAAGAGGATGTCACGCGTCACCCCTGGGCTGCGTTGGGGTTTGATAAAATATTACTCGACCCTGCACGAGCAGGTGCGCCCGGCGTGATGCAGCATATTATTAAACTTGCGCCACGGCGGGTGGTCTATGTTTCCTGTAACCCCACCACGCTTGCGCGTGACAGCGAAGCGTTATTAAGCGCGGGTTACCAGATTCGGCGGCTGGCAATGCTCGACATGTTTCCCCACACTGGGCACCTGGAGTCAATGGCGCTCTTTGAGCGTATTTAAGCGGTTAATCAGGAACGTCCTGATGCGATTACCCGACAGGAGAGGACAATGGTTGCGGTAAGAAGTGCACATCTCAATAAAGCTGGCGAATTCGCGCCCGATAAATGGATTGAAAGTCTCGGGATTACTAACCAGCAGTCATGTGAACGCTTAGCCGAAACCAGGCGTTATTGCGAGCAGCAGACCAAAGGCCATCCGAATGCGGAGCTGCTGCTGTGGCGCGGCGTCGAGATGGTCGAGATCCTCTCCATGCTCAGTATGGACAACGACACGCTCCGGGCGGCGCTGCTGTTCCCGCTTGCCGATGCGGGCGTGGTCAGCGAAGAGGTGATGCGAGAGAGCATTGATAACCAGGTCGTCACGCTGATTCACGGCGTGCGCGACATGGCCGCTATTCGCCAGCTGAAAGCCGCCCATACCGATTCTGTCTCTGCCGAGCAGGTGGATAACGTGCGTCGCATGCTGCTGGCGATGGTGGATGATTTCCGCTGCGTGGTCATCAAGCTTGCCGAACGCATTGCCCATCTGCGCGAGGTGAAAGACGCGCCGGAAGATGAGCGCGTCCTCGCCGCGAAAGAATGTACCAATATCTATGCGCCGCTCGCCAACCGCCTTGGCATCGGGCAGCTGAAGTGGGAGATGGAGGATTACTGCTTCCGCTACCTGCATCCGGCGGAATATAAGCGCATCGCCAAACTGCTGCATGAGCGCCGGATCGACCGCGAACACTATATTGACGAATTCGTCGGGTCGCTGCGTAAGTCGATGAAAGAAGAGGGCGTCAAAGCCGAAGTGTATGGCCGTCCGAAACACATCTACAGCATCTGGCGCAAAATGCAGAAAAAATCTCTCGCCTTCGATGAGCTGTTCGACGTGCGTGCCGTGCGTATCGTTGCGGAACGCCTGCAGGACTGTTACGCCGCGCTGGGCATCGTGCATACCCATTTCCGCCACATGCCGGACGAGTTCGACGATTACGTCGCTAACCCGAAACCCAACGGCTATCAGTCAATCCACACGGTTGTGCTGGGGCCGCACGGTAAAACCATCGAAATTCAGATCCGCACAAAGCAGATGCACGAAGAGTCGGAGCTGGGGGTTGCGGCCCACTGGAAGTACAAAGAGGGCAACGCGCGCAGCGGCAACACGGGGCATGAAGATCGTATCGCCTGGTTGCGCAAGCTGATTGCCTGGCAGGAAGAGATGGCGGACTCCGGCGAGCTGCTCGACGAAGTGCGCAGCCAGGTCTTCGACGACCGCGTGTATGTGTTTACGCCAAAAGGCGACGTGGTGGATTTGCCTGCGGGCTCCACGCCGCTCGATTTTGCCTACCACATCCACAGCGATGTCGGGCACCGCTGCATCGGGGCGAAAATCGGCGGGCGCATCGTGCCGTTTACCTACCAGTTGCAGATGGGCGATCAGATTGAAATCATCACTCAGAAGCAGCCGAACCCAAGCCGTGACTGGCTGAACCCGAACCTCGGCTACATCACCACCAGCCGCGGGCGTGCCAAAATTCACAACTGGTTCCGTAAACAGGATCGCGATAAAAACATCCTCGCGGGGCGTCAGATTCTCGATGATGAAATCGAACGTCTGGGCATCAGCCTGAAAGAGGCGGAAAAACACCTGCTGCCACGCTATAACTTCAATGAAATCGACGAGCTTCTGGCGGCGATTGGCGGCGGCGATATTCGTCTTAACCAGATGAGCAACTTCCTGCAGGCACAGTTTAATAAACCGACTGCCGCCGAGCAGGACGAACAGGCGCTGCGCCAGCTAAAACAGAAAACCTACGCGCCGCAGTCGCGCAGCAAAGACAATGGCCGCGTGGTGGTTGAGGGCGTGGGTAATCTGATGCACCACATTGCGCGCTGCTGCCAGCCCATCCCGGGGGATGAAATCATCGGTTTTATTACCCAGGGCCGCGGCATCTCTATTCACCGGGCGGACTGCGACCAGCTCGCCGATCTGCAATCCCATGCCCCGGAACGTATCGTCGACGCCGTCTGGGGCGAAAGCTACTCCAGCGGTTATTCGCTGGTGGTACGCGTAACGGCAAACGATCGCAGCGGGCTGCTGCGCGATATCACCACCATTCTGGCGAATGAGAAGGTGAACGTGCTGGGCGTGGCGAGCCGCAGTGATACCAGACAGCAGCTGGCCACCATCGATATGAATATTGAAATCTACAACCTGCAGGTGCTGGGCCGCGTGCTTGGCAAACTGAATCAGGTGCCGGATATTATCGATGCGAAGCGGCTGCACGGTTAAATATAAGGTGGATGGCGCTCCGCTTTTCCACCCTACAAATTCATTCATCTGAAACGAGATCTTATGTCCTCTGAAATCGATCGCCTTCTGGGCATCATGAAGCGCCTGCGCGATCCTGAAACCGGCTGTCCGTGGGACCGCGAGCAAACCTTTGCCACCATCGCGCCATACACGCTTGAAGAAACCTACGAAGTGCTGGATGCCATCAACCGTGAAGATTTCGACGATTTGCGCGGCGAGCTGGGCGATTTGCTTTTCCAGGTAGTGTTTTATGCGCAGATGGCCCAGGAAGAAGGGCGTTTCAATTTCGACGATATTTGCGCGGCCATCAGCGACAAGCTGGAACGCCGCCATCCGCATATTTTTGCTGACGGCACCGCTGGCAATAGTGCGGAAGTGCTCGAAAAATGGGAAAGCATCAAAACCGCAGAGCGTGCTGAAAAAGAGCAGCATTCCGCGCTGGATGATATCCCCGAAGCGCTGCCTGCATTGATGCGCGCCCACAAAATTCAGAAGCGCTGCTCGTCCGTCGGTTTTGACTGGGATTCTCTGGGGCCGGTGCTGGAGAAAGTGCATGAAGAGATCGACGAGGTGATGCACGAGGCACAACAGGCCGTGGTTGATGAAGCGAAACTTGAAGAAGAAGTCGGCGATTTATTGTTTGCTACGGTGAATCTGGCGCGTCATTTAGGCACCAAAGCTGAGGTTGCGTTACAAAAAGCTAACCGAAAATTTGAACGTCGTTTCCGCGAAGTGGAACGCATTATTGCGGTGCAAGGCCTGGAAATGAAGCAGGCAACGCTTGAGCAGATGGAAAATGCCTGGCAGCAGGTTAAACGCCAGGAAACTGAAATCTAACGCGTTTTTGCGATCAAGCGCTTTTAATGCCAATTTCAAATTAACAAGCGCTTGATTTGCGTCAAAAACATTTATACCAGACCCGCTATTTTCTCAGGCCTGACAAAGCGCGAGGTCAGGCTGGCGGGTGAAGAATGAAAGTTTGTGGCGCCCATACTGTTCGGGTATACTGCTTTCCCGTCCTGGTTATTCCATCGTCTTTAAACCTAACTTCTCAGGTTCAGCATGACAACGAACTATATTTTTGTGACCGGCGGGGTCGTTTCCTCTCTGGGTAAAGGCATTGCCGCAGCCTCCCTCGCAGCTATTCTCGAAGCCCGTGGCCTCAACGTCTCCATCATGAAGCTCGATCCGTACATCAACGTCGATCCGGGTACCATGAGCCCTATTCAACATGGGGAAGTGTTCGTTACCGAAGACGGCGCTGAAACCGATCTGGATTTGGGTCACTACGAGCGTTTTATTCGTAATAAAATGACGCGTCGTAACAACTTCACCACGGGTCGTATCTACTCCGAAGTCCTGCGTAAAGAGCGCCGTGGCGACTATCTGGGTGCCACCGTGCAGGTTATTCCGCACATCACCAACGCCATTAAAGAACGCATCCTTGAAGGTGGCGAAGGCTACGACGTCGTACTGGTTGAAATCGGCGGTACCGTAGGCGATATCGAATCCCTGCCGTTCCTCGAAGCGATTCGCCAGATGGCGGTAGAAGTAGGCCGTGAGCACACGCTGTATATGCACCTGACTCTGGTGCCGTACATGGCCGCCGCCGGTGAGGTGAAAACCAAACCGACGCAGCACTCCGTTAAAGAACTGCTTTCCATTGGTATTCAGCCAGATGTGCTGATCTGCCGCTCTGATCGCGTGGTGCCGGCGAACGAACGTGCAAAAATTGCATTGTTCTGTAACGTCCCGGAGAAAGCGGTTATTTCTCTAAAAGATGTCGATTCTATCTATAAAATTCCAGGCCTGTTGAAATCACAGGGGCTGGACGATTATATTTGTAAACGATTCAGCTTAAACGTTCCTGAAGCCAACCTTGCCGAGTGGGAACAGGTTATCTACGAAGAAGCGAATCCAACGGGTGAAGTCACGATTGGTATGGTCGGCAAGTACATTGAACTGCCGGACGCCTACAAATCTGTGATTGAAGCGCTTAAACATGGTGGCCTGAAAAACCGTCTGACCGTTAACATCAAGCTGATTGATTCGCAGGATGTTGAAACGCGTGGCGAGGAGCTGCTCAAGGGGCTGGACGCAATTCTGATCCCAGGCGGCTTCGGTTACCGTGGCGTGGAAGGCAAAATCGCCACCGCACGCTACGCCCGTGAAAACAATATTCCGTACCTGGGTATTTGCTTAGGCATGCAGGTTGCGCTGATCGAATTCGCGCGTAACGTGGCGGGTATGGCTAACGCCAACTCCACGGAATTTGTGCCAGACTGTAAATACCCGGTGGTCGCCTTAATCACCGAGTGGCGTGACGAAGAAGGTAACGTCGAAGTACGTACCGAGAAGAGCGATCTGGGCGGCACCATGCGTCTTGGTGGCCAGCAGTGTCAGCTTACTGACGATACCCTGGTGCGTCAGATGTACGGTGAGCCGACTATCGTTGAACGTCATCGTCACCGCTATGAAGTCAACAATATGCTGCTAAAGCAGATTGAAGCAGCGGGTCTGAAAGTTGCAGGCCGTTCCGGTGATGAGCAGCTGGTAGAAATCATCGAGGTGCCAAATCACCCATGGTTTGTCGCCTGCCAGTTCCACCCGGAATTTACTTCCACCCCGCGCGATGGGCATCCGCTGTTTGCAGGCTTTGTGAAAGCTGCCGGTGAATACCTGAAGCGTCAGGCGAAGTAAGCAGAGTTAGAACGACAACGCGCGACATTTCGCGCGTTGTTTGTCTGGAGTTTTAGTTTAACTTGCACTGAGGAAAATCTAATGTCCAAAATCGTTAAAGTCATCGGTCGTGAAATCATCGACTCCCGTGGTAACCCGACTGTTGAAGCTGAAGTTCACCTGGAAGGTGGTTTCGTCGGTATGGCTGCAGCGCCATCAGGTGCTTCAACGGGTTCCCGCGAAGCGCTGGAACTGCGCGATGGCGACAAATCTCGTTACATGGGTAAAGGCGTAACTAAAGCCGTTGCCGCTGTAAACGGCCCAATCGCTCAGGCGGTGATGGGTAAAGATGCGAAAGACCAGGCTAACATCGATAAGATCATGATCGATCTCGATGGTACTGAAAACAAATCCAACTTCGGTGCGAACGCCATTCTGGCCGTTTCTCTGGCTGCTGCTAAAGCTGCTGCCGCTTCTAAAGGCCTGCCGCTGTACGCACACATCGCTGAACTGAACGGTACTCCGGGCAAATATTCTATGCCTCTGCCAATGATGAACATCATCAACGGTGGCGAGCATGCCGACAACAACGTCGACATTCAGGAATTCATGATCCAGCCTGTTGGCGCGAAAACCCTGAAAGAAGCGATCCGTATCGGTTCTGAAGTGTTCCACAACCTGGCTAAGGTGCTGAAATCCAAAGGTATGAGCACCGCTGTTGGTGACGAAGGCGGCTACGCGCCTAACCTGGGTTCTAACGCAGAAGCGCTGGCTGTTATCGCTGAAGCGGTTAAAGCGGCAGGCTACGAGCTGGGTAAAGACGTGACTCTGGCTATGGACTGCGCGGCTTCCGAATTCTACAAAGACGGTAAATACGTTCTGGCTGGCGAAGGCAACAAAGCTTTCACCTCTGAAGAGTTCACCCACTTCCTGGAAGATCTGACCAAACAGTACCCAATCGTCTCCATCGAAGATGGTCTGGACGAATCTGACTGGGATGGTTTCGCATACCAGACCAAAGTCCTGGGCGACAAAATTCAGCTGGTTGGTGATGACCTGTTCGTCACCAACACCAAGATCCTGAAAGAAGGTATCGAGAAAGGCATCGCTAACTCCATCCTGATCAAATTCAACCAGATCGGTTCTCTGACCGAAACTCTGGCTGCGATCAAAATGGCGAAAGACGCAGGCTACACTGCGGTTATCTCTCACCGTTCTGGCGAAACTGAAGATGCTACCATCGCTGACCTGGCTGTGGGTACCGCAGCAGGCCAGATCAAAACGGGTTCTATGAGCCGTTCTGACCGTGTTGCTAAATACAACCAGCTGATTCGTATCGAAGAAGCGCTGGGTGATGCAGCACCGTTCAACGGTCTGAAAGAAGTTAAAGGCCAGTAATTATTACTGTCGCTTCAGGCTATGATAAAACCCGCTTCGGCGGGTTTTTTTATGGTTGATTTTTATACACGCTTCTCGTGTAATGCTCTTCGAAGAGCAAAAGTTGCGCTCTGGTATAAGGCCATCCAGGCTAAAAGGATTATTAACCAAAGATCGGAGAATGCCATGAAAGCAGCAGTAGCCAGCAAAGATCGTTCAGTTGAAATTGTTGATAAACCCATGCGCGCCCTGGAGTACGGTGAAGCGCTACTGGAAATGGAATGTTGCGGTGTTTGCCACACCGATTTGCACGTAAAAAACGGCGATTTTGGCGATGTCACAGGAACAACGCTTGGGCACGAAGGCATCGGTATCGTTAAATCGATTGGACCGGGCGTGACCTCGCTAAAAGTGGGCGATCGCGCAAGCGTTGCGTGGTTTTACCGGGGCTGCGGCCATTGCGAATACTGCAATAGCGGTAATGAAACGCTGTGTCGTAGCGTCACTAACGCAGGCTTTACCGTAGACGGCGGCATGGCGGAAGAGTGCATAGTCGCTGCCGATTACGCGGTAAAAGTACCGGATGGGCTTGATTCAGCCGCCGCCAGCAGCGTGACCTGCGCGGGCGTAACTACCTACAAAGCGGTGAAGGTTGCCCACATCAAGCCGGGCCAGTGGATTGCGATTTACGGCTTAGGTGGCCTTGGCAACCTTGCGCTGCAGTACGCGAAAAATGTCTTTAACGCCAAAGTCATCGCTATCGATGTGAACGATGCACAGCTTGATTTCGCCAAAGAGTGCGGGGCGGATCTGGTGATTAACTCACGCAATGAAGATGCGGCGAAGGTAATTCAGCAGAAAGTGGGCGGCGCGCACGCGGCGGTTGTCACAGCCGTAGCGAAAGCTGCATTCAATTCATCCGTTGACGCCGTTCGTGCGGGGGCTCGTATTGTTGCCGTGGGCCTGCCTTCGGAATCCATGAGCCTGAACATTCCTCGTCTGGTACTGGATGGCATCGAAGTGGTGGGATCGCTGGTTGGCACCCGTCAGGATTTGACTGAAGCCTTCCAGTTTGCAGCCGAAGGGAAGGTGACGCCGAAAGTGACGCTGCGCCCGCTCGAGGATATCAACGCCATCTTCGAAGAAATGGAAAGCGGTAAAATCAAAGGCCGGATGGTCATCGATTTTAAAGCGAAAAAATAATCTGCTTTGAGCAACTGAAAGTGACCGGGCGTATCCGGTCATTTCAGATAAGCAGCGGTAAGGTTGCGCTCGCGGTCTGCTGGCTTGCTGAGGCATAGCGGCTATCGTGAGAAATTAACTCCCCGATCAGCACTTCAACCAGCAGCATGGCGCCAACCTTGGCGTTCAGCGAGCCTGCGCTGAGCGGGCCTTCTGGTTTTGCCGCCACCAGCAGAAGATCGGCAAGATCGGCCAGCGGGCTGCGAAGCGTATTGCTCAGCAACAGCACGCGCGCATTGCGCTTTTTGGCGAGCTTCACCACATGCAGCAAATCCTTCGTCGAACCGGAACTGGAAATCGCCACCACCAAATCGCGCTCGCCAAGCGTTGCGGCATTCATCGCCGCGCGGTGCATGTCGCTGAAAAGCTGGGCTGATTTTCCCAGGCGCAGCAGCTTATAGTGCAGGTAATCGCCCATTATCGCGCTGGCGGCAACACCATAAATCTGCACGGATGTCGCCTCATGGAGCGTAACCCCCGCCTGCTTAAGCACGTCACGATTGATGAGCTTTCCGGTATCCCGCAGTGCCTGCACGGACTCCTCCACCAGTGCATCTATGCTGTCTTCGTGGGCCTGGGCTACAGGCTGGCTTTGCTGCATATCAAGCGCCACCGCCATTTTGAACTCGGTGTAGCCTTTACAGCTTAAATGACGGCACAGGCGGGTAACGCTTGCCTCACTGGTTTCGCTTTCTCGCGCCAGTTCGGTAATCGTCAGGTACAGCACTTTCTGCGGCTGGGTAAGGATAAAATCCCCCAGCTTTTGCAGCGTTGGGCTGTAGCCTGGCAGAGCCTGGCGCAGGTGCAGCAATATATTTTCATTTTCCGTCATCGAACCCATCCCTTCCTGTTCAAACTGCGCCTAGTGTGGCGGAAAGCCCCCGTCCTGTGCCAGCAGATTCGATTAAATGTGATCCCGATCGTAATGATGGTGGAAATTTTCATCGATATATGTTTATTGTGGTAAAAATTTTCACCAACACGGGCAAGCGGGGAGAAAATTTATGTCAGTATTTAGCGGAGCATCATCAGGGGGCTGGTTCGAAAAGGCCCAGCGATTTGGAAAATCTTTTATGTTGCCGGTCGCGGTTCTACCTGCGGCAGGCTTGCTGCTGGGTATCGGTGGCGCATTGTCCAACCCTAATACCGTTGCGGCTTATCCGTTTCTGGATCTGGGCTGGCTGCAGGGCATTTTCACCATCATGGCAAGCGCCGGGTCTATTGTATTTGCCAACCTGGCGGTTCTGTTTGCCGTTGGCGTCGCGGTAGGGCTTGCGAAGGGCGATAAAGGAACCGCAGGGCTCGCTTCGCTGCTGGCTTATCTGGTGATGAACGCAACCATCAACGCGCTGCTGACGCTGAGCGGAGCGCTGGCGACAACCAATCCCGGCGCCGTAGGTCAGGGCATGGCGCTCGGGACGCAGACGCTTGAAACCGGCGTATTTGGCGGGGTTGTCATCGGTCTCGTCACGTCGCTTTTGCATAACCGCTATAACAAAATCGCGCTGCCGCAGTTCCTCGGTTTCTTTGGGGGCTCACGTTTTGTGCCGATCGTCAGCTCGCTGGCGGCGATTCTGGTCGGCGCGGTAATGACCATTGTCTGGCCGCATTTCCAGAAGCTGATCTTCGGCATGGGCGGTTTGGTGGATGCCACCGGCTACTTCGGCACCTTTATCTACGGCTTTGTGCTGCGCATGCTTGGCCCGTTCGGCCTGCACCATATCTTCTATTTACCTTTCTGGACCACCGCGCTTGGCGGCTCTGAAATGATTAACGGCCAGCTGGTGGAAGGCACACAGCGTATTTTCTTCGCCCAGCTTGGCGATCCGCATACCCAGCAGTTTTATATCGGCACCGCGCGCTTTATGTCCGGACGCTTCATCACCATGATGTTTGGTCTGATTGGCGCCTGTCTTGCGATGTATCACACGGCTAAGCCGGAAAACCGCAGGCGCGTGGCCGGGCTGTTAATCTCTGCGGCGCTGACATCTTTCCTCACCGGCATCACCGAGCCGATTGAGTTCTCATTCCTGTTTATTGCCCCGGTCCTGTATGTGATCCACGCCGTGTTCGACGGACTGGCCTTTATGCTGGCGCATATACTGCACATTACCATCGGGCAGACATTCTCCGGCGGCTTTATTGACTTCATTCTGTTTGGCGTGCTGCAGGGCGAAGCGAAAACCAACTGGATGTTTGTGCCGCTGGTTGGGATTCC
The DNA here is from genome assembly GCA_032051265.1 of Buttiauxella sp. Lineage (GTDB taxonomy): Bacteria > Pseudomonadota > Gammaproteobacteria > Enterobacterales > Enterobacteriaceae > Dryocola. The sequence goes on from DAMBYU010000003.1 coordinate 497,360, forward strand.
GTGGTTCTTTCTTTATTACTTCACCTTCCGCTTTGTTATCACGCGCTTCAACTTTAAAACGCCCGGCCGTGAAGATGTTACTACCGAAAGCGTGCAGGTTGCTGCGGGCGAGCGCCCTTTACAGGTCATCGTCGCGCTTGGCGGTAAAGAAAACATTGTTGAGCTGGACTGCTGTGCCACACGGCTGCGCGTCACGCTGCATGACGGCACGCTTATCGACGAAGCTTTGCTAAAAGAAACCGGCGCGCGGGCGGTTATCCGCCGTGGGAACGGCGTGCAGGTGATTTACGGTCCGCACGTAACCATCATTAAAAATGAAGTAGAGGAGATACTTGCCCCATGAAACCATCCATGCTGTCGCTGATTGAGGGAAAACTTATCGTCTCCTGCCAGGCGCTGGATAATGAACCGCTGCACAGCCCGTTTATTATGTCGCGAATGGCGCTGGCCGCCGCCCAGGGCGGCGCATCGGCTATTCGTGCCAACAGCCTGATCGATGTAAAAACGATTATGGAACTCGTTGATTTACCCGTTATCGCCATCATTAAGCGCGACTATCCGGGCAGCGATGTGTATATCACGCCAACGCTTAAAGAGGTGGATGAACTAATGGCGGTGAAACCAGCGATGATTGCGATGGACGCTACCGGCCATGAGCGCCCGGGCGATCTGGATTTGCGCGGGCTGGTCGAGGCGGTTCGCAGCCGTTATCCCGAGCTGCTGCTGATGGCAGATATCGCCACGGTTGCTGAAGCGCGCTATGCCGCAGAAATTGGTTTTGACTGCGTTGGCACCACGCTGCATGGCTACACGGCGGAAACCCAGGGGCAAATACTGGCGAACGACGATTGTCAGTTCCTGCGCGATGTCCTGGCTGCGGTTAACGTGCCGGTAATTGCGGAAGGGAATGTGGAAACGCCTGCGATGGCGGCACGTTGCCTGGCGCTGGGGGCGCATGCGGTGGTAGTAGGCGGGGCGATAACTCGTCCGCAGCAGATTGCCCGTCGCTTTGTAAACGCCATGGTTACGCCACGGTAATCATGGCAGTGGTCGGCTCGATCGCCCCCCGATTGAGCCGATCGCACCCTTTAAACATGATCTCGATCGATAGTTCTGCGATAATTAGTTTTTACGACTATTACAGAGATGATTATGCAGTACCCGATTAACGAGATGTTCCAGACCCTGCAAGGGGAGGGCTATTTTACCGGTGTGCCCGCCATCTTTATCCGCCTGCAGGGCTGCCCGGTGGGCTGCGCATGGTGCGATACCAAACACACCTGGGATAAACTCGCGGATCGTGAAGTGTCTCTGTTCAGCATTCTGGCCAAAACCAAAGAGAGCGATAAATGGGGTGCGGCAAGTCCGGAAGACTTGCTGGCCGTGATGCAGCGTCAGGGCTATACCGCTCGCCACGTGGTGATTACCGGCGGTGAGCCGTGTATCCACGATCTGCATCCCTTAACGTCGCTGCTGGAACACCATGGCTTTAGCTGCCAGATTGAAACCAGCGGCACGCATGATGTCCGCTGCACGGCGGCGACGTGGGTAACGGTGTCGCCGAAGGTAAATATGCGTGGCGGTTACGATGTGCTCCATCAGGCGCTGGAACGAGCGGACGAAATTAAACATCCGGTTGGGCGTATGCGCGACATCGAGGCGCTGGATGAGCTGCTAAAAACGCTTACCGACGATAAAAATCGCATTATCGCGCTGCAGCCTATCAGCCAGAAAGAAGACGCGACCCGTCTGTGCATTGAAACCTGCATTGCCCGCAACTGGCGACTTTCGATGCAGACGCACAAATATCTGAATATCGCTTAAAAAGAAAGGCACCTGCAGGTGCCTTTCTTTTAGCCTGTAAAGAATCAGCCTTTATACACGCAGCCTGCGGTACAGGTCTCTTTCACCATCACCGCGCTAAGGAGCGGCAGGATCGGCTTCATTCTGTCCCAAATCCAGGCGGCCAGCACTTCACTGGTTGGATTCTCAAGGCCCGGGATATCGTTCAGGTAGTAGTGATCCAGCATATCGTAGGTCGGTTTGAACGCCGCTTTCAGCTCGGAGAAATCAATAATCCAGCCGGTGTGAGGATCTACCTCGCCGGTAATTTCCAGGCGCACCATAAACGAGTGGCCATGCAGGCGACCGCACTTATGACCTTCCGGCACGTGTGGCAGGTGGTGAGCGGCTTCGAAGGTAAAATCTTTAAACAGGGTGGTAGCCATTATTGCAGTCTCAGTAGGGCGAAAAACCGCCGCATAGTACCGGAAACCATTATTTTGCGCATTAACTAAAGCGGCCATCTTTGTTCAATCGTCGGCATCTGCCGCTTTTCAGAAATTAATATGTTTTATATCAATAGCTTACTTAATCTCTTTTGATGTTATGGATTACCCGAAAAAACGGTTAGTCATTTTGGTTATTTGTTATTTCCATCCCTTCTTTAATTGTTATTATCCAGCTGGTTAACCTTACCCTATGAACGCTTTTACCGTTAAACGTTGAAAACGGCACTCTTTGCTACTGGAACCCAATCAAGCATGACAACTCAGGCCCCACCGACCGCTTTGCTGCCGCTTACCCCGGAGCAACTGGCACGCCTCCAGGCGGCAACAACCGACTTCTCACAGACTCAACTGGCCTGGCTGTCCGGCTATTTCTGGGGAATGATTAATCAACACCCGGGCGCGTTGGCTACAGAGCAGCCGCCTGCGGCTGAAGTTCCGGTTATTACGTTGATTTCCGCATCCCAGACCGGCAATGCGCGTCGCGTTAGCGAGCAACTGCGTGACGATCTGCTGGCGGCCAAACTGAACGTTAAGCTGGTCAATGCGGGCGACTATAAATTCAAACAAATCGCTCAGGAAAAGCTGCTGATTGTTGTGACTTCCACACAGGGGGAAGGTGAGCCGCCGGAAGAGGCGGTGGCGCTGCACAAGTTCCTGTTCTCGAAAAAGGCGCCAAAGCTTGCCGATACGGCGTTTGCCGTATTTAGCCTTGGCGATACGTCCTACGAGTTTTTCTGCCAGTCCGGTAAAGACTTCGATACTAAACTCGCGGAGCTGGGCGGCGTTCGTCTGCTGGATCGCGTAGATTCTGATGTTGAATTCCAGGCCGCAGCCCAGGCGTGGCGCGGTAACATCGTTGAGCTGCTGAAATCGCGCGTACCGGCGGAAACGCCAGCCCAGGCCGCGGTCACCGCAACCGGTGTGGTAAACGAAGTCTTCACCAGTCCGTACACTAAAGAAGCGCCGCTGGCGGCGACGCTTGCGGTTAACCAGAAAATTACCGGTCGCGATTCGGAAAAAGACGTGCGTCATTTCGAAATCGACCTGGGGGATTCCGGCCTGCGTTATCAGCCGGGCGATGCGCTGGGCGTCTGGTATCAGAACGATCCTGCTCTGGTAAAAGAGCTGGTGGAGCTGCTGTGGCTGAAGGGTGACGAAAGCGTGACCGTCGAAGGTAAAACGCTGCCGCTGAGCGAAGCTCTGACCTGGCATTTCGAACTGACGGTTAACACTACCAACATTGTCGAGAAATATGCCCAGCTTACCAGTAGCGCGGCGCTGCTGGATCTGGCGGGCGATAAAACCAGACTTCAGCACTTTGCCCAGAACACGCCGATTGTCGACATGGTGCGTTACGCTCCGGCTGAACTGAGCGCCGAACAGCTAATCGACCTGCTGCGTCCGCTTACGCCGCGCCTGTATTCCATCGCTTCCTCGCAGGCTGAGGCCGAGAGCGAAGTGCATATTACCGTCGGCGTCGTGCGCTACGACATAGAAGGCCGCGCCCGCACCGGCGGCGCTTCAGGCTTCCTCGCCGACAGGCTTGAAGAAGATGGCGAAGTGCGCGTGTTCATCGAACATAACGATAACTTCCGCCTGCCGGCTAACCCGGAAACCCCGACGATCATGATTGGCCCGGGCACCGGCATCGCGCCGTTCCGCGCCTTTATGCAGCAGCGTGAAAACGATGGCGCAACGGGTAAAAACTGGCTGTTCTTCGGCAATCCGCACTTTACGGAAGACTTCCTCTATCAGGTGGAATGGCAGCGCTACGTCAAAGAGGGCCTGCTGACGAATATCGACCTCGCCTGGTCCCGTGACCAGCAACATAAAATATACGTACAAGATAAGCTGCGCGAAAAAGGCGCGGAACTGTGGAGCTGGATTAACGAAGGTGCCCACATTTATGTCTGCGGCGACGCCAATCGCATGGCGAAAGACGTTGAGCAGGCATTACTGGAAGTGGTAGCCGAGTTCGGTGGTATGGACCTCGAGTCGGCAGATGAATTTTTAAGTGAGCTGCGCATTGAGCGCCGTTATCAGCGAGATGTCTACTAATGAGCGAAAAACACCCTGGACCGTTAGTGGTTGAAGGTAAACTGTCTGATGCCGAGCGCATGAAGCGTGAAAGTAATTTCCTGCGCGGCACCATTAAAGAAGATTTACAGGACGGGCTGACCGGTGGCTTTAAGGGCGACAATTTCCTGCTTATCCGCTTTCACGGCATGTATCAGCAGGACGATCGCGATATCCGCGCCGAGCGCGCAGCGCAGAAGCTGGAGCCGCGTCACGCCATGATGCTGCGCTGCCGCCTGCCGGGCGGCATCATCACCACGCAGCAGTGGCGCGCCATTGATAAATTCGCCGAAGATAAAACGATTTACGGCAGCATTCGTCTGACCAACCGCCAGACATTCCAGTTTCACGGCCTGCTGAAAAAGAACGTAAAGCCGGCCCATGAGATGCTGCATGAAGTGGGCCTGGACGCGCTGGCGACCGCTAACGACATGAACCGTAACGTGCTGTGTACTTCGAACCCGGTTGAGTCCGAACTGCATCAGGAAGCCTACGAGTGGGCGAAGAAGCTCTCCGAGCATCTGCTGCCGCGCACTCGTGCCTACGCCGAGATCTGGTGGGATCAGGAGAAGGTCGCGACAACCGACGAAGAGCCGATCCTGGGCGCGACCTACCTGCCGCGTAAATTTAAAACCACGGTTGTGGTGCCGCCGCAAAACGATGTCGATCTGCATGCCAATGACATGAACTTCATCGCGATTGCCAAAGACGGCAAGCTGGTGGGCTTCAACCTGCTGGTGGGCGGCGGCCTGTCTATTGAACACGGCAACAAAGCAACCTACGCCCGTACCGCAAGCGAATTTGGCTATATCCCGCTTGAGCATACGCTGGCCGTAGCGGAGGCCGTGGTGACTACCCAGCGCGACTGGGGCAACCGTACCGATCGTAAAAACGCCAAGACCAAATATACGCTTGAGCGCGTAGGCGTTGATGTGTTCAAAGCGGAAGTGGAACGTCGCGCGGGCATTACCTTCGAGCCGATTCGTCCTTACGAATTCACCGGTCGTGGCGATCGCATTGGCTGGGTAAAGGGTATTGATGACAAATGGCATCTGACGCTGTTTATCGAAAACGGCCGTATTCTTGACTACCCGGGCCGTCCGTTGAAAACCGGGCTGATGGAAATTGCGAAGATCCACAAAGGCGATTTCCGCCTGACCGCTAACCAGAACCTGATCGTGGCGGGCGTACCGGCAAGTGACAAGGCTAAAATCGAGCAGATCGCTAAAGATCATGGGCTGATGCACGCGGTGAAACCCCAGCGTGAAAACTCCATGGCCTGCGTGTCGTTCCCGACCTGCCCGTTGGCGATGGCTGAAGCGGAACGTTTCCTGCCGCAGTTCGTGACTAAAGTTGAAGAGGTGATGGAAAAGCATCACGTGGGCGACGAAAACATTGTCCTGCGCGTTACAGGCTGTCCGAACGGCTGCGGCCGCTCAATGCTGGCGGAAATTGGTCTGGTGGGTAAAGCACCGGGGCGCTACAACCTGCATATCGGCGGTAACCGCATCGGCACGCGTATTCCACGCATGTACCGTGAAAATATTACCGAGCCAGAAATTCTGGCATCGATTGATGAGCTGGTAGGCCGCTGGGCGAAAGAGCGTGAAGCTGACGAAGGCTTCGGTGATTTCACCATCCGTGCCGGTATTGTTCGTCCGGTGCTCGATCCGGCTCGTGATTTTTGGGAATAATAAGCGAGGAACGTATGTCCGTACTCGATCTAAAAGCACTGAACGAGTTACCGAAGGTTGAGCGCGTGATGGCGCTCGCCGAGGTAAATGCTCAGCTCGAAAAGCTCAGCGCGCAAGAGCGCGTGGGCTGGGCGCTGGAAAACCTGCCCGGTGAGTTTGTGTTGTCCTCGAGTTTTGGGATCCAGGCGGCGGTGAGCCTGCATCTGGTTACGCAGCAGCGCCCGGATATTCCGGTAATCCTTACCGATACCGGTTATCTGTTTGCGGAAACCTACCAGTTTATTGATGAGCTGACGGACAAGCTGAAGCTGAACCTGAAAGTGTTTAGCGCGAAGGAGAGCGCGGCATGGCAGGAAGCGCGCTACGGCAAGCTGTGGGAGCAGGGCGTTGAAGGCATCGAGAAATACAACGAGATCAACAAAGTTGAACCGATGAACCGCGCGCTGCAGGAGCTGGGCGGGCAAACCTGGTTTGCCGGCCTCAGGCGCGAACAGTCCGGCAGCCGGGCGAATTTACCCGTGCTGGCGATTCAGCGCGGCGTGTTTAAGGTGCTGCCGATTATTGACTGGGACAACCGCACGGTTTACCAGTATCTCACCGGGCATGGGCTGAAATACCATCCGCTGTGGGATCAGGGCTATCTGTCGGTCGGCGATACCCACACCACGCGTAAGTGGGAGCCGGGTATGGCAGAAGAAGAGACGCGCTTCTTTGGTCTGAAGCGCGAGTGCGGCCTGCACGAGTAAAGTTAATCTATTCCCCACGGTGGTGGGGAATAGATTTATTGCCCCGCTTTAGCCAGCTCTTTCACCAGAGGGAACATTACGCGCATTACGTCGTGGCTGCGTTTCTCAATGCGTCCCGGTAGCCATTTATCCAGATACGACTGGTTGTCGAGCATAGCCTGATGCCAGCTTGAGCCATTCGGGAACGCTTTGCTTTTTGCGCGTTGCTGAAACCCATCTTTTTCACCCAGCGACCAGTTGGTTGCTTCCACAGACAGCACCGGAATACCCGCTTTGTCAAAAGGCTCGGTATCGTTACAGCAGCCTGTCCCTTTCGGGTATTTACTATTCAGGCCCGGATTCATCGTTGCTTGGATGCCCAGTTGACGAGCAAGCGTCAGCGCCCTGTCACGGGTGAGCTTACGCACCGCCGCTGGCGTGGATTTTCCGCTGTTAAAATAGAGCTTATCGCCCGTAATCAGGTTATCGAGGTTAATCACCAGCAGGGTGTTTTTCTTTTCGCTCTCGCTCATGCGCTTGAGAATATTTGCCGCGCCGAGCGAGCCAATCTCTTCGCCGCTGGTGGCGATAAAACGGATGCCGTAGCGTGTCGGCACCGTTTTCAAACGCTGTGCCAGCTCCAGCATTACGCCAAGGCCTAAGGCATTATCATCCACGCCCTGCAGCGTTAATCCGCCGAGATTGTCGTTCACATCGTTGTCGGTTAACGGCGTGTAAGTATCCAGATGCGCCATGACAATAATCTGCTGCGGGACTTTACCCTCGCGTGCGGCAATTACCTGGCTTGCGCTGACGTTGTGCCAGCTCTGGTGACCGTCTTTGGTGGTGTACAGATAGCGTGTGTTAAAGCGGCGAATATCGCTCTGGTAGCCGTAAAGAGCGAACTGTTGCTGAAGGTAATCCGCGGCTAACATCTCGGCCGGGGTGCCGGTCATTCGTCCTGGAAAAACGGTGGCGATGTGGCGAGTCTGCAAATTAGCGGTTTCGCCTGGCTGCACGGGAGCGGCCCCTGCGGAAAACGCGAAACCTACGCCAAACGCCAGGCAGATAGCCCAGCGGCGCAATGCGGGAAACATAACGGGTCCTTTTTATTTTCAGTAATTTTTTGCCTGCGTAGTATGAAACTGTGACAGGGGTTACACAATTCCAAATCATCCTAAAGTCCCGATAAACAGTCCGTTCAGCACATTTTGTGATTTGCAAAATCACGGCGTTATTCCTTTACGGAACTAGTCATTCCAATTCGTAATTTCATAAGAAATATGCCCGCGACTTATAGTCCCTTTTAATTTCATTTAAACGGCAGGAGCAGATCCCGCCGTAATACTCGCAGCTTTAAGGGAAGGTTATGGACCAAAAACGACTCACTCACCTGCGGCAACTGGAGGCTGAAAGCATCCATATCATCCGCGAGGTCGCAGCCGAATTTTCCAATCCGGTGATGATGTACTCGATCGGCAAAGATTCCTCGGTGATGTTGCATTTGGCTCGTAAGGCCTTCTATCCGGGCACGCTGCCATTCCCGCTGCTGCATGTGGATACCGGCTGGAAATTCCGTGAGATGTACGAGTTCCGCGACCGCACCGCGAAAAACTACGGTTTCGAACTGCTGGTGCATAAAAACCCGGAAGGCGTGGCAATGGGCATCAACCCGTTTGTCCACGGCAGCGCTAAGCACACGGACATCATGAAAACTGAAGGTCTGAAACAGGCGCTGAGTAAATATGGTTTTGATGCGGCTTTCGGCGGCGCACGTCGTGATGAAGAAAAATCGCGCGCCAAGGAGCGTATCTATTCGTTCCGCGACCGCTTCCACCGCTGGGACCCGAAAAACCAGCGTCCTGAGCTGTGGCACAACTACAACGGCCAGATTAATAAAGGCGAAAGCATCCGCGTATTCCCGCTCTCCAACTGGACCGAGCTGGACATCTGGCAGTACATCTTCCTTGAAAATATCGAGATTGTTCCTCTCTACCTTGCGGCGCCGCGTCCGGTGCTGGAGCGCGACGGCATGCTGCTGATGGTCGATGATGACCGCATTGACGTGCAGCCGGGCGAAGTTATCACCCAGAAAATGGTACGTTTCCGCACGCTGGGCTGCTGGCCGTTGACCGGTGCCGTTGAATCCGAAGCGCAAACGCTGCCGGAAATCATTGAAGAGATGCTGGTTTCCACCACCAGCGAGCGTCAGGGACGAGCAATCGACCGCGACCAGGCCGGTTCGATGGAACTGAAAAAGCGTCAAGGGTACTTCTGAGGAGCGCATAATGAATAACGCAATTGCACAACAAATCGCGGAGCAGGGCGGCGTCGAAGCCTATCTGCACGCTCAGCAACATAAAAGCCTGCTGCGCTTCCTGACCTGCGGCAGCGTCGATGACGGTAAAAGCACGCTCATTGGCCGCCTGCTTCACGACACGCGCCAGATTTATGAAGATCAGCTTTCTTCTCTGCATACCGACAGCAAGCGTCACGGCACCCAGGGTGAGAAGCTTGATTTAGCATTGCTGGTGGACGGCCTGCAGGCCGAGCGCGAGCAGGGCATTACCATCGACGTGGCGTACCGCTATTTCTCCACCGAGAAGCGTAAATTTATTATTGCCGACACGCCGGGTCACGAGCAGTACACCCGCAACATGGCGACCGGCGCCTCAACCTGTGAGCTGGCGATCCTGCTGATCGATGCACGTAAGAGCGTGCTGGATCAGACTCGCCGCCACAGCTTTATTTCTACGCTGCTGGGGATCAAGCATCTGGTTGTGGCCGTCAACAAAATGGATCTTGTCGACTTTGCAGAAGAGAGATTCGAGCAGATCAAACAGGATTACCTGACGTTTGCCGAACAGCTGCCGTCAGATCTGGATATCCGCTTTGTGCCGCTTTCCGCGCTGGAAGGCGATAACGTGGCGACGCAAAGCGCGAGCATGCCCTGGTACACCGGTCCTACGCTGCTGGAGCTTTTGGAAACGGTAGAGGTGAAACGTCTGGTTGAGCAGCAGCCGATGCGCTTCCCCGTTCAGTATGTGAATCGGCCAAACCTGGATTTCCGTGGTTATGCAGGCACCCTTGCCTCAGGCTCGGTAAAAGTTGGGCAGCGGGTAAAGGTATTGCCGTCCGGCGTTGAGTCCGCTATTGCGCGAATCGTAACGTTTGATGGAGATTTGCAACAAGCTGCTGCGGGGGAAGCGATCACTTTAGTGCTAAAAGACGAAATTGACATCAGCCGTGGTGATTTGCTGGTAGACGCAGGCGACACCCATCCGGCGGTGCAAACGGCAAAAGTCGATGTGGTGTGGATGGCGGAACAGCCGCTGGCACCGGGCCAAAGCTATGATATCAAAGTGGCCGGCAAGAAAACCCGCGCGGGCGTTACTAACATTCATCATCAGGTAGAGATTAATACCCTGACGCAGCGCGTGGTGGAAAGCCTGCCGCTAAACGGTATCGGTCTGGTTGATTTAACTTTTGATGAGCCGCTGGTGCTGGATAAATACCAGGAAAATCCAGTGACCGGCGGGCTGATTTTCATCGATCGACTGACCAACGTCACCGTTGGCGCCGGTATGGTGCGCGAGCCGCAGGAAGAGGTTTATCAGGAGCCTTCAGCTTACAGCGCTTTTGAACTGGAACTGAATGCGCTGGTGCGCCGTCACTTCCCGCACTGGGATGCCCGTGATTTGCTGGGAGGCAAGTAATGGCTGAGCACGACAAAAACGTCGTCTGGCATCCCCATCCCGTCACGCAGCGGCAACGCGAGCAGCTCCATCAGCATCGTGGTGCGGTGCTGTGGTTCACCGGTTTGTCCGGCTCCGGTAAATCGACCGTGGCCGGCGCGCTGGAAGAAGCGCTGCATAAGCTGGGTGTGAGCACCTATTTGCTCGACGGCGATAACGTGCGCCACGGACTGTGCAGCGATCTGGGCTTCAGTGATGATGATCGTAAAGAGAACATCCGTCGCGTGGGGGAAGTCGCCAGCCTGATGGTGGATGCCGGGCTGGTCGTGCTGACTGCTTTTATCTCCCCGCATCGTGCAGAACGGCAAATGGTACGCGAGCGAATGGGTGAAGGGCGGTTTATCGAAGTCTTTGTTGATACGCCGCTTGCGATTTGTGAAGCGCGCGATCCCAAAGGCTTATATAAAAAAGCCCGCTCTGGCGAGTTGCGCAACTTTACTGGTATTGATTCGGTTTATGAGTCACCGCACAAGCCAGAAATTCACTTAGACGGCGAACAATTGGTAACAAATTTGATTGCGCAATTATTAGACCTGCTGCGCCGTGACGATATTATCAAATCCTAAAGACAGTACCGGGCGCATAACCGCGTCTGGTCACTCAGGTCAACGGATTCGTTATGCGCAACAGCTCGAACATTATTATCACACAGGCTGAAACCAGCCCGTCAGTCGAAGATACCGCCTGGTCTTTACCGGGTGCGTTCATCGGCTTTTTGTCGTGGCTGCTGGCGCTGGGTATTCCCTTCCTGATGTACGGCCCTAACACGCTATTCTTCTTCCTCTATACCTGGCCTTTCTTCCTTGCGCTGATGCCTGTTGCCGTAGTTGTGGGCATTGCGCTACATTCGCTGGCTCGCGGGCGGCTGCATTATAGCTGTGTTGCAACCCTGCTGACCGTGGCGCTGATGTTCGGTGCTTTATTTATGTGGCTTATGGGTTAACTCTGTCAGCGGATGAAACTGAACAGATTTATCGGCCCTGATTGAAGCTAAACCTCCCACGAACGCGCATGTCGGCGCAATTTGTGATAAATTCTGCCGCAAATTCGACGACTCGCCGGGGCAACCAGGTGGAGTCCGACATAAAGTTGTGGGATGATTGTGCCGTTTTTCAGGGGGCAGGATGGGTAAACTAACGCTGCTATTGCTGGCCTTGTTGGTCTGGCTGCAATATTCGCTGTGGTTCGGAAAAAACGGTGTGCATGACTACACGCGCGTCAATGAAGACGTGGCTGCACAGCAGGCAACCAACGCTAAGCTTAAGGCGCGCAACGATCAGCTTTTTGCTGAAATCGACGATCTTAACGGCGGCCAGGAGGCCATCGAAGAGCGCGCACGCAACGAGTTGAGCATGACCAAACCCGGTGAAACCTTCTACCGTCTGGTGCCTGACACCTCCAAGCGCGCAGGCAATAATGCCGCGCAGAACAATCGATAAATCAGCATAAGTGATAACGCATGGCAGACTCCTCCCCGGACGTAATTGCCGTGGTGCCGGCGGCCGGGATCGGCAGCCGCATGCAAACGGAATGTCCAAAGCAATACCTGCAAATCGGCGATAAAACTATTCTTGAACATGCCGTTGCGAGCCTGCTGGCTCATCCGCGCGTCAGCCATGTCATCATCGCCATCAGTCCTACAGATTCCTGGTTCGCTTCATTGCCGCTGGCCTCAAACCCGCAGGTCACCGTGGTGACCGGGGGAGGGCTGCGCGCCGATTCAGTACTGGCAGGCCTACAGGCCGCAGGAGACGCTAAATGGGTGCTGGTGCACGATGCGGCTCGTCCTTGCCTGCATCAGGATGATTTAGCGCGCTTACTGGCCATCACGCAAAGCAGCAAGGTGGGCGGCATTCTGGCCGCGCCGGTGCGCGATACCATGAAACGCGGCGAACCGGGCAAGCCTCTTATTGCCCATACCGTGGAGCGTGAAGAGCTTTGGCATGCGCTGACCCCGCAACTGTTCCCGCTCGAATTGCTGCGTAGCTGTCTGCTTCGCGCCCTGAACGAGGGAGCGACAATTACCGATGAAGCCTCTGCGCTCGAATATTGTGGTTTCCATCCAGAATTAATTAGCGCCCGTGCCGATAATATAAAAGTTACCCGTCCTGAAGACCTGGCACTGGCGGCGTTTTACCTCACGCGGTTAACCCAAACGGAGAATTTATAATGCGTATCGGACATGGTTTTGATGTACACGCCTTTGGCGGCGTTGGCCCGATTATTATTGGCGGCGTGCGTGTCCCGTTCGAAAAAGGGTTACTGGCTCATTCTGATGGCGACGTTGCGCTGCACGCTTTAACCGACGCCCTGCTCGGTGCCGCAGCGCTTGGCGACATCGGCAAACTGTTCCCGGATACCGACGCGGCCTGGAAAGGTGCGGACAGTCGCGGACTGCTGCGTGAAGCCTGGCGTCTTATTCAGGCCAAAGGTTATACGCTTGGCAATGTGGACGTGACGATAATCGCCCAGGCGCCGAAAATGGCTCCGCATATTCCACAGATGCGTGTGTTTATTGCCGAAGATCTTGGCTGCCATATGGACGACGTAAACGTCAAAGCCACGACTACAGAAAAGCTCGGCTTTACCGGGCGTGGCGAGGGCATCGCCTGTGAGGCGGTAGCGTTACTGCATAAGGCTCGCGCGTAATGGATATGCAAAACCTGACCTGGCTGCACGGTAAGCCAGAAGGAACCGGATTAATAAAAGCCAGCCCGGAAGACTTCCTGGTGACAGAAGACCTCGGCTTCGGGCCGGACGGCGACGGCGAGCATCTGCTGCTGCGTATCCTGAAAAAGGGCTGCAATACGCGTTTTGTGGCGGATGCGCTGGCTAAGTTTCTCAAAGTGCATGCCCGCGAGGTTAGTTTTGCCGGGCAGAAGGACAAACACGCGGTCACCGAACAGTGGTTCTGCGTACGTCTGCCGGGTAAAGAGATGCCGGACATGAGCGCCTTCAGTCTGGAAGGTTGTGAAGTGCTGGAATATGCTCGCCATCGCCGCAAGCTGCGTCTCGGGGCGCTTAGGGGTAATAATTTTACCCTCGTATTGCGTGAGGTCAGCAATCGCGCAGAGCTGGAACAGCGGCTTAATGCGCTATTAAAAGACGGCGTGCCGAACTATTTCGGCAGCCAGCGTTTCGGCATTGGTGGTAACAATCTGCATCAGGCGCGTCGCTGGGCGCAAAATAATTCTCCGCTGCGCGATCGCAATAAACGCAGTTTTTATTTGTCGGCGGCCCGCAGCGCGTTGTTTAATCAAATTGTTAGCCTTAGACTGAAAAAACCAGACTTTAATCAAGTTGTTGATGGCGATGCGCTACAATTGGCAGGGCGCGGCAGCTGGTTTGTGGCCACGAATGAAGAACTCTCTGTTTTACAACAACGTGTGGATAACGGTGAACTGCTGATTACGGCGCCGTTGCCGGGCGATGGCGCGTGGGGCACGCTCAATGCCGCGCTGGAATTTGAACAGCGTTGTGTCGAACAGGAAACAGATTTGCAGGCATTGCTGGTGCGTGAGCGCGTTGAGGCCGCTCGCCGCGCCATGCTGGTAAAACCAGCAGAATTACGTTGGAACTGGTGGGACGATGTGACGGTTGAGGTGAGCTTCTGGCTGCCCGCCGGCAGTTTCGCCACCAGCGTTGTGAGGGAACTTATGAATACGCCGGGTGACTATGCGAATATTGCTGAGTAACGATGACGGGATCCATGCGCCGGGTATACAGGCGCTGGCTAAGCGGCTACGAGAATTTGCTGAGGTGCAGGTCGTGGCCCCGGATCGTAATCGCAGCGGCGCATCGAACTCGCTGACGCTCGAATCCTCCCTGCGCACTTTTACCCTGCCAAACGGCGATATCTCCGTGCAAATGGGCACGCCGACAGACTGCGTTTATCTTGGCGTTAACGCTCTGATGCGCCCGCGTCCTGACGTAGTTGTCGCGGGAATTAATGCCGGGCCTAATCTGGGCGACGACGTTATCTATTCCGGCACCGTTGCCGCGGCGATGGAAGGGCGGCATTTAGGGTTTCCGGCGCTGGCCGTTTCGCTAAATGGCTATACACATTACGATACGGCCGCGGTCATAACCTGTTCCATCCTGCGCGCCTTAGCGCGCGAACCCCTGCGCACGGGTCGCATCCTCAATATTAACGTGCCTGATTTGCCGCTTGATGAAATCAAGGGCATTCGGGTAACGCGCTGCGGCAGCCGCCATCCGGCAGACAAAGTCATACCTCAGGAAGATCCGCGTGGCAACACGCTGTACTGGATTGGTCCTCCTGGCGATAAGTTCGATGCAGGTCCGGATACCGACTTTGCGGCTGTTGATGAGGGCTACGTTTCGGTGACGCCGTTGCACGTCGATTTAACCGCGCACGGTGCGCATGACGTGGTGGACTCATGGTTAACCAAAGCGGGAGTCGCTGAGCAATGGTAGTGAGCAAACGCGTAGAAGCCCTTCTCACACAGCTTCGTGCCCAGGGTATCAAGGATGAACAGGTCCTTGATGCGATTGCGCAGGTGCCGCGGGAAAAATTTGTCGACGAAGCGTTTGAACACAAGGCCTGGGAAAATACCGCGCTGCCAATTGGCTCCGGCCAGACTATTTCGCAGCCCTATATGGTGGCGCGCATGACCGAATTGCTTGAGCTGACGCCGGGATCCAGAGTGCTGGAAATCGGTACCGGTTCGGGCTACCAGACGGCAATTCTTGCCCATCTGGTGCATCACGTTTGTTCAGTTGAACGTATTAAAGGGCTGCAGTGGCACGCAAGACGCCGCTTAAAGCAGCTCGACCTGCATAATATTTCTACCCGTCACGGTGATGGCTGGCTGGGCTGGCATGCCCGTGCGCCCTTCGACGCTATCATTGTTACGGCAGCTCCGCCTGAGATCCCAACCGAGCTTCTGGCCCAGTTGGATGAAGGCGGGATCCTTGTGCTCCCGGTGGGGGACGATCGGCAATTTTTGAAACGCGTTCGTCGTCACGGTGGCGAATTTATTATTGATACGGTAGAAGCCGTGCGTTTCGTACCGCTGGTGAAGGGCGAACTGGCATAACCTGGACGTTTCCGGTTTTTTTATCAGAATATTGGCGTAACGTAGCCAACGCAAATTCTGCCGTATTTCATATGCATGCAGTTGTTTTTTCATTTTCGGGGGATACATGAGCGCGGGAAGCCCACATTTTACTTTACGCCGGATGGCGGCGTTATCGCTGGTAAGCCTGTGGCTGGCCGGCTGTAGCAGCAATGATTCACAGGCGCCCATCAGCTCGGTCGGTGGCAATAGCAACTCGGGCGGTAGCGCTTCTGGCGGGATGCTGATAGCTCAGCCGCCAAAAATGTCCACCCCGGCCCAGGCCCCACAAATTCAGCCGGTGCAGCAACCGGTGATTCAACCTGTTCAAACGCAACCGGTTATTCAGTCTGAACCCGTACAAACCCAGAATGGTCGTATCGTTTATAATCGCAAGTATGGGAACATTCCGAAAGGCAGCTATGCGGGCGGCAGCACTTACAGGGTAAAACGCGGCGATACGCTGTTCTATATTGCCTGGATTACCGGGAACGATTTCCGCGATCTTGCGCAGCGAAACAACGTAGCGGCCCCGTATAGCCTCGAAGTTGGGCAAACTCTCCAGGTTGGCAACGCGTCCGGTACGCCAATTACCGGTGGAAATGCGGTTACCGCCGCTGATGCCAGCGCGCAAGGAATAACCAATTCTACTGCACAAAACTCAAGCGCCGTGGTTGCTTCTAAACCGACAATTACGTATTCTGAAGACTCAGGTGAACAGAGTGCTAACAAAATGTTGCCGAATAATAAGGGTACTGCGACAGTTGTCACAGCACCGGTTACGGCACCTGTGGTTAGCTCTACGACTACCGTACCGACTGCCAGCAGCACGTCCGATAGCGCGCCGATTTCCACCTGGCGTTGGCCGACTGATGGCAAGATTATCGAGAACTTCTCTGCTACTGAGGGTGGCAATAAAGGTATCGATATTTCAGGCAGTAAAGGACAGGCTATCGTCGCGACCGCTTCAGGCCGCGTGGTATATGCCGGTAACGCACTGCGCGGTTACGGTAATCTAATCATCATCAAACACAACGATGATTACCTGAGTGCCTACGCCCATAACGATACAATGCTGGTCCGGGAACAAGAAGAAATCAAGGCGGGGCAGAAGATAGCTACCATGGGTAGCACCGGAACCAGTTCAACAAGATTACATTTTGAAATTCGTTACAAGGGGAAATCCGTAAACCCGCTGCGTTACTTACCGCAGCGATAAACCGGCAAAGCACTCCATCATAAGTGTTTTGCCCAGGGATCACGGGTAGGAGCCACCTTATGAGTCAGAATACGCTGAAAGTTAATGAGTTAACCGAAGATGCGGAATTTGATGAGAACGGAGTTGAGGCTTTTGATGAAAAAGCCCTTGTAGAAGAGGAGCCCAGTGATAACGACATTGCCGAAGAGGAGCTGTTGTCACAGGGCGCCACACAACGTGTGCTGGATGCGACTCAGCTTTACCTTGGGGAGATTGGCTATTCCCCATTATTAACAGCCGAAGAAGAAGTTTATTTTGCTCGCCGCGCTCTGCGTGGTGACGTCGCATCCCGCCGCCGCATGATCGAAAGTAACCTGCGTCTGGTGGTGAAAATCGCCCGTCGTTACAGCAATCGTGGTCTGGCGCTGCTGGATCTGATTGAAGAAGGTAACCTGGGGCTGATTCGTGCGGTTGAGAAGTTCGATCCGGAGCGTGGGTTCCGTTTCTCAACCTATGCCACCTGGTGGATTCGTCAGACCATCGAACGGGCAATCATGAACCAAACCCGTACGATTCGCCTGCCGATTCATATTGTGAAAGAGCTGAACGTTTATCTGCGTACCGCTCGAGAACTCTCCCACAAGCTGGATCATGAGCCAAGTGCGGAAGAGATCGCCGAGCAACTGGACAGGCCAGTTGATGATGTCAGCCGTATGCTGCGTCTCAACGAACGCATTACCTCAGTAGACACCCCGTTGGGCGGTGACTCTGAGAAAGCGCTGCTGGACATCCTTGCGGATGAGAAAGACAACGGTCCGGAAGACACCACGCAGGACGATGATATGAAGCAAAGCATCGTTAAGTGGCTGTTTGAACTGAACGCTAAGCAGCGTGAAGTGCTGGCTCGTCGTTTCGGTCTGCTGGGCTATGAAGCTGCGACACTGGAAGATGTGGGCCGTGAAATTGGTCTGACTCGTGAACGTGTTCGTCAGATCCAGGTTGAAGGCCTGCGCCGTCTGCGTGAAATTCTGCAGACTCAGGGGCTGAATATCGAAGCGCTGTTCCGCGAATAATCGACTCTTCATATAAAAAAGCGGTGATGAAAATCACCGCTTTTTTTATGCCCGGAATTTATTACACCAGGCTCTTCAGACGATAGATCCACTCCAGCGCCTGGCGTGGCGACAGCGAATCCGGATCTAACGCCTCCAGCGCTTCCACCGCAGGCGAGGTCTCCTCGGCAGACGACAGCAAAGACATCTGCGTGCCGTCCACCTGGGTTGCTGCCGTGTTGCTGGAAAGCGTTTCAAGCTCGCGCAGCTTCTGACGCGCACGTTTGATCACATCTTTCGGCACGCCCGCCAGCGCGGCAACGGCCAGACCGTAGCTTTTGCTCGCCGCGCCGTCCTGAACGGTATGCATAAAGGCGATGGTGTCGCCATGCTCAAGCGCGTCCAGGTGCACGTTTGCAACGCCTTCCATTTTTTCCGGCAGCGTCGTCAGTTCAAAGTAGTGCGTGGCAAACAGCGTCAGCGCTTTGATGCGGTTGGCCAGGCTTTCGGCGCAGGCCCAGGCCAGCGACAGGCCGTCATAGGTTGATGTGCCTCGTCCGATCTCATCCATCAGCACCAGGCTATTTTCCGTGGCGTTATGCAGAATATTAGCCGTTTCGGTCATCTCCACCATAAAGGTGGAACGGCCTGACGCCAGATCGTCCGCCGCGCCTACGCGGGTGAAGATACGATCGATGGGGCCGATCTCCGCCTGCTGCGCGGGCACAAAACTGCCGATATAAGCGAGCAGCACGATCAGCGCAGATTGACGCATATAGGTACTTTTACCGCCCATGTTCGGACCGGTAATAATCAGCATACGGCGCTGCGGCGCGAGGGTCAGCGGGTTAGCAATAAACGGCTCGCTCAACACTTTCTCAACTACCGGGTGACGGCCGCCAACCACTTTAATACCGGGTTTGTCGGTAAGTTGTGGGCAGGTGTAGTTCAGGGAATATGCTCGTTCAGCGAGGTTCACCAGCACATCTAGTTCTGCGAGCGCAGTCGCACTGGTTTGCAGCGCTTCAAGGTGCGGCAGCAGCATGTCGAACAGCCGATCGTAAAGCTGTTTCTCAAGCGCCAGCGCTTTGCCTTTTGAGGTGAGAACCTTGTCTTCGTACTCTTTAAGCTCGGGAATAATGTAACGTTCGGCGTTTTTCAGCGTCTGGCGGCGCACATAGTGAATTGGCGCATGGTGGCTCTGCCCGCGGCTGATTTGAATATAATAGCCATGCACGGCGTTAAAGCCGACTTTCAGCGTATCCAGCCCCAGCTTCTCACGTTCGCGGATTTCCAGCTTATCGAGATAATCCGTTGCGCCATCCGCCAGCGCACGCCATTCGTCCAGCTCTTCGTTGTAGCCAGGGGCGATTACGCCGCCGTCACGAACCAGAACAGGAGGTGATTCGATAACCGCGCGCTCAAGCAGTTCACGTAGTTCGGTAAACTCGCCCATGTTTTCACGCAGCGTTTGTACATAATCCGTTGGCACATCGGCCAGCAGTGCGCGCAATTCAGGTAATTGCTGGAAGGCGTAGCGCATACGTGCCAAATCACGCGGACGCGCGGTACGCAAAGCCAGACGGGCAAGAATACGTTCCAGATCGCCAACCTGACGTAAAACCGGCTGAATTTCAGCGGTACGATCCTGCAGAGCCGCGATGGTACGCTGACGTTTTTGCAGCACGTCGAGGCTACGTACCGGCATATGCAGCCAGCGTTTTAGCATGCGGCTGCCCATTGGCGTGACGGTGCAGTCGAGCACCGAGGCCAGCGTATTTTCAAAGCCACCCGCCAGATTCTGCGTGATTTCCAGATTACGACGCGTGGCGGCATCCATGATGATGCTGTCCTGCTGCCTGTCCATGGTGACGGAGCGAATATGAGGCAGGGATGTGCGCTGCGTGTCCTTCACGTATTGCAACAGGCAGCCCGCAGCGCATAAGGCATGATGCGCTTTTTCGACGCCAAAGCCGGTGAGATCCCGCGTGCCGAACTGCATATTCAACTGCTGGCGCGCCGTTTCAATTTCAAACTCCCACAGCGGCCGGCGGCGCAGGCCTCGGCGGCCTTCAATCAGACGCATTTCGGCGAAATCTTCGGCATACAGCAGCTCGGCTGGATTGGTGCGCTGTAGCTCAGCCGCCATGGTCTCTGCGTCTTCCGGCTCGCTCAGGCGGAAACGGCCAGAACTGATATCAAGCGTCGCGTAGCCAAAACCTTTGCCGTCCTGCCAGATAGCAGCCAGCAGGTTATCCTGACGCTCCTGCAATAACGCTTCATCGCTGATGGTGCCGGGCGTAACGATGCGCACCACTTTACGCTCAACCGGTCCTTTACTGGTGGCCGGATCGCCAATCTGCTCGCAAATGGCGGCGGACTCGCCGAGATTCACAAGCTTCGCCAGATAGTTTTCCACCGCGTGATGCGGCACGCCCGCCATGGGGATTGGTTCACCCGCCGAGGCGCCGCGTTTGGTCAGGGAGATATCCAGCAGCTGCGATGCGCGTTTCGCATCGTCATAAAACAGCTCGTAAAAGTCTCCCATACGGTAAAAAAGCAGGATGTCAGGGTGCTGCGCTTTCAGGCGCAGATACTGCTGCATCATGGGCGTATGGGAGTCTACATTATCCATATTACTCATAGTGTCTGTCTTTTTAATCCATTGAATTAAAGGTCATTGTGATGACTTTTTGTTAGTAGAATTTTTTGTTTCTCACAAAGATCATTGCCCGGTAGAAGTCCTGCTATTACACCACAGAACATCGCGGTGACACACCGTGCACGGCGGAAATCTTCGCGATACCTCGCAGAGTTCGTTACCGGCGCTGGGTTTTTGATTTACCATAAGGTAACCCTTTTCAGCCAGATATACGGATATCCAGCACATGCGTTATTCAGCCGCCTTACTCCCCCTTCTTGTTTTGTTATCCGCCTGTAGCAGTAAGCCGAAAACCGAGGCACAGATACAACAAACCTCCGGTACGCCATCCGGCGGTTTCCTGCTTCAGCCGCAGCATAATGTGTTCATGCAAACGGGTGATTTTGCCTATAACCCGGAGGCCGAAAAATTTATCGATAAGATGGTGAGCGAGCACGGTTTTGATCGCCAGCAGCTGCATGAAGTGCTGTCGCAGGCTAAAAAACTCAATTATGTGCTGCGCCTGATGGATCAGCAGGCGCCCACTACCGCTCCGCCTCCGGGGCCTAACGGCGCCTGGTTACGTTATCGCGGTAAATTCATCACGCCGGATAATGTGCAAAACGGCGTGGCGTTCTGGAACCAGCACGACGACGCGCTCAAGCGTGCTTTTCAGGTCTACGGCGTACCGCCAGAAATTATCGTAGGCATTATTGGCGTGGAAACCCGCTGGGGCCGCGTAATGGGTAAAACAAGGATCGTTGATGCGCTGGCTACTCTTTCCTTTGCTTACCCACGCCGGGCTCAGTATTTCTCCGGGGAGCTGGAAACCTTCCTGCTAATGGCGCGTAACGAAGGCGACGATCCGCTGGCGCTGAAGGGATCGTTTGCCGGCGCGATGGGCTACGGCCAGTTTATGCCATCCTCTTTTAAGGAGTACGCGGTTGATTTCAACGGCGATGGCCACGTCAATCTGTGGGACCCGGAAGATGCCATTGGCAGCGTGGCGAATTACTTCAAAGGACATGGCTGGGTGAAAGAGGATGTAGTAGCGGTACCGGCGAACGGCCAGGCGCCGGGGCTGGCAAACGGCTTTAACACAAAATATTCCGTCTCTGCGCTGCAGCAGTCTGGTTTAAGTCCGCAAGGCTCGCTGGGTAATCATCAGGAAGTCAGCCTGCTGCGTCTGGATATGGGCGACCGCTACCAGTACTGGTACGGCTTGCCAAACTTCTATGCCATCACCCGCTATAACCACAGCACCCATTATGCGATGGCGGTATGGCAGCTGGGTCAGGCCGTCGCGCTGGCCCGCGTGCAGTAAATCGTGGCGGGCTAACCGCCCGCTATTGTATGCGCCATGCTTCGTTTCAGGCGAAGTGTAAATCAGTAATTTACAATGCGCTCAGCGTGCTTTATGTTATGTTATAACAAAACAACCTGAGCGCCTGTTATGCCATTTTTCCCCAATCGCACATTATTCACCGCGTCAGCTCCGCTGCGTTTCGGTGTCGTTCTGCTTCTGCTGTCGCTTCTGTGGTTAATGATCCTTTGGGCGATAGCACTGCCATGATTACCCTTGAATACCTGATTGCAGGTTACCACGGCAAAGCGGTAACGCAGCCCCTGAGCGGCACGTTTGCCGCCGGCAGCATGACGGCAATTATCGGGGCTAATGGCACAGGCAAGTCCACGCTCCTTAAGACGCTGCTGCGATTGCAACCTCCGGTATCCGGGCATATCTCTTTTGCGGGTGGTGCCGCGCCCCGCGCGGCCTGGCTGCCGCAGCTTGCCGGGATGGATCGCCAGTTTCCTGCAACGGTTTATGATGTGGTATGCATGGGCAACTGGCCCGGGCGCGGCCTGTTTTCCGGGTTTAATCGCCAGCATCGCCTGCACGTTTGTGAAGCCATCGAGCGTGTCGGGCTGAGCGAACTTCAGCGGCAGCCTATCGAAACGCTTTCCGGCGGGCAGTTTCAGCGTATGCTTTTTGCGCGCTTGCTTGTTCAGAATGCGCCGCTGGTTTTGCTGGATGAACCCTTCACCGGCGTTGATGCGCAAACAAGCAGCTTCCTGATGAAGCTGATCTGTCAGATGCGTGATGACGGGCAAACGGTTATCGCGGTGTTGCATGACAACGCGTTAGTAAAGCGCCATTTCCCCCAGGTTTTACTGCTCAGCCCTGAATCCTGTCGTTGGGGAAGGGCCGCAGAGATCCTGCCTCACTATCAGTCCACAAGTCTGAACCTGGCGTTATCCGCATGATTTATCACTTCTTAATTGCGCCCTTTGTCGATTACGGCTTTATGCGTCGTGCGCTGGTGGCGTGCCTGGCACTGTCGCTGAGTACCGCCCCGTTGGGTATTTTTCTTTTGCTGCGGCGCATGAGCCTGGTTGGGGATGCGCTGTCGCACGCCATTTTGCCAGGCGTAGCGGTAGGTTATTTACTGGCAGGAATGTCGCTGCTGGCAATGGGGATCGGCGGATTTGTGGCGGGAGTTGTGGTTGCGCTGGCTTCGGGTCTGGTAAGCGCCCGCACCAACCTTAAGGAAGATGCGAGTTTTGCCGGGTTCTATCTTGGATCGCTGGCGCTGGGTGTGACGCTGATTTCACTGCGTGGATCCAGTGTCGATCTGCTGCATTTGCTCTTTGGTTCCATCCTCGCCATCGACAGTCAGGCTACGATCTTTGTGGGCATTATCGCCAGCGTCACGTTGACGCTGCTGGCCCTGCTTTATCGCGGCCTGGTGATGGAAACGTTCGATCGTGCTTTCCTGCGCGTCAATAGCCGCCTGACACCGCATTTTCTGCACGGCATTTTCCTCGCTCTGCTGGTGCTGAACCTGGTGGCTGGTTTTCAGATTCTCGGCACCCTGATGTCCGTAGGCTTAATGATGCTGCCTGCCGTATCCGCCCGCTGCTGGGCAAAAACTTTACCGATAACCATGGTGATTGCCGTGCTTTGCGGCCTGTTTTGCGCATGGCTCGGGCTTGCGTGGTCGTTTTACGCCACTCTTCCTGCCGGTCCGGCCATCGTTCTGACCGCCAGCGGCGCATTTTTTATCTCGATTCTTTTCGGTCCACGCAGTGGATTAACCCGGAGTTTGTACCGGGGAAGGTTATTCATCAGTAAGGGGATTAAATGAAACGTTCTGGAATAGCACTCTCTTTGTTTCTGGCCATTTTCAGCCAGGCGGCAATGGCGAAGAATTTAAATGTAGTAACCAGTTTTACCGTGCTGGCGGATATGGCGAAGCAGGTGGGAGGCGAGCATGTTACCGTCACAAGCCTGGTCGGCCCGGATGGCGATCCACACAGCTTTGAACCGGCGCCGAAAGATAGCGTGGCGCTGAGCCATGCCGATGTGGTGATAGTCAGCGGGCTGGGTATGGAAGGGTGGATGGACCGACTGGTAAGCGCCTCTGGCTACAAAGGCAAAGTCATCGTGGCCTCGCAGGGCGTGGATACTCGCAGCATGAACGAAGATGGCAAAACGATAACCGATCCTCATGCATGGAACAGCGCTGAAAACGGGGCAATCTATGCTGACAACATTATGAAGGCGCTAATTGCCGCCGACCCGGAAGACGCGCCAGCGATCCGTGAGACAGGAGCAGAATACGTCACGCGCTTAAAGCTGCTTGATAGCTGGGCTAAAACTCGTTTTGCAGCCGTTCCCGCTACTCGTCGCCATGTACTGACCAGCCACGATGCCTTCGGATACTTTGGTAAGGCATATGGCGTAACCTTCCTTGCGCCAGTGGGTTTTTCTACTGAGGCTGAAGCCAGCGCCGCTGATGTCGCGGCTTTAATTAAGCAGCTTAAAGAGCAGCATATTCAAACCTATTTTATTGAGAACCAGACCGATCCGCGTCTTGTGCAGCAGATTGCTAAAGCCTGCGGCGCACAGCCGGGCGGGGAGCTTTATCCCGAAGCCTTGTCACCTGCCGGCGGCCCGGCCAGCACCTATGAGATGGCGTTTAAGCATAATGTGGAAACTATCGCCAGCAGCATGGAGTAATCCCTTCGGCCAGCGTTAGCTGGCCTTTTTCATCGCTGGAACCCGCCTCGAGATTCGCGATGTAAGTCCCTGAAAGCGCGGTAAAGTGCTATCGTATTGTTTTGTGATGCGTCTACAATCGGAGCAAGCCATGACAGACAACACGTTGCGTCAATTAAGTCTTCAGGTAGGTGAAGCGCTTGGACATCTGGGGGCCACTGTCACTACGGCAGAATCCTGTACGGGCGGGTGGATAGCCAAAGTTATTACCGATATTTCGGGCAGTTCCGCCTGGTTTGAACGCGGCTTTGTTACCTACAGTAATGATGCCAAACATCAAATGATCGGCGTGGAGAGCAGCACGCTGGAAACCCATGGTGCGGTGAGCGAAGCGGTAGTGCGGGAAATGGCACAAGGTGCGCTCTATGCGGCGGATGCCGACTATGCTATTTCGGTTAGCGGCATCGCCGGACCGCAGGGTGGCAGCAAAGAAAAACCTGTCGGCACCGTATGGTTCGGCTTCGCTTCAAAGCAGGATGGCACCGTTGCATATCATCAGCTTTTCGAAGGCGATCGCGAGGCAATCAGGCGCAGATCCACTGAATATGCGCTGCAAACCCTGTGGGATGAATTTCTAAAAAATAAGCTTGATACTGTATGACTATACAGTATAATTGGCTCAACAAATCGTATTAAGAACGCAGCGTGATGCATCCGTGACTCACCCTGCATGACAGGAGTAAAAATGGCTATCGACGAAAACAAACAGAAGGCGTTAGCGGCAGCACTGGGCCAGATTGAAAAACAATTCGGCAAAGGCTCCATCATGCGCCTGGGTGAAGACCGTACCATGGATGTCGAAACGATCTCCACCGGTTCACTGTCACTGGATATCGCTCTGGGGGCAGGCGGCCTGCCAATGGGCCGTATCGTTGAAATCTACGGACCAGAATCTTCCGGTAAAACTACCTTAACCCTGCAGGTTATCGGTGCCGCACAGCGTGAAGGTAAAACCTGTGCGTTTATCGATGCTGAGCACGCGCTGGACCCGGTCTATGCCAAGAAGCTTGGCGTTGATATCGACAACCTGCTGTGTTCTCAGCCGGATACCGGTGAACAAGCCCTGGAAATCTGTGACGCGCTGGCGCGCTCTGGCGCAGTAGACGTTATCATCGTTGACTCCGTTGCGGCCCTGACGCCAAAAGCGGAGATCGAAGGCGAAATCGGTGACTCTCACATGGGCCTTGCGGCACGTATGATGAGCCAGGCGATGCGTAAGCTGGCCGGTAACCTGAAGCAGTCCAACACGCTGCTTATCTTCATCAACCAGATCCGTATGAAGATTGGTGTGATGTTCGGTAACCCGGAAACGACCACCGGCGGTAACGCGCTGAAGTTCTACGCGTCCGTACGTCTTGATATTCGTCGTATCGGTGCGGTGAAAGATGGCGATAACGTGGTAGGTAGCGAAACGCGCGTCAAAGTGGTTAAAAACAAAATTGCTGCGCCATTCAAGCAGGCTGAGTTCCAGATCATGTACGGCGAAGGCATCAACTTCTACGGTGAACTGGTTGATCTTGGCGTGAAGCACAAGCTGATTGAAAAAGCGGGTGCATGGTATAGCTATAACGGCGAGAAGATTGGCCAGGGTAAAACCAACGCCAGTAATTTCCTGAAAGAGAACAAGCCAATGGCCGTAGAGATCGAGAAGAAACTACGCGAAATGCTGCTCAATAACCAGGACGCTACACCAGACTTCACCGTTGACGATCGCGACAAAGACGCCGCTGAAACCAACGAAGAGTTCTGATTTTCAACAGGGGTTGCTACGGCAGCCCCTGCTTATTTCTGCTGTAAGGTATTCATCTCAGTCTTCTTAACAGGTCCTCTGTTATGTTCGAATCAAACCCAAATCCCCGCCGCAGCGCCTATGCCCGTTTACTGGATAAAGCCACCCGTATCCTCGCTATGCGCGATCACAGCGAACATGAGCTTCGCCGCAAGCTTACCGCTGCGCCCACTTTTCCTGGCAGCGATAACCGCGAACAGCCCACCTTCACCCCTGAGGATATCGAAAAGGTGATTGCCTGGTGCTATGAGCATCGCTGGCTGGATGACGCCCAGTTTGCCGCTCGCTTTATCGCCAGCCGCAGCCGTAAAGGTTACGGACCGCAGCGTATTCGCCAGGAGCTGCAGCAAAAAGGCATCGACCGGGCCACAGGTGAAACGGCCATGATGGATTGCGAAATCGACTGGCAGGCGATAGCTCGGGACGTCGCGGAAAGAAAGTTTGGTGAGCCGCTGCCGACGGAGTGGAAAGAGCGTGCCAGAGTGCAGCGTTTTCTTCTGTATCGTGGCTTCTTTATGGAAGATATCCAGGGCATCTACCGGAATTTTGCCGATTAGCCTCATACGGGATTTTACTTCCCCGGTAAGAAAACTTATCTTATTCCCACTTTTTTCCAGGTAAACTGGTTATCTCTTCAGCATCGCTGCGGGGAATGTCTGGTTTACAACTCCTCGTTAGCTTGATTTCAGGATAATTATGAGCAAGAGCACCGCTGAGATCCGTCAGGCGTTTCTCGATTTTTTCCATAGTAAAGGCCACCAGGTTGTAGCGAGCAGTTCCCTGGTTCCGAATAACGATCCGACTTTGCTGTTTACCAACGCCGGGATGAACCAGTTCAAGGATGTTTTTCTGGGTCTTGATAAGCGTAACTACTCCCGCGCCACAACGTCTCAACGTTGCGTACGCGCAGGCGGTAAACACAACGATCTGGAAAATGTCGGTTACACCGCGCGCCACCATACTTTCTTCGAAATGCTGGGTAACTTCAGCTTCGGTGACTATTTCAAACACGACGCTATTAACTTCGCCTGGGAGTTACTGACCGGCGAACAATGGTTCAATTTGCCAAAAGATCGTCTGTGGGTGACCGTATATGAAACCGACGACGAAGCCTTTGAAATCTGGGAAAAAGAAGTTGGCGTTCCGCGTGAGCGCATTATTCGCATCGGCGACAATAAAGGTGCGGCCTACGCCTCTGACAACTTCTGGCAGATGGGCGATACCGGCCCTTGCGGCCCGTGCACCGAGATTTTCTTCGATCATGGCGATCACATCTGGGGCGGCCCTCCGGGCAGCGCCGAAGAAGATGGCGACCGTTATATCGAAATCTGGAACCTCGTCTTCATGCAGTTCAACCGTCAGCAGGATGGCACTATGCTGCCGCTGCCAAAACCGTCGGTTGATACCGGTATGGGTCTGGAGCGTATTGCGGCCGTTTTGCAGCACGTTAACTCCAACTACGAAATCGATCTGTTTAGCAAGCTTATCCAGTCCGTTGCCAGGGTGACCGGTGCTACGGATTTGTCCAGCAAGTCCCTGCGCGTTATTGCCGATCATATTCGTTCTTGCGCTTTCCTCGTTGCGGATGGCGTTACGCCGTCTAACGAAGGCCGCGGCTATGTTCTGCGTCGCATCATTCGTCGCGCAATCCGCCACGGCAACATGCTGGGCGCGAAAGAGACCTTTTTCTACAAGCTGGTCGGCCCGCTGGTTGATGTGATGGGTTCTGCCGGTGATGAACTGAAAAGCCAGCAGGCGCTGGTTGAGCAGGTTCTGAAAACGGAAGAAGAGCAGTTTGCCCGTACGCTGGAACGCGGCCTGGCGCTGCTGGATGAAGAGCTGGCAAACCTGAAGGGCGATACGCTGGATGGCGAAACCGCTTTCCGCCTGTATGACACCTACGGCTTCCCGGTTGACCTGACGGCTGACGTTTGCCGCGAGCGTAACCTGAAAGTAGACGAAGCCGGTTTTGAGGCCGCCATGGAAGAGCAGCGCCGTCGCGCGCGCGAGTCCAGCGGTTTCGGCGCCGACTACAACAGCATGATCCGCGTGGATTCGGCTTCGGCCTTTAAGGGCTACGACCACCTCGATCTGAACGCAAAAGTGACCGCGCTTTTTGTTGACGGCAAAGCTGTCGAACAGATAGCGGCCGGTCAGGAAGCGGTGATTGTGCTGAACGAAACGCCGTTCTACGGCGAATCCGGCGGCCAGGTTGGCGATAAAGGCGCAATCAAAGGTAACGGTATCGATTTCACCGTTAGCGACACTCAGAAATATGGTCAGGCAATTGGCCATCTGGGCAAGCTGGCCTGCGGCGTGCTGAAGATTGGTGACAGCGTGAAGGCTGAGGTGGATGAAGGGCGTCGCGCACGCATTCGTCTGAACCACTCCGCAACGCACCTGCTGCACGCAGCGCTGCGTCAGGTTCTGGGCACGCATGTGGCTCAGAAAGGCTCTCTGGTTAACGATAAAGGTCTGCGCTTCGACTTCTCCCATTTCGAAGCGATGAAGCCGAGTGAAATTCGTGCGGTTGAAGATATCGTTAACACCCAAATTCGCCGTAACCTGCCAATCGAAACCAACGTTATGGATCTCGAAGCGGCGAAAGCGAAGGGGGCGATGGCGCTGTTTGGCGAGAAATATGAAGACCATGTGCGTGTGTTGAGCATGGGCGATTTCTCAACCGAGCTGTGTGGCGGTACTCATGCCAGCCGTACCGGTGATATCGGCCTGTTCCGTATCGTGGCGGAATCAGGGACTGCTGCTGGCGTACGTCGTATTGAGGCGGTGACGGGCGAAGGCGCACTGGCTAATCTGCATGCCCAGAGCGACCAGCTGCATGATATCGCTCAGTTGCTCAAAGGCGACAGCCAGAACCTTAACGACAAAGTGCGCTCCGTGCTGGAGCGTACCCGTCAGCTTGAGAAAGAATTGCAGCAGCTTAAAGAGCAACAGGCTTCGCAGGAGAGTGCAAACCTTTCCAGCAAGGCAGTAGAAGTGAAAGGCGTGAAACTGCTGGTGAGCGAGCTGAGCAACGTTGAACCTAAGATGTTGCGTACCATGGTCGATGACCTGAAAAATCAGCTTGGTTCAGCGGTAATCGTTCTGGCCACCGTGTCGGAAGGTAAGGTTTCTCTGATTGCTGGCGTCTCCAAAGATGTGACTGACCGCGTTAAGGCGGGGGAACTGGTGGGGATGGTTGCACAGCAGGTTGGAGGCAAGGGTGGCGGTCGTCCGGACATGGCACAGGCGGGTGGTACAGATGCGGCAGCCTTGCCTGGCGCGCTGTCCGGCGTGGAAGCATGGGTCGCGGCTAAACTCTAAGTAAAAATAAAGTGTAAGCGGGTGCCGGTATCATTTTGTGAGACGGCGCCCGAACATTTGCACACTATCGATAATGATAAAGTCAGGTTGAAGTTGAGTATATCGGCTAAACTTACTCATAACAGAATGTAATGCCGTGACTGCTTACACTTTATGTGTTTGTCATCGCTTACTTTTTGGCGTTATATGATGGATAATGCCGGGATACACCAGAGACCCGACTCTTTTAATCTTTCAAGGAGCAAAGAATGCTTATTCTGACTCGTCGAGTTGGTGAGACCCTCATGATTGGGGATGAGGTGACCGTGACAGTGCTTGGGGTGAAAGGCAACCAGGTTCGTATTGGTGTGAACGCCCCGAAAGAAGTCTCTGTACACCGCGAAGAGATCTACCAACGTATCCAGGCTGAAAAATCGCAACAAACGAGTTACTAAAGTTACTGCGTCTCGCCAGCAACCGGCGAGGCGCTCCTTTTATCCCCTCCTGTTTTCAGTTTTGCCTCTGTTATCTTTCCGGAACCAGCCTCATCGCTTCATTAACTGCGAAAAACTTAGCACGCTTTTTTTTGCAATCGCGATCTTGCCTGTTGATAAAACAATCTTTTTGCCGCCAAATTACGCGAATCGAATGTGATTTGTGCAATCGGTGGCGAGTCGGGAAAAATTGTTTGACTTATAAGTCCCAGAAAGTAATATGTGCGCCACGCAGCGACGAGAAGCTCTTACGAGTAACTCGAAGCACTCGCAAGAGGCGTGTGGTGAGGTGGCCGAGAGGCTGAAGGCGCTCCCCTGCTAAGGGAGTATGCGGTCAAAAGCTGCATCCGGGGTTCGAATCCCCGCCTCACCGCCATTTTGCATCCGTAGCTCAGCTGGATAGAGTACTCGGCTACGAACCGAGCGGTCGGAGG
>DAMBYU010000004.1:0-462567 GCA_032051265.1 Buttiauxella sp.
CGATGGTAGTGTGGGGTCTCCCCATGCGAGAGTAGGGAACTGCCAGGCTCCAAATAGAAGACAGGGCCCCGTGTGCAAGCACGGGGCCTTTTCTTTTACTGCATTCAGGGCAATCACAGCTCGCAGAGAGTGGGTTTGAAACGTCGGGAACGTTTCAGAACGCCGCGCGCGGCGTCCCGGAGGGCGACGGACAGGACAGTCCGGCGTAAACTGCCAGGCTCCAGATAAACAAAAAGGCCATCCTTGCGGATGGCCTTTTTGTTTTGCATCATATCCAAAATAAATCAATGAATAACCTGCGACAGGAATGCGCGCGTACGCTCTGACTTCGGATGGGCAAAGAATTCATCCGGCGGCGCCTGCTCAACAATCTCACCGCGATCCATAAAGATCACCCTGTCGGCGACCGTTCTGGCAAAGCCCATTTCGTGCGTTACGCACAGCATTGTCATACCTGATTGTGCAAGACCAATCATGGTATCCAGCACTTCTTTGACCATTTCTGGATCGAGCGCCGAAGTTGGTTCGTCAAAAAGCATGATCCTGGGCTTCATACACAGCGAACGGGCGATCGCCACGCGTTGCTGCTGCCCGCCGGATATTTGGCCGGGAAACTTGTGGGCGTGCTCCGCGATACGTACTCGCTCCAGATAGTGCATGCCAAGCTCTTCGGCCTCTCTCTTCGGCATCTTTTTTACCCAGATTGGCGCCAGCGTGCAGTTCTGCAGCACGGTCAGGTGAGGGAAAAGGTTAAAGTGCTGGAAAACCATCCCTACCTCGGTGCGCACTTTCTCAATATTGCGCAAGTCATCGTTCAGCTCCGTTCCGTCTACAACGATACGGCCTTTTTGATGCTCTTCAAGATGGTTAATACAGCGGATGGTGGTTGATTTGCCGGAGCCTGATGGTCCGCAAAGCACGATACGCTCACCCTGCTTAACCTTCAGGTTTATATCCTTCAAAACATGAAACTGCCCGAACCATTTATTCACATTTTCAAGGAGGATCATCGCGTCAGCAGGTTGCATAATAGTTTGGCTCATTTTTATCCTCAGTGCGGTGCTCGCCCGGTGTTAAAGCGCTTTTCCAGGTGCTGGCTATAGCGCGACATGCTGAAACAGAAAGCCCAGTAGATCAGGGCGGCAAAAACGTAACCTTCCGTGGACATGCCCAGCCAGGCGGGATCCACGGTAGCTTGTTGTACGCTACTGAACAGATCGAACAGGCCAATGATGATCACAAGGCTTGTATCTTTAAAGAGCGCAATGATCGTATTGACCAGACCCGGGATCACCAGTTTTAACGCCTGCGGTAAAATCACCAGCCCCTGTGTTTTCCAGTAGCCAAGAGCCAGAGATTCTGCCGCCTCGTATTGGCCTTTAGGCAATGCCTGTAAGCCACCGCGGACAACCTCGGCGACGTAAGCCGACTGGAACAGGATCACGCCGACCAGGGCGCGAATCAGCTTATCGATGCTTGTGCCCTCTGCAAGGAACAGCGGCAGCATAACCGATGACATAAACAGCACGGTGATCAGCGGAACGCCGCGCCAGAACTCAATAAACACGACTGACAGGATCCTCACCACTGGCATGCGCGAACGACGTCCTAGCGCCAGCAGGATCCCCAGCGGCAAAGCGCCAGCTATCCCCACGGAAGCGATAATAAGCGTTAACGTCAGGCCACCCCACTGGCGGGTTTCCACACGCTCAAGCCCAAGAAAACCGCCATACATCAACCACCAGACAACCAGCGGATAGACGATGGCCCAGGCCGCGATATAGCGTCCGCGACGAGGCATAGCATTCCAGAACATAGGTACAATGGAGAGCAGGCCGATAATCAAAGCGAGATTGATGCGCCAGCGCTGGTCGTGGGGATAAAGCCCATACATGAACTGGCCGAAGCGGGCGTGAATGAATACCCAGCACGCTCCCTCTTTGGTGCAGTCAGCTCGCGTCTCGCCAAACCAGTTTGCCTGGAAAATGGCCCAGTTAAGCAGCGGCGGAATAAGCTCCCACATCATCCATAAACAGAAGAGCGTCAGCAGACTATTTGCCCAGCCTGAAAACAGATTTTTACGAACCCATTGCAACGGACCCGAACGAGCGGCTTTTGGGGGAGCCTGATGGGATATTAATGCTTTCGTCATCACGGTTCCTTAGCGCTCAATCAGGGCTATGCGGCGGTTATAAATATTCATCAGCAGCGAGATGCTCAGGCTGATAATCAGATAAACCGACATAGTAATAGCAATGGTTTCAATGGCCTGCCCGGTCTGATTTAGCACCGTACCCGCAAACAGCGACACCATATCCGGGTAGCCAATAGCGGCTGCCAGAGAGGAGTTCTTCACGATGTTGAGATACTGGCTGGTCAGCGGTGGGATAATGACTCGCAGGGCCTGAGGAATAATGACCTGCCGTAGCGTCACCGTATTGGGCAGCGCAAGGGAGCGAGCGGCTTCATGCTGACCGTAGGGCACTGACTGAATACCGGAGCGGATAATCTCTGCGATAAACGCTGAGGTATAGACCGATAAGGCGAGCGTCAGGGCCGCCAGTTCAGGGATCAGGACCATCCCGCCGCGGAAGTTGAAGCCGCGCAGGGCAGGCACGTCCCAGTGTAGCGCCGCGCCGAAAGTCCACTGCGCTATAGCCGGCAGTAAAAGCAACAATCCCAGCGCGACAGGCCACGTACGACGAAGCTGTCCGGTTTTGATTTGATGCGTTTTGTTATAGCGAAAGAGACCCGCTGAAACGGCTATCGCCGCTATTATCGCCACAACAAAAGCCAGCGCGCCTTCTCCCACCTGCGGTGAAGGAATGTATAACCCACGGTTGCTGAGAAAGAGCAGGTCAAATGCGTTCACCGCCTGACGAGGGCCGGGCAGGTTACGCAGCACGGCAAAGTACCAGAAAAAGATTTGCAGCAGTGGCGGGATATTGCGGAAAGTCTCTATGTAGATGGTCGACAGTTTGCGTAGCAGCCAGTTTTCAGACAGGCGTGCAAGGCCCAGAAAGAAACCGATGAAGGACGCAAACAGGATACACAGCGCGGAGACCAGTAAAGTATTCAATAACCCGACAACAAAAACCCGGCCGTAGGTATCGCCCTGCTCATAATCAATAAGATGCTGGACGATACCAAAACCGGCGCTGCGCTCAAGAAACGCAAAACCTGAGGTGATGCCGCGATTATTAAGGTTAGTGACGGTGTTGTGTATCAAATAACCCGCAATGCCAACAACGATAGCGACGGCGATAATCTGATACAGCCATGCACGAACCGTGGGATTAGAAAAGGAGAGATCTCCTTTTACGGTTGGGCGACGTTGGAACATAAGCGAACCTCAGTAACGTAAACTCAAACCCTGGGCACCACCTGAGCGGTGCCCATTTCTGACGTTTCGCTTAGCGAACTGGCGGAGCGTACTGGATGCCGCCTTTGTTCCACAGATTGTTCTGACCACGTTTAATTTTTAACGGGCTGTCGGAGCCGACGTTGTGCTCGAAAATCTCGGCGTAGTTACCCACCTGTTTGACGATGTTGTAAGCCCATTTGTTGTCGAGTTTCAGATCCTTACCAAAGTCACCTTCTTTCCCTAACAGATGTGCCATATCCGGGGTTGTCGGATTGGCCGCCATTTGATCGACGTTCTTAGAATCCACGCCCATCTCTTCGGCATTCAGCATGGCGAACAGCGTCCAGCGTACAATGGCGAACCAGTCTTCATCGCCGCGACGGACTACCGGACCCAGCGGCTCTTTGGAGATAACTTCTGGCAGAACGATCCATTCAGCAGGGCTGCTCAGCTTGATGCGCAGCGCGTACAGCTGGGACTGGTCAGAGGCCAGGGTATCGCAGCGGCCTGATTCCAGCGCTTTAGCGGATTCATCTGAGCGATCGAAGGTTACCGGCGTGTAATTCATCTTATTGGCTTTGAAGTAGTCCGCCACGTTCAGCTCGGTGTCAGTGCCGGCCTGGATACAAACCGTTGCGCCATCCAGCTCTTTCGCGCTTTTCAGACCGGCTTTGTTATGCGTCAGGAAGCCGATACCGTCGTAATAGGTCACGCCGGTGAAAATCATGCCCATGCCCGCATCGCGTGAGGAGGTCCAGGTGGTATTACGAGAAAGGATGTCCACTTCGCCAGACTGCAATGCGGTGAAACGCTCTTTGGCGGTCAACGGCGTGTATTTAACTTTAGAGGCATCGCCAAATACCGCAGCGGCTACGCCACGGCAAACGTCCACATCAATACCGGTGAATTTGCCGCTCGCGTCAGCATAAGAGAAACCCGGCAGGCCGTCACTGATGCCGCACTGTACAAAGCCTTTCTTTTTCACGGCATCAAGCGAGGTTCCGGCATGGGCCTGACCTGCAATGGCTAACAACGAACCGGCTGCAACCAGAGTGGCTATCATTAACTTTTTCATAATGCATCCTGTGTGTAGAAATTATCGTTATATTTGTGGCTCCCTGAGGCGCCGTTTTTCCTGTCTGTGGCATCTGCCAGTTTCTTTAAAGCAAAGGCAATGCCAGGATTGCAGCGGGCGTATTGCGTGTACGTCTGCCGCAGTAAGCTGAGTGTAGACAGGAAAATATGCGCTCAACGCCCCGAGTCGGTGCAAAATTGAAACCTGCGCCACATTTCGGAGCAAAAAATGCTCAGAATTTGATAGGGCGAAAGAAGCTGGTTTCAGGCGTTAATAGTAGCGACGATAGCATTCCGGATGGAATGTGAGGGTTATCACGATGTGGCATGCAAACGGATGAACAGGCAAAACAAAAAAGCGCGAGGGTTACCCGCGCTTTTCAATGTCACTTCGTCAGGGCGACGATACCCAGGGTTAACCCCGCAACGGCCGCCGCGCCGCCGGCGATAGCGCCTGCTGTTTCCCAGTTATCCTGCGTTGTGCCTTTCATACAGGTGTTGGTATGCACCAGACGGCCCTGGTCGTCATAGACCGGCACGCAAGGTGAATTGGTCGCA
This sequence comes from Buttiauxella sp., assembly GCA_032051265.1. GTDB lineage: Bacteria > Pseudomonadota > Gammaproteobacteria > Enterobacterales > Enterobacteriaceae > Dryocola. The sequence goes on from DAMBYU010000004.1 coordinate 4,997, forward strand.
CATCCAGCCAGAAGCGTGGAAAGCAGGGCAGCTGCGATTAACTTTTTCATTTTCAAACCTCATGGATACAAACCCGGGGCAGGGATAACTCTCGCTGGTGCGCGGGAGCGCACTGAGTCTTCGCAAAATCCACCCCGGTGTGAATGCGCTTATTTTATCACCGCCATCAATACGCAAGGAGAAGGGAATAATTGCAATTCATGTGCACTGTAAACAAAGTGAAGAAAAGGGAGTACCGAGGCAAAATTATGGAGAGAAAAGGGAGAAAGAGTAAGAATTGGGGCAATAAAAAAGGCGCTTCCCCATGCCGAGTAGCGCCTTCTTAAACAACACTAACTGATTAGTATCAGTTCATGCCGTATTTTTTCAGTTTCTTGCGCAGCGTACCACGGTTGATGCCCATCATCAGAGCGGCACGGGTTTGGTTGCCACGGGTGTATTGCATCACCATGTCCAACAATGGCTGCTCTACTTCAGCCAGTACCAGCTCATACAGATCGTTTACATCTTGACCATTCAGTTGAGCAAAATAGTTCTTCAGTGCCTGTTTCACGGAGTCACGCAGGGGCTTTTGGGTAACCTGGTCCTGAGAGTTAACGGTAGAAACGGTCAGTACGTCAGAATTTACGCGTTGTTCGAACATAGTTCTGTCAGCTCTTTATTTCTGTTTACGCAAAATTTTCGAAGTATGCCTCCAACGCCGCAAGCTGTTCGCTTGCATCTTCAATGGCGTTGAATGTGCGCCGAAACTGGTCATCCGGAGCGTGTTCCTGGAGATACCAGGATACGTGTTTGCGCGCAATTCGGTATCCCTTTACCTGACCATAAAAGTCATGGAGTTCCCGAATATGTGCACAAAGTAAGCGCTTCACCTCTACCAGAGGCAAGGGTGGAAGCAACTCTCCAGTGTCCAGATAGTGCTGGATTTCCCGAAAGATCCAGGGTCTTCCCTGAGCTGCACGTCCTATCATCAGAGCATCAGCCCCTGTATAGTCGAGCACAGCTCTGGCTTTAAGCGGGTCAGTAATGTCGCCATTCGCGATAACCGGAATGGAAACTTTCTGCTTAACTGCCCGAATACTGTCGTACTCAGCGTTTCCCTGGAATAAACAGGCGCGGGTGCGTCCATGAATTGTCAGGGCCTGAATGCCACATTCTTCAGCCAGTTGGGCAATCTCTACACAGTTACGGTGCGCCGTATCCCAGCCAGTGCGAATCTTTAACGTCACAGGAACGTCCACAGCCTTCACCACCGTCGTCACGATAGACTTCACCAGACTCGGGTACTGCAGGAGGGCTGAACCTGCCAGTTTGCGATTCACTTTCTTCGCCGGGCAACCCATATTGATATCAATAATCTGGGCGCCATTAGCCACGTTAATGCGTGCGGCTTCTGCCATCTCTTCAGGATCGCTTCCGGCAATCTGCACGGTGCGAATACCCGGCTCATCAACATGTACCATCCGTAAACGGGATTTGTCGCTCGCCCAAACTTCCGGGTTAGAAGACATCATCTCGGAAACGGTTAAACCTGCTCCCATCTCATAACACAGTGTCCTGAATGGTCTGTCGGTAATGCCAGCCATTGGTGCTGCGATAAGGCGATTTCTGAGCTGGTGGTGTCCGATGCGCATGAGTTAAGAAATGACCATACTGTACCTGCAAGGCGGCGTATATTACGCATTTTTTACCCGAGATGAAAGGACAAACTTTGAGCAATCCGCTGTTGTAGATCAATGAATCATGAAGCTTTACCGATTCTTTATTTTATTTACGCTATTTATCAACTATTTAGTTGTTATTGGTTGATTTGTGCTCTTTTAAATTTTGCTGAAAATCATCAGCAATTAACCGCTATTAAAGGCGCTACTACCAGATAAACTGCTGAATTTCTGCTCGGTTTCGGTGTTTTTATGCGACTGATCTCACATTTTTATGCCGAAACGGGGGCGTAATGGCCCCCAAAAACTTAGCGCTTGATGCCCGTAATACGGCACCACTCTTCTTTTTCGGCAACCGGGTCGAGCGTAAATTTATCCGCGTAGGCTTCACAAACCCCTTCCGCCTGGCTTGCCAGCACGCCTGAAAGGCCCAGAAAACCACCCTGAACGGGCAGGACGCTGATTAACGGTGCCAGTTCACGCAATGGACCGGCGAGAATATTAGCGACCACCACATCGGCGCTCATGGCTTCTGGCTGCTCTTGTGGCAGATACAGCTCCAGACGCTCAGAAACGCCGTTACGCTGGGCATTGTCGCGGCTGGCCTGAATCGCCTGGGGATCGATATCGATGCCGATGGCTCTCGCCGCACCCAGCTTCAAAGCGGCAATGGCCAGAATGCCGGAGCCACAGCCGAAATCGATAACGGTTTTGCCTTCCAGATCCAGACCGTCTAACCACTCAAGGCAAAGAGACGTTGTAGGATGCGTGCCGGTGCCGAACGCCAGGCCGGGATCAAGCATCACATTCACAGCATTTGCATCAGGCACGTCGCGCCAGCTCGGGCAAATCCACAAACGTTTACCGAAACGCATGGGATGGAAGTTATCCATCCATTCACGCTCCCAGTCTTTATCTTCCAGCTGCTCGATTTTATGGTGAAAGCCCTGGCCGAGCAGAGGATGATTTTCAAGGATGGCGACCACCTCTTGCATGTCGGCTTCTGCGTCAAACAGACCAATCACGTCGGTATCGCCCCACAGGCGAGTTTCACCCGGCAGAGGTTCAAATACCGGCGTATCGTGCGTATCCTGAAACGTAACGGATACCGATCCGCTTTCAATCAGGGCATCGCCGAGTTCTTCAGCATTTGAGCCGCTAGTATTAATCTTCAGTTGAATCCATGGCATGGCAAAACTCTTTATTTATCAGTAGGTGAAACAAGCGCTGGCTCCGGCAGCCTATGGCCAAAGCGGTTGCCGATTACGAAGGCCAACAAACTTAATAATAGTGAAGGAATAATCGGGTGGAAGCTGAACGGCTGGATATTAAAACTTGCCAGCAGGGCGTACAGCACGCCGCCGACTATCATGGCGCTCAACGCCCCCGCCGCATTAGCGCGCTCCCAGTACAGGCCCAGCACCAGCGGCCAGAGGAACACGGCTTCGAGCCCGCCAAAAGCGAGCAGGTTAAGCCAGATGATCATCTCCGGCGGACGCCAGGCGGCAAGCAGTAACAATACGCCTAATATTAACGTGATCGCGGAGGTCATTCGCTTAAGCAGCTTTTCATTGCGGATCTGCTCAGGGCGCATGTTGAGGTAGAGATCTTTGACGATCGTCGCCGAAGACTGCAGCAGCTGCGCGTTAATGGTCGACATAATGGCGGCCATCGGTGCCGCGAGAAAGATCCCCGCGGCAACGGGCGGCAGTACCGTTACCATAAGCGTTGGAATAACCAGATCGGGCACGTGTAAATCAGGTAACACAGCCCGTCCCAGCGCGCCCGCCAGGTGCATTCCGAACATCAACACGGCCACCACAATAGTGCCCAGAATAATGCCGAGGTGGACGGCCTTGCTGTCTTTGTAGGAGATACAGCGCACGGCGGTATGCGGCAAACCAATCACACCGAAGCACACCAGTACCCAGAACGAAGTCATAAAGGCAGGCGAAAGAATATTGTCCGCGCCCTGTGGAGAAACCAGTTTCGGGTCGATGTGCTGAAGTTTATCAACGGCGCTTTCCAGGCCTCCTGCGGCGTGTATCACACCAATCAACAGCAGGACGGTGCCAAGCAGCATTACCAGCCCCTGCATGGCGTCGTTTAACACGCTGGCACGGAAACCACCGAACGCGGTGTAGAGCGCAATACTGATACCGAAGATCAGCAGGCCAGTTTCGTAAGGAATTCCCGCGGCGGTTTCAAGCAGTCGTGCGCCACCGATGAACTGCACCGTCATCGCGCCGATAAACGCGACCAGCAGGCTCAGGCTTGCCAGCCAGACCAGCAGGCGGCTCTGGTAGCGCGCATAAAGCATATCGTTAAGCGTCACCGCGTTGTAACGGCGCGCCAGAATGGCAAATTTCTTCCCTAAGATGCCTAAGGATAACCAGACTGCGGGCAGCTGAATCATCGCCAGCAGGACCCAGCCCAGACCATATTTATAGGCGGCTCCGGGCCCGCCGATAAACGAGCTGGCGCTGATATAGGTAGCCGTCAGGGTCATCGCCAGCACGAATCCGCCCATTGAGCGGCTGCCGAGAAAATATTCGTTCAGGAAATTACCGGCGCTCCGCTTGCGCATGGCGTAAATGGATAAGCCAAACACCACGAGCAGATAAGCAATAAGAGGCAGGATCACTTCAAGCTGCATTGTCATCCTCCAGCGGGATGTCACGGAAGATAAACTTCACCATCATCCAGCACAGCAGGATAAAGATCAGAGGTACCAGCAGACAGGCCATCTCAAACCAGTGCGGCAGACCCGTCGGGCCAGTCCCGTCGCCAGGTAAGTAAGCAGCCACTAACCAAGCTGCAAGGTAGGCCAGGGTTAGCCACAGCGCCCAGCGCGCTTCTTTATGGGCCTGAACAAAACGCTTGTCCATCGTTGTCCCTTGAGTTCACAGAAAGCGGCGATTGTAACGCATAGCGGCGGGTGGGGGATCAAAAAAGAAAAAGGCCGCAGCAGCGGCCTTTTTAGCGACGTGGTCGAAAAACTTAGTCCTGAAGACCCAGTTTTTTCTCCAGGTAGTGGATGTTAGTACCACCGTGCTGGAAATGTTCGTCGTTCATAATACGGGTCTGCAGCTCAACGTTGGTTTTAATACCGTCGATGATCAGTTCCGCCAGGGCATTCTTCATACGAGCGATGGCCACTTCACGGGTTTCGCCGTAACAGATCAGTTTGCCGATCATGGAATCGTAGTACGGCGGCACTGTATAACCGGCGTAAATGTGCGATTCCCAGCGCACGCCAAAACCACCTGGCGCATGGAAGCGGGTGATTTTGCCAGGGCTTGGCAAGAAGGTGTTCGGGTCTTCGGCGTTAATACGGCATTCCACCGCGTGGCCTTTAACGTGAACTTCATCCTGCTTGATAGACAGCGGCTGACCTGCAGCGATACGCAACTGCTCTTTGATCAAATCAACGCCGGTGATCATTTCTGTTACCGGATGCTCAACCTGAATACGGGTGTTCATCTCGATGAAGTAGAACTCGCCGTTTTCGAACAGGAACTCGAAGGTACCCGCACCGCGATAGTTGATATCGACACAGGCTTTCGCGCAACGCTCGCCGATGAATTTACGCAGTTCAGGCGTGATGCCCGGCGCTGGCGCTTCTTCAACAACTTTCTGGTGACGACGCTGCATGGAGCAGTCGCGTTCTGCCAGATAGATTGCGTTACCCTGACCGTCTGCCAGTACCTGAATCTCGATATGGCGTGGGTTCTCGAGATACTTCTCCATATAGACCATGTCGTTGTTGAAAGCCGCTTTCGCTTCCGCACGGGTCATATTAATGGATTGTTCCAGTTCCGCATCGCTGCGGACCACACGCATACCGCGACCGCCGCCGCCGCCGGACGCTTTGATAATCACCGGATAGCCGATGCGTTTCGCATGAGCACGGTTTTTATCCATGTCGCCGTCTAACGGGCCGTCAGAGCCGGGCACGCAAGGTACGCCCGCTTTCTTCATGGCGTTGATGGCGGAAACTTTATCGCCCATCAGGCGGATAGTCTCGGCGCGTGGGCCAATGAAGATAAAGCCTGAGCGCTCAACCTGCTCGGCAAAGTTAGCGTTTTCAGACAGGAAGCCATAACCCGGGTGAATCGCTACCGCGCCAGTAATTTCAGCGGCAGAGATAATGGCCGGAATATTCAGATAGCTTTTTACGGATGGCGCCGGACCGATACAGACCGTTTCATCCGCCAGTAATACATGTTTTAAGTCGCGATCCGCGCTTGAATGCACGGCGACAGTCTTGATGCCCAGCTCTTTACAGGCACGAAGAATACGCAGAGCAATCTCGCCGCGGTTGGCGATGACAATTTTATCCAGCATGTTCGCCTCGTTACTCGATGACGACCAGCGGCTCGTCATATTCTACCGGTTGACCATTTTCAAGCAGGACGGCTTTCACCACGCCAGCTTTGTCAGCTTCGATCTGGTTCATCATTTTCATTGCTTCAACGATGCACAGGGTGTCGCCAACGTTAACTTTCTGGCCAACTTCAACAAACGCTTTCGCATCCGGGCTTGGGGTGCGGTAGAAAGTACCGACCATCGGGGAACGTACGATGTGACCACTGACTTCAGCAGCCGCTGGCGCTTCCATTACCGGGGCGGTGGCAGGAGCAACAGCGTTAGACAGGCCTGGTTGCGGCTGTGGCTGGTACATTGGAGCATAAGCCTGTTGCATCATTGGGTAGCCCGCGTTTGGCGCGCTACGGCTGATACGAACAGACTCTTCGCCTTCAGAAATTTCCAGTTCGGAGATGCCTGATTCTTCAACCAGCTCGATCAGTTTTTTAATCTTACGAATATCCATGAGTGGGTTCCGTACTCTTGTTTAGATGGATTTTGACAGGCGTTTTACCGCCGTCTGTAGTGCATATGAATAACCGTCAGCGCCTAATCCGCAGATAACACCAACGGCTTTATCAGAAAGATATGAATGATGGCGGAACGGTTCGCGCGCATGCACATTGCTCAGGTGGATCTCGATAAACGGGATATTCACCGCCAGCAAGGCATCACGCAGCGCAACGCTCGTATGCGTAAACGCGGCCGGATTGATCAGGATAAAGTCGACGTTGTCTTTTGCCTGATGAATTCGGTCGATCAGCGCATACTCTGCATTCGATTGCAGGTGGCTGAGCGACACGTTGAGGGCTTTCGCTTCGTTTTCAAGCGTGTTAACAATCTGTGCCAGCGTCTGGTGGCCGTACTTATCCGGCTCGCGTGTTCCCAGCGTATTCAGATTAGGACCGTTCAAAAGCAAAATGTGAAAATTACCCGACATCGTGCTGCCATCTCCCGCAATTTGTAGGCATTTTACAAAATATACCTAAGTTGCCCGGTTGTCACCTTCAGAGCCTGAAAATGCCCCTCGGGAAAAACCAAAGTCGCACATTATAACGATTTCGTAGCATTTGGCAGCTAAATACTGGTCTTATCAGGGAAGATGATCAACCGATATCGCTTTCGACGCCCGTCAGCGGGCGTGTTTTGTGGAGACGGGCGCAATTCCTGGATTTATCGCCACCACTGGCGGAACTTCTTGTAACGCAGGGCGAGGAGGATGAAGGCACCCAATGCATAAAGCAAGGGCTGGGGTGAGATTATCTTCACCGACCAGAGGTAATGTATCGGCGCGAGAATCGCCACCAGATAGACGAAGTTATGCAGTTTTTGCCAGCGTCGGCCAAGTTTACGCTGCGCGCTTTGCGTAGATGTCGCCGCCAAAGCGAGCAAAACCAGCCAGCTAATGATGCCCAGCAACAGGTAAGGGCGAGTTACGAGTTCCTGGCCCAGCAGGCGCAGGTTATTGATTCCCAGCTCTAACAGTGAGTAGCTGATCAGATGCAGCGTCGCCCAGGCAAAGCACCAGACGCCCAACAACCGGCGCGTGCGAATCAGCAAAGGTTGCTTGGCGTAGCGGGCCAGAGGCGTGATTAATAACGTCGCCAGCAATAATTTTAGCGCCATCCTGCCGGTAAAATGCTGAATATCTTTAGCCGGGTCCGCGCTGAACAGCCCCTGGCTGGCGGCGTATATCAGCCATATAAAAGGTAAGAATGCGGCGAGATGCAGGGCTACCTTTAGCCAGATAATTTGTTTTGCTGTCAGTCGCACTCAGAAGTTCTCCTTGAGGTTCAGGCCCCGGTAAAGTGAGGCAACCTGTTCGGCATAACCGTTAAACAGCAACGTTGGCTGACGTTTTACATCCAGCACGCCGCCGGAGCCGATAAATCTTTCCGATGCCTGCGACCAGCGCGGATGATCAACATGTGGATTCACGTTGGCATAAAAGCCGTATTCATCCGGCGCGGCCATATTCCAGGTCGTTGGCGGCAGCTCGCGGACTAATTTGATGCTGACGATAGACTTAATGCCCTTAAAGCCATATTTCCAGGGGACGGTAAGGCGGATGGGGGCGCCGTTTTGCGGCGGCAGCGCTTTGCCGTAAACGCCCACGGTCAACATAGTCAGCGGATGCATCGCCTCATCGAGGCGGAGCCCTTCTACATAAGGGTATTTCAGGCCGCCGCCAATAAAGCGATCTTCCTGACCTGGCATCTGTTCAGGGGCATACAACGTTTCAAAGGCGACATACTTCGCATTGCTGGTCGGCTCGACAAGCGCCAGCAGTTTGCTGAGCGGGAAGCCAATCCACGGCACCACCATCGACCAAGCTTCCACGCAGCGCATACGGTAGATGCGCTCTTCTAACGGGAAACGTTTGTAGAGGTCGTCCAGATCGAGGGTTATGGGGTTGGCCACCTCGCCGCTGATTTTCACCTGCCAGGGATCGGTTTTCAGGCTGCCCGCATTGGCTGCCGGATCGGCTTTATCCAGTCCAAACTCGTAAAAGTTGTTATAGCCGGTGACCTTATCTTCCGGGGTCAGGGGGAGTTTTGTCTGCCACCGGGCGGGCTGGCTGAAGGTCAGCGGTTTACCTGCGGGGGCAGGTGGGCGGTCGTTGCCTTTGAACCACGAGAGAATGTCCGCCTCAGCCGTATGCGGGAGGGAGAGCGCCGCCGCGCTGATGCCCAGCGCTTTAAGCACCTGACGGCGCTTGAGCATAAAAACGGATTCTGGCGTAACGTCCGCTTCAGTAAGGTGAGCAATCTTCTTCATGGCAATCTCCATCGGGGCTTTTCACTAAGCATGACGGAGAAGTGGCATCCCGGCGAATATGTCACAAAAAATTGAAATTTGGGCCACGGGGGCCGTCACAAGCGGGGCTTATTATGGGAAACAACTCCCGGGGGTCTATACTCGCTAACTGGCGTGTCGCATCCGTTTTCTGCATTAAATAGCGATATTTTGTCTGTGGGTATTTGCCAGGCAAGGTCTTTTGCTATGTAATGCCGCGTCAGTCATGGCCCGGCTTAAGGCGGCAATCTTCCTCATACGGAGTTAACACAGGGATGCGATTAACGACGAAACTTTCTGCTTTCATGACCTTGCTAACCGGGTTCGCGATCTTTGTAACGCTTATCGGCTGCTCGCTGAGCTTTTTTAACGCGGCGCATGAAAAAGTTAACCAGCGAGTGCTGTCCGTTGCCACCATTATTGATAATGAGCTGGTCATCTCTTCCCCGCAAATTTTGCTCGCGCGTCTCAATGAAATTATGGTTCCCGTTGATATCACTGAAATTCATCTCAGGCTGGGTGACAAAGTGGTGTACGAACATGAACTGAAACAGCTCTATCACCCTGAGGGCGCTCAATACGGTTATCGCAGCGTAACGGTTGAGTTGATGAAGCATCCTGGCATGTTCGTCAGCCTGACTTTCCGCGATCCCGTGGCATATTATTACAACTCCCTGTTTAACACCGTGCCGCTTACCGTCGCCATTGGTTTCATGATCCTGGTGCTATTTTTTGCTGTTGGCTGGATAAAAAAACAGCTTGCGGGAGAAGAGTTGCTGGAAAACCGTGCGACCAGAATTCTTAACGGCGAGCGCAGCGCAGATGTGCGGGGGTCGGTGCTTGAATGGCCAACCCGTGCCAGCAGCGCCCTTGACGTCCTGCTTTCTGATTTACAAAACGCGAGCGAGCAGCGCAGTAGAATGGACACATTGATTCGCGCTTTCGCCGCACAGGATGCAAAAACCGGGCTTAATAATCGTCTGTTTTTCGACAATCAACTGGCGATGCTGCTTGAAGATCAGGAGCAGGTTGGCGCCTATGGCGTGGTAATGATTGTCCGCCTGCCTGATTTTGACACCCTCCACGACACCTGGGGTCGCTCCGCGGTGGAAGAGTACCTCTTTACGCTGATTAATATGCTGTCGACCTTTGTGATGCGCTACCCAGGCGCCTTGCTGGCGCGCTATTTTCGTAGCGATTTTGCGGTCCTGCTGCCGCACCGTACGTTGAAAGAAGCCGATGGCATTGCCAGCCAGCTGCTGACAGCCGTAGATACTCTGCCGCCGACCCGCATGTTAGATCGTAATGACATGCTGCATATTGGTATTTGCGCATGGCGCAGCGGGCAAACCAAAGAGCAGGTCATGGAGAGTGCTGAGGTGGCAACCCGCAACGCCTCTTTGCAGGGCGCAAATAGCTGGTCGGTGTATGACGATAAGCTGCCTGAGAAAGGACGCGGAAACGTTAAATGGCGTACGCTTATTGAGCAGGCGCTGCGACGCGGCGGTCCACGCTTCTATCAAAAGCCGGCGGTAATGCGCAACGGTTATACCCATCATCGCGAAATCATGTGCCGTATCTTTGATGGTGAACACGAAGTCCTCTCGGCTGAGTATATGCCGATGGTAAGGCAGTTCGGTTTGTTCGAGCAGTACGATCGCCAGCTGGTAACGCGCACCCTTCCTCTTATTAGCTTCTGGCCGGAAGAGACGCTGGCTATTCAGATTACCGTCGACTCGCTGGTTCGCGTGCCTTTTCAGCGCTGGCTCAGGGATGTGCTGATGCAATGTGAAAAATCGCTGCGTAAACGAATTATTTTTGAACTTGCAGAAGCAGATGTTTGTCAACACATCAGCCGGTTACAACCGGTTATTCGTTTAATAAAGGCTTTGGACGTTCGTGTTGCGGTTGTCCAGGCCGGGTTAACCGTCGTGAGTACAACCTATATCAAGGCGCTGAATGTAGAGCTTATTAAGCTGCATCCAGGACTAGTAAGGAACATTGAGAAGCGAACCGAAAATCAGTTATTTGTACAGAGTCTCGTTGAGGCCTGTAATGGAACACAAACGCAAGTTTTTGCCACGGGCGTCAGAAAGCGTGGCGAATGGCAGACCCTGGTTGAGAAAGGGGTGAGTGGCGCTCAGGGTGATTTCTTTGCCGCCTCAGCGCCTCTGGACAGTAACGTGAAAAAATATTCTCAAAGATACTCGGTTTAACCTGCCGTTTATCAAGTTTTCACGTAGAATAACGCGCGCTGCATCTCATGGGGACGCATATGTCTGCCGGCCAGAATATCGCAGCGTTTAATGTATCGGTTTGCTACTTAGCCTTGTTCGTTTACTCTACAGCGTTTGTTCACTTCCCGAGCGGTTTGCGAACCAATGTTTCTTAGGTGTAACAGGTAAAGTAAACTGCACAAATTTTCACCGTTGCAGAACATTTATGCGCCTTGTCGCTGCAGCGTGTGGTTGGTAAAGTAAGCGGATTTTGTTTCCGCCCCAGCTTTCAGGATTATCCTTTAGTATGTTGAAAAAATTTCGTGGCATGTTTTCCAATGACCTGTCCATTGACCTGGGTACCGCGAATACCCTGATTTATGTAAAAGGACAAGGCATCGTACTGAATGAGCCCTCCGTCGTGGCCATTCGCCAGGATCGTGCCGGTTCACCAAAAAGCGTTGCTGCCGTAGGTCATGACGCAAAACAGATGCTGGGCCGTACGCCTGGCAATATCGCGGCTATTCGTCCAATGAAAGATGGCGTTATCGCCGACTTCTTCGTGACTGAAAAAATGTTGCAGCACTTCATCAAGCAGGTCCACAGCAACAGCTTCATGCGCCCAAGCCCGCGCGTGCTGGTGTGCGTGCCGGTTGGCGCAACGCAGGTAGAACGCCGCGCAATCCGCGAATCCGCTCAGGGTGCTGGCGCACGTGAAGTATTCCTGATTGAAGAGCCAATGGCTGCGGCTATCGGTGCCGGCCTGCCGGTTTCTGAAGCAACCGGTTCTATGGTTGTGGATATCGGCGGCGGTACTACTGAAGTGGCCGTTATCTCCCTGAACGGCGTGGTTTACTCTTCTTCTGTTCGTATCGGCGGTGACCGCTTCGATGAAGCCATTATTAATTATGTGCGCCGTAACTACGGCTCCCTGATTGGTGAAGCAACGGCTGAACGTATCAAGCATGAAATCGGTTCTGCTTATCCGGGTGATGAAGTTCGTGAAATCGAAGTTCGTGGCCGTAACCTGGCTGAAGGCGTTCCACGTGGTTTCACTCTGAACTCCAACGAAATTCTCGAAGCGCTGCAAGAGCCGCTGACGGGTATTGTTAGCGCGGTCATGGTTGCGCTGGAACAGTGTCCGCCAGAGCTGGCTTCCGACATCTCCGAGCGCGGTATGGTGTTGACCGGTGGCGGCGCCTTGCTGCGTAACCTCGACCGTCTGCTGATGGAAGAGACCGGCATTCCAGTAGTAGTTGCAGAAGATCCATTGACTTGCGTAGCCCGTGGCGGTGGCAAGGCACTGGAAATGATCGACATGCACGGCGGCGACTTGTTCAGCGAAGAGTAATCAGCCGCAGGTAAGGGGGAGTCTATGGCTGCCCCTTCTTGTTGGCCTGGGAATACGCATAGCCTATGAAGCCCATTTTTAGCCGTGGCCCGTCGCTGCAGTTTCGCCTGATTCTGGCGTTGCTGGTGGCGATAGGTGTCATTATCGCCGACAGCCGCCTTGGTACGTTCAGCCAGATCCGAACGTATATGGATACTGCCGTCAGCCCTTTCTATTTTGTCTCCAATGGACCCCGTGAGTTACTTGACAGCGTGTCGCAAACGCTCGCCTCCCGTGACCAGTTAGAGCTTGAAAACCGTGCGTTGCGCCAGGAACTGATCCTGAAAAACAGCGAATTGCTGATGCTGGGCCAGTACCGCCAGGAAAACGCGCGTCTGCGCGAATTGCTCGGCTCACCGTTGCGACAGGACGAGCAGAAGATGGTGACGCAGGTCATCTCTACGGTAAACGATCCCTACAGTGACCAGGTTGTCATTGATAAAGGCAGCGTCAACGGTGTTTACGAAGGCCAGCCCGTTATCAGTGACAAAGGCGTCGTAGGCCAGGTTATTGCCGTGGCGAAGCTTACCAGCCGCGTATTGTTGATTTGTGATGCGACCCATGCGCTGCCGATTCAGGTGCTGCGTAATGATATTCGCGTCATTGTAGCCGGCAACGGTTGTACTGACGATCTCCAGCTGGAACATCTGCCGGCGAATACGGATATCCGTGTCGGGGACGTGCTTGTGACTTCAGGCCTGGGCGGTCGCTTCCCGGAAGGTTATCCGGTGGGCGTCGTTTCTTCCGTGAAGCTCGATACCCAGCGCGCCTACACCGTGATTCAGGCTCGTCCTACGGCTGGTTTGCAGCGTCTGCGCTATCTACTCCTGCTGTGGGGGGCGGATCGCGAAGGCAAAACGCCAATGCAGCCTGAAGAGGTGCATCGCGTGGCGAATGAACGCCTGATGCAGATGATGCCGCAGGTATTACCGCCGGCTGGTTCAGTCGGGCCGCCGGCACCAGTGCCACCGCCGGCCACCGGTATGCCGCAGACGCCTGCCGAAGGGAGTTCTTCTTCTGCAAATGGCACCCAGGGAGGCCAGTAGTGGGAAGCTATCGTAGCCAGGGCCGCTGGGTTATCTGTCTGTCATTTCTGGTGGCCCTGTTATTGCAGGTCATGCCCTGGCCGGACGACATGAAAGTCTATCGTCCGGACTGGGTATTATTGATCCTGCTGTACTGGATCCTCGCCTTACCCCATCGCGTAAATGTGGGCACAGGTTTTATCATGGGTGCCATACTGGATCTGATAAGTGGCTCCACGCTGGGCGTTCGCGCCCTGTCACTGAGTATTGTCGCCTACCTGGCTGCCTTAAAATATCAACTGTTCCGCAACCTCGCACTCTGGCAACAGGCACTGGTGGTGATGCTTTTGTCACTGGTCGCTGATGTTATTGTTTTCTGGTCCGAGTTTCTGGTGATTAACGTCTCCTTCCGGCCGGAAGTGTTCTGGAGTAGTGTAGTGAACGGCGTGCTCTGGCCGTGGATATTCCTGTTGATGCGAAAAATTCGCCAGCAATTCGCCGTGCAGTAAGGGTAAAAATGACATCTTTATATCTCGCCTCTGGATCGCCGCGTCGCCAGGAGCTTCTCTCCCAGCTGGGCGTAGCTTTTGAACGTATCGTGACGGATGTTGAAGAGCAGCGTCTGAGCCATGAAAGCGCAGAGCAGTATGTCCGACGCCTGGCGCGAGACAAAGCGCAGGCGGGGGTCGCATTGGCTCCGCAGGATTTACCGGTGTTAGGTGCGGATACGATTGTTATCTACAACGGTGAAGTTCTGGAAAAACCGCGCGATCAAGAACATGCGGCACAGATGCTACGATTACTCTCCGGGCATCAACATCAGGTAATGACGGCGGTGGCGCTGGCGGATAGCCGGTCGGTGCTCGATTGTCTGGTGATGACAGACGTGACGTTCCGAAGCTTATCAGAACAGGATATCGCCGATTACATTGCCACTGGTGAACCTATGGACAAAGCAGGAGCCTACGGCATCCAGGGAGTGGGTGGCTGTTTCGTCAGGAAGATAAACGGCAGTTACCATGCCGTTGTCGGCCTGCCGCTGGTAGAAACATATGAACTACTGAGTAATTTTCACGCATTGTGTGATGGACGAGGAAAAGATGACGGCTGAATTACTGGTCAATGTTACCCCTTCAGAAACGCGGGTAGCCTATATTGACGGCGGAATACTGCAGGAGATCCATATTGAGCGCGAAGCGCGTCGTGGGATCGTAGGGAATATCTACAAAGGTCGTGTTAGCCGGGTGCTGCCGGGGATGCAGGCGGCATTTGTAGATATTGGCCTTGATAAGGCAGCGTTTCTTCACGCCTCCGACATCATGCCGCACACCGAATGCGTTGCGGGTGAGGAGCGTAAAAACTTCACCGTACGCGATATTTCCGAGCTGGTTCGCCAGGGCCAGGATCTTATGGTGCAGGTGGTCAAAGATCCGCTGGGCACTAAAGGCGCGCGTCTCACTACGGACATTACTCTGCCTTCCCGTTATCTGGTATTTATGCCGGGTGCCTCGCATGTCGGCGTTTCTCAACGCATCGAAAGCGAAGAGGAGCGCGATCGTCTGAAACGTGTGGTAAGCACCTGGTGCGATGAGCAGGGCGGATTTATCATTCGTACCGCTGCTGAAGGCGTATGCGAGGAAGATCTCTCTTCTGACGCCGCTTACCTTAAACGCGTCTGGACCAAAGTCAGCGAGCGTAAAAAGCGCAATAAAACGCGCTGCCAGCTTTATGGCGAAGTTGCGCTGGCGCAGCGCGTACTGCGTGATTTTGCTGATGCTGCGCTGGACAGAATTCGTGTCGATTCCCGTCTGACCTATGACATGCTGCTGGAATTTACCGCCGAATACATGCCGGAGATGACCAGCAAAATCGAGCACTACAGCGGCCGTCAGCCGATTTTCGATCTCTTTGACGTTGAGAATGAAATTCAGCGGGCGCTTGAGCGAAAAGTCGAGCTGAAATCGGGCGGCTATCTGGTTATCGATCAAACCGAAGCGATGACCACCGTGGATATCAATACCGGGGCATTTGTCGGCCACCGCAACCTCGACGATACTATTTTTAACACCAATATCGAAGCCACACAGGCCATCGCCCGCCAGCTGCGGCTGCGTAACCTTGGCGGCATTATCATCATCGATTTTATCGATATGAGTAATGAAGACCATCGTCGTCGCGTCCTGCACTCTCTGGAACAGGCGCTGAATAAAGACCGCGTGAAAACCAGCGTAAACGGCTTCTCGCAGCTTGGTCTGGTTGAGATGACCCGCAAGCGTACCCGCGAAAGCGTGGAGCATGTGCTGTGCGCTGGTTGCCCGACGTGCCACGGGCGCGGCACGGTGAAAACGGTGGAAACGGTGTGCTATGAAATTATGCGCGAAATCGTGCGTGTTCATCATGCTTATGACTCCGACCGCTTCCTGGTTTATGCCTCCCCGGCGGTTGGCGAAGCGCTGAAAAGCGAAGAATCGCACGCGCTGGCAGAGGTGGAAATCTTTGTCGGCAAGCAGGTAAAAGTACAGATCGAGCCGCTCTATAATCAGGAGCAGTTTGACGTCGTTATGATGTAACCCATACACGGGTTGTACTTTTTGAGGTACCGAGCCGCGAGGCTGACAAGGAGAGATATGTGAGGCGACTGCCCGGCATTCTGCTGCTCACAGGCGCAACGCTGATTGTTATCGTCGCACTGCTGGTAAGCGGTATGCGGCTTATTTTGCCGCACCTCAATGCCTGGCGTCCGGCTTTGCTGGAAAAGATTGAAGCCATGACGGGCACGCCGGTGGATGCCAGTCATATCCAGGCAAGCTGGCAGAACTTCGGCCCCACGCTTGACGTGCGTGACATCAAAGCCGGCCTTAAGGACGGCGGCGAGTTAAGCATTAAACGCATTACGCTGGCGCTGGACGTCTGGCAAAGTCTGCTTCACGCCCGCTGGCAGTTCCGCGATCTTACCTTTTACCAGTTGCACATGCGCACCAATACCCCGCTTAGCCGCAACAGCAGCGATGGACAGCTTGAGTCGGGCAAAATCAACGATCTCTTTCTGCGCCAGTTCGATCACTTCGATCTGCGCGACAGCTCCCTTAGCTTTCTGACCCTCTCCGGGCAGCGCGCCGAACTTTCCATTCCCCAGCTCACCTGGCTGAACTCTAAAAATCGTCACCGTGCTGAAGGGCAGGTGAGCTTATCGAGCTTCACGGGCCAGCATGGCCTGGCAAACGTCAGGATGGATCTGCGTGATGATGATGGCATCCTCAATACCGGTAAGGTATGGCTGCAGGCCGACCGCGTTGACGTTAAGCCCTGGCTGGGCCGCTGGATGCAGGATAACGTCGATTTGCAGGACGCCGAATTTAGCCTTGAAGCCTGGATGGAGATTAAAGGCGGAGACATTGCGGGCGGCGATATCTGGCTTAAACAGGGCGGGGCAAGCTGGAAAGGCGATCCGACAAACCACCACTTATCGGTTGATAACTTAGTGGCCCGCGTGAATCGTTCCGCCACGGGCTGGAACCTTGCCATTCCATCTACCAATATCACGCTTGATGATAAAACCTGGCCGAAGGGTTCTCTTAGCCTTGCGTGGCGCAACCCGCAGGATGTCGGCGGCAAGGCGGGTAAACGCAGCGAAGAGTTACGCGTGCGCGCAACGAATATGGAACTGGAAAGCTTCTATGGCCTGCTGCCGGTTGCGGCCAAAATTTCTCCTGATTTGGGCGAAATCTGGAATGCACTGAAACCACGCGGGCACATTGATGTGCTGGCGGTGGATATCCCGCTGCAGCAAACCGAAAAAACGCGCATGCAGGGACGCTGGAAGGATGTCAGTTGGGATCAGTGGAAAATGTTGCCGGGTACCGAACATTTCTCGGGATCCATTACCGGCAGCCTGGAGCACGGTCAGCTCAACGCTCAGATAACCGATGCAAAAATGCCGTATAAGACGGTATTCCGCGCGCCGCTTGAAGTTGAAAGAGGCGTAGCCACGCTTGAGTGGCGAAAAGATGCCGCGGGTTTCCAGCTTGATGGTAAAGATCTGGATGTGAAAGCGCGCTCGGTTTGGGCACGTGGCGATTTCCGCTATTTTCAGCCCTCCAGGGGCGATCCGTGGCTGAGCATCCTCGCGGGCATCAACACCGATAATGGCGCAGACGCCTGGCGCTATTTTCCCGAAAACCTGATGGGCAAAGCGCTGGTCGACTACCTGAGCGGGGCCATTCAGGGCGGGCAGGCAGAAAACGCCACCCTGGTTTACGGCGGCAACCCGCATCTGTTTCCTTATAAGCACAACGAAGGGCAGTTTGAAGTGCTGGTTCCGCTGCGCAACGCCACATTTGCTTTCCAGCCGGGCTGGCCTGCGCTGGAAAAGCTGAATATAGAGCTGGATTTCATCAACGATGGCCTGTGGATGAAGAGCGATGAGGTAAAACTTGGCGGCATTACCGGGCGTAATCTTACCGCCATTATCCCCGACTATTCCAAAGAGAAGCTGCTGGTTGATGCTGATATCGCCGGGCCGGGAAGCGCTGTCGGGCCATATTTTAAAGCAACACCGCTTGAGGATTCACTGGCCGCAGCCCTTGATGAACTCCAGATCGGCGGCGATGTGAATGCTCGCTTACATCTTGATATTCCGCTGGACGGCAAGATGACGACGGCGAAAGGCGATGTGGTGCTTAACAACAACACGTTGCTGATAAAGCCGCTATCCACCACGCTGAAGAATCTGAGCGGCAAGTTCAGTTTTGTGAATGGCGATCTGCAAAGCGAGCCGCTGCGGGCGACCTGGTTTAATCAGCCGGTAGCTATTGATTTTAATACTAAAACGGGCGAAAAAAATTACCAGATTGGCGTTAATCTGAACGGTGACTGGCGGCTCAATAAGCTGGACGTCTTACCGCAACAGGTGAATAAGGCGCTGAGCGGTAGCGCGTCCTGGAGTAGCGTGGTGGGCATAACGCTGCCTTATCGCGGCAGCGCCAGCTACAACGTAGATTTGGATGCGGATCTGAAGGAGGTGAGTAGTCACTTACCTGCGCCAGCGAATAAGTCTGCCGGGCAGCCGCTGCCGTTAAAGGTGGCGGTGAAAGGTAACCTTAATAGCTTTAATCTGACGGGCAGCGCCGGCGCAACAAATCGTTTTTCCAGCCGCTGGTTACTGAACAAAAAATTGACGCTCGAACGTGCTATCTGGGCGACGGACAGTCATAGCACTCCCCCCCTGCCTGAACAACCGGGGGTGGAGTTGGACCTTCCGGCTATGGACGGCGCGCAGTGGCTGGCATTGTTCAGCCAGGGCGCAGTTTCAGGCGTTGGCGATTCGGCAGCCTTCCCGTCCGATATTACGCTCAGAACGCCTTCTTTAACGCTTGCCGGGCAGCAGTGGAACAACCTCAGTCTGGTTTCGCACGCCACACCAACCGGCACGCAGGTTAATGCTCAGGGCCGTGAAATTAACGCCACGCTGAATATGCCTGATAACGCCCCCTGGCAGGCTGCGATTAAATACCTGTATTTCAATCCTGACTGGAGCGCTGTTGCTACCTCATCCACTCCGCCGAGCGGCACGTCTCTTGCGCCTGTTCAGGAGGCGATCGGTTTCCGCGACTGGCCTGACGTGCAGCTGCGCTGCGCCGAGTGCTGGCTGTGGGGGCAAAAATATGGCCGTGTTGACGGCGACGTAGCCATCAAAGGCGATACTCTGAAACTCAGCAATGCGCTGGTCGATACCGGTTTTGCACGCCTGACCGGGGACGGTGAATGGGTGAACAGCCCGACGGAAACGCGTACCTCCCTGAAAGGCAAGCTGAAAGCCAGCAAGCTGGATGCGGCCACTAACTTTTTTGGCGTGAAAACGCCCATTCAGGGTTCCTCGTTAGATGCGGATTATGATTTACACTGGCGCGATGTGCCCTGGAGACCAGAGGAAGCTTCCCTGAACGGCATTCTGCATACCCGGTTGGGTAAAGGACAAATCACCGATCTGGGTACAGGACATGCGGGCCAGTTGCTGCGTCTGGTAAGCATCGATGCGCTGATGCGTAAGCTGCGTTTTGACTTCAGCGATACCTTTGGCGACGGCTTCTACTTCGACTCCATCCGCAGCACGGCATGGATAAAAGATGGCGTGCTGCATACCGATGACACGCTGGTGGACGGGCTGGAAGCAGATATAGCCATAAAAGGTTCGGTGGATTTAGTCGCTCGTCGGCTCAACATGGAGGCCGTGGTCGCCCCGGAAATTTCCGCGACGGTTGGCGTTGCGACAGCCTTTGCGATCAACCCTATTGTGGGTGCTGCGGTATTCGCCGCCAGCAAGGTGCTTGGACCGCTATGGAGTAAAATCTCCGTCCTGCGCTATCACATCACCGGCCCGGTAGATAATCCACAAATTAACGAAGTGCTGCGCCAGCCGCGCGTGAACAAAGCTAAGTGATTTGACGCGGGCAGTGAATTGCCGCAAGCTCAATAGATATCCCCAATCGATAGACAATGAAGAGTATGCAAACGATGAGTCTGAACCTGGTAAGTGAGCAGTTGCTGTCTGCGAATGGCTTAACCCATCAAGATCTGTTTTCCATTCTCGGCCAGTTGTCCGAGCGTCGGCTCGACTATGGGGATCTCTATTTCCAGTCCAGTTATCACGAATCCTGGGTATTAGAAGACCGCATTATTAAAGATGGTTCGTACAACATCGATCAGGGCGTCGGGGTCCGTGCCGTTAGCGGCGAGAAAACCGGTTTTGCTTATGCCGATCAAATCAGCCTGCTGGCGCTGGAACAAAGCTCTCACGCGGCGCGCAGCATTGTTCGTGAGCAGGGCGACGGTCGCGCCCGCACGCTCGGTGCGGTAGAGCACAGCGCGCTGTATACCAGCGCCGATCCTCTGCAGAGCATGACCCGGGAAGAGAAGCTCGACATTCTTAAGCGAGTCGATAGCGTAGCGCGTGCGGCGGATGCTCGCGTTCAGGAAGTTACCGCCAGCCTGACGGGCGTTTATGAATTAATCCTCGTGGCGGCAACTGACGGCACCCTTGCCGCAGACGTTCGTCCGTTGGTGCGATTATCTGTCAGCGTTCAGGTCGAAGAAGACGGCAAGCGCGAACGCGGCTCCAGCGGCGGTGGCGGTCGTTTTGGCTATGATTATTTCCTCGAAACTATCGATGGCGAAGTTCGTGCCGATGCATGGGCGAAAGAAGCCGTGCGTATGGCGCTCATCACTTTATCCGCCGTTGCGGCACCGGCGGGTATGTTCCCGGTGGTGCTCGGTGCGGGCTGGCCAGGCGTGCTGCTGCATGAGGCGGTTGGTCACGGCCTGGAAGGCGATTTTAACCGTCGCGGCACCTCTGTATTCAGCGGTCAGATGGGGCAGCTCGTTGCCTCTGAGCTATGCACCGTAGTGGATGACGGCACCATGGCCAATCGCCGCGGCTCCGTCGCCATTGACGATGAAGGCGTGCCGGGCCAGTACAACGTGCTGATCGAAAACGGCATCCTGAAAGGCTATATGCAGGATAAGCTAAACGCACGTCTGATGGGCGTTGCGCCAACGGGGAATGGCCGTCGTGAGTCCTACGCGCATTTGCCAATGCCGCGCATGACCAACACCTATATGCTGGCAGGTAAATCCACGCCGCAGGAAATTATCGAGTCCGTTGAATACGGCATCTATGCGCCAAACTTCGGCGGCGGCCAGGTGGATATCACTTCCGGTAAGTTCGTGTTCTCGACTTCAGAGGCTTATCTGATTGAAAAGGGTAAAGTCACCAAACCTGTGAAAGGTGCGACGCTGATTGGCTCCGGGATCGAAACCATGCAGCAAATTTCTATGGTCGGCAACGACCTGGCGCTGGATCACGGCGTGGGCGTCTGCGGCAAAGAAGGCCAGAGTCTGCCGGTAGGCGTTGGCCAGCCAACGCTTAAGGTCGATAATCTCACCGTTGGCGGTACTGCATAAAACTGAACGGCCGGGTTAAACTCGGCTGTAGACAGGTGCCCAACCTCATACTGATGAAACCCTGAAAGAGATCGCCCAAAAAATTAACTGTAAAATCAATGTATTGATTTTCAGCAGATAACCACAAAGAAGGAAAAACCACGCTTTTTCCTTCTTTGTCAGCAATTAAACCCGGCCGTTTTCTCCGCGTCCGTTGCTTTCTCGCACGCCCTGGTACAATTGTGCCACCTTCACAAAATATTCCGTCAGATAGTTAATACACACCTGCACCTTCAACGGCAGTTTGTCCTTTTCGGTATAGAGCGCATATACCGGCCGCGGATCCGACTGGTAGCGGGGGAATAAGATCTCCAGCTCACCGTTGTTGATCTCATCGATCACCCACATCAGTGGTACATAGGCGATCCCGGCACCGGCTTTCAGCCAGCGTGAAAGCGTCATCGGATCGTTTGTCACAAAACGGCCTTGTGGAAGCATACGCGTGGAGATGCCTTCCGGGGCGATGAGTTCAAATTCATTATCAGGACGCACGCTATATTCCAGCCATGAATGGTTTGCCAGATCGGCCGGTTTTTCCGGTATGGCATTTTGCTGCAGGTAGCTTTTCGAGGCGCAGATAACCATCGGCATCGACCCGAGTCGTTTTGAAAACAGGCTGGAGTCCTGGAGCGCGCCCACGCGAATCACCACGTCGAGACCATCTGCAATCAAATCCGGGGCAGGGATGCCGGTCACCAGGTTAACCTTGAGTCCTGGGTACTCTTTGAGCATATCCGCAGTCATATTTGCCAGCACATTCTGTGCCATGGTTGAAGAACTGCCGATTCGCAGCGTGCCAATGGGGGTATTGTTGAAGGCGTAGAGTTGCTCATGCACCTCCTGAACCTCATGTAACATCTTGCGGCAGCCGAGATAGTAAATTTTACCCGCTTCGGTAAGGCCAATGCTGCGGGTGCTGCGGTTTAACAGCTTTACCTGCAGCTCGTCTTCAAGCCTGGAAACCGTCTGGCTGATGGACGATACGCTCATCTGCAGTTGCCTTGCGGCGGCGGTAAAAGAGCCGAGATCGACCACTTTGGCAAAAACCGACATGCGCTTAAGTCTTTCCATTGTTCACTCTGAGTTAAAAGTGATTTAGATCACATATTATAGATAACAAGGTAACAGTTACGTTAATATATTATTATTAACACAGCCCAAACCCGCGTTCTCGTCTGCCGTTCCCGGCAATCCTTTAGTCGCGGATAACCATCCAGGGCCTGTGTCGCCTGCACTGTCCTTAACAAGGTTAACATGAGTTTATTTCCAGTTATCGTGATATTCGGTCTTTCCTTTCCACCGATATTCTTTGAGCTGATCGTTTCACTGGCGGCTTTCTGGCTGGTGCGCCGTTTGCTTACCCCTACGGGTATCTATGATTTTGTCTGGCATCCGGCATTATTCAATACAGCGCTGTACTGCTGCCTGTTTTATCTGATCTCGCAGCTGTTTGTTTGAGGTTGATGTGAAAACACTTACAAGAAAAATGATCCGTACCGCCATCACGCTGATTCTGGTGCTGGTGGCCTTCATCGCTATCTTCCGCGCCTGGGTGTTTTACACCGAATCACCCTGGACGCGTGACGCCCGTTTTACCGCGGACGTTGTCGCGATCGCTCCTGACGTTTCCGGGCTGATTACTGCCGTAAACGTGCATGACAACCAGTTAGTTAAAAAAGACCAGGTGCTGTTTACAATCGACCAGCCGCGCTATCAAAAGGCGCTGGAAGAGGCGCAGGCAGACGTTGCCTATTATCAGGCGCTGGCGAGTGAAAAACGCCGTGAAGCCGGGCGCCGTAACAAGCTTGGCATTCAGGCGATGTCGCGCGAAGAGATCGATCAATCGAATAACGTGCTGCAAACCGTGCTGCACCAGCAGGCAAAAGCTGAGGCAACGCGCGACCTGGCGCAGCTTGATCTGCAACGTACCGTTGTTCGCGCACCGGCAGATGGCTGGGTGACCAACCTGAACGTGCACGGCGGCGAGTTTATTACTCGTGGCTCGCCGGTGGTGGCGCTGGTGAAACAGCACTCTTTCTACATTCTTGCCTATATGGAAGAGACCAAGCTTGAAGGGATCCGCCCGGGGTATCGCGTGCAAATAACGCCGCTGGGCAGCAACCGTGTATTACGCGGCACAGTAGATAGCATCTCAGCCGGCGTCACTAACGCCAGCAGCACCAGCGATGCAAAAGGCATGGCAACCGTGGATTCCAACCTTGAATGGGTTCGCCTCGCACAGCGCGTGCCGGTACGTATTCGTCTGGATGAGCAGCAGGGCAACCTGTATCCGGCAGGCACCACGGCTACGGTCGTCGTCACCGGTGAGAAAGATCGCGATACCGAGCACGATTCCGCATTTATGAAATTCATGCATCGCCTGCGTGAGTTTGGGTAAGACTGGCGGCTATGTATTCTATCTCCCGACTGCATCTGCGCTTTGCATTTAAGCTGGCGTTTGCCATCGTGCTGGCGCTGTTTGTGGGTTTCCACTTTCAGCTCGAAACGCCGCGCTGGGCCGTATTAACCGCTGCGCTGGTAGCGGCTGGCCCCGCGTTCGCGGCGGGCGGTGAACCCTATTCAGGCGCTATTCGCTATCGCGGTATGCTGCGTATCATCGGTACATTTATCGGGTGTGTCGCGGCGCTAATCATTATCACCTCGATGATTCGCGCGCCGGTTGTGATGCTGCTGGTGTGCTGTATCTGGGCCGGCTTTTGTACCTGGATCTCTTCGCTGGTTAAAGTGGAGAACTCCTACGCCTGGGGTTTATCTGGCTACACGGCGCTGATCATTGTCGTCACCATTCAGATGGATCCGGTCACCACGCCGCAATTTGCCGTTGAGCGCTGTAGCGAAATCGTTATTGGCATCGTCTGCGCTATCCTTGCGGATTTGCTCTTCTCCCCGCGCTCTATCAAGCAGGAAATTGACCGTGAGCTCGATAGCCTGCTGGTGGATCACTATCGGCTGATGCAGCTTTGCATCGCACACGGGAATAAAGAAGAGGTCGATAAAGCCTGGAGCGGCATGGTGCGGCGCACTACCGCGCTTGCGGGGATGCGCAGCAACCTCAACATCGAATCTGCACGCTGGGGACAGGCAAATCGCCGCCTGAAGGCGATAAATACGCTCTCCCTGACGCTGATTACCCAGGCCTGTGAAACGTTTCTGATTCAGGACACGCGCCCTGAATTTGTCTCGCCAGCATTCAGAATACTGTTTGCAAAGCCGGTAGAAACCGCGGCGGATGTCCATAAACAGATGAAAGTGTTAAGGCGCGTCATCTCCTCCTCCGGCGAGAAACACACGCCTGTCACCATCAGTACCTGGGTTGGTGCCGCGACGCGTTACCTGCTGTTAAAACATGGCGTAACAAGCAATACCCGTATCAGCGCCGTAGAAGAAGAGATTCTGACGGACGAAGTGGTTATCAAGGTTCAGTCGGCAGAACGCCACCATGCGATGATTAACTTCTGGCGCACCACGATTTCTTGCCTGCTGGGCAGCCTGTTTTGGCTGTGGACCGGCTGGACCTCCGGCAGCGGGGCGATGGTAATGATTGCCGTCGTGACGTCCCTTGCGATGCGACTGCCCAATCCGCGCATGGTATCGCTGGACTTCCTTTACGGCATGCTGGTTGCGCTGCCGCTTGGCGCACTCTATTTTTTGGTTGTCATTCCCGCCACCCAGCAAAGCATGCTGTTGCTGTGTATCAGCCTTGCGCTACTGGGCTTCTTTATCGGTATAGAAGTGCAAAAGCGGCGGCTGGGATCGATGGGGGCGCTAGCCGGGACGATTAACGTTATCGTGCTGGATAACCCGATGACTTTTCACTTCAGCACCTTCCTTGATAACGCGCTGGGGCAAATCGTCGGCTGTTTCCTGGCGATGATGGTCATTCTGCTGGTGCGGGATAACTCCAAAGAGCGTACCGGGCGCACGCTGCTTAATCAGTTTGTATCGGCTGCGGTTTCCGCGCTGACCACTAACAGCCGCCGCCGTAAAGAAAATCATCTGCCGGCGCTTTATCAGCAGCTTTTCCTGCTGTTGAATACCTTCCCGGGCGATATCGATCGCTACCGTCTGGCGCTGACGCTTATCATCGCGCACCAAAGATTGCGCGACGCGCCTATCCCGGTGAATGCCGATTTGTCTGCTTTCCATCGACAGCTTCGTAACACGGCGGACAAAGTGACCTCAGCCGCCAGTGATGATAAGCGGCGTCGTTACTTCGAGAAGCTATTGGGCGAGCTGGACATTTACCAGGAAAAACTCCGTATCTGGGAGGCGCCGCTGCAGGTTACCGAGCCGGTGAAAAGGCTGACGGATATGCTGCATAAGTACCAGCACACGCTGATAGACGCATAGCCAGTACCCTGAAGCCGACCCCATGCGTCGGCTTTTTTGTATCTATACTTACCCGATGTGCAATACCTGACAGGAGAAAATGATGACAATTCAGGTGCTCCAGGACAGTGAACTTTTCAATACCGGCTATCTGGTTAACGGGGAATGGCGCAAGCTTAATAACACTTTTGATGTGCTGAACCCGGCGACGGGCGAGGTGGTAGCCCAGGTGGCGAAAGCCGGTAAGAAAGAGACGGAAGAAGCTATCGCTGCGGCGGCAAATGCCTTCCCGGCATGGCGTGCGAAAACCGCAAAAGAGCGTTCAACGATCCTTTATCGCTGGTACCAGCTCATTATCGAAAATAAAAGCTGGCTGGGTCAGCTTATGACCACAGAACAGGGCAAGCCGCTGAAAGAGGCCGAGGGCGAAGTTGAATACGCCGCGAGCTTTATTCAGTGGTTTGCTGAACAGGCTAAACGTGCCAATGGCGAAATTATTCCACCCGTCAAACCCGGCTCGCGGATCCTCGCGACGCGTGAACCGATTGGCGTGGTAGCCGCGATCACCCCATGGAATTTCCCGCTGGCAATGCTGACCCGTAAGCTCGGTCCGGCGCTGGCCGCAGGTTGTACCGCGATAATCAAGCCTGCCAACAATACGCCGCTTTGCGCTTTTGCTTTACTGGCCCTGGCGAAACAGGCTGGCGTGCCGGATGGCGTTCTGAATGCGGTCGCGGGCAACACCCCGGAAATCAGCGATGCGATCATGGTCAGTCACGAGGTGCGCAAAATCTCCTTCACCGGTTCTACCGCCGTGGGCAAAACGCTGGTGCGTAACGCTGCTGAAACCATGAAAAAGGTGTCGATGGAGCTGGGTGGTAACGCGCCGTATATTGTGTTTGACGATGCTGATATTGATGAAGCCGTAAAGGGCGCGATTGCGAATAAATTCCGTAATGCAGGGCAGGTTTGCGTTAGCGTGAACCGGTTTTTTATTCAGGAAGGGGTTTACGATCGGTTCGTCAACAAACTGGCGGAAGCGGTTAAGGCGCTCAAGGTCGGTAATGGTATGGATGAGGGGGTGGTTGTCGGGCCGCTTATCGAAAAATCTGCCATAGATAAAGTCCGCGAGCATGTGGAAGACGCGTTAGCCAAAGGCGGCAAAGCGCTGACGGGGGGCAAAAGCCACGATCTGGGCGGCAACTTCTGGCAGCCAACGGTCATCATCGATGCAAACGACGAGATGAAGCTGGCGCAGGAAGAAACCTTTGGCCCGCTGGCGGCATGCTTTAGCTTTAAAACTGAAGAGGAAGTTATCAGGCGAGCCAACCATACTCCATTTGGCCTGGCGGCTTACTTCTATACGCAAAGTCTGCAACGCGTGTTCCGCGTCTCGCAGGCGCTTGAAAGCGGGATGATCGGCATTAACGAATGCGCCGTATCGACCGAGCTGGGGCCGTTTGGCGGAGTGAAAGAGTCCGGCCTTGGCCGGGAAGGCTCGGTGCTGGGGCTTGACGAATATCTGGAAGTTAAAACCCTGCATATTGGCGGCCTGTAGACGTATGGCGGCACGGCGTAAGCCTTGTTGGGGTGCCAGAAATGAAAAAATATATTTTTGATTTTAACGAGATAGAGGATCAGCCGGGGTTCTATCGCCATTTTATCCAGGCGTTTTCACTGGAGAAAAAGCAGATCCACGATCTCGATAGCTTATGGGATGTGGTAGTGGGAGGAATTTTGCCTCTCCCGGTGGAGATTGAATTTATTCATCTGCCGGAGATAAAAAGGCGGCGTTATGGCGCGCTGATCCTGCTGTTTGACGAAGCGGAAGAGGAGCTGGAAGGGCAGCTCCGCTTTAATATTCGCGTTTAACAGACATAAAAAAGCCCCCGGCGAACGGGGGCAAAGTCGTCGGACATGACGACGAGGGTTTATTTATACAGTTCAGCGGTGGCGTGCCAGGTATCACCTGTACGAGCTTCGGTGATGCGATAGGCTGAAGCGCCTTTCTCTGTCGCCTTCTGTGATAATTCGTGACGCATATCCATCGGCGCGCTACCTGTCTGGCTGACGGAGATGCTACCTAAAGAGTGCATACCTTGCGTCTGCTCGCTGGTAATTTGATGCGCTGCTGCGTTAGCACCAAAAGAGAGAACGGACAGAAGGCTAAGGGCGGCGATGGTTGATTTGGTTTTCATTATGTCTACTCCTGAATAGGTTTCCCAACGGCCGGAAGGGCTAAATTGCGATTTTTGTTCTTAGGGCCGTTGAGGGGGATTATCGTTGCTAAGGGCTTACCTGGGCCTGCTTACATCACTGAATGTTATTTATACAATTCAGCCGTTGCGTGCCACTGGTCACCGGAGCGCGCTTCAATGATGCGATAAGAAGATGCACCTTCCTGCTCCGCTTTTTGCGCCAGTTTCTGATGCATATCCATAGGCGAACTACCGATACCGCTTACGGAAACGGTACCCACCGGCTGGAGGTTTTGTGCACCATCGGCATCAACCGATGAGGCAGCAAAAGCGCCAAAGGAAAGCATCGAAAGCAGGCTTGCGGTAACTAAAGTGTTTTTCATGTTCATCATTTTTACCTCGTCGTATTCTTTTGTTTGGGTCATCGTTTCGTGACCTTCATCACAAAATCAAGTATACACTAATAACGTAAAAAATTAATACCCTGCTAACAGTTTCCAATGAAACTTTATGTTAACAGGGTGTTTTTTTATTACCTTTAGTTATTAAAAATGGATTTTCAGTGCTAATATTTTTATAAAAATAAAGGAAATCAAGGGGATGGCGAGATTTGATTATTTGTGCGGTCTGTAACAGAACAAACTATATTTTAGCGAGATGATTACTGGAGATATGTGCTGTAAGGATGAAACGAAACGGTTGATTACGCAGGAACAGGAAGATAAAGAAGAATTACCCGCCATGGCGGCGGGTAGGGCAGGCGTGAAGCTTACAGCTCTTGTTCGAACAGAACGAGAATGGCTTCGTAGAGTTCTTTTACCGTGAAGTCGCGGGCGGGGGTCGTAAAGATAGTGTCATCCCCGGCAATGGTACCGAGAATACCTTCCGCTTTACCTAATGAGTCCAGCAGACGGGCGATCAGCTGCGCCGCGCCAGGGCTTGTATGGATAACCACCACCGCATTGTTATAGTCGATATCCAGCACCAGATTCTTCAGCGGGCTGGAGGTGGTGGGTACGCCAAGCTCGGCGGGCAGGCAATAGACCATCTCCATTTTTGCATTACGAGTGCGTACCGCGCCAAACTTGGTCAGCATGCGGGAAACTTTGGACTGGTTTATATTGTCAAAACCGTCGTTCTGCAACGCATGAACGATCTCGCCCTGAGAACTGAATTTCTCTTCTTTTAACAGCGACTTGAAGGCCTTAATCAATTCTTCTTGTTTTGAGGAGTTACGCATGAGCCACCTGTGTATAGGTAAACGAATAACATTATTATGCATTTAAATGAATTTTTATGCAAATGCATGAAAGGGCGTTAGCCTGAAATAATGTTATGAAAGAGACGAATTTTATCAAATTTCGTTATCGAGAAACATGCCTGTGTCACGACTCGTAAATAAGCTGGCAAGTAAACTAAATGTTATCAAAATGATGTTGTTTTGATGCGACGGTAAGGTGTAATGTAACCGCCGTTGATGTGACAACATCAGGTAGTGACCGGGCGCCCAGGCGTCGTTTCCACCCGGCGAGTAAATGCAGCAGTAACGCACGAGGATTGCGTAGTGTCGCAGTCTGAAAGCGAGAAGATTGTAATTACCCCTTCTCTGGATTATGGTCGCCACCGCATGGAGTTACGGCACGTTTTTGCTAACCATAATAAGGAGTTTAGGATGAAAGTTGCAGTCCTCGGCGCGGCAGGCGGTATCGGCCAGGCGCTTGCCCTTCTACTCAAGACCCAACTGCCTTCAGGTTCAGAACTCTCACTATATGACATCGCACCGGTTACCCCAGGGGTAGCGGTTGACCTCAGTCATATCCCTACAGCTGTGAAAATCAAAGGCTTTAGCGGCGAAGACGCGACGCCAGCACTGGTTGGTGCGGATGTTGTGCTGATCTCCGCAGGCGTTGCCCGTAAGCCAGGTATGGATCGTTCCGACCTGTTTAACGTTAATGCCGGCATCGTGAAGAATCTGATTGAGCAGGTTGCTAAGACCTGCCCGAAAGCTTGCATCGGTATCATTACCAACCCGGTGAACACCACGGTTGCTATCGCTGCCGAAGTGCTGAAAAAAGCAGGCGTCTACGACAAGAATAAACTGTTTGGCGTCACCACGCTGGACATCATCCGCTCCAATACCTTTGTTGCGGAACTGAAAGATAAACAGCCTGGCGATATCGAAGTTCCTGTTATTGGCGGCCACTCCGGCGTGACTATTCTGCCGCTGCTGTCTCAGATCCCGGGCGTTACCTTCACCGAGCAGGAAACTGCCGATCTGACCAAACGTATCCAGAACGCGGGTACCGAAGTGGTTGAAGCGAAAGCCGGTGGCGGGTCTGCAACCTTGTCTATGGGCCAGGCTGCCGCTCGTTTCGGTCTGTCGCTGGTGCGCGCGCTACAGGGCGAAAGCAATGTCGTTGAGTGTGCATATGTAGAAGGCGATGGCCAGCACGCTCGTTTCTTCTCTCAGCCGCTGCTGCTGGGTAAGAACGGTATCGAGGAGCATAAGTCCTACGGCCAACTGAGCGCGTTTGAGCAACAGGCGCTGGAAGGTATGCTGGATACGCTGAAGAAAGATATCGCGCTGGGCGAAGAGTTCGTTAATAAGTAATCGCCTGGATGTGCTGATGATATAAACGAGCGGGCAGCCTTGCCCGCTCGTTGTTTTTTAAGGCTTCACCACCTCAATGCGCTTTTGATTGTTATCAAAATGTGATCACCTCCTCAACTTCTGCAATCCCTGCCTGATTCTTGATTTTTTGGTCAAGCTACGACCGAATTTCCACCCGGCTCTTAAGGCGGCGCTGCTTTTGGCTGACTTATATTGGCTCTATCTTGCAGCTATCACCGGGAAAATCATGCCACCCCTAATGCTTAAGCGTAGCGATTACTTCATTAGCGCCGCCCATCCGGTGGCGGTGGAGCATCGTTGTCCTCAGGACATCTTCCCTTTGCATCGCCATGATTTTGATGAAATCGTTATCGTCTGGCGCGGTAACGGATTACACATCTGGAACGGGCTGCCGTACCGCATTACTTACGGCGACGTGCTGTATGTGACTCAACAGGACAGCCATTACTATCAGTCGGTCGATAACCTTGAGCTGGGCAATATCCTGTTTTGCCGCGATCGCCTGCGCCTGGGCACTGACTGGCACAACCTGCTGCCCGGTACGGAAACCCACCAGCAAAGCCGTAGCTGGCGATTAACTCGGGAATCGCTGACGATGATCCGCCAGCACGTCGAGCGGCTGGCCGGGGAGTGCAGCAAGCGGGACCCGATTTCTTTACGCCTGATGGAATCGGTATTTCTTGAGCTGGTGCTGCTTCTGTTGCGCCACCGCTACGCGCCGGACAAGCTGGTATCTCATGCCCGCCAGGATATCGATCTGGTTATCGCCAGCCTCGGCTCGCGGCTGAATGAGAAATTCGAGCTTGAATCCCTTTGCGCGCAGCACCAGCTTTCTCCGCGTTCGGTGCGTGATGCCTTCAAACAGATAACCGGCATGACCATTAGCCGCTATCAGATGCAGCGCCGCCTGTGCCGCGCCATTACGCTGCTCGGCAACAGCGAACTCTCCATCTCGGAAGTCGCCGCGGTGAGCGGCTTTAGCGACAGCAACTACTTCTCGGTCATCTTCCAGAAAAGCTTTCACCAGT
Source organism: Buttiauxella sp. (assembly GCA_032051265.1). GTDB lineage: Bacteria > Pseudomonadota > Gammaproteobacteria > Enterobacterales > Enterobacteriaceae > Dryocola. The sequence goes on from DAMBYU010000004.1 coordinate 36,659, forward strand.
CCCCCAGCCACTGCCGACGAGCGCTTCAGGAGCGCGGGCCGGGACGCGGCCATTTTCCTTTCTCAGACGATTTATCCTCATCAGGAGATAACTTATGAACGCACCCGTCACGCTTAATGCCGCGCTGTTTGGTATCGGGCTGAATACCTACTGGCCGCAGTTCAGCGGCCTTGAGCAGCGCCTGCTGGGTTATCTGCAGGAAATTGAAGAACAGCTTTCCACGGCGTCGCTCAGGATGCTGAACGGCGGGCTGGTGGATTCGCTGGAGAAAAGCGATGAGCTGGCCTTGCGCCTTAAGCAATTTTCCCCGGATGTCATTGTGATCGCCATCAGCACCTATGCCCTGAGCTCCACGGTACTGCCGCTGGTACAGCAGTTTAACGTGCCGGTGCTGATCCTCGCCCTGCAGCCTGAACGCACCTTGCCGTACAGTTTTATCCGCGATCTGCCCGATCGCGGGGCCCGTACCGGCGAATGGCTGGCGCATTGCCAGGCGTGCAGCGCGCCGGAACTGGCAAACGTCTTTAATCGAGCCGGTATCAGCTGGGAAATGATCGTTGGGGCGCTGCATAACGATCCTCATGTCTGGCTGGAAACCCGCGCGTGGCTGAAGGCGCTCATCCTGAAAAAGCAGCTTTCACAGACGCAAATTGGCGTGCTGGGCCACTACTACAACGGCATGTACGACGTCTATTCAAACATGACTAACCTCTCTGCAAAGCTGGGGGTTCGTTTCCAGCCTCTGGAAATGTGCGAGCTGCTGAGCTGGCACGAGCAGGTGTCAGGGAAGCAACTTGAAGAGAAACAGCGTGAAATCATGGAAAAGCTGGTTATTGATGATAGCTGCGATGAACTGGAGATACTGCGTGCAGCGCGCACCGCCGTCGCCCTCGACTGCCTGATCCGTGAAAACAAACTGCACGCGCTGGCGTACTACTACGAAGGCACGTCGGGGAGCGTTTATGAAAACATTGTCACCTCGCTGATTCTCGGCAATACGTTGCTTACCGGGCGGGATATACCGGTCGCCGGAGAATACGAAGTCAAAAACGTTATCGCGATGAAAATTCTCTCGCTGCTGGATGCCGGAGGTTCGTTTGCCGAACCTTACGGCATTGATTTTGATGATGACGTTGTGCTGTGGGGGCATGACGGCCCGGCGCATCCGGCTATGGCTGAAAATGAGGTTCGCCTGGTGCCTTTGCCGGTTTATCACGGCAAGCCCGGCAAAGGAATCTCGATCCAAATGAGCGTGCGCAACGGGCCTGTCACCTTCCTGTCAGTGGTAGAGGACGTTAATAACCGGGTGATTTTACAGTACGCCGAAGGAGAATCGCTGGAAGGCGAAGTGCTGGATATAGGCAACACGAACAGCCGCTATCGCTTCGCCTGTGGCGCTCGAGCCTTCACCGAAAACTGGTCGCGCGGTGGCGCCGCCCACCACTGCGCAATTGGCATAGGGCACCATGGCGCGACGCTTGAAAAGCTCGCCAGTCTGCTAGGTGTGACAGCTACCCGCATTGTGTAACCGCAAAGGAGTATTTTTATGAGCGCAAAAATTGGCATTCTCGCCATCGGTCTTGAAGCGTACTGGCCGCAGTTTTCGGGCATGAAAGAGCGGCTAATGGAGCATCATCATCGGTTGCTGGAGAAATTCTCGCAGCGCAACGTCGTTGCCGTCGGGATGGTGGATAATCCGACAAGAGCGAGTGAGGCGGGGCTGCGCTTTCAGGCGGAAGATGTGGATATTATCTTCTGCCACCTGACAACCTACGCCTCGTCGGAGTCCCTGCTGCCGGTAGTACGCGCGCTGGGTAACGTGACGCTGGTGCTGCTGAATGTGCAGTCGGTGCCCGCGCTGGATTTGGATCGAACCCTGACCATCGACGACTGGCTGGGCAAAGGCTGCACCTGCGCCGGACTGCCCGAAATGACCGCCGTGCTGCGCCGCTTCGAGCATCCTTTTGCGGTGGTTTCCGGCTATCTCGAAGGAGATAAAATCCTCGATGAGAAGATTACCCAGTGGTGCGACGCGGCCAATGCCTGTCGCCGTCTGAAGTCCGGGAATATCGGTATTCTTGGCCGCCCGTATCCGGGCATGATGGATCTCAATGTCGATGAGACGCAGATTTTCCGCACCTTCGGCAGTTATGTGAAGCATCTGAACTGGGAAGATATCGCGGCCAATATTGCCCTCGGCTTTGATCAAGAGCAAATCGAGAGGGCGAGCCGGGAGGTGAAAGAGGTTTTCCGCCTGCCGGAGGATCTGGATGAGCAGCACTTTACCTCGATGATTGAGGTTTACCTGGCGACCAGCAAGCTGGTGGAAGAGCACCGGCTTATTGCGCTGTCGAACCATTTCGAGGTGCAGCCCAGCGGCTATATGCACCAGATTATCTCCGCGTCGAACCCGGTTTTTTCTATGCTGACCCGCCAGGGGATCGCCTGTCCGGTTGAGGCCGATATCAAGACGGCGATCGCGCTGACCCTGATGAAGTCTTTGGCTGGCAGCGCGACCCTGACTGAGCTGTATTCGATGGATTTCAACCAGGATCTTTGCATCATTGGGCACAGCGGGGCAGGGGATCCTGACATCGCAGATGAAAAATCCCTGCTGAAAATGAGTCCCGTCTTCCACGGCAAGCCTGGCAGCGGTTTTCTAACGCAGTTTACGCCAGCCATCGGGCCGGTAACGTTGGCCTCCGTCACTCAGGGGGCCGAGGGACAGTACATGCTGGTGCTGGCCGAAGGTGAACTTGTGCCAGGTAAAACGCTGCAGCTTGGGGATACCAATGCCCTGTTCCGGTTCCGCAAAGGGCTGCGCGCTTTCGTGGATGACTGGTCCGTCTGTGGCCCAACTCACCACTGCGCCATGGGGCGGGGGTATCACGCTCAGGCGTTCCATAAACTTGGGCAGCTTTTGAGGATCCCTGTCCACGAGGTGTGATCTTTATCGCGCATGATCGTCCTGAGCCGGTCGCCGTTGCGCGCAGTAGAACCTGTGGGAAGCCCGCTTTCTCCCATTTAATCCTTACTTTTGCGTGATACCCGTTATCGCAGGGCCTCCCTTTGCCTTGATTTGGCCCGGGGAGCCTGACCATTCTTCTGTGAGGTTAATATGAACAAGTTATCGAACTATCCCACGGCCGACGTCCATGGCAGGCGTTACAGCTTTCTGGTCGCCATCGGCGCAAGCATCGGCGGTCTGCTGTATGGCTATGACACAGGCATTATTGCCAGCGCTTTGCTCTTTCTGCGTGAGGATTTTGGCATCACGGGCAACGCCTTTATGCAGTCGGTAGTCACCTCCGCCACGCTACTTGGGGCGATTTTTGGCGCACTGCTGACTGGTCCGCTTTCGGACCGGCTAGGTCGGCGCAAAACCGTCATCGTCATCTCTATATTGTTTGCTTTATTCGCCCTGGGCTGCGCCTTAGCGACGTCCCTGAATATGCTTATTGTAATGCGATTTTTGCTTGGTCTGGGCGTCGGCGGTTCTTCGCAGATTGTTCCGATGTATATCGCCGAGCTGGCACCTGCCCATCGGCGAGGCGCACAGGGCGTTCTGTTCCAGATGATGATCTGCGTTGGCACGCTGCTGGCCTACGCCGTGGGCTATTTGCTTGGCCCCTCCGGTGCCTGGGAGTGGATGCTCGGGCTGGCGGTGATCCCGGCGGTGATTTTTATCGTGATGATGCTATATCTGCCGGAAAGCCCGCGCTGGCTGGTGGGCAAGAGCCAGGCTAAACGGGCGAGGGAAATTCTTGTCCGCGTCGGCCGAACGGAGCAAGAAGCCGTGCAGGAAGTGGAAGAGATAGAGCGGCTGCATCAGGGCCAGCAGTCGAGCTGGCGCGAGCTGTTTCAGCCCTGGGTGCGTCCCGCGCTGGTCGCAGGTCTGGGGATCGCTATTTTCTCTCAGGCTACCGGCATTAGCGCCATCATCTATTACGCCCCTTCCCTGTTGGTGATGGCGCAGTTTGGCAAATCGGTGGCCATTCTGGGCTCCGTGGGGATCGGGGTCGTACTGACGGTTTTCACTCTGTTAGGGATTTGGCTACTGGACGTGCTGGGTCGGCGACGTCTGATGCTGATTGGCCTGCCCGGCGCGGTGCTTGTGTTGGCGTTGATGTCAATGCTGCTGCCCTGGTCCGCCCACGCGCCGGAACTGCTGAGCAATAGCCATAAAATCATCGTGCTCGTCTGCCTGCTGGGATATTTCGCCTTTAACGGCGGCAGTCTCTCGGTTGTAACCTGGCTGTACTGCGCCGAGATCTTCCCTCTTGGCGTGCGGGGCAAAGGTACGGCTTTATGCTCCTTCGCGCTGTGGGTCGTCAATTTCCTCGTTACCCTGCTGCTTTATTTCACGGCGGATGCGCTTGGCATCGGCCTCGTGTTCGGCGCGCTGGCGGCAGTTAACGCGCTGGCCTGGATCTTCGTATGGCGATACGCCCCGGAAACGCGAGGGCGAACACTCGAGGACATCGAACTGAGTCTGCTCAACGGGCAGTTCAACTCGCGCAGGATCGCTTCTTCGGGCGTGGTACTTAATAAACTCAACTCAGACTAAGAGGTCGTTATGGAATTTGAAAGAGTTATTCCGGACAGCCAGCGCGCGCTGTTCCTGGTGGCGAAAGAGACCCTTGAGCTGCAAACCACGGCCGTGCCGGAGCCGCAGTCCGGGGAAGTGCTGCTCAAAATTGGCTCGGTTGGCGTGTGCGGCTCAGATAAGCATTTTTACTTCGACGGCCGCTGCGGCAGCGAAATTATTACCGAGCCGATGATTATGGGACATGAGTTTGGCGGCACCGTCGTGGCGGTAGGAAAGGGCGTTTCTCCCTATCGCGTTGGCCAGCGCGTATCGGTGGATCCTCTGGTGCCCTGCGGTCGCTGCCAGCATTGTTTGCAGGGGAATTACAATATTTGCCCGACGCAGAAATTTTTCGGCGTGCCGGGCACCGTTGGCGCCATGCAGCAGTATCTGTGCGTTCCTTCAGGCAATGCACACGCTGTTAACGACGCCATTAGCGACGGCGCGGCGGCGATGGTCGAAACTATTTCGGTCGCCCTGGCGGGGGCGCAAAAAGGGCGGATAGGGCTGGGCTCCCGGGTGTTAATTACCGGCGGCGGCCCGGTGGGTTTATTCGCCGTTCAGGTCGCTAAAACGCTTGGCGCGACGGAAATCGTGCTGGTTGAGCCGCAGGAAGGGCGACGCAAAATTGCCCACGAGCTGGGAGCCGAAACGCTGAGTAATCTGGTCGATAACGATCGGCAGTACGACGTGCTGCTGGAATGCACGGGCGTGCAGACCGTGCGCCATGACGCCTGTCTGAGCTTGCTTTCCGGGGGAAGGGCAATAATGATCGGTGTTGGCGAGCAGGTGGGGGGCTTCCCCATGTCAGCAGTGATAGAACGCGAAGTCACTATTCACGGCGTGATGCGCTATAAATTCACCTGGCCTGCGGTTATTGCGGCGCTGGAAGCGCAGAGGCTGAACGCCGATATTTTGATAAGCCGACGTTTGCCGCTGGCGCGCGCCCGGGAAGCCTGGACGCTTCCCGTGGCAAATGAAATTAAGACGATGATCGACGTTAACGCCTGAATGAAAGGATGCTGTCTTCTGCTTTGTCATCAATCTGAAGCCCGGTCAGCCGGGCTTCAGTTGCCTGCGGGATATTCCTGAATAGTGACCTGCAAAGTGAGCTTCTTATCCTCACGCATGACTTCCACTGGTATCACCGATCCTGGACGAATTTCTGCCACCTGGTCCATGGTTTCAAGGGCAGAAATAGCTGGCTTATGGTTCACCGAGATAATGACGTCATTGACCTGAATGCCGGCTTTAGCCGCCGGGCCATCCGGCGATACCTCATTAACAATGATCCCCTGGATCTGATCGATGCCGGTTGCCGGACTATGCAGAGGCGTGATCTCACGTCCGCCGATACCGATATAGCCGCGGATCACCCTGCCATCGCGGATGAGCTTATCCATGATTTTTGTCGCCAGCTGCGTCGGGATTGCAAAACCGATCCCTTCCGGCGTCTCACCGCCGTTACTTTTATCGAAGGAAAGCGTGTTGATGCCCATCAGCTCACCCAGTGAATTCACCAGCGCACCGCCGGAGTTGCCATGGTTGATGGAAGCATCGGTCTGCAGGAACGACTGGCGACCGGAAGGACTCAGACCAATACGCCCGGTTGCGCTGATAATACCCTGCGTAATAGTCTGGCCGAGGTTGTAGGGGTTGCCGATCGCCATGACCACGTCGCCAATATGCGGCAGGCGTTTGCTGTTTATCGGGATGAGCGGCAGGCCGGTGGCGTTAATTTTCAACACGGCCAGATCGGTCAGGTTATCGGAGCCGACCAGTAGCGCCTCGAAGACGCGGCCATCCTGCAGGGCAACGATGATTTGCTCGGCGTCGTTAATCACATGTTTATTGGTAATGATGTAGCCGCGCTCGTCCATAATCACCCCGGAGCCAAGGGTTTTTATTTCCAGCTGGTTATGGCTGTTACTGCCCACGCTGCGGTTATAGACGTTCACTACGGCAGGCGCGGCGCGGCGCACCGCGGTGTTATAGCTCAGCGGTGTTTCATCGGCACTGTCGAACGTCGAAGGGGCAAGCGGCGTAATGTGCTGGCGTAATGAAGGTAAAGAAACCAACAGAATAGCCGCCACAATCAGGCCGATCGCCACCGATCGTAAAATCTTCAGAAACATGGGTTTGAATTAGTCTGTGAGAAAACCGAACGCAGAATAGCATGAGTTAATCGGACATCGTACTCGTGATGTCCGATTACTGACCAAATTAACGCAATAACAAATAGATACTATTTTCGCCACGCACAACGTGAAGGGCGATTAGCGCAGGTTTGCTTTCCAGGATTTTGCGCATTTCTGCAATCGTGCGGATACGCTCGCGGTTTATACCAATTATTACATCGCCTTTATGCAGCCCAACCTGCGCGGCTGGAGTGCCTTTTTCTACGCTGTCGAGCTTCACGCCCTTAGCCCCGTCTTTAAGCTGGCCATCGCTTAGCGAAGCCCCCTGAAGCGCGGGAGTAATCAGCTCAGCATTAGCCGATGAAGCGGTGCTTTTATCAAGCGTGACGCTCACTTCCAGCGGTTTTCCTTCGCGAAGCAGGCCGAGCTTCACCACCGTGCCCGGTTCTGTCGTGGCGATTTTAGCGCGCAGTTCCGCAAAGCTGTTGATGGTTTTACCGTTCAGGCTGGTGATGATATCTCCCGCTTTCACGCCCGCTTTGGCTGAGCCGGATTGCGGCAGCACTTCGCTGACGAACGCGCCTCGCTGGGTGGTGAGATTGAACGCTTTGGCGATATCAGCGCTCATTTCCGTGCCTTTAATCCCTAACAGCCCGCGCTTGACTTCACCAAACTCCATCAGCTGTCTGGCCAGCGTCTGGGCCATGTTGCTCGGAATGGCAAAGCCGATGCCTACGCTTCCGCCGCCTGGTGCAAGGATCGCGGTGTTAATGCCGATCAGCTCGCCGTTCAGATTAAGGAGCGCACCGCCCGAGTTCCCCCGGTTAATAGAAGCATCGGTCTGGATGAAATTCTCAAGCCCTTCCAGATTTAGCCCGCTGCGGCCCAGCGCCGAGACGATCCCCGACGTAGCGGTCTGACCCAGCCCAAACGGGTTACCAACGGCGACGGCAAAATCGCCCACGCGTAGCTTATCGGAATCGGCCACGGCAATTTGCGTTAGCCCTGTCGCGTTCTGGAGCTGGATAAGGGCGATATCGCTTTGATCGTCGCCGCCTATTAATTTGGCTGCAAATTCGCGCCCGTCATTAAGCTGGACGCTGATTTTTTCTGCGTGGCTGATCACGTGATTGTTAGTAAGCACATACCCTTTGGCAGCGTTAATAATCACGCCGGAGCCCAGCCCTTCAAAAGGTTGCGATTCGGATGGAGGAAGATCGTCGCCGAAGAACTTTTTAAACTCCTCCGGGACTTTTTGGGCAGGCGCGGCAGCCGTGCCTTCAACCTGAACACTCACCACGGCAGGCAAAACCTTTTCCAGCATCGGCGCAAGGCTGGGTAACGCAGCCTGGCCTGGAACCTGTGAGGGGATCGCGGCAACGGCAAAAGGTGATGCACTCAGAGCTAACCCGACGCTTAACGCTAACGCACTCAATAACCGTGTTTGTTTCTTCATTGATGGCTTGCTCTCGTGACCTGAAAAAAGGATAACCCGATAACTCACCGATATTATTGAAATATCAGCCGGGTAACAATGTTGTTGGATGAGTCAAGATTCTTAAATGATAGTCGTGGCGAGATGAGATTTGGGGCACGAGCGGCATGCCCCGGAAAAAAAATTTATTACTGTGGTTTAATCGCGTTTCGCACGCTCGGTACGCAGCAACCCTGACGCGCCTTCCGAATAGTCGCGCGGCATCTGCACCGGCGCCTGATCGTTACTGGCCTCGGATTCTGCCAGACGGTTGCGGAAAGGATTGGCCTCGGCGGAAAGTTCTGGTAGCAGGCTGCTGGAGCTCTTCGCCATGTGTTGATACAGCTGGCGATAATCGTGTGCCATGTTATCAAGCAACTCTGCACTGTGGGCAAAGTGGCTGACCAGCTCTTCGCGGTACTCTTCAAGTTCCGCTTTGTTTTTCTCAAGCTCATACTGCAAAGCCTGCTGCTGACGCAGTTTACGGTTGCCAAAACGCATAGCGACGGCACCAATGATAATCCCGACAACTAACCCAATTAGCGCATATTCCCAGGTCATGAACTTCTCCCGTTATCTTGTGAATCCGTAAGGGTAATGTAGCCACTATAACCGCTAACCTAAGAGAAGTGGAATCCTGACGCAGCTTCGCTTAGGGTAGAACGACCTTTTTTTCGACATCCGTACTTAAAGAACACAGTAAACGGCAATACGATTTCTAAGGGAATACCATAATACCATGCAAAATCTCTCCCCTACATCGCGCTATCAGCAGGCTCTGGCTGAAGGCAGTTACCAACCCGATGACGTTCAGCGCGAAGCTGTAACACGCCTTGAATTTGTTTATCAAGCGCTTACCAATAAAAGTTCAGCGCCCGCTGAAGGCGGCGGATTGATGGCGAAGTTCGGTAAACTGCTCGGGAAACGCAGCGCGCCTGCCTGCGATGAACCCGTGCGCGGTTTATATATGTGGGGCGGGGTAGGGCGTGGAAAGACCTGGCTGATGGACATGTTTTTTCAGAGTTTACCTGGCGATCGCAAGATGCGCCTGCACTTCCACCGCTTTATGCTGCGCGTACACGAAGAACTCACCCACCTGCAGGGACAAAGCGACCCGCTTGAAATCGTCGCGGATGGTTTTAAGGCGGAAACAGATATTCTGTGCTTTGACGAGTTCTTCGTTTCGGACATTACCGACGCCATGCTGCTCGGTACATTAATGAAGGCGCTGTTCGCCCGCGGCATTACTTTAATCGCCACCTCGAATATCCCGCCGGATGAGCTTTATCGCAACGGTCTGCAGCGCCCGCGCTTTATACCCGCCATCGAAGCGATAAAACGTCATTGTGAGGTGATGAACGTGGACGCGGGCATCGATTACCGGCTACGAACGTTGACGCAGGCACATCTGTGGCTGGCACCGCTAAACGACGCAACAACCCAACAAATGGAACGTTTATACACCGCGCTGGCAGGTACGCCGCGAGAAGGCGAGCCGACTCTGGAGATTAACCATCGCCCGCTGGCGACCCTGGGGGTAGCCAATCAAACGCTGGCGGTGGATTATCAGACGCTGTGCGTGGATGCCCGCAGCCAGCATGATTACATCGCCTTATCGCGCCTCTTCCACACCGTTATGCTGTTCAACGTTCCCGTTATGACCACGACAACCGAAAACGAAGCCCGTCGTTTTATCGCGTTGGTGGATGAATTTTACGAACGTCACGTCAAGCTGGTGGTGTCTGCTCAGGCAGAATTATTCGATATTTATCAAGGCGAAAGACTGAAATTTGAGTTTCAGCGCTGTCTGTCACGCCTGCAGGAAATGCAAAGTGAAGAGTATTTGCGCCTGTCGCACATGCCGTAAAAACCGATATGTGGCGGGAAAGATAAATTATGGTCGATCTTTGAAGGCGACTTCTCTATAATCTTGCGACCCCACGTTACAACCAAAGTTTTTTTCCCAAAACTTTTGTCGTGCCGGCATAGGCTATTCGAAGGGGTAGGTTTGCTGGACAATGTCGCGTGAACCTCAACTGATTTTAAACGTTTGGGTGTTCACCAACGTGTAACTATATATTGGGTAAGCTTTTAATGAAAACTTTTACAGCTAAACCAGAAACCGTACAGCGCGACTGGTATGTTGTTGACGCTGACGGCAAGACCTTAGGTCGCCTGGCTACTGAATTGGCTCGCCGTCTGCGCGGTAAGCACAAAGCGGAATATACTCCGCACGTTGATACTGGTGATTACATCATCGTTCTGAACGCAGAAAAAGTTGCTGTAACCGGCAACAAGCGTACTGACAAAGTGTATTACCATCACACCGGCCACATCGGTGGTATCAAACAAGCGACCTTTGAAGAGATGATTGCCCGCCGTCCTGAGCGAGTGATTGAAATCGCGGTTAAAGGCATGCTGCCGAAAGGCCCTCTGGGTCGTGCTATGTTCCGTAAACTGAAAGTTTACGCGGGCAACGAGCACAACCACGCGGCGCAGCAACCGCAAGTTCTGGACATTTAATCGGGATTATGGCAATGGCTGAAAATCAATACTACGGCACTGGTCGCCGCAAAAGTTCCGCAGCTCGTGTGTTTATCAAACCAGGCAGCGGCAAAATCGTTATCAACCAACGTTCTCTGGAACAGTACTTCGGTCGTGAAACTGCCCGCATGGTAGTTCGTCAGCCGCTGGAGCTGGTCGACATGGTTGAGAAATTCGATCTGTATATCACCGTTAAAGGTGGTGGTACTTCTGGTCAGGCTGGTGCGATCCGTCACGGTATCACCCGCGCTCTGATGGAGTACGACGAGTCCCTGCGTGGCGAACTGCGTAAAGCTGGCTTCGTTACTCGTGATGCTCGTGAAGTTGAACGTAAGAAAGTCGGTCTGCGTAAAGCACGTCGTCGTCCACAGTTCTCCAAACGTTAATTGTTCTCTGCGTTCACGCAGAAAGGCAATTGGCAAAAACCCGGTCTTGTGCCGGGTTTTTTTATGCGCGAAATTTATATTATTGCTTTTAAGTTATTGATAGTAAAGAGGTTTTTCGCAAATTCCAGATCCTCTCCCCACAAAACTGGTAAAATCTGGTAAACTATCAACCAATTTTCTGCCCAAATGTCGGCATCAGTCTGTTTTCGCCCTGTATTCAGGCGATTTGATGGCAGTCCGAGCGAGTTGGGTAATAAACAGTCAGGTTAGTCGCCGCTTGCGGCTATTAGCAGTAATTTTCTGAATAAACTTGGAGGTTTTCATGGCTGTCGCTGCCAACAAACGTTCGGTGATGACGCTGTTTTCCGGTCCTACTGACATCTATAGCCATCAGGTACGTATCGTGCTGGCCGAAAAGGGTGTTAGCGTTGAAATTGAGCATGTGGAAACGGATAACCTGCCTCAGGATCTGATTGACCTCAACCCAAATCACAGCGTACCGACCCTGGTTGACCGCGAACTGACCCTGTGGGAATCCCGCATCATCATGGAATATCTTGATGAGCGCTTCCCGCATCCGCCACTTATGCCGGTTTACCCTGTGGCACGTGGTGAAAGCCGTCTGTACATGCACCGCATCGAAAAAGACTGGTACACCCTGATGAATACCGTGATGAACGGTTCTGCACAGGAAGCGGACATCGCTCGTAAGCAGCTGCGTGAAGAGCTGCTGGCGATTGCCCCGGTCTTCACCCAGAAGCCTTTCTTCCTGAGTGACGAGTTCAGCCTGGTGGATTGCTACCTGGCGCCGCTGCTGTGGCGTTTACCGCAGATGGGTATCGAGCTGGCAGGCGTGGGTTCTAAAGAGATGAAAGGCTACATGACTCGTGTATTCGAGCGTGACTCCTTCCTCGCCTCTCTGACCGAACCTGAGCGCGAAATGCGTCTGCACACCCGAGGCTAATTGATGGATATGTCGCAATTGTCACCGCGTCGTCCCTATCTGCTCCGTGCTTTTTACGAGTGGCTACTGGATAACCAGCTCACACCGCACCTGGTTGTGGATGTGACATTGCCAGGCGTGCATGTCCCGATGGAATATGCGCGAGACGGGCAAATTGTCCTGAATATCGCGCCGCGTGCGGTAGGAAATCTGGAGCTGGCCAACAACGAAGTGACCTTCAATGCTCGCTTTGGCGGCGTGCCGCGTCAGGTTTACGTCCCTATGGCTGCCGTACTGGCTATCTACGCCCGTGAAAATGGTGCAGGCACCATGTTCGAGCCGGAAGCCAGCTATGACGACGATATGGAAAGCCACAGCGATGATGAGCAGGCAGCATCTGATTCGGAAATGATGATGCAGGTGATCGATGGCGATCGCCCGGATCATGATGAAGATAACAATAGCCCGGATGACGATCCTCCACCGCGCGGCGGCCGTCCGGCTCTGCGCGTCGTGAAGTAACACCGAAAGCCAGTCTGATGACTGGCTTTTTTATTGCCCGTGCCAGCCGGCCTCTTCTTTCGTAAGTCCGGAATTGCTGTGTTATGATCCAGAAGATTATCTTTCATTCATCTTCTTAAAAATGGCCCCTTTCTGACGCTATGAGCACATTTGACGACCAGGCAGACCAGACGACTGAAACCATCGGACATGCGATGCGCCGTCGCCCGCTTGCGCGTAAAAAGCTCTCGGAAATGGTGGAAGAAGAGCTTGAGCAGATGATTCGCAGACGCGAGTTTGCGGAAGGCGAACAGCTGCCTTCCGAGCGCGAACTGATGGCCTTTTTCAACGTTGGCCGTCCTTCCGTGCGTGAGGCGCTGGCTGCGCTTAAGCGTAAAGGTCTGGTGCAAATCAACAACGGCGAACGCGCCCGTGTTTCACGTCCTTCTGCAGATACCATCATTGGTGAGCTATCCGGCGTGGCGAAAGATTTTCTCTCCCGGCCCGGCGGCATTGCCCATTTCGAACAGTTAAGGATGTTTTTCGAATCCAGCCTGGTGCGCTATGCGGCGGAATTTGCCACGCAGGAGCAGATTGAACGTCTTGGTAAGGCGCTGGAGATGAACAGCCAGGCGCTGGACGACAACGAACTCTTTATTCGATCCGATATCGAATTCCACCGTGAACTGGCGGAAATTCCTGCGAACCCCATCTTCATGGCCGTGCATGTCGCTTTGCTGGACTGGCTGATTGCGGCCCGTCCTCCGGTGCCTCAGGAAGAGCTTCACGCTCATAACAACGTCAGCTATCAGCAGCATATTGCGATCCTCAAAGCGATCCAGGCACGGGACCCCGATGCCGCAGAGGCCGCGCTAAAAGCCCACCTGAAAAGCGTATTCGCCGCTTATTATGCCCTAAAGCCTAAACGTAGCGCGAAGAAGTAACCTTGCTGAACCGCCATCGATCGTAGTTTCAGGGCAATGCACGGTCGACCATCGCAATTTCATATGAACAAGATCACATTCTGACGCTCTGCCGATATGGCGTTTACTTTTCGCTCTGGTATAACAGGTATAAAGGTATATCATTTGAGTTAACCCCCAGACAACAAGAGGCGTTTATGACACAGAATCTTCGCGGTGTGATGCCGGCACTGCTGACTCCCTTTAACCAACAACAGCAGGTAGATACGGACAGCCTGCGCCGTCTTGTACGTTTCAACATCGAGCAGGGTGTGGATGGCCTCTATGTAGGAGGTTCTACCGGGGAAGCGTTTTTACAAAACGCGCAGGAACGTGAGCAGGTACTGGAAATTGTTGCTGAAGAGGCGAAAGGCAAGGTAACGCTGATTGCTCACGTAGGCGCTATCAGCACGCAGGAAAGTCAGAATCTGGCAGGCGCGGCACATCGCTATGGATTTGACGCCGTTTCCGCTGTCACCCCTTTTTACTATCCGTTTAGCTTTAACGAACATTGCGATCATTACCGTGCGGTGATTGACGCATCCGGCAGCCTGCCGATGGTGGTCTACAACATACCGGCTCTGAGCGGCGTGAAACTGACGCTGGATCAGGTCGGAACGCTGATTAATTTGCCAGGCGTAGGCGCACTTAAACAAACCTCCGGCGATCTGTACGAGATGGAAAAAATCCGCCGCGCGCATCCCGATCTGGTGCTCTACAACGGCTACGACGAAATTTTTGCCTCAGGCCTGCTGGCAGGCGCAGACGGCGGCATCGGCAGCACCTATAACGTGATGGGCTGGCGTTATCTGGCCATTAAACGTGCGATACAGGAAGGGGATATGCAGCGCGCAATGCATCTGCAAAGCGAGTGCAACAAAGTTATCGATGTGCTGATTAAAGTCGGCGTCTTCCGCGGTTTGAAAACGCTGCTGCACTACATGGATATCGTCGCCGTACCGCTATGCCGCAAACCTTTTGCGCCGGTAGACGAGCAATACCTGCCGGAGCTGAAAGCGCTGGCGGCGAAGCTACAGGCGGAACGCGCAACGTTCTGATATACGATGCCGGGTAACCGGCATTTATCAAACCTCATCAGACCTAACCAAAGGGCGGGTTATCGCTAACCCGCACCGGGAGTGCTTTATGAATAACACTACCCAACAGATCCCGTGGTATCGCCATTTAACTAAGCCGCAATGGAAGGCATTTTCGGCAGCCTGGATTGGCTACTTACTGGATGGTTTTGATTTTGTCCTGATAGCATTAGTGCTTACTGAAATACAAAGTGAATTTGGCCTGACCACCATTCAGGCAGCCAGCCTTATCTCCGCGGCGTTTATTTCCCGCTGGTTCGGCGGCCTGGTACTGGGCGCGATGGGCGATCGCTATGGCCGTAAACTCGCCATGATCACCAGCATCGTTCTGTTTTCCTGCGGCACGCTGGCATGCGGCTTCGCGCCGGGCTTTACCACCATGTTTATCGCACGCCTGGTCATCGGTATGGGAATGGCAGGGGAATATGGCTCCAGTGCCACCTACGTCATTGAAAGCTGGCCAAAGCATCTGCGTAACAAGGCGAGCGGTTTCTTGATCTCCGGCTTCTCCGTCGGGGCCGTGCTGGCGGCACAGATTTATAGCGTCGTGGTGCCGGTATGGGGCTGGCGAGCGCTGTTTTTTATCGGCATTCTGCCCATTATCTTCGCCCTCTGGCTGCGTAAAAATATCCCGGAAGCGGAAGACTGGCACGAGAAGTTTGCCGATAAAAAACCGGTCAAAACCATGGTTGATATTCTCTATCGTGGCGAACATCGCATTATTAACATTGGTTTAACCGTCGTAGTGGCGACAGCGCTCTACTTCTGTTTTGCGGGCGATGTCGGGAATGCGGCAATTATCGCTATCCTTGGTCTTATCTGCGCAGCGGTATTCATCAGCTTTATGGTGCAAAGCAGCGGTAAGCGCTGGCCGACGGGCGTCACGCTTATGGTCGTGGTGTTCTTCGCTTTCCTCTATTCATGGCCGATTCAGGCGCTGTTGCCAACTTATCTGAAGACTGAATTGCTCTACGATCCCGCCACGGTCGCCCATGTGCTGTTCTTTAGCGGCTTTGGCGCGGCGGTTGGTTGCTGTGTGGGCGGTTTCCTCGGCGACTGGCTGGGAACGCGCAAAGCCTATGTATGCAGCCTGCTGGTCTCCCAACTGTTGATTATTCCGGTGTTCGCCATCGGCGGTGGCAATATCTGGGTGCTGGGTTTGCTGCTGTTCTTCCAGCAAATGCTCGGCCAGGGGATCTCCGGCATTTTGCCAAAATTAATTGGCGGCTATTTCGATACCGAACAGCGTGCGGCGGGATTGGGCTTCACCTACAACGTTGGCGCCCTCGGCGGCGCGCTGGCTCCGGTGATTGGCGCGACCATTGCACAACGGCTGGATTTAGGGACCGCCCTGGCTTCGCTTTCGTTCAGCCTGACCTTTGTTGTCATCCTGCTTATCGGACTGGATATGCCATCGCGCGTTCAGCGCTGGATCCGTCCGGAAGCCGTGCGCACGCATGACGCCATCGACGGTAAACCCTTTAGCGGCGCGGTGCATTCAGGCCGTAAAAGTGCATTAGTCGAGAAGGCGGTGAAATGACGACGCTTGCAATTGATATCGGCGGCACGAAACTGGCCGCCGCGCTAATCGACAGGGAAAGGCACATTATCGCCCGACGCGAGCTGGCGACGCCTGCGAGCAAAACACAGGATGCTCTGCAGGTCAGCCTGGCCGAACTGGTCGCGCCCTTTGCGGCACGTGCGCAACGCGTAGCTATTGCCTCAACCGGGATTATTCAGGATGGTACGCTGAACGCTATCAATCCCGAAAACCTCGGCGGTCTTGTCTGCTTCCCGCTGGTTGCAGTGATGACCCGTCTGACCCGGCTTCCCTGTATTGCCGTGAATGATGCCCAGGCCGCCGCCTGGGCGGAGTATCACGCGCTGCGAGAGGAAATCAGCGACATGGTTTTTCTGACGGTCTCGACGGGCGTCGGTGGCGGGATTGTCAGCAATGGCAAGCTGCTGGTCGGAACGGGAGGGCTTGCCGGCCATCTCGGCCACACGCTTGCCGATCCAAACGGGCCGCGCTGCGGCTGCGGGCGTATCGGCTGTGTGGAAGCTATAGCGTCAGGACGCGGTATTGCGGCAGCGGCAAAGGACGACCTGACGGGATACGATGCAAAAACGATTTTTGCCCGTGCGCGGCAGGGGCATCCGCAGGCCAGTGCGTTAAAGCAGCGTTCAGCGCATACGCTTGCCCGCCTGATTGCCGATATCAAAGCTTCGATGGACTGCCAGCTTGTGGTGATTGGCGGCAGCGTCGGGCTCAGCGAAGGGTATCTGGATTTGGTGCGTGTGAACCTTAACGAGGAGCCGACGCCTTATCGTACCCGGCTGTTAGCGGCTCGCCATCAACATAATGCGGGCCTGCTTGGCGCCGCGCTGTTAGCACAGGAAGTCATGCCATGATTACCGGAGAGAGTCTTTACCCTGAATCCGCAGGGTTACCCGAGGCGCTGATTAACGCCATTCGTCTGGCTCTGGCGCAGAAACCGGAGCTTAAGGCGCCGGGCAGTTATCCTCTGCAAGGCGAAAAACTATTTATGAACGTCATGGAGTTTTCCACGCAAGCGCCGGAGGCGAAAAAAGCGGAGCAGCATCGGGAATATATCGATATACAGGTGCTGCTGACGGGAGGAGAGCAGATTTATTACGGGCTTTTTGAGTGCGGGCGTGAATGTGAAGAGTTTCATCTGGAGGAGGATTATCAGCTTTGCAACCGCATTGATAATGAGCAAATGCTGACGCTTCGTCCCGGCCAGTTTGCAGTGTTTATGCCCCTTGAACCTCATAAGCCAGGTTGCGTAGTTACCCGGTCGGAAACCATCAAAAAAGTCGTGATCAAGCTGCACCGCAGCGCGCTGGAAGTATAGAAAGCATAAAAAAGCCCGGTGGCATTGCTGTCACCGGGCTTTATCACATCTGCAAATTTACACTTCGAGGAAGTTCAGGATGCCATCAGCCGCTTTGCGGCCTTCGGCAATCGCCGTCACTACCAGGTCAGAACCACGCACCGCGTCGCCACCGGCAAAGATTTTCGGGTTGCTGGTCTGGAAGGCGTTTTCGCTGCCTTCCGGTGCGAGGATGCGGCCCTGGCTGTCCAGCTCAACGCTGTGTTTTTCCAGCCACTGCATGCTGTGCGGACGGAAACCAAACGCCATCACCACCGCATCGGCAAGCACCACGTGCTCTGAGCCCGCGACGATTTCCGGACGACGACGCCCGTTAGCATCCGGCGCGCCCAGTTCAGTGCGGACAAACTTCACCCCCGACACTCTGCCGTTAGCATTGATCTCAACGCCCAGCGGCTGCACGTTAAACTGGAATTCCACGCCTTCTTCGCGCGCGTTTTTCACTTCGCGGCGTGAGCCCGGCATGTTCTCTTCGTCACGACGATAGGCACAGATAACGTGCGTTGCGCCCTGGCGAACAGAAGTACGCACGCAGTCCATCGCGGTGTCGCCACCGCCCAGTACGACGACACGTTTGCCTGCCATGTTGACATACGGCTCTTCAGCCGTTTCGCCAAAGCCCATGATCTGCTTAGTGTTAGCGATGAGGAACGGCAGGGCGTCGAACACGCCTGGCGCATCTTCATTCTCTAAACCGCCGCGCATGGACTGATAGGTGCCGACGCCGAGGAAAACAGAATCAAACTCGTTAAGCAGATCGTCGATTTGTACATCGCGACCCACTTCGGTATTGAGTTTGAATTCGATGCCCATACCGCTGAAGATCTCGCGGCGCTTGGTCATCACTTCTTTTTCCAGCTTGAACGCCGGGATACCGAAGGTCAGCAGGCCGCCGATTTCCGGATGGCGGTCGTAAACCACCGCTTTCACGCCGTTACGCGCCAGCACGTCCGCACAGGCCAGACCCGCAGGGCCTGCGCCGATAATCGCCACGCGTTTGCCGGTTTGCTTCACGCCGGTCAGGTCCGGTTTCCAGCCCATCTCAATTGCTTTATCGTTGATATAGCGCTCGATATTGCCGATGGTCACCGCCCCGAATTCATCATTCAGGGTACAGGAGCCTTCGCAAAGGCGATCCTGCGGGCAAACGCGGCCGCACACTTCCGGCAGGCTGTTGGTCTGATGCGACAGTTCAGCCGCTTCAATAATGCGCCCTTCGTTGGCAAGCTTCAGCCAGTTGGGAATGTAGTTATGAACCGGGCATTTCCATTCGCAGTAAGGGTTGCCGCAGGACAGGCAGCGATCTGCCTGCGCTTTGGCCTGGCCTTCTGAGAACGGCTCGTAAATTTCCACAAATTCAATTTTACGGATTTTCAGCGGTTTCTTTGGCGGATCAACGCGCTGTAAGTCGATAAATTGATAAACGTTTTGACTCATCGTGACCTCTTACTGCGCCTGAACCCGCAGCTCAGCTGCAGAACGACTACGGTGACCCAACAATGCTTTGACATCACTGGACTTCGGTTTAACCAGCGTGAATTTCGCGGCAAAGGCTGGCCAGTTTGCCAGAATTTCTTCGCCACGCTGGGAACCCGTGAGCTGCACATGCTCGGTGATCATCCCGCGCAGATGCTCTTCATGGATTGCCAGCTCTTCAACGCCGAGCAGTTCAACCAGCTCGGGGTTAACGCGCTTACGGAAATCGCCGTCTTCGTCCAGCACGTAGGCGAAGCCGCCCGTCATGCCCGCGCCGAAGTTGACGCCGGTTTTACCGATAACGCAGACGATCCCGCCAGTCATGTATTCACAGCCGTTATCGCCAATGCCTTCCACCACGGTGATAGCACCGGAGTTACGCACCGCAAAACGCTCACCCGCGCGGCCTGCGGCATACAGCTTGCCGCCGGTTGCGCCATACAGGCAGGTGTTACCAATAATTGTCGCTTCGTGGCTGCGGAAGGCGGAACCCACCGGAGGACGCAGGGAAATCAAACCGCCCGCCATGCCCTTGCCGACGTAGTCGTTGGCATCGCCGGTCAGGTGCAGTTCAACGCCGCCTGCGTTCCAGACGCCGAAGCTCTGGCCCGCGGTACCGCTAAAGTGCGCTTTGATCGGATCCGCGGCCAGTCCCTGATCGCCGTTGTGCTGTGCGATATAGCCCGACAGCGTCGCGCCAACTGAACGGTCAGTGTTGCGGATATCAAACCAGAACGTTTTGCTCTGCTTGTCATCCACATACTGCTTCGCCTGAGCCAGCAGCTGTGCGTTTAAATCGCCTTTATCGAACGGCGGGTTATGCTCGGTGCAGTAAACCGCTTTGCCCGGCATAGGTTCAGCCGTTTTCAGCAGGTTCGACAGATCCAGGTTTTGCTGTTTGGCGGTAAACCCTTCCAGCTCTTTGAGCAGGTCGGTGCGGCCAATCAGATCCACCAGACGTTTCACCCCCAGCTGCGCCATCAGTTCACGCGTTTCACGTGCGATGAAGTCGAAGTAGTTGGTCACGCGGAACGGCAGGCCGTGATAGTGGTTCTTACGCAGCTTCTCGTCCTGGGTTGCAACCCCCGTCGCGCAGTTGTTGAGATGGCAAATACGCAGGTATTTACAGCCCAGCGCAACCATTGGCCCTGTACCGAAGCCGAAGCTTTCCGCACCCAGAATCGCAGCCTTGATGATATCAAGACCCGTTTTCAGGCCGCCATCCACCTGCAGGCGGATTTTGTGGCGCAGGCCGTTAGCTACCAGCGCCTGCTGCGTTTCTACCAGCCCCAGCTCCCACGGGCATCCCGCGTATTTCACGGAGGAGAGCGGGCTTGCGCCTGTACCGCCATCGTAACCGGCGATAGTAATCAGATCCGCATAGGCTTTTGCCACACCGGTCGCGATGGTGCCGACGCCAGGTTCTGAAACCAGCTTCACGGAGATCATCGCTTTCGGGTTGACCTGCTTGAGGTCGAAAATAAGCTGCGCCAGATCTTCGATAGAGTAAATATCGTGGTGCGGCGGCGGAGAAATCAGCGTCACGCCCGGTACGGAATAGCGCAGTTTTGCGATATACGGCGTCACTTTATCGCCCGGTAGCTGGCCACCTTCACCCGGCTTCGCACCCTGGGCGACTTTGATCTGAATAACGTCGGCGTTGACCAGATAAGATGGCGTGACGCCAAAGCGGCCGGAAGCCACCTGCTTGATACGGGACACTTTATTGGTGCCGTAACGCGCCGGGTCTTCGCCGCCTTCGCCGGAGTTAGAGTTTCCGCCGATGCTGTTCATCGCTTCTGCCAAGGATTCATGCGCTTCCGGGCTCAGCGCGCCGATAGACATGGCCGCGGTGTCGAAGCGTTTGAACAGCTCGGTGGCTGGCTCAACCTCTTCAATGCGCACGGTCTCGCCCTGCGGATTTAGTGCGAGCATATCGCGCAGCGTTGCCACCGGACGCTCGTTCACCAGCTTCGCGTATTCCTGATAATCTTTATATTCGCCGCTTTGTACCGCTTTCTGCAGCGTTTGCACCACGTCCGGGTTGTAGGCGTGATATTCGCCGCCGTGGACGAACTTCAACTGCCCGCCCTGATCCAGCGGCTTACGCACCAGCCATGCACGCTTCGACAGGTTCAGCAGATCCTGCTGGAAGTCGCTAAAGCCCGCGCCGCCGATACGGCTGACCACACCCTGGAAGCAGAGCTCGGAAACTTCTTTATGCAGGCCTACGGCTTCAAACAGCTTGGAGCAACGGTAGGAGGCGATAGTCGAGATGCCCATTTTGGACATGATCTTGTACAGCCCTTTGTTGATGCCGTTGCGATAGTTCTGCATCACCGTGCGGTAGTTTTTATCGATTGCAGCGGTATCGATAAGCCTTGCCAGTGATTCATAGGCAAGGTACGGATAGATTGCCGTCGCACCAAAGCCCAGCAGCACCGCGAAGTGGTGCGGGTCACGTGCGCTTGCCGTTTCGACAATGATGTTGGCGTCGCAGCGCAGATTCTTCTCAACGAGGCGAGTCTGAATCGCGCCAACCGCCATCGGTGCCGGAACCGGCAGGCGGTTTTTGGCAATGTTGCGGTCAGAGAGTACCAGCAGCACGGTGCCGTTACGCACCATACGTTCGGCTTCGTCGCACAGCGCGCTGACGAATTCGTGCAGCGATTTCTCCGTCACATCGTAAGTGATATCCAGCGTGTCGGCGCGATAGTGCTCTTCTTCCAGCTGCGTTAGCTGCTGGAAGTCAGACCACAGCAGAATCGGCGATTTGAAGCTCAGGCGGTGCGCCTGGCCTTCTGCTTCACAGAAGACGTTCATCTCGCGGCCAATGCTGGTGGCAAGCGACATCACGTGTGCTTCACGCAGCGGATCGATTGGCGGGTTGGTCACCTGCGCAAACTGCTGACGGAAGTAATCGTAAATTATGCGTGGCTGGCTGGAGAGCACGGCAAACGGGGTATCGTCACCCATCGAGCCGACCGCTTCCTGACCGTTTTCACCCAGCACGCGCAGGATAGAGTCCAGCTCTTCGCTGCTGTAGTTAAACTGCTTCTGATAGCTTGCCAGCGTATCGTCATCCAGCTCACGGGCGCCCACTTCTGCGTCCGGCAGATCCTCAAACGGCACCAGACGACGAACGTTATTTTCCATCCACTCTTTATAAGGGTGGCGGCTTTTCAGCTCTTCATCGGTTTCTGCAGAGTGGAGAATGCGGCCGATACGGGTATCGATAACCATCAGCTCGCCCGGGCCAACGCGGCCTTTTTCCACCACTTCGTCTGGCTGGTAGTCCCAGATACCGACTTCAGAGGCGCAGGTGATGAGTTTGTCTTTGGTGATAACGTAGCGCGCAGGGCGCAGGCCGTTACGGTCCAGGTTACAGGCGGCGAAACGCCCGTCGGACATCACGATACCGGCCGGGCCGTCCCACGGTTCCATATGCATGGAGTTAAAGTCGAAGAACGCGCGCAGCTCCGGGTCCATATTCGGGTTGTTCTGCCAGGCTGGCGGCACCAGCAGACGCATGGCGCGGACGATATCCATCCCGCCTGCCAGCAGCAGCTCAAGCATATTATCCATGGAGCTGGAGTCAGAGCCGGTTTCATTAACGAACGGCGCGGCATCATGCAGATCCGGGATCAGCGGCGTCTGGAATTTGTAGGTACGGGCGCGTGCCCACTGGCGGTTACCGGTAATAGTGTTGATTTCGCCGTTATGCGCCAGGTAGCGGAACGGTTGCGCCAGCGGCCAGCGTGGCACGGTATTGGTGGAGAAGCGCTGATGGAACAGGCAAATGGCCGATTCCAGACGCAGGTCCGCCAGGTCCAGGTAAAAGCGCGGCAAATCTGCCGGCATGCACAGACCTTTATAGATGTTCACCAGGTTTGAGAGGCTACAAACGTAGAAATCTTTATCCTGGATACGTTTCTCAATGCGACGACGGGCGATAAACAGGCGACGTTCCATATCACGCGGACGCCAGCCGGCCGGGGCATTAACAAAAATTTGTTCGATGCGGGGCTTTGAGGAGAGGGCGATTTCACCGAGCACGCCTTCATTGGTTGGCACTTCGCGCCAGCCAACAATCGACAGGGTTTCGTTTTGCAGCTCTTCTTCAACAATACGGCGACTGGTGTTGGCTAACGCGTCGTCTTTATTTAAGAAAATCATGCCAACGGCATAATTTTTGGCTAAACGCCAGCCGCGCTCTTCCGCAACGATACGGAAAAAGCGATCGGGTTTTTGTAGCAGCAGGCCGCAACCGTCACCGGTCTTGCCATCGGCGAGTATTGCACCACGGTGCTGCATTCGGGCCAGTGCGTGAATAGCAGTACGCACTACCTTGTGGCTAGGTTCGCCTTCTATGTGGGCGATCAGGCCGAAACCACAGTTATCCTTCTCAAGGGATTTATCGTACAACATATCAGTGAACCTCCCCAGGCTCTACGTGATTCCCGATACCGTTTGCGCGTGGGCACAGCAAGGGCATGGCGACGGGGTTTGCGTATCTGCGCTTACCTCGCGTGTCGCCCTCTTAAAAGCCAACGCATCCGGTTTCACAAGTGTTGAGGACTTGCTTTAGAGGGAATCTTAACGACTGCATAAATATGATGGGCACAGAACCCACCCAGAAAGCTTCCAGCGGATTTCCAAGTTATCGGGAAAGCGCACACAGGTCAAATGGCATTCTTATTTCTACGAAACTGTGCTACGTAGGGGTTAACTACTTGATAGTTAAAATTATTCAATCGTTTTTAACGCGCTAAAGCCGTTGTTGAGCGAGCCGGGTTATGTGATCTCTCTCACTGTCTGCAAGGCAGGGGAATTACAGACCATGCTGGCATTAAAGATATTATTAGCATCTTATGCTGCTATATCGGCTGGGCGTGCAGCATGACACTGTTTTTAACCAGGTGTCATATTCTTTCAACAAAGGGCGTCAGTATAAGGAAAAGTAATCATCTGGATGATGCGTAGAATTTCATTAATTATGAATTTATATGCAAAAAATTATGCTGCGCCAGGGCGATTGATCCAGGTCATCGCGACGTTGAGCAGAAAATGGCAGGCTAGGCACCTTTCTCGGGCCGGCCCATCAGATTATGCAGTTACAGAAATTAGTCAATATGTTTGGCGGGGATCTTACTCGCCGCTATGGGCATAAAGTCCATAAACTCTCCCTTCACGGCGGTTTCAGTTGCCCAAATCGCGACGGTACCATCGGCCGCGGCGGATGCACATTCTGCAATGTCGCCTCTTTTGCCGACGAAACGCAGCAGCATAACTCCATCGCTGAACAGCTCGCGCATCAGGCGAAGCTTGTGAACCGCGCGCAACACTATCTCGCTTATTTTCAGGCCTACACCAGTACATGGGCGGAAGTGCAGGTGCTGCGTTCGATGTACCAGCAGGCCGTCAGCCAGGCGAGCATCGTTGGCCTTTGTGTGGGAACCCGCCCTGACTGCGTGCCGGAGAGCGTGCTGGATTTGCTGAGCGAATACCGCGAACAAGGCTACGAAATCTGGCTGGAGCTGGGTTTACAGACCGCGGAGGATAAAACGCTGCATCGCATCAATCGCGGCCATGACTTTGCCTGCTATCAGGAGACGACACGGCGTGCCCGTAAACGCGGCCTGAAAGTTTGCAGCCATCTCATCGTTGGTTTACCGGGTGAAGAGCAGCGACACTGTATGACAACGCTGGAAAAGGTGGTGGAGACGGGCGTGGACGGCATTAAGCTTCATCCGCTGCATATCGTCGCGGGCAGCACTATGGCGAAAAGCTGGCAAGCAGGGCGTTTACAGGCAATTGAGTTAGCCGATTATACGACGACTGCCGGAGAGATGATTCGCCATACGCCGCCTGATATCGTCTTTCATCGAATTTCTGCCAGCGCCCGCCGTCCAACCCTGCTTGCGCCGCTATGGTGTGAGAATCGCTGGACCGGCATGGTCGAAATCGACAGGTATTTGCTTGCGCACGGTGTGCAGGGATCGGCCCTGGGCACGCCGTGGGATCCCATTCTTCTCTCGTAATTCCTGGGCGTTACGTCTTTTTGCGGTATATTTAGCGGATTGTTGGCGAAGGGAAAGTTCCATGAAGCAAATCCGGTTACTGGCGCAGTACTACGTTGATTTAATGGTGAAGCTCGGCCTGGTGCGCTTCTCTTTGCTGCTGGCTTCGGCGCTGGTGGTGCTGGCTATCGTTGTGCAGATGGCGGTTACCATGCTATTGCGCGGCCAGGTCGAGAGCATAGATGTGGTGCGCTCAATTTTCTTCGGCCTGCTGATTACCCCGTGGGCGGTCTATTTTCTTTCGGTGGTGGTGGAGCAACTTGAAGAGTCGCGCCAGCGGCTGTCAAAGCTGGTCGATAAACTTGAGGAGATGCGCGAGCGCGACCTGAAGCTCAACGTGCAGCTTAAAAATAATATCGCCCAGCTCAATCAGGAAATTGCCGACCGTGTAAAAGCGGAAGATGAACGCCAGACCATGCTTGAGCAGCTTAAAGTGGAGATGCAGGAGCGCGAAGAGACGCAGATTCTGCTTGAGCAGCAATCCTCGTTTCTGCGTTCCTTCCTTGATGCTTCGCCGGATCTGGTTTTCTATCGTAACGAAGATAAAGAGTTTTCCGGCTGTAACCGCGCCATGGAACTGCTGACCGGGAAAAGTGAAAAACAGCTCATCAGCCTTAAGCCGCAGGACGTTTATTCGCCGGAGGCGGCGCAAAAAGTTATCGAGACCGATGAAAAGGTCTTCCGCCACAACGTTTCTTTAACCTACGAACAGTGGCTGGATTATCCGGACGGGCGCAAAGCGTGCTTTGAAATTCGCAAAGTGCCGTATTACGATCGGGTAGGCAAGCGCCATGGCCTGATGGGCTTTGGGCGCGATATCACCGAGCGTAAACGCTACCAGGATGCGCTGGAACGGGCCAGCCGCGACAAAACCACCTTTATCTCCACCATCAGCCATGAATTGCGCACGCCGCTAAATGGCATCGTCGGGTTAAGCCGCATCCTGCTGGATACCGAGCTAAATACCGAGCAGACAAACTATCTGAAAACTATCCATGTTTCGGCCATTACGCTTGGCAATATCTTCAACGATATTATCGACATGGATAAGCTCGAGCGTCACAAAGTCCAGCTTGATAACCAGCAGGTCGATTTCACAAGCTTCCTCGCCGACCTTGAAAACCTTTCCGGGCTGCAGGCGCAGCAGAAAGGGCTGGCGTTCGTCATGGAGCCTGCGTTGCCATTGCCGCATAAAGTGGTTACCGACGGCACGCGCCTGCGCCAGATCCTCTGGAATCTCATCAGCAACGCCGTGAAGTTCACACCGAAAGGTGGGCAGGTCACGGTGCGCGTGCGCTACGAAAATGACAGCAGCCTGCGTTTTGACGTTCAGGATTCCGGCATCGGTATTCCGCAGGTCGAGCAGGATAAGATCTTTGCTATGTATTACCAGGTAAAAGACAGTCACGGGGGTAAACCCGCCACCGGCACCGGTATCGGGCTTGCGGTTTCACGCCGTCTGGCGAAAAGCATGGGCGGAGACATTACCGTCAGCAGTAAGCCTGCAGAGGGCTCGCTGTTCACGCTGACCGTACAGGCCCCACGCGTGGCGGACGAAGTTGAAGATACCCTTGAGGATGACGATATGCCGTTGCCGGCGCTGCATGTGCTGCTGGTGGAAGATATTGAACTGAACGTTATCGTTGCCCGCTCGGTGCTGGAAAAGCTCGGCAACAGCGTGGATGTCGCCATGACGGGCAAAGAGGCGCTGGAAAAATTTACGCCGGGCGAATATGACCTGCTGCTGCTGGATATCCAGCTGCCGGATATGACCGGGCTGGATATTTCCCGCGAGCTGAACGCCCGCTTTGACAAAGCAGATCTTCCGCCGCTGGTAGCGCTGACAGCTAATGTGCTGAAAGACAAAAAAGAGTATCTGGATGCCGGAATGGACGACGTTCTGAGCAAGCCGCTTGCGGTGCCGGCGCTGATGGCCGTCATCCAAAAATTCTGGGATAACCAACAGCCTGACGCCGAGAAGGAGCCCGTAATGACTCAAGTTGATAGTGAAAAACAGCAAGCGTTACTTGATATACCGATGCTCGAACAGTACCTGGAATTAGTTGGGCCGAAATTAATTACCGATGGCCTCGCAATGTTTGAAAAAATGATGCCGGGTTATTTAAGCGTTCTGGATTCCAATATGACCGCCCGCGACTGGAAGAGCGTGGTTGAGGAAGGCCATAAAATTAAAGGCGCCGCAGGGTCTGTCGGTCTGCGCCATTTGCAGCAGGTTGCCCAGCAAATCCAGTCGCCGGATCTTCCTGCATGGTCAGATAACGTAGGTGAATGGATCGAAGAGCTAAAACAGGAATGGCAGCACGATGTGGATGTGCTGAAGGCCTGGGTTGCGAGCGCCCCCAAAAAATGACCCCGGATAAACCGGGGTGCGCGAACACTGCGCCAACACCAGGGAAACCGTGGGCTGCGCCGATTATTTATAAGTGGTCATCAAGCGGCACAACCCGTCGTTCGCGAGTTGCTCAAAATTAAGATAGCAAATCTTATAAAATTTGTTACATGAATCAGTAAAATATGTGAACCATAGCGGTCAAATTATCGTAACTGATAATCATGGCCGCATGACCAAAAGGAAGAGCCATATGAAGAGAGTTGGCGTGGTGCTCAGCGGTTGCGGCGTCTACGATGGCAGCGAAATCCATGAGGCGGTGATTACGCTGCTGGCGATAGCGCGTGCGGGAGCTGAAGCGGTCTGCTTCGCACCCGATAAACCTCAAGCAGAGGTTATTAATCACCTTACTGATAACAAGGTTAATGAAGGGCGCAACGTCCTCGTTGAGGCTGCCCGTATTACACGGGGTGCAATACTTCCTTTAGCGAAAGCGGATGCTAATGAGCTTGACGCCTTGATTGTCCCCGGCGGATTTGGCGCGGCTAAAAACCTCAGCAATTTCGCGATGAGGGGTAGCGAGTGCCTGGTCGACAGCGAATTGCGTCGGCTAACCCGCGAACTGCACGCGCAGAGCAAGCCGATCGGCTTTATGTGTATTGCGCCGGCCATGTTGCCAAAAATTCTGGATATGCCGGTGCGTCTGACGATTGGCACAGACATCGACATTGCTGAAATGCTCGAAGAGATGGGCGCGGAACATATTCCCTGCCCGGTGAATGATATCGTAGTCGATGAAGAGCATAAGGTTGTTACCACCCCGGCTTACATGCTCGCCACGCGTATTGATGAAGCCGCTGTCGGCATAGAAAAACTGGTGGCTCGCGTACTGGATCTTAGCGCATGAAGAAAGGGCGTTCCGCGCTCCTTTCAGGGATCAAGCGCTGGTTTTTACGGGTAATACTGATTGTTGCCGGGCTATGGATAGCCGGCATTATCCTGTTTAGCTTTCTTCCGGTGCCGTTTTCAGCGGTGATGGCCGAGCGGCAGCTCAGCGCCTGGCTGACGGGCGATGTTGGCTATGTTGCGCATTCGGATTGGGTAAGCATGGATGAGATTTCACCCTGGATGCCGCTTGCGGTGATTGCCGCCGAGGACCAGAAGTTTCCTGACCACTGGGGATTCGATATGGCCTCCATCGAAAAAGCCATCTCCCACAACGAGCGCAACGAGAACCGCATTCGCGGCGCTTCCACGCTATCGCAGCAAACGGCCAAAAATCTCTTTTTGTGGGATGGACGAAGCTGGGTGCGTAAAGGCCTGGAAGCCGGTCTTACGCTCGGGATGGAGGTGGTGTGGACGAAGCGCCGTATTCTGACCGTTTATCTGAACATCGCTGAATTTGGCGAAGGCACCTTTGGCGTTGAAGCGGCGGCGCAGCGTTATTTCCATAAGCCGGCAAGCCGTTTGACGGCTGCGGAAGCCGCGTTGCTTGCCGCCGTGCTGCCCAATCCAATTCGTTTTAAAGCGAATGCGCCTTCGGGCTATGTGCGTCAGCGCCAGCAGTGGATAGAACGGCAGATGCGCCAGTTGGGCGGGGAGTCATTCCTGGCGCAGCATAATCTGCACTAAATCAGTCTTCGTCAAAACCGGCATTGAACAGTGCGATAACCGCGGCCAGCGCCTGTTCTTCCTGCGGGCCGGTGACTTCAATTTCAATTTGTCCGCCTTTGGCCGAATCCAGCATCAGCAGGGCGATTACGCTGCTGGCTTCGGCTTCGGTTCCCGCTTCATTGCGCAGCATCACTTCTGCTTCAAAGCTTTGTACCAGCTCAAACAGCTTCATCGCCGGACGCGCGTGCATGCCCAGCTTATTGGTGATTTCAACGGTATGTTTTACGGTCATGTTTTACGTTTTTCCAGCGTACGGTGGCGAGACTGAACGTTCTTGCCGCGCGAGCGGAAATAGTCGGCCAGCTGCTCGGCAATATAAACCGAACGGTGTTTACCGCCAGTACAGCCGATGGCTACGGTCAGATAGCTACGATTGTTGGTTTCAAGCATCGGTAGCCACAGTTCAAGATAGCTGCGAGTCTGGTAGATAAAGTTGTGAACTTCCGTGTGTCTGTCGAGGAACGCGGCGACAGGGCGATCCAGACCGGTCATTGGACGCAGTTTGGGGTCCCAGTGCGGGTTCGGCAGGAAACGTACGTCAAACACGTAATCGGCATCAATCGGAATACCGTGCTTAAAGCCGAAGGACTCAAAGACCATCGTCAATTCGCGCTCGCGTTTGCCCAACAGGCGTGTGCGCAGCATTTCTGCCAGCTCGTGCACCGACATTTCTGAAGTGTCGATAATCAGATCGGCTCGGGACTTTAGCGGCTCAAGCAGATCGCTCTCTTCGTCGATGGCGCTTTCCAGCGACAAATTCTTGCTGGAAAGAGGGTGCAGACGACGAGTGTCGCTATAGCGTCGGATCAGGGTATTGCGATCCGCATCAAGGAACAGGAGCTGCGGGGAGAAAGCGTCAGGCAGATTTGTCATTGCCTGTTCGAAGATCTCCGGGTTTTCCGGCATGTTACGCACGTCGATACTGACCGCCGCAGATATTTGCCGCTCGGCGAGGGTTTTTGCCAGATCCGGCAGCAGCACTACCGGCAGATTATCCACGCAGTAGAATCCCATATCTTCCAGTGCACGCAAGGCTACAGACTTCCCTGAACCTGAGCGGCCGCTGACTATCATCAGCACCATGTCATCATTCCCCCGACATCTCAGACTGTGGCATGCGCGATGCCGCAGCCAGATTATTCACTTTCACTACCGTTTTCAGTATTGGTAATGATCTGGTAAAGCTCTTCGTCGCTGCTAGCCGCACGCAAGCGGCGGCAGATCGTTTTGTCTGCCAGACGCTTTGCCACAAGCGACAGAGTGTGCAAATGCGTTTTGGTCTGATCGGCAGGCACCAGCAAAGCAAACAGCAGGTCGACAGGCTGGTTATCAATCGCATCGAACGCGATAGGCGTTTCCAGCTGAATGAACACCCCAACGGCGCGCAGGGTATCTTCTTCAAGTTTCCCGTGTGGAATGGCGATGCCATTACCAATACCGGTACTCCCCATGCGTTCACGCGTCAGCACCGCTTCAAAAACGATTTGTGGCGGCAGGCCAAGCTGCTTTGCAGCCAGCTCGCTGACGATCTCCAGCGCGCGCTTTTTGCTCTGGCAGTGGACGCCACTTCGGGTACATTCCTGGTTAAGGACATTACTAAGCTGTAGAGCGGAATCGTTGTTCATCATAAGTTCACCTAAGCATGCTGTTATGCTAACGGCCCGTTGACCTTGGGACAACGAGCCGTCGGGGCGTAAACAGATACCTGGATTATCAATGTTGTTTTAGTTTGTCTTTATGTTTAGTTAACTGGCGAGCCAGTTTATCGATGAGGCCGTCAATGGCCGCGTACATGTCCTGGCCTTCGGCACTGGCATGTAATTCGCCCCCGTTCACATGCAGCGTTGCATCTGCAAGGTGGGTGACTTTTTCCACTTTTAACACAATGTAAACCTGATTAATGCGTTCGAAGTACTGCTCCAGCTTGGCAAACTTCGCATTCACAAAATCGCGCAGTGCGTCCGTGATTTCGACGTTTTGTCCCGTAATGTTGAGCTGCATAGTGTCTTCCTTATCAGTTGAGTCAGACCAGTTGTTTACGCTGATTTGACGGTGGTATGGATAAAGACTCTCGATACTTCGCAACGGTGCGGCGTGCCACCATGATCCCCTGATCTGACAGCATAGTCGTTAACTTACTGTCGCTAAGAGGTTTCACGGGGTTTTCCGCAGCAATTAATTTCTTCACCAGCGCACGTATTGCCGTGGAGGAGGCTTCGCCACCGCTCTCGGTATTCACATGGCTTGAGAAGAAATATTTCAGTTCAAAGATGCCACGCGGGCTATGCAGATATTTCTGTGTCGTCACGCGTGAGATGGTGGATTCATGCATTTCCACCGCCTGCGCAATATCTGCCAGCACCATCGGTTTCATCTGTTCTGCGCCATGCTCAAAAAAACCCTGCTGCTGCTCGACGATGCAGCGACTGACGCGCAGCAGCGTATCGTTGCGGCTTTCCAGACTTTTGATAAGCCATTTCGCATCCTGCAGGTTGCTGCGGATATACTGCGAATCACTGTCGTTTCTGCTGCTGGTGCCGAGCGCGGCATACTGCTGGTTTATTTTCAGGCGTGGAATGCTATCTGAATTGAGCTCAACGGTCCATTGTCCCTGGGCTTTACGCACCAGTACATCAGGGATCACATATTCAGGCTCGCCGGTTTGAATGGACTGACCGGGACGCGGATCCAAAGACTGGATCAGGCACATCGCCTCTTTCAGCACGTCTTCTTTCAGGCGCGTGACGCGCATCAGGCTACGGAAATCGTGGTTGGCAAGCAGATCCAGATGCTCGCTGACAATCAGGCGGGCTTCGTTCAGCCACGGCGTCTCTTTAGCGTATTGTGAAAGCTGGATCAGAAGGCAGTCGCGCAGGTCGCGCGCCGCCACGCCTACGGGATCAAAACGCTGAACGCGCTTGAGCACCGCTTCCACTTCATCGAGACTCACCTCATCGTTGCCTATGCTTTCCAGAATCTCTTCAAGCGTGACGGTGAGATAGCCGGTTTCATCAACGGCATCAACGATGGAGGTGGCGATGGCGGTGTCGGTGTCGGTAAAAGGCGTCAGCTCTACCTGCCACATCAGATAGTCCTGAAGTGACTGGGTGGTTTCGCCCTGATAAACGGGAAGCTCGTCGTCGATGTAATCAGTGCCGGTGCCGGAAGGGGTGCCTGCGGTATAGATTTCATCCCAGCTTGCATCCAGCGGGAGCTCGTCTGGCATCTCTTTCTGCTCAAGAGCCTCACGGGTGTCCAGCGCTTCGTTTTCGCGGGTTTCCTGAGTGTCGATCTCTTCATGCAGGTCGGTTTGCTCAAGCAGTGGATTGTTTTCCAGTGCCTGTTGAAGCTCCTGCTGTAACTCCAGCGTTGATAACTGCAGCAGACGGATGGCCTGTTGCAGTTGCGGAGTCATAGCAAGTTGTTGGCTAAGCCGAAGTTGCAAACCTTGCTTCATATTCAGAGCGAACTTCCCCACATGTTAAGGTGAATATGTCCTACCCTATCAGAGTCTGAACTCTTCGCCCAGATAGACGCGCTTAACATGCTCATCTTCCAGGATTTCACCCGGCGTGCCGTGTGCGATTAGCTGCCCCTGGCTGACGATATAGGCGCGTTCACAAACCGCCAGCGTTTCACGTACGTTATGGTCAGTAATCAGCACACCGAGCCCGCTGTCGCGTAAATGCTCGATGATCCGCTTGATGTCGATAACGGAAATTGGGTCAACGCCCGCAAAAGGTTCATCCAGCAAAATAAATTTTGGATTTGCGGCTAAAGCGCGGGCGATTTCCACACGACGGCGCTCACCGCCGGACAGCGACTGGCCGAGGTTGTTACGCAAATGTTCAATGTGGAACTCTTCCATCAGCTCGTTCGCACGATCCTCGCGCTGCTCTGCGCTCAGGTCATCGCGGATTTGCAACACCGCCATCAGGTTATCAAACACGCTCAGACGACGGAAAATCGAGGCTTCCTGCGGCAGGTAACCGATACCCCGGCGCGCACGGGCATGAAGCGGCAGCATGCTGATATCTTCATCATCAATGATGATATTGCCCGCATCACGCGACACGATGCCAACGACCATATAAAACGTCGTGGTTTTACCCGCGCCGTTGGGTCCGAGCAGGCCGACAATTTCGCCGGATTTAACGGTCAGACTAACGTCTTCCACCACACGACGGCCCTTATAGGCCTTGGCGAGGTTTTTCGCGATTAAAGTTGCCATAACGAATTAGTTGCTCTTTTTGGGTGCCGGCGCCTGGCCATTTTTATTCTGCAATTGTGAAGGCACCAGAATGGTGGTCACGCGCTTGCCTTTCTCACTAAAGGCCTGCATTTTCTGCTCTTTAACCAGATAGGTAATTTTGTCGCCTTTGATATTGCTGTCGAGCTGCTCCAGGAACGCATCGCCGGTCAGCACCACAAAGTCGTTCTGCAATTCATAATGCATGGTGGAGGCGTGGCCTTTAACCGGCTTGCCGCTGTCCTGCATCTGATAAAAAGTCGCCGGCTTACCAAAGCCGTCGATAACTTCTTTACCCTGTTCGCCGCCCGGGCGAGTCACCACGACTTTATCGGCGTTGATCTTGATACTGCCCTGCGTAACAACCACGTTGCCGGTAAAGGTAACGATGTTGCCCTGCATATCCAGCGACTGCTGATCTGATTCAATATGAATAGGCTTCTCGGTATCACCGGTCAGCGCAAAGGCCGAAAAGCTGGCGGCCAAAAGCGTACTGGTTAATACCAGGTTACGGCTTAGTTTGTTTATTCTGGATTTCATAGGATGTTCTAACCTTTTCAATCAGCTCGGCATTCTTGCTGCGTAAATTTCCGCGCATTTTCAGGCCGCTGGAGTTAAAGCTGGTACCGTACAGCGTCACCAAATCATCGGACGCGACATCCTGAGTGATCAGGTTAACCTGCGCATTGTCTGTGGTAATTCTGCGTAGCTGCGAATCGGGAGTCAGGGCTGTGAGAACAACATTCCCATACAGATACAGCATGCGGTCATTAGTCAGTTTGGCGCGATCTGCCCTTAATGACCAGGTTGCAACTTTATTTTCATCGTACTGCGTCATTACCGGGTTGGTGAACCACGAAATGGCGGCTTCAGAAAAATATTCAACGTGTTCTGCCACCAGACGATAATTCAGCGCCCCTTGCGGGTCATAGACTATCGTAGTGGAGTGTTCGCTTTTATAGGTTGGCTCGTTATTGTTGACGGAAACCGGCGCAACGATATCTTTATCGGCCAGATTAATGCCGATCAGCACCAGTGCTGCAAGCGACAGCAGGATGATAACCCAACGCCTTGTTTTACTCATATGGATAGCCCTTTGGCCTCATCAAGCTTTCCTTGTGCCAGTAATAACAGGTCGCAGACTTCGCGCACGGCTCCGCGTCCGCCGTTAATGCGGGTAACGTAGTCCGCACGCGGCGTCAGTAATGGATGCGCATCGGCAACGGCGACGCTCAGCCCGGACTCCGCCATCACCGGCCAGTCGATAAGATCGTCACCGACATAAGCCACCTGTTCTGGCCGCAGGGCGAGTTTATCCAGCAGATCGCGAAAAGCCAGCAGCTTATCGGATTGTCCCTGATAAAGATGGCTGATGCCCAAAGTTTCACAGCGGTCTTCAAGCAGCTTTGCTTTGCGACCGGTAATAATGGCGACCTCAATTCCGGAGGTGAGGGCGCAACGAATCCCGTAGCCGTCACGCACGTTAAAAGCCTTCAGCTCTTCACCGCTGTTGCCCATATAAATCAGGCCGTCTGACATAACGCCGTCGACATCCAGAATAAGCAGGCGCACTTTTGCTGCCCGCTCCATCACGCGCGCGCTCACAGGCCCATAGCAGGTGTCGAGCGACGCTTCATGGTTACTCATTAATTCTAATCCTTTATTAAACCACGCCTGCGCGCAGCATATCGTGCATATGTACCACACCGAGCAGCTGGTCGCCATCGGCAACCAGCACTGAAGTAATATGGCGGGACTGCATCAGGTTTAAGGCATCTACCGCGAGCGTTCCCGGACGGACGCGAATACCGCCTGCTGTCATCACTTCGGCGATGTTGAGGGTATGCAAATCGACGCCCATATCAAAGACGCGGCGTAAGTCACCGTCGGTAAAGATGCCTTCGATTTTCATCAGGTCGTCACAGATAACCGTCATGCCCATATTTTTCCGGGTAATTTCCAGTAACGCATCGCGCAGCGACGCCTCTTTGCTGACATGAGGGATTTCATCGCCGGTGTGCATGATATCGTTGACGCGTAATAGCAGTTTACGTCCCAGCGCGCCGCCGGGATGCGAAAGCGCAAAATCTTGCTGGGTAAAGCCGCGGGCTTTCAGCAGCGCGACCGCCAGCGCATCGCCCATCACCAGCGTGGCCGTGGTGCTGGTGGTAGGAGCCAGTCCCAGCGGACAGGCTTCCTGGGGAACTTTGACGCAAAGATGGATATCGGCGGCGCGGCCCATGGCGCTTTCAGGACGGCCCGTCATGCAAATCAGCGGCACCTGAAGGCGCTTAAGCACCGGGATCAGCGCCAGAATTTCGTTGGATTCACCGGAATTAGAAATGGCGATGACCACATCCTGCGCGGTAACCATGCCCAGATCGCCGTGGCTTGCTTCACCAGGATGTACAAAAAAGGCGGGCGTACCGGTGCTGGCAAAAGTCGCCGCCATTTTTTTACCGATATGGCCTGATTTACCCATCCCCATGACGACAACTTTGCCTGAGCAATAGAAAATTTTCTCGCAGGCCTGTGAGAAGTCTGCGTTGATATATTGATCAAGCTGCGCCAGGCCTTCACGTTCAATATTCAGGACGTCCTTACCTGCCTGTTGAAAGTCAAAACCCGGCTGTAAATCTACGTGTGACATATTTTCCGTTTCCGCTTTATCCAACGACCGGTGATGCGGCAAACCACAGCATCACTATCCATACGATGAAACCACATGTTAACAGAGCGCCCGCCGCCTTGCCGATAGCGCGAGGCCTGCGCCAGCAAAGTAGTGCGAAAATGGCACTTACCGCTAACATTACCCAGTAATCCCGCGCGAAGGCCAGAGGATCAATATCGCCCGGGGCGATGAGCGCCGGGATACCCAACACAAAAACAATATTGAAAATATTCGAACCAATGATGCTGCCGATGGCAATGTCATCTTCGCCTTTTCGCGCGCCCGCGATAGTTGTCGCCAGTTCCGGAAGGCTGGTGCCGATTGAGATAATCGTCAGGCCAATGACCAGCTCGCTGATGCCGAAAAAGTTCGCCAGCACGGTAGCGTTATCGATAACCATGCGTGTCGCCATAGGCAAAACGATAAGCGACACCGCGAGCCAGAGATAGGCCACGGAGCGGCTGCCTTCGCGCGGCAACTCGGCCATTTGTTCCCGCGTCAGGCTGTCGTGCCCCTGCCGCTCGGCCAGGCGTGCGATCTTTAAAATAAACAGCAGATACAAAACGGCCATCGCGATAAGCAGCAGGCCGTCGAGTTGGCTTAGCCGATTATCAAAAATCAAAAATCCAGCCACCACGCTCAGAATTAACATTATGGGTAATTCGCGGCGCAGGATATCGGAATTCACGGTAAATGGGTGTAAAAGTGCCGCAAGCCCGAGTATCAGCATAATGTTGGTGATATTGGATCCCAGCGCGGTGCCGATCGCTAAATCCAACTGGCCGTGCAGCGCCGCGGAGCCGGCGACTATCATCTCCGGCAGAGACGTGCCGATACTCACAACGGTCATACCGATAATTAACGGCGGGATCCCAAAACTGCGGCAAAGTAGAGAAGCGGCAAACACCAGGCGGTCAGCGCCATAGACCACCAGCAGTAAACCGATAATTAACAGAGCCGTAGCTAACAGCATGCAAAATCCTTTATTAAGGTATAATCGCCGGTCCTGGCCTGGAAAATTCCGGCTTGCGTACAGATCTGAGGTGTCTGGCAATCATGCTTAATTCTGACTTTATGCGTCCGAAAAGTAAAACAAATGCCAGCTTTCGCTAAGTGCAGCAGGTAATATTCTGTAAAAATGAGGAGTTTCCGCTGCGTTTAAACACCATGCTTTATCAATAGACTCTTTAAAAGGAAGGATGATGAGCCAGAGCGCGACGAATCTGGTCGACATTCGCGGAGTGAGTTTCTCCCGCGGCGATCGGCGCATTTTCGACAATATCTCTCTGACCGTACCGCGGGGCAAGATCACTGCCATTATGGGGCCTTCCGGGATAGGAAAGACCACGTTGCTGCGTCTCATCGGCGGCCAAATTCCGCCGGACAGCGGCGAAATTCTGTTTGATGGTGAAAACGTTCCGGCTATGTCTCGCTCGCGGCTATTTACCGTACGTAAGCGCATGAGCATGCTGTTCCAGTCCGGTGCGCTGTTCACCGATCTTAACGTATTTGAAAATGTCGCCTATCCGCTGCGCGAGCATCGCCGCCTGCCGGAGCCGCTGTTACGCAGCACGGTGATGATGAAACTTGAAGCGGTTGGCCTGCGGGGCGCGGCGAATCTGATGCCGTCTGAGCTCTCCGGTGGGATGGCGCGTCGTGCGGCGCTCGCCCGTGCTATTGCGCTGGAGCCGGACCTCATCATGTTCGACGAGCCCTTTGTTGGCCAGGACCCCATTACCATGGGGGTGCTGGTAAAATTGATCTCAGAACTGAACAGCGCTCTGGGCGTGACCTGTATTGTGGTTTCCCATGATGTTCCGGAAGTGCTGAGCATCGCTGATTACGCCTACATCGCCGCCGATCAACATATCGTGGCTGAAGGCAGCCCTGAAGCGCTGCGTGAGAATCACGATCCGCGAGTGCGCCAGTTCCTTGACGGTATCGCGGACGGCCCTGTGCCATTCCGTTATCCCGCCGCGGACTATCAACACGATCTACTATCAGAAACAGGGAGTTAGCGGAAATGCTCTTTAATGCACTGGCATCGTTCGGACGACGCGGCTTAAAAACCTGCGCCTCGTTTGGCCGTGCCGGGTTGATGCTCTTTAATGCGCTGGTAGGGAAACCGGAATTCCGTAAGCACGCGCCGCTGCTGATGCGTCAGCTCTATAACGTCGGCGTTTTGTCGATGCTGATTATTATCGTCTCCGGCCTGTTTATCGGTATGGTGCTCGGCCTGCAGGGCTATCTGGTGCTGACCACCTACAGCGCGGAGTCGAGCCTTGGCATGCTGGTGGCGCTCTCGCTGCTGCGCGAACTGGGGCCGGTTGTCGCCGCGCTGCTGTTTGCCGGGCGGGCAGGCTCAGCGCTGACGGCTGAAATCGGCCTGATGAAAGCCACCGAGCAGCTCTCCAGCATGGAGATGATGGCCGTCGACCCGCTACGTCGCGTGGTGTCGCCCCGTTTCTGGGCGGGAGTTATTTCTCTGCCGCTGCTTACCCTGATTTTCGTTGCCGTCGGTGTCTGGGGCGGGGCGCTGGTCGGGGTGAACTGGAAGGGAATTGATGCTGGCTTCTTCTGGTCGGCCATGCAGAACGCCGTTAACTGGCGTCTCGATTTAGTTAACTGTGTCATTAAGAGCGTGGTATTCGCCATTACCGTAACGTGGATCGCGTTATTTAATGGCTACGATGCTATTCCGACCTCCGCAGGGATTAGCCGGGCAACGACACGTACCGTTGTGCACGCGTCTCTGGCCGTTCTTGGCCTTGATTTTGTGCTCACAGCACTGATGTTTGGGAATTGAGTTCATGCAAACAAAGAAATTTGAAATTTGGGTTGGTGCGTTTCTGCTGGTGGCGCTGGTCGCCATCATCTTCCTGTGCCTGAAAGTGGCTAATGTCACCTCGCTACGCAGCGAGCCGACTTATCGCGTGTATGCCACCTTCGATAACATCGGCGGGCTTAAGGTCAGCTCTCCGGTTCGTCTGGGCGGCGTGGTTATCGGACGCGTGGATGATATCTCGCTTGATGAGAAAACTTACCTCCCGCGTGTGGCGATGGAAATCGAGAAACGCTACGACCACATCCCGGACACCAGCTCGCTGGCGATTCGCACTTCCGGCCTGCTGGGCGAACAGTACCTTGCGATGAATCTGGGTTTTGACGACCCGGAACTGGGCTCGTCTATCCTTAAAGACGGCGGTACTATTCAGGATACGAAATCAGCCCTGGTGCTTGAAGACCTGATCGGCCAGTTCCTGTATAAGAGCGGCAACGGCGATAATCAGAATGCGCAGGCTCCCCATTCGGCGCCGGCTGAGAATGATGAAGCTGCGCCGCAGCCCGGCACGACGAATTAATCAAAGAGGATATTATTATGTTTAAACGTCTTGTGATGATCGCCATGCTGGTGATTGCGCCGTTTGCGATGGCGGCAGACCAAAGCAACCCTTACAAGCAGATGCAGGAGGCGGCGCAGAAAACCTTTGACCGCCTGAAAAACGAACAGCCTAAAATTCGTCAGAACCCGAACTACCTGCGTGACATCGTAGGTCAGGAACTGCTGCCATACGTGCAAATAAAATATGCAGGCGCGCTGGTTCTGGGCCGCTATTACAAAGAGGCAACACCCGCCCAGCGTGATGCGTACTTTAAGGCTTTCGAAGAATACCTGAAGCAGGCCTATGGCCAGGCGCTGGCCATGTATAGCGGTCAGACCTACCAGATCGCTCCGGAAAAGCCGTTGGGGAACGCCGATATCGTCGCTATCCGGGTGACAATTGTCGATCCAAACGGCCGCCCACCGGTGCGCCTGGATTTCCAGTGGCGTAAAAACAGCCAGACCGGTAACTGGCAGGCTTACGACATGATTGCCGAAGGGATCAGCATGATCACCACCAAGCAAAACGAGTGGAGTAATATTCTGCGCACCAAAGGCATCGAAGGCCTGACGGCACAGCTGAAGTCCGTCTCTCAGCAGCCGATTACCCTGGATCAGAAAAAGTAATGGATGAGCAGCTAAGCTGGGAACGCGCAGGCAGCACGCTGGCGCTGGCTGGTGAGCTGGATGGCGATACCGTCCAGACTCTTTGGCAGGAGCGGGCGCAGGTGATGATTGGCGTTCAGGCGCTTGACCTTGCAAAGCTGTCACGCGTGGATACGGCAGGGCTGGCATTACTCATCCATCTCGTCGCCCTTGCCAGAAAGCAGGGTAGCGAGCTGGTATTGCAGGGGGCGAGCGATAAACTCCAGACGCTGGTCAAACTTTATAACCTGCCGGATGGCCTGTTACCCGCCTTTGCAAGCTAGTATTTTCATAGCGTTACTCTTCGTGCCCTCGATCTGTTGAGATCGGGGGCTTTTTGCTTATTTAAGCCGACGCCACTTTCCTCTAAGATGTGTGGCTAATTCATTAACCGACGAATATATATCCCATGGAAAATCATGAAATTCAGACAGTGCTGATGAACGCACTGCCCCTCCAGGAAGTCCACGTTTCCGGCGACGGTAGCCACTTTCAAGTGATTGCGGTGGGTGAACTGTTCGGCGAGTTGAGCCGCGTGAAGAAGCAGCAGACGGTTTATGCGCCGCTGATGGAGCTTATCGCCGATAACCGCATTCATGCCGTTTCGATCAAAACCTATACCCCACAAGAGTGGGAACGCGATCGTAAGCTAAATGGTTTTTGAGCAACCCGCCCTGGCGTGTTGTAAAAATTTGAATTTAATAGAGAGCTGTTGCAATGGATAAATTTCGTGTGCAGGGTCCAACCCGGCTAAGCGGTGAAGTGACGATCTCAGGCGCAAAAAATGCCGCCTTGCCGATCCTTTTCGCTGCGCTGTTGGCTGAAGAGCCGGTTGAGATCCAGAACGTGCCAAAACTGAAAGACATCGATACCACGATGAAGCTGCTCAGCCAGCTGGGAACCAAAGTTGAGCGCAATGGCTCCGTGTACATTGATGCAAGCCAGGTAAACATCTTCTGTGCGCCTTATGATCTGGTGAAAACCATGCGTGCTTCCATCTGGGCGCTTGGCCCGCTGGTGGCTCGTTTCGGCCAGGGCCAGGTTTCTCTGCCTGGCGGCTGCGCCATCGGCGCTCGTCCGGTCGATCTGCACATTACGGGCCTTGAGCAACTGGGTGCGGAGATCAAACTGGAAGAGGGCTACGTTAAAGCTTCCGTCCAGGGTCGTCTGAAAGGCGCGCACATCGTGATGGATAAAGTAAGCGTGGGCGCTACCGTTACCATCATGAGTGCTGCAACGCTTGCGGAAGGCACCACCATCATTGAAAACGCCGCGCGTGAGCCAGAGATCGTCGATACGGCGAACTTCCTCAACACGCTGGGAGCGAAAATCAGCGGCGCAGGCAGCGATCGCATCACCATCGAAGGCGTTGAGCGTCTGGGCGGCGGCGTTTATCGCGTACTGCCGGACCGCATTGAAACCGGTACTTTCCTGGTGGCGGCCGCTATCTCCGGCGGCAAAATTGTCTGCCATAAAGCCCAGCCGGATACCCTGGACGCGGTGCTGGCGAAGCTGCGCGAAGCGGGTGCCGATATCGAAGTGGGTGAAGACTGGGTCAGCCTTGATATGCACGGCAAGCGTCCGAAAGGCGTTACGGTGCGTACCGCTCCGCATCCGGGTTTCCCGACCGACATGCAGGCCCAGTTTACGCTGTTGAACCTCGTTGCCGAAGGAACCGGCGTGATCACCGAAACCATCTTCGAAAACCGTTTCATGCACGTGCCGGAGCTTATCCGTATGGGCGCGCACGCTGAAATCGAAAGCAACACGGTTATCTGCCACGGCGTGGAAAAGCTCTCCGGCGCGCAGGTAATGGCGACCGATTTACGGGCCTCTGCAAGCCTGGTGCTGGCAGGTTGTATCGCGGAAGGCACTACCGTTGTTGATCGTATCTACCACATCGATCGCGGCTACGAGCGCATTGAAGATAAACTTCAGGCGCTGGGCGCCAATATTGAACGCGTGAAGGGCAGCGGTAGCGTCGTCGAATAAGACATTTATCGCAAACAAAACCGGGTTTTCCCCGGTTTTTTTTTGCCATAATAGTCCCCACCCACCTCTGACCAGCAAACCGCATGATCAACTCTCTCTATATCGATAACTACCGTTCCGTGCGTAAACTCTCCATCGATCTGGAGCGGCTGAACGTGGTGTTTGGCCCGAACGGTTGCGGCAAATCAAACATCTACAAAGCTATTCACCTGATTCACGGCGCGGCAACCGGGCAGCTTTCGCACTGGCTCTCTGAAGAGGGCGGGATTCAGAAGGTGATGTGGGCGGGCGATCTTGCCAGGGGTTATGCCAGCTCGCCACGCCGGATGACGCTTGCGGTTGAGACCGATAATTTCGAGTATGAATTACAGGTTGGCTTCCCCGATAAACTGCCTTATCCCACCATGTTCGATCTTGATCCTATTGTGAAAGAAGAACAAATCTGGCTGAGCGGTTTCCGCCGTCGCCCTTCTTCATCAATCATGCACCGCCGCAATCAGACGGTATTTTTGAACGATGTTAACGGCGAGAAGGTGACGCACGCGGCCACGCTACTTGAAAACGAATCGCTGTTCGGACAGCTTGGCGAACCCCACCTCTACCCGGAAGTCTCCACCGCGCGCGAAACGCTGCGTAACTGGCGCTTTTATCATGAGTTTGATATTTCGAAAGGGGCCGGGCTGCGTTTGCCGCAGGTAGGTTATCGTTCACCGGTTCTTGGCGGTGATGGGTTAAATCTGGCGGCCGCCTTTCAGACGATTGTCGAAATCGGGGATAGCGAACTGCTGTTTGCGGTGCTGGATGAAGCGTTTCCGGAATGCGCGTTTTTCTGCGATAACAGCGGCGGACGTTTTCAGATGATGATGCACCGGCAGGGGATTAATCGCCCGTTGGAGTCGGCCGAATTTTCAGACGGTACGCTACGCTTTCTGTGTCTGACCGTGGCGTTGCTTAGCCCGCGGCCACCGCGTTTCATTGCGCTTAACGAGCCTGAGAATAGCCTGCATCCACAGATGCTGCCCGCGCTGGCGCGGCTTATTGCCGAAGCGAGCCTTCACACGCAAATCTGGCTAACCAGCCATTCGCCGGCGCTGGCGCAGCTTATTGCAAAGCATACGCCGTTTACGCTTTACCAGCTGTCGATTGACAACGGGGAAACGCGGGTAAACCGCCTTTCCTGATCTTATTAAAGGCTGACTTCTTCCTCCGCCAGCCGCACATCCGCTTCGCTGACGATCGCTTCCAGTTCGCTCAGCATGTCGTCGTAGCTCAGTTCGGGTTCAGCGCGGGTTGATACCGCTGCCGCTGATAAAGGTGACTGCGCCACTTTCTTGTTATTTTTCCTGGTGGTGGATTTCTTACTCATTGAATACTCCCGGTTTTAACAGCCCGATCCATGTTTCAGACGGGTAAATCTATCAGTAATGCACGCAGCGGGGTATCGGCGACCAGCGTAATGTTAGCCTCGTCACGGATAAACGCGCCGTCGCCGCAGGTCAGCCCTTCTTTTTCTTCCGTATGCGTTACGGCATGAACCGTACCGTGAATGGACTGTAAATAGGCTCGCGGCCCGTGGAGCTGAAAATTCAGCTCTTCGCCTTTTTCCAGCTCAATATGATGGATCCACACCTGCTGACGCAGCTGCAGGCTCCCTTTACTGCCGTCTGGCGAGGCGATTAACTGCCGGGCCACGTCGGCAATGTCGATTTTTTGCACCAGCGCATTTTCCCGTTCAGGACAGGCGTCCAGCCAGATTTGCAGGCGTGTCAGCGATTTCTCTTTACTGAGGTTATGCTCGCTGTAGCTAACGCCCGGCTGCGTGGAAAGCAGCAGCGCCTCCCCGGCTCTGGCCTGCACGTTATTACCTTCGCTGTCGCGGTATCCCGCTTCACCTTCCAGGATCAGGTTCAGGATATCGACCTTCGGGTAAGTGCGTGGCTGGAATGACGCGCCGGGCGCTAATACTTCCTGGTTGAGAACACGCAAAGAGGCATAGCCCAGCAATGTTGGGTCGAAATAGTGTCCAAAGGAAAACGTATAGCGCGCCTGCAGCCACCCGTAGTCCGCTTTTCCGCATTGTTTGGCAGTTCTTGGCGTAATCATATTCTTGACCTCTTTTTACACTCAACCCATGGTAAAGGCCTGGACGATGCATTGTTAGCCAGTTAATCTGCTCGGTATGTTCAAATTTCCTGAATGAGAACGAGATGGCTAAAGAGAGAGCATTGACGCTTGAGGCGTTAAGAGTAATGGACGCAATTGACCGGCGCGGTAGCTTTGCCGCAGCGGCGGATGAGCTGGGGCGCGTTCCCTCAGCGTTAAGTTACACCATGCAAAAATTAGAAGAAGAGCTGGATGTCGTATTGTTCGACCGCTCCGGCCACCGCACAAAGTTTACCAACGTCGGACGCATGTTGCTTGA
The DNA here is from genome assembly GCA_032051265.1 of Buttiauxella sp. Taxonomy (GTDB): domain Bacteria; phylum Pseudomonadota; class Gammaproteobacteria; order Enterobacterales; family Enterobacteriaceae; genus Dryocola. The sequence goes on from DAMBYU010000004.1 coordinate 81,148, forward strand.
GCGCGGACGCGTGCTGCTGGAAGCGGCTGATAAACTCACGACGGATGCCGAAGCGCTGGCGCGCGGCTGGGAAACCCATTTGACTATCGTCACCGAAGCGCTGGTACCTACGGCCCGCCTGTTCCCGCTGATTGATAAACTGGCCGTTAAAGCCGATACCCAGCTTTCTGTCATCACCGAAGTGCTGGCCGGGGCGTGGGAACGCCTTGAGCAGGGCAGAGCGGACATTGTGATCGCGCCGGATATGCATTTCCGTTCATCATCAGAGATTAATTCACGCAAGCTCTACACGGTGATGAATGTCTATGTCGCCGCGCCCGACCATCCTATTCATAGCGAACCGGAGCCGTTATCCGAAGTGACGCGCGTGAAATATCGCGGTATTGCGGTGGCGGATACCGCACGTGAACGCCCGGTATTAACGGTACAGCTGCTGGATAAGCAGCCGCGCCTTACCGTGAGCACTATCGAAGATAAACGCCAGGCGTTGTTGTCAGGGCTTGGCGTGGCGACTATGCCTTACCCGCTGGTGGAGCAGGACATCGCCGAAGGAAGGCTGCGCGTGGTTAGCCCCGAATACACTAACGAAATAGATATAATTATGGCGTGGCGGCGCGACAGCATGGGTGAGGCAAAAGCCTGGTGCCTGCGAGAGATACCGAAGCTGCTGAAATAGTCAGGACGCTCTCATCCTGACGCCGGGGTGAGGGTGCAAGGATTTCCCTCTCCTGGGGAGAGGGGCGAGGTAAGAAGGTAATTACTCGCTGACTAAACGGGCATCCATGGCTTTCGGGTCGGAGCCAAACTTATTCGCGCCCGGCGTACCGTTCTGACAGTTAAACACCAGAATCACCAGCCAGCCAACAATCGGGATCAGCAGCAGCAACAGCCACCACGCAGAACGATCGGTGTCGTGCAGACGGCGGAACTGGACGGCCCAGTACGGCAGGAAAATAAGCACGCCGTAAATCGTCGTCAGCGCGCCTTCATCTTCTGCAATCCGCAGCCCCAGCATCTTATCCAGAATGCTTAATACGCCGGTCAACACCAGGTTGACGAGGATAAAAATCCAGTATTCTTTGCGGCGCGCACGCCCGCCAAAACCAATATAATTCCGTAATACCTTGAGATACCAGTCCATATGCGGCCTGCCTTGGTTAATCTTCAATCTCTTGATCTTTAAGCGTTCCTTTCAAGAATAGCCGTGAATGGCCGCGGCGTAAATCATCAGCTTCAGGAATATTATTGACCGCTTTTAAAGCGGACATCGCGTCCATGCGGCTCATCAAGATCCTGCGCAGGCCCGATGGAGATAATGCCGGTCGGATTGATGGTTTTATGGCTGCGATAATAGTGGTTACGGATATGCGGCAGGCTGACGGTTTCCGCGACGCCCGGCATCTGGTAAATATCCCGCAAAAAGCCGTAGAGATTCGGGTAATCGCTGATGCGGTGTTTATCACATTTGAAATGGGTAACGTAAACCGGATCAAAGCGTACAAGCGTGGTCCACAGGCGGATATCTGCTTCTGTCAGACGATCGCCGGTAAGGTAACGATGTTTATCGAGGATCTGCTCCAGGCGCGCCAGCGACTCGAACACTTTTCCCACGGCTTCATCGTAGGCTTCTTGCGAAGTGGCAAATCCGGTTTTGTATACGCCGTTGTTGACCGTGTCGTAAATCCAGCCGTTGAGCTCATCAATCTGGCCGCGTAGCTCCGGTGGATAATAGTCCCCGGCACGGGCCCCCTGTGCATCGAAGGCTGTATTGAGCATGCGGATAATTTCCGCAGATTCATTGCTGACGATGGTCTGCGTTTTCTTATCCCACAGCACGGGAACGGTAACGCGTCCTGTATATTCGGCATCGGCCTGCAGATAAAGCTGATAGAGGTACTCGTGCTGATAAAGCCCGTCGCCGGTGGCATCAGGAAAATCATCGTCGAACGTCCAGCCATCCTGCAACATCAGAGGGTGAACAACGGAGACGGAGATGAAAGATTCCAGCCCCTTCAGGGCGCGCATAATCAGGGTACGGTGCGCCCACGGGCAGGCGAGAGAAACATACAGATGGTAGCGATCCTTCTCGGCGGCAAAACCACCTTTGCCCGTTGGACCCGGTTCGCCATCGGCGGTCAGCCAGTTGCGGAAGGCGGACTCAGAACGTTTAAAGCGCCCACCGGTGGATTTGGTGTCATACCAGGTATCGTGCCAGACGCCGTCAATTAGCTGTCCCATGCTGCTCTCCTTTCATTGAGTGGGCAAAACATACATAAAAAAAACGAAGGCGATGCCTTCGTTTGATTGTTATTCAGTATAGAACCCTTACCACTTTTTATTCAGCATGCGGTCGATGCTGTAAGCGCCAGGTCCGAAGATGGCCAGCAGCAGGTAGCCGCCTGCGATGGTGAAGTTCTTCATGAACATCACGGAGTTCGGGCCCTGAGTAAAGTCACTGTGGAACAGGAAGGCGGTCAGCAGGGTAAACACCGCGGTAATGATGGCGGTAGTGCGGGTCAGGAAGCCGAAAAGAATCGCCAGCCCGCCGCCGAACTCCAGCAAAATGGTCAACGGCAGCAGGAACCCCGGCACGCCCATGGCTTCCATATATTGTTGCGTGCCGGCATAGCCGGTAATTTTGCCCCAGCCTGCCACAATAAACAGCACAGGCATCAGGATACGAGCTAACAGTACGCCAGCATCATCTAATTTTTTCATTTTACTCTCCAACGATTTTTAAATGGACGCTATCAGCCCATGGATTTATGTCTTAGCATTTTCCGTCAGTTACCGGCGTCTGCTGTTGTTGGAGAGGATAATAGACCTGGCGGTAAGAGATTGTTAGCCAGAAAAGCTGTCAATGTTCTTCAAATATATTGAGTAATGATTTTTACGCAAAAAAAATGCCGCCCGGCAGGACGGCATCTGGTTTAGCGCGTCTGTTGCGCCACGGTACTGCGTATCAGTCGCCAGGCGCTCCATGCCCCGAACCCACGTTTGGTCCAGCGCATTAAAAAGCTAGGATGGCGCACGGTCCAGATAGCCATGATGCTGCTTGCAACTAATGCATAGCTGCGCAGGCTCAGCAGCGTATGCCAGCCGCGATCGTAAGCACCGGTCGCTTCCAGCCAGTCACGTTTGCCTGCGCTCAGATCCAGCCTTTGCTGCTGGATACGGCTCAGTAAAAGTGCTTTTCGCTTGTCGCGTTCGCGGTTGCTCATGACTTATCGTTCTCCAGCAGCTCACGGTCGTTTTCCAGCTCACGGCGTGTATGGCGCAGCAGAGTTGACTGGCGGGATTTGTGAAGCGTCCAGATAGCGCCAATTAGCGCCAGCGCCAGCAACACAACCGTTGTGGCAATCATCGCGTTGAGGCGATATTGCGGATCGACCGCCCAGATAACCAGCACCATCAGACTCATTAGCCCGAAGGCTGCAAACAGCATGGTTAGTCCAAGCATAAGCAGCAGCTGAATAAGATGCGCTTTCTCTTCTTCCAGCTCCACCACCGCGAGACGTACGCGAGTTTCCACCATGCCGACGATGACGGTGACCAGACGCTGGCCGATACCTAGGACCCCTTTACCCGGCCCCTGGGCTTGACGGGAATCAGCCATAATCAGCGACGCGTCAGCAGAACGCCCAGCACGACGCCAATCGCCGCACCGATACCAACGCCAGTCCATGGGTTTTCACGCACGTAATCCTCCGCTTTAGCCGCTGCTTCACGCGTTTGTTTCGCAATAACATCGCTGGTCTCGCCCAGGCGATAACGGCTCTCTTTGAGCGCCTTTTCCGCCTTGCCGCGCAGTTTTTCCAGCTCGCCTTTCGACTTATCCGTCGATGCGCTCAGCACCTCTTCAAGGGTATCTGCCAGGGATTTCAACTCAGCGCGTAAATGTTCTGATGTAGTATCTTTTGACATAGTTCTCTCTCCAGGTGTTTGAGGATAATCCTTAAGCCTTAGTAATCACGCGCTTCTAACGTTTTCAGCTCGTGTTCTGCTGCAGATAACTTTTGCTCCCGCTTGCTAATTTTTTCCGGGTCGCCTTTCTGGCGCGCTTCCTGAAGATCCGCTTTACGTTCGGCGATCTCTTCTTTTTGTTCGTTGATTTTTTTCTGATGCTCGGCACGTAAGCCGCTGTCGCTACAGTTAGCCCGCAGTTCCTTAAGCGCTTTGTTCAGGCCGTCGATGCGGTGCTGATTATGATGTTTTTCCGCATAGCCGATTTCACGTTGGATATCCGCCTCTTTTTCACCGCACAGCGATGCAGCCTGCGTGGCGGAGGTTAGTGATAACAAAGCGATAGCCAGTACGGTACGGTAATTCATGATAGTGACCTTCCATTGTGTTTGAGTGTAATGGCCGCAAAGCCTGACACTCAGAGTCCAGTAGTGCTGATAAAGACGCTGATTTCTGATGGTTAATGCAAACTCAAGCATAGTCAGGAATTGGGTAAAACCCCAATTCCTGCTTAACAAATTAAGAATTCTGGAGAAGGGTTAGCCTATGCGATCGCCCTGGGCGCGCAGGCGTGACAGCCAGCTGCTGGCGCCGTTATCGTCATCGTGCTGGGCAATAACGTAGCCATGCGGCAGCGTTTTATAGAGCACCGCTTTGGCGGCTTCACTCTGCGCGCTGGAGTCAAACTTAATTAATAACGAGTCGTTCTCCGGCGTAATGCTGTTAAAGCGAATGCCGTTGGCGTCCAGATGATGCCAGACAAAAAAACCATCGGGCATACTGATGCCCTGCTGGCTGGCGCGGATTTGCAGGGTGGATTCGGTTCTTTGCATACCGGACCACACAAGGCACGCGCTTGCAGCAAGGCAGACGAACAGCGCCGCCACCTGCAGGCGACGCGTAAATTCTATTTTCATGGTTATTCCTCTAGCCGCGGTTACCGTATTTCTTACGCCAAAGCACAATTAACGAACCGATCAGACCAAACACCAGCAGCACAACGGGCAGCAGCATCAGGCAGGACATCAAGGCATCTTCATACTTCAGGAACACCGGCGTTTTGCCGAGTAAATAGCCCAGCGTGGTGAGGATCAACACCCACAGCAGGCCGCTCATCCAGTTGAAAAACTGAAAGCGCGCATTATTCAGACCAGATATACCGGCAATAGTTGGCAGCAGGGTACGAACAAAAGCAATAAATCTGCCGATCAGCAGCGCGGAGAGGCCATGTTTATGGAAAAGATTATGCGCGCGTTGGTGATAATGGGAGGGAAGGTGCGAAAGCCAGTTTTGTACGATGCGCGTATTTCCGAGCCAGCGCCCCTGAATGTAGCTGAGCCAGCAGCCCAGACTTGCTGCGACCGTCAGTAAAATAACGGTTTCTGGAAAACCCATCGCGCCTTTAGCGATCAGCACGCCCACTAACACTAAAAGACTGTCACCCGGCAGAAAAGCGGCTGGAAGTAATCCATTTTCCAGAAAGAGAATCATGAACAAGACAAAATAGAGCATGCCAATCATCCCAGGATTAGCAAGTGTTTCAAAATCCTGGCTCCACAGAGCGTTAAGCAGTTGCGTCAAAAGTTCCATTCAGTATTCCTGGCACATCGATTAAGGTCGCCGGTTTAAATCGGGTCGGAGAAGTTTAACGGCACTATCAGAATTTTTATTAAGCCGTCCGCGCCCACAGCCTGATGAAAGCGTATCGCCACCGTTCCGTGTGAATGCGATATAGCCCGGTGGAGGGTAAGTGAGCCTTCACCGACAGTGAAATTACGTCTAATTGTAACAAAGCCATGCGTAATGCGTCACAGTATTTATGCTTTGTTGAGGATTGATTTTGCTTACCGCAGGAGAGGCTGGCGAGGGTATTTACAAACGCTGACACTATTGGTCGGTTTGCTTACCCCCGGCGAGGAAAATGACTATTTTTGACCGTTTGCCGCAGTATCGAGATGAACGACCGGATTTTCTGCAAACAGGTAACGGTCGGCGTTGAATTCGAAATCATCGCTGGTAGCGTTAAACAACATCTGCTTGGTGTTTTCAAGGTGCTGCCACATAGCGACTTTCGCTGCATGCGGGTCTTTGCGAATCAGCGCCTTAAGGATGTTATCGTGATCGTCGCACCAGTTATCGACCGTGCGCTTATCAATATGTTCGTGGAGTTTTTGCCAGTAGGGGTTATGAATACGCTGACTCCACATTTTCTCAACGATTGCCGCCAGCGCGCTGTTCTGCGTAGCAAGGGCCACCTGAATATGGAAATTGAGATCCCACTCTGAATCACGGAAACTTTCCTCGTTGCGCGCCATTTCCTGAATTTCCATCAGCTTCACAATATCCTGCTTGTTGACCTGAGTGGCCGCGAATTCGGCAATATTGCTCTCAATAAGCTGGCGCGCCTGCAGCAGTTCAAAGGGACCAAAACTTGCAAATTCGAAGCGCTCATCGGGAATATGGGTATGCTTTGCCTGGCTGGAAATAACATGAATGCCCGAACCTTTACGCACCTCAACATAGCCTTCCACTTCCAGCATGATGATCGCTTCGCGCACCACGGTGCGGCTGACGTTCTTCTCTTCAGCAATAAAGCGCTCGGCCGGAAGTTTGTCACCGGGCTGATATACGCCATTTTCAATGCGATGTTTGAGCTCAGCGGCCAGTTGCTGATAAAGGCGACGAGGTTCCATGACTTCCATAAGCGGCTCCGGGAGATACGGCGGGGTACATGATTTGTTATACCACTTTTCTCAACTTCGCTCCACAGCGCAGAGAGGGGCTGCAATGGAAAAAGCCGCCGTTAAGGCGGCTTGATGAAGAGGAGCAGGATTAAGGCTGGGTGACAGCCGGGCCCGTGCTGGTTGTATTTATCAGCTCGTTAATCGGTTGGTTTTTCAGCACGGTCCAGATAACAACCGCACCGAGCAGGTCAAACACGGCGAGGGCTGCGAACAGCGGGCTAAAGCCGAGGGTATCCGCCAGCGCGCCCACAACCAGAGCAAACAGAGTGCTTGCCGTCCATGCAGCCATACCGGTCAGGCCGTTAGCGGTAGCGACTTCGTTACGACCGAATACGTCTGAAGAGAGCGTAATCAGCGCGCCGGAAAGCGCCTGGTGAGCAAAGCCGCCGACGCACAGCAGGGCAATCGCCGCATAAGGACTGGTGAACAGACCGATAGTTCCGGGACCTATCATCAGCACCGCGCCCAGGGTTACTACCATTTTGCGGGACACAATCAGGTTCACACCAAACCAGCGCTGGAACAGGGGAGGCAGGTAACCGCCGAGAACGCAGCCGAGGTCGGCGAACAGCATCGGCATCCAGGCGAACATCGCAATGTGTTTTAAGTCAAAGCCATAGACTTTAAACATAAACAGCGGGATCCATGCGTTGAATGTGCCCCAGGCTGGTTCCGCCAGGAAACGCGGCAGAGCGATACCCCAGAACTGGCGGTTTTGCACGATCTGCCAGGCAGACATTTTTTTGCTGTTGTTGACCTGGTGATGTGCTTCCTGGCCGCCAATGATGTACTCGCGTTCCTCTTCGGTTAATTTTTTCTGATCGCGAGGATGTTTGTAGAAGAACAGCCAGGCCATAGCCCAGGCAAAGCTCAGCACGCCGGAAATCACAAAGGCCATCTGCCAGCTATGCATCAGAATCGCCCATACGACCAGCGGAGGAGCGATCATCGCGCCGATAGAGGAGCCGACGTTAAAATAACCTACCGCGATAGAACGCTCTTTTGCCGGGAACCATTCGCTACTGGCTTTCAGGCCGGCCGGGATCATCGCCGCTTCTGCGGCACCGACTGCCCCACGCGCTACGGCCAGCCCGCCCCAGCTTCCCGCCAGCGCCGTTGCGCCACAGAAGATGGCCCAGGCGATAGCGAAGAAGGCATAACCGATTTTTGTACCAAGAACATCAAGCACATAGCCCGCAACAGGCTGCATGATGGTGTAGCAGGCCGAATAGGCCGCGATAATATAAGAATATTGCTGAGTGGAGATGTGCAACTCCTGCATCAGCGTCGGTGCGGCAGCGGCCACGGTATTACGAGTAAGATAGCCCAGCACGGTGCCCATTGTTACGAGCGCAATCATGTACCAGCGCAAGCCTTTGATCTTTCGCATTTCTAACCTCATCCCGTCTTATAAACAACCACGCAAAGATGGCTGTACGTGTCAGGCTTTGCCTGAGCGTTAGTTATTAGTGGGGTTCATGTCGGGAAGTATTACCCGATAAGACCCGTACCTTGCCATTTGAAAAAGTGCCTTCGGCAAATCCGGTGTCCGTACCGTCAGGCGCTGTTTGTCATGCCAGCGGTTGAAGCTATCCGTAATCAGAGATATTGCGGCGGGTGCAAGATAACTTGTCATACAGCTTTAAAAGTTGAGTGACATCACAAAAGTGTTTTTCAGCTCTCTCCAGGGGAGGAGCGGCTTTGAAGCCAGTAATGACGCGGGATTACGGGTTTTTTTAAACAGAGTATTAACAACAATTGTGTGGTTTTTGTGACGGATGCCCCAAAAATCAACTCGGTCTCTACAAATTGGTGTGATAACTTTGTCGTCATTATGCGCAAGCATCGAACTGATACGTACAGAGGAAGCATAACCATGACCCAGTTTATGACTGAAGATTTTCTTCTTGATACCGAATTCGCCCGCCGTCTGTTCCATGAATATGCTAAGGACGAGCCTATTTTCGACTACCACTGCCATTTGCCGCCGCAGCAGGTTGCGGAAAATTATCGCTTTAAAAACCTGTATGACATCTGGTTAAAAGGCGATCACTACAAGTGGCGCGCGATGCGTACCAACGGCGTGGCAGAGCGCCTGTGTACCGGCGATGCGAGCGACCGCGAAAAGTTCGATGCCTGGGCTGCAACCGTGCCGCATACCATCGGCAACCCGCTTTATCACTGGACGCACCTGGAACTGCGCCGTCCTTTTGGTATTACCGGCAAGCTGCTTTCCCCGGCCACCGCCGATGAAATCTGGAGCCAGTGCAATGACTTGCTGGCGCAGGATGATTTCACCGCCCGCGGCATCATGAAACAGATGAATGTGAAAATGGTCGGCACCACTGACGATCCCGTCGACGATCTGCGCTATCACCGCCAGGTTGCGCAGGACGGCTTCGACATCAAAGTGCTGCCGAGCTGGCGCCCGGACAAAGCGTTCAATATTGAACAGCCGACCTTTGCCGACTACATGAGCAAACTGGCCGAAGTCTCTGATACCGATATTCGTCGTTTCAGCGATCTGCAAACCGCGCTGAGCAAACGTCTCGACCACTTCGCCGCTCATGGCTGTAAGGTGTCGGACCACGCGCTGGATGTGGTGCTGTTTGCCGAAGCGGATGAAGCCACGCTTGATGGCATCCTGGCGAGTCGCCTGTCCGACAATGAATTAAGCGAGCATGAAGTGGCGCAGTTTAAAACTGCCGTGCTGGTCTGGCTGGGGGCTGAATACAGCCGTCGCGGCTGGGTGCAGCAGTACCACATCGGCGCGCTGCGCAACAACAACCTGCGCCAGTTCAAACTGCTGGGTGCGGACGTGGGCTTCGACTCCATCAACGATCGCCCGCTGGCCATTGAACTGTCTCGCCTGCTCAGCAAACAGAACGAAAGCAACGAGCTGCCAAAAACCATTCTTTACTGCCTGAACCCGCGTGATAACGAAGTGATCGGCACCATGGTCGGCAACTTCCAGGGCGAAGGGATGCCGGGCAAGATGCAGTTTGGCTCCGGCTGGTGGTTTAACGATCAGAAAGATGGCATGGAACGCCAGATGACGCAGCTTGCGCAGCTGGGACTGCTGAGCCGTTTCGTCGGCATGCTGACCGATAGCCGCAGCTTCCTCTCCTACACCCGTCATGAATATTTCCGCCGCATTCTCTGCCAGATGATTGGCCGCTGGGTCGCCGCGGGTGAAGCGCCAGCCGACATTAACCTGCTTGGCGAAATGGTGAAAAACATCTGCTTTAACAACGCCCGTGATTACTTCGGCATTGAACTGAACTAATCAGGCTCTGAGGTTGATATGCAATACATCAAAATCCATTCGCAGGACAACGTCGCCGTCGCTTTAGTGGACCTGGCTGAAGGCGAAGTCGTGGCCGTTGAAGGCGCAGAGGTTACCCTGCGCCAGCCGGTCGTGCGCGGCCACAAATTCGCCCTGTGCGCCATTGCTCAGGGTGAAAACGTCATCAAGTACGGCCTGCCGATTGGTCATGCTCTGGCGGGGATTGCACCGGGTGAGCACATACACTCGCACAATGCGCGTACCAATCTGAGCGATTTGGACGAGTATCGCTATCAACCTGATTTCCAGGCGCTGGCAGCTCAGGCTGCGGATCGGGACGTGAATATCTATCGCCGCGGCAACGGCACGGTTGGCGTGCGTAACGAACTGTGGATCCTGCCGACTGTGGGCTGTGTAAACGGCATAGCGCGGCAGATCCAGAATCGTTTCCTGAAGCAGAATAATGATGCGGAAGATATCGACGGTGTCTTTCTGTTCAGCCATCCGTTCGGCTGCTCGCAGCTGGGCGAAGACCATATCAATACCCGCACCATGCTGCAAAACATGGTGCATCACCCGAATGCGGGGGCGGTGCTGGTGATTGGCCTGGGCTGTGAGAACAACCAGGTCGACGCTTTCCGCGAAACGCTTGGCGAATATGACCCGCAGCGTGTCCACTTTATGATCTGCCAGCAGCAGGACGATGAGGTAGAAGCGGGGCTGGAACAGTTGCAGCAGCTTTATGAAGCCATGCGCCACGACAAACGCGAAACCGGCAAACTCAGCGAGCTTAAATTCGGCCTGGAGTGCGGCGGTTCAGACGGGCTTTCCGGCATCACCGCTAACCCTATGCTTGGACGTTTCTCCGATTACATGGTGGCAAACGGCGGGACGACGGTGCTGACGGAAGTGCCGGAAATGTTCGGTGCGGAACGCATTCTGATGAGCCACTGCCGCGACGAAGCGACGTTTGAAAAAACCGTGACGATGGTAAACGACTTCAAACAGTACTTTATCGCGCACAATCAGCCGATTTATGAAAACCCATCGCCGGGGAACAAGGCGGGAGGGATCACCACCCTTGAAGAAAAATCACTTGGCTGCACGCAAAAAGCCGGGGAAAGCGAGGTGGTGGACGTGCTGCGCTATGGCGAGCGTTTGAAAACGCCGGGCCTTAACCTGTTAAGCGCTCCGGGCAACGACGCGGTAGCGACCAGCGCGCTGGCGGGCGCAGGCTGCCATATGGTGCTGTTCAGCACCGGGCGCGGCACGCCTTACGGCGGTTTTGTGCCGACGGTGAAAATCGCCACCAACAGCGAGCTGGCGGCGAAGAAACCGCACTGGATTGATTTTGACGCCGGGCAGCTGCTTCACGGCAGCGATATGCCGACGCTGTTAACCCGGTTTATCGATGCCATCGTCGAGATCGCTAACGGCAAAAAAACCTGCAACGAACGTAATGATTTCCGCGAACTCGCTATCTTCAAAAGTGGCGTGACGTTGTAAGTTGCCTGGCAGGGGTACGCAACGCGCCACCCGCCAGCTTTTTGGTGGGTGGCGCTGCCGCTTATCCACTCTATACAGCCCTGAGGCTGGCAAGGACATGGCATGACCGCGTATTGGATTGCCCAGGGCGTCGGCGTTCTCGCCTTTCTGGTGGGAATAACCACTTTCATCAACCGCGACGAGCGGCGCTTCAAACTTCAACTGGCGGGCTACAGCGCCATCATTGGCCTGCACTTCTTTCTGATGGGCGCAAGCCCGGCGGGCATGAGCGCCGAACTTAACGCCATCCGCACCGTTATCTCTTTGCGCACCCGCAGTATGTGGGTAATGACGGTTTTCATCGTGCTGACGCTTGGCCTTGGGCTTGCGAAAATTAACCACCTGATTGAGCTGCTGCCGATTATTGGCACCGTGGCCAGTACCTGGGCGCTGTTCCGCTGTAAGGGGCTGACCACTCGCTGCGTGATGTGGTGTTCCACCGCCTGTTGGGTGACGCATAATTTCTGGCTGGGATCGATTGGCGGGACGTTAATAGAGGGCAGTTTTCTGGTGATGAACGGCCTGAATATTATACGGTTCTGGCGGATGCAGAAGCGGGGCATCGACCCGTTTAGCGTGGAAAAGAGAGTGCAGGGTCAGGAATAACTCCCCGCCGTGGCCGACGGGGAGAAATAAAGCTTAACCGCGTAAAGGATTTTTGCTTGCCAGTCGCGCATCTTCCGCCTGACATGCCGCTGCGGTGAACAGCACATCGGTAGAGGAGTTAAGCGCGGTTTCGCAGGAGTCCTGCAGCACGCCGATAATAAAGCCAACCGCTACGACCTGCATGGCGATCTCGTTAGGAATACCGAACATACCGCACGCCAGTGGGATCAGCAGTAACGAACCACCCGCCACGCCTGAAGCGCCACAGGCACACAGCGAGGCCACGATGCTCAGCAGTAATGCCGTCGGCAGGTCAACCGCTACGCCCAGAGTATGCACTGCTGCCAACGTCAGCACGGTGACGGTAATCGCCGCGCCGGCCATATTGATGGTAGCGCCAAGCGGAATGGATACCGAATAGGTATCGCGGTCCAGGTTCAGCTTTTCACACAGGGTCATATTCACTGGAATATTAGCGGCGGAACTGCGGGTAAAGAAGGCGTAAACGCCGCTTTCACGCAGGCAGGTCAATACCAGCGGGTACGGGTTGCGGCGAATTTTGTACCACACCAGCAGCGGGTTGACGACCAGCGCAACGCCCAGCATACAGCCAACGAGCACCAGCAGCAGTTGTGCATAGCTCCACAGTGTTGCAAAGCCGGTGGTGGCGAGGGTGGATGCGACCAGCCCGAAAATACCGATTGGCGCAAAGCGAATCACCACCCTGACCAGGAAGGTCACTGCGCCAGAGAAGTCGTTAATCAGGTTTTTGGTGGTTTCGTTACCGTGACGCAGGGCAAAGCCCAGGCCGACAGCCCACACCAGGATACCGATATAGTTAGCATTCAGCAGCGCATCAATCGGATTGGAAACCATGCTCATCAGCAGGCCGCGCAAAACTTCAACGATGCCGGAAGGCGGCGTGATATCCGTTGCGCCAGTGACGAGATGCAGCGTAGAAGGAAAGACAAAGCTGACGACGACGGCAGTCAGTGCCGCAGCGAACGTTCCCAGCAGATAAAGGAATAAAATAGGGCGAATACTGGTTTTTTGTCCGTGCTGATGATTAGCGATAGAGGCCATAACCAGCATTAAAACCAGCACCGGCGCGACAGCCTTCAGGGCGCCAACGAACAGCGTCCCTAACAAGCCTGTCGCAATGGCGGCAGGTTTTGAAACCAGCGCCAGCGCAATGCCGAGCACCAGACCAATCAGTATCTGTTTGACCAGACTGCCCTGCGCCAGGCGCTTAATCAGTCCCGGGGATTGTGTTGCCATTTAATACCTTCCTGTAGTGGGTCGTCTCGTTCCGCCGCTGTACTCTGGGGCACTTCAGTGAGCGGATGTAAAAATATGTGTTTGCCTGGACGAGTATAAGGAAAAGCGGCGGGGCAGGAAGCGTTAATGACTAAATATTTAGCCTTTAACCAGGTTTTGTAACTGCTTATTAACAATATTGTGACATTGTCGACAAATCGCATTCAGGCAGTCCCCTCTCCATGAGGGAGAGGGGCAAAGGGAAAGGGATTATTCCGCCAGTTTCTTCCGATCGTTACGCGCGTTTACCACGGCGTTAATTACCAGCGTCAGCGCCAGAATACCGCCCACCACGCCCAGCGAAATCGCAATCGGGATATGGTAGAAATCGACAATCAGCATCTTCACGCCGATAAACACCAGGATAAGCGACAGGCCGTACTTCAGCATGGAGAAGCGCTCCGCCACGCCAGCCAGCAGGAAATACATGGCACGCAGGCCGAGGATGGCGAACAGGTTAGACGTCAGCACGATAAACGGGTCGGTGGTCACCGCGAAGATCGCCGGAATGCTGTCCACCGCAAAAATCACATCGCTCAGCTCAACCAGAATCAGCACCAGCAGCAGCGGGGTGGCGAACAGCAGGCCGTTTTTGCGCACGAAGAAATGCTCGCCTTCGATTTTGTCCGTCATGCGCAGATGGCCGCGCAGCCAGCGCACCAGCGGTTTGTCGCCAATACCGCCTTCGTCTTCTTTCGCCAGCGCCATCTTGATGCCGGTGAAGAGCAGAAACGCGCCGAACACGTACAGCAGCCACTCGAATTGGGTAATCAGCCAGCTGCCCGCGAAGATCATCACCGTACGCAGCACAATGGCGCCCAGCACGCCGTAAACCAGCACGCGACGCTGCAAGGCCGCGGGAACGGAGAAGTAGCTGAACAGCATCAGCCAGACGAAGACGTTATCTACCGCCAGCGCTTTTTCAATCAAATAACCGGTGAGGAAGGCGAGAGCCTGGGTATCCGCCACTTCGCGCCCGGAAGTACCGGTGAGGTACCACCAGAAAGCGGCGTTAAACAGCAAGGAGAGCGTAACCCACACCATGGACCAGGCGGCGGCCTGCTTCATAGACATGGTATGCGAGCCTTTACGGCCCTGAAGCAGGAGGTCGATTGCCAGCATGATGATGACAACAACGGCAAAAGCGCCCCACAGTAACGGTGTGCCAACACTATTCATAAGAGATTCCTTCAAAACAAAAACGGCCAGCGTCGGAAGACGCCAGCCGCTTTCGCTTGCAACAGGGATCTCGCCTTCCGGCAAGGTCTCACTTACAACGCGGAATGGTTTTTCACTAAAAAACCATTCGCATTGCCCGGCAACCGGGTGCTTGCGCACCGTAATGACGATTAACCGGCAATGAAGTTACTCCCCTTTGCGAGTAACAAAATATTACGAGACATAAACGCCGTCAATGTTCTGCCGCACGCCCTTACACAGCTTTACGCCGTGAGGGATGCAGGAATATCATCCGCCGGGAATTTTACCCCGGTTTGCGCCCGGATTTCTGTGGCTAACTCAGAGGTGATGCGCGACGTGACCAGACCCGGATGATTCACCTCATTATCTGCCACCAGGCGAGCAAAGGTTTCGGCTTCGTACAGCATAGTATTGATATGCTGCGGCAGGGACAGGTCCTGCGGCTTGCCGCCGCGCGGCACGAAGGTGATGCGCTGGCACTCAGAAATCTTCTCGATAACTAAGCTACCCGCTTCGCCCTGGATCTCGCTCGGAATAACCGAATCACTCACTTTCGAGTGCAGCAGATTCACGTCGAAATCGCCGTAGTTCATCTGTACCGAACCGTGAGCGTCCACACCGCTTTCCAGCAGGCTGGCCGTGGCGTGGACGGAATGCGGCTGGCCCCACAGCGCCACGGCGGACGCCAGCGTATAGAAGCCGATATCCATAATTGAGCCGTTGGACCAGAGCGGATTAAAGGTATTTGGGTTTTCGCCGTCCAGATAACGCTGATAGCGTGAGGAATACTGGCAGTAGTTGAGCAGCACCTTACGGATTTTACCGACTTTCGGCAGCGCCTGTTGCAGGGCGATAAAGTTCGGCAGGCTCGCGGTTTTAAAGGCTTCGAACAGCACCACCTGATTTTCGCGCGCGCAGGCAATAGCGGCTTCCACTTCCCGGATGTTTGAGGCAAGCGGCTTTTCACAAATCACATGCTTCTTATTACTCAGAAACAGAATGCTTTGCGGCGCGTGCAGAGCGTTCGGGCTGGCGATATAAACCGCATCGATGGCATCGCTTGTCGCCATCGCTTCGAGGTCGGTAAAGAGATGCTCCACCATATAATCATTGGCGAAGGTCTGCGCCTGCTCGAGGGTGCGGGAGTAGACTGCGGTAAGCTTAAAGCGGCCACTTTCGTGGGCGGCATCGACGAACTGACGGGTGATCCAGTTAGTTCCAACCACGGCGATACGTATCATAGACGGTTATTTCTCCGATTTATCTGGCGGGTGGCGCGCTGCTTACCCGTCCTACATTTATGCAAATCAGGGGGGATGAACGCAAGCGTCATCCTTCGCATTGTTGATTACGCCGATCCTTTTAATGCCAGCTGCGTCAGCCACAGGCGGGTATCAAACTCAAACTGGTGATACTGCGGCTCCATATGGCAGCACAGCGAGTAAAATGCCTTGTTGTGGTCTTTCTCTTTCAGGTGCGCCAGTTCATGCACCACGATCATGCGCAGAAAGGCTTCAGGAGCGGATTTAAAGACAGTCGCCACGCGAATCTCTGCTTTCGCCTTGAGCTTGCCGCCCTGCACGCGGGAAATTGCCGTGTGTAACCCCAGGGCGTTATTCAGCACATGAATTTTACTGTCGTAAGCGACTTTGTTAATGGGCGGCGCGTTGCGCAGATACTGGCTTTTCAGATCCTGCGTGTAGGCATAAAGCGCTTTATCCGTCGCGACGTTATGGGCATCCGGATAACGTTTTTGCAGCACTTCGCCAAGGCGTTGTTCGGCAATCAGCGTACGCACCTGGGAGAGCAAATGCTCGGGATAGCCGTTTAAATAAGTCAGTTCGCTCATGCTTGTCTCAGCCTGGAAGAAAAAAGGGTATACTCACGCCCCCATTTGGGGATAACGCCAAATTTTACCATCCAGGAGGGCCGATGAGCCAATCAGACAACGGTTTCCGTTCACTGACACTAAAACGTTTCCCGGAAACGGACGACGTCAACCCGCTGCAGGCGTGGGAAGCGGCGGATGACTACCTGCTGCAACAGCTGGACGACACCGAAATCAGCGGCCCGGTCCTGATTTTTAACGACACCTTCGGCACGCTTGCCTGCGTGCTGGCCGAACACAAACCTTACAGCATCAGCGACTCTTACCTTAGCGAACTGGCCACCCGCCAGAACCTGAGCAATAACGAGATTACTGAATCTGACGTCACCTTCCTGGACAGCACGGCGAAATACCCGGAAGCGCCAGGCCTTGTGCTGATTAAAATTCCTAAAACGCTGGCCCTGCTGGAGCAACAGCTTCGCGCCCTGCGTAAGGTCGTGACGCCTGAAACGCGCATTATCGCCGGCGCCAAGGCTCGTGACATTCATAACTCCACGCTGGAGTTGTTTGAAAAAATCCTCGGGCCAACCACCACGACGCTGGCATGGAAAAAAGCGCGCCTGATTAACGGCACCTTCACTAACCCGGAGCTTAAAGCGGCCCCGGAAACCCTGAACTGGAAGCTGGCAGGCACGCCGTGGACCATCCATAACCACGCGAACGTTTTCTCCCGCACGGGCCTGGACATTGGCGCGCGTTTCTTTATCGAGAATCTGCCGACTGGCCTGGAAGGGGAAATTGTGGATCTGGGCTGCGGTAACGGCGTGGTAGGTTTGCACCTGCTGGAGCAGAACCCGGAGGCGAAAGTGGTGTTTGTTGATGAATCGCCAATGGCGGTAGCCTCCAGCCGCCTGAACGTTGAAACCAATATGCCGGAAAACCTGGACCGCTGCGAGTTCATGATTAACAACGCGCTGTCCGGCGTGGAGCCTTATCGTTTCGACACCATTCTTTGTAACCCGCCGTTCCACCAGCAGCATGCGCTGACCGATCAGGTTGCGTGGGAGATGTTCCACCATGCGCGCCGCTGCCTCGTTAACAACGGTGCGCTGTATATAGTGGCTAACCGCCACCTGGACTACTTCCGCAAGCTGAAGAAAATTTTCGGCAACTGCGAAACCGTGGCGTCCAACACCAAGTTTGTGGTGCTTAAGGCCGTGAAGTTAGGCCGCCATCGCTAAATTTCCAGCGCTAAACGGGTGCCCTGCGCGATGGCGCGCCGGGCATCCAGCTCCATCGCCACATCCGCCCCGCCTATCAGATGCAGCGTTTTCCCCATTTCACGCAGCGGCTCCGCCAGCTCACGGCGCGGGTCCTGTCCGGCGCAGATAATCAAGTTATCGACGGCTAATGTCTGTGGTTCGCCGCCAACCGTGATGTGCAGCCCCTGGTCATCAATACGTTCATAGCTCACGCCCGCCAGCATTTTCACGCCGCGCGCCAGCAGCGTGGTGCGATGTATCCAGCCCGTTGTTTTGCCCAGGCCTTCGCCCGGTTTACTGGTTTTACGCTGCAGCATCACAATCTGACGTGGGCTTTTCGCCAGATGCGCGCCCTCCGGCCGCAGGCCGCCCGCGTGTTGCAGGCTGGTATCTATTCCCCATTCCACGCAAAACTCCGCGATATTCTGGCTGGTGGATTCACCTTGCTGGCTCAGGTACATCGCCGCATCAAAGCCAATTCCGCCCGCGCCGATAATTGCCACCCGCTCGCCGACCGGGGCTTTATTGCGCAGCACGTCGATATAGCTCAGCACCTTAGGATGCATAATGCCGTCGATAAGCGGCATGCGCGGCTCAATGCCGCAGGCGAGGATTACTTCATCGAATTCTTGCAGCATCGGCGCGGTGACGTACTGATTCAGGCGGATCTCAACGCCCGTCAGCCGCAGCATACGGCGGTAATAACGCAGCGTTTCATTAAACTCCTCTTTGCCAGGAATTTGTCTGGCGATAGTAAACTGCCCGCCGATTTCCGCCGCCGCATCAAACAGCGTGACCTTATGCCCGCGCCCCGCTGCATTAACCGCAAACGCCAGACCGGCCGGGCCTGCGCCAACGACCGCCAGATTTTTGACAGTTTGCGCCGGAACAACCGGCATTTTGGTTTCGTGACAGGCGCGAGGGTTCACCAGGCAGGAGGTCACCTTGCCCATAAAAATCTGATCGAGGCACGCCTGGTTGCAGCCGATGCAGGTGTTGATCTCATCTTCACGCCCCTGCTGCGCCTTTGAAACCAGCTCCGCGTCTGCAAGGAACGGGCGCGCCATCGACACCATATCCGCATCGCCGCCTGCGAGGATCTCCTCGGCGGTTTTTGGATCGTTGATACGGTTGGTGGTAACCAGAGGGATCGAAACCAGGCCTTTAAGCTTGCGCGTCACCCAGCTAAATGCGCCGCGCGGAACGGGCGTGGCGATGGTTGGAATTCGCGCTTCGTGCCAGCCGATGCCGGTATTAATTAGCGTGGCGCCCGCCGCTTCAACCGCTTTGGCAAGCTGCACCGCTTCGTCAAAGGTGCCGCCGCCGTCGACCAGATCGAGCATCGAAAGACGATAGATAATAATAAAGTCTGGCCCGGCTCTTTCCCGCACGGCACGCACAACTTCTACCGCAAAACGCATACGGCGTGGGTAATCGCCGCCCCATTCGTCGTCGCGCTGGTTGGTGCGGGCGGCTAAAAACTGGTTAATCAGATACCCTTCGGAACCCATGATCTCCACGCCGTCGTATCCGGCCTGGCGCGCAAGGCTTGCGCAGCGGGCGAAATCCTCAATCAGCGCCAGGATCTCGCCGTGCGTTAAAGCGTGAGGCTTGAAGCGGTTGATGGGGGCCTGAATGGCGGAAGGCGCAACCGGGTTTGGCTGATAGCTGTAACGGCCAGTGTGCAGAATTTGCAGGGCGATTTTGCCATCTTCACGATGCACCGCATCGGTGACAACCTGATGATGAGGCAGCTGGCTTTCGTCATTGAGCACCGCGCCGCTTTCCACGCCAACGCCGGAAGGCGAGGGGGCAATACCGCCGGTGACAATCAGCGCCACGCCGTGACGGGCGCGCTCGGCATAAAACGCCGCCAGCCGTTCAGCGCCGTCCGGGTGCTCCTCAAGCCCGGTATGCATGGAGCCCATCAGCACGCGATTTTTCAGGGTGGTAAAGCCAAGATCGAGCGGGGCGAACAGCGACGGATAGCTCATAGTCTCTTCCTGGAAATTTATAATAGTTATGTGGTCGGATGAGTTAACAATTTAGCTACATCCTGGCGCAATGGGAAAAGCAGATCGACTGATTGTGACGGGATTCAAAGAACTGTGTGCCGGGAAGGCGGGATATAGCCACAGGGCGGTTAAGCCTGCCTCATCCGCCTGCTTTCAATATGCGGTTGGTGGATGGCGCCCAACCTACAAAAATGAGGGGAGAGGGCCGGGTGCGAGTAACTAACGCTTACGCCCGCCCATAATGCTGCCCAGCACGCCGCGAATAATCTGCCTGGTCACCTGCCGGGCTGCGCTCTTCGCCATCGTCTGCACCACGCCATCTTTCTTGCCGCCGCGCGGCCCGGTGGTGCCGAACAGGATATCTTTCAGCCCGCCAAGGATGCCGCTGTCCACCGCGACCTTATTGCCTTTCGCCGGTGGCGCATCCTGCTGTTCGCCCGCCGCCTGCACCTCTTTTTGCAGCCGTTCATAGGCGGATTCGCGGTCCACTGCCTCATCGTATTTGCCATACAGCGGGGAATGGTTCAGCAGGCCGTTGCGCTCATCAATCGTTACCGGCCCCATGCGCGAGCAGGGCGCAATCACCATCACACGTTCCACGACTGACGGGCTGCCTTTCTCGTCCAGAAAAGAGACCAGCGCCTCGCCGGTGCCCAGTTCCTGAATCGCTTTTTCGGTATTAAACGCCGGGTTCGCGCGCATGGTTTGCGCAGCGGTTTTCACCGCCTTCTGATCCTTTGGCGTAAAGGCGCGTAACGCATGCTGAACGCGGTTGCCCAACTGCCCCAGCACGGTATCCGGAATATCCGACGGATTCTGGGAAACAAAGTAAACCCCCACGCCTTTGGAACGGATAAGACGAATCACCTGCTCGATTTTATCCAGCAGCACCTGCGGGGCATCGTTAAACAGCAGGTGCGCCTCATCAAAGAAGAACACCAGCTTTGGTTTATCCAGATCGCCCGCCTCCGGCAGCTGTTCATAGATTTCTGACAACATCCACAGCAGGCTTGCGGCATAGAGCTTCGGCATCTGGTAGAGCTTCTCCGCCGAGAGAATATTGATGATGCCTTTGCCGTCGGCGCTGGTGCGCATCCAGTCCTTGATATCCAGCATCGGCTCGCCAAAGAAGTGTTCCGCACCCTGCTGTTCAAGCTGCAGCAGCCCGCGCTGAATGGCGCCCACGGAGGCGCTGCTGATATTGCCGTACTGGTTCTGGAAGGACTTCGCGTTATCGCCGATATACTGCGTGGCGGCGCGCAGGTCTTTAAAATCGAGCAGCAGCAGGCCCTGATCGTCGGCAATGCGGAAGATGATTTGCAGCACGCCGGACTGCACCTCGTTGAGGTTCAGCAGCCGGGAAAACAGCAGCGGCCCGAGGTCTGATACGGTGGCCCGCACCGGGTGGCCCTTCTCGCCAAAAATATCCCACAGCACAACCGGGTTACCGTGCGGCGACCAGTTCGTCACGCCGATTCTTTCAAGCCTTGCGAGCAGTTTTTCTGACTCCACGCCTTCTTCGGCCACGCCGCTTAAATCGCCTTTAACATCGGCCATAAACACCGGCACGCCGATGGCCGAGAAGGATTCGGCCAGTTTTTGCAGCGTTACCGTTTTACCGGTGCCCGTCGCGCCGGTAATCAGCCCGTGGCGGTTTGCCATTCCGGGCAGCAAATAACACTCTTTATCGATTGTTCTGGCAATCAGCAGCGGTGCGGTCATGATGGGTTCCCTGGGGCGGCATTTCCATAATCATAGCAATCGCATAAAGAACGTCATCAGCATCTTCCCAGGTTTGCGGCAGGCCTCGCACCAGGGTCTATGCTTTTCATACGTCTTACAAAAATTCAGGAAACTATGTCCAGATTCTTCTTTAACGACCGCCAGCAGCTGGTCAACGATGCCATAGAAGGCGTTATCATCAGTTCCCGCTACCGTAATCTGACCCGCCTTGAGATAGACCCTGCCATCCGCGTAGTAGTGCGTAACGACTGGGATAAAAGCAAAGTCGCGATTATTTCCGGCGGCGGCTCCGGCCATGAACCCGCGCACGTGGGTTTTGTGGGGAAAGGCATGCTTACCGCAGCCGTATGCGGCGACCTGTTCGCCTCGCCAAGTGTGGATGCGGTGCTGAACGCCATCGTGGCCGTAACCGGCGATCGCGGCTGCCTGCTGATTGTGAAAAACTACACGGGCGATCGCCTGAACTTCGGCCTCGCCGCGGAAAAAGCCAAAAAACACGGCCTGAAGGTCGAGATGGTGATCGTCGGCGACGATATCTCCCTGCCGGATAACAAACAGCCGCGCGGCATCGCCGGAACGGCGCTGGTGCACAAAATTGCGGGCTTCGCCGCAGAGCAGAGCAAATCTCTCGGCGAGGTAAAAGCCATTGCCCAGCAGGCGTGCGACAGTGTGGCCAGCATGGGCGTGGCGATGCAGACCTGCAACCTGCCGGGCAGCGACGAAGAAGAGGGGCGTATTAAAGGCGGCCACGTCGAGCTGGGGCTGGGTATTCACGGCGAACCGGGTGTGAGCACCATCGATACGCAGAACAGCAAAGAAATTATCGCCACGCTGGTTAAACACCTGCGACAAAAAACCGGCGCCGATGCAAAGCTTGCGGTGCTGATCAACAACCTCGGCGGCGTGTCGTCGCTGGAGATGGCGCTGCTGACCAGGGAGCTGGCGCATTCCGATCTTAAAGATCAGCTCGACTACCTGATTGGCCCCGCGCCGCTGGTGAGCGCGCTGGATATGAAAGGCTTCTCGCTTTCGGCCATCGCCCTGAATGACGAGTTTATCAAAGCATTACAGGCCGATGTGGAAACCGCAGGCTGGCAGCCGATGGTGAAACACCTGGCTATGCCAACGCAAAAACATAGTCTGCTCCGCCGGGAAGTGGAAATAACGCCGTCTGACAACGCCACCGTTAAAGCGCTGGTGGCAAGCGTGACCAGGACGCTGATTGAGCAGGAAAATCACCTTAACGCGCTGGACGCAAAAGTGGGCGACGGCGATACCGGCTCAACCTTTGCCGAAGGGGCGAGGGATATCGCGAAGCTTAACGAGCAGGGCAAACTGCCCCTGAACGATGCGGCTGCTCTGCTGGAACTGGTGGGCGACAGGCTGGCCACGGTGATGGGCGGCTCAAGCGGCGTGCTGATGTCCATCTTCTTCACCGCAGCCGGGCAAAAGGTTGGCGAGCAAAAACCGCTGCCGGAAGCGCTACTCTTTGGCCTTGAGCAGATGAAACGCTACGGCGGCGCGGATCTGGGAGACAGAACGCTTATCGACGCGCTGCAACCGGCGCTGGAAGCAATGCAGGATAAAGACCTGAAGGCCGCGGCGAAAGCCGCACAGGAAGGCGCAGACGCGACGGCGAAAATGCAGAAAGCCAATGCCGGACGCTCATCGTATGTGAACAGCGGCAATCTGGACGGCGTAAAAGATCCCGGCGCGGTTGCCGTGGCAGAGGTGTTTGCCGCTTTAGTGAAATAACGCTATCCGCGATTAAAAAAGGCTCCTCAATGAGGAGCCTTTTTCACATCAAAAATCAGCCTTCAGCACCACGCGGTAACGGGCTTTGCCGTCGCGCACGTGCTGGATAGCCTCGTTGATTTTCGACATCGGATAGAGCTCGGTCTGCGGCGCTACTTTTGCACGTCCGGCAAGCTTCATCAGCGTGCGCAGCTCGTGCGGGGAACCCGTAGCAGAACCTGCAATACTGCGGTCGCCGGCAATCAGCTTGAACGCCGGAACGGCGAACGGCTTCATCACCGCGCCGACGGTGTGGAACTTGCCGCCGTAAGCCAGCGCTTCGAAGTACGGCAGCCAGTCTAAATCGACGTTTACGGTATTGATGATGAGATCGAACTGCCCGGCGAGCGCCGTCAGCGCCTGCGGATCGCGGCTGTTGATCACCTTATCCGCGCCCATCTTCAGAATTTCCTGCTCTTTAGCAGGGTTAGAGCTGAACGCCGTCACCTCGCAGCCCATGGCGTGCAGCAGCTTGATGGCGATATGCCCGAGCCCGCCGATACCAATCACGCCCACGCGGCTGGTGGCCGTAATATGGTGCATCAGCAGCGGCTTAAAGACGGTGATGCCGCCGCACAGCAGCGGACCGGCGGATTCGATATCGATGGAGTCCGGCAGAGGAATAACCCATTGCCAGTCGGCACGGATTTTATCGGCGAAGCCGCCACGGTTGATAATCGTCGGCACGCTGCCTTCCTGGCAGTTCACCTGGCTGCCGCTGATACAGGCATCGCAGTGCCCGCAGCTACGCGCCGTCCAGCCGATGCCCACGCGCTGCCCGACCTTCAGCCCTTTCTCCTGCGCCGCGCTGCCAAGCGCATGCACGCGGCCAACCACCTCGTGCCCCGGCACCAGCGGATATTGCGAGAAGCCCCATTCGTTATCGATCATCGACAGGTCGGAATGGCAGATGCCGCAGTATTCAACTTTGACTTCAACGTCCTCCGCGCCCAGCTCGCCCGCGTCGTATTCATAAAGCTCAAGTTCTGCACCGGCCTGTGGCGCGGCGTAACTTTTTATCATGGACATGTGTTTTCCTTCGTGTTGGCTTAGTCAGGAAGTGTAGAGCATGGACGACGCCAGGACGGTGTGCGAGATGTGCTTTTTGGGGAGGGGCAGAGTGGAGAAGGGAAGCGCCATCTACCGTGCAAGGCGTAACTATCTTTTAGTCAACACAGCGTTCAGCCACATCTCATCCCGCCCGGGGCGTTTATCATCGGTCGTCCAGAGTTCAGTGATTTTTATCTCCGGCACGCATTGCAGCAAAGCCTTAAAGCTCGCCTCATTCATATCGGTAAACCGACGCCCGTCTTTCTCGCGTTCGCCATTGCCGTACTTAAACGACACGTACCAGACGCCACCAGATTTAAGCGCATAAGCAAGTTTTTGCATTACGTCGGGTAACTCAACAGCAGGAACATGGAGCAGGGATGCGCAGCACCAGATGCCGTCGTATTTTTGCCGAGCGGCAACCTCTGAGAAGGTCATCTGCTGCACCGGCAGGCCGGTATGCTGCTGCGCGAGAGCAACCATTTCAGAAGAGGCATCGAATGCTTCAACCTGATAGCCGTTCTCACAGAACGCTTTGCTGTCGCGCCCGGAGCCGCAGCCCGCATCAAGCACGCTTGCGCCGGGCGAGAGGTGCCGGGTAAAGGATTCGTACAGCGAGGTCATATCGACGTTAACCGTGCCGTCGAAAAAGGTCTGCGCGTGGTGCTGGTAGTAGTCGTTGCTCATCAGAATATTGCCTCTCCTTCGGCCTGAGGTTCCCAGGTATGGAACAGCCGCACTTTGGCAGCGTTCCAGTTATCAATAAGGAAATTCCTGCGCTGTTCAGGCTGTTTACCCGTTTGATTGACGATGGTTTCATGCAGCGGAAGTTTACTCTGAATAAAGTATTCATTGCGGGCGTGAAGCCGCGCCAATAGCTTAGTACCCGGTAAACGGGCAAACTTGCCCGCCTCGCCGCGATTACAGCACTGGCACGCCAGCACCAGGTTCCAGACGCCGTTGATATTCGGCACCTCATCGCGTGCAATCCAGGGAATAAAGTGGTCCACGTCCGCCAGCTCGCTATCCCCCGGCGTGAGGCTGATGGGCCGGAAGCAGTAAAAGCAGCGCCCTTTCTGATAGCCGTTAAGGCTGTCGCGGCAGCTGGTGATATTGACCCGCCGCGCATTGACCCGCCGCGCATTGACCCGGCTATACAGCAGTTGATCATTCGCGTCGAATTCGACGTTGAGAAGATGGCGGGAAATACCCATTGTCCATGCCTGTTCAACCAGGTTCCAGCGCGCGGTAGTTTCAAAGGCCAGATTCTGATACTGCTGCCGTTCGCCAAGCTGGAAGAAGTTTTCAGTCAGCCGAATGCCGCTATTCGTTTTGCGCTCATCAACGAAAAAGCGTTTCTCAATCTCCCCTGAGTTTACGTTGTGGAAGGCGTCGATGACGTTGTTAAAGCCGAGCCGCACCGTAATTTCCGTAAGCTTATTTTGCGTGATTTCGCCGTTATTAAACTGCACGCAGGCTTCAAGGTACCTGCTGCCACGGGAAGTGATCTGCTTTGGAGCATGCAAGAGGTGCTGGGAGATATGGCGACTGAAGGGCACGGCAAGCTGCTCAAGCGTAACCAGATCGCTGCCCGTCTTATCCACCTCATACAGGGCATGTGCGAGAGCAAATTTGTAAGATGCGACATTTCTTCCAAAAAGAATCACGCCCCGCCAGTAGTTTTCAAGCGTGGGGTCCGCCTGGTAAAAATGCATATATGTTCCTGTTGCGGCCCGGCTCGCAGAAAGCGGCAGGTGAGTTACTAAAACCAGTAACAGGATCACATAACAAATGAAAGGTGATGTAAACCTTGAGAGGATAGATTTGGTGAATGTGTGATGCGGAACGGAAAGCGGCAGGCCAGGCGGGGCAGGGAGCGAGCGGATGATGCGCTGAAATTTTCAGCACTTAGCGCAGCTTGCGAAGGGCGGCGCTTGCAAGGTGGCGTGCGACAGGTATAATCCACAACGTTTTCCGCATACCCTTCGTGCCGAAGTGGCGAAATCGGTAGACGCAGTTGATTCAAAATCAACCGTAGAAATACGTGCCGGTTCGAGTCCGGCCTTCGGCACCAATCACTTAAATTTCTTATAAATCAATGAGTTAGTGTGAAAAACCCGTCTCATTTGCATGTAAGAAATGTCAGTTTCTCATCAAGTACAAAAGCCACTGTGATTGTTAATGGCTTTGGTATGTTATCACGCAGTGGCAAGTAGTTACCAGGCTCAACCTTGTACTGCATACTCCAGTATGCGCCCCTTTGAAGCCGGAAGACGTGCCGCCGTCTCTAAATCCTATACCAAACACTTTCAGTGAAGCGCATTTTTTGCCGATGCTCCCACATGCCACACGTCGAGATGACGTTGCAGGGAATAAACAGGTTTTATGGTGGTGATGCTCCGGTAGCTACAGATCCGGCTCTGCCAGCGGTTCGGCCTCGCTCCTTCGGGTACATGGTCATCCTGATAAACTTCACTGTCTGACACTGCCTGATGAAGTCGCCTAACGGCTCCGCGCGTTGTCTTACCACCAACGGGCTTATTGGTTGCTATTGCCTTGATTTTACATTGCTGTTATCTAATCTGAATGTTGCTACAACAACACCGGATGGGTAAATCGAATGCATTGGGAATCAGAAAGGCTGCTTTACAGACACGCGATAATGTCAGACTTGGAAGCTCTATTTCGCATTTATGGCGACCCCAGGACACATACTTTTAATCCTGTTGGTCCACATCTCGACATTGCGCAGTCAAGGCAATCTCTCGAAAGACGTATTATTAACACAGATAAATACGGGTTTAATGATTGGGTGATCATGGCAAAAGAGAGGCCTGATCACATCATCGGCTTTGGTGGGGTTTTCGTTAGTGAATTTAACGGGAAAGTAACTAACAACTTAGGGTACAGATTTGAGCCGGACGCATGGGGGAAAGGGTACGCAACTGAGCTTTCCATAAGGGCTTTATGTTACGGATTTGATGAAATTGGCCTGCAAGAAATTGTCGGTGTAGTTCGAGATAATCACCTTGCTTCAAGGAGAGTTCTTGAAAAAGCCGGTCTGAGGTTTTTAGAAAAAATCGAAAACTTTGAGAACCTGCCAGCAAGTCTTATGTTCAGCATTTCTCATGATGAATGGTTAGCATCTAAGGACAAATAATACCAACGGGCTTCTAAGAAAGGGGGCAAGCCCCCTATGATTATACGTTCTGATACAAATCCCAGCGGTTGCCGTAAAGATCCTCAAACACAACTACCGTTCCGTACACTTCCTGACGGGGTTCTTCACAGAATTGAACCCCAGCCGCTTTCATCGAGTTGTAATCGCGCCAGAAATCATCTGTTTGAAGGAAGAGGAAAACCCGCCCACCACATTGATCACCGATGAAGTTTTTCTGTTTGTCATTCGATGCTCTGGCAAGCAGTAAGTTGCAGTCGCTTTCTGGGTTAGGGCTGACGACAACCCAGCGTTTACCAAGCTGTGGAGTATCTTCCTTAAGCGTAAAACCGAGTTTGTTAGTGTAGTAATCAATGGCGCGATCATAATCATCCACGACGATAGCAACAAACCCCATACATTTCTTTTGTGTTCTCATTCACTGAGCCTTTTGTATTGTGTTGTTAACGTACCAACAACAAAAAAGAGTCGATTTACCAACTGCAAAAATAGAAAAGGGGGGGAATGCCCTTCGTATCATTCCTGTAAAGCTCGTAACCACATCATAAGCAAATGTAGCTGGCTGCCTGTCATGGCAGGTATTCGGACGGTTCTACCGTCGCTTACGTTGCACAGCGCGAGCGCTAACGCCATAATGTGCTGATTCGGCATTTCCTGATCTCCGTTGGGATTGTTGGATACGGCGGGGGCTGTCTTCCGGCAAGTTGCCAGCCTTCGCCACTTCTTCATTTACTGCTCTTCTAAGGTTTGTTGGTAACAGGTGGCGCTGTAGCGTCGTCCCTGCAAACTTCACTACCTGTGTATAAACGCGCACGGTTGCCCCGTTCCATTGAAAGCTAATGATCGGCTCTTCCTCCTTTTTCACTCTTGTGAATCCTCCGTATCGAATGTTTTCGTATAGGGACAAGCGCCTTTAGTTACGTAGGTGAACAGGTAATTACTGTTCTCATACACGCATAGCGTTTTTCCGTTCTCTGTCTGTTCCTCCTGTGGGTTGACCATTGTTATTTGTCCGGCACTCGCCAGGGCTGGCAGCAGTGCCAGCGTTAGCACCAAATGTTTCATACGCATCTCCTTATAAATCCATCTCATTGATCACACGGCTAACGGCTTGTTTGTCTAAATCAAGATAGCGCCTGGTGTCGGTGATGTTGCTGTGATTGAGCACGGTCATAGCGAGGACGAGGTTATTTCCAGAACGCCGATAAAGGGCATTCCCCCCCGCCTTTCGAAAACTGTGTGCCGATACAGTGCCATAAATCCCGATAGCTTTAGCGGCTTCTGCGATCTGTTTACTCACTTCTTCACGGCGTACAGGCGCTTGCTTGTTCATTGAGCGGTTACGCTGGCTCCTGAACACATGCACATCATGCGGAAACTCAGCACGGCGACGTGCGATCATCTGCACCACTGGAGCAGGAAGGGTGAGGGCTTTACGCTTACCTGTCTTCTGTTCTTCTATGTCTATCTCACCGTTGATCACTTCGTCGAAGCGTAACGCGACGGCATCCCCCACACGCAGTACAGCGGCTTGCATCATTAACGTAACGTCAGCTATCAGGCTCTTGTTATGAGCGTTGAGCCACTCCCTGATCGCTTTGGCTTGCTGTTCGTCTAACACTACTGCTCTGTTCAATTTACCCTCCTTCAAGGTCACACATCTAAACTAACGAAGTAAACATTATGATCATTTTCAATGTGTTGCAAGATAAATGATCAGAAAATGATCTCTATTGTGTGTGGTAAATGGCGCGATTGTGTCCAGTGCTTAACGCAAAGATTAGGCACACCCAGATCGAAATCTGCACAATTCCAAAATATCTTAAATAAAATCAAACATTTGGCATTTATAAACATGTGTTTTGACGTTGCCAAATCATCAGATCGGCACGAAGAAGAGCGGCAACACCAGAACATCACACTACCAATGCTTGTGTGTGTTGGTTATCTATCTCATTGATTTAATGGTGATAAATGTAGAGTCGTTAGGCGAGGGCGGCGCTAACCTGCCTGTATGCACAGATTATGCGGAGTTTATGCACTTGGAACTGATTACACTAAGAAATGATTAGAATGCTAACCAATTGGCGGGTTTTGGCATGAAAAATCGAGTTGTTACATTATAACAATAAAACGAGAAAACTCGTTCAGCAAATTGCATACACTTTGAAAGTGCTCATTGTGGACAATGATTACGGTGAGCCTTACGCCGTGCGGCTTTCGTATAAGTGATGAAAGATACTTTGAAAGTGAGAAAGGCGCTCAGAGAGCGTTACAGGCTGGTTATTTAGAATGGAATAAGCATCGCTATACCTGGTATTTAGAATGTATTTAGCGTGGGATTTTTCCGGCGCTATGGAGGCGAGTATTCGCTATTAACACGTAATCATGAGTGAAACGAGAGATGGAGGGTTAATTCTCCATAAAGTGGAATGCTCTATTTGGTATGCGCTGATCACGCGCATGAAAGATAGCTTTACAGGAAAGATCAATCTTCACAGAAAGTTATTGTTGAGAAGAAATTCTCCTGTAGAGATAATTTGTCATGCTCGCTTCGCTCACTGACATAAACCAACTACTAACTACCCTTAATTAAATTAAGGTTATTAATTATCTCTCTTATGTTCTCGTATTCCTCGAACATACATTATTGTGCAAGATGGTTATGTGCAGATACTTTTTCATGCAACATTCACCCGCTGATCGCTGGCTCATTGTGAGCCTACACTTTCCGAAGGTATCAAAATAAATGTAAAAGGACTTATCATTTAAAATGATACCTCCTCTTACTTGATACCCTCGTAATCAGGTTGATTGTGCAATGTAGCGTAGCTACAAAATCGGCTCACTTGCATGAAGAGCCGGAAATGATACCATTCGTAGAAGCGTTACCTCTGGTTGGCAAAACTACCATAAATTCACGTTGACTTCCACTAACAAATGTTGGTATAAAGCACATTATGGCATTGACATTTAGCAAGATGCTGAAATAGATCGATAAATGTCTTGACATAACGTTCGTTTGTATGTTATAGTTAGGTATGTTCTGAAGAAACAGAACAACAATTCACTCTACAGATTTACTTTTAAGCCTCCTCCTGGGTATTCGGTGAGGGGGCTTTTCTGCGTCTGTAGCTCACCGACAAGGTGAGTCCCCACAACAAAATAAGGAGACAATCTTCTATGAAGTATTTCAGTAGTGACCAGGTGTTTTATGAACTGGTGAGTGGTAAAGCCACACGAGATTTAATTTACGCATCTATGAACGTAGCCAGAAAGCGAAAGTATTTCGAACGTGAACAGATGTTTAAAGAAGCACTATCCCGTTTTGATGAATTTAAGAAGGATTCCAAAGCATGAAGATTAACTTCACCCCTGAAACTTACGAGGCTCTGATCAATCGGGCTAATCGTGAAAATAAAGCCGCCGCCGCACTGGTGAGCGAATTAATAACAACAGTCCTTACCAAAGAGGAACCCAATGAAAGAAAAGAAGCAAGTAGTAAAATTCGTTGATGCAATTTGCGGATCTGGAAAATCCACCACATTACAGCACTACATCAAATCAAGTTTATTAACAAATTCCGAAGCAATTCCCCCTCGTTATCTTCTGGTGATGCCAACACATGAATTATGTGGACAGGTGAGGGAAGAACTAAAAGACAGAAGGGTGAAGAGTTTTCATGTAGACACCGAAACAGAAGCGGTAAATCTCCTAATCTCAACTCTTGAATACGATTTTCAACATTCGGTGATTATCTGCACACATCAATGTTTCATTCATTATTGTTATCGTGCAGCGCTTGAAACAGAACTTCAAAACCTTCTCCGTAGTTTCAGCATCTTTGTTGATGAAATCCCTGATGCAATGTTTGGCGCTTACATCAAAGTGCAGCATACAGATCGGACGGAAGAAAACTTTCCATTCCTAAAGTGGCTGGAAGAGCGGGACGGATTGTTATTCCTGCGTGAGGATTGCCAAACTGATTTCTATAAATACTGGCATGAAAAACAGGCAAGTGGTGCTGAGTTAAAGCGCCTACTCTGGGCGATAATGCAAGGTGCTGGACTTCTCTACGAAGAAAATAAACACCTGTTTGCTTTCACTGCATCACCAATTATCAGATCTGTAGAATGGGCCGAACAATTTACACTCTTAGGTGCTGGCTCTTCTCGGAGCTTGTTTGTCTGGGCTGCTGAACATCTGGCGAAATACGACGTAGAGGAAGCTGGTGAACATTTACAACCGCCAATTGAAAGACGTAAACATAAACGTGTATCAATCTCCCTGGTCGCCGTATGTGAGAACAGATGCACCCTGACAGCATTACAGAAGGTATTTCAGGAGCATCTACAGGAAATTATCCAGCGTGTGCCAGGTGAATTTATCTTTGCCACTAACAGAGATAAATCCTTGTGTCAGTTTACTACGATAGGGGATGACATTCTTTCAAATTCTGCCCGTGGTGAGCGTGTTTCAATGGCTTCCTATGGTCTGAACCATTACCAGCACATGCACAATGCTGTGTTTCTGGGATGCAGTAATCTTGATCGAGATTTCCAGGGTAAATGGCGGCAGTATGCGGAGCTTAACGGATGGGATGTTGAAGAATTTGAACAGAAGCAACGCGCCGCGATGAACTTTGAACGGTGCTACCAGTTTATTAGCCGTACATCTGTACGTAATGCTGATACTGATCATCCTCTGGTGTTTGTAGTGCCGGATCTGGCTACTGCTGAATACATCAAAGAGCATTATTTCCCAGGTGCAAAGATTCAATGCTTCAACTTTGGGAAAGTAAGAAAAAAACGCGATACAACGAAAGGCGACACCACCCGCGCTGAAATACAAAAGCATAAAGCCAACGGACTAACCCAGAAACAAACAAGAGAATTAATGAATGTGGGGATCGCCACTGTTAAAAGAAACTGGAACTAAACAGGAGACATAATTGATACAATACATAAAACTGAATAACACGAAACAGATTCAAATCAACGATAGCGGGAAGGGCGTTTATTACGCGCTTGTCTGGTTCTGGAAAGGCAGGAAAACCAAAATTACCTACGGCGAGTTGTCCGATAAATCCGGTGTAAGTGATCACGGGATCAGATTCTGGCTCCGTGCTCTGTGCAACATTGGTGTAATTCAAATAGAGGATGAAAGTAGCTATTTATCATTCACGCTGAAACACATCGAGCGCGACAATGTAGAATTTATCTACTCTAATTTCTAAAACACACAATCGGGAAACTTTTATGATAACTGCTTTATGGTGGTGGGCTTTGCTGTACGGATTATACGTTATGACAAGACAAGGAGTTTCCCCTCTACGAGGAATGAATGGGAAGAAAAGAGCGAAATCCGATTAAACGGATAGAAAAAGCAGTAAGAGCAACAAAACGTAAATACAGCAATAAGCTAAAAGATTATTCAAAAGAATCTATCCCTGGTGAGATGGTAACAACGATTATAGAACACCCTCCAACGGTTCCAACCGGATCAGAGTTTGAACTATTGAAGGATGTTCTATCGTCAACGGACAAAGTTTATTACAAACCACGCCGCCGCCGTGAATACATAATTGACAGTAGCCAGCTTAAACCCTGGCAAATTATCGGGTTTGAACATTACGCCGATTATGTCGGGTATTCACAAACTAATGGCCTGAGTGGTCACACTGCCGATTTGGATTTTTTATTTAATGACGACAGGGAAAATTATAATGACTAACGACACAATTCAATCTCTACTCCTTAGTTGCGAAGAAAATTATCATCTCCCGCTACTACAGGAAGTGAATAAAACATACATTACAGCAACACCTGAGAGCCTCCTGAACGCTGTCAGACATACAGAGCAAGCCATCACAGCCCTTGAGCATCTCCAAACCTCTGTAGCTCGTTTGGTGGAGCGTGACGGTAGCACCATTACCGCTGATCAGGCGTGGCGAGCAGCAAATGACCTTGAAGAGCTTGCTTGCTCCCTGCAATTCATCACGCTTGAGCTGGGAGAGCTTGCCGTTAGCATTGCAGAGAAATACGCCATAACATAAAAGTTACAAAATGTCTTGACAGATTGTGCTATTTGTGTCATAATGAGTTATAGGGTAAGTATTCGAATCACTTCCCCTCCTGAATGCCGTTTCCCATAGCGGCACTCTCTTTTGAATGCTTTTTTTGAAAGTGTTGGTTCTTTCTTCTTCTTTTTTGTTTAGTTCCGAAGGAATGCGCGGGATGTAATGTCTCGTTGTGTTGGCATTACATGCAATCACCCGCGCATCTCCGACCTTTTCAAAAAGAGCATTCGCTCTTTATCCCTCATTCATTCCGTTAGGATGAATGTAGTCAGACTTAATACCTTGAATTGTGAGAGGTTCAGGAAATTACGTTAAGGCTGGCAAATCTTCTATTAATTACACCGAAAGTGTCAGCAATAGATAATGAAAGCCTCATTTATTCCAGGGCGCTGCAACACGCTTTTTAAATGAGGAGCAATGACGGGCGACCCTACTTTGTGTTTACATCTGTATTCACATTGCGCCCTTCATTTATTCAAGAAACTATTCTTTAACTTCATGGCCTCCTCTATGACGTTAAACAATGCTTTCTTTAGCAAGGGGCATTCTCTCCAGGGGCTTAACCGCCCCTTTTTAATAATCTGTGTGTAACGCTTTCGTTATTAATACTTTCGTAATTAATGCACAGACCAACGCGAAGGAAACGAATAATGTTTCTATTAAACAATCGCGACCGAATCCTAAAATACAAAGATGAAGTGATTTTGTGTAACCCTGAATTGATAGCTAAAGTGGCTGAAATGGCAGGATGCACTGTAGAAGAAATTGAAAAGGCTGTAGAGCGTTATTTCCCTTCTGAAAACACCACTCCAAATAAATTAAGTATTCAGGAACGGATCGCCAATAAAGTAAAAAAGGAATCAACCAAACAATGATTATCACCCTATCAGACGTTTTTCCGGTTCGTAAAAGCTACACAGACATTGTGAGTGCTGCGACCGACAATTTTGCAGCAGTAGACAGTAAAATGTTCGCTTCTCTTCCTGCTGATGTGCAGTGCGGCGATGTTATAGACGCTTCCGGCGCTCTCTATACATCTGGGAATGTGGCTTATGTCGTCGTCTCAGACTTAGTTACAGCAGGTAGTAATAAGCCTGTGAACGTCCTACGCGCTCCCAACGTTGGATCATACGTTGCCCTCAAGAGCGACAATCTCAACGCAGCTAACCACGCAGCAGCGATCAGCGCATTACAGGCGCAAGGCTTCGCCACTCGTGAATTTTTCACCTCTTAAGCAAGGAAGATAAATAATGATTATTGGAAACGAGCGTATCGACCTTTCCCCATTATTCCAGCTAACCAGCACCAGAAATTTCCTACTCAGTTCTCTAAACCTCTTTGATGGGCACGGAGTAACATCTCATAAAGTGAGTGTTTCCCGTTTACTGGAAGATAACACCAGCCTGTTTAACCAGCCTACGGCGCGTTTCTCTAATGAGCATAACGTAACAGCACGTCAGAACGGTAAAGAATACCTGATTGAGCTGCCCTTCTTTATGAGGGAAGATCTTATTGTTCCGGCAGACATCCAGGGCAAGCGTAAACCTGGAAGCGACATTCAAGAAACCGTGACTGACATTTACAGCGATTACATGAATAAACACGCTGTAGCATTTATGCGCACTCGCGAAAGCTATCTTGCTCGCTCTCTGTTCTCTGGTCAGGTGTATACGCCTAAGACAGACGATCTGTTAATCGACTTTGGCGACCTGTTCGGCGTAGCCCCGATGAATGCCACTCTTGATCTGTCAGCTACCGATAGCAGCACTCTCCGTGCCATTGACGACATGGTGAGTCAAATCACCGAAGCGGCACAAAGCCAGGCGACGGCAGTGGAGCGAATTATTGTTTTTGCTAAAGGCTCATTCTATAGCGATCTGCGTTTCAGCTCTGCAATGGAAGCGGCTTTCCGCTATGTCAGCCCACTTGATGAAGGGAACGTAGTATTCCAGCGTCGTGACCTCCTGCCAGGCGTGAGCACTTTCAGTATTCCAGGCACGAATTGCGATGTTGTGAAAGTAACTGATCCGCTGCTACTTGCACAAATGGGTGATTCTGACGCTATCGCTATCCCGCAATTCGCTAAAGGAAGTGGTATTTACACCAACATCTACGGCGCAGCTTCTTCAACATTTGAACTTCTTAATGCAGCACCTGCGGAAGTTTATAGCTGGAGCTTCGAAAGCGAGCGCGGAAACGCGATTAACGTGATCTCGGAAAACTCGGCGTTGCCTGTGAATCACGGGTTGGGCTTCTCCGTTCACATCAAAGCCTCAGAATAAAGAGCAAGCGGGAGCCTGACCCGCTGGAAATAATCAGGAATAGGGCGTGTGAACGTTGGGAACTAAGAGAGCGCAAATCTCCCCAGTGTTCCCGCCCTTTTTTATTTCCAATGTGAGGATACTATGCAATTAATTTTAAAATCAGCCAAAGGGCTGCATGTTCAACTTTCTGCTTCTGATGCAGAAGGGCTATTAAATGTCGCTGCTATTTGCAGACTATTAGATGTTGACTATAACGGCGTGAGACAACGTATTTTTCGTGGTGAAACTGTAGAGCAAGCGATTCACCATTTCTTAGATCAGAAAGGCGGTGAATAATCATGCTTGAGATTAACACTTCTAAAATTAATAACACGGTGACATTTAGTGTTGACCGTAATTCAATGAAGATAGCCCTTGATGCTTTTGACCAGATTCAGAAAAAAGCGAAAGGTATTAAAGATCCCACAATAAACATGAAGAGATTCAGCCAAGGGCTAAAGTCTGCTGAAAGAGAATTAGATAAGCTGAATAAGAAAGCCTCTAAGCCACGTAATAGCGATGAACGAGAAAAGGCAAGGGCAGCTAAGGCGCAAGCCCGTGTAGAGGCTCAGGCAGCGAAAGAGGCCGCAAGAAACGCACAGCGCCGTGAACGTGCGGAGCTAAAACTTTTGGATACAGCCAGCAGCTTTAAGAGTATGCAGCACCTTACCAATGTTGAATTGATACAGGCGTCTCTTGCTGCAAGCAAGATCACTAAGGCTTACTCTCAGGGAACGATCAGCCTCGCCAGGCAAACCAGCGAGCTTAAGCGCTTACAGCAGGGTTATCGCAGGCTCAACGCTGAACGTAGGGAAGCAGCTAAACGAGGTGCTACGGCTCCCGCTGGCGGCTCTGGAGCGATTACAGGCGGGCTTATGGGGTTAGGTAGTGGTGCGCTTGCTGGCGCTGGTGTGGGGGCGGCGGCTTACGGTGCTTATTCATGGGGTAAAGATGCTGTAACAGCCCAGGAAGAGCGCAGCGAGATTGTGCAACGTGCCAGATTGGGCGGTGTGGATTACAACTTTCTGCAATCGTTAGGCCAGTTTGCACAAGCTAACGGGATTGATTCCGGTATCGGTACGCAGGGAGCCAGAAAAAACTTGGATGTTGCAAAAGATGTGTCCGAGAAACTCGCAGACGGTGCGCTGAATGCGAAACGTAATAAACAAGGTGAATGGACAGGAGCACCAACAGGCATTAACACTGCTTTGAACATGGGGTATACGCCTAAACAGCTTAAAGAATGGGCTAAAAATCCGTTTGGTTTTGTCTCTTCATACACCAACACAATGCAATCTAAGGGATTGAGTGAACAGGAAATTTTGCACAATCTCGAAGACCTCGGGGATGATCTCGGGCTTTACGCCAAAGCCTTTATGAACGGCGGGAAGGCACTCACTGATCAGGTGGACGTGCTCAAGCGTAACGGGCAATGGTTGAACCAGGAGCAGCAAGATCAGCTTGTTGCATACCGCAAATTCAATCAGGAAATGGACATTCTCACCGATAGCCAGAAGTTGGCATTCTTCGAAGGTTTCATGGAGTCTCTCGACCCTGCGACGGTTAAAGAGTGGAAGGAAGCTATGCAGGAGGCGTTACCCTTTTTCGTTGGCTTAGGGAAAGCGGCGGGGGATGTGGTTGACGGTCTGATGAAGATGACCAACTGGATCACAGGTAAGCTAAACCTCCTGAACGGTGACAACACCACAAAAGAGGCAGTGAGCCAGCATTACGGCACAACGTCAGCACCTGCACAGCCTGGAAGTAATCCTGTGGCTAACGCCTATGGAGCCAGCCAGCCTAAAGCAGACGGTCATGAGCCTAATGTATTCGACACAATGCGCGAGTGGTGGAACGGGACGAGCGGGGCGCAGGATGTTAGCAGTTACGCACAGGGCGCTAACGGTGATTATTCTCCAGTTTCGATGTTGAAACAATCCGCAGCGGCTACTGCGACACCGCCAGTTAATAATACAGTGGTGCAGCCTGTGGTGTTGCAGAATCAGCTACCGGAAGGGCTTATCTCTCTCACTATTTCCCCTGATCCGACATTCGGAAACATGCTAAATGCGAGTGTAGACCAGCGTATTAATCAGAACAATCAGCGCATGGTGCTGGCAGTTTCATCTGGACAAGGGACGGGGGGCTAATTGCCCCTCTTTATAAGGAATAAAATAAAATGGCAACACCAGGAAGTTTAACTATTGGGGGCGATTCCAGAATTAATTCAACCTCTAATAGTAATAACAGCAGCGCTACCCGTAATAAAGGTGAAAACGGATTTACCATCCTTGCATCTGTTTATAATTCAGCCTCTGATAGCTACATTCAAAACTATCAGGCTATTGTGTTTGATGCAGTGACGGATACGGGAGTCCGTAGACAAGCTGACATTACAAGCTATCCCGTTGAGAGCGGGGCCGAAGTGAGCGATCACATTCAAATCAAGAATAATACGTTCAAGCTATCGGGGATTATTACCGAAACTCCGGTAAGGCTTGAGAAAGATTTATTATACAGTGCTGGCGTTAATGGTACTCGTATTTCTCAGGCTATCCAGTATCTTGATAAAATCTTTGACAGTCGTCAGCCTATTACATTAGTGACAGAGCACAAAGTGTATGAGAATGTCATTCTCTCTGGAATCAGTTACGATTATAAATCTGAATTTGCTATGCAATTCGATCTTGAATTTGAACAGATTAGACTTGTTAGCACAGCTACCGTTAATGTAATTGCGACTAAAACGCAATCTAACAAGAGCACAGGCGGCACGGTGAAACAGAAAGTAGTAAACAATGCACCTAAGAAAACTGAATCTGACACCGTTACTACGGAGTTTAATAAGAAATAAGGGGCTTGCGCCCCTTTTTTATTGGTTCTCTATCTCTGGATAACGTAGTAATTCGATGTATTGTTTTAGTTCAACAGGAGAGGCGGCATTCTTGCTATAAGTCTTGAAACTCTCTGTATTGCCACGCTCATGACCGAGTAGCAGCGCAACGCGATCCTCTGGGACGGGTTTTAATCTCCTGCCTATGCCGCCCCTGTCCATAAGCTGGGCCACCTGGTGCCGTAGCGAGTGGAAAACCTTCCTTTCTGATCCCACTTCCCCCAAAGCCTTACGTTTAGCCCTCGTAAAACGCTGTGAATGCCACGTTGAGCGCTTACCGTCTGCACGGTCAATCATAGACGCACGATAGAATAAAAAGCCGTTGTGAGGCTTCTCACGCAGCGACAACACCAACGGAGTGATCAGGCTATGGCATGGTATGATACGGGCGGCTGATTTGCTCTTACCCTCCGTCACTTCAAAACATAACACCCCCTCAATCTCTCGGATGTTGGTTGTACGTAGCGAACAGATTTCATTTAATCGCATACCGCTGTACATGCCGATCAGCGTTACATTCTGCATCTCTTCATCATCTGCCATCACAGCGAACACTTTCGCCAATTCGCCAGGCTCAAAAACTTCATAACTCACCTTGCTACTTTTACTTTCGAGACCATGACCGCGCCAGATGTTTTCTTGCGGTGCATCGTGGTAGCGGTTACGAGCCAGATCCCAGATTTGAGCCAGTGCGCTGACGTAGTTTTGTATGGTCTGTGGTGCTTTCTCCGTCTTGAGCTTATCAAGCCAGCCTGTAACGGTGGTTCGGTTAATGTCACGAAGCTGAACATCACGTTTTTTCAGATGTTCTAAGAGCACCTCGACGGCCTTGTTCGTCTTTGAAAGGGTGGTGAGCTTGCGCTTCTCGCTGAACTGGAGAATGTACTGATCCCGCATTCTCAAAAGGGAGGGACAACTCATTACAGGGGCGCTTAATGGTTCAGGTGCTTCGTGCGCATACGTACCGATTCGGCGTAGCTCATTCAGGATTTGCTCCACCTTCGAGCCGCGATCACGCTCAGGCTTTAGCTGGCTACGTATCTTGATCCATTCCAGGGCCACCGCATCACGAAAGAGACGGGCTTCGCGCACATCGCGTGTGCCTGTGCTCTTCACGTAGCTGTGCCGTCCTCCGAATAGGTGACGCATGTACTT
The DNA here is from genome assembly GCA_032051265.1 of Buttiauxella sp. Classification (GTDB taxonomy): domain Bacteria; phylum Pseudomonadota; class Gammaproteobacteria; order Enterobacterales; family Enterobacteriaceae; genus Dryocola. The sequence goes on from DAMBYU010000004.1 coordinate 121,109, forward strand.
TGGTATGGCGATCCTCACCAGATAGTTTCCGCAAGGATCTAAAACTAAGTAACGATCTCTCTTGTAAATCATGCAAACCCCAGCTATTTTGTCAGGGCTTTTGCACTTGATTTTGTATAGTGTGAAATGTCGAAGTCTTTCCCTGTTTTCGCAGTTGATTCAAAGCATTACAGGAGCTTGCCAGGCAAGCGAACGACCGTAGAAATACGTGCCGGTTCGAGTCCGGCCTTCGGCACCAAAACGATTGTGATAATCGGAAAACTTACAACAATCAGTACGTTGTACAATGAAGCTGGACGTTGACGGCAACTACAAAATGGCCGCATCTCCGGCTTTTTTGTTTATAAAGCCTCGGGCCGGATCTTTTCACTCACTTCCTGTTTTGTCAATCTCTCTCCACGCAACTTCTCAGCATCTCGACATTGTGTTCAATATAGCTGAGCGTCACCTTAATATCGCGGTGACCGAGTAGTTTCTGCGTGACATACAAATTTTGCTCTGGTTTCTGCATTAATTCTGTGGCAACGGTATGACGGTAGCGATGTGATGAGAAACGGCTGTGGCAGGCATCGCTGAGTTTGGCAAAGAAATAACTGACCTGATTTTCTGTCATTGGTTTACCCTGGCGCAACGTCCTCCGACTGAAACGATTGATGTTGAACAACTGATCGTCAGCCCGCATTCCCTTTGTTTTCGCTTCTTCAAGTATCTGCTCCAGATAGGGCCGTAACCGGGAGGCGATAGGAACAACGTGTTCATCATGGCTTTTGCTGCCTTCGCTCTGAATAAACAGCGTGTCATGGACCAAATCGATATACCTGACCCGCAGGTGAATAAGCTGATTCAGCCGGATAGCGGTGTAGTTGAAGGTTTCAACCACGGTCAGCCAAAACCATGCTGGATATAAAGGCGAACGATAGCCGCGCTGCATTTTCTCCCGTTCGATAAATTGGTTCAGCACTTTGCGGGATGCAAGGATTTGCTCGCGGGTCAGGGTTTTCTTTTTCTTACGAGATTCCCGCAGTGATGTTTTCTGGAATGGATTGATGAACTGCTCCAGTAAACCCTGTTCAATGGCGAAGTTATACAAAGCCCGCATATGGCGCATATAGTGGTTCCAGCTCACCGGCTTGATACAGCGCACATTTAGCAGGTAATGACGCCACTCCAGCACCATATGCGGCGTCACTTCGGCGGGTAATACGTTGCGCCAGTGAGTGAACTGATTTACCGCCGTGCGATAGCAGTCCTGGGTATCAGGGCGCAAGAGACGGGCAAAAAAATACTCTTCCAGGAGTTTTTCAAAGGTCATTTGCATCTTCTCCTTCACTGAGTAAGAGATGAGGGTTATTGAAGGGAATGTCATCACCAAAAAGCGGCGTGGGATCGTCAAGAAGATATCCCTTCAGGCGTGAGCTACGGCGCGGACCGACAACGGCGCAGTGCCAGATGTTGAGGCCGTTTTTTCTTTTTCGGTGAAGGTGCAGATTCTGAAATCCTTTCTGTACTTCCCGCCAGCGCTCCGCAGGTACATTCTGGCCGCAGGCGTCCAGCCAGAGTTTGAAAATACCGGGAGTGACCAGAAACGCCGTCCCGGCGACGGTGTGGATCCGGGCGTTGGGTTCGTTTATTTCCAGATGCTGCGCCCGGCAGTTATCAACCAGCCACTGCCAGAATTTTTCGCCCGAAAGTGGCGTGTCATCTGGTTCGGTGGATGATTGTTCCACAGGTGCGTCTCCTGAAACTACGGCTTCTGTCTCTTTTAGCGCTTCCGTTAACGGCGTACTGTTCCACTAAAGATTGCAGGACGTTGCTGTGGATCCTCCCAAATCAGCGAGGGGGTGAAGCGCAATAGTGTGAGTTCACTGCTCCAGCCACCGTTGGCTGTAATCCGGCAATGCCAGATAGCCTTGTCTACGCACGGGATCAGTAACTGATGCGTCTGCATCTCATCGAACAGCCGCACGTTATGCTGCGGTACGGCATCAATACCTTGGCGCAGCAGCCAGCCACGCACGGCATCGGCAGCGTTCTTGCTGACCAGCCACAGAGCCTCTTCAGTCAGCCAGCCGTCAGAGCCGCCGTTCGGGTTATTGAGCCGGAACTCATGCGCCAGCAGGTCGCGCAGGACGTGATAATTTGCTGCGGCAGCGAGGTTTGCGGGCGATGAATCGCCTTGACCGGATCGCCACCGAGATTAAACGCCACCGACGCCCGGTCGGCTTTCTGCACCAGTTCACCCGCCAGCCCGGCATACTGATACTGCCCGTTCAGGCAGTGCAGCAGAGTGGATAACGCAGCGGCGTCGGCGGCGAGCCAGTCGAAGGTTTCCGGCGGGAGAAGTTGGGTAAGCAGAAGGGCTGCCGCAGCCGGATGGCGCAGATAATCACGTTGCGGCAAATAGCGGAACCGATAAGCCTGGACCAGCGGACCATGCCATGGAAACCAGCGTTGCCCGCTGGCATTTTCCACCTCAATATCGGTGACAAGTTTGCCCACATCGTGCAGCAGCGCAGCGTAGATGATGACCGTTGTCCAGCGTTCGGATTGAGCGGCCTGATCTTCCGGTGCTGCATCAGGCGGAAAAAGATAACTCTGCCGCAGCCGTGCGGCATAACAGGCGGCTTCAAGGCTGTGATCGAGCAGACCGCCTGCACAGGCATGGTGATGGTTTTCCGAGGCCGGGAACAACTGCGCCAGTTCCGCAAAACGATGAAGCGGTATTAACCAAAATCGTTCAAACAATGAGGTGGGGAGCGCTGTGCTCTGGCGAATAAACTGGATAAGCTGCTGGCGCGATGGGACAGCCAGTAGTGTTTGCGAAGATTCAGGTTGCAGCCATCCCTCCGTGGCGTTTGGCTTACCGTCGGATGATGTCGTCTCTGGTTGTTTTCGCGTCAGCCATATCCGCATAATGGCCCTTTATACCCAATGAATTTTGTGTTGCAGGAAAGCCAATGCATCTGCAACCCGAAAGACGAAGGGAAGACCCTTTTTCGGGTAAGCCCGTTACCCCTTCACTCTCTTCCCCTTAACCTTTGGGATTTTGCCTTTTGGTGCCGCCAGATTTGGGGCGAAATTGTTTATTGGGCCGCGCACATTTATTGGAGTAAAGAAAAACGGCGGAGCAGGGATGCTCCGCCGTGAATATGAAGGTCATGCGCTCAGCGCTAACGGCTGTTGTGCCCGTTCAAGCAGGTATTCGCAGGCATTACGCGCTAATCCGCTGGCACGGAAAATTGCTTTTTTGTCCTGCTGTAACACCTTAAGCCACGATGCGATGTAGCTGTCATGCTGTAGCTTCGCCTGAATACCAACATGGGCGCAGAGAAATGCAGACCCCATTTCGGCGACGAGTTCTTCAAAACTATATGTCGGATCGCCAAAGGTATGGTTTCCGGTGGTAATGCCGTCGCGACTCAGCCGCGAAGCATGTCCGGTAGCGTGCGTCAGCTCATGTAGTAGCGTGCCGTAATAGTCCTCACGCGAAGTGAACTGCTCAGGATGCGGCATGATGATGCAGTCGCGCCCCGGCGAGTAATATGCCCGGTTCTGGCGTCGGTGAGTGATCGTCACTGCGCTTTGCCGGGCAACCTGCTCAGCGGCGGCAATGGGATCATCGACCATCACGACAGGCTGTGAAAACGCCTCCGGCAGTCCTTCACATTGCTGAATATTGAACAGCCGGAACTCGCGTACTACGGCGTAGGACGTCAATTTAGGGTTGCCGTCAGCATCAAGAACCGTGTTCCCGTTGCTGTCCACTACCTCGCGTTGCTGGGGCAGATAAAACACGGCCAGTGTAGATTTTTCGCCTTTGCGGATGTTACCGCCCGCATTACGAATTTGAGTGAAGGTCAGCCAGCGATCGCTTTCATATCCCTGTCGTTCTGCGCTGTTCCAGAGCAGAGGAATATTGATGCCGTGATAAAACCGCCCGGACAGGGCATTCATCGGCACCACTGGTTCCTCTTCCCGCCATGGGCGAACCCAGGGGATCACGCCTTTCTCCAGCGCGGCGATAATTTCATCGGTGACTTTCTGGTAAAGATCGTTGCTTCTGTTCATAAGTGTAACCTCATGATAAAGAAGCCGGGTACAGCGCTCCCGGTCGGGAGTCGCCCGGCACGGGGAGTAAAGGATGCTGAGGTAATCAGCTGGTGTGAAGGGCAGTAACCAACAAGTGATCATCTTCAAGGGTTAAGCGCAGCGGCGTCATCAGCGGTACATTGCTGCTGCCGTCGGCGGGAAAGCAGTACAGACCGAAATTAATACTCTTACGGTCCGGGCCTGCGCTTTTGAATGTCAGTATGGTCGCGACAATCAGGTTTTCGAGGCGGTCATCTTCCTGAGAGGGATCGGGTGGAAAACTGACTACCTTTTCCCAGGCCTCAGATGAGATAGACAATGATAAGGATGTTGCTTCAGTGATGGATGAAGTTGGCATAGTATTTCTCCAGTGATGAAAGCAGAGAAACACCGCCCGACAGGGAGGAATTCCCTGCATGGTGGGGTAGAGGATGTATCAGGCGCTAAGCGCTGTCCACGAGGATGATACGGAGCGGACGAAAAGGCGAGCCTCACCGGGAGGGTGGCAACCTGAAGGCTCTGGTTGCAGGTCAAACTTCGTACAGATTAATACGGTATCAATAATAATCAATAGTCAGGCTCTTCAATGAGAGAGTTCGGGGCCGTTATTCTGGAATCCAGTCTGGCGCGCGATTTATCCGCTATAGGGGTTAAAAGAAATTTATCCTCTACAGGGGATAAAGCATATTGGGCAACCGATGATACCTGCGAAACTCACGGTCTCAGGCTTTGAAGATCTGCTTACGATGCCAGCCGACGTATTGCTCAGTGGGCCACAGCGTTTTGTCATGGGGAAGATGCAATTGCTGGCCGTTCCGTTGCCAGAACAGGTTATCGACCACTGGGCTACGGCTGACGCCGCCGGAGATGCGGATCGTCAGGTTTTCATCCAGCCCGAACGCGCCCATATCAAAAGCATCGTGGTGCAGCGAACACAGCGCCAGACCGTTGTTTACCACACATGGTCCACCGTAGGTTTTCCAGTGGATATGGGCGGCTTCAATACCAACCAGCGCACCATCCAGCCGTAGATCGTAACCGCAGAAAGCACATCGGGAATGGTAAGCCCGAAGCACGATATCCCTGAAGCGCGGATCGCGGTTCTTCGAACGGTCAATAAAATCCAAACCTAATTGGTTGGCGAGGATCCGCTGAATACTTTCGGGGAAACGATCGATCAGGATCTGCTGGGCCAGTTGGTCGATTACTTCAGGGTGTGCAAGTAAGTGGTGGTAAGCTGCTTCATCAAAGCCGCCCGCTACCTGGTTATCAATCAACTCTTTCTTGGTCGGTTGGGTGTTGCCTTTACGGGGTTTACAGCCTTCCGCGTTAGTGATTTCCCAGAAGCCATCAGTTCTGAGCCGCCAGAAAGGCATATTTGGATAGTCAGTGTGCCGCTTGGGGCCAAACTCTTTCAGCAGGTGAGTGAGCGGTTCGTGGATCTCTAGGCCGTAGTTAAACAGGCGCGGGTGGCCTGCTTTATACTGCGACAACACATACAACAGCAGCAACGGCTTATGTGGCGCGCATACGTCACCCTGACGCCATACAGAGACGTTGGAAATGGCCGATTGCAGCGCTTCGAGAGATATCATTGGAATGAACCGAGTAACAGACTGATGTTATTGCGATCATGCTCGCAAAATTATGTTGATTCAAGATGAATAACGTAACATTGACTTGCTTTCGGTAAAGCGAATTTCATTGTGCTAAAGTCCCTGCTAACAAACTAATTCAGTAGGGAAATACATGGTCGGTAAGATGTGGATGATCCGTGGAGATGGCGGAAAATTGTATGATGATTTTCGTGACAAGCAGGTTGCTGCAATTGGTTGGCCGCAGCTTGCACCACATGTGAAGCCAGGGCTCTCAAGAGAGCAGTTGTTTACTCTGTATCAGGAGATTGAGCCACAGACAAAACGTGGAACAGTACGCTCTGGCGCTTCTCAGGTTTGGCGCTTTGTGAATGAAATGCAGAAGGGGGACTGGGCTATTACTTATTCACCTTCTAATCGAACCTACTTGCTAGGGAAAATAGTTTCAGATTTTGAATATCATCACGAGTGGCTAGAAGATGGAATGGGTATTGCCCGACAGGTTAAGTGGAATCCGGATGAAATTGATCGTGATAATCTGAGTGATGCAACCAGAAATACGTTAGGTTCTACGCTGACCATTTTTCGGGTGCCGGATTTTGCAGTGAATGAGTTATTACAGGGGAAAAGCCAGCTCCTGATGCCGTGCCTGAGGCGCCTGATTCTGTTGATGAGGATGAAGCTGTATCTAACCCGCTACGTGATATGGAAATGATTGCTTTTGAGGGTATAAAAGACCGTATCAACCGACTTGACTGGGATGAAATGCAAAATTTGGTGGCGGGTGTATTACGTAGCATGGGATATAAAACTCAGATCTCGCCAGCTGGCGCGGATCGTGGCAAAGATATCATTGCCTCACCGGATGGTTTCGGTTTTGAAAATCCGCGCATCATTGTTGAAGTTAAACATCGCCGCGAGCAGATGGGCAGTCAGCAGATTCGCAGCTTCATTGGTGGACGACATAAAGATGATCGCGGGTTGTACGTCAGCACTGGAGGTTTTAGCAAAGATGCGCGTTATGAAGCTGATCGTTCAACCATCCCTTTAACTCTCTGGACACTGGATGATTTAGTTCGCGCACTTGTGGAAAACTATGAGCAGGTGGATATCGAGACCAAGCTATTAGTTCCGTTGAAAAGAACTTATTTGCCAGCCTGATGTTATCGCGCAGAATTTATCGGGGTTTTTATGTTTAGTGATTTTGATTTTTCATTATTAGATAATAAGTTAATAAAAGAGGATACTATAAGAGAGGAACTGGTTTCTCCGCTTTTAAGAAAACTGGGCTATTCTATCTCAGGCAGTAATAAAATTATCAGAAGTTTGGCACTTGATCATCCATATGTGCGTATTGGGACTAAAAAAAATAATATTAAAATTATCCCCGATTATTTATTGATTATAGATGAGAAGTATAAATGGATTTTGGATGCGAAAGGTCCATCTGAAAATATTTTATCAGGTAAAAACGTTGAGCAAGCTTATAGCTATGCCATTCACCCTGATATTAGAGCTTCTGTTTATGTTTTGTGCAATGGGCATCAATTAGTTATTTTTAATATAAATCAGGCAGACCCTGTTTTTGTTGTGAATCTTAAGGATTTAAGCAATGACTTAAATGAGTTGAAAGGGTTATTATCGCCAATGGCATTTTCAAACCCACGACTGCTCAATTTTAAACCTGATTTTGGTCTGGCTTTACATAAAATTGGCTATACACAGAGAGATATTTTTTCTTTTAACTCGCTGGGGCTGCCATTTATTGTTAGAGTCAACGATAGTTTATATTCTGCTGTCGTGGAAGTGGGGCCAATTAGTGAAGGGTTTGACGGTGGAGTATTCTGTCTTTCATTGGATTTCAATAAAAAAATGCTAGATAAAATTCTGAAAAAAATAGACAAAAGAGTAGCATTTAAGATTGAAGAGTCTCTGTCACGGCAACCATACTCTATTGAGATACTTGAGGATATTCCGGTGTTAAAAGTTAATGCAAGAATGACAGGGGGAATTTATAAAAACAAAGATGAACAATATATTCCTTTAGAAATAATAGATGTTGATAATGTTAACCTTATAGACAATTAGATTATAAAAACTGTGTTATGCCTTACAATTGCATATCTGGGTGTTCTACTTGAGCATGGAGTTCTTTCCATTCTGGACAATATTTCTTTATGAGTAACCAGAATGGTTTGTCGTGATTTTTCTCAACGGTATGGCACAGCTCATGGATAATGATGTAATCCATCACGCGATTTGAAAACTCCATACAACGGGGATGGAATTCAAGTACGTTATTTTCCGTGCAGTTTGCCCATCGTGCATCGAAGTGCTTAATTCGCCACGTCGTTACGGTTAGCCCTGTTTCTCGTTGCCAGTGAAGGATCCTCGAATGCAGCTTCTCTTTTGCTTTCTGCCTGTAAAAACCGTCCAGTGCAGGTTTAAAAAGATGACGACTCACAAAATGGCCTTCGGGTGAAAACACCTTGAACCGACTTTGGTTGAACGTAATTTTGGGTACAGTGAGTTCAGGCGAAGGAATGACTTCACAATAGAACGTTTTACCCCGGTAGGGTAAGCGGCTACCCGTCACGATCTCATTTTTCAATGGTCGGTTGACCTCAGCCAGACGTTGCTTGATCCATCGGGCGCGATAGCGTATCAGCTCTTGCTGTTCCTGCAACGACACATCCGGTCCTCGAAGGAGTACCTTCTGGCCACGTTCCACAGTCACGTAGTGATGACCGAGTCTTGAGTCGACCCTGAACTCCCACTCGATAGCCGTGGTGCCGTATTGAAAAATGGGCATTGTTAATGGCTCGACTGTCAGTTGTTCAGCATAATCTGGAATATCTCATTGGTGTGTTGGCGTGCAACGGTCATGTCCCATCCCCCCAAGCCGCGTAAAATCGTGCGTATCGTTTTCTTGATCTCATTGTGGATGTCACTTTGTTTCTTCCAGATAGGAGAGCGCATGACGGCTGCAATATCTGGATGATTGAATAATCCTTTCGTCCATGCCAGGGCCTCTGCTTCAGCAACCTGTTTTATCAGATAGTTGAACGTTGCCCGCTCAGTTGCGGTACTCAACCCCATTTCGCTGGGCTTCGCATCTTTGTCTCTGATACGCTGTGCGAACAATTCCAGTTGTTCCAGAAACAGAGCCTGTTCGATCCGGCCTTCCCGCTCTTCTTGTATCAGTCTTGCGAGCTCTTCTTCAAGATCGCCGAAGAACGCCGGATCTTTGCCTTTACCGGTTCTGATCGTGTGCTTCAGTTTATTCTTCATCACCAGCGCTGCGCTGCCTTTACTTTTTTGCTTACGCAGAAGATCCATATCGGCGGCATCAAGGATAGAGACTTCGCGTCCCAGCAGGCTTTTGACTTCACTTGATTCAATGTGTTCGTCCAGCATTCCCTTAAGCAGTTCTGATTCTGAAGTGGTGATGCGTACCTTATCCGCACTGTCCGGCATTTTATTCAGCAACTGCAGTTTAATTTCATTGAATACCTTAAAATAAGGTTTAAAAGGGGCTGCTCGCTCATCGGGTAATACAATATCTAAACGACCATTGAACTCCGCAAGAGCAACGAGGAAATCTTCCACGATATCAAGCCGTACGTCCGGATCTAAATATAGATCGGCGTCCTCTTTATAGGGTTCCGGGTGCTTAAGTAGATTGTGTTTTTTCGGCAGAATATCTTCTACTTTGCTCAGCGCGGCTTTAAGTTTTGGCAGTTCCGATTCTACATCGGTCCAGACTTGTTCAGGCAGAACATCCCCACCATAAATTTTGAGCGCTTCATCCAGGTATTCCACAACTCCGTAGTAATCGACGATATAACCCGCCTTTTTCCCCTTGCGGGTACGGTTCACACGGGCAATAGCCTGAAGTAAGGTATGTTCTTTCAGCGGTTTATCAAGATAGAGGGTACTGACAATCGGTGCATCCCACCCTGTGAGCAGCATATCGGAAACGATGATCAAACCAATGTTATTGATCCTGGCTTGTCCATCAGGTTTGTTCTCTGCTTCGTGACCATAAGGCAGTTTGAATTCGGTGTTGACCAGAGTGGGAATATCATCGCTCAGAACGGCAACTGGAGTTTTTCCTTCTTTAGCCTCGCGCTTTACTCGCTCTTCTATCGTCTCCAGAACCCCTTGTGCACCAGTGGCACTGTGGGCTTTCTGCTCGCTTGCTCCAGTGCGGTTATCCGTCATACTCCCCAGAGAAATAACGACCCTACTGTCGAATGTGGGTAGGTTTTTCGCTTGGCGTTCTGCCATCAGACCATCGATAACATCTTTGTAGCGAACCGCCGTATCCCGGCCATCACAGACAAGTATTGCCTTAAATTTTCGGGGTTTTACGCTGGTAAGAAAGTGCTCAATCAAATGCTTCGCATTTTGTTCAATGCGGCTGATTGCCCCCCGGCGCTTTTTCAGCAGCTGTTGCTTCAGTTTTTTCTTGCGTGCCAGAGGTTCCTGACCAAACTCAGTTTCAAACGCCTCTTTCAGATTACCATCACTGGCCCATTCGGCCATACCTTCCTGGTATTTGATGGGTAACGTTGCGCCATCTGCTACTGCCTCATCAAGGCGATAAATATCAATGTATTCTTTGCCGCCAAATTCGCCAAGGGTGTTTTTGTCTTCTTTGAACAGAGGCGTACCGGTAAAAGCAATGAACTTCGCATTGGGGAGTGATGCGCGCATAAAGGCCGCGAGAAAACCGTATTGGCTACGATGTGCTTCATCAACCATAACAAAGAAGTTTGCTTTAGTACTGAGAACCCGGAAATCCACTTTTTCTTCGCTGACTTTTTGCCATTTTGCTTTCAGGGGCTCGCCACTGGCGTTATTCAGACCGAAGTTAAGATTGTTTTCTTTGATTATCCAGCATTCATCTTTGCCGTTTTCCAGACGTTTTAAAACACGTCTGACGCGGCTCTTTGAGGACTGTTCCTCATCCGTATCCTCATTATTTTCAGAGTCTTTTGCTGCCTGGATCTGTTTACCATCGCTTTCCTGAAACTTCTGAACCGTTGAGGTGAAGATCGCGCCGTAATCATTGCTTAACATCGCTTCAAGGCCGGTGACTGAATCAGCTTTTGACGCCCTGAGCCCCACATTGGTAAAGGTGTTATGGATCTGACGGTCCAGATCGGTGCGATCCGTTAATACCAGAATGCTAGGATTTTCAAAATTGGATATTTCTGCGCGCATCAAACGCGCCAATAGTGCCATGGTCAGCGATTTCCCGCTTCCCTGGGTATGCCAGATCACGCCTCCCTGTGTTTTACCCGGCAAGGCTGGATCATTCCCCTGTAGACGGAGCAAGGATTTCTCAACGGCCCGCCACTGTTGATAGCGAGGCAGTTTTTTGATCATTTGACCATCTTCGACTTCAAATAGAGGGTAGAAGCAAACAAAACGAACAAAGCGAGAAGGTTCGAATAATGCCCACAGCAAAGTGTCCTGGGCTGTGGGCTCTTTACCTAGTAACTCTTTAATTTCATTTAGAATGGCGTGCTCATCAGGTCTTTTAGGATCAAATTTCCAGTTAAGGTAAAACTGCTCTGGAGCATAAAGCGCGCCGTATTTTGCCTGGCTGCGATTGATTGCCCCACACACCATGTTAAATGCGAAATGATGTGGGAATGAATTCTGGTAACCGTCAATCTGTGCTATGCCCTTGCTCAGTTTAACGTTGCTGGCTTTACATTCGATCAGTGCCAGCGGTAGCCCATTAATGAACAGTAAAAGATCTGGTTTAAAAGGCGCAGCATTATTATTTTTACCAACATACTGATCGACGACGTGGAAACGGTTATGGGCTGCACCGGACTGGTCAATAAATCGGACGCTACGCTTGCGCCCCTCTTTATCTTTTTCTTGCAGATTGGACTGAAACAGTACGTTTTCCCAAAACGCATGGTTTGCCAGCATCAGATCGCTGTTATTTTCAAACCAGATATCACGCAGTTGTTTCATTGCTCGGGGAGCTGCGCCGGAGACTTCGGCCAGCCAGGGGTTGAGTGCATGCAATCTTTCAAGGAGGACTTCTTCCAGAATCAGGGGCTCGGTCCGCACCGTTTGTTCAACCTGACATCCCTTGATATGGGTATAGCCGAGCTTCTTTAGCCACTCAATCGCTGGACGCTCAACGCCATCCAATTCCGGGAAAGATGTTGCAGTCTTACCTGACATAGCCATTACCTTCATTCATGTTGTGTGAGAGATGCCCGGAATAGGGCATCTCCTCATTACGCAGCTTCTTCTTCGTCGTAATCCAACGGTACTCGCCACTCTCCTGTGAGTAACTTTTGCATCAAGCCTTTTTTCAGGAGTTGGGTTTCGGATTTTTGTTTTTTTAATAATTCTATTGTCTTATCCAAAGTATCAAGAATGGATACTAATTCTTTTTGCTCATCAAGAGGTGGGCATGGAATTAATAGATTTTTAATGATCTGTCCATTAAGGTTCTTTTGCGACCCCTCATTACCAACACATCTAATTTTCTCATATTGTGAAGATAAGTAGTGATAGCAAAATTTTGAGTTGAGTTCAGAATTACAAATAATTGCTGCACAAGCTTGGTTGGTTGCAGCTTCTATATCTAGTATTGCTACACGCCCTCTGGTCTGCCCCTGACCATACATTGCCATAAGGACAGTTCCTCGAGGGAAAATTTTTGCTGCAGAGTTTTTCAGAGCAAGTGCGGTTATCTTTTGTTCCGTTGTGGAAATTTTATTGAAATTTACTTCACTTGTAGTTACCCAAGGAATAGCTCCGTTCAGCCAATAACTTGCAACTTGCCTTGATGGCGTACCGCCACTTGTGACTTTTGATATATTCCCTATTTTTGTTAGCTTCCACGTTAGGGGGTATCCATTCTCACTAAACTTATTATGTGGTTGCCAGTTACCATCTGTACCTTGAATACCAACCCCCTTAGAAAATAGGTGTTGTGCCACACCGGTTTTGAGGTTTTTTGTTTCAGATATTTTATTTTTGATGAGTTCTATTTTTCTGTCAAAATTGAAAAGTATAGTTGCTATTAATTTTTGCTCTTCATACGGAGGTAATAATATAGGTGTTTCACGAACTTGTTTTAGACTTATTTGTGGGTATGCCTGACCAGTTAAAATTCTTTCATAATAACGAGAGTAAAACTCTAAATGTAGAGCTTGGAATACATACTTGCTATAGTATTCATCCCGTATTGAAATACGAGATATATGTTGATTAATATTCGCTTCTGGAATGTTGTCTGGTAGCATTGCAATACGACCAATATTACCCGTAATAGTTATTAGAATATCGCCGGGAACGATTTTTGAACGTTCCATTACATTGTGAGCTTCTAGTGGAATATAAGTCAAACCCTTGTAGTTAAAACCGTTTGAGGTTACACATTCGCTACGTAAAAAAGGTATTCCTGAGGCTTCATCTGACCAGTTAAAACCATACGTAGTAGGTGTTGCACCTTTGGTTATAAACTTAGATATTTTCTCTAAAGTTACAAGATGCCATCCATTTGGGATTTTGAAATAATTATCATTCATTTATACAACCTGACTTTATCAAGAACGACATATGTTTTTTTAATTCAGCGTCGATCACGGCTAATTGCGCATCAATTTTTTTGATGTTATTGAGGGTGTCATTGATGTCAATTTTCTGTTCTTTATCAGATGTGTCAATATACCTGCTAATACTTAAGCTATATTGATTATTAGCAATTTCATTCAATGGAATCACACGTAAATATTTCTTAATCTCAACAATTTGTAACAACTCTTCCAGAGATTCTTCCGTTTGCTCACCAGCATCAATGATTGTCTGCTTGGCTTTATTGAACTCGGAAACAATACGTTTAATATCTTTCTCACGAAGATGGTTCATATTTTTACCATCTTCATAGTCAGATGAAGCGTCAATAAAGATCACTTTATCCTTAAGCGCAGCAGGTTTAGCTTTGTTAATCAGAACAATAGCAGCAGAAATTCCTGTGTTAAAGAACAATGCTGGAGGTAGACCAATAACGGCCTCAATTAAATCACCTTTGAAGTCATCTTTACCCACCAGGAGGCCCTGACGGATTTTACCTTCTTCCCCTTCACGGAAAAGTACACCGTGCGGGACGACCACGCCAATACGCCCATCTTCACGAGTGGATGTGATCATATGCTGCACAAAGGCAAGGTCAGCCTTCGTCCGGGGCGCGACACCTAACCCGAAGCGACCAAAAGGATCCTTCAGTTCGGTTGCGTATTTGGGGGAAATTTCGGTTTCTTTGCCGTTCTTATCGACTTTAGTTTCTTTGTTAAGCTCCAGCGGTTCCCACCACTCTTTGCTGGAAAATGGCGGATTAGCAATGACGCGATCAAATGGCATTACGCCATTGTTACTGTCAAGATGCTGTGGATTTACCAGCGTATCGCCACGCCTGATATCACCGTCCAGATTGTGCAGGAACATATTCAGTTTGGCGATCGCCCAGGTGCCAAGGTTCTTTTCCTGACCGTAAAGCTTACAGTTGGGTTTACCCATTACGACGCCATCATCAGGATAGGTATCCCGAATGTAGTTTGCGGCTTCGACCAGCATACCGCCACAACCACAGGTTGGATCATAGATCTCGTGGCCAGGTTTAGGGTCAATCAGTTTTACAATTAGCTCTACCACACCATGCGGAGTATAGAATTCTCCGCCTTTCTTACCCGCATCGTCAGCAAACATACCGATCAGGTATTCATATGCATCGCCCAGCAAATCGGCTTTATAAAGGTTTTTATTGCCCAGTTTATGACGATTAAAGTGGCGTAATAAACGCATCAGCAGTTCGTTGCTGAGTTTGTCTTTGTCACCAAACTGAATGGCAGTCAGTACCTTCTCGAGTGACGGATTCTGGCGTTCTATTTCTGCAAAGGCTTCGTCGATGCTTTCGCCTACGTTTTCAGTTTTCTTAACAAGATTCGACCAACGTGCTTGTCCAGGAACAAACTGCTCAGGGTTGTCTTCTTTGATAAGGGCCATCGCTAACGCTTCTGAACATTTTTCGTCTTTCATGATGGCAGCAATACGCTCATCAAAGACATCAGAGAGGCGTTTGAGGAAGATCAGGCCAAAAATGTAGTTTTTGAAGTCACTGCTGTCGACGGTACCACGCATGATGTTGGCACTGCCCCAGAGCCAGCTTTTCAGTTCGTCGAGAGAAATTTTTTTAGGTGCGGTTTCGGTTGTCATAAGGTTCTCTTAGCTGTCCACTTCTCGCCAGGTCACTGGCATATGACGAAGAGCAAAAATTTGCCGAGGATTATAACGCAACTGAACGTTAAAGGTGGCTATCGTTGTCGCTGATTGTGCCTGCTCTGTCACTTCACAATCATTTTACCTGCTAATCCTCCATCTTGTTTCACATCACTGACTCCTGAAGTTATGGCCCCATTCACCGCCACGCCAAGCCTCGCTCCCGCCCACGTCATTGCACCCAGCCAGAACGTCGGCAGCACCAGAAACATCGACCCCATCACCAGATTGATAATCACGTCATCCTGCGTATTCTGGATCCCGGCCAGATTCCAGCTACTGTGGGTATCGCTGTTGTAGAGCACATCCAGCAACCAGCTATCGAGCCACCGCGCCAGTTCCCACCAAAAAGTGAGGAAGCACAGCGCAAACTGTACAAACGTCAGCGTCCTTACCACCTTCACGTCCCACGCCGAGCAGAGCGTTACCAGCGGAATACAGATCACCAGCGCCATTTGCAGCAGCGCCTGTACCATCGGTAGTGCCTGGCGCACACTGTCGAACGCCGGGAACGCCGCTATGCTGCCGAGGATATTTCCGGCGATGGAGGCCAGGCGGGTGGCGGCATTGGCGACAGTACCATCAACATTGCCGCCATAGCCTGGATAAACGCGCCCGTTCTGTGATACCTGCATATTTCGCTCACTAACCAGCGAGCGCAGCACGGCCTCTTCGTATACTGCCTGCGACTGACCGAGCTTTTTAAACGCCGTCCAGATATCCGGGGCCGGGAGTTGCAGTAGCCGGGCTTTCAGACCAGCGGTGTCGTCGGCCCACCACTGTTTACAGGTGGGATAGCCGCCCGCACCCGTATCGGCCAGCCCGGCGTCGCGTGATGCGCTGTACGGCCAGGCGCTGTGTGGTGAAAGCGCATGGTCGGTATCGTAGTAACCAGGCGTGTTGAGAAAATACGATGATCCCGCCCAGGCCGTATCGTCACTGGTGTCATCGTCCAGCTGTCCGGCACGGAATTTCAGACGGGCGCGGGAAGGGGCGTAACATTCCTCAATGAAATCCCGTAGTTCCTGAGCCAGCGCCGGATCCTTAATCCGGGTGTGCTGCACCTCAAAGCGGATCTGACGCAGGTCAGGCTGGCAGGGCAGGGTGGCAATCGTTGCGCTGGTGATGCCTTTGCTGATCACATGAATAAAGTACCACCAGACCGGGACGGCGGCGGTTTTGCCGCCCAGTGAGTTAATAATCGGCTGATAGCCGGTATCGGCGGGTTGTGGTACCGACATTCCGCACTGCTTCGAGCGTGTGGTGTCATATTTGATGGTATCGAGGTCGATGTTCAACATTGGTACGCAGGTGAACATAATCACCAGTAGCGAGGTGTACATCAGGTGCTCAGTCCATACCAGGGACAGCGCGGCTTTGTTGCCTTCATCCGCCCCCTGACTTCTGGCTTGTAACCACAGCGCCAGCAGTTTAACCAGTAACGGCAGGGCGAATAATCCGGTGGCGCTGATCGCATTCCACAGCCCGTTATTGACCACCCAGCCGAGCAGCGTCAGAAAGTATTCCAGATAGCTGTTGGTCGTCACCGGAATACCTCCGGTACACTCTCATTGAGTGCAATCAGCACAATAAACCACAGCGTGATGCGACGGAGCGCCGGGCGATACGGTGGGAAGCGGGCATACAGATGCCAGCCCACTCCGCAGATCGCGGCGTACAGCATTATGCGCCAGGGCAGCAGGGCGCTGCGGTTAATCTGCGGTGTGTTACCTGCTGCCAGGTAACATATCGCTGCCATGCAGGCTTGCAGCATCATGCCGGAGAGCATCAGCCGCTTCATGGCGACGCTTCCCCGCTGGCTTTGTTCAGATCGTTTATCCGCTGGTCTGTGTCATCTTCCACGCCGACAGCCTGGCCTTTAGTCTTCACCCGCATCGTCTGGCGTTCCAGGATGGTCAGTGCGGCGTTATCCGCCAGGGCCTGGCGCATATCGAGTTCCAGCTTAAGCTGTGACAGTTCCTGGTCGAGCTGGGCAGTGGTCTGGGTCAGCGCGATTTGCGCTTCTTTTTCGCCTGAAATATTGGGTTCACGCATCCCTGCCAGCAGCGTGCGCCGGGCCATTAACGCTTGCTCCATCACGCGGGAGAGCGCCAGTTCACCGGAAAGTCGCTGGATCAGTACCGCCGAGTCCGGTTCATCGCGCAAGGCTTCAATCACCCCGCGCGTCAGGCGCAATGCCCCACCGCTGGCCTGCGCTAACGTATTGTCATTAACCGGCTGGCTGCGGTTCACCATATCGATAATCAGCGGCTCGATTTTTTCCTGCTCTTCCTGAATCAGCGGTGTCAGCCCAACGCCGGATTGGGCACCGCTTTGCTGGTCCGGATTGCCGGACCGATCGTTATCCGGAGCGACGTTAATGGTTTGCTCGCCCACCACCCGCGTCAGCCACTTCGCTGCGTCGTCGGGTTTGTTCCAGACCTGACATAATTCCCCCTGGCAGTCGCTGGCGGAAATGGTATTTGTACTGGTTGCGTTTCGGTTGTTGAGGAGGTTGTAGCCAGCAATCGTAGTATCACGTACCAGCCGGACAGGCGGCTGGCCCTTGCCGCCGCGGCGTTGGCCGCCCACCCAGCGCTTACCCTTCTCCGCCGCTTCTTTAGCGGCGCGCTGTTCGGCGCGAACGGCGTCTTTTTCGCTGGCGGCAATTCCCTGATAGTTCTCTGCCTGTGCGCTTTGTGTCCACGCCGGGCCGAGCGCGTAATCGGTCATTTTCTCTGCCATTTTCTGACAGCTCAATAGTGACTTATCGAAGTCGAGCCGGCCCTGAAGCACACCGTTGGTCAGCAGATCGTAGAGTTGAGGATTAGCCCGCTGGATCACCATTGCGGGCAGGCTGGCGACTGCGCCGGTAGCACTTTCGATAACGTTGCCCATCAGCTGCTGGAAGCCGTCCGTCACGCCGTTGAGCTGGTTGCGCACTGTAGTATTGATATCGAAATTGCCACACATCAGATCGCTGTTCCAGCTAATACCGGCCGTCAGGGGAAAGGTGCTGCGCCGGGTTGGCGGGGGAGAGATGGCTGCGCCACCGCCGATACGGTAATACATCCAGTCGCTGATCGCCCCCTGTTGTTTGTATTGATATCGTTCGGCTGCCGGAGCGAGAAAGGCGACGAATAAAAGACAAACTAGCGGGCGCATAATTAACCTCCGCTGCTGCCGAGGAAGGACTGCCCGCGCCGCGGACAGCATTTATAGGGCCGCCACAGCGTCCAGGCATACGCGCCATCTTCCGCCAGCTTGTCGGCGTAAGTGTCCGTGACAGAGCCATCCGGGAAGATGGTGCAGGAGGCAGATTTTTTGGGAACCAGCATTTGCCACTGGTGATTACCGCTGTCGCCTTCCATCACCGGATCCGGCGGCCAGTAGCCGTCATGGGGAGAGGCGGTCAACGGCAGATAGACATGAGATTGCCCGCTGCGGGTTACCAGATCGGCGGCGCGTTGGGCGATTACCGCGCCCGCCTTATAATCGTGCGTCTGACTGAGCGCCCCGGCTCGCGGGTAGATATTGCCCCACATATCGCCATCTTTACTCACTTCACGCAGTGCAGGCGTTAACGCCTGCGGGTAAAACATCTCCGGCACGCCGCTACGCCAGGCAAGCGCATCCAGGGTGCTGAGAAAGTACGGGATAAAAGGTTGTGACGACGGGGCGCAGATGTAGCCGAACTGCGAGAAGAAATTTGCCAGCGCATCACCGGCAGGGAAGCCAATCGCATCGGCATTTTTAAATCTTACTTGGCTGTGCTGGCCGACGGCGCGGGGATAGGTGTTACCGCCAGCCTCGGCGAGGCCGGGTAGTGGTGGGCTTAACGGCGACATTTCCACCCATGGGTTTCGCCCGGTAGCGCTGTAGGCCGATATCACCAGATCCGGGCGGAAATGGCGTACCTTTACCGAAGTGCGGATCGTGCAGCCAAACGGTGTGCAGTACAACCAGTAGCAGACGCCGACAACCTGATATTTCACGCATGCAGGTGACAGGGCCGAGGCGGCGATTTCAGGTGTGGTAATGGCCAGAGCCGGAGGCGAGCCCAGCGCCAGCACTATCAAAAGCCGTTGAAGAGGGATAAACATAAGCACCTGCGGTAACGGGTAATACCGCAGGTGTAAGGTTTTTTTACCGCTCAGGCCTTATGAAATTGAATACTGGCTGTGAATAATTTCAGACCGTTGTCTCACCAGTGGCCAGCTTAAACGCTGTACTGGCGACGCGAGCCGTAAGGATAAACGGTTCACGGGTAATGTATTAGCCTGAATAATCAGCACAGCGCGACGGGCTGGCCGCTCTCCAGGCTATTGTGTACCGCCTCGCAAATCCGACTGGCCTGTAATCCGTCGTTTGCTGTTGCCGTATAAGGCGTTCCGTTTTTTACTGCTTTGATAAAGTCGTTAATCGGGTCAATACCAAAGCCGCTGGCGACGTTATCCCGATAGGTAATAAAATAGCTGTTCGGCGTTTTCGTCCGTTCCGGGGTGACGATCTCCAGCCCGCGATCCTGTGAGTTGGATCGTATATAAGCGTTGTCGCAGACTATCGCGATGCGCCCGTCGTTATCTTTCGGGAAGCCGTCCGGCAGTACCCAGCCGTTTTCCACCACCCATGAGCTGCCATCCTCCATCAGCAGAGTGCTCTGCACACTGTCCCAGGTATCAATGCCCCGCGTGGCCAGCAGACGCTTCTGCCCGACGGCGTAGACCGATTTCACCTCCTGCCCGCTGATATAGCGCACCAGATCGAAGCAGTGAGAGCCAAGAAACCACACCGGCGAACTCTGTGCCGACCAGCCAAGCCATGTAGCAGGAACAGCAATCACATCATCCATGCTGATATAGCCCCGGATAATATTCCCGGCGCTGGCTTCCTGCGCGGCCATGCGTACGCGGGTTGTTGCCGGATCCCAGCGTTTGTGAAAATCAACGCCAATGGTCACACCGTGCCGTTCGGCAGCATCAATAATATCCCTGCAGTCAGTAACCGAGGTCGCCAGTGGCTTCTCAATCAGCACATGTTTGCCCTTCGCGATAGCCTGCAAAGCGGGTTCTTTGTGGTACGGATCGGAGGTAGCGATGGAAATAACGTTAACATCCTCCTTATCCAGCAGCGCCCGGAGGCTGGCGTAACCCGGCAAATCCAGTTCATTTGCCACACTATCGCAGCGTTCTGGATTAGAATCGCAGACGGCAATCAGTTCGACATCGGGGTTATTTAAGTAAGCATTAATGTGGTGTCTGCCGTAGATGCCAACGCCCACCACGGCGGTTTTGATTTTTTTCATGATGGTCACCTTTAAAAAAGTCCGAGGGAAAATGCCCAGCCGATAATGACCGCCAGCGGCCCGGTTAGCTGGCGGGACAGCAGGAACGCAGGCACGCCTTTGGCGATCGTCTCCGGTTTCGCCTCCTGCATCGATAGCCCTACCGGCACGAAATCACAGCCCACCTGGACGTTGATGGCGAACAGAGCGGGCAGTGCGAAGGCTGGGGAAATATTGCCTGCGCCAATCTGGGTGCCTATCATCACGCCGATAACCTGTGAGATAGCGGCCCCCGGGCCGAGTATCGGCGACAGAAACGGAATGCCGCAGATAAAAGACAGCAACACCAGTCCCCACAGCGAATTGGCGAGCGGCGTCAGGGCGTGCGCAATAAGGCTGCCCAGTGCAGTTTCCTGTACCACCGCAATCAGCACCGAGACAAAGGCCATAAATGGAATGACGTTGCGCAGAGAGACATCCACCGCCTCGCGGCTGGCGGCAAACAGCAGGGCAATGACCTGGCCCGTCGCAGTACCGGTTTTCTCCACCAGGCGCACCAGTCGGGCCATACCCTGTTCCGGTGGCTGATGTTCAGGCCCTGTTGCGGTACTCCCTCGCTCTGTCGCAGTCCCCCCGACTGACGGCGAACCATAACGGTCATCGTTCTGCTGCATTTCAGACTGCTGCATCTGCGCCAGCGTAACGCCTGAAACGTAGTTATCCTCCGTGATATACGCCGCCAGCGGCCCGGCCTTGCCGGTGGGCAGTACGTTGATGGTCGGGATATGTTTCTTCGGATACAGCCCGCAGCGCAGGGAGCCGCCGCAGTTAATCACCACGCAGAGCAGTTCTTCATCTGACGGCACACAGGAGAAACCGTTCACCACTTCCGACTGGGTGAGCGCGCCGATTTCGATGGCGAGCGGGTGGATTTCCCGCCCGGTGAGTGACAGCACCTTTTTGCCGCTGCTAATGGGCAGCCACAGGCCCTTACCGTAGCCGCCGGGGCCGGGAGGAATATGAAGGATATTCATGATACGGCCTCCGCAATAACCAGATTACCCTGTAAGTCAGACAGGGCCGGGCAGGTGCCGGAGAGATGTAGGCAACCGGCATGACGGGCGAAAAGACTGGCGTCAAACAACAGGGTCAGATGGCCTAGTTCATACAGATTGTGCTGTGCCTCGCGGCCAATAGCGGTAATCAGATATTCCTCCCCAGCCACCTGCAGCCGATCGCCGGGAAGTATCTGCAGAGTGGGATGCTTAAACACGGGGGATAACACCAGGGCGTAGTCTAGGCAGTCCGCAGGCCCTGCGGCATCAAAGGTAATCAGCATATTATCTGCCAGCCCGTCCGCCACGAACGGGCCTGTTCGCACGATACGCGCATTGTAGATAATCATGGCGTCGCCCTCCCGCTGTTATCGTTGCGGCTAAGACGCAGAAACAGATACTCAGTAATAATGCCCCGGATCAGGCCGATAACGATGGCGGCAGCGATATAGCGCAACGCCAGTTCGGTGACCGGAAGATGAAGGGCTTTTAACCCTGCAGCTACCCCGAGCCAGACAAACAGCTCTGACGGCACCACGTGGGGAAACAAACTGGTTAGTGGATGGGCGGTGGTACCGAGGGCATCCTCATAGCCGGGCTTGCTTTTTTCCGGTAACAGCTTGCCAAGCGTGAGTGCCCCGGGGCTGCTCATAAAGAACCAGCCGAGTACCGGCAGGACGCCATACGTAAGAATGCGTGAGCGGCCAAACAGTGCCGCCACGCGCTGCATACGGGCCTCACCGGTCAGTTTCATCAGAAAGTTAATTGCCAGTAGCAGGGTGATGAGCATGGGGATAATGCCGCTCATCATATCGAGAAAGATCTTACCGGCGGCCTGGAACAGATGAATAAAGCCTTCAGCAAGGGAGATAATGAACATGGGCTCCTCCTGTCTGAAAGCGTATTACAGCGGGTTGCAGTGATACATCCTGGATTTTGGTATGCATAAACAACTCCTCTTGGTAGCACGATGAGAATGCCCTGCCTGAAGATGAAAAAACGATTCCGGGAACAGGGCGTTAACGTTTTCCGGAACCGGAAAACAGGGTCTTGGTGCGACGATTTTCACGCCCGGCAACGGCTGTTTTGGCAGGCGGTATTCCTCCTGGCCGCTGTAACGGGTGGGCCAGATAGTAGCCGGGTGAACTTTCAGGGCAGTTGCGATTAACCATTCGCCTTTTGGCCATGGACGGCTAAGCGCATTTGCCAGCGTGGAGGACGCCAGCCCCGCTCCACGCGAGAGCGCCGCCAGGCTGGTGCCACGTTTGTGCAGCGCGGCAATAATGTCGGCAGGGTGCCAGTCTTGTTTAGTCATTCCTGTTACCTCCAATGTGGACTATAAGTCACATTGGTGTATGCTAGGACGCTTTTTATGTGACTCATAGTCCGTGGAACAATAGGCAACAAAGATTGATGCTGGCCCTATGGAAGAGACCGGATCAATCAAAAAAATGCTAGGCAACCGAATCAGGGAACTTCGTCAAGAGGCGGGGTTTTCTCAGGAAAGTTTTGCCGATAAATGTGGTATTGATCGTTCATATATGAGTGGAATTGAGCGCGGAGTAAGAAACCCTACACTTGAAATTTTGTGGGCAATTTCCTGTGCCTTGGGGTTGAATCTTAACAATCTGTTTATGTTCGAAAATAAAGAAAAAGTAAGAAAGAGAAATCACTATATGTGACTGATAGTCCGTGGTCTGATAGACAACAACACGTCATCTTTTCTGGATGAAAAATTCATCTAGAATTCAGGCCCTTTTTGGGGCACATCTTAAAGAACTTCGGCTACAAGCGGGCTTATCGCAGGAAGCATTTGCTGATAAGTGTGGCTTGGATCGTACATACGTGAGCGGAATTGAACGAGGTGTTAGAAATCCCACCCTTGAAGTGATCAGTATCCTAGCAGCCGGGTTAGAGATTGAGATTGGCAAACTGTTTGAATTTAGCTAATTGATTTTATAGAACGACTAATTATTGTCTTTCTAATATTTAATACTCCCAGAAAGTGATTTCGTTCAATCACCTGCCAGCCAGATTCTCTGATAATGTTTCCCGCAAGGGGGAGTGTTATGTCAGAGAACTTACAATCCAGTATTTTTCAAACCTTACCTGAAGATCGGGAAGCGTTGTACCTCCTGGTCTGGCGCGAGCCAGCGGAACGTATCGCTTCTCTCTGTAATATCAGTATTGAAGGGCTGGCCAAAAGGTGCGCTGAATTACAGATCCCCAGACCACTTACGGGTTACTGGAAAGCGCTGGAGAAAGGGACCGCGCCTGCCATCCCGCTTTTACCCGCTCTGAAATTGAGTACAGCGGTGAAGGGGGGTAAAAAAGATAGTCCATCAGTAAAATCTCCGGCCACGGTGTTAGCAAAACCAGCGTCTGCGGTAACGAAGAAGTTGTTCCCCGGTTCCGGGAACGCATACGGACTGATCAACGATCTCAAAACGTACCTTCCGGTGTCGACGATTACCAGAGATGGTTACTACAAGCCTACTAAAAAGAAGCTGCTGGATCTCAATGTTTCCGATACTGGCTTTGAAAGCGCCATAAAATTTCTGAGCCGGTTCTTTGATGCCCTGGCAAAGCAGGGCTATCGGGTAAGGCTGGCTGCCAGAGGCGAAGATTTTCATCGTGCGGAAATCGACATCAGGGAGGATCCTAAGGAGGGGGGCTTTCGCTGGGAAAATTTATGGCGACCTTTCAGCGCGAGTGTTATCTGTATGGGTGATAGGCATTTTGCTTTTAATCTCGCGGAAATGACGGAGTACGTTCCGGCTAAACTGGTCAAAGACCGCTACGTTCGTGATGAAAAAATGGCGAGATGGAGCAGGGGGAAAAACGCAGAACTTTATCTGCATGTCTCGAAACATTCCCTTCCGACAGGGCGATTTCTTCTGCAGCTCTACTCTCCGTACCCGGATGCGCAGTGGAATATACAGTTCCGGCAAACCAAACAGTGCGGTTTGATAAGCCAGATCCCGAAGATGATTGCGGCTATGCAGGATGCTGTTCCGCTGATTTCAAAGCAGTTAGAAGAAGCCAGAATCAAAGCCGAGAAATGGCGGATTCAGCGTGAGCGGGAACACGCCATCTATCTGGAAAAAGAGAGAATACGTCGGGAAGAGGAAGCGTATAACGCCAGCCGTAGCGAACTAAAATCTATTATGGCCCAATGGGTTGAAGACAAACGGCTGGAACAATTTTTCCGTGAAGCAGAGCAGAATGCGGCGAGTCTAGATGAGCAGCAGAAGGTTCAGGTAATGGAACGCCTGCAACTGGCCCGCCAGTTCTTATCTGGGGATACGGCGGTTGAGCGATTACAGAAATGGAAAACGCCACAGGAGCGGTTAGATAAGAAATAACGGTTTTTTCTACCTTCGATAAATTTGTGAATCTTGTTATTAATACTCTGACTGATAGTCGGCTAAGAGCGAGGAGCAGAGGTGCACCTAACTACTAAGTGGCTGCAATAGTAGATTAAATTGCAGATACTGCTTTATGAAGTGGCAAGCCCTTAGCCGCGACTCCCGCGCAATCATGGGCTAATTCCAGTAATTGTCTTTTAATAGTTTTGGCATCTACAGCCATATCTACCGTAGCAAAATGGATCTTATGTCCCTGAGTGACAACATACTCATTGAGCATATAGCCAACGGCGGGATGAAGCAGAAGGCCTGCGGCATTGAGCGAAAGTGGGTCCGCCTTGCTCTCCTGTGTTCTAAGGTAGGTATATAACTGATAAATATAGCTATTACGTAAGGATTGATCCCGATACCAGCCCTTTGTCAGGATCGCATTAAACTTGGTATCGATAATAATACGCTGCTGGGCCATCTTGTGTTCAAGAATAATGTCTGACTTCATCGTCGGAAAAATCTCTGCGCAGCCCGCACTTTGATCGCTCAACGCCCATTTAAGCTCTTTCCCGGCAGAGATCCGCCAGGTTGTTTTTGCGAGGTGTACACGATAAAAGCCTGCAATACCTTTTTCAAATAGCCTTCTCATCCAGTAAAGATTATCTGAGGGCGCGGGCAAAAGATGTTGCCCTTGATCTTCGGTCGGCATCAGCAGTTCAAAAGCTAATTGTGCGGCATCGACCATCGGTTTATCAGCGGCATCATGGCGTCCAAAACGCCGCACCGAGGGCAGTTCGCGGTTGTCAGGATACCCTCCGTTTATTCCCTCACGACGAAGTGTTATTGCCATAACGTGGCAATCTGCTGCCAGCGACGGCTTCGCTATGATCGGGGTCAGACGTTCTAACGCGCAGCGAACATAGCGGTTTCGTGGGTTGTCGAGGGTCATGTCCTGAAAATGGCAGGCGACCCGACCCCGCTCCAGCAACTTATGACTGGCCGTATACAGTACATCAATGCGTCCTCTCACCCGGTTCAGGGCCGCATGACGGGTTTGGTATCCCATGCTTAAATTGCGACGACGGCGCAGCGCAATCTCATGTAGCAAAATTGTCGCCACCAGGTCGGGTATTTCTGCCGGGTTATCTTCAACCGCAATATGACTGCGTCCCAAATGGCGAAACAGATCTGAAGCGTACAGCATCAGCAGCCAAAGATTTCGCACGGGAATGCGTGACGCTTTATGTTGCTCACTCCCGGTGATTGTCGTCATTCTGCTAATAACACTTTTCTGGCTTCGTCGACTTTGTTTGGAGCATCAAACCAGTATTCGGCGAGCAAAGGGCAGATCTCTGTATCGACGACCTGTTCATACCAGTCCTGAGCTTCGTTGATTTGCTGGCCGGTGGCTGGGGTGACATAGCTGTGACCGATACAAAACTGCGGCCCTAAGGTGACATCTTTTTCCAGCATCTCGTTTAGCGCCGTCAGTCGAGATTCGATGATGGCTAACAGGTCTAAATCAATTGCGAACTTATGATTTACCCAGTTTTTCCACGCGTCATTAAACGCTGGCTTTAGATCGATAAATGCGAAACGGCGGCGCAGTGCCAGGTCGAGTAGTGCCAAGGAGCGGTCTGCAATATTCATCGTGCCGATGATATACAGATTCTCAGGGATGTAGATTTTTTCATCAGGATTTTCGCTGTAGGAGAGTGCCAGCGCCTCGGTCGGCGTGCGTTTATCGGCTTCCATCAACGTGAGTGTTTCACCGAATATTTGTGCCGGATTGCCACGGTTAATCTCTTCAATAATCACCACATATTTCGCGGCAGGATTATTGATCGCAGTTTTGATTGCATTCACAAAAGGTCCATCGATTAGCGTTAATCGCCCCTCTTTCCCTGGACGCCAGCCACGAATAAAGTCTTCGTAAGAGAGGTTCGGGTGGAATTGCACCGCGCTAATACGCTCAGGCGCTTGTTCTCCCATTAAGCAGTACGCCAGACGGCGCGCCAGCCAGGTTTTCCCGGTTCCTGGTGGCCCTTGTAGGATCAGGTTTTTCTTGTCGATCAGGCGCTGAAGTGTGAGTTGGATCTTCGCCTTTTCCAGGAAACAGCCCTCCTGAATCAGATGACTGATGGCGTAAGGCGTGTGAGTGAGTTTTGGTGGTGGTGCACTCTCTTCAACTGTTTCCTCAGTTATCGTCTGGAATTCGTTTTTTTCAAAATTCAGGTATTCATAATTTCCGGACTCAAGGAATTTTAACTCATCATCATTGCGTAATTTCTGCAGATAAAAGTACATTGAGCTTGTAACCGTTTTGCTCTCAGGACGTTCTGCCTTGAATACGTCCAGGTAGTTTTCTTTCAACTCCGAAGCAGTGAAATAAGGGCTCTCTTTTTTCAGGCATAACGCCTTAATTTTATTCAGGAGAGAGGCTTTCCACGTTCGATTTTCCACTTCATCTTTAGACTGGCTAAGATCGGTATTCCACGCTGACAGAGAGAGCTCTGGGAAGGAATGAACCGGATAGTTGGGTTGGGTAAAGGCCTTGTTAAGCGCCTGCATAATGCTCAGGTAGCTTTGTCCACTGCAGCGACCTTTTGCCCCGTTTTTAAGGATCTTAATGTTTAACACTTTTTGGATGTAATACTGCGACTGGCTATCTAAAGTGGGGTAGAACCAGGGACGGGCCCAGTACAGCCCCATGGTCAGATTCCAGCCGACATTCATCACTGCAGAAGCGATGTCATATGCGGAAGTGAAGTCTGCGGAATTGGTATTCTGGTTATCTGCAAACGTCATTGCCTGTGAGAACATCTCCCACAAGCGTTCAATGTCATCAGGATCGCGCGACCTTTCATAACCAAAGAACCAGGATTTTTGGTTATTCAGCAGCGGGATACCGGCAAAGGAGTCAGGAACCGGTTCGTTCACGCCCAACAAATTCGCCAGCTTGGCGGCAATAATTTTGCGATTGGTGTCGGTCAGGCTGCGATTGAACAAGCCCATGGTAGTAAACGGACAAATATCTTTTAAAGGAAAGGCCTCACCCTTGGCGGGTTTGTCCTGCAGATGGGACATCCCGTCGACATCTGCGGCAATCAGGTGAATGCCTTTGACTAATTCGTCTCTCCGGTTCCGCCAAGTCAGTAACGCGCTGGCAAATACCTCATAAAAACGAGCCCATGCAAATTTAACGTCATGTTCTGCTGTGTCCAAGGGTGCTCCCTTATGCTTGTTGGGCATTGATAACTTATCTGTGTGAATTTTAAGATATTATGATCAATATCGGGAAACTTAAACTATCCGATACAGGGATCGGCATGCGGTTTTCAAGAGATCACACCCCACCAGCTAAACCCGATTCCCGTCCGGACCTGCAATCACCGCTTCATAAAACCCACCCCCGATCATGCGCGGTGGGCTTAGCAGTGTGCCGTTCAAACGCGCCTGCTCCGCCATCCGATCCACCTCCGCCTTGCAGCCGACGTTCAGAGCGATATGTGCCTGACCAGCTCCCCGTTGATTAGTACACCCCGATGTTAGCAATGTCTGCTTCTGGCACAAAAAAGCCAGTATCAACGATCTAGGGTAGCTATGAGCGAAGAGCAGACATTGGCCTTTAAGGGAACCTAAACCGTTTGCTTGAAACTCTCCAAAAGCGAATGGTCTGTTTTAACGGGACGCTTACAATATCAAGACAGATGAACACAAGTGATCAATAAATCGCCCATTTCATTGAGCACACCATTCCTTCGCAGTACACTTTGCCAAGGCTATCTAGTGGATTTAAATGATGAAAAAGCAGAATGGAAAGCAAGTTAAAGCCAGTGCCACTCGTAAACTTCGTGAGGCTAAGCCTCCTCAGGAACAGATGCTAGTTCAGAAACAAGAGGATTTTTCTTCAGTTTGTGAAAAGGTAGTTCTACATACTGAAGAAACTAACGAAACATCTGTAAACTATTATTTCTGTAAAGCGCTGATAGCAAGGGAAGCAAAAGAGTTTAAGACGGAAAGGCAGGCGGTTCTGAACCTGATAGCATTTTCTGGCACCTCAGCGACACCACTGATTCAATCAGCGTTAGACCAGGATGAACAGTATGCGTTTAGCGAGCAAATTTGCGCAGTGTTTTCCCTGGCGAAAAGTGATGCCTCACCCTGTCCCTACATGGCAATCATCAGAGCATTTATTCTGTCGGGTACAAAGCAGCAGTATGCTACCTACTTTAACTGTCTGATGGGCATTTCAGCATCCTTTAACAAAGAGCTCCCCATTTTTGATATCAGCAAGCTGAAGAACGCACAGTTGCTGGCTTTCTATGAAGAAACGCACCGTATCCTGCTGGATAACTCACGCCAACTCTATGCTCTTGAAAAGCTAACCCAATTTATATCTCGTCAAGTGGGCGAAGATACCTGCCAGAGTCTGCTCTTTTTTGAAGCCTATTTTAGTCTTGAGAGAAACCCCAAACACAGCATTGAGTTTGCCAGGCTGTTCCTCAGCGCCCCCAACCTCTCGGCAGGACGCACTAATTATCTAAGTTCACTAGCATACAACACTGTACATGCCGCCATAAAGATGGCTGATATAGAGCAAGCTGATTACTGGATAGACTACGTTGATGATGACGATAAAGCTGCAACGCTCAGGCGCTCAATCACTAAATTACAGGAGAAAATAGGGGCTAGGACTGATCACCCATTAAATCCTGAACATATTGCCCCCACTTCACTTGAAAAAATTTCTACCAGAATGCTGATGATACTGTGCGCTTTTGTCGATGGCTGCGGTGATGATTGGGGATTCAAAACACTGGAACGTGCTGGGAAATATATATTTCCTTCAGACACAATGACAGAGGCGCTGTTCCAGTCTCTGGCAATCGGCGGATTCATTAAAATGTCCACATCCTCTTTCAACGCGCTGGATGATTCTGCACTGGACCACTTTAATGAAATATTGTGGGCTGCGAAATTTCATTTAAACATCATAGGTATTGCAGACAGTCGGCTGATGGCGTTACCGGTATTGTTAGAAGAGCTGGATCGCCGTAATGATAAAAAAGAGGTGGCTTGGCAGATCCGCAGGCTCATCACGACAGGATATTTCTACAACGCGTTTGAATACTATCTTGGCAATGTTAATGAGCACTGGGCAAGAGAGTTTGTCCTGAATGAGGCGACAACAGAGCGAATAACACTATCAACGCTTAGCGGCAAAGACCTAGCCTATATTGCCAAATCGGCGATTCGCTTTACCGCGGGGCATCACTCCATCGGCAGTACAAACAGTAAAAAGCACACCTGCAATACCCTCATTGGTAGCATCAATCGTTATTTCGACTGGGTAAATGAGGGCCGTTATTCCTACAACGCATTTGAGCGGAGTAAAAGACAGCCCGTCCTATCCTCAGAAAGGTTGCTTGAGCAAATCGCAGGATTCACACCGGAGGATATCTACAACCTTCCGCCTCTGCCGCAAGAGATTGAAGAAGAATCTGAAGAAGCGTAATTTTATCAGAACAGTGACGTTCGGCCTTTTTAAAAGGCCGAACATACACATAGGCATGGACTGACCTCAGCTGTAACTTGATTGACTCGCCCAACATTGATTGACACACCATGATATTAGTAGTGTCCGCTCCTGGCACATGGCAGCCAGTCACCCACGAGCTGTAATTTAAAATTGACGCGACTACAGCTTTAGGTTATCTGCTTGTATTCTAAATAATTTCAGATAGATATTATCTCTGTGAATCCCTCGCATCCATTATTGGTTGCGAGGCTTTTTATTTTTCACTCTGAGATCTCCGCATGCAAAAATCTGACGGCCCTCAGGCCTTTGAGCAACCGTTGACTTCGATACTTCACGCCCTACGCAGTACGAGCCGATGATCGAGCCCTGTCGGTGGATAAACACTTTTATCGTAACGTCATGCTGGCGTATCGACGGGGATGTGAAGCTCAATAGTTCACTGTGGGTGATGACGGAGAACATGCTCGACCTTTCAGTCAGTACCAGTAACAGACAAAAAAAATACACCGGTTCTAGGGGCCAGATAGCCTGACTTTACGCCTTCCATTCTCTCCAAATCCATATCCCGTTCACAGGAATTTCTCATATACCGCAGTTTGTAAGCCCTAACAGGAAACATGCCAGCAGCATATCTGCGACTGTAATAACCGAAAGGAAAACCACTATGCACAATGACACGACGTTAGAACGAAATAATCATCTCAATCACAGTCAGAAAGAGTCCACCGAAGACAACTTACTTCATGCCATTGCAGTGCCTGATGAAATGCGCCTCAGCTTCTGGCCGCAGCACTTTGGCACTATCCCGCAGTGGATAACCCTGGAGCCGCATATCTTCGCCTGGATGGACCGCTTTTGTGCGGATTACGGTGGCGGAATCTGGAGTTTTTACACGCTGAGTAATGGTGGCGCTTTTATGGTCCCCGATACTGACAGCGATGAGGTATGGAGTTTGTTCAACAACATGAACGGCAATGGCGCAGAAATGAGTGCGGAAGCCGCAGGCATTGCGGTGTGTTTGATTGCGTACAGCCATCATGCCTGCCGTACAGAGTGTGACGCGATGACTACGCACTATTACCGCCTGCGGGGCTATGCCCTGCAGCATCCTGAAGCTCACGCTATTCTGCGCATCATCGACTGAACGGAGGAGCAACGAATGAAACAGCTTTCCTTTTTACCCGGCGAGATGACACCACAGGACCGGTGTCTCATTCAGCGGGCGCTCAGGGCTCTGGACCGCCACCTGCATGAATCCGGCGTGGCCTTTACCTCCACCCTCGCCGTCCGGGAGTGGCTGCGACTGCATATGGCTGCTCTTGAGCGTGAAGAGTTCCGGGTGCTGTATCTGGATAATCAGAACCAGCTTATTGCGCATGAGGCGCTCTTCACCGGCACGATTAACCGTACCGAGGTCCATCCCCGCGAGGTTGTAAAGCGAGCCCTGTACTTTAACGCGGCGGCGGTGATATTTGCCCATAACCACCCGTCCGGTGAGATCACCCCGAGCCAGGCAGACAAGGCCATTACCCAGCGACTGGTATAGGCGCTGATGCTGGTGGAAATCCGGGTGCCAGACCATCTGATTGTCGGCGGCAGGCAGATATTCTCTTTCGCCGAACATGGTCTTCTTTAAACAGGAATAAAATTATGAATAAAGACGTTACACAAACCTGGAGTCTTAAACGAGATATCACACCGTGTTTTGGAGCACGGCTGGTGCAGGAAGGTCATCGTCTGCATTTTCTGGCAGACCGGGCAGGATTCAACGGTTCGTTCAGCGAGATGCAGGCCCGAGATCTGGATGAAGCTTTTCCGCATTTTGTCGCACATATGGAATTGATGCTGCTCTCCGGTGAGTTGAATCTCCGGTGCGGGCACTGCGTCACGCTGTATCGTAACGGGTTGATCTGTGAAGCCGATACGCTGGGCAGTCATGGGTATGTGTATATCGCAATTTATCCATCAAATCAGGTTAAAGACTGATCCTTTGCATCATCTTAGCTTTGTAAGCCATCAAATCTTCCGTTCCTTTCTTTAAGAGACTCAACTCATGCAAATCTCTACTGTACCGGCCACGTTGCCGGTTTCGTCACGCCTGTCACCTGTGCAGGTCTGGCAGCAACTTTTAACGTATCTACTGGAGCAGCATTACGGACTGACACTCAACGACACGCCATTCCATGAGGACGCGGCCATTCAGGAACATATCGAAGCGGGAATAACACTGGCTGATGCGGTGAATTTCCTGGTGGAACGTTATGAGCTGGTGCGTACTGATCGTAAGGGTTTCACCTGGCAGGAGCAGACGCCATTCCTGACCGCTACCGATATTCTCAGAGCCAGACGAGCTACCGGATTAATGAATACTTAAATTCTTCGAGCCTCATTCCTGATTTTTACCTCTGCACTTTCCTCTCTTTCTATTCATCGCATAATGCACCTGCCATTTCCGGCAGGCGTGTTTGCTTTTATGGATGATTGACGATGCAAACAGAACCCGTTGTATTAACGGAACACAATGAACTCATCTGTTCGACCAGTATCGAACGAGTAGTTTTTGGCCGCGATGCTGCACTG
Organism: Buttiauxella sp.; assembly: GCA_032051265.1. Taxonomy (GTDB): domain Bacteria; phylum Pseudomonadota; class Gammaproteobacteria; order Enterobacterales; family Enterobacteriaceae; genus Dryocola. The sequence goes on from DAMBYU010000004.1 coordinate 153,931, forward strand.
CTGCAAATTGAACAGCTCATCCAGCAGCTAGATGCCATTTCACGGTTAACCTCAGAAGTTGGTGGTGGTACTACGCAAGACTGGGCGATGAAAGCCGGGCACCGCTACGATAGTTGGCTGACTGAAACTGTGGATAAAGCGATCCCTGCTGTCACCCGCAATATTGACCGTAGTATCTGGCGTGATTTGATGTTGAAGTCTGGCATGATGGCATTGATGGATGCTCAGGCGCGCGGCCAATGGCATAAGAACCTGGAGGAGGGCGATCTACCTGCTATCAGCGAGGCGAATATACTCAGTACTTTTGAGCAGTTACATCTGAATAAAATGGATGTATTTGAGCGTGGGATCATCAATGTGTTCAAAGGTCTGTCATGGGATTATAAGACCAATAGCCCTTGTAGCTTTGGTAAGAAGATCATCATTAACAATCTGGTGACGCATAACCGCTGGGGATTTAGTCTGAACTGGGGCTGGAGGCGGGATCAACTGGCGGATCTGGAGCGGATGCTGTTTTTAATCGATGGCAAACCGATTCCCGACAACCGTGGTGATATCTCTACCCGGTTGATGGAACATATTCGGAATAACCCTGCTAAGGATATGTACGAGAATGAGTTCTTCAGTATTCGTTACTTTCAAAAGGGAACAGCCCATCTGACGTTCAAGCGTTTGGAGTTGATAGAAAGGATGAATGACATTATTGCGAAACACTATCCGGGGATGTTAGCTAAGCCTCGTTGAAGCGGAGAGTTTCAGTTGCTTCCTGCTGGTAAAAATGGCTCAAAACTGAGACTATTCACATTGTTCTAACTCATTGATTTATAATGATAGCAAACTAAAATCAATTGAGTATACAAGTGAGTATATAACGAAGATTTAAATGATTTAATATTTATGTAATTCAGATGGTTATATTGATTTGGCGAGTCCGGCCTTCGCACCTTCTGTCGTTGTTTCTTACCTCAATTGATAGTGTCTTTAAACAATACGAGTTGTTAGCCTGCCTGACCGCACTCCAAAAATCCCCACCAAAAAAATGAACATCCCTGTCCAAAAGAACCAAACTAAACCAGCATCTCAGCCCGCCCGCCTAACAAACTCTTATGTGCCGTTTCACATATCCGGCTGGCCTGGAGGCCGTCTCTGACGCTGACCGGGTAGGGTTTGTTCTCCTTCACGGCCCGGGTAAAGTCGTTGATGGGGTCGATGCCAAACCCGCTTGCCACGCCGTCGCGGTAGGTGATGAAGTAGCTGTTCGGGGTTTTCGCGCTTTGCTGGCCGAAGATCTCCAGCCCGCGATTTTGCGAGTCGGATCTTATCCATGCGTTATCGCACAGCACCGAAAGCCGTCCGTCGTTATCTTTCGGAAAGGCGGCGGGCAGCACCCAGCTGTTTTCCACCACCCACGAACTGCCGTCTTCCATCAGCAGCAGGCTTTGCACGCTGTCCCAGGTATCAATCCCTTTCTCCGCCAGCAGGCGCTTCTGCCCCACGGCGTAAACAGATTTCACCTCCTGGCCGCTGATAAAGCGCACCAGGTCAAAGCAGTGGGAGCCCAGGAACCATACCGGGGAGCTGTGCGCCGCCCAGCCTAGCCATTCGGTGGGCACGGCGATCACATCATCCATACTGACATAGCCGCGCAGAATGCGGCCGGACGCTTCCTTCTGCACCTCCATCTGCACGCGTATGGATGCCGGGTCCCAGCGTTTGTGGAAGTCCACGCCAACGATTGTCCCCTGTGCTTCTGCCGCCGTAACTATCGCTTCGCAGTCCGCAACCGAGGTCGCCAGCGGTTTTTCAATCAGCACGTGCTTGCCGCACTCAATGGCCAACAGGGCTGGCTCCCGGTGAAACGGATCGGAGGTGGCGACTGAGATCGCATCCACCGCTTCCTTCTCCAGCAGCTCCGGCAAACTGCTGTATCCGGCGATACCGAACTCATGCGCTGCGGCACGGCAACGTTCGGCGTTGCTGTCGCAGATAGCGACCAGCTCCACATCCGGGTTATTCAGATACGCATTGATGTGGTGTCTGCCGTAGATCCCCGCGCCCACCACTGCCGTTTTTATTCTTTTCATCTTCTTTCTCCTTAAAACAGTCCCAGTGAAAATGCCCAGCCAATCATCACGGCCAGCGGGCCGGTTAACTGGCGGGAAAGTAAGAAGGCCGGCACGCCGCTGGCGATGGTCTCCGGTTTTGCCTCCTGCATGGAGAGGCCCACGGGTACAAAATCGCATCCCACCTGCACGTTAATGGCGAACAGGGCGGGCAGCGCAAAGGCCGGGGAGATGTTCCCCAGGCCAATCTGCGTGCCAATCATCACGCCCACCACCTGCGTGATGGCCGCGCCCGGACCAAGAATGGGCGACAGAAACGGAATGCCGCAGATCACCGACAGCAGCACCAGCCCCCACAGCGAATTTGCCATCGGCGTTAAGGTGTGGGCGATGATGTTGCCGAGCGAGGTCACCTGAACGATGGCAATCAGCAGCGAAACAAAGGCCATAAACGGGATCACGGTGCGGATAGAAACGTCCACCGCTTCCCGGCTGGATGAGAACAGCAGGGCGATAACGTGCCCGGTTTTATTGCCCAGCTTTTCCACCGCCTGGATCAGCTTGTTGCCTGGCGTTGTTGCAGGCTGCGGGGCGGACGGTGTGCAGGCTGTGGTGTCGGGTTGCGGTCCGTCCTGAACACCTTCTGTTCCTTTCAGGGCGATCTGCGCCTCGCGCACGTCAGAGACATAGTTGTCGGCATTGATAAACTGCGCCAGCGGGCCAGCCTGGCCGGTGGGCATTACGTTGATGGTCTTAATGCCTTTCTTCGGATAAAGGCCGCAGCGCAGCGAGCCGCCGCAGTTGATCACCACGCACAGGATCTCTTCGTCCGCGGGCACAGCCTGAAAACCGTTGATCGCCTCCGATCGGGTGAGATCGGCAATTCTGCGGGCGACGGGATGGATCTCCCGCCCGGTAAGTGAAACGACCTTCAGCCCGCTGCCGACGGGCAGTGTAAGGCCGGTGCCAAAACCTTCCGGCCCTGGTGAAACGGTAACTGTGTTCATGGTTGTTCCTCCCTGATAATGAAGTCGCCGTGCAGCGCAGAAAGCGCGGGTACGTCGCCCGCCAGATGCACAGTACCTGAGTGGCGTGGTGCGCTGGCACCGTCGAAAACCAGCGTGAGATGCCCCAGCTCGGCCAGCGCATTCATGGCGTGGCTGCCAGCGGCGGTGATGCGGTAGCGCCCGTTGCCGATAAGCAGCCAGTTGCCTGCTAGCAGATGTGCATTCTCATTGCAGTAAAGGGGTTGCAGCGCCAGGGCATAGTCCAGGCAGTCCGCAGGGCCGTTGGCCTGAAAGGTGATGAGCAGGTTTTCCGCCAGCCCGTCTTCCACATACGGGCCAGCGCGTTCGATATGGGCCTGATAAATCACTGCGCACCTCCCGCCGCCTTATTACGCAGCCGCAGGAACAGGTATTCGGTGATCATCCCGCGCAGCAGGCCGATAAGCACGGCGGCGGCAATGTAGCGCAACGCCAGTTCGGTCACCGGCAGGCCCAGAGTTTTGATCCCGGCGGCCACGCCCAGCCAGACGAACAGTTCCGACGGCACCACGTGCGGGAACAGGCTGGTCAGCGGGTGGGCGGTGGTGCCCAGCGCATCTTCATAGCCGGGCTTGCTCTTCTCGGGCAGCAGCTTGCCGAGTGTCAGCGCGCCGGGGCTGCTCATAAAGAACCAGCCGAGGATCGGCAGCAGGCCATAGGTGAGGATGCGCGAGCGGCCAAACAGCGTGGCGACCCGCTCCATACGCTGCGCGCCGATCAGCTTCATCAGAAAGTTGATGGCGAGCAGCAGGCAGATCAGCATCGGGATCAGCCCGCTTATCATGTCGAGGAAGATCTTCCCGGCGAGCTGGAAGACGTTGATAAAGCTTTCAGCAAGGGTGACCAGATACATGGCGGCCTCCTTGTGAACGGGGAGCCTGTAGAGTGGCAGAGGGGGATATATTCATCAGTAAATCTCCTTATTATTGTTGATGTTACAAACGAAATGCGGTGTCTTTAGCGCGCCCGGGATTTGCGCTTTTCTTTGGCAGGAAGCGGTTTTGCGGGCCTGCGCGAACGCAACGCCCCGGCATAGCGGCTCGGCCAGATCTGTGAGGGATGGAGTTCAAGCGCACCGGCAATTAGCCATTCCCCTTTTGGCCAGGGGCGGGACAGGGCGTTAGCCAGCGTGGAAGATGCCAGCCCGGCCGAGCGGGAAACGGCGGCTAACGATGTGCCGCGTTTCTTTAGCGCGGCGATAATGTCGGCGGGGTGCCAGTCCTGATGTTCCATTCAGTTTTTCCAGGTTTTAGCCAATAAGTGAACTCCTGTTATCCTGAATGCTACGTTAATCGTAGTTAGGTGTCTAAACGAATAACTACGATTATCGTAGTTATGCGAGCTTCTCCAAATTACGGTGAAATTTTTTGCAAACGGCTTATCGTTAAGGCCTTTAACTTCCGTTGACCTAATTTTTCGCTGAAGTGAAAATTTGTTCGTTGTGCTCTCGTTGATCCATCTCACAAATTAGAAAACGGATTTTTAACCGATCCGCTAGCTATAGGTATCCCAGCGATTTTCATTACCAGACTACGTTACTCGTAGTATCCGCAACATGCTAAAGCTACGACTATCGTAGCTATGAGCACATTAATCAATTATCCCGATATTTTCTGCCAGCGTTTAAAGGCAGCGCGTCTTGCAAAAGGACTTTCTCAGAAGAGCCTCGGCATACTTGCCGGGATTGATGAGTTTGTTGCGAGTACGCGTATCAACCGATACGAGAAGGGCGTTCATCAGCCCAACATCGAGATCGCACAACAGCTGGCTGCAGCACTGGAAGTGCCTCTGGCTTACTTTTATATGGTCGACGATGAGTTAGCCGATTTAACGCTTGCCTGGGGAAAGCTAACTGCTGAAGATAAAACGCAGATTCTGACCTTTGTAAGGAAGCTCTGAGCCTATATAAATGTCGGAATACTATCCGGTAACTATTCGTGAAATTGCAAGCTCACGCATCAGCTCCTATGAAAAGGGCGTTCATGCGCCGGACTTTAAATTAGCCTGCAAACTGGTGGCTGTGCTTGATGTGCCAGAAGCTTATTTTTATGCGGTTGATGACGATGTCGCCGAACTGATTTTGCAGTACTTCCGCTTTAAAAAGAAAAATCCCGGTAGTACGTTAATGATCTCTCCTCAATAGCACTTTATATAACGGCTCCGCACGTTGTCCTACCACCAACGGGCAATAAGGCTGTATTACCTAAAATCAGAACTTTCACGGATTAAATCTTTACCCCGTCCGATTGCATAGATGTACGATAAGCGAACAAATCATTATAGATAAAAGGGTTATCTATGGCTCTACAAGGAAAGTTGATATTGAACGGGGCAGATTACGCACCTTTCAACCTGTATGGCGTGGGCGTGTTTATGGCTCACTCTGGAAAAGGAATATACCGTAATAAAGGCGGCTGCGGGGCAGTTCCCAATGATGGCCCATTACCCCCGGGTAAATACTGGATAGTTGAACGTGGATCAGGTGGTTTAGGGTCGTGGGCTAAGGCGAAAGCTCAAGACTTGTTTAATAAGGTTTACTATGGGACTGAGTTTGGACGTGATGAATGGTTTGCCCTGTATAAGGATGACTGGGGAATTGATGACGGTACCTGGATAAACAATGTACACCGGGGATTGTTCCGGCTTCATCCTGGCACCGTTTCAGAGGGTTGTATAACAATCGCCCACAACTCTGATTATGCAAAAATCCGCAATGCATTAATGAACACATCACCTATTCAGGTTCCCTGTATGCGTTCTCTTATGGCTCGTGGTTGGGTTGAGGTGGTAGCTAATGGCTCGAACACTTGCCCGTAGAGCAGGAAAAATAGCGTTTTATATTCTTTTGTCTTTGGTTGTTGGTCGCTCGCTCGGAAATCCTGAAACATGGATGAACCATGATTTAGCCAGCTGGATTGGGCATATGTTTTATGGCCCTGGTGAGACAGGAGCCGACAACTTCTATGAACTTTATTTTTACATATCTGTAGTCGTTATTTTTTCAATAACAACAGTGATTTACGTTTTAACAATGAGGTTACTTAGGAAAATAAGGAGCAAGTGAAATGCCAGTCCCGCCGTATGTGTGGCTTAAAGATGATGGCGGCGCACTTATTAACGGTTCTTCAGATGTGGAAGAAGGGCACCGAAAAAATCTCTCTCATCTCCTGTATGGCAGGCATAGAGCCGATCGCTTTTGATTGGTTGCACAATCAGTAGATCATAACTCTCTATGCCTGCCTTTTTTACCCGCCCATTACCAAGGGTTGCTCAGCGCCGGAGCGGGCTTTCTTTACCAGTAATATTCGGTTGGCTTTTTGTCGGGCATCCAGCAAATGTTGTCAGGATCGCGACCATGAAGGATCTTCCCTGCATTAATACGATCGTCAGCGCGACGCCGACGAGTTGTATAGAGATTATCCCACCAACCAGGATTGTTGTTGTAACTCATACCCGGTGCTCGTTCGCCGTAACGATCGGCATGATGGCAATGTTTTGCTTCATAGCTGGGATACTGCACACGGAAATGAGGTTTGGCTTTGCCGTGACGATCACGGTCTTTCACTTTATTGAAATTGGACATTTCTGGCTCCTTAACGGTAACTAGAAATGCTCTCCTGCGTAATACATTCTTCCTCCTGAGCACGCCATCTGGCGTAAGCTTTTTGCTCCTGCCTGTTTGGCCCAAAGTGTTTTCTTCTATGGCCGCACATATAGCAACTACAGCAGCAAGGTGATGTAAATACTATCCCTACGTGCCTTTTCCCACCATCGCCTGCATTATTAAAGCCAGCTCTGGCTTTCTTTAATCGGGCCGTATGGTGGCGGCGGACCGCTGTGTTTCTTGCCATTTCAGAACTCCTGTTTCGGCGGCAAAATGCCGCTTTCGTAGGTACTCTGAATGGCTGATTGATCGAATATGTTTCATCGACGCTATATTAACTTTTTTATTAAACCTGGAAAACCCAACGCTGGTTAAGCTCCCCGTCAGTTAAGCGATACAGACCACAGATCGCGGATCTTGCAGTCATATAAACCAGTTTCGATACATACTTATCGTGGGCAAAACACAACAAGCAGGTTCACAAATGGCGAAGAATACTATTTGTCTCTGGTTCGATCATGACGCGGAAGCCGCCGCTCGTTTCTATGCTGCGACTTTCCCGGACAGTAGCGTTGGTGCCGTCATTCCGGCGCCCGGCGATTATCCGGACGGCAAGACTGGCGACACAATTGTTGTCGAGTTTACCGTCGCGGGCGTGCCATGTATCGGCCTTAACGGCGGGCCGCATTTCAGACACAGCGAAGCCTTTTCCTTCCAGATAGCCACCGACGACCAGCAGGAAACGGACCGCTACTGGAACGCCATCGTCGACAACGGCGGTCAGGAAAGCGAATGCGGCTGGTGCAAAGATAAATGGGGCGTCAGCTGGCAAATCACCCCGCACGTACTGACCGAAGCGCTGGCCACGGGCGGCGACACCGCCAGGCGTGCGTTTGGAGCGATGATGTCGATGAAGAAAATAGACGTTGCCGCTATCGAAGCGGCGATACGAGGCTGATGAACTTAAAGGGCAAAGCGGTGGATGGCGCTGGCGCTTATCCACCCTACAATGCCACCTATAGGGCGGCGCAATATCGCTCAACGAAGCTGTAACCCATAAGCAGCCGCCAGCACCACCACAAGATTCAGCACCACGCTGATAGCGAAGTAAGTTCTGAACGGCTGCTTCTGTGTTTTATGGCGAAATAGCTGCTGGCCGACAATCGCGCCAGGCCAGCCGCCCACAAAACCAAATATCAGCAAGGTAAATTCCGGTACTCGCCGCCAGCCTTTACAGGCCGCCAGTTTATCCGCGCCATAAATCCCCAGCGTGAGCAGGTTCACGGCCAGAAACCACATCGCAATCGGGTTGGGCAGAAAGGCGCTGCCGATAACCGCTAATACCAGAAGCAAGTAACAGAAACGATTTAGATTCATGCATTTAGCCGCAGTGGCATACAGTCAAAAAAGAAGCTCGAGTATACCGATAAATTCTGTGTGGCAGGAGCACTTAGCAGGGAACACAGGCCAGCATCAGGTAAAGCGAACGATTAAAGCTTCTCGCAGATGGCGACGTTAAGACGTACAAATTCGTCCCACGGGATCACATCCTGCAGCCGGGCACGATAGTAATCCTCCACCCGGCAGACCAGCGGGCGTGTTTCATAGATTGCGCATAAATGCGTTTCTTCGATGAAATGGCGGCAAACCCCGTCCCCGCGATCGAGGAACGCGGTTTCCGGGCTGGCGCTGACCCTGCGGCAACATTTGCCGCAGGCATTACACGGAAAAGGAGTGAGTTGGCCCTCACTCATGCAAAGTTACGCAGCTGAGAAGAGAGCCGCTGTGCTTCCACCAGGGTGTCGCTGACAGCTTTATCCTGCTGGCTGGCGACATCACGCGATGCTTTGACCTTATCCAGCAGCTCCCTGAACCAGGGCTCCAGCGCTTCGTTCACCAGTCTGGTGGCGTTGGTGTCGAACTGTGCCGCAGTGGTATGGGCGAAATCCTCCACCTCCTGCTGGAAGCGTTCCCATTCACGGCGCTGCTGCTCGCCCTGTTCGCGCGCTCTTTTGCTCTCGCTGTCTTCCGCAAAGATGTCCCATAGCGAGCTGATAACGGTGATTGCGGGCCCCACGTATGGGATCCATTTCCCGACCACCGCCGCGCCCCATTTCTCCATGGTTTTCGGCCCGATGCCTTTCATCAACGACGGCAACCAGTCTTTAACCAACCTGAGGCCGGAAACGATATGCTCCGGTTTGGCTAAAGTGCCCAGCGAGCTGACCGCGTGGTTAACCATTTCGGTATTGAGGCCGTCTTTTGCCGGGACGTCAGCGTTTACCGGGCTGGTTTGTTCACCCGGCATTTGCGGAAGATCCTGCGGGGCGCTGGCCTGTGCCTGGCGCAAAATAGCCGCTTCGAGGCTGTCGACATCATCCTGGAAACGCTGAACCAGATACTCCGTCTCCTGTTTTTGTACCGCTTCGATTTGCCCAATCGCCCCGGTAAACAGCGCTTCGATTTGCGCCTGCGCCTGCTCCGGATCCTGGCGAAGCGCCGCTTTGCTTCCCCGGTACATCACGTCGCGCTGGCGTTTAATTTCGTCGAGAATCGTTTTGCGGCACAGATACTGCTGGTCAACGATATTTTTTAACAGCGTGTCGTAGCCGCGGACGGTTTCGCTGGTGGTGTTTTTAGTCAGCCTCTGAAGGAAAAGGTCAAGGAACGTCTTCAGCTCGCTGCCAAGGCGACGGTAGATATGCTGGCTGTCGATGCCCGCAATAAACGCCGTCAACGCCTCTTCAAAGGCCGGGAATTCGCTCAGCCGCAGCAGGCCCGCTTTGTTTTCCAGTTTGGCCTGCAGCGCCATTTCTGCGTTAACGCGCAGAACAGGAATGTCCTGCAGGACATCCTGCATGCCTTTTTCTTCCGCCAGGGTTTGCAGACGAATGCGAATATCGTTTTTAAGACGGGTAAAGCTCTCCACGTCCATTTTGTCTTTTTCGTTAAGCACCAGAAAAAGCTTCTTTTTCGCCTGCAAAATCTCAACCAGTACCTGAAGCGTCTTTTCTTCTTCGGCTGCGCCGGAAGGATTAACGACAAAAATAACCGCATCCGCTTTCAGCATCTGCTCGCGGGTAACTTTTTCATGATCAAGCGGCGCATCCACTCCCGGTGTATCGAGAATGACGCTGTTGTTCCAGCTATAGGCATCGACACGATCGGTGAGGGGGATATCTCCGGTTTTCGCCGCTTGTTCGCCCAGCAGCGCGTTGATAAGCGTACTTTTTCCGGCATTGTAGACGCCGTAAACCATGATGCTGGCATCCGGCTGGCTGCGTTTCTCGTCAAACTGGCGCTGAACCGACGCGAACTCCGCTGCCAGTTCCGGGTGCTGATCCACAAGCTTTGCTGTCAGATCGTAGGTTTCGAAAAGGTCTGCTGCTGACATTTCCATGGTTAATTTATCCCGCCCATTAATTTTTTTTCTGCGCTTTCCTTAAGTTTTACCAGCGCCGACTCAAAGCTCTTTATCTCATCGTTCAGCGTGGCGCAGGAGGCACTCATCTCTGTTAACAACGCGCTGAACAGCGTATCGATTTGCAGCTGAATTTCTTTCTCGATACCGGCGTTATAGATATTCAGCACGCGGGTACGCAGTTCGTCGAGGTTATCGCCCACCGCAATCTCAATGGTGCGCGTGCTTTGGCCGGCTTTATCACCCAGCGTTGCGCCAATCCCGGCGCCGACACTTGCGCCGACTGCCATGCCGACGGGGCCCAGTAAAAGACCTAACCCCCCGCCAATCAACCCACCCAGACCACCATTACGTTTTCGCGTACCTTTGGTATAACCGTCAGGGATTTGTTCGGTGATTTTCTCTACCGAAAAGGAGGGCAGGGACAAGGATGACGCGTTCCAGGTAGAGACTACCGCTGATTTAAAGTTGGCCATCACATCAGCCAGAATATCATCCAGCGCGGCGCCAACCAGCTTCGCCATTTGTGCATCCCACTGCGTTTTCGCTTCTTTCAACGAAGCGTTGAGCTGGTATTCGTTATCACGGCTGGCTGCCAGTACGTCGAATCTGGCCTGAATGGCGCTACGCATTGCCGATTGCGCTTCGCGGATCGCTGGTATCGCCTGCTGCGGCACGCGCTTGCCGACCAGCTCCAGCACTTCCGTAAACGAGCCGGTCAGATTGTGATACTGCGTAACTTCTTTAATACAGCCGGTGAGAAAATTTTTGAAATTGGTCATTGGCACCGCGCGTTTCATGCGCACGCCGCGCTCCTGCGAAACACGGTGTAAGGTGGCAAACAACTGCCCCATGCCGCTCTCTTTGATGGCCGTCGGGCTGCCCGCGTTTAATTCCGCGTAGCGAGCCGAAAGAGACAAAATCTCCACGTTGCTGACATCAAGATCGGCATTCTGAAGTTCTTTTTTGACGTATCCACGCTGTAGCTGGCGATCGTCTGGCGATTTCATCACGCAGCGCTCAATGGGTTCGTCTTTTTCTTCGTCCCAGCCGTGCTCTTTTTTATCGCTGCCGGTGAGCAGCAGCATAATGTTTTTTTCTTTACCACAGAGATCGCGGATCTCTTCCAGATCGCTGGCGCGCCCCGGCGCATCGGACTTCATGGTATAGAGGATCAGATCCGCATGTTCAGCATGCTCTTTGGCCAGTTCGCCGTTTTGCATACGCACGGAATGCAGGCCGGGCGAATCCACCCAGGTCAGGCCGGGCAGGCGGAAACTCTGAATGGAGCTGGTCGCCTCCGTCGCCCCGACGCGGAATTTCTCCCGGCTTTCCGCTTCGTTCTGCGCATCGCCGTTTTCGGCGTCGGAGTTTTCATAGGATTTGTACACAAGCTTTGTGCCGCCATGCTGCTGTTCCGCAGTCGGATCGGTGTATCCCCAGGCCATATAGTTGCCCAGCGAACTTTTTCCCGACTTTACCTTCCCGTAGACATACACCAGCAGGGAATCTTCAAAGTTCTTGCGAAAGCTCAGCCCCTTATCCTGATTTTCCAGCCTGGCTTTCCAGGCGTTATCCAACGCCTCCAGCCCGGCGACGAACTCGGTCAGCGACTTGCTCAGAGGGCTGCTCTTCGGCAGTTTTAACCGCGCTTCTGCCAGCAGGCCGGAAAGGTTGGAATGAAACTGCTGATAGCGGGTGACGAATTTATCATCCAGCGCTTTTGCTTCTTCCAGTGACGAATCAAATTGCTTTTGCAGTAGCTGAAAAGAGGCGAGCAGATCCTCGCGCAGCATCTCTTCGTTCATTTTTTTTCCTGTCCGCTTAGCGAATTAATTGTTGGCGAATACGTTCAAACTGGCTGCGGTAATCCTGCAGCTCCTGCAGTTTTTCCTGGTAGTCCGCCATCTCGTCAATAGCGTCATAGAAGTTTTCCGTCATGGTGAGTTCGACGTCATAGCATGCTTCGAATTCATTGAGATTCTCGCGAGTCCTGGCATCCAGCAGGCAAAGTTCGTGGCTGTCGATAAAGTTTTCCGCCACAATACGTTTATAGTGTTTGCCCGTCTGGAGAATGGCTGCCTTGAACGGCGGCTGGCTTTGATAACGCACGTTAACCCAGTCTGACAATGTCTGCTGAAAATCGGCGCCACGCTGCTCGCCTTCTTTTGTTAAAGCCGCTTTGATGGACACCCGTTCTTCCTGCTGCTCACGCTCACGGCGTTCACGTTCTGCCCGCTCCTGGCGGCGGCGTTCTTCATCGTCGCCGTTGCCGTTTGAACTGTCATCGCTGGATGACGAGGCGAGAAGTGCGCCAACCCCTAATACCGCTGCGCCAATTAACCAGGGTAATGCCATTTTATCTCTCCTTACACTGCCGGGAATTTATTCAGGTTGTGATGCATCCAGGTGCGGAAATCGTCCATCGCCTTATCGAAAGGCTGGAAACCGTGCTGGATTTTCTTTTTGGCCTGCAGCTGTTGTGCATGCAGTTCGTGTTCAAGCTGCTTAAATTCCGCAATAATTTCATCGATGGCCACGAGCTGGCGTTCGCGTTTTACGGCGTAAGCATCGGTATTAAGCGAGTCCAGATGTTGGGCCAGATCGTAAAGGTGGCTGGCGCGAACCAGGCCTTCTTGCTTTTGCGTAACGCCTGCGTGAAAGCGGGAGCCGGAAATTGCGTAGCAGCGAGGATTAAAACTCAGATCGTCGCGGCACTGTTCCAGCATACGCTTTTCGATGGCCTCGATTTTTTCCTGGGTTTCCACGTCAGATTTACTGAGGACTAAAATAATATTTTGATCGGCGTACTGCCCGAAGGAGCCTTTGAGCTTGCGCAGAAAATCGATTTCTATTTTCTCCAGCTCGCCCTGCGGTTGATGGACAAACAGCACGATATCCGCTTTTGCCGCACCCTGTTGGGCTATCAGGTCATCGCCGTTGTTGGCATCAAGGCCGGGAGTATCGAGGAAAATAAAATCGTCGGTTTCGAACTCTCTTAGCTCGGCGGTTTCACGAATATCGTTGGTGCGGAAACATTCGGTCTGAATATGGTTGGTCAGCATATTCAGCAGATAGCTTTTCCCGGCGTTCATTAAACCCCATGCGGCAACGACAGGTTTGCCGGTGATGATTTCCTGCTCCAGTAAAGCATCTGCTTTGTGTAATAACTGTGTGTGTAAATCAACCATGAAATAATATCTCATTAAGCTAATAGGTTATTAAAGAAGGGGCATCAGGACTTTTATTGGTGTTGGCTTTAGCCACGCGCGAGTCGAAATCATTGTTGAATTCTTCTTTCAGCGAAGCAGGCGCCAGAATGCAAATATCCGGCAACCAGTAACGCAGCCAGCGAAACAGCGTGTTCTTATCGCTAATGGCGGTGGTAAGAGTGAGGCTGCCGTCCGGATGCATTTTCTCAATATGCTGTCCGGGGAAAAGCGGTCGCCTGGTAACATATTGCGCAGCATGGGCAGAAACCCAAAGGGTAGCTGCAGTACGCGTTCCGAAGTGAATGCCGGAGGTAGTGTTGAGCTCTTCAATCACGCCCTCATCAGCAGAAAAATAAGCTCCTGAGGCGGCAAAACGCTCAATGCGCGCAAGTTCAAATGCTTTGAGACGTTCATCCTCGACCCCGGCCAGATACCACAGACCGTAGTGGTTAATAAGACGATACGGCTGCACAACGCGAGATTTAGAGCGATATAAAAAAGTTACAGCTTTTTTGGCGGTAATGGCTTTGTCGAGATTATCCATCAGATCGCTGAACTGACGGTTCTCCCGGCTGCTGGCCCCCTGAATTGACATATTTTCTGGGGTTTTCATTTGCTTACGTAACGATTGCCCATCGTTGTATGGAAACAGATGAGAGACACCGGCAAAGCTGGCAAACTCGGCCAGATGCCCGGCATGCAGCGTGGGAAGCAGGTGTCTGCTGAGTTTATAGCGTCCATTCGATACTTCTTCGAGAAGATGCGAAAGCCGGGCTAAATCGCGGTAGGCGGTGCGCTCTGTCACGTCAAACCGCTCGCAGAGCCAGCTTTTATCGATGACGTTCCCCTGATAAAGGGCGCCAAACGTTTCGCACAGTCGCTCGATAAGCAGAGCGTTTTTTTTGCCGGAGTAATCTTTCATTTTTATCCATGAAAATGTAATTCAGGCTCTGTCACCCATCGCAACTGAGGCTTGTTTACCTGCTGTTCGCTCAATTTTGATTGCTGCTTTTACAGTAATTAACGGCCAGGCTGCCGAAAACTAAAGCTAAAAAAGCATTAATCTTTCAGGTATCTATGTGACAAAGGATAAAACACAGCGCTGACAGGTTGTGTCAGCCCGGTCAAAAGTTGCTGATTAAACCAAACCGCGCTTCTGCGCGGGCGCCTGTGGAAAGAAACCCAACCCATTGTGTGATCCAGCTTAAAAAAAGCGCATCTCCTCTGCGGGTCTCATTTACCTTCCCTTTCTTTGCGGCATAGTATGAAAGTTAAATTAATGAACGCTGTTCTATAATGTAGAACAAAATGACGCACAGGAGCTCTTATGCCGCAGTCCGCGCAGTTCTCGGGGATTATTCCGCCTGTCTCCACCATCTTCACCGCTGAAGGCAAACTCGATAAGCAAGGCACCGCCGCGCTGATTGACGATCTGATTGCCGCAGGGGTTGATGGCCTGTTTTTCCTGGGAAGCGGCGGGGAGTTCTCGCAGCTCAATGCTGAAGAACGTAAAGCGATCGCCGCTTTTGCTATCGATCATGTCGATCGTCGCGTGCCGGTGCTGATCGGCACCGGCGGCACCAACGCGCGGGAAACTGTCGAGCTGAGCCAGCATGCGCAAGAGGCGGGTGCGGATGGCCTTGTGGTGATTAACCCTTATTACTGGAAAGTGTCCGAGCAGAACCTGATTCGCTACTTTGAGCAGGTGGCGGACAGCGTGTCGCTGCCGGTTATTCTCTATAACTTCCCGGCGCTGACCGGGCAGGATCTCACACCGATGCTGGTCAAAACCCTGGCGGATTCGCGCCGTAACATCGTCGGTATTAAAGATACTATCGACTCCGTCGCCCATCTCCGCAGCATGATCCTCACCGTGAAAGCGGCGCATCCGCATTTTTCGGTGCTGTGCGGGTATGACGATCACCTGTTCAACACGCTCCTGCTGGGCGGCGACGGGGCAATCTCCGCCAGCGGCAATTTTGCGCCGCAGGTGTCGGTTAAGCTGCTGCAGGCCTTCCGGGACGGGGAGCTGGCGCAGGCGGCGCAGTATCACCAGACGCTGCTGCAAATTCCGCAGATCTATCAGCTCGATACGCCGTTTGTGAATGTGATAAAAGAGGCGATTGTCCTGTGCGGACGCCCGATATCCACCCACGTACTGCCGCCTGCCAGCCCGCTTGACGAGGCCGGTAAGGCGCGGCTCAGGGCGCTGCTGCAACAGTTGAAACTCTGCTGAGTCGGAAGAAAAAAATGGCGATAGAAACGATCTTTACCCCCCAGGACGACGCCTTTTATGCCGTCACCACCCACGCGGCCGGGCCGCAGGGGGCGCTGCCCCTGACGCCGCAAATGCTGATGGAGTCGCCAAGCGGCAACCTGTTCGGCATGACGCAAAACGCGGGCATGGGCTGGGATGCGAACAAGCTCACCGGCAAAGAGGTGCTGATTATCGGCACCCAGGGCGGTATCCGCGCGGGCGACGGTCGTCCGATTGCGCTGGGCTATCACACCGGCCACTGGGAAATTGGCCTGCAGATGCAGGCGGCGGCGAAAGAGATCACCCGTCACGGCGGCATTCCGTTTGCCGCCTTCGTCAGCGATCCGTGCGACGGACGTTCGCAGGGCACTCACGGCATGTTCGACTCGCTGCCGTACCGTAACGACGCGGCGATAGTGTTTCGTCGCCTTATCCGGTCGCTGCCTACGCGCCGGGCGGTGATTGGCGTCGCCACCTGCGATAAAGGTCTGCCTGCCACCATGATTGCGCTGGCGTCGATGCATAATCTGCCCACTATTCTGGTGCCCGGCGGCGCCACGCTGCCGCCAACCTTTGGCGAAGATGCCGGGAAAGTGCAGACCATCGGCGCACGCTATGCCAACCATGAACTCTCCTTGCAGGAAGCCGCCGAACTGGGCTGCCGCGCCTGCGCCTCGCCGGGCGGCGGCTGTCAGTTCCTGGGAACGGCGGGTACGTCGCAGGTGGTGGCTGAAGCACTTGGCCTGGCACTGCCGCATTCCGCGCTGGCACCATCGGGGCAGGATGTCTGGCTGGAGATCTCGCGCCAGTCGGCGCGGGCGGTCAGCGAGCTGGATAATCGCGGCATCACCACGCGCGATATTCTGACCGATAAGGCGATTGAAAACGCGATGGTGATCCACGCAGCCTTCGGCGGCTCCACCAATTTGCTGCTGCACATTCCCGCCATTGCCCATGCGGCAGGCTGCACTATTCCTGATGTCGAACACTGGACGCGCATCAACCGTAAAGTGCCGCGCCTTGTCAGCGTGCTGCCTAACGGGCCGGACTACCATCCAACGGTACGCGCTTTCCTGGCAGGCGGCGTGCCGGAAGTGATGCTGCACCTGCGCGAACTTGGCCTGCTGCATGAGGACGCGATGACGGTGACGGGCCAGACGGTGGGGGAAAACCTCGACTGGTGGCAATCCTCGGAGCGACGCGAAAAGTTCCGCGAGTGCCTGCGCAGGCAGGACGGCGTCGATCCCGATGATGTGATCCTGCCGCCTGCGCGCGCTAAAGCTAAAGGGCTGACCTCAACGGTCGCTTTCCCGGTAGGCAACATCGCGCCGGAAGGCTCGATTATCAAGGCGACGGCTATCGATCCGTCCGTAGTGGATGAAAACGGCATGTATCGTCATACCGGCCGTGCACGGGTATTTGTCTCTGAGGAGAGGGCAATTAAGGCGATTAAAGGCGGCGGCATTGAGCCGGGCGATATCATGGTGGTCATCGGCGGCGGGCCTTCCGGCACCGGCATGGAAGAGACCTACCAGCTCACCTCCGCGCTGAAGCATATCTCCTGGGGTAAAACGGTTTCGCTAATCACCGATGCGCGCTTCTCCGGCGTCTCTACCGGCGCGTGCTTTGGTCACGTGGCGCCGGAAGCGCTGGCGGGCGGGCCAATCGGCAAGCTGCGCGATAACGACATCATCGAGATCGAGGTTGACCGTCTGTCGTTAACCGGCAGCGTCAATTTTATCGGCACACCGGAAATGCGCCTGACGCCGGAAGAGGGTGCTGCAGCATTAGCCGCGAGAACGCCTCATCCTGATCTACATGCGCATGATTTTCTGCCGGACGACACGCGCCTGTGGGCGGCGTTACAGTCGGTCAGCGGGGGAACCTGGAAAGGCTGCATTTATGATACCGATAAAATCATTGAGGTAATTAATGCGGGTAAAAAAGCGCTGGGCTTATAAATAAAAACAGGGTTTAAGCTGCCTGCTGATATTATTCATCGGGCGGCTTTCCTGTGTCTGAAAAATATATTTCACTTACGCTGCTATTTTCATAACTCCTTAAAAATAAAAACGAAAATATTATTTTATTTTCCGCTTATATATCGACACCAGTCACACAAACTAAAAATCATAATTAATAAACAAAAAATGACCATTGCCGAAAATTCGATCGACTCTTTACACTCTATTAACACGAAAACGTGAATTCAGCACACGAATAAAGGGTGTATTCCTGACGATGCGCCGGCTATTTTTTTACCCGGCTCAGGTCCCTGACGTCTGCATCATTCCACTCTGCGTTGGGGGTAAATATGCAATTGACCATGAAAGATAAAATCGGCTACGGGCTGGGTGATACCGCCTGCGGCTTCGTCTGGCAGGCGACGATGTTCCTGCTGGCCTATTTCTACACCGATGTATTTGGCTTATCCGCCGGCATTATGGGCACGCTGTTTTTAGTTTCGCGCGTGCTGGATGCCGTTACCGATCCGTTAATGGGGCTGCTGGTGGACCGCACCCGTACGCGCCACGGCCAGTTCCGTCCATTCCTGCTGTGGGGCGCGATCCCGTTCGGCATCGTCTGCGTGCTGACGTTCTACACGCCAGACTTCTCCGCGCAGGGCAAAATCATCTACGCCTGCATCACCTACATCCTGCTGACGCTGGTCTACACCTTCGTTAACGTGCCGTACTGCGCGATGCCGGGCGTGATCACCGCCGATCCGAAAGAGCGTCATGCTCTCCAGTCGTGGCGCTTTTTCCTCGCCGCCGCAGGGTCGCTGGCCATCAGCGGCATTGCGCTGCCGCTGGTGGGCATCATTGGTAAAGGCAACGAGCAGGTAGGCTACTTCGGGGCGATGTGCGTGCTGGGACTGAGCGGCGTGGTGCTGCTGTATATCTGCTTCTTTACCACCAAAGAGCGCTACACCTTTGCGGTGCAGCCGGGCTCGTCGGTGACGAAAGATCTCAGGCTGCTGCTCGGCAACAGCCAGTGGCGGATTATGTGCGCCTTCAAAATGATGGCGACCTGTTCCAACGTGGTGCGCGGCGGGGCGACGCTCTATTTCGTGAAGTACGTGATGGATCACCCGGAGATGGCGACGCAGTTTTTGCTCTACGGCAGCATCGCCACCATGTTTGGCTCGCTATGTTCTTCCCGACTGTTAGGACGCTTTGACCGGGTGCAGGTCTTTAAATGGATCATCGTCGCGTATTCGCTGATAAGCCTGCTGATTTTCTTCACCCCTGCGGAACATATCGCGTGGATCTTTGCCCTCAATATTCTGTTCCTGTTTGTCTTTAACACCACCACGCCGCTGCAATGGCTGATGGCGTCTGACGTGGTGGATTACGAAGAGAGCCGCAGCGGCCGCCGTCTCGACGGACTGGTGTTCTCCACCTATCTGTTCAGCCTGAAGATTGGCCTGGCGATTGGCGGCGCGATCGTGGGCTGGATCCTCGCCTTTGTGAATTACTCCTCCAGCAACAGCGTGCAGCCGGTGGAAGTGCTCACCACCATCAAAATCCTCTTCTGCGTGGTGCCGGTGGTGCTCTACGTCGGCATGTTCATCATGCTCTCACTCTATAAGCTGAGCGATGAGCGCGTTATGGCCATCAGCCAGCAGTTAAATAAGCATCGCACCCCGCAGGAAGAGGGCGTTCCCGCCGCTACGACCGCGACATCCAACTAAGAAGGAGGCAACATGTACAACATTACGAACCCGATTCTGACCGGCTTTAATCCGGACCCGTCGCTGTGCCGCCAGGGCGAGGATTACTACATCGCCACCTCCACCTTTGAGTGGTTTCCGGGCGTGCGCATTTACCACTCCCGCGATCTGAATAACTGGTCGCTGGTCAGCACGCCGCTGGACCGCGTGTCGATGCTGGATATGAAAGGCAATCCCGACTCCGGCGGCATCTGGGCGCCGTGCCTGAGCTATGCCGACGGGCTGTTCTGGCTGCTTTATACCGACGTAAAAATCGTCGACTCGCCGTGGAAAAATGGCCGTAATTTTCTGGTGACCGCACCCTCCATCGAAGGGCCGTGGAGCGAGCCGATTGCGATGGGGAACGGCGGTTTCGATCCCTCGCTGTTTCACGACAGCGATGGCCGGAAATACTATATCTATCGCCCGTGGGGGCCGCGCCATCACAGCGATCCGCACAGCACCATCGTGTTGCAGGAATATTTCCCGCAGACACAGACTTTGTCCCCGGAGCGTAAAACGCTGTTTACCGGCACGGCGTTGCGCTACACCGAGGGCGCGCATATTTATCACAAAGAGGGGTGGTACTATCTGATGGTCGCCGAGGGCGGCACCAGTTACGAACATGCGGTGGTGCTGCTGCGGGCGAAAAACATCAAGGGCCCGTATGAGCTGCATCCGGAGGTGACGATGATGACCAGCTGGCATCTGCCGGAGAATCCCCTGCAAAAAAGCGGCCACGGCTCGCTGCTGGAGACGCATACCGGCGAATGGTATATGGCGTATCTCACCAGCCGTCCGCAGCGTTTACCCGGCGTGCCGTTGCTGGCCTCCGGCGGGCGTGGATACTGTTCGCTTGGGCGCGAAACCGGCATTGCGCGTATCACCTGGCGCGACGGCTGGCCGTATGTGGAAGGCGGCCAGCATGCGCAACTGACCGTACCTGGCCCGCAAATGGCGGAGAGCAAAGTGCCGCAAAATGCGGGCTGGCACGAGGATTTCGACAACGCTACGCTCAATCCCGAACTGCAAACCCTGCGCATTCCGTTTGATGATTCGCTCGGCTCCCTGACCGCAAGGCCGGGCTTTTTGCGTCTGTACGGCAATGATTCCCTGAACTCAACCTTTACCCAGTCCACCGTCGCGCGACGCTGGCAGCATTTTGCCTTTCGCGCCGAAACGCGCATGCAGTTCTCGCCCCTGAACTTCCAGCAGAGCGCCGGTTTGACCTGCTATTACAACACTAAAAACTGGAGCTACTGCTTTGTGGACTTTGAAGAGGGGCAGGGCAGGACCATCAAAGTGCTGCAGCTCGACAAAAATGTCCCGTCGTGGCCGCTGCACGAACAGCCCATCCCGGTGCCGGCTGAGGCGCAAAGCGTGTGGCTGCGGGTGGACGTGGACCAGCTTGTCTATCGCTACAGCTACTCGTTTGACGGAGAAAACTGGCAGACGGTGCCTGTCGAGTATGAGGCGTGGAAGCTGTCGGATGATTACATCGGCGGGCGCGGCTTCTTTACGGGCGCGTTTGTCGGCCTGCACTGCGAGGATATCAGCGGCGACGGCTGTTACGCCGATTTTGATTACTTCCGCTACCAGCCGGTAGCGGATTAAAGCTAACGGGCTATCCGCGAGCCGGGTAGCCCAGCGATTTTGAGAGCTGAAGCCCGGCCTCTTCCAGCAGCAGCCGGTAGCGCGTTAGCTCTTCTTCGTCCACGCGGGAGGTCAGCGTCGAGAGGCTCAGCGCGGCAATTACCCGCGATTCATGATTCCACACCGGCACCGCCACGCAGCGCACACCCTGTTCGTTCTCTTCGCTATCCAGCGCGTAACCCTGCGCGCGGGTTTGCGCCAGCGCCGCCAGCAATGCTTCGCGAGTTGCAAGCGTTGAAGGTGTGAAAGTGGCGTACTGATAATCCTCAAGCAGCGCAGTCAGCTCCGCCTCGCTAAGCCAGGCTATCAGCACTTTGCCGATGGCGGTGGCATGCACGGGCAACCGGCGGCCAATACGCGAGTAGGCGATGGCGGCGAGTTTGCCTTCGATTTTCTCGATATAAACGCCTTCTCGCCCGTCGAGAATGCCAAGGTGAGTGGTTTGCCCGGTGCGCCGGGACAGTTCCGTCAGCCAGCCTTTTGCCTTCTGGCGAATATCCATCGAACCGACGACGAAATGGCCGCGCTCGACCAGCTTCATGCCAAGGCGATATTTGTCGTTTTCCGGGTTCTGGTCGATATAGCCGTGTAGCCGCAGGGTTTTGAGCAGCGAATGGAGGGTGCTTTTGCTCAGGCCCATCTGTTTGCTGATGTCGGTGATTTTAAGCTCCGTCGCCTGTTCGTTAAACAGGTCGAGGATCTGTAACGCACGTTCAACAGACTGAATAATAGGCATAATATAGGACCGTCCAGGCAGGAATACAGGCGAGAAAGTACCCTTTTTACGCTGAAAAATCAATCGGCTGACGGAGGTTTAGCCGGGATCTGGAAGACCGCGCAATCTTATCTAAGGACATAAACGCATGGCAATAATCTGACATTCTTTCTGCCGTGTGGCGCAGTAGGCAAAGCTATTGCTGGTTTTTCAACTCTTCCCAGCTCAACCCAAAACGCGCCAGATATTTACGTAATCTGTCCGCGTCGTTGGGATTTTTCTTCTGCTACGGGAAACGGCGAAAAGCTGGCGGCCCGCTTCCGAAAGCGAAACAGCGTTGCGGCAAACTTCAATCACTGTCTCCAGTTGCCGTTTGTCAAAGAGATCGATATTTTCAGGAGCGACGATGAAAGACGGGCTCGGTTGTTGTTGCTGCCAGTTGGATTTCAACCTTGCTATCTCTTCTTCAACGAGCATTGTTGAAATTCGTCCTTGTTCAGCGAGCGTGGCCATGCGAGCAATTGATGCGCTCAGTTCCCGAAAATTTCCGCGCCAGGCCGCTTGTGCGGAATGGGCAAAGGCGGTGTAAAGCGCGCGGGCTTCTTTATCGAAGCGAACCTGGGTTTTCTTATTTCTGGCAAAGCGTTGAAGTTCATAATCAATATTGGGTTCGATGTCTTCACGACGTTCTGCAAGGCCCGGCAAGCGGAACGTCCACATATTGATACGGGCATACAGGTCTTCACGAAAACGTCCTTCGGCGATCCATTCCTGCAGATTGCGGTGCGTACCGGCAATAAGCTGGAAATCGCTGCTGACTTCTTTGTCGGAACCAAAGGGGAAAAACTTTTTCTCCTCAATGGCTTTTAGCAGCATTGCCTGTTCGTCCAGCCCCAGTTCGGCTATTTCATCCAGGAATAAGACGCCGCGGTTGGCTTCCCTCAATAAGCCTGCCCGTGGTTGTAGCGCGCCCGTGAAAGCGCCCTTCACATGACCGAACAATGTCGACATGGCGTTATCGCCGCGCAAGGTGGCGCAGTTTACCGAGACAAAACGCCCGTTAACCAGATGCTTTGATTCACGCAGTTCATAGATCCGCCGTGCCAGAAAGGATTTGCCCGCGCCGGTAGGGCCAGTCAGCAAAATAGGGGCGTCCGAACGCAGGGCTACACGTTCTATCTGATCGATTAAGGTATTAAAGGTTTTATTGCGGGTTTCTATACCCGCTTTCAGAAAGGAGACCGAGTGCTGCTGATCCCGCTGGAAGCGGCTGGTAAGCGTGGCATAACGGCTAAGATCCAGATCGATTATCGAATAGATCCCTTGTGGGGAAGGACGATCTGCCTTTTCACCCGGTGCCGTTTGCAGCAGCCTGGCCGGAAGATAGTGCGCTTCCGTCAGTAAGAACCAGCAGATCTGCGCCACGTGCGTACCGGTTGTGATATGTACCAGATATTCTTCACGTTCGGTATCGAAAGGGTAGCGGCTAGTAAAATCGAGCAGCGCGTTGTAAACCACTTCTAAATCCCATGGATCGCGTAACTCAATTTCATGCGGTACAACCTTTGTTGCCGGAGAAACCTTTGCAATATCCTCGGCAACCTGCAAAGCCATTCCTTTATCTTTGGGTTGATGCAAAAGCTCAATCCGATCGACCACCAGCTCTTTTTGCTGGCACAGACCTACCGTAGGGCGCCACTTCGTCCAGCGGTTTTCACGTTTTCCTCGCTTATCAAGGGTGGTGCCCAGCATGCCGATGACAACGTTATGCTTCATTTTATCCCCAAAAATAACTATCTATCCTGTGAGATAAGATATCTGGCCCGGAACTTAATAGCTATGACCAGAATGATAATTATTAAGTGTTTTTTTTCAGGAGGTTAAATGATTTTAAGCGCAGCGGATCTTTCCTGGCATGCCTTTCGCAGTATCCGTAACAAGAACTAACAGAGCGAGAACGTCGATGAAAAACGAAATGTATCAGTTGCTGGAACAAGCGAATAGCGCGCCGATAAAAATGTGGACCCGGGGTGTTCCGGTTGAACCTGAAGCACGGGAACAACTTCTGAATACGGCGAAAATGCCCTTTATTTTTAAACATCTGGCGGTGATGCCGGATGTACATCTGGGGAAAGGTTCGACCATCGGCAGCGTTATTCCAACCCGTGGCGCTATTATTCCAGCGGCAGTGGGCGTTGATATCGGCTGCGGCATGATTGCCGTACGTACTTCTCTGGCGGCAAGCGATCTGCCGGATAACCTGGCGGGCCTGCGGAGCGCTATTGAACAAGCCGTGCCGCATGGCCGTACATCGACGCGCTCCAGAAGAGATCGCGGCGCATGGGAAAACACGCCGCAGGAAGTGGATCAGCATTGGGCTGCGCTGGCCCCGCGCTTTAAGCGCCTGACGGACAAATACCCGCAGTTGCTGAAAACGAATAATCATCAGCACCTTGGCACCCTGGGCACCGGCAACCACTTTATTGAAGTTTGCCTGGACGAAGCGCAGCAGGTTTGGGTGATGCTTCACAGCGGTTCGCGTGGGGTAGGAAACGCCATCGGTTCGTTGTTTATCGCGTTGGCCCAGAGGGATATGCAGCAGCATATCGCTAATCTGCCGGATCGTAATCTTGCCTACTTTGAGGAAGGGAGCCGCCATTTTGAGGATTACATGGAAGCGGTTGGCTGGGCGCAGGACTTTGCTCGTCATAACCGTGAAGTAATGATGGCGCGGACTCTGGCAGCGCTTTCACGCATCATCACGAAGCCGTTTATTACTCACCGGGAAGCGGTTAACTGTCATCACAATTATGTGCAACAGGAAACGCATTTTGGTGAATCGGTGTTGGTAACTCGCAAGGGCGCGGTATCGGCACAAATTGGCCAGATGGGGATCATTCCCGGCTCTATGGGTGCGAAAAGCTTTATCGTGCGCGGACTGGGTAATGAAGAAAGCTTCTGTTCATGCAGCCATGGCGCGGGCCGTACCATGAGCAGAACAGCAGCGAAAAAGCGCTTTAGCGTGAAAGATCAAATTCGTGCGACAGCGCATGTTGAATGCCGCAAAGACAGTGATGTTATTGATGAAATACCCATGGCTTATAAAGACATCGATGCGGTAATGGCCGCTCAGTCTTCGCTGGTGGAGATTGTTCACACTCTGCGTCAGGTGGTATGTGTAAAAGGATAAACGATGAAAACGGGATTGAACGGCGTAGATGCCGCCATGCGTGAACGGGTCCGCCTGGTTTTGCGTGACATAGAAAAACGTTATAGCGTACGAGTGCTCTACGCCTGCGAATCGGGCAGTCGGGGCTGGGGCTTCGCCTCACCGGACAGTGATTATGACGTGCGCTTTATTTATGTCCATGCCCCGGAATGGTATCTGCGGGTTGAGCCGCAGCGGGATGTCATTGAAGTACCTATAGACAGCGAACTGGACGTTTGCGGTTGGGAATGGCGCAAAGCGCTGGGGTTATTAAAAGGCGCAAATCCCACGCTGCTGGAGTGGCTCGGTTCGCCGGTGGTTTATGAACAAGATAGCGAAACAATAGATCTACTGCGGGCGCTGGCGCCGGAGTGGTTTTCTGCGCAGAAATCGCGCTGGCATTATTTCTCTATGGCACGAAAAAACTTTCGTGGTTATTTGCAGGGCGATGAGGTGAGGCTCAAAAAATATTTCTACGTTCTGCGGCCTTTGCTGGCGGTACAGTGGCTGGAAGCCGGTAAGGGCATGCCTCCGGTGCGTTTTGATAAGCTGGTTGAAGGCACGGTTCAGGACCCCAGGCTATTGAATGAAATAAACGAGCTGCTTGAGATAAAACAAAATACAGGCGAGGCAAAATACGGGCCGCGCAGGCCGTTGCTTCATGACTTCATAAAACAAGAACTGGCAGCAAATAGCGACCGCACGCCGCTTTCTGGTGGCCGGAAACGAAACATCAATGAACTGGATGCGCTGTTGTTCAGAACGGTGATGGGTTAATTCAGCAAACGGTGAATGAGAAGGAATTTATGGCGATAGAATATTTTTTACTGCGTCAGTTAGAAAAGCTTATGGCGGAGCCCCCGAATCGGCATTATTGGTGCGATCAAAAACTTGATTCAGATCCGGCAAAACGGCTTCAACAGCTAACCCTGCATTACAACGGACGTATCAGAGAGCGTGCGGTGCTTTGTCTGGGTTACATGCGCGAAGGGGCGGCTTTGCCAGCCTTGATTGAAAGGGCAAATGATTGGGTTATGCAGGTGAGAAAAGCCGCGCGCACGAGTCTTCAGCAGTTTATGAACCCGCAGGATGCGCATTTATTGGTAGGCTGTTTACCCAACTTCTTTGGACTGTTAAGGGGTGGGCGAGACGACCATCAGAAGCTGGTGGATGAGGTCGTCCATTTTTTAATCCGGCCGGAGAACCTTAATCAGCTGGTAAGCGGGCTGGCTGCAAAAGAGAAAGAGGTTCCCCGGGCCGTTTTATGCATTCTGCTTGAGCAGAAATGTTTTTCTGTCGATGTGATTTTCCAGAAAATAAGCCAGCATGATGATGCTTTGGTCAGATTAATGGGAGTCAAAGCTTTGCTTCTGCATCCGGATCTGGTTACTGCGGAAATCTTATGCATTTTATTAAAAGACAGCTATGCGCTCGTAAAGCAGGCTGCACTTCAACATGTTATTGATGAAAAGTGGGTTATTGCCCCAGGGCAGCTATTGCCTTTATTAATCGATCGCAATGAACTTGTAAGAAAGCGCGCCGCAAGATTGCTTGATGCGGGCGGGATATCGCCAGCCGAATATTACAAAAGCGTATTTAACGATCTTTCCCGCAAGGCGGCTGACAGAAGCGCGGCGCTTATGGGGTTAGACGAGCAAAAGTACAATGGAGCAGTGGCGCTTGCCTTAGCCTGCCGGGATTTGAGCCAGACACGCCTGTACAGAACAGCATTGTATGTGTTAGTCCGGAACCTGCAAGAGGACGCTCGTGAGTATTTGCTGGAGGCTTTAGTTCATCCAAAGTATTCCACAGCGAAAATCGCTATGCAGAAGATAGTGAAGCTGAAGCTTTATATTTCGCTTAGTGAGATTCAGCAAAGCCTGGCGGCAGCCCCGACCAGTAAACACTCCAGCCTTTATTATGCGCTGGCTAATCGCCTGAGCCTGTGGGACAGCCTGATTTTTTTGCTGACTGCTAAGAAAGATATGGAGAGCCAATACATGCAGGAAGCTATAGCCGCCTGGGAGAAAAGAAGCCGTGGCATCTCGCTAAAGCCCAGCCAGTCCCAAAAAAATCAACTGCGGGCTCTACTGGAAATACATCCTGAATTGATTTTCAAAGACAGGCTGTTTTTGGTGCAGTCACTGGCGTGATTTGCTGAGTTTTGGCGGATGGCGCTAAAGATCATCCGCCCTGGTAAAGCCTGACGTGTAGGTCGGGTAAGCAGCGCGCCACCCGACGCACATTTATTTAGCCCGCACCTTCGCCGCTACTAACAACGCCGTCAGCAGCATCAGGCTTCCTGAAAGCACCAGCGGTGAAAGCAGACCGAGATTATCGAGCGCATAGCCGCCAACGGCGGCGCCGCAGGTATTGGCAAGCTGAATGACCGCCACCTGAATAGATCCAGCTTTTTCAGCCTGATCGGCAAGCGAGCGGGTGATCCACGTGGACCAGCCGACCGGTATCAGCGCAAAAGCAAAGCCCCAGATAATAGCGACGCCGGAAGCGACGATCTTGTCCGCGCCCCACAGCAACAGCGTTAAAGCGCTAAGCGCCAGAATCAATGGGGCGACGGCCAGCACGAGCTTCAAAGAACGCTTCAGGAACACAGCCGAAAGCGAGGTGCCCACAAAGCTTGCGATACCAAAACTCAGCAGCACCAGCGTGAGGCCGTCCACGTCAAAACCTGCCAGCGTCATATACACCGGACGGATATAGGTGAAGAAGGCGAACTGCCCGGCGAAGGCCATAAAGATGGCCGCCATGCCCGCCAGTACACCGGGACGCTTAAGCAGGCCGAACATGTTTTGTTTGTGGCGGTTGGATTCGCCCGGCAGCGACGGCAGCGCCTTCCACACCCAAAGAATGCAAACCACGCCCATCAATGCCGCGCCGTTAAACACGTTGCGCCAGCCAATAATTCCGCCCAAAAAACTGCCCAGCGGTGCGGCGATAACCAGCGCGATGGAAACCGCACCAAAGATCACCGACAGCGCTTTTGGCACCGTTCTGGCAGGCACCAGACGCATGGTCAGCGAGGCCGACATCGCCCAGAAACCGCCCAGCGCAAGTCCCAGACAGGCCCGGCCTGCCAGCAGCAGCGTGAAGTTATCCGCAAAAGAGACCAGCAGGCAGGATAAGGTGAGCAGCACGGCGAAGAGGAAAACGACGTAGCGTCTGTCGGCTGAACGGATGACGCTTGTGACAAACAGGCTGGCAAACATGGCGACAAACGCCGTGACGGTGACCGATTGCCCGGCCACGCCTTCTGAAATCCCCAGATCCTGCGCCATCGGCGTCAGCAGGCTCACCGGTAAAAATTCCACGGTAATCAGGCAGGCGACGCAAAACGCCACGGCAAAAACTGCCGACCAGTTGGGGCGGATAACCACTCCCGGCTGGATTTTTTCTTCAATATGCTCACTCAATTTTGTCACCAGACACGCTTTTGCAATAAAGCCGCACAGTGTAACACCGCAATTGTGACACATTTAACGTTTTGGCAACTTTCTTTGCCGGGAACCTGAGTTATTCACGCGATTTCTTAGAGGTTATTAAGACGTGGCTTAGGCTATATAAAGTTTTAACGGGTATTATTTACCGCTTACTTCCATTAATTTATCCCTCGCCGCCAATGGCGCATTTAATAATTTAATTAACTACCCCTGTCGCTGAGTATTACCGGAGAGCACTGCCCTGCTAATCAGGCTGGTGGGTACTGTCCCGGGGATAAAGGGCATTAATAAATACTGCAATATATCGGCAACAACATCCGGATATACATGTTAATACTTGAAGGAATATTTATGAAAGTCTCCAGAATTGCTTCTTCTTTGGTTGCTGGCATCGCATTGTTAAGCGGTTCAGCTTATGCGGAAGAGCCAGCTGTAACGCCGGTTACCGTTAATGGCGGTACCGTTCATTTTAAAGGTGAACTGGTTAACGCAGCCTGTGCGGTAAGCACGCAGTCTGACGGGCAGATTGTTAGACTGGGCCAGTACCGTACCGCCGCTTTCACCAAAGCCGGTGACACCTCGGCTCAGATCCCTTTCACTATCGTTCTGAACGACTGTGACAGCACCGTAGCGGCTACCGCTGCCGCCGCCTTCGCCGGCCAGACTGATGCAACCGATCCCACTCTGCTGGCGGTTAGCTCTGGCGATAATAGCACCACTGCGACAGGCGTTGGCATCCAGATCCTTGACCGTACTTCCAAAGTGCTGGCCCCCGACGGCGCGACTTTTTCTACCGCTCAGAACCTGAATGACGGGGTGAACACCCTGGCGTTTACCGCGCGCTATAAAGCCACGGCGGCTACCGCCACCGCAGGCCAGGCTAACGCCGATGCCACCTTCGTGATGAAATATGAGTAATTGCACAGCGTAAGGATGCGGCTGGCCTCAGGGAAGAGGCAGATTCTACGTTAATCCTGAGAAGGCGAGCATGAAAAGGAAAATTCTCTTCCTTCTGTTACTGGCAGCGGGAAGCCCGACACTGGCGAAGCGGGTAGTAGTTATCGATGGCGGCACGGTGCATATGCAGGGCTCGCTGGTTAACGGCGCTTGCGCAGTTGCACCCGAAAGCCAGGAGATGACGGTTCAGATGGGACAGTATCGCAGCACGCTTTTTAAGGGAGTGGGCAGCTACGCCCCCGTCAGTATCCCGTTTGCTATTCGATTGACGGGTTGCCTTCCCGAAGTATCTGCCTGGGTGGGCATCGCTTTCCAGGGCGCGACACCTGCAGAAGACCCGCAGGTTTTTCTGGCGGCGACCACCATAACCGGCAATGACGCCAGCACCGGCATCGGGCTTGCTTTATTCGACAGCGAACAGCGGCTTATTATTCCCAATACTGCGCCGGGTTATCTGGCGCCGGTTAAAAGTAAGGAAATGACTTTCCATTTCACCGCTCGTTACCGTTCGGTCTCTGAACATCTCTTTCCGGGAAATATGCATTCTGATATCTGGTTCACGCTGGTTTATCCCTGAGCCGTAATTCTTCACAATTTAATGGTATCTGTCGTGATGACTACTTTATTTAAATCAGGCATGGCTGCAGCGTTATGTTTGTTAATAACACTTTCTGCTCAGGCGGCAGGAGGAATTGGCCTCGGCGCCACGCGCGTTATTTATCCTGCCGATGCAAAGCAGACTTCTCTTTCAATTAATAACAGCGATACCAAAGAACGTTATCTGGTGAATTCATGGGTGGAAAATAATCTCGGTGAAAAAGACAAAAGCTTTATCGTGACGCCGCCGCTGTTTGTCAGCGAGGCAAAAAGCGAAAACACCCTGCGCATTATCTATGTTGGCCAGCCGTTACCCCAGGATCGTGAGTCCATTTTCTGGATGAACGTGAAGGCCATTCCTTCGGTGGATAAAAATACCGTTGCGAGTAACAACGTGCTGCAGCTGGCGATCTTGTCACGCATCAAGCTGTTTGTGCGTCCGAAAAATTTGCCGATGCAGCCAGAAGAGGCGGTGAAGCAGCTGCGCTTTAGCCGTAGCGGCGGGCATCTGAGCCTGCATAACCCATCGCCGTACTATGTCTCGACGGTCAACCTGAAAATAGGCAACAGAAAACTGCCCAATACGATGGTCGCGCCAAAGAGCGTGGCGCAGGTGGCTGTGCCAGCAGGCAGCACCGGAAGCGTCTCTTTCCAGACCGTGAATGACTATGGCGCGGTCACGCCAGTGCAAGCAGGTCAGATGCAGTGATGTTGCCTGGCAATAATCGGGAAGCAGGGAAATGATTAAAAAGTCGCTCACACATCAGGTACTCACCGTTGCACCCCTGTCGGCGATGGTCATGGCGGCGCTCTGGCCGGCAATAAGCGTTGCAGAAAGCTACTTCAATCCCGCATTTTTATCCGGAGACGCCGCCGCCGTGGCGGATTTGTCGCGTTTTGAGAAGGGCAGCCACCAGGCGCCGGGCGAGTATCGCGTGGATATCTGGCGCAACGATGAGTTTATCGCCACCGACGATCTGCAGTTTGTGGCGGCGAGCGGCGCCCAGACTGGCGAAACCGTTAAGTCCGGCGGCCTTACGCCATGCCTCGATGTCGCCTGGCTTAAACGTCTCGGGCTGAATAGGCTCGCCTATCCGGACCTTGGGAAATATAAAGCAGGCGAATGTGTGCCAATAAGCGAGGCTATTCCCGGTGCGGAAACGGCATTTGATTTTGCCAGACTGCGTCTGGATATCAGCCTGCCGCAGGCGTCGTTGCTCAATAGCGCGCGCGGCTTTATTCCGCCAGACCAGTGGGATGAGGGCATACCGGCGGCGCTGGTGAACTACTCGTTTACCGGTAACCGGGCGACCAACGACGACAGCTATTACCTCAGCCTGCAAAGCGGCCTGAATTACGGTCCGTGGCGTCTGCGCAATAACGGCGCCTGGAGCTATACCAGCGGCGATGGCTACAACATTAATACCTGGCAGAACATTAGCACCTTCGTGCAGCGGGCGATTGTCCCGCTGAAAGGCGAGCTGGTGATGGGCGACAGCAACACCGGAACCGAGGTATTCGACAGCCTGGGATTTCGCGGCGCACGCCTTTACTCCTCAGACAGCATGTATCCGGAGAGCCTTCAGGGTTACGCGCCAACGGTGCGCGGCATCGCCCGGACCAACGCTAAAGTCATCATTCGCCAGAACGGCTTCGTTATCTATCAGAGTTATGTATCGCCTGGCGCATTCGCCATCAGCGATTTGAACCCGACATCTTCGAGCGGCGACCTTGAAGTCACGCTCGAAGAAAAAGATGGCAGCCTGCAGAAATACAGCGTCCCGTACTCCACCGTGCCGCTGCTGCAGCGTGAAGGACGGCTAAAGTATGATCTCGCCGCCGGGGATTTCCGCAGCGGCAATAGCCAGCAGGATAGGCCGTTCTTTACCCAGGGCACGCTGATTGCTGGTCTGCCAGATGGCTATACCGTTTACGGCGGTACTCAGCTTGCGGAACGCTACACCGCAGCGGCACTTGGGCTGGGGAAAAACCTCGGCGAGTGGGGCGCGGTTTCTCTGGACGTGACCCACGCGCGCAGCAAGCTTGCCGATGACAGCGAGCAGCAGGGACAGTCGCTACGTTTCCTGTATGCCAAATCCCTGAGCGGCTACGGCACCAACTTCCAGCTTCTTGGCTACCGCTACTCCACGCGCGGGTTCTACACGCTTGATGAAGTGGCTTACAAAAATATGGAAGGCTATGAATATGAGCTGGAGGATGACGGCACGCACCATAAAGTCCAGACGCCGCAAAGCTACCACAACCTGCGCTATAGCAAGCGCGGGCGTTTCCAGGTGAATATCTCGCAGTCCCTGGGGGATTATGGCTCGCTGTATCTTTCCGGCAGTCAGCAAACTTACTGGGGCACCGATCGGGACAACACCTGGTATCAGGCCGGTTACGCCAGCGGCTGGCGTGGGATCAGCTACTCGGTGTCTGCGTCGTGGAGCAAGTCTGTGGGCCTCGCGGATAACGACCGAATCGTGGCGTTTAACCTCTCGGTGCCGTTCAGCACGCTGTCAGGCAACGGCTATTCGCGAGAACGCGCAATCGACCGCGCCTACGCCACCTTTGCCGCAAGCCGACATTCCGACGGGAAAAATACCTTTCAAACCGGCGTCGGCGGCACGCTGCTCGAAGGCCGTAACCTGAACTACAGCGTGACTCAGGGCCGCAGCAGTTCCAATGGCTACAGCGGCAGCGCTAATGCCAACTGGCAGGCGACTTACGGCACCGTGGGCGTGGGCTACAACTACGATCGCGACCAGCACGAATTCAACTGGCAAGCGTCCGGCGGCGTAGTGGGACATGCCGATGGCATTACCTTCAGCCAGCCGCTGGGCGACACCAACGTATTAATTAAAGCCCCCGGTGCATCCGGGGTCAGCGTCGAAAACCAGACCGGCGTGAAAACCGACTGGCGCGGTTACGCCGTGATGCCGTACGCCACGGTTTATCGCTACAACCGTATCGCGCTGGACACCAACTCGATGGATAACCACACCGATATTGAAAATAACGTCAGCAGCGTGGTGCCGACGCAGGGCGCGCTGGTCCGCGCTGCATTTAATGCTCGAATCGGCGTACGGGCGATTATTACCGTAAAACGCGGCGATAGCGCGGTGCCCTTCGGCTCAGTCGTGCGCGAAGAAAGCAGCGGCGCAACCAGCATGGTGGGCGATGACGGACAAATCTACCTCAGCGGGCTGCCGCTGAAAGGGAAACTGCTCATTCAGTGGGGCGACGGCAAAAGCTCCCGCTGCTTTGCCCCTTACAGGTTGCCAGAGGAGAGCCTGAAGCAGGCTGTCGCCATGGCCACTGCCACCTGTTCATAGCGATTAGCACGGCTCAGGAACCTAATAATGAAAGCGAAAACTTATCTGGCCGGGGCCGTGCTGCTGGCCTGCACCACACCGGTTTATGCTACGGTCTGCTCTAACGCAAACGGCGTGCCGACAGAGATCTCCTACGACCTGTCGAACACTTTTAACAGCTCAAATAATCAGGTCGGCCAGATCGTCACGCTGGCGGAAAAATCGCAGTGGATTGGCGTTAATGCCACCTGTCCATCCGGCACGAGCGGCAATACGACCCTGCGTAGCTATGTCACGACTCTACCTGTCCAGGAAACGCTGGACGGCTACAAGTATCTGAAGATAAATGACTATCTTAACGGCGGCATGAAGATCACCGACAGCGCGGCAGGCGTTTTTTACCCACCGCGTGACTATATACAGATGGGCAACCACCCCAACGTATCTAAAGGTCAGCCTTTTCCCGTTAAGGATTCAAACCTTGTCTTCCGCCTGAAGGTGACCCGGCGCTTTATCAATATGGTGCCGATCCCGAAACAGACCATGTTTAGGGTATACGTCACGACGCGAAACACCGACCCGCTGACCACGCCGGTTTATACCATCAGCTACAGCGGCAAGGTGGAAGTGCCGCAAACCTGCGAGATTAACGCCGGGCAAATCGTCGAGTTTGATTTTGGTGATATCGGCGCGGCGCTGTTTAGCCAGGCTGGTGCAGGGAACCGGCCGCCGGGCGTAACGCCGCAAACGAAAACCATCGCTATTAAGTGCACCAACGTCGATGCGCAGGCTTATCTCTCGCTGCGTCTGGAGGCGGAAAAGGTCGTCGGCAATATGATGGTTTCCGGTAACGACGATCTCGGTTTTATCGTCGCAGACGGAACCGGCACACCGCTTACGCCTGGCAATCTGGGCAGCAAAATCAATTTCCGCCTGGATGATGCTTCAGCTTCCAGGGTGGACATACGCGCGTGGCCGGTGAGCGTGACGGGAAACAAACCGGCGGAAGGCCCGTTTACGGCACGGGGCTATTTGCGGGTGGATTATGATTAACATGCGCGGCCCCGGTCTTGTTGCTTTGTTTCTTACCGCCGGGCTGGCGACAGGCAGCGCCCGGGCCGATTCGCCGCTGGGTGAAATTAATATCGAACTGCGTGGCAATGTGGTGGATTACAGCTGCTATGTGGAAACCGGCAACGATAATAAAACGGTGCAGCTCGGCACATGGCCAACCAGACAGCTGCGAACAACGGGCAGCACGACGCCGAGTATGCCCTTTTCGCTGAAACTTAAAGGCTGCCCGCCAGGTTCAGCAGCCATTACTTTTTCAGGCAATAACGCGCAGGGGGAGCCGGCCCTGCTGGCGCTAAATTCGACCAGCAGCGCGACGAGGGTTGCGGTAGAGCTGCGGGATAAAGATAAAACCCGGCTACCGTTAAACCAGGCCAGTCAGGATGTAGTGGTAGATGCTAATGGTAACGTGACGCTAATGTTTTTCGCCAACTATATTGCGCTGGCGGATAACCCGCAGCCGGGCAAGGCCGATGCGGAGGCGACATTTATGATTAATTATTACTGAACCTCAATACTCCTGAAACAACGCGTAAAAAAACCGGGATCTTTCGTGCCCGGTTTTGCATTTTCTTTATGAAATCGATTTTATAATAATTCTTTCACCCGTGCATAATCGATAAGCTCAACGATGGAGGTAACGTGTAGCTTGGAGAATATATTGGCCTTGTGGGCGCTGATCGTTTTGTTACTTAACAAAAGTTGCTGCGC
The DNA here is from genome assembly GCA_032051265.1 of Buttiauxella sp. Classification (GTDB taxonomy): domain Bacteria; phylum Pseudomonadota; class Gammaproteobacteria; order Enterobacterales; family Enterobacteriaceae; genus Dryocola. The sequence continues at coordinate 188,930 of DAMBYU010000004.1, forward strand.
AATTTCTTTATTGGATAAACCGCTTGCCAGATAACGTAATACGGTCACTTCACGATTTGAGAGCGGCATATCATCCACGGTGCCCTTTCGCGAATTTGGCTTGCTGATGAAATGCAGGGTATCAGAGGGAAAAAATGAGTATCCCGAAAGAAGCATTTCTACCGCATTATAGATGTCCTCCTGCTCTTTTCGCTTACTGACAAAACCGTTCGCGCCAGCCTGAATGGCCCGTCCCGCATAGAAGCGTTCAGATTTAGAAGAGAGAAAAAGTATTTTTGCATCTTCCTGTATGCTCTTGATTCTTTTAAGTAAAGTGAATCCATCAACGCCGGGGAGTTCAATGTCCAGGATCACAAGATCGACCGGATGAGCGCGCATATAGTCAATGACTTCCCGGCCGTCATCGGTTTTCAGTACTACGCTAATAGCTTTGTTTTTCTGTAGCAGCACTTCTATCGACATGCGGACAATAGGGTGCTCGTCCATAATAATTACGGATGCAGGTTTCATTTTTTTGCCTCGGATTGTTTGAGGAAAACATCGCGTTGACGCAGGGTCACTGGCAGCGAAAGTTATGAAATATTAACAGGCTAGCTTTTTGAAAGTGTGCAGATCTCTCCCTTAGAATCAATTAGTCCTTGAATTATATATTTCTGATAGTGATGGTGGTCATAAAAAACAGTTCAATAGATTCCCGTGAACGTTTTTTGTTATTGGTTTATTTGATAGGGAGATTATACATTCATATTATATGAGAGAAAGTCTGCTGTCGCCTGCGGCGTTCAGGAGCGCTATTAAGTTCTGTATTATGAGGTGCGCTATTTCTTATTCAGGCCATGTTTCCATAGTAAACAAAATATTTGGATTAAAAGTTTATTTTAAATATTAAAAATAGTGTGAAAGTCTAATTGTTTATTATTTGTTAAATTTTTTCGCAGCGGGAAAGGCCATCGTTAACGATAAACTAAGACAGGCAGGGGGATGCGTTGTTCCAGGAATTATTATAATTGTTAATGAATAACGTTAATTTAACATATTTAAAACATACAAAATAAGTAATTTCCTAAATTTATATAGCAAGTCAGCGGGTCAGGAATAATGGTTTCTCTGTGTCGGTACGATAGATAATTCATGAAGCAAATGAATAAGCGCTTTTCTGCTATTCAGCCCAATACGTGATGATACCCGACCCAGCGTATATACCACATGGTGATACGGTTTCTCTGACGCAAAAGCGACAGCCTTGAGGGAGCGTCCTTTTGCCACTTCCATCAAAATGTGCCATTCCCGCCGGGAGAAAGCATCGTTTTCGCGCGTATAGTTAGCCTGAACCGGCCGGGGAGGACAAGGTTTTTGCATCAGTAAATATAACAGGACGACGAGTTCCAGGCGTCGTTCAATAACACGGCAGTCCGCCGCTGAGACAATAAAGCAGGCGGCTGCCGGACTGTGGCTCGAGGTGAGCAACGTAATATTGATGCCAGGCCACTGCTTGCGCCAGCCGCGTATGGCATCCAGCACGTGAATTATCGGCATCGTGACACAATCAATATCAATCACAACACGTGGCTGAGGCGTTTGTTCGAAAAAGCCGGCAGCTTCTTCAAGCGTTGAACAAAGACGAATACGGCTACGTTCAAAAAGATGCTGGGTAAGCGCCAGCGAAAGATACCTGTCGTGAGTGACCAGCAGCATATCCACCGCTTTTTGCAGATGTACCGTGCGGATTTGCTGCTGTAAAAGCTCAAGGCGATCGATGATCGTCGGGTAGGCCAGGCCGCCGGGCCGGGCCGGATCATCGCTGTTGCTGCGACGGGATCTTCTTTTACGTGCGGCTACATACAAATGTTCACTCACTGGCTAACCGGTCAGGTGTCTCTTTGCGGTTGGAAAAATAGTGTTTGCCGACGAGCGGAGCCTCAAAGAAGGGTATTGAACCGGAAGAGGTATTCATCATTATTTTGTCGCTAACGGTGTATGGCTGCCCAAAACATGGTGGTGATAGCGAAGGTATAACCAGCAAGCGTATATGGCGCTGTTTCTGATTATGCCGCACTCTGGTTATTCTGACAGCGGGAGAAAGGGGAAGATATTAGGCCTGACTTAAGCTTGCCACGGAAATTTCTTAATACATCAGCCGGGCCTGTTTACCCATCTTTTTAAATATGAAACTGTCTATCGCTTCTGCATGACTCAGCATAATGAGTCAATTAAGTAGAAAGAAAAGATGTAATTTTATAAACCTTATTAAGTCATGCTGGTTGCCGATACGCAATTTTTTCATAATAGCCTCGTGGTATTGCACGGCTTTAGGTTCGTCAATATGCATCAGACAGGCTGCATCGCACAGCGAATAGCCGCTGGCAATATGCTTGAGAAGTTCGCGCTCGGGTAAGGAAAAATGGCGCGTTGTGCAGTAGTTGCAAACGCTTACGGGAACGGCCCGGGTGTTTTTCCCGCGTCTTGCAGGCTCCGTCCAGTGAGCGATTTTGCGGGCGATTTCTTCAACGTTATCCTCACGAAAAATGGTTGGTAACATATACAGGCAGGGACGAAACATCAGTTTTTCATGCTCATCTTTTCGGCAGATAAGAATGACGCGCTGTGTTTTCGTGCTCCTGGGCATTTTATAACAGCCGGCGCTTACCCAGCTATCTTCAAGGCAGACAAAAAGAACCTCGGCAACGTCATGGTGCTCAACGGGTAAAAAATGAAAATCTTCGTGGCGACGTTTGCATATTTGTTGAACAATAATTTTTATGCCATGAACGAAATGGCTATTTTTTTCTCTTATGGCAACGGTAAGCATGAAAACTCTTTTAGATAAACAAGCAGGACAACAAGCGTAATTTAAACAAGGAAATGAATGAACGTCCGATAACTTAATTCGCTATTCGTGAAGGATGAGTTATTGCCAGGCGATTTCCTGGCACGTTGAAAATAGTTTGCAGGCCGCCTGACAGGGTATTTTCATTAGCGCTATTAACCGCGCACCACCATATCCTGCGCGTCACTTTCCTGCTGCCAGTCACGGGAATTGATCCTCAGCATTTCCATAAAGGTCCGGGCGGCAGTCGACAGACGCCCAATATTCGGACAGAGAATGCCGATGCTGGTGGCGGGCAGCACTTCGCGCAGGGCCAGCGGGCGAAGATTAACGTTGTAGCCCGGAAAGCGCAGGCGCACCGAGGTCCACATACTTACCATGTCCGCCTGCTCCATCATGCGCGCCATAATCCATGGCGATGAACAGTGAATGATATTTTGCGGCAGCGGCAGATTATAGCGGCGGAAAACCTGCTCCAGAATCGAGTGCTCGCCGGGTTCGTCCCAGTCGAGCCACGGATAATTCATCAAATTTTTCAACGAAGTGGTGTGGGTGACGGGATGCCGCTCTGAGGCAATGATGGTATTGCTGAGCGCATACAGCGCTTCGTAATACATGCTGGACTGCATAATATCGCTGCCAGCGGTGATCACCGCGATATCCAGCCGCTGGTTTTCGAGCGCGTTGTGGATCTGCTGCAGGCGTCCCTCCATCGCAATCAGCTTCACGCCCGGAAAGCGAGCCTGATACTGGATCATCGTGTTGGTAAATGGTCCATATGAGGCGGCGGCGGTGAATCCTATCCGCAGCTGACGCATGGCCTTTCCGAGCAGATGATCAATTTCATCCCGCGCCTGATGTAATGAGCGATCGATGTCGCGCGCGTGGCGCAGCAAAACCTGCCCATACTCATTTAGCGTTACGCCGCGTGACGAACGTTGCAGAATCGGCATGCCGATTTCCGCCTCCATTTCCTGGATGGTTTTGGAAATGGCCGGTTGGGTAAGATTTAACGCCTTCGCCGCTTTACCGATGCTGCCCTGAGCGGCAACTTCTAACAAAATATCTAATTGATTTAATTTTATTTTCATTTGTTATCCCGACCCCTTTCCCCGCCTTGGTGCAAAATTTGCCCTCTCACAATACAAATTTGATAACCAAAGGCATAACTAATTTTTATGATTGCGATGTGCTTTTTTTATGCAGATAGTGGATTTCACGCCCGTGGTTTACATCTGTGCAACATAAAAGGAAGTGAGCATGAAACAGTCTGTCAGCTATACCTCAGCCCAGGCCGAGCTAACGGCCTCGCTTCCTCTTGAGGCGGCCCCCGTACCTGAACGTACCAGCGTGAAATCGCTGGTTGCAGTGACGCTGGGTAACGGCCTCGAAATCTACGATTTTGCCGTTTACAGCTTTTTCTCGGTGATCATCGGTCGTCTCTTTTTCCCGGCCAGCAATGATTACACCTCGCTGCTGCTGGCGGTGGCGACCTTTGGGGTAGGGTTTGTGATGCGCCCGTTAGGCAGCCTGGTGTTAGGTAACTACGCCGATCGCCACGGACGCAAGGCGGCAATGACGCTGATTCTGAGCCTTATGTCTTTGGGAGTGATGATGGTGGCTTTTGCGCCAACCTATGCTCAGGCAGGCATTCTCGCACCGATCGTGCTGATTGCCGGACGTTTGCTTCAGGGCTTTTCCGCAGGCGGCGAAGTGGGGGCAGCCACTACCTGGCTGATGGAGGCGGGGGGTAAATCTCGTCGTGGGACGCGCGTAAGCTGGCAGATGACAAGCCAGGGGGGAGCCGCGCTGTTAGGCGCGGCAATGGGCGCGGGGTTGAGCCATGTGTTAAGCGAACAGCAACTGTATGACTGGGGCTGGCGCGTGCCGTTTATTCTCGGCCTGGCGATTATGCCGATCGGTTTGTATATCCGCCGCCAGCTTCCGGAAACCCATAGCGCATCACCGGCAGCAGCCTGCGCGAATCCAGCTTTGACGCTCTGGCGCGAACACCGCCGTGCGCTGCTGCTAGGTATTTTGCTGGTGATGAAAAGCACGACTACCTTTTACATCATCATCTATTACATGCCGGCGTATATGGTAAACACAATGCACATGCCGGTGAGCACCTCGTACTGGATAAGCCTTACCGCCGCCACGCTAACGCTGCTGATCCCGTTTTTTGGCGGCAGGCTGGCGGACAAACTGCCAAAGCGCAAGCCGATCCTGCTGGGCTGCGCGATCGGATCGTTGGTGCTGATCTGGCCGATCTTCGCCACTATTTTGTACGGCATGCCGCTGGGCGTGACCATCGCGCTTATCGCCGTGGATCAGATCCTTGCGAATGTCAGCGCGGTGGCGTTTTTCCTGCTGATCCTCGAAGCCTTTCCCAAAGCGGTACGTGCATCCGGGATGGCGCTTGTCTACGCAATCGGCGTCACTCTGTTTGGCGGATTTGCCCAGTTTAACGTGACATGGCTGCTGAAAGTGACCGAACAGCCGATGGCCCCGGCCTGGTATCTGATGTTTTGCTCCGCCGTTTCGCTTGCGGCCCTGATCGCCTGGCGCGAGCGCAAGAATGTCTCTGATGACTAACAAGGAAACCCTATGCTGATTAAAGAAATTCTCGACCATGAAGAAGAGATGATCGCCATTCGCCGCGACTTCCATCAACACCCGGAGCTGGGTTTCGAAGAGTTCCGCACCAGCGACCGTATCGCACAACTGCTGGCAGAGTGGGGTTATGAAGTGCATCGCGGCCTGGGCGGCACCGGTGTGGTCGGCACCTTAAAAGTGGGCAGCGGCGGCAAACGGTTGGGCATTCGCGCCGATATGGACGCGCTGCCGATGCAGGAACAAACCGGCTTGCCCTGGGCGAGCGCGGTCGAAGGAAAAATGCATGCCTGCGGGCACGACGGCCACTGCGCCATCCTGCTCTCTGCGGCGCGTTATCTGGCGGAGCATCGCCCGTTCAGCGGCACCCTGCACCTGATTTTCCAGCCTTCCGAAGAGTCGATTGGCGGCGCAAAACGAATGATCGACGACGGCTTGTTTAAGCTGTTCCCGTGCGACGCTGTTTTCGGCCTGCATAACTTTCCGCTGATCCCAGCCGGGCAAATCGTCACTAAACCCGGCGCGCTGATGGCTTCCTCAGACAGCATGACCATCACGCTGGAAGGTAAGGGCGGGCACGGATCGATGCCTGAGCACTGTATCGATCCAACCGTTGCGGGCGCGTCGATCGTGATGGCGCTGCAAACCATCGTTTCACGCAATGTCGATCCGCAGGACTCCGCCGTTGTGACGATAGGCAGCCTGCAAAGCGGCACCACGCACAACATCATTCCGCACAGCGCGGTGCTGAAGCTGAATATGCGTACCTTCAAAGCGGAAGTGCGTGAAGCGGTGAAGCAGCGTATTCAGACGCTGGTTCATGCGCAGGCGGAAAGTTTTGGCGTGAAGGCTGCTATAGAAGTTGATTTTGGCTATCCGGTGACCATTAACGATCCTCAGCAGACCGGGTTTGCGCTTCAGGTCGCCCGCGACGCGTTCGGTGCGGATAAAGTCGCCGATCCGCAGCAGGTGAAAAGCATGATGGGCAGCGAAGATTTCTCTTTCATGCTCGAAGCAGTGCCGGGCTGTTATATCTGGCTGGGGACGGCAACGGGCAAAGATGATTACTCGGTGCATCATCCGCTGTATCAGTTTAACGACGAATGCATTTCTGTCGGCGCGACCTATTGGGTGAAGCTTACCGAGGCGTTTTTGCGCGGTTAAGCAGAGCACCACCCGCCGGAACGTAAGACTTAACGGCAATTTCTCTTTAAGACTTTTGGCCTAATGCTACCGCCACGGCGTTTTCTACACTCAAAGAAAACGCCGTTGGAGGTAATTATGGCCTGGCAACCCTTTCTCTATGTGATTCAGGGATCGTTATCCGCAGAACTCCCGGCGTCTGAGGAGAGTACAAACGCTGCTGAGGGCGAAGAAGTTAATGCCGCACCAGCGTCGCAAAGTAATACACCAGCGGGATCGCCAGCAGATACAGCCCGGCTGGGATCTCACGCCACTTCCCGGCGATCGCCTTAATGATGATATAAAACAGCAGGCCGCCTGCGATGCCGGTGCCGAAGCTGTTGGCAATCAGCGTAATCATCACCATCATCAGTACCGGCAGGCCGTCGGTGAAGTTTGCCAGATCCACCTTGCGCAGCCCGCTGAACATATTCAGGCCGATGAGGATCAGCGCGGGGGCGGTGGCCTCTTTCGGGATCATCAGGGCAATCGGCGTGAACAGCAGCATCAGCAGGAACATGATGGCTGCGGTCAGCGCCGTTAACCCGGTTTTACCGCCAGCTTCCGCGGCGGCGGAAGATTCGATCAGCGCCGTGGCCGCAGGAATTCCCACCCACGGGCCGAGCGCCGCCGCAATGGAATCCACCATAAACGGACGGTTGATATGCGGCATATTGCCGTGCTCATCCAGCAGCCCTGCTTCGCCGCCAACGGCAAGCGTGGTGCCCATAGTGGAGAAAAATTCAGAGGCGAAGAACACAAAGAGATACGGCAGGAAGGCGATATTCAGCGCGCCAAACATGTCCACGTGACCGAGTACCGGCGCGAGGGAGTGCGGCATAGCGATAAAACTTTGCGGCAGGTGCGTGACGCCAAATGGAATGCCGACAAGCGTGGCGAACAGAATAGCCCAGAGAATCGCACCGGGAATGCGTCGTGCCTGCAAAGCGATGGCGAGGAACAGGCCGCACAGCGCAATCAAAGCGCCCGGCGCGGTAAAGTCCCCCAGCATCAGCGCGTTGCTTTTGGCGTTCGCCAGCACCAGCCCGGCGTTGCGGAAACCGAGCACGGCCACAAACAGGCCGATGGATGCCGTCAGCCCGAGCTTGATCGACTGCGGCACCGAACGGGTGACCACCTCGCGCAGGCCAAGCCGGGTGAGGACGAAAAAGAGAATGCCGGACCAGCAGGCAATACCCAGGCCAGTCTGCCAGCCAATGCCTTCGCTACCCGCGAGCGTAACGCCAACCAGCACCGACCCGCCAATCCCCGGACCTACGATAAACGGCAGGTTGCCGTAAAAAGCCATCAGCATTGTGCCCGCGACAAACACCAGAATCGTACCGGTGGTGACAGCGCCTTTATCCATTCCGCCCACGGCCAGCAGACCGGGGATCACCACCAGCAGATAGGCGGCGGCAAGAAAACCCGTCACCCCGGCCAGGCATTCGGTTTTCACCTTGCTTTGCCGTGAATAAAGCTGGAAGCGCCGCTCCAGCCAGCTCCCTGAAGCGGCTGCGCTTACTGAATTTTCGGCCATTGTGTGGCTCTCCTGTGCTATCTCAACGTTGTGTAGTTATTTCGCCGGCGTTTCCTGGCAGGCAATAAGCGGATCGACAATCTGGCGCGTGGTGCCGTCCGTCAATCCGAGATCGGTCAGGTGCGGCCCGGCGTTACACGCAAGGCACGTGCCTTCAATAGCTTTGAATACGCGATATGGCGGCTCCCAGTCGGCCACTTTGTTGCTCAGTTCGCGCAGCTGGTGGAACTGCTGGGCAAGCTCTGCTGCGGGTAAATCGGAGAGCATCCCGGCAATCGGCATCGCGACGTGAGCGAGAATCTCTCCATGCTGGCTTAACGCCATGCCGCCGCCGCTGGCGATTAAGGTATTAGCCGCCAGCGCCATATCCTGCGGATCGCCTCCCAGCACCACCAGATTGTGAGAGTCGTGAGAATAGGTCGTCGCAATCGCGCCGCGCAGTTCACCCCAGCCTTCCAGCAGCGCCAGCTGTGGTTTGGCCTCGTGGCGACCGTGACGATGCTGCACCCAAATCAGGCTGAAGCCTTCCGGGATTTGCACTTTGCCGTCGCGTACATTTACGCAGGTTTCGTTCCACTGGGTAAAGCGCGCGCCCTTGATGTGGCGCAGCGTGGCGGTACCATGCGTGACAGGAACTTTGAGAATAAAATCTTCTGGCGACAGCGGCTTTAATCGCACGGTATCGCGTGGAGGCAACACGTCTGGCGCATTGACCGGTTTGAGCAATTTGCCGTTTTGCGCCATATGCTGCCCCGCAACGTACACCGCTTTCGCCTGTAATTTTTCCAGAGAATCGAATACCACAAGGTCTGCCGTGCGCCCGGCGGCAACCAGCCCTAAATCGTTACGCTGCAGGCGGATAGCGGCGTTGAGCGTAGCCAGACGCAGCGCGTCGGTGGCTTTCATGCCGTGTTCAATCAGCACATTCAGCAGGGCAATAATGCCGCCTTTTTCCAGCAGCATGTCCGGCGGCACGTCGTCCGTGCAGACCGTAACCTGCGAAGATAGATGAGGCAGAGCATTCAGCGCCGCCACGATTTCCGGCAGCAGATACGGATGGGAGCCACGGATTTCGATGGTCAGCCCGGCGCGCAGTTTTTCCAGCGCATCGGCGGCGGAGGTCAATTCGTGATCGGAGGTGACGCCAGCGGCGAGATAGGCCTGAAGCTGCGCACCGCTCAGTCCGCGCGCGTGGCCCTCGATGAGCTTGCCGCTGTTCAGCCCGGCATTGAGAATTTCCAGCATGCGTTCGCTGCCGTTCAGCACGCCGTGCATGTCCATCACTTCCGCAACGCCGGCCACTTCCGGCCATGCAAGCATGGTTTCCATCTGCTGGCCTGCGAAATCAGCGCCGGACATTTCCAGGCCCGGCGTCGAAGGTACGCTGGACGGCGCGGCACAGATCACACGTAGCGGTAAATCGCGGCTCGCTTCAATGGCGTAGCGCACGCCTTCCACGCCGAGCACGTTTGCCAGCTCATGCGGATCCCAGAAGATGGTAGTGGTGCCCTGAGCGACGACGATTTCCGCGTAGCGGGCGGGCGGCAGGTGAGAGCTTTCAACATGGACGTGGGTATCCATCAGACCGGGGCTTACATAAGCGCCAGCCAGATGGTGAATTTCTGCGGCCTCAGCCCATGAGCCGCAAGGGTGGACGCTGGCGATAAGCGAGCCAACGATGCCGATATCGACAAGGCGGATCTCGCCTGTCGCCATATCAATCAGGTTCGCATGGGTCAGCAGCAGGTCGAAAGGAACCTCTCCCAACGCCGCTTTGACCGCCCGGCGGCGCAGGTCCGCATGCACATATGGATTCATTGTCTTACCGTCCCGCAGGAAATAATGGCAGGCTACTCCAGGCAGACGAGGTTTACCCAGATGATTTAATTTATCGGCCGATAAGAAACGTTTATCCTGTCGCAAACGTTTTCCCAGGAATCCTGATACCACCATGGCTGAACCCTGGCAGCGCCTGCCCGCGCTCTCCTTAAAACAGATCCAGTATTTTGTGACGCTGGCGAAACTGCGTCATTTTACCGATACCGCGAGCCGCCTGGCGATTAGCCAACCGGCCCTGAGCAGCGCGTTGCGGCAAATTGAAGCGGTGCTCGGCGGCAAGCTGGTGAATCGTACCGCTGCGGCGGTGACGTTAACTGAACTGGGCATGGCGATATTGCCCCATGCGGAGCGCGTGCTGTACGTGGCGCAGCGCTCGTTTGATGATATGCAGCGCATTGTGCAGGAGGGGGGTGATGGCACCTTGCGTATTGGCCTTGTGCCGTCGGTGAGCAGCCTGCTGTTTCCGCAGCTCCCTCAGCTTCTGGCGCAACATTTCCCGCGTCTGCGCGCTGAATTTCACGATCGCACTAACGATGCGCTGATCGCCCAGCTGGCGAGTGGGAAACTGGATTTTGGCATCGGCGCGCTGGACAGCTCCGTTCCTGATACGCTTGAGATCCATCCGCTTCAGGACGATCCTTTTGTGGCTGTTATGCACCGCGAGGATCCTCTGGCAGCCTCCAGCCATATTCCGTGGCGGCACCTTTCCCGCCGCGACATTGGCGTATTTTCCAAAGGCAATACCAGTCGTCTGGTGGCGGCGATGGCGGAAAGCCAGCGTCTGAATATTACGGCACGCTATCAGGTCGATTTTATTGAAACGCTTTATGGTCTGGTTCGCTCGCGCCTTGCTATCGCCATTCTGCCGCAGCTTTACACCACGCACCTGCAGGATAAAGAGCTGACGGTGGTGCATCTCCAGCAGCCCTCCCTGAGCCGCACTATCGCCCTGATGCGCAGCAATCAGCAGGCTTTCCCGCCGCAGATTGAGGGGTGTTTTCAACTGATAGTTAAAGATTTTCAACAAAAAAGATAAAATGAACTGACAGTTATAATGACAAAGGATGTTAACTTTCATGAAGAAAACCCTCCGCGCCCTGCTATCTCTGCTTATCGTTCTGCTGGTGGCCGTTGCCGCCTGGCTGTTATATCTCCGCGCCAACAGCGATGCCCTGTGGAAGATTGTCAGCGAGCAGTGCGTACCTAATCAGCAGCAGCGCCACGATCCCGCGCCTTGTTTAGAGGTCAATCTGGATAAGCGCTTTGTGGTGTTTAAGGATGCCAAAGGTCCTTTGCATAATCTGGTGATGCCGACGGAAGAAATTACCGGTATAGAGAGCCCTGACGTGCAGAAGCCTGATGCGCCGAATTTCTTTTACTACGCCTGGCAGGAGCGCGATCGCCTGCAGCAGACGGCGGGTAAACCCATCAACGACCGATACCTGGGCCTGGCGATAAATTCCCGCTACGGACGCTCGCAAAACCAGCTGCATATCCATCTGGCCTGCCTTCGCCCTGACGTTTACCAGACGCTCAGCCAGCAGGAAGGGCACATTGGCAATAGCTGGCAGCCGCTCGGGGACAAGCTGAAAGGGCATGATTACCTGGCGATGAAAATTTCCGCCAATGCCTTTGAGCAGCAGAGCCCGTTTAAGCTGTTGCATACCTGGGTGCAGCAGCAGGGCGACGACATGGCGCAATATGGACTGGCGGTGACGACCAACGCCCAGGGCGATATTGTGCTACTGGCTAACCGGCTGAGAGTAACGGATTTGAACCTCGGTACGGCGGGCGAGATTCTGGATTACGGCTGTGCAGTTGGGCGCTGATGCTTTACCACCCTGACGATCCCTGCGTTTAAATAAGCCAGCGGAGTGATTTAATTTAATCATTTTGCTGGTTTTCTGTTCTCCTCTTTCACCGGGCCATTTGGGACGGATCCTCTCATCTGTTTATTCTGTGACCGCGATCGCTGTCGGTTGATGATTTGATTAATTATAATCATTTTGATTTTATTTAATCGGAGTGGGTGCAGGATGAACATTAAAAGCACAATCGAGAAAGTCCCCGGTGGCATGATGGTTGTCCCGCTGGTGTTAGGGGCCACGCTAAACACTTTCTTTCCGCAGGCGCTTGAGATCGGCGGATTTACCACGGCGTTATTTAAAAACGGCGCTGCGCCGTTAATCGGTGCCTTTCTGCTTTGCATGGGGGCAGGTATCAGCTTTAAGGCTGCTCCGCAGGCGTTATTGCAGGGCGGGGGCATTACCCTGACCAAACTGCTGGTGGCGATAGCGCTGGGGCTTGGCGTGGAATACCTTTTCGGTGCCGAAGGGATCTTTGGCCTGAGCGGCGTGGCAATTATTGCGGCGATGAGCAATTCCAACGGCGGGCTCTATGCTGCGCTGGTCGGTGAGTTTGGCAACGAGCGTGACGTGGGCGCCATCTCCATTCTCTCTCTCAATGACGGGCCATTCTTTACCATGATAGCCCTGGGCGCTGCGGGCATGGCGAATATTCCTCTGATGGCGCTGGTGGCTATCCTTATCCCGTTGATCGTCGGCATGCTGCTGGGGAATCTTGACGCCAGTATGCGCGAATTCCTGACCAAAGGCGGCCCGCTGCTGATCCCATTCTTCGCTTTTGCTTTAGGCGCCGGGATCAACCTGGAAATGCTGTTGCAGGGCGGTCTGGCCGGGATCCTGCTTGGCGTGTTGACCACCATCGTGGGCGGTTACTTTAACATCCGTGCCGATCGCTTACTGGGAGGAACAGGCGTTGCAGGGGCGGCCGCTTCCAGTACCGCAGGCAACGCCGTTGCGACGCCGCTGGCTATTGCGCAGGCGGACCCCTCTCTGGCGCAGGTGGCCGCAGCGGCGGCGCCGCTAATCGCAGCTTCGGTGATTACCACCGCGATCCTCACGCCGCTCTTAACATCGTGGGTCGCAAAACGAAACGCACAGCTTAAAGAGAGGGAGGCCGCATGAAGTTAATCGTGGTGGCGGATGATTTCACCGGAGCCAATGACACCGGCGTGCAGCTGGCCAAAAAAGGGGCCAAAACGGAAGTGATGCTGACCCAAAAACAGAAGCCTTCCCGCCACGCTGATGTGCTCGTCATCAATACTGAAAGCCGCGCCAGTACGGCTTGCGAGGCGGCAGAGGCCGTTACCCGGGCTTTATGCCAGTGGTGCCAGCCGGGGAAAGCCTCGCCGCTGGTGTATAAAAAAATCGACTCCACGTTTCGCGGCAACGTGGGGGCTGAAGTCGAAGCAGCGATGCGCGCGTCGGGGAAGCCGCTGGCCCTGATTGCCGGCGCTATTCCTGAAGCAGGGCGCACCACCGAAGAGGGGGAGTGTCGGGTACATGGCGTGCCGCTGCTGGAAACGGAGTTTGCCAGCGATCCCCGCACGCCAATCGTCTCTTCCCGTATCAGTGCTTTAATTGCCCGGCAAAGTGAAATCCCGGTCTACGAAATAAGCTTACCGCGCGTGAGGAGCGGCGAGCTGTTAAGCGCGTTAGAGCAGCTTGCCGGCCAGGGGGAGGCGATGGTTGTGGTGGATGCCATGACCAATGACGATCTGGAGCTGATCGCCCGTGCGGCAATGTCGCTGCCGCAAGCGCCTTTGCTGGTCGGCGCCGCAGGCCTTGCGAACGCTCTGCCCGTGAGTGCCTGGTTAACCGAGCGCCAGATGCTGCCGGTGCTGGTCATCGCCGGTTCGATGAGCGATGCGACGCGTCGCCAGGTCGAACAGGCAAGACGCAGCAAGCGTGCAGAAATTGTAGATATTGATGTCGATAAGCTGTTGACCCCCCAGGCGGAGGAGCACCGCCAGGCGGTGCTGTCGCAGGCCTGCCAGCTTCTTGAAAAAGGGCGGCACTCTATTTTGCGCACCAGCCGTGAAGCCGAAGATCGCTTTCAGATTGATGGGTTGTGTCAACGGCATAACCTCAGCCGTCAGCAGGTTGGAGAGCAGATAAGCCGTCAGCTCGGCCTGCTGACGCTGGCAATTACCGGGCAGAGCCGTATTGGCGGCCTGTTCCTGACCGGGGGCGATATCGCCATTGCGGTTGCTAACGCTCTGGGTGCGCAAGGGTATCGAATCGAGAGTGAAGTCGCGCCCTGTATTCCTTGCGGAACCTTTATTAACAGCGAGATTGACGATTTACCGGTGATCACTAAAGCCGGTGGGTTTGGTACGGAGAGCACGCTGTGCGATGCGCTCTATTTTATTGAGGAGATGTATGGTGACCACTAAAACAATCGCGGTAACGATGGGCGATCCGGCGGGAATTGGGCCGGAAATCATTATTAAAGCGCTGCTGGCGGATGAACTGAATGGCGCGCCGGCGGTGGTTATTGGCTGCCTGGCCACTCTGCGGCGCGTTTGCCAGCAGGGTCTGGTTCCCGAGGTGGATTTACGTCCCATCACTCAGGTTTCGCAGGCGCGTTTCGCGCGCGGCGTTATCAACGTGCTTGATGAGCCGCTCGAGCAGCCGCAAGAGCTGCTCCCAGGCAAAGTGCAGGCGCAGGCGGGGGATTTGGCCTACCGCTGCGTGAAAAGAGCTACTGACCTGGCGATGGCTGGCGAGGTTCACGCTATTGCTACGGCTCCGTTGAATAAGGAAGCTCTGCACACCGCGGGGCATATGTACCCGGGGCACACGGAACTGCTGGCGAAGCTGACCAACAGCAAAGACTACGCGATGGTGTTGTACACGGATAAACTTAAGGTGATCCATGTCTCCACCCATATCGCGCTGCGCAAGTTCCTCGATACGTTGAACCAGACTCGCATTGAAACGGTCATCGGGATTGCCGATAAGTTTCTCCGGCGTGTAGGTTACGCCGCGCCGCGCATTGCCGTTGCGGGGGTAAATCCTCACGCCGGAGAAAATGGCCTGTTTGGCGATGAAGAGATCAATACCGTCACGCCAGCCATCAATGCGGCGAAAGCGCAGGGGTTAGCGGTGTTCGGCCCTTGTCCGCCGGATACGGTCTTTTTGCAGGCCTGGGAAGGACAGTACGACATGGTGGTCGCCATGTATCACGATCAGGGGCATATCCCGCTTAAGCTATTGGGCTTTTATGATGGCGTAAACATTACCGCCGGTCTGCCTTTTATCCGCACCTCGGCGGATCACGGCACCGCTTTTGATATTGCCTGGCAAGGAAAAGCTAAATCTGAGAGCATGGAGGTCTCGATTAAACTCGCAATGCAACTGGCGTAAGCTCACGAAAAATGAAGAGTAATTATCGTCTTGACCAGATTATGGCGGTGTTGAAAAGCCATAATCTGGTGACAGTGGAGCAACTTGTTGAAGCGGTAGACGCTTCTCCGGCAACGATTCGCCGCGATTTGATAAAGCTGGACGAGCAGGGCGTCATCAGCCGTAGCCACGGCGGCGTTGCGCTTAAGCATTTTGTGCCCATTCAGCCTACCACCTTTGAAAAACAGCAGCGTAACCTCAAACAGAAACAGGCGATCGCCCGTGAAGCCGCGTCGCTCGTCTCTGCGGGGGATGCCGTTGTGCTGGACGCCGGGACGACGGCGCTGGAGCTGGCACGTTGCCTGGTCCATCTTCCGCTGCGCGTGTTTACGGCGGATTTGCACATTGCGCTGTTCCTGTCTGAGTTTCGTCAGATTGAAGTGACTATTATTGGCGGCCGTATCGACGACAGCAGCCAGTCCTGCGTGGGCGATCACGGCAGGAATTTGCTGCGGGCTATTCATCCGGACGTGGCGTTTATGAGCTGCAACTCGTGGAGCCTGGAGAAGGGCGTTACGACCCCGACCGAAGAGAAAGCGGCGATCAAGCAGGACATTATCGCTAACGCGCGCAAAAAAATTCTCATTGCCGACAGCTCCAAATATCACCATCACTCGCTGTTTTGCATCGCGCCGCTTAGCGCTTTTACCCATATCGTCAGTGACAGAGCATTGCCCGAACAGGAGGTGAAGCGCCTGAGCGAGCTGGGTATCCGCCTGCTGCTGGCGTAAGCTGACTACCGGCAGCTTTTGTGCTGCCGCCCACAAAACCAAAAATCCTTCCCGGCGTTATCGTCTGCGCTCCAGGCTTTCACGGCATCATAGGGCCTGCTGCGCCCACTGCTGTGAAAGGATTGCTTCATGCGTAAAGACGATTTGCTCACCTTCCTCATTAACCAGACCGACTTTTTCGATCCGCACGACGTCAGCGAGATCTTTACCGCAAGCCACCTTGCGCAGCGTTTTGGTTTACAGCGCAACACCGCCAGTCATTATCTCAACCAGCTGGTGGCGCAGGGCGTGCTGGTAAAAATCAATACCCGTCCCGTTTACTTCCTGCATAAAGCCAGCTTCGAGCAGCAGTTCTACCGGCTTTCGCGCACGGAGTTTGCAAGCATCGATGAGCTGTTGGCAGAGAGTGACGGCGAGCGCGAGCAGCGGGATCATTTTTCCCTGCTGATAGGCCATGAGGGATCGCTGAAAAAGCCCATTGAGCAGCTTAAAACCGCGCTGTTTTACCCTGACGGCGGCCTGCCGCTGCTGATTACCGGCGACAGCGGCACCGGTAAAAGCTATCTGGCGCAACTGATGCATGAGTATGCCATCGCGCATGGTCTTATCGAGGCCTGCGCGCCGTTCGTTACCTTTAACTGCGCGCAGTACGCCAGCAACCCGGAGTTGCTGGCAGGCAACCTGTTTGGCTATGTCAAAGGGGCGTTCACCGGCGCCAGCACCGATAAAGCCGGGGCTTTCGAGGCGGCGGACGGCGGCATCTTATTTCTTGATGAGGTGCATCGCCTGCATGCCGAAGGGCAGGAGAAGCTTTTCACCTGGCTTGACCGGGGCGAGATCTACCGTCTGGGGGAAACTGCCAGCGGGCAAAAGGTTTCCGTGCGGCTGATTTTCGCAACCACCGAAGATATTCACAGCACCTTTCTGACCACTTTTATCCGTCGTATTCCTATCCAGGTAGTGCTACCGGACCTGGAGAACCGCAGCCGTAAAGAGAAGGAAGCGCTGATCCTGCAGTTTTTCTGGCTGGAGGCGAAAAAGGTCGGCCTCGGGCTGAGCCTCAGCCCACGCCTGCTATCGGTGCTTGCGCATTATGTCTTCCGCGGCAACGTGGGCGAGCTGAAAAACGTCGTGAAGTATGCGGTGGCTTCGGCGTATGCGAAGCAGGGCGGTAGGCTGAGGCTGGCCGTCTCTATTCATGATTTACCGGAGCCGGTAATGGCGCAGCTGTCCGCGCTCCACGAAGCCGCCACTGAACGTACCGAGGATATCGTGCTGGATGAAAATACCAGCCTGCCGTGGCTGCTTCAGAGCGAGGACGCGGCGAGGTTACTTATCCACGACGTTCAGCTTAACGTGCTGACGCTGTTTGAAAAGTACCGCACCGCCCGGCACCCGTGGGATGACATCGAGCTGCGTATCGGGAATGAAATTGAAAACCTGTTTGACCGGCTTATTTTCGAAAATCAGGACAAGGCCAGTTCGCAGATGCTGCTGCTGGTGACAAGCCAGGTACGCGAAGAGTTTTACCGGCTGGAGAAAAGCCACAGCATTCAGTTTAACGGCAACCGCATTTACGCCATCGGGCATTATCTGGTGCACCGGTCAAACCTCGAACCTGCGCGGCTGAATGCTGAACTGTGCAAACAGCTTGACCGTTTTTTGCAGCAGAAGTATCCACAGCTCTCGCTGTTTTGCGAGGAGGTGCTGGCCTCGCTCACCCGCAGGCTGGATTTACGTATTCAGGCGATGGACCGCGTACTGCTGCTGCTCTGGCTTAACAAAACCGGCGTACAGACCAGCCAGTTGGTCACCAAAGCCGTGATCCTGGCGCACGGCTACGCCACCGCCAGCAGTATCGCGAACGTGGCAAACCGGCTATTAAAACAGACCGTCTATGAATCATTTGATATGCCGCTGGACGTGACGCCTGAAGCCATCGCCCAGCAGGTTACGCAGTACGTGGAGCGTAACGCGCAGGCCAGCAGCCTGGTGATTCTGGTGGATATGGGATCGCTTAACGATATCCACCACTATTTCAGCCGTAAGGTCACGATGCCGGTGGTCATTATCAACAACGTTTCCACGCGCATGGCGCTGTACGTTGGGGAGCGTATTTTGCAGGGCGACTATCTGGAAACCATCGCCAGCGACATAGCCGCAGATTTGCCGGTGGAACATAAAATTGTCTGGCCTGAGCTGAACAAGCCAAAAGCGATTATCACGACCTGCGCGACCGGGATTGGCGCCGCCAGCAATTTGAGCAGCCTGCTGAAAGCAAGTATTCCCCAGGAGCTGGGCATCGAGGTGGTGGCCTATGAGTACGATACGCTGGCGGAAAACAAACGGCGTGAGCCGATCTTTTCCCGGTTTGAGGTGCTGGCGCTGGTCGGGACGCTCGATCCCACTATCCCCGATGTGCCTTATATTTCGCTGGATACGCTGATTTCCGGGCAGGGCAACGATACGCTGCTGGCGCTGTTTGGGGCGATAACCACCCCGGGGAACGTGTTGTTGATTAACGAACGTATCGTGAAGAACTTCTCTTTGCGCCGGGTTATCGAGTCGGTGACCATTCTGGATACCAGCAAGGTGATTAATCAGGTTGAGCAGTTCCTGGCGCGCTATCAGCATCTGGCCGCCGTCAGCGTGCCCAATGACCGTAAGGTTGCGCTCTATATCCACGTCAGCTGCCTGATTGAACGGCTGATTCGCCAGGCGGCTATCCAGAGCTATGCCGGTCGTCGCGCGCAGTGTCAACGGAAACATCTCGCCGCGCTGTGCGAGGCGTTTAGTGTCATTGAGGCCAGCTATAGTGTCAAAATCCCCGAAGCCGAGCTGTTTTATATCCACGATATTCTGCATTTAGAAACTGAATTTCTTCAGTACGATCAAGAGTTTTAGCGCTTTCCTGCCCGCCTGCGCCTCACCTTACCGCTGTGCCACTATTCCTGGCATGGCGGTTGCAATTACCTCCTTAACAGGTGGAATTTATTTCGAGGTCAGGATGCAACGACACTATATATTTGCCAGCCACGGCACGTTTGCCAGCGGTATTCTCAATTCGGTTGAGCTTATTCTGGGCAAGCAAAATAATATCCATACGTTATGTGCCTATATTAATGAAGGCGAGGATTTAACCGAGCAGGTTAATAATCTTGTCGCTTCCTTTCCGGTTCAGGATGAGCTGGTGGTGCTAACCGATATTTTTGCCGGCAGCGTAAATAACGAGTTTATTCGTTTTATTAATCGCCCTGGTTTCCATCTTATTGCCGGTCTTAATCTCCCGCTAATCATTGAGATGCTTATTGTGCCTCAGGATGAAGAGGCGGCATCACTGATTGTCGATTCCCTGGCCAACGCCCGCGAGAGCATTCAGTACTGCAATCATACGATTGATGCGGCACTGGTTGCGGATAAAGACTTTTAACTGAGGATCATAAAAATGATAACGCTTCTGCGTGTTGACCATCGCTTACTCCACGGCCAGGTCGCTTTCTCCTGGACGCAGTACATAGGTGCCGACTGCATTTTGATCGCCAACGATGCGGTGATGGAGGACGATTTGCGTAAAACCACCATCAAACTTGCCAAACCGCCAGCGGTAAAACTGGTGATGAAGAATATCGCTGATGCGATTGCCGCCATCAAAAGCGGCGTCACGGATAAATATAAATTATTTATCGTCGTGGAGTCGGTTGAGGATGCCTGGCGGCTGGCCAGCGCCGTCCCGGAAATAAAGAGTATTAATTTAGGCGGTATTAAAGCCAAAGCGGGTAGCCAGAATATTTCCAAAGCGATAAACGTCCTGCCTGAGGAGATTGCTTTGCTAAATGAACTGGTTAAAGCGGGTACGGAAGTGGAAATCCGGCAGGTGCCTAACGACAGGAAATTATTATTCACCGAGTGTGTTGAATAGTGAGGGACGCATTATGTTAGAAGCATTACTGCTTGGCCTGGTGGCGTTTATTGCTCAGTCCGAATATGCCTTAGGCACGTCGTTAATATCCCGTCCGATTGTCACCGGTTTCCTCACCGGGCTGGTTTTAGGCGACGTGCAAACTGGCGTCGTTATGGGGGCGACCCTTGAACTGGCGTTTATCGGCTCGTTCTCCGTGGGCGCCTCCATTCCACCGGATGTGGTAACCGGCGGGATTCTCGGCGTGGCCTTTGCCATCACCTCGGGCGCCGGGACGGAAACCGCGCTGCTGCTGGGCTTACCGATAGCCACGCTAACGCTGGTGCTGAAAAACGTCTACCTGGGGCTGTTTATCCCGACGCTGAACCAGAAGGCGGACGCTTATGCCGAGCAGGCGGATACGCGCGGCATTGAGCGGATGCATTTAATTGCCGGTTTTGGGCTTTCGCTGATGCTGGCGACCGTGGTGACCGTCTCCTTTATGGTGGGCAGCGGCGCGGTGAAGAGCCTGCTGGACGCTATTCCGGAGTTCATCAAGCACGGGCTGAGCGTGGCCACGGGCATCATTCCCGCGCTGGGCTTTGCCATGCTGGCTCGCCTGCTGATCAACAAGAAGGTCGCGCCTTACTTCTTCCTGGGGTTCGTGCTGATGGCCTATCTGAAAATCCCGGTTACCGGTATCGCCATTTTGGGTGCCATCACGGCCGTAGTGATGGTGAACGTAACGCAATTTAATTCCCCCCGCCCGACTGCGGCGCAAGGAGTCCAGAATGACGATGAAGATGATTTCTGAGGAAACTCAGACGGCAGAGCAGAGCACAAACGCCATCACGGATAAAGAGCTGCGGAGCGTGTTCTGGCGTTCTTTCCAGATGGAGTTCTCCTGGAACTACGAGCGGCAGATGAACCTGGCGTTTGTCTACGCCATGATCCCGGTGCTTAAAAAGCTCTATACCCGTAAAGAGGATCTGGCCTGCGCGCTCAAGCGTCACCTGGTGTTCTTTAATACCACGCCGCATATCGTTACGCTGATCCTTGGTATTACCGCGGCGATGGAAGAGAAAAACAGCGGTTCGAAGGGCATGGATGCGGCATCCGTCGATAGCGTGAAAGCATCGCTGATGGGGCCGCTGGCAGGGCTCGGAGACTCTTTCTTCTGGGGAACGCTGCGCCTGATTGCCACGGGCATTGGCACAAGCCTTGCGCTGAAGGGAAGCATGCTCGGACCGATCCTTTTCCTGCTGGTGTTTAACATCCCACATCTGGCGGTGCGCTTCCTGTTTACCCGCTGGGGCTACGTGCTGGGGACCGGCGTCCTGCAACGCATCCAGAAGAGCGGGATGATGGAAAGCCTGACCTACGGCGCTTCGATAATCGGCCTGATGGTGGTGGGTGCCATGACCGCCTCGATGATTAATATCACCATTCCCGTCACCTTTGGGACGGGGGAGGCGAAAACGCACGTTCAGGACATCATTAACGACGTTATGCCTGCGCTATTACCTCTGCTGAGCTTCGGTGTCGTCTACTGGCTGCTGGGGCGAAAAGTGAAGCCGTTAGCCATTCTTGGCGGCATGGCTGTGGTGGGAATATTCGGTTCGTGGATTGGGTTATTCTGAGGAAAAGATTATGGCAACCATGTTGGACTATATCGATCGGGAGTCAGAGGCGCTGACGGTTATATTGCAGGAATATCCGGACAAGCTTGCGCCATTGAGAGCTTATCTGGAAACCAGACCGGTAAATAAAATTATGCTTCTCGCGACGGGTTCATCTTATAACGCAGCGCTGTGCGCCAGATATTATTTTGAAGATCGTTTCGGTATTCTGGTCGATATTAAAGAGCCGTATAATTTCACCCATTATGAACGTGTCGATCCGGCAACGGATTTAGTCATTGCGGTGTCCCAGAGTGGGAAAAGTTCTTCCACGCTGGAGGCCATCAAAAAGGTCCAGGCGCTGAGTATTCCAGTCTTTTGCCTGACATCCAGCCCTGCAAGCCCGGCGGCTAAACAGGCGGATGGCGTACTGGATATTAATACCGGGCTTGAAAGCGTGGGTTACGTGACGCGTGGCTTTAGCGCCACGGTCCTGAATCTGCTATTAATCGCCCTGATGGCGGCCGAAAAGCGAGGGCTGGTTACGCAAGCCGAACGGGAGGAATCCCTTGCAAGCCTGCAGGAGGCGGCGCAGGCGATACCGGCCGTCATCGACAAAACCAATGCGTTTATCGCCCGTCACCGGCAGCATTTTATCCAGGCATCACGCTTTGTCGCCATCGGCTATGGCGCGCTGGTAGGCGTGGCGAAGGAGTGCGAAACCAAATTTACGGAAACCGTGCGCCTGCCTTCCGGCGGCTTCGAGCTGGAGGCTTATATGCATGGTCCGTACCTTGAGGCCAACGCAAGCCACACGCTGTTCTTCATTGAGGATCAACCCCATGCGCGAAGCGCTGCATTACGCGATTACATGCGCCCAGCCGTCGATGCCGTTTTTACCGTCACCCTGACGGCTGAGAATAACGATGAAAATACCCTGGCGCTGGATTTCCCGTTAACCCATAACTTTGCACCTTTATTATTAATCGTACCCTTCCAGCTGCTGGCTTTTAATATTGCAACAGCGAAAGGAATAGATTTAAGCGTGCGTATTTTTGATGATTTCGACAAAGTGCTTAAAAGCAAAATTTAATTCCTTTTCAGGAGAATAGCCATGTTAGGTTTTAATCAGGACGAGTACCTGACCAGTGCTCGTGACATTATCTCTGCGCGTAATATTGCTGAACAGGTTGCGGAGAATATTCATCGCGAAGGGTTCAGTAATCTCTTTTTTGCATCGGTGGGCGGTTCTCTGGCACCGATGATGGCGATGCAGGAATTCGCCAAAGAGGTGACGGCGCTGCCGGTTTATACCGAGCAGGCGGCGGAATTAATCTGTAAGGGAAATAAAAAGCTGAATAAAGACTCGGTGGTGATTACGCTTTCAAAATCGGGAGATACCAAAGAGTCTGTGGCTATTGCGCAGTGGTGTAAAGCGCAGGGAATTCGCGTGGTAGCAATCACCAGGAACGCCGATTCACCGCTGGCTGATGCCGCAACCTGGCATATCCCCATGCAGCATAAAAACGGCGTGGAATATGAGTACATGCTGCTTTACTGGCTGTTCTTCCGTCTGGTTGCGCTTAACGGCGAATTTTGCGGCTACGATCGTTTTGCCAGCCAGCTGGAGCTGCTGCCGGAAAATCTGCTGCAGGCCAAACGCCAGTTCAACGATCGCGCCGATGAAATCGCCAGCCGCTACCATAGCGCGGATTACATGATGTGGATTGGCGGCGCGGAGATGTGGGGCGAGGTCTATCTGTTCTCAATGTGTATTCTGGAAGAGATGCAGTGGAAACGCACCAAATCAGTCAGTTCGGCGGAGTTTTTCCACGGCACGCTGGAGCTGCTGGAAAAAGATGTCCCGCTGTTTCTGGTGAAAGGGGAAGGGAAGTGCCGTCAGCTCGACGATCGCGTTGAAGCCTTTGCCGGCAAAATAACGGATAACCTGGTGGTTATCGATCCTCGCGAGTTTACACTCAGCGGCATTGATGATGAATTCCGCTGGATACTGGCGCCGTGCGTGGCTTCCACCCTGCTGGTGGAC
The DNA here is from genome assembly GCA_032051265.1 of Buttiauxella sp. GTDB lineage: Bacteria > Pseudomonadota > Gammaproteobacteria > Enterobacterales > Enterobacteriaceae > Dryocola. The sequence goes on from DAMBYU010000004.1 coordinate 212,496, forward strand.
AGGCTTGCCGCCCATTTTGAGCACTATACGGGGCACAGTCTGGATATTCGCCGCTACTACCGACAGTTTGATTATTAATACGAGGCAGTCTGAGATGGCTGAAAAGCACGTTTTTCGGCTCTCCGTCATCAATGTGGGCTGCCCTTTGCGGCAGCCTTTTTCATTCAGGAAAGATAGTTTGCAGCCTGCTTGAGCACCAGATCGCAGGCTTTGGTTTTCACTTTTTCAGCCAGCGGTGAGCTGCCGATAGTGTTCAGATCCAGCTGCTGGTCTTTGCCGGTGTTCAGCAGGCCCATCAGGCCCTGGTTGTAGTCCGGCTGCTCGGCGGGTTTGGTGGCGTCCTGCATACCGAGTTTGTTCATCAGCTGGCTTTTGATATTTTCGGTGCTGGTGACGGACGCCAGTTTGTTTTTGGCGCAGTACTCAATCACGCCCGCAGCGTTGGTCATGCTGTTGGAACTCAGCGCCTGGTTGCCGCCGTTCAGCAGGCCGGTCAACGAGGAGAGGGAAAGACCGCCGCTGGTCGTGTCGCTGGTTGCCGGGGTGTTGCTTTTACTAAGTTCGCTTGCCGCGCTGGAAAGTTGATCCTGCCAGCTTGCCGCAACGGCCTGGCCTGCAAAAACCGAAGTCGCCAGCGCCAGAGCGCATACCATACGATTGCTTACTTTCATTTTGTCATACTCATTTTGATAACCTGCCGGGCAGGAGAATTTAGCGCCGAGTATAACGCCTTGTTACGGTAGGGCAGCAGTCAGAGAGTTCTTAATCAACAGGACATTTCTGCAACTTTTCCTTTCTGTCCTCTGCGGCAGAAAGCGGGCTTGCTAAGGCCCGATATAGCGCAGCACCACTTTTACCGCCATTTTGCGATAGTGGTCGGTATGCTCCGCCGGATCGCGACCTTCTTCAAACAGGTTGGAGAAAGTGTAGCTGTTGGCGACATGATAGAAGCTAAAGCTGCTGATCAGACGATGCACGTCTTTGGCGGTTATCGCGGCGTTAAACAGCTGCTTTGCCTGGCCGCGTGAAAGGATCTCTTCGAGCAAATCCAGCGCGCTGCGGTTGATCTCACGCAGAAAGGTGGACTCTTTCACAAAGCGCCCGCGCTGCATATTCTCCATGCAGATAATGCGGATGAAATCCGGGTGCGTGGCGTGGAAATCGAACGTCCACTCAACGAGCTGCACCATGGCCTCCACGGGCGGCTGGTCGGCAAGGTTAAGCTGACGCTCGGAGGTGCGGATTTGCGTATAGACATATTCCAGCACCTGAACGTAGAGCAGTTCTTTGCTCTTAAAGTGATAGACCACCATGCGTTTGGTGGTGCCGGCTTTCTCGGCTATCTGCTCCATGCGCGCGCCGTTCAGACCAAATTCAGCAAACAGGGTAAGGGCGCTAAAAAAGATTTTCTCTTTCAGGCTCGCCTCAGCGAAACGTTCCGGAAGAGAGATTTCTTGAGGTTGCACGCGGGCTCCTTAGGGTTATCAGGTACGTAGCATTATCCGGGCTTTTACCCGTCCGACCAATCAATCTACACTCGTGGGCGTTTGCGATACAGCCATAAACCCGGCAAAGAGAGACCAATCGACAGGGCACCGACGATAAACGACGCTTTCAGGAAGTTGGTCACCAGTTGCATCAGCAGCGCTTCGCTGTAGCCGAAATGGCTCATTTTCACGGCGGAAATCATTGCGGTGTAGGCCGATATGCCAGGAAACATCGGGATCACCGCCGCCACGGTAAATACCTTCGGATGGGCGAGATACCAGCGCGACCACTGAATGCCGATCATGCCCACCAGAATGGCGGCGATAAATGAACTCCATTCTATGTTGAAACCGGCGGCCATCATTGCCATGCGCGAGCCGTGCCCTGTTGCGCCAAGCAATGCGCACCAGGGCAGCGCCCGGTGCGGTACGTTAAAGACCAGCGCAAAACCCACGGCCGGAATCGCCGCCAGCACCATGTCCTGCATCAGCGCGAGTACAAAATCGATTATGCCCATCCGCGCAGCCCCCAGATGGCCATCGCCATCACCACGCCGATGCAGGTAGCGAGCGTTAACAGACTCGCCATTGCCCAGCGCGCCAGGCCTGTGTTGACGTGACCTTTGAACATGTCCGCCACGGCATTAATTAACGGGAAGCCCGGCACCAGCAGCAGCACGCTTGCCGCCATCGCGATGTTTGAGGTGCTGGCAAACGGCCCTTTGGTAATCAGCAGGCCGGAGACGGTGGTAGCGATAAAGGCGGTGATACAGAAGTTAATTTGCGGATGCAGATGGCGCTGCGTCAGCACCTGGCGAACATACATCGCCATGGAGCTTGCCACAAAGGCGACGAACGCGCCGTCCCAGCCGCCGTTGTTCAGCTTGCAGAAGCAGCCGCAGGATAAGCCCACCATCAACACCACTAACCAGCGCGGATAACGCAGGGGCCTGATATGCGCGAAGCGTTTTAAGACATCATGATGATCCAGCAGCTTATGTTCAGCCATGATCACAATATGCTGCACTTCGGTAACCACATGCATGTTGATGCCACGGTCGATGTTTTTTCGGGTGGTGGTCAGGCACTGGTTATCTTTAATGGTGCTTAAGACGATAGCGTTCGCTGAGATGGAGCTTTCCACGCTATCCATACCCAATGCGATGCCTAAACGAGTGGAGAGTTCTTCAACCAATGCGCTTTCTGCGCCGTGCTGCAGTAAAAAAAGCGCACACTGAATACATAAGCGGGTAACTTCCCGCTGTATGTTGCCGTCTGTCTGCATGTTGTGCCCTGAAGAATGAAATAGCGGCACGAGCCGCGCAAATGTAATTGACCATTATTAGCACAGGCCCTCACCCGCGCTCAGAGGGGCCAGATCAACATTTGTTCGGATAATTTTTTTTGCGCGCTTTCAGCCTGGCTTTCTTTTTGTCCTTAGAGGCAAACGTCAATCCATTTTGCGGCGGTCAGTTCAGCTAAACGCTCCGGCGTTATACGTACAGCGCTGTGAATAGCGCCTGCTGCGGGTAGTACTTCGTCATACTGTTTAAGCGTAATGTCGCAGTAGACGGCCAGCGGGTTTTCAAGTCCGAAGGGGCAAACGCCGCCGACGGGGTGGCCGGTCCAGGTGACGACCTCATCGCTGCTGAGCATGCGGGCTTTCGCGCCGAAGACGACTTTGAGCTTCTTGTTATCCAGCCGGGCATCCCCTTTGGCGACGACCAGAATAATGTCATTTTTTACTTTCAATGACAGAGTCTTGGCAATCTGGCCGGGCTCGACATTATGCGCCGCGGCGGCAAGGGCTACGGTGGCAGTGCTTTGATTGAGTTCGATGATATCGATATCGGGGGCGTGGTCGGCAAAGAATTGCCGCACAGACTGCAGACTCATGTAATTCTCCTGATTTGACTGGAAATAATTTCGCATAAGGCTGTGCTTTCTGTAAACCGATTCTCATCAACAAATCCGCTTTAATTCCGCGAATCCTGGATCTCCTTCACAATCACTGCAACCGGTTACAGTAACCGGTTGCAGTACTTGAAAGAGCGAGGAATACTGAATCTGTAACCCCCCCTGTACCCTTATTATAAGAGCAGTCTATGAAACGTATCCTTTTATGCTGTGTCGCTGGTCAGTCTACCAGTATGGTCGTGAACAGGATGAAGCAAGCCGCTTTAGTGCAACAGATTGACGTAGAAATAAAAGCGGTCGGCATCGAAGAGTTCACCGACGTTATGCCTGGTTATGATTGCTGTTTACTCGGACCACAAATCAACTATCGTCTGGAGGATTTCAAAGCACAGGCAGCACCTAAACAGATCCCGGTCACGGTGATCAACTCTATGGATTACGGAATGATGCGCGGCGATAGAATTCTCGCTGATGCACTCGCGTTGATAGCCTGACAGGAGAACGACTATGTCTTCTAACCATGCCGCCTTTAATTTGATTTTTCGTTTTGTTGAAAACTATGTCAGCCCGGTAGCCGGGCGGATCTCTGCCCAACGACATGTCATGGCTATCCGCGACGGATTTATCTCCGCCATGCCGTTTATGATTGTCGGCTCGTTCCTGCTGGTCTTTGCTTATCCACCGTTCTCGCCAACCACCACCTGGGGTTTCGCCCGCGCGTGGCTCGATGCGGCGAAACACTTCGAAGGGCAAATCCTTACGCCGTTCGATATGACGATGGGCATCATGTCCATCTATATCTGTGCGGCTATCGCCTATAACCTGGGCAAGCATTATGTTAAGTCGCACGGTCTGGATCCGTTCATGTGCGCCATGCTGTCGCTGATGGCATTCCTGCTGGTTGCTGCACCAAAAACCAAAGGAACGCTGCCGGTAGATAGCCTTGGCGGTACGGGGATCTTCACCGCGATTCTGGTGGCCATTTACTGTGTTGAAATGATGCGTTTCCTGAAGGCGCATAACATTGGTATTAAGCTGCCGGACCAGGTGCCGCCGATGATCAAAAACTCCTTTGATCTGCTGATCCCGGTACTGGTTGTGGTGCTGACGCTCTATCCGCTGAGCCTGTTCATTCAGTCGCAGTTCGATATGCTTATCCCGCAGGCCATTATGTCGCTGTTTAAACCGCTGGTTTCTGCGGCGGATTCTCTGCCGGCGATTCTGCTGGCGGTGCTGATTGGTCACCTGCTGTGGTTTGCAGGCATTCACGGTGCGGCGATCGTATCAGGGATGCTGCAGATGTTCTGGCTGACTAACCTTGGGATGAACCAGAGCGCGCTGGCGCAGGGTGCGCCATTGCCGCATATCTTTATGGAAGCTTTCTGGACGTTCTTTATCGTGGTTGGCGGCTCCGGTGCGACGATGGGGCTGGTGATTTGCTATCTGCGCAGTAAATCAGCTCACCTGCGTTCTATCGGTCGCCTGAGCATTGTGCCTACCTGCTTTAACATTAACGAACCGGTCATTTTTGGTACGCCGATCGTCATGAACCCGGTGTTCTTCATTCCGTTCCTGCTGGCACCGATGGTTAACGCCGTGCTGGCGTGGGGCGCCATGAAGATGGATCTGATTGGGCGCGTAATTTCCGTGGTGCCGTGGACGGCGCCAGCACCTATTGGCGCGGCCTGGGCGCTGGGCTGGGATTTCCGTGCGGCGATTCTGGTTGTGCTGCTGGCCGTGGTCTCCGCCATCATCTACTTCCCGTTCTTTAAAGTGTACGAGAAGCAGCTGCTTGAGCAGGAAGCGGAAGAGGCGATGAAAGCTTCGGATGAGACAAGCCAGCAGGCTGCATAAGCGTTTGTGATGTGACAACGGCGGGGAAACCCGCCGTTTTTATTTTAAAGTACAGTCGCCGCAGCCCTGAACGCCCGGTAGCTTATAGCGCTGGCAGCAGGTGCGACGCACCAGTAAGCCTTCACGCGGCACAACGGTGCGGTAAAGCGGATTATCCTGGCCATCGGCAAGCTGTTTTTCGAAGAAGCAGGCGTGACGCAGTTCGGCCACGGTTTCATCGCTGAGCAGCTCTTTGAGCTCGCCCAGCAGCCAGTTGATGAGATAGCCGGTATTTGCCCAGATGAGCTTAGCATTGATATCACCGCTCTCTTCCAGGGCATCAACAACGGGTATCAGGCTTTTAACGATAAGTTTCTCTATGCGCAGGCGAAGCGGTAATACCGAAGCTTGCCTGTCCTCCCGCACGTCCAGCCAGAAAGTGGCTGCACGGCCCGTTTCATGAAACTCAGCGCGGATCTGCGCCGGATCGATATCCAGCGCGCGCGGATGCGTAATCAGCGCCATCATCAAAGGCGGCACCAGTAAGCCGAGATACCACTGAGCCCACAGGGACTTCAGCGGCTTGCCTTCGCGCGCCAACCCTGGCTGGTTGAGATAGATGTGATCTGCATAGCAGGCCATCAGGGAGGTTAAGGTTGCCGGCTGAGCCCACTGATAGAAGGTCAGCGCTTGATCAGGCGCAGCTTCGTTGAGCTTAACGATATCGTTAAACCAGGCACGATGTGAGGTGAAGTGGGCGCGCAATTCGTCCGCAAGCGATGGCTCAGCGCGCCGAAAAGGCGTCTGCCATGCCATGTCATCGATAAATTGTTGGGACTGAAGCGCCATCGCCTGATACGACCGGTAATCTAAATGATAATGATTGCCAATCCTAACTATAGGCAAAGCCGTTAGCAAGCTGAAAATGTGCGCGCTGAAGGGAAGTGCTGCAAAAGAGCGGCGTTATTCACGCCGCCTGTAGCGATCCGCTGGTGAGAATGCTATTACGCCCCTGGTGCTTGGCACGATAAAGCGCTTTATCAGCAAGCCTTAAGGCTTCTTCTATACCACCGTCGTTGAGTGGGGCAAGGCCAATACTGATAGTGACATTAGTCGCCACCTGTTCATTAAACAGATGCAGAATTTTCAGATCGTAAACACGTTGCCGGATACGCTCAGCGGTTTGCAGGGCGATGTCGGCATTAATGTTGGTCAGCAGGACCATGAATTCTTCGCCGCCGTAGCGGGTGACGATGTCCCGGGAGCGTACCGCATCGCGGACGGCAGCAGAAACGCGGATTAACGCCTGGTCGCCCATGCTGTGGCCGTAGTTATCGTTGTAGGCTTTAAAATGATCGATATCGAGCAGCAGCACGTAATGGTTGCCGCTGCCTGCCGCCATGACATTCTCAAGACGGTTTTGAAAGCCGCGGCGGTTATACAGGCCGGTGAGCGGGTCGATCATGCTCAGATCGCTGAGCGTCTCTTTCTCTTCCAGCAGCTTGTTCATCAGCCGCTGAGTGAACTTATCATTACGGCGCTGAATGATATGTTGGATGGTGATGCCGATACCGGGAAGCGCGATAGAGTAAAGAACGCGCAGCCAGTGCTCACCCTGATCGAGCCACAAAATGGTTAAAGTCACCGGCAGGCAATGTAAGGTAAATGCCCGTAAATTGTTGATAAAAGAGATAGAACCAATAAACAGAATGGTTAGCAGCACCATTATTAAAAACGAGGCGTCGGTATCGGCAACGTCGCTATTTTTAATAACGATATGCTAGGCCCATAATACGCCCAGTAAAAACGACACTACATTAATACTGATTAATCTTTTCTTATCAAACGATTGCCAGATAAAAAAGGCCGTGCTGGATAACAGCACCAGAATGACAGGCACGGTGATGGCTATGCCATGCAGGGTCGGACTCGCCATGCTGAAACAGGCTGATATTGCGTTCAGTAATAAAAATAAACGTAAAGAGAGTTGATGCTTCTCTTTAATTAATGCACGCCAGTTCTTTGCGCTCATAGCTAAATTAATTCTTTCGGCCGGATGTGGGAGGTGCGAATTTGCATTGCTTTAAAGTTACATTTGCGGATAGCTGATTAACGTTATGCGTTTTGTTTTGATAAATCTTATTAACGTTGTCGCTAAATCTATCACCTTCGTGAATACCTGTCATCTGATGTTCAGCAAGGCTCACATTCAGCCTGAAAAGGTTCCGCTGAGGGCTGACAATTGAGAAACTTTATCATATGATATTGGTTATCATTACCAATTGATGAGATAGACAATATGTTGCAACGACCGCTTGAAAGCGCCTGGGGGACTCTGGTGCCGGGTCTGATAGTCGCGGGACTGGTGTACATGGATCTCTCCTTTAGCCAGTGGCGCGCGCTGATGGTGCTGGGGTTAGTCGCATCTACGGCAATGCTGTTTCACGGGCGGCTACGTCATTATGTACTGCTACCGTCAGGCATCGCATTTGCCAGCGGGCTTGCGTTGGTGATGATGAATACGGGAATGAGGTAAAAAATGCAGGAAAAAACGAGGAAGGGCTGAAAAAGTTCTGGGAAACAACAAAGAAGTGGTGCGAAGAGAGGGACTTGAACCCTCACGTCCGTTAGGACACTAACACCTGAAGCTAGCGCGTCTACCAATTCCGCCACCTTCGCACTGGTATTTTTGATATCGTCTTCGCATTGGTGCGAAGAGAGGGACTTGAACCCTCACGTCCGTAAGAACACTAACACCTGAAGCTAGCGCGTCTACCAATTCCGCCACCTTCGCGCAGTGCGAACGATATCTTGCGTGGTTGTTGGTGGTGCGAAGAGAGGGACTTGAACCCTCACGTCCGTAAGAACACTAACACCTGAAGCTAGCGCGTCTACCAATTCCGCCACCTTCGCATACCTGTAATACCGAAGTATCACAACCACGGAGGCGCATTCTAGATGTTTTCTGAACTTCGTCAACAGTTAATTTGGCGCAGCTTCCGCAATTGCTGCAAAAAGCGGCGCCGCTGCGGTATTAACGCTTTTTAGCGCCGCGCCCCAGCACCGCACGATAAACCTTAAAGCGGCCCGTCTGGGCTATCACTTCATGGTTGCCGAAGGCTTCGTCGAGGATGTTCGGATAGGCCAGGAAGGCGTTGGCGACGATCCTTAACTCACCGCCCGTGCTCAGGTGGCGTACCGCACCGCGAATCAGCTGATGGGCGGCATCCAGGCTGGTTTGCATCCCGTCGTGGAACGGCGGGTTGGAGATAATCATGTCGAAACGGCCAGTTATTTCGGAATAGACGTTGCTGGCGATGACTTCCCCTTCAATCCCGTTCGCCGCAAGCGTTGCGCGGCTGGCTGCAACCGCCGGTGCGCTAACGTCGCATAACGTCAGGCGAACTTTTGGGGAGTGGCTGGCGAGCGTAATGGCGAGAACGCCCGCGCCGCAGCCTACGTCCAGCACTTTACCCCTGGTGTGCGGCGTCAGGGTGGAAAGCAGCAGCTTGCTGCCGGTATCCAGGCCGTCGCGGCTGAAGACGCCCGGCAGGGTTTTCACCGTCATGCCTTCATGCGGGTATTCATCCCACCACGCTTGTTCATCGAACTGCGGCTGCGTTTCAAGACGGCCATGGTACAAGCCGCAACGACGCGCGCTGTCGATTTTGGTCAGCGGGCAGTACGCTTCAAGCATTTGCTCGGCGCTTCGCACGCCGCTACGGTTCTCGCCCACCACGAATACATCGCAGCCAACCGGCATCAGGGAGAGGATATTCATCAGCTGGAAATGCGCTTCCGGCTTGTTCTTCGGCCAGTAGTAAATCAGCGTATTGCTGTCGCCAATGATGTCACCACCCGCTACCAGGCCATACTGCGCATTTTCGCCCATCTGGGCGCTCAGTCCCTGCCAGTGATGAAACTGCTGGGTGTGGGCGCGGCTTGCCGCAGTGTCAAAACGGGCGGGCAGATCGTCTTGTAAGTCACCGGCAAACAGTACGCGGCTCTCGGTAAAATCATCGCTGTGGCGCAGCAGCACTTCGCTTGCCGGGGTTAACGCAGTCATCAACATACTCCTGGGAAATCAGAGCCGGGATTATAGAGGTTTAATGGCGCACATTCGATGTATTTGCTATATTTGCGCCCCAATTGGCACTCTTAAGGTTTCGTTATGACTTCGCGACGCGACTGGCTATTAGGGCAACTGGGGATTACCCGGTGGGAGCTGCGGCGACCTTTGGCGTTGCAGGGTGAAATTGCCGTTTCACTGCAGGCGAACACCCGGCTGGTGATGGTCGCACAGGACCTCCCGGCGTTAAGCGATCCCCTGGTGAGCGATGTGTTACGCAGCCTGGCGCTGACGGCCCAGCAGGTGTTGCAGCTGACGCCAGAACGCGCGGCGATGCTGCCAGCCGATACCCGCTGTAACAGCTGGCGGCTGGGCGTTAATGAACCGCTCTCCCTCCCCGGCACGCAGTTGACGACTCCAGCTTTAGACGAGCTTTATCACAATGGCGGCGCGCGACAGGCGCTGTGGCAGCAGATTTGCGAACATGAACACGATTTATTCCCTGAAGCCGAGTGACTTAGCGGCGGCTTACGCCATCGAACAGCGCAGCCATGCTTTTCCATGGAGTGAAAAAACCTTCGCCAGCAATCAGGGCGAGCGCTATTTCAATTTGCGGCTTGATGTCGATGGCGAGATGGCGGCGTTTGCCGTGACGCAGGTTGTCCTCGATGAGGCCACGTTATTCAATATTGCGGTCGATCCTGCTTATCAGCGCAAAGGATTAGGCCGTCAGCTGCTGGAGCATATAATCAGCGAGCTGGAAAAGAGAGAGGTCTTCACCCTGTGGCTTGAAGTGCGCGCCTCGAACATTGCGGCTATTGCACTCTACGAGAGCCTGGGCTTTAACGAGGCGACGATTCGCCGCAACTATTACCCGACGAAAGAGGGCAGGGAAGACGCCATTATCATGGCGTTACCGCTGGGCTAAAATAGCCGAATTATTAAGGGTATCAATTAATAAAAGGTATGTTGATGAACTGGGACTGGATTTTATTTGATGCCGACGAAACGTTATTTACTTTTGACGCTTTCGGCGGCTTACAGCGGATGTTTCTCGACTATAGCGTGACGTTCACCGCCGAAGATTTCCAGCATTACCAGGCAATCAATAAACCTTTATGGGTGGATTATCAGAACGGCGCCATCAATGCCCTGCAGCTCCAGCACCAGCGTTTTCAGAGCTGGTCTGAAAGGCTAAGCGTACCCGCAGGTGATTTGAATGCCGCGTTTTTGAATGCGATGGCCGAAATTTGCGCGCCGCTGCCGGGTGCCATCTCGCTGCTCGACGCCCTTAAAGGCAAGGCTAAACTTGGCATCATCACCAACGGCTTTACAGCGCTACAGCAAATTCGTCTGGAGCGTACCGGCCTGAGGGACTTTTTCGATCTGCTGGTGATTTCCGAGCAGATTGGCGTCGCTAAACCGGACCGCAGAATTTTCGATTATGCTCTCGGGCAAATGGGCAACCCGCCGCGCGAGCGCGTAATGATGGTGGGCGATACCGCTGAATCGGATATTCTGGGTGGGATGAATGCCGGTCTTGCGACCTGCTGGTTAAATGCCCACGGGCGCAGCCTGCCGGAAGGAATTCATCCGACGTGGCAGGTCTCCTCGCTCAGTGAACTGGAGCAACTGTTGTGTAAGCCATGATTGTTAAACCCGCCCTGATGGGTAAAATAGCCGCCAGAATACGTTCATTAGCCGCGTGGCCCGGAGCCGCGCGCATTCACAGAAGATACAATTATGACTTTGTCTCCTTATCTGCAAGAGGTGTCGAAACGCCGCACCTTTGCGATCATCTCCCACCCGGATGCCGGTAAAACGACCATCACTGAAAAAGTGCTGCTGTTCGGACAGGCGATCCAGACCGCCGGTACCGTAAAAGGCCGCGGCTCAAGCCAGCATGCAAAATCCGACTGGATGGAAATGGAAAAGCAGCGTGGTATTTCCATTACCACGTCCGTCATGCAGTTCCCCTATCGCGACAGCCTGGTCAACCTGCTTGATACCCCGGGGCATGAAGACTTCTCCGAAGATACCTACCGCACGCTAACGGCGGTGGACTGCTGCCTGATGGTTATCGATGCTGCGAAAGGCGTTGAGGACAGGACCCGTAAGCTGATGGAAGTTACCCGTCTGCGCGATACGCCGATCCTCACCTTTATGAACAAACTGGACCGCGACATCCGCGATCCGATGGAAGTGCTGGACGAAGTCGAGCGCGAGTTGAAAATCGCCTGTTCGCCGATCACCTGGCCTATCGGCTGCGGCAAGCTGTTCAAAGGCGTTTACCACCTTTATAAAGACGAAACCTACCTTTACCAGACCGGTAAAGGCCACACCATTCAGGAAGTGCGCGTTGTTAAAGGGTTAGATAATCCCGAGCTTGATGTCGCTGTAGGTGAGGAGCTGGCCACGCAACTCCGCGATGAGCTGGAGCTGGTTCAGGGGGCGTCTCACGAGTTCGATCGTGAACTTTTCCTTGAAGGGGAGCTGACGCCGGTCTTCTTCGGTACCGCGCTGGGTAACTTTGGCGTCGACCATATGCTGGATGGCCTGGTTGAGTGGGCGCCAGCCCCGATGCCGCGTAAAACCGATACCCGTGAAGTGGAAGCCGCAGAAGAGAAATTCACCGGCTTCGTGTTTAAGATTCAGGCCAACATGGATCCGAAACACCGTGACCGCGTAGCCTTTATGCGCGTGGTTTCCGGTAAATATGAAAAAGGGATGAAGCTGCGCCAGGTTCGCACCGGCAAAGACGTGGTGATTTCCGATGCGCTGACCTTTATGGCAGGCGACCGTTCGCACGTTGAAGAAGCGTACCCGGGCGACATTATCGGTCTGCACAACCATGGCACCATTCAGATTGGTGATACCTTCACCCAGGGTGAAATGATGAAGTTCACCGGTATCCCTAACTTCGCACCGGAACTGTTCCGTCGTATTCGCCTGCGCGACCCGCTCAAGCAGAAGCAGCTGCTTAAAGGTCTGGTTCAGCTTTCTGAGGAAGGCGCGGTGCAGGTGTTCCGTCCAATCACCAACAACGACCTTATCGTGGGTGCCGTGGGCGTGCTGCAGTTTGACGTCGTGGTTGCAAGGCTTAAAAGCGAATATAACGTCGAGGCGATTTACGAATCCGTTAACGTGTCGACGGCTCGCTGGGTTGAAAGCAACGATGTGAAAAAGTTCGAAGAGTTTAAACGTAAAAACGAAGTACAGCTGGCGCTTGATGGCGGGGATAACCTGGCGTATATCGCGCCAACCATGGTTAACCTTAACCTGACGCAAGATCGTTACCCGGATGTCGTGTTCCGCAAAACCCGCGAGCATTAATCCCTTGCAGGACGCGGCAGCCGCCGTGTCCTGCTACTTTTCCTGTCTTATTAATCCCTTGCGGATTGTTCTTAATTTCCTGTAATTCATCGCTATTCGCCTGTTTTTCAACCGCCGCCACCATGCAATTTTGCGATTGTGATCTATATTTAACAAAGTAATGACGACACGAACGGATAAATATCCCATTCATTAACATTTTTACGGGATGTTTTTCAGTGAAGGTTTGTTATCGCGATATTAATAACTGCTTTAACTCATGAAGGGCGTGATATCGGATAGGGCGTATAGCCATAGATTTTGGTTATCACGCAAGCCACAGACTGAGAGCAAGCTTAGGCTTTTGCCTTTACAGCAAAGCTGCCACGTTGTGGCTTAGAGCTCAAATTCTGAGCAAACTTACAGGAATAAATCGATGACTACGACTAAGATTTCGAAAACTCTGCTGGCGGTGGTTCTGGGTTCGGTTCTGGCAAGCGGTTCTGCCCTTGCGGAAGAGACCATGACGAATAAGGCTGAATCAGCAGCTGACTCCACAGGGGAAAAAATCGATAGCTCTATGAATAAAGTCGGTAATTTCATGGACGACAGCGCCATCACCGCGAAAGTAAAAGCCGCGCTGGTGGACGATGAAAATATTAAAAGCACCGATATTTCGGTGAAAACCGAGAAAAAAGTTGTGACGCTGAGCGGTTTTGTTGAAAGCCAGGCTCAGGCGGAGCAAGCCGTATCCGTTGCTAAAGGCGTTGAAGGCGTCTCCTCCGTAAGCGATAAGCTTCACGTGCGCGATGGGAAAGAAAAATCGGTAAGCGGTTATGCCGGTGATGCCGCCACCACCAGCGAAATCAAGGCTAAACTATTAGCAGACGACATCGTGCCGTCACGGAATGTCAAAGTGGAAACCACCGATGGCGTCGTCCAGCTTTCAGGCCACGTGAAGTCTGACGCTCAGTCCGAACGTGCTGAGAGCATTGCAAAAGCCGTTGATGGCGTGAAGAGCGTGAAGAACGATCTGAAAGTGCAGTAATTGCAGCATACCGAAACTCATTCCCCTGGGTTAGCCGGGGGAATCAGTCAGCACTACCGCTACTCATATATCGCCAGTGAGCAGCCTGAAGGCACTCATTAAGAAGCGATTCGAGTTCACTATGGTTTAAGGAGAGGCTTATGTTTCGTTGGGGCATTATTTTTCTGGTTATCGCGTTGATTGCAGCAGCTTTGGGCTTTGGTGGCCTGGCTGGTACCGCAGCGGGTGCTGCAAAAATTGTCTTCGTGGTAGGTATTATTCTGTTCCTGGTCAGCCTGTTTATGGGCCGTAGGCGTCCATAGCGTGCTATAACAGTAAGAGACCGACCCCAGAGCCAGTCATTTATGACTGGCTCTCGCGTTTGTACTCCCCCGAATGTTGGTGGGTAGCTGACAAAAATAACTCCAGTTCAGGGAAGCCGTGTGGGACAACGTATACCCGTAACGCTTGGCAATATTGCGCCGCTTGCCGTTAATCTGTTTTGTCCGGGTAAAGTCGCCATTATTTGCGAAGGTGGCGGACAGCGCGGGATTTTCACCGCCGGGGTGCTGGACGAATTCATGCGCGCCGATTTTAACCCTTTCGATCTCTTCCTGGGCACCTCGGCTGGAGCACAGAACCTTTCAGCTTACGTTTGTAATCAACCAGGCTACGCGCGCCGCGTGATTACTCGCTTTACGACAACCCGCGACTTCTTCGATCCGCTGCGTTTTGTGCGCGGGGGCAATCTGATTGACCTCGACTGGCTTGTTGAATCAACGGCGGCAAAACTTCCGCTCTCTATGTCCCATGCAGACCAGCTTTTCGAGACGGGTAAACAGTTTTATATGTGCGCATGCCGCAGCGATGACTATTCGCCGGGCTACTTCTCGCCGACCAGCGATACGTGGCTGAACATCATCAAGGCTTCGAGCGCTATTCCCGGGTTTTATCGTACCGGCGTGGATATCGAAGGCATCAGCTATCAGGATGGCGGTATCAGCGATGCTATTCCGGTTCGTGAAGCCGCGCGCCTGGGCGCCGATACGCTGGTAGTAATCCGCACCGTTCCTTCACAAATGTATTACACGCCGGAGTGGTTTAAGCGTATGGAGCGCTGGCTGGGCGACAGCAGTCTGCAACCGCTGCTTAATCTGGTGCAGCATCATGAGACCAGCTACCGGGATATTCAGGGTTTTATTGAAAAACCGCCGGGTAAACTGCGCATCTTTGAAATTTACCCTCCTAAGCCGCTGATGAGCATTGCGCTGGGCAGCCGCCTGCCGTCGCTGAATGCCGACTACAAAACGGGACGCCTGTGCGGGCGCTACTTCCTCGCCACGGTCGGCAGGCAACTGGCCGCTAAGCCGCCAATCAAACGTCATCGCCCACCTATTATTACGCCGGGGCCGCTGGTTGTGCCGCCTGCGGTCGTAGCGAATGAGCCGCTGATCAAAACCGTGCTGGAAGCGCCAGAAGCCAACGATGCCTCTTTTAACAATGAGGACACGGCGTAATGGCTACATTTTACGATACCCACTGTCATTTTGATTTCCCGCCTTTCACCGGCGACGAAGCCAATAGCCTCGCGTTAGCGCAGCAGGCGGGGGTGGAGAAAATTATCGTCCCGGCGATTGAAGCGGAGCGTTTTGCTGGCGTGCTGGCGCTGGCGGAGCAGCATTCTGCTCTGTATGCCGCGATTGGCCTGCATCCGATTGTTATTCATAAGCATCAGGACGCTTCCCTGGCCTTGCTGGAACATCATCTTAAACAGCGTGCAGGCAAGCTGGTGGCGATAGGCGAGATCGGTCTCGATCTCTACATGAACGATCCGATGTTTGAGCGACAAGAAGCCCTTCTTGATGCGCAGCTGAAACTGGCCAAACGTTATGAACTGCCGGCGATCCTTCATTCGCGCCGCACCCATGACAAACTGGCCATGCACCTTAAACGTCACGATTTACCGCGCACCGGCGTAGTACACGCGTTTGCCGGAAGCCTGCAACAGGCCGAGCGGTTTGTCGAACTGGGTTATTTCCTCGGCGTTGGGGGCACCATTACTTATCCCCGGGCCAGCAAAACCCGCGACGTTATAGCTCGTCTCCCCCTTTCCTCATTGCTGCTGGAAACAGATGCTCCGGACATGCCGCTTAACGGCTGGCAGGGTCAGCCAAACCGCCCGGAACGCGTTGCAGATGTCTTCAGGATACTGTGTGAGCTGCGCCCGGAGCCCGCGCAAGAGATTGCCAGCGCGCTGGTTTACAACGCAGACAAATTATTCCGCTGGTGATTACTCAATAAAATGGTGTGATGTACATCACTTTATAGGATAAACGTTTCTGTGGATTTGTAGAAATAAGTGATAGCGATAGCAGTTTGTCCGACACCTGCGGCTATAATCCGCGCGTTGGGCGAAAACTGTTGCACTTTTTTATTTCCATATAATACACAGGGAAACTGTATGCAAATCCTCATGGGGCTGGTCGGCATGATAGTACTGCTGCTGATCGCTGTTTTACTCTCCAGTAACCGTAAAGCCATTAATCTACGTACCGTACTGGGCGCCTGGCTGATTCAGGTTGGTATCGGCGCGTTAATTCTTTATGTACCGGTGGGACGCAAAGTATTGCTCGCTATGTCAGAAGGGGTCGCAAACGTGATTGCCTACGGCAACGCGGGGATCTCGTTCCTGTTCGGTGGGCTGGTTTCCGATAAGATGTTCGAAGTATTCGGCGGCGGCGGCTTTGTGTTTGCGCTGCGCGTATTGCCGATCATCGTCTTCTTCTCCTCGCTGATTGCCGTGCTGTATTACCTCGGCATTATGCAGCTTGTTATTCGTCTGCTCGGCGGCGGCCTGCGTAAGATGCTGAAGACATCCCGTACTGAATCCCTTTCAGCCACGGCGAATATTTTCGTAGGACAAACCGAAGCTCCGCTGGTTGTTCGTCCTTATATCGCAACGATGACCCGTTCCGAGCTGTTCGCGGTGATGTGCGGCGGCCTGGCTTCCGTTGCCGGTTCCGTGCTGGCGGGATATGCGCAAATGGGCGTGCCGCTGGAATACCTGATTGCCGCGTCGTTTATGGCAGCGCCCGGCGGTCTGCTGTTCGCCAAACTGATCCTGCCGGAAACAGAAGTGCCGAATGATGCGCCTGAACTGGAATCGATGAAAAACGATCCCGATCGTCCGGCAAACGTGCTGGATGCCGCCGCTTCCGGCGCTGCGTCTGGTATGCAGCTGGCGCTGAACGTGGGGGCAATGTTACTGGCGTTTGTGGCGCTGATCGCGCTGCTTAACGGCATGCTCTCGGGGATTGGCGGCTGGTTTAACTATCCGCAGCTTTCAATGGAATTGATCCTGGGCTGGGTATTCTCGCCGCTGGCGTGGATTATCGGCGTGCCGTGGAGTGAAGCGAACGTGGCAGGTTCGTTTATCGGCCAGAAGCTTATCATCAACGAATTCGTGGCTTACCTGAACTTTGGTGAATACCTTAAGGATGACGCGACCGTTGCGGCTGCCGGATTACAGGTTCTTTCTGACCACACGAAAGCAATTATTTCCTTCGCGCTGTGTGGGTTTGCTAACCTTTCTTCTATAGCGATTCTGATAGGCGGCCTCGGCAGCATGGCGCCAAACCGTCGCCACGAGATTGCCCAGCTTGGCCTGAAGGCGGTGGCGGCAGGTACGCTCTCCAACCTGATGAGCGCAACTATCGCAGGCGTCTTCCTCTCGCTATAGCGATGCATCGTCAATGTTAGAATTATAACATTATGCGTAACGCTCTGGCTGGCGTCCTGCCAGCCATTTTTCGCACAGGCCAGGCATTTTATCGCGTTATTTTGTTCGTTAAATCACTTATACTAGGGAAAGTATGTAATTCCGCCTTTGGCTTTTGTGAAGCAATACACAACTTGCCCAGGTAGCGAGTGTTAGAATTATAACATTGCTACCGGCAATGTGCGGTGAGAAGGATCTCAACGTGATGGCGACCCGGGTTGCCTCTCCTCTTCATGGAACCAAGTCCGCTCCAACGTGTTGAGTTTCGCAAGCCCGAGACTTCTGTATCTTCTGTTGGAGAACGTTATGACCGATTTAACTGCAAGCAGCCTGCGCGCGCTGAAACTGATGGACCTGACCACCCTGAACGATGATGACACCAATGAGAAAGTCATCGCGCTGTGCCATCAGGCGAAAACCGCAGCAGGCAACACCGCAGCGATTTGCATCTACCCACGTTTTATTCCGATCGCACGTAAAACCCTCAAAGAGCAGGGCACGCCGGATATCCGTATCGCTACCGTCACCAACTTCCCACACGGCAATGACGATATCGAAATCGCCCTGGCAGAAACCCGTGCCGCTATCGCTTACGGCGCAGACGAAGTGGACGTGGTGTTCCCGTACCGCGCGCTGATTGCCGGCAACGAGCAGGTTGGTTTTGACCTGGTGAAAGCCTGTAAAGAAGCCTGTGCTGCGGCGAACGTGTTGCTTAAAGTGATCATCGAAACCGGCGAGCTGAAAGAAGAAGCGCTTATTCGTAAGGCTTCTGAAATCGCTATCAACGCGGGTGCCGATTTCATTAAAACCTCTACCGGTAAAGTGCCGGTCAACGCGACGCCTGAAAGCGCACGCATCATGATGGAAGTTATCCGTGATATGGGCGTGGAAAAAACCGTTGGTTTCAAACCTGCAGGCGGCGTGCGTAGCGCTGAAGATGCAGCGCTGTTCCTGTCTATTGCCGATGAACTCTTCGGCGCTGACTGGGCTGATTCCCGCCACTACCGCTTTGGCGCATCCAGCCTGCTGGCCAGCCTGTTAAAAGCGCTGGGCCACGGCGATGGCAAAAGCGCAAGCAGCTACTGATCTCTTCCGGCGGCGGGTTCACCGCCGCATTTACCTGATGAACTCAGGGGGTTACCTTGTTTCTCGCTCAAGAAATTATTCGTAAAAAACGTGATGGCCTGCCGTTAAGCGACGAAGAGATTCGTTTCTTCATTAACGGCATTCGCGACAATACCGTTTCCGAAGGACAGATTGCCGCGCTGGCGATGACCATCTTCTTCCATGATATGACCATGCCGGAACGCGTGTCGCTGACGATGGCGATGCGAGATTCAGGCACCGTGCTGGACTGGAAGAGCCTTAATCTCAACGGCCCAATTGTGGATAAGCATTCCACCGGCGGCGTGGGCGATGTGACTTCACTGATGCTCGGCCCGATGGTGGCGGCATGCGGCGGCTATATTCCGATGATCTCTGGCCGCGGACTGGGCCACACCGGCGGTACGCTCGATAAACTCGAAGCGATCCCGGGATTTGATATTTTCCCTGACGATAACCGCTTCCGCGACATTATTAAAAATGTCGGCGTGGCGATTATCGGCCAGACCAACTCGTTAGCCCCTGCGGATAAACGTTTCTACGCCACGCGTGATATTACCGCGACCGTAGACTCTATCCCGCTTATCACCGGTTCTATTCTGGCGAAGAAACTGGCGGAAGGTTTGGATGCGCTGGTGATGGATGTGAAGGTGGGCAGCGGCGCATTTATGCCAACTTATGAGCTATCTGCCGAACTTGCGGAAGCGATTGTTGGGGTTGCCAACGGTGCTGGCGTCAAAACCACCGCGCTGCTGACCGACATGAACCAGGTGCTGGCTTCCAGCGCGGGTAACGCGGTTGAAGTGCGCGAAGCGGTACAGTTCCTCACCGGCGAATACCGTAATCCGCGCCTGCTGGAAGTGACTATGGCGCTTTGTGTGGAAATGCTGCTTTCCGGCAAACTTGCCAAAGATGAAGCGGAAGCGCGCGCTAAGCTTCAGGCCGTGCTGGACAACGGCAAAGCGGCGGAAGTGTTTGGCCGTATGGTTGCGGCGCAAAAAGGCCCGGCTGACTTCGTTGAAAACTATGCGAAATACCTGCCAACCGCCGTACTGAGCAAAGCGGTCTACGCTGACCGCACCGGTTTTGTGAGCGAAATGGACACCCGGGCGTTGGGTATGGCCGTGGTTTCTATGGGCGGCGGTCGCCGTCAGGCTTCCGATACTATCGACTACAGCGTGGGCTTCACCGAAATGGCGCGCCTGGGCGACTCCGTTGATACCTCGCGTCCGCTGGCCGTTATTCACGCTAAAGATGAATCAAGCTGGCAGGAAGCGGCAAAAGCGGTGAAAGCGGCAATTACGCTTGACGATAAAGCGCCGCAGGAAACGCCGACGGTCTATCGCCGAATCACCGAATAACGGTATACTGATCTGATCGCTTTTTTATAGAGCACAAGATACGGAGAACATATGAAACGTGCATTTATTATGGTGCTGGACTCCTTCGGCATCGGTGCTACTGAAGATGCTGAGCGCTTCGGCGACGTCGGGGCGGATACTTTAGGCCACATTGCAGAGGCCTGCGCAAAGGGTGAAGCGGATAATGGCCGTAAAGGCCCGCTAACCCTGCCAAACCTTACCCGCCTGGGGCTGGTGAAAGCCCATGAAGGCTCGACTGGTAGCGTTGCGGCGGGCATGGACGGTGACGCTGAAGTGATTGGCGCTTACGGCTGGGCTCACGAACTTTCATCCGGCAAAGACACCCCGTCCGGCCACTGGGAAATCGCAGGCGTGCCTGTGCTGTTCGACTGGGGCTACTTCTCTGATACGCAAAACAGCTTCCCGCAGGAGCTGCTGGATAAACTGGTTGCGCGTGCGAATCTGCCAGGCTACCTGGGCAACTGCCACTCTTCCGGTACCGTGATTCTGGATGAGCTGGGCGAAGAGCATATGAAAACCGGCAAGCCGATTTTCTATACCTCCGCTGACTCCGTGTTCCAGATTGCTTGCCACGAAGAAACCTACGGCCTGGATAAACTCTACGAACTGTGCGAGATCGCACGCGTTGAGCTGACCGAAGGCGGCTATAACATTGGCCGCGTTATCGCTCGTCCATTTATCGGCGACAAACCGGGTAACTTCCAGCGTACAGGTAACCGTCACGACCTGGCCGTTGAGCCGCCAGCGCCAACCGTGCTGAAAAAACTGGTCGAAGAGAAAAACGGCCAGGTGGTTTCCGTGGGTAAAATCGCAGATATCTATGCGCACGTCGGCATCACTAAAAAAGTGAAAGCGACCGGTCTGGATGCGCTGTTTGATGCCACCATCAAAGAGATGAAGGAAGCAGGCGACGACACTATTGTGTTCACCAACTTCGTTGATTTTGACTCTTCCTGGGGCCACCGCCGTGACGTTGCGGGCTATGCCGCAGGCCTTGAGCTATTTGACCGCCGCCTGCCGGAACTGATGGAGCTGCTTAAAGAGAACGATATTTTGATCCTCACCGCGGACCACGGATGCGACCCGACCTGGAAAGGCACCGATCACACTCGTGAGCATATCCCTGTGCTGGTTTACGGCCAGAAAGTCAAAGCCGGCTCCCTGGGCCACCGTGAAAGCTTTGCCGACATCGGGCAGACCGTGGCGAAATACTTCGGCCTGAGCGACATGGACTATGGCAAAAACATGCTGTGATTTCGTCGGGCGGACATGCTCCGCCCGCACTGTACCTTTTTAAATCAAGGAATATAAAGATGGCAACGCCACATATTAACGCAGAGATGGGTGATTTCGCAGACGTCGTATTGATGCCGGGTGACCCGCTGCGCGCGAAACATATCGCTGAGACGTTCTTCGAGGACGTGCGTGAAGTGAACAACGTGCGCGGCATGTTGGGTTACACCGGGACTTATAAAGGCCGTAAGGTATCCGTCATGGGTCACGGCATGGGTATCCCATCCTGCTCTATCTACACCAAAGAACTGATTACCGATTTTGGCGTGAAGAAAATCATTCGTGTGGGTTCCTGCGGCGCGGTTCGTGCTGACGTGAAGCTGCGTGACGTGGTTATCGGCATGGGCGCATGTACCGATTCCAAAGTGAACCGCCTGCGTTTCAAAGATCATGACTTTGCCGCCATCGCGGACTTCGACATGGTTCGTAACGCGGTTGATGCGGCTAAAGCGCTGGGTGTTGAAGCTCGCGTAGGCAATATCTTCTCTGCCGATCTTTTCTATACGCCGGACCCGTCAATGTTTGACGTGATGGAAAAATACGGCATCCTGGGCGTGGAAATGGAAGCGGCCGGCATCTACGGCGTGGCGGCAGAATATGGCGCGAAAGCCCTGACCATCTGCACCGTGTCTGACCATATCCGTACCCACGAGCAGACCACCGCGGCGGAACGCCAGACCACCTTTAACGATATGATCAAGATTGCCCTTGAATCCGTATTGTTAGGCGATAAAGAGTAATTCCAGAAGGGCGCTGTGAAGCGCTCTTTTTTCAGCTGTCTATTCAGCATTCCCCCTCTTTTATCAGGCACCGCTTTACCCATCAGTCGCTTAGCGCTATAAATCTAACCAGGTATCTATTCAAGAATCTATTCATATGAGCGCATTAACGGATTTATTGCTGCAAGGGCCGCAATCCGCTGGTGCCGCGCGATGTCTGGCAGGAGATATTGCCGTTAGCCCGACGGTTCTGGCTTGCAGCAAGCCAGAACCAGGCCATCAGTGAAGGGTTCCGCGAGCTGAGCGGGAAGATGGCGCATCAGCTTGATGCGGTTGAGGCAAGCATCCTGCGTCTTGCCTAGCGCAACGTCCGCGCAATCCACGCGCTAAGTTCACGCAGTTCCATTTCCTGTTCCGGGAAGTCAGCAATCAGCGTTGCGCACTGCTGTTGCAGCATATCGCTGCGATATAAACAGCCCTGAAGCCGGGCGGCCAGCGCTTCGAGCGGCGCGGGATTCAGGCTATCGGTGAACATTTGCGTGCGGGTGATATGGCCCTTTTCGATGTCAAAGTGCAGCTCCACACCGCCCCAGGTGAAGCGTTCATCCAGAAGATGGGAAAACGCCGGAGCCTGACCGAAGTTCCACTCCCAGCTGCTCTGGCGCGCAAAAGTTTCGGCGAAGGCGGGTAAATCTGGCAGGGCCTGCGGCGAGATATGCTCGGCTTCAACGCGCTCGCCGTAATAGTCAAAGAAAGCTTCGCGTACCGCCGCAAAAATATCTTCGTAAGTCAGGCCCGGCAGCAGATCGCTCAGGTTGGTTACTCGCCCACGGACGGAAGTGATGCCTTTTGCCAGCAGTTTTTTAGGATCCGGATTGAGATAGTTCGCCAGACGGCTTAAATCTGCATTCAGCAGCAGGGTACCGTGGTGGAAGCCGCGATCCATTGTCTCTTTATAGGCCGAGCCTGAAACTTTGCGCGCGCCTTCGGCAGTTAACACTTCCAGATCGTTTCGTCCGGACGCTTTGGCATTGATGCCCAGCGAATTCAGGGCATTGACGACGATGGCCGTCGACACGCTTTTATCATATTCCGGTTTTCCAGCCATAAAGGTGAAGCAGGTATTACCTAAATCATGAAACACCGCGCCGCCGCCGCTGCTGCGCCTTGCCAGCCGCACGTTGTCTTCTTCCATGCGCCGGGTGTTGCACTCTTTCCACGGGTTTTGCGCCCGGCCAATCACCACCGTGTCGGCGTTGCGCCATAAAAAGAGCACGCGCTGTGTAGCTGGCATCTGGCGGAAAATACACTCTTCTACCGCCAGGTTGAACCAGGGATCGTGCGAGTCAGAAATAAGCAGGCGTAACGTAGACATATCAGGAGTCCTTTTCTTCATCTTCTTTCACCTCAGTATTGGCGGTAAGAAGAAAGGGTGACTGTTGCCAGCGGGTGCGTTTGCCCTGCAACAGCGTGCGGGTCAGAACGATGCCAATCGCCAGCGCCAGCAGCATCATCAGGCGCAGAATATTGGTGGTGTTATCCACCTGTTTGGCTTCCGTGGGCAGGCTATGGGTATCAAGCGTGATGCGCAGATAGCCGATGGGGCTCTCTTTGTCGATAATGGGTTCGATAATTTGCTGGTTAAAATAGCTGCCTGCTTTTTTACCATCTAATGCCAGACGGTCACGCACATCGATGCCTTCACCTGCCCGGGCAACCCGCTCGCCTTCATCGTTATAGACGCCTGCATCCAGAATCCGGCTGTCGCGGGTGAGTAAAGTCAGCATGGCATTGATGCGTTTTTCATCCGGGTTTTCTGATTTCATCAAGGGAATCAGGCTGAAGCTGACCTGGCGCGCCAGCGTGCGGGCCAGCTCTTCAAGCTGGATGTTGCGGGCCTGCTGATGCCCCTGGCTGAACCATGACGCGCCCTGCATCAGCGCTACCAAAAGTGCAAGACAGAAAAGTACAATCACTGCACGATGAAGCCTGAATTTCATTTTTGCTCGAGCCATAATGCGCCTCAGGAAAATTGCTTACTTTAATGTTGCCAGAAGCGACCTGGACAAGGTAGCCTCATGCGTTCTTTTGTACCGGCCTTTATCTTTTTTCAGGAGCTGTAATGCCAAATAGTTTGACCTGGTGCGACTTGCCCAACGACGTTGCCCTCTGGCCTGGATTGCCGCTATCGCTAAGCGGCGATGAAGTCATGCCGCTGGATTACCGGGCGGGCCGCAGCGGCTGGCTCCTGTATGGCCGGAACCTCGATAAAGCCTGCCTTAACCGCTATCAGCGTAAACTGGGCGCGGCGATGGTTATCGTGGCCGCCTGGTGCGTGGAAGATTATCAGGTTATCCGCCTCGCGGGGTCATTAACGCCGGTTGCGACGAAGCTTGCTCATGACGCCGGGCTGGATGTCGCCCCGCTGGGCAAAATTCCGCACCTGCGCACGCCAGGCCTGCTGGTGATGGATATGGACTCTACCGCCATCCAAATCGAATGCATCGATGAGATAGCCAAACTCGCCGGAACGGGTGAGATGGTAGCTGAAGTGACCGAGCGTGCGATGCGCGGCGAGCTGGACTTTACCGCCAGCCTGAAACAGCGCGTGGGCACCCTGAAAGGGGCGGACGCTTCGATTTTGCGCCAGGTGCGTGATGAGCTGCCGTTGATGCCGGGCCTGACGTCGCTGGTGTTAAAACTTGAGTCTCTCGGCTGGAAAGTCGCCATCGCCTCCGGCGGATTCACCTTTTTTGCAGAATATCTACGCGATAAACTGCATCTCACGGCCGTAGTGGCAAACGAGCTCGGGATCTGCGACGGTAAACTGACCGGCGAAGTGGTTGGTCAGATTGTCGATGCGCAGTTTAAAGCCGAGACGTTAAAGCGTCTGGCAATCGACTATGACATTCCCGTCGAGCAGACCGTTGCAATTGGCGACGGGGCTAATGATTTACCCATGATTCAGGCCGCCGGGCTGGGTATTGCTTACCATGCCAAGCCGAAGGTTAATGAAAAGACAGAAGTGACAATCCGTCATGCCGATCTGATGGGCGTGTTCTGCATTCTGTCCGGCAGCCTGATTCAGGAAGAAAGATAAGAGGAAATAAAGGTGGCGAAAGCACCAAAACGCGCATTTGTCTGTAATGAATGTGGTGCGGATTATCCGCGCTGGCAGGGGCAGTGCAGCGCCTGCCATGCATGGAATACCATCACCGAAGTGCGCATCGCCGCTTCGCCAACCGTTGCGCGCAACGAGCGTTTGTCCGGCTATGCGGGCAGCGCGGGCGCAAGCCGGGTGCAAAAGCTCTCTGAAATTAGCCTCGAAGAGCTTCCTCGTTTCTCAACCGGCTTCAAAGAGTTTGACCGCGTGCTGGGCGGCGGCGTGGTGCCGGGCAGCGCCATTCTGATTGGCGGCAACCCGGGTGCCGGTAAATCAACTCTCCTGTTGCAAACGTTGTGCAAACTCAGCGAGCAGATGAAAACGCTGTACGTCACCGGCGAAGAGTCTTTGCAGCAGGTTGCTATGCGCGCCCACCGTTTAGGGCTGCCAACCGCCAACCTGAACATGCTCTCGGAAACCGGTATCGAGCAGATCTGCATGATTGCCGAAGAAGAAGCGCCGAAGCTGATGGTTATCGACTCCATCCAGGTGATGCATATGGCGGATGTGCAGTCTTCGCCGGGCAGCGTGGCGCAGGTGCGTGAATCTGCCGCTTACCTTACACGCTTTGCCAAAACCCGCGGCGTGGCGATTATTATGGTCGGCCACGTGACCAAAGACGGTTCGCTTGCCGGGCCAAAAGTGCTTGAGCACTGCATCGACTGTTCGGTGATGCTAGACGGTGATGCCGATTCCCGTTTCCGCACGTTGCGCAGCCACAAGAACCGCTTTGGCGCGGTTAACGAACTGGGCGTGTTTGCGATGACGGAACAGGGTCTGCGCGAGGTCAGCAACCCTTCGGCCATTTTCTTAAGCCGTGGCGATGAAATCACGCCGGGAAGCTCGGTAATGGTGGTCTGGGAAGGCACGCGCCCGCTGCTGGTAGAGATTCAGGCGCTGGTGGATCAGTCTATGATGTCTAACCCGCGCCGCGTTGCCGTTGGTCTGGAACAAAACCGCCTCGCTATTCTGCTTGCCGTGCTGCACCGTCATGGTGGTCTGCAAATGGCGGATCAGGATGTATTCGTAAACGTCGTGGGCGGCGTGAAGGTCACCGAAACCAGCGCCGATCTGGCACTGTTGCTGGCGATGGTTTCCAGCCTGCGAAACAGGGCGCTGCCGCAGGATTTAGTGGTCTTCGGCGAAGTGGGGCTGGCAGGGGAGATCCGTCCGGTGCCAAGCGGCCAGGAGCGTATTTCAGAAGCCGCTAAACACGGTTTTAAGCGCGCGATTGTGCCCCAGGCTAACGTGCCGAAAAAGCTACCGGAAGGAATGCAGGTCTTCGGCGTGAAAAAGCTTGCGGATGCGCTGTCGGTCTTTGACGACTTATAATTGATTATTCGCCCAATTTTGCAGGAGGCAGGCAGCATGTCGTCATTTGAGTATCTGAAGACCGCTATTCGGCAGCAGAGCGTTACGCTACAGCAGGTCGCAGAAGCCTGCGGCATGACCAAGGGCTATCTTAGCCAGCTACTGAATGCCAAAATCAAAAGCCCGAGCGCTCAGAAGCTTGAGGCGCTGCACCGTTTCCTGGGCCTGGAATTCCCAAGGCGTGAGAAAAAAGTGGGCGTGGTATTCGGGAAGTTTTATCCGCTGCATACCGGCCATATCTATTTAATTCAGCGCGCCGCAAGCCAGGTTGATGAGCTGCATATCATCATGGGCTATGACGAAACCCGCGACCGCTTGCTGTTTGAAGACAGCGCCATGTCCCAGCAGCCCACCACCGGCGACCGCCTGCGCTGGCTGCTACAGACGTTCAAGTACCAGAAAAACATCCGCATCCATTCGTTTAATGAAGAGGGCATGGAACCATATCCGCACGGCTGGGATGTCTGGAGCCGCGGCATTAAAGCGTTTATGGAAAGCAAAGGCATCAACGCCGACCGCATTTACACCTCGGAAGAGAGCGATGCGCCGCGCTTTACTGAGCAGCTTGGCATTGAAACCGTGCTTATCGATCCGAAGCGTACCTTTATGAATATCAGCGGCGGCCAGATTCGCGAAAACCCGTTTCGCTACTGGGAATATATTCCGACAGAGGTCAAACCGTTCTTTGTCAGAACCGTGGCTATTTTGGGTGGCGAATCGAGCGGCAAGTCGTGGATGGTGAACAAGCTCGCCAATATCTTTAACACCACCAGCGCCTGGGAATACGGGCGGGATTACGTCTTTTCGCACCTGGGCGGCGATGAGATGGCGCTCCAGTATTCCGACTACGACAAAATCGCCATCGGGCATGCTCAGTACGTGGATTTTGCGGTGAAATACGCCAATAAAGTGGCCTTTATTGATACTGATTTTGTCACCACCCAGGCGTTCTGCAAAAAATATGAAGGGCGGGAACATCCGTTCGTGCAGGCGCTGATCGACGAGTACCGTTTCGACCTGGTGATCCTGCTGGAAAATAATACGCCGTGGGTAGCCGATGGCCTGCGCAGCTTAGGCAGCGATGCGGACAGGAGGTCTTTCCAGGATCTTCTGGTATCGATGCTTGAAGAGAACAACATCAGCTTCGTTCACGTTGAAGAGTCTGACTACGACTCCCGTTTCCTGCGCTGCGTTGAGTTAGTCAAAGAGATGACTGGCGGACAGGGGTAAAAGCCGTTTGCTTAAAAAGCGGGGCGCCTTGTGCGCCCCGTTTTTGTTACTTAGTGATACGTTTGTACTTGATACGCTTAGGCTCCAGCGCATCCGCACCCAGGGTGCGTTTTTTATACTCTTCGTATTCGGTAAAGTTGCCCTCGAAGAACTCAACTTTGCCTTCATCCTGGTAATCCAGAATGTGGGTGGCGATACGGTCAAGGAACCAGCGGTCATGCGAGATAACCATCGCACAGCCCGGGAACTCCAGCAGGGCGTTTTCTAACGCGCGCAGGGTTTCGATATCCAGGTCGTTGGTAGGTTCATCGAGCAACAGCATGTTGCCGCCAACCTGCAGCAGCTTCGCCAGGTGCAGACGACCGCGCTCACCACCGGACAGCTCGCCAACGCGTTTACCCTGGTCGACGCCTTTGAAGTTAAAGCGGCCAACGTAAGCGCGGCTTGGCATCTCGGTGTTGCCGATACGCATGATATCCTGGCCGCCGGAGACCTCTTCCCAGACGGTTTTGCTGTTGTCCATCGAGTCACGGAACTGGTCGACGGAAGCCAGCTTCACGGTTTCGCCCAGTTCGATGGCGCCGCTGTCGGGCTGTTCCTGGCCGGACATCATACGGAACAGAGTAGATTTACCCGCGCCGTTCGGACCGATGATGCCTACTATCGCCCCTTTCGGTACGGAGAAGGAGAGATCTTCAATCAGCAGACGGTCGCCGTAGGATTTACGCAGATTGGTAACCTCAACGACTTTATCGCCCAGGCGTGGACCCGGTGGAATAAACAGTTCGTTGGTTTCGTTACGTTTCTGGTAATCGGTGCTGTTAAGCTCTTCAAAGCGAGCCAGACGCGCCTTGCCTTTCGACTGGCGGCCTTTCGCGCCCTGACGCACCCATTCCAGCTCTTTCTCGATGGATTTACGGCGAGCCGCTTCCTGAGAGGCTTCCTGCGCCAGACGCTGGTCTTTTTGCTCAAGCCATGAGGAGTAGTTGCCTTCCCATGGAATGCCCTCGCCGCGGTCCAGTTCCAGAATCCAGCCCGCTACGTTGTCGAGGAAGTAACGGTCGTGGGTAATCGCCACAACGGTGCCTTCAAAGTCGTGCAGGAAGCGTTCCAGCCAGGCCACGGACTCTGCGTCCAGGTGGTTGGTTGGCTCGTCGAGCAGCAGCATGTCTGGCTTTTCAAGCAGCAGGCGGCACAGCGCCACGCGGCGACGTTCACCACCGGACAGGTTAGCGATTTTCGCATCCCACTCCGGCAGGCGCAGCGCATCGGCCGCGCGCTCAAGCTGTACGTTCAGGTTATGGCCGTCGTGCGCCTGAATGATCTCTTCAAACTTGCCTTGTTGTGCGGCGAGCTTATCGAAGTCAGCATCCGGTTCGGCATACAGCGCGTACACTTCATCCAGACCTTTCAGGGCATTAACCACTTCAGATACCGCTTCTTCAACGGACTCACGAACCGTATGCTCTAAATTAAGCTGCGGTTCCTGAGGCAGATAACCAATTTTCAGACCGGGCTGCGGACGGGCTTCGCCTTCAATCTCAGTATCAATGCCGGCCATAATGCGCAGCAGAGTGGATTTACCGGCACCGTTCAGACCCAGCACGCCGATCTTGGCGCCAGGGAAGAAACTGAGCGAGATATTTTTCAGAATATGACGTTTCGGCGGAACAACTTTGCCGACACGATGCATGGTATAAACGAATTGAGCCACAGTGCGACTTCGCCTCTTTTTCGTGATTTAAGATGGTTCGTATCAATGGCGAAGTGTAGCCGTTTTCACCAGGTAATCCCAGCAGGGCACGCGGGTTGTGTTACCCAAAACGGGCTTAAGGCGTTTATTGGCAAAATATCCTCATCGGGCGTGGCGCATCCGGCTCCCCCTGGTTAGCATGAAGATAACGTGGCGGCATGATGCCGCCCTGACACAGATGAGGAGAAGTTGTGGGGCAATGCAGACAAGTTGTATGGCGTATGCTGGCCGCAGGCGTTTGCCTGGCAACGCTCGCCGGGGTGGCCCGGGCCGATTCGCTCGACGAACAGCGCAGCCGTTATGCGCAAATCAAACAGGCGTGGGACAACAGGCAAATGGATGTGGTGCAGCAGATGCTGCCCGGTTTGCAGGACTACCCGCTCTATCCCTATCTGCAATACCGTCTGCTCACCGATGATTTAATGAATGAGCCGGCGCTCTCCGTCAGCCAGTTTATCCAGGCGAATCCGACTCTCCCCCCGGCGCGCTCGCTGAAATCCCGCTTTGTAAATGAACTGGCGCGTCGCGAAGACTGGCGAGGGCTGCTGGCTTTTAGCCCGGAACCGCCGGGTACGACAGAATCCAAATGCAACTACTACTACGCGAAGTGGAACACCGGCCAGGCCGATGCCGCGTGGAGCGGGGCGAAAGCGCTGTGGCTGAGCGGTAAGAACTTGCCTTCGAGCTGCGATCGTCTGTTCTCGGCCTGGCGTTCTTCCGGGACGCAGGATCCTCTGGCGTACCTGGAACGTATCCGTCTGGCGATGAAAGAAGGCAATACCTCTCTGGTGACGAGCCTGGCAAACCAGATGCCAGCAGATTACCAGACCATCGCCAGCTCGCTTATCAGCCTGCAGAACGACCCGGATACCGTACTCACCTTTGCCCGTACCGTCGGGGCGACAAACTTTACCCGCCAGGCGGCTGCGGTAGCCTTTACCCGTATCGCGCGTCAGGATGCGGAAAACGCACGCCTGATGATCCCCTCTCTGGTGCAGGCCCAGCAGCTAAATGAGGATCAGGCTCAGGAGCTGAAAGAAACCGTGGCATGGCGCCTGATGGGCAACGATATCACCACTGAGCAAGCCAGCTGGCGCGATGATGTGATTATGCGTTCGCAGTCCACCACGCTGGTTGAGCGTCGCGTGCGTATAGCGCTGGGAACGGGCGATCGTGCCGGGCTGAATACCTGGCTTGCACGCCTGCCCATGGAGGCGAAAGAGAAAGACGAATGGCGCTACTGGCAGGCGGATTTGCTGCTTGAGCGGGGGCGTGAAGCTGAAGCAAAAGAGATCCTGCATTCACTGATGCAGCAGCGTGGTTTTTATCCGATGATCGCCGCCCAGCGTTTGGGTGAGGATTATCCTTTGCGCGTGGATAAAGCAGGGGCGGTTAACCAGACGCTGGTACAGGGAGCCGAAATGGCTCGTGTACGGGAGCTGATGTACTGGAATATGGACAATACTGCCCGCCGAGAATGGGCGAATTTGATCACCAGCCGCAGCAAACCAGAGCAGGAAGGGCTGGCGCGTTATGCCTTCGAGCAAAACTGGTGGGATTTGAGCGTGCAGGCGACCATCGCCGGCAAGCTGTGGAATCATCTCGAAGAGCGTTTCCCGCTGGCCTATAAAGAGACTTTCGCCCGCTATGTCAGCGGCAAGGATATTTCCCAGAGCTACGCGATGGCTATCGCCCGTCAGGAGAGCGCCTGGAACCCGAAAGTGCGCTCGCCGGTGGGGGCCAGCGGCCTGATGCAAATCATGCCGGGCACCGCGACCCATACCGTGAAGATGTTTGCTATTCCAGGCTATACCAGCCCCGGCCAGCTGCTGGATCCGGATACCAATATCAATATCGGGACCAGTTATCTGCAATACGTTTATCAGCAGTTTGAAAATAACCGTATTTTCGCATCGGCGGCGTATAACGCCGGGCCCGGGCGAGTCAGAACCTGGCTTGGCAGTAGCGCAGGGCGCATTGATGCGGTCGCCTTTGTGGAAAGCATTCCATTCTCCGAAACGCGCGGCTATGTGAAAAACGTACTGGCTTATGACGCCTACTATAAATATTTCATGGGCAAATCGGCGCCGTTGTTAACGGATGCCGAGTGGCAGCGCCGGTATTGATCTGCGGGAGTTTATGTTATGCTGCTGTACTAGTTAAATAGTATGGTGGCCTGACATGACCCAGCTCTCTCAATACTCGGCGGAGCAGGCCGAGCAAAGCAATCAGGAGTGGCTTCGCTTTGTGGATTTGCTGCAAAAATCGTTTGATAAGCAACTGCATCTGCCGCTTTTAGCCCTGCTGCTCACGCCGGATGAACGTACCGCTTTAGGCACCCGCGTGAGAATCATCGAAGAGTTACTGAAAGGTGAAATGAGCCAGCGCGAGCTGAAAAATGAGCTTGGCGCGGGCATCGCGACGATTACCCGCGGTTCCAACAGCCTGAAATCCGCGCCGCCAGAGCTTTGTCAGTGGCTGGAGCAGGAACTGTTACGCCTGGGAAACTAGCGGTAAATTTCATTGTGGAATGGACTCAGCGCCAGCACGACCGCCTGGTGGTAAACGCTGCTTCGCGTGAGCTTCCCGGCGGTAAACACGCCAATTGCGCCTTCTTTGCGGCCAATCTTGTCGATGCCGGTATAGGCCGACATAACCGGGCCAAGCGCTTCACCCGCTTTTACCTTCTCCAGGATGACTTCCGGTAACGGCAGCGTAGCCGAACGCGCTTCGCCACGCGTGTTCTGGTTTTCGATAACGACCCAGCTAAACGTGCTGCCTTCATCAATTCCCGCTTCTATCGCTACCCAGAAATCTGCTTCAGGCCGGAGCTTGCGCGAGTTTATTACCCGGCATCGTGCGCCCGCTCGCGTTTCAACGTTCCCAATGGGCTGTTCTGGTACGCCACTCTCGACGGCAACGGACTCAATATGGCAGGATCCTTCACCATAAATTTCGTCAAATGCCTGCAGAATAGCCTGAATTTTGGCAGGATTAGTTGTGGCGCAGACGACATGGTACATAATCACTGAAACTCTAAAGACTTTTTATTGCAGCAGTATAACGGATAAAACGCATGTTACAGGTATACCTTGTTCGCCATGGTGAAACGCAGTGGAATGCGGAGCGCCGCATTCAGGGCCAGTCAGACAGCGCGCTGACTGAAAAGGGGGAACGTCAGGCATGGCAAGTGGCTGAACGCGTAAAAGCCCTTGGTATTACTCACGTTATCGCCAGTGATTTGGGCCGTACACGTCGTACAGCAGAGATTATTGCGCAGGCATGTGGGTGCGATGTAACGCTCGACGCGCGTCTGCGTGAGCTGGATATGGGCGTGCTTGAAAGCCGACCTCTGGATACGCTAAGCGAAGAAGAAGAGGGCTGGCGGCGTCTGCTGGTCAACGGTACGCCGGATGGCCGCATCCCTGAAGGGGAGTCGATGCTGGAAATGAGCAACCGTATGCACGCAGCGCTCAATGCCTGTCGTGACCTGCCTGCCGGGAGCCGCCCATTGCTGGTGAGCCACGGCATGGCGTTGGGCTGTCTGGTCAGCACGATTCTGGGCTTACCGGCATGGGCGGAGCGCCGACTGCGGTTGCGAAACTGTTCTATCTCGCGTGTCGATCATCAGGAAAGCCCGTGGCTTGCGCCAGGCTGGGTGGTTGAAACGGCAGGGGACATCTCGCACCTGGATGCCCCTGCATTAGACGAACTGCAGCGTTAACGACGCACCGGGATCAGGTATTCACAACGGATTTGCAGCGGTCGGTTTTCAATCCGCGCTTCTTCCTGCGGGAAGAAGCGCTCAATATCCTGGCCTTTACGGCGGGTCAGATTCAGTGACGGCATGCAGGTGCTATAAACGGTCAGAATGAACTCCTGAAGCCCGGTGCCCGGTCCTTCATAGTTAAACTGGACGTAATCGCCTCCTTCCAGCGTGACCGGATGAGAATCCGGCAGGAAGCCGTTGGCCATCTCCGGCGTCAGCGCCGTGGTGTAAAACACCTCCTGCTCATCATCTTTCTCAATGCTTGGGCGCGGCTCATGCAAACCGTACAGCATGCGAGGGATACTCGGCGCATTGCTGAGGAACTGCGTCCAGAACTGGATGCGCATTTCATTGCGGAAATCTGAAATCTGTTCAAGCGTGCAGCTATAGCTCTGCGTAACGCCAACCAGATGCATTTCCGGCAGGGTGACAAAATGCGCCTGCGGCGGGGTAAATTCACCTAAACGCAGCGGCGGACACATTCCAAAAGCGCTCCAGTCCGGAGAACGGCGATATAACGCCGGCGTCTGGGCGAACTGTTTTTTAAAGGCACGGGTAAACGTCTGCTGCGAGTCAAAGCGGTACTGAAGCGCAATATCAAGAATAGGACGAGCGGTAAGGCGCAGCGCTACGGCGGATTTTGATAAGCGACGCGCACGAATGTAGGCGCCGATAGCATGCCCCGTCACCTCTTTGAACATCCTTTGTAAATGCCACTTAGAGTAGCCCGCCTTGGCCGCTACATTATCCAGCGCAAGCGGTTGGTCCAGATGGCGTTCTAGCCAGGTAAGCAGATCGCGAATGATCGCAGCCTGATCCATAAAATATCCTCATCCTGACAGAGCGTGTGCCGTAATTATGGCTGAATAATAGCATTTTTTGTTCTTTGGGTCCGCCTGGGAAAAGGAAATTTATGCCCGGGTTCAGGCTGAGCGAGAAGCGCTGAAAATATAACCCTGTCTGCACGCGTTCTGGCTCCAGACGGGCGTCCCGCTGAGGGCGCTCATTGTAGGCAAGCTACGGACGAAGGGGTAGGTTTTTATACCTCAATGGGGTTAATTGAGGCAATGAAATCAAAAGAACTACGATTCATTGCAGAATGTAACCGCGACTTTACCTATTTTAGTAAACACTGACGGCAGGCTATATCTGTTACGGCTGATTTAATGCGGTAATCACCCATTCCTATTGCTAATTAAAAATACTTTTATATGGCAGGTTGTTACAAATAGGGCTGAGTTGCGCCATAACACCATTCAGGCTGTTGCTGTTACGTGACAACAATACAACATCGCCATTGAAGGCAATGGCCAATCTGGATGAAAACCCTATGGCAAGGATCATAATAAGCGCACGCCGTTTTTTCAGCCTGGTAGTTCCTTTTTTATTTATTTCCTCTGTTTACGCTGAGCAAACGACCATAACCACAAAGACTACAACCGTTGAGACGAAGAATGAAATTTTCGCCCCTCAGCATCCCGATCAATACCTCTCCTGGAAAGCCACGTCGGAACAATCCGCTCGTGAAGATGCGCTGGCAGAAGACCCAAGGCTGGTGATTCTGTGGGCGGGATATCCGTTCTCCCGTGATTACAATAAACCGCGTGGACACGCTTATGCCCTTACCGATGTGCGCGAAACGTTGCGTACCGGCGCGCCGAAAAGCGCCGAAGATGGCCCGCTGCCGATGGCCTGCTGGAGCTGTAAAAGCCCGGATGTGGCGCGTCTGATCCAGAAAGAGGGTGAAGAGGGCTACTTCCACGGTAAATGGGCGCGTGGCGGCCCGGAAATCGTCAACAATTTAGGCTGCGCCGATTGCCATAACACCGCCTCACCGGATTTTGCCAAAGGCAAACCGGCATTGAACTTGTCGCGTCCTTATGCTGAACGCGCGATGGAAACGATTGGCAAGCCGTTCAATAAAGCCAGCCGTTTCGACCAACAGGCCATGGTCTGCGGGCAGTGCCACGTAGAGTACTACTTTAGCGGTGATAATAAAGCCGTTAAGTTCCCGTGGGACGCAGGCATGAAAGTCGAGAATATGGAGCAATATTACGACGCCATTGCCTTCTCTGACTGGACCAACTCCCTGTCGAAAACACCAATGCTGAAAGCGCAGCATCCGGAATATGAAACCTGGAGCGCGGGTATTCACGGTAAGAACAACGTGACCTGTATTGACTGCCATATGCCGAAAGTGCAGAACGCCGAAGGCAAGCTCTACACCGACCATAAGATTGGCAATCCATTCGATAACTTCGCGCAGACCTGCGCCAACTGTCATACCCAGGATAAAGCGTCCCTGCAAAAAGTGGTTGCCGAGCGTAAGCAGTCGATTCATGACCTGAAAATCAAGGTTGAGGATCAGCTGGTTCATGCCCATTTCGAAGCGAAAGCCGCATGGGAGGCGGGCGCGATGGAAGCGGAAATGAAGCCGATTCTGGAAGATATCCGCCATGCGCAATGGCGCTGGGATCTGTCAATCGCTTCTCACGGCATTCATATGCATGCCCCGGAAGAGGGGCTGCGGATGCTGGGCGGCGCAATGGATAAAGCCGCTGATGCCCGTACCAAACTGGCGCGTCTGCTGGCGACCAAAGGTATTACCCATGAAATCCCACTGCCGGACATCTCCACTAAAGAGAAAGCCCAGCAGGCTATCGGTCTGAACATGCAGCAAATCAATGCTGAGAAGCAGGAATTCATTAAAACGGTGATTCCACAATGGGAAGATCAGGCACGTAAAAACGGTCTGTTAAGCCAATAACCCCATTCCGCCTCGTAAGGGGCGGATAACTCAACGGAGTGAATATGAGCGTATTACGTTCGTTATTAACTGCTGGGGTGCTGGCGTCAGGTCTGTTCTGGAGCCTGAGTGGGATTACCGCCACGCCAACGCCGCAGGAATCTGAACAACGCTGGACGGTTACCCAACAGCGCAACCCGGACGCCGCCTGTCTGGACTGTCATAAACCGGATACCGAAGGGGTGCACGGTAAACATGCATCCGCCACCAATCCGAACAATAAACTGCCGGTCACCTGTACCAATTGTCACGGCCAGCCTTCACCTCAGCACCGTGAAGGGGTGAAAGATGTGATGCGTTTTAACGAGCCGATGTACAACGTGGAGCAGCAGAACAGTGTTTGTATGTCCTGCCATCTGCCTGAGCAACTGCAAAAAGCGTTCTGGCCTCACGATGTCCACGTAGCTAAAGTGGCGTGCGCCAGCTGTCACTCGCTGCATCCCAAGCAAGATACGATGCAGACGCTAAGCGATAAAGGAAGGATCAAACTTTGCGTCGATTGCCATAGCGATCAGCGTAATAATCCCAACTTTAATCCGGCGTCCGTTCCCTTGCTTAAGGAGCATCCATGAGTTGCTCTCGTCGCCAGTTTATTACCCGCGTCGGTGCGCTGGTAGCGGTCAGTGGGACGGCAGGATGTGTGGTGGCGAAAACGTTGAATATCAACGGGGTGCGTTATGGCATGGTGCATGATGAGTCATTATGCATCGGTTGTACCGCCTGTATGGATGCCTGTCGGGAAGTCAATAACGTGCCGGAAGGCGTGTCGCGTCTGACGATTATTCGTAGCGAACCGCTGGGCACCTTTCCTGATGTGAAATATCGCTTCTTCCGACATTCATGCCAGCACTGCGACCATGCCCCCTGCGTCGATGTCTGCCCAACCGGCGCTTCCTTCCGTGATGCCGCCTGCGGCATTGTGGATGTGAATCCGGATCTTTGCGTCGGCTGTCAGTACTGTATCGCGGCTTGTCCATACCGCGTGCGCTTTATCCATCCGCTTAGCAAGACGGCGGATAAATGCGACTTCTGCCGGAAAACTAATCTGCAAGAGGGTAAGTTGCCTGCCTGTGTCGACTCCTGCCCGACGAAGGCGCTGACGTTTGGCAATCTGGACGATCCTAACAGCGAGATCTCGCGTCTGTTGCAGCAGAAAACGACTTACCGCTACAAGCTGGCGCTGGGTACTAAACCGAAGGTCTGGCGTATTCCCTTTAAATATGGGGAGGTGAGCCAATGACTCGCGCTTCTGCTTTCCATTTTGAGTCGCTGGTGTGGGACTGGCCCATCGCCATCTACCTGTTTCTGATCGGCATCTCTGCCGGCCTGGTCACGCTTGCCGTTTTACTGCGGCGTTTCCATCCAGAGGCGGGCGGCGCGGACAGCACCCTGCTGCGTACCACGCTGGTTGTGGGGCCGGGGGCGATTATCCTCGGCTTGCTGATCCTCATTTTCCACCTGACGCGCCCGTGGACTTTCTGGAAGCTAATGTTCCATTACAGCTTTACTTCGGTCATGTCGATGGGGGTTATGCTGTTCCAGCTCTATATGGTGGTACTGATTCTGTGGCTGGCAAAGATCTTTGAAAAAGAGATCATTGTCCTGCAACAGCGTTGGTTGCCGCGTCTGGGGCTGGTGCAAAAGGTGTTGATGCTGCTGACGCCGTTTCACCGCCTGCTTGAAACGGTGATGCTGGTACTGGCCGTGCTGCTTGGCGCATACACCGGTTTCCTGCTTTCGGCGCTGAAATCCTATCCGTTCCTGAATAACCCGATCCTGCCGGTGCTGTTCCTGTTCTCAGGGATCTCCTCCGGGGCGGCGGTAGCGCTGATTGCCATGGCGTTGCGCCATCGCAGTAATCCGCACAGCACCGAGGCGCACTTTGTGCATCGCGTGGAAACCCCGGTGGTGTGGCTGGAAATTTTCCTGCTGGCGGCCTTCTTTGTCGGGCTGGCGTTGGGTGATGACGGTAAAATGCGCGCCCTGACCGCGGCGCTGGGCGGGGGGTTCTGGAGCTGGTGGTTCTGGCTTGGCGTGGCGGGGCTGGGATTGATTGTCCCGCTATTGCTGAAGCCCTGGGTGAATCGTGGCTCGACGTTTCTCGGGGTGCTGGCGGCGTGCGGCGCCAGTCTGACCGGCGTTTTGCTGCTGCGTTTCTTCATTCTCTATGCAGGACAGTTGACGGTGGCATAAGCCGGTAAGGTGATCTCTGGACGTGTTCCTTCCTGAAGCCGGTTTTCTGGCGTTGTTGTTGAGTCTCGGGGTCAATGTGTTGACCCCGTTTGCCACGCTGACAGGTGTGCGTCAGCGCTGGCAGGGCGTTATGCGTCTGGCGACTGTCGGTGTCCTGGCGCAATTTGCCTTGCTGCTGCTGGCATTTTCTATTCTGGCGTTCTGCTTTCTTACCGGCGACTTTTCGGTCATCTACGTGGCCCAGCACAGCCACAGCCTGCTGTCGTGGGAATTAAAACTGGCGGCAGTATGGGGAGGTCATGAAGGTTCGCTGCTGCTGTGGATGCTGTTTCTGTCCGGCTGGGGGGCGCTGTTCGCCTGGCGCTGTCGGCATCAATCTGACGCTTTATTCCCGCTGACGCTCGGCATTTTGTCTGTGATGATCGCGCTAATGCTACTGTTTGTGGTGGTATGGTCCGATCCGTTTATCCGTATTTTTCCACCGGCAATTGAAGGACGCGATCTTAATCCGATGCTGCAACATGCTGGGTTAATTTTCCATCCGCCGCTGCTTTATCTCGGCTATGGCGGTCTGATGGTGGCAGCCAGTGTGGCATTAGCCTCACTGCTGCGCGGTGACTTTAGCGCGGCAATCGCCTGGGTCTGCTGGCGCTGGGCGCTGCCCGGCTGGTGTGCCCTGACGCTCGGTATCATCCTTGGTTCCTGGTGGGCGTACTGCGAACTGGGCTGGGGCGGCTGGTGGTTCTGGGACCCGGTGGAAAACGCTTCCTTATTACCCTGGCTTTCCGCCAGCGCATTGCTACACAGCCTGTATGTGTCCCGTCAGCGTGGGATTTTTTGCCACTGGTCGCGGCTGCTAGCGATTATTACCTTAATTTTATCCCTGCTGGGTTTGCTCATTGTCCGCTCTGGTGTGCTGGTTTCCGTACATGCTTTTGCGTTAGATAACGTGCGTGCGGTTCCGCTGTTTGCATTGTTTAGCGTTCTGAGCCTGGCATCGCTGGGTCTGTACGGCTGGCGGGCGCGGGATGGGCATCAGGCGGCGCGATTTGGCGGCTGGTCACGCGAGATGATGATTCTGACGGCGTTGCTGCTCTTTTGTGCGGTACTGCTGATCGTGCTGATTGGCACTCTCTACCCGATGATTTACGGCCTGTTGGGCTGGGGCAGGCTTTCCGTTGGCGCGCCCTATTTTAACCGCGCTACGCTACCCTTTGGCCTGTTGATGCTGGTGGTGATGGGACTCTCGGCAGGCGGGTTCTGGAAACGCTCACCCCGTATCTCTTTGCGTCGCCGGGTGTGGCCTTTTGCCATCGGATTGTTGGTGGTCGCGCTGGGCTGGTCATCTGGCGTGATCGAAGCGCTTGCCAGCGGGCTTGTGGCGGCGGTGATGCTGCGACTCTGGTTCCAGCCTGCCTGTGTGTTACGCCGCCAGCTCCCGGCCGTGTTGGCGCATACTGGCGTTCTGATCGTCGTCGCCGGGATTATTTTCTCCAGCGGCAGTCGACAGGAGATCAGTCTTAATCTGCGTCCCGGGCAGGAAGCACAGCTGGCTGACTACACCTTCCGTTTCGAGCGCCTCGATCTGGAGGCGAAGGGGAACTACACCACTGAGAAGGCACTGATGACAATCTGGCAGGAGGGGAAACGCATCGGCAGCTTGCTGCCTGAACGCCGCTACTACGCCGCCCGACGTCAGCAGATGATGGAGCCGGGCATTCGCTGGAACCTGATACACGACTGGTATGCGGTGTTGGGCGAAAAAACCGGGCAGGACCGCTACGCCATGCGGCTGTATGTCCAGACCGGGGTGCGCTGGATATGGGGGGGCGGGCTGTTGATGGTAGCGGCGGTGCTGCTCAGCGGCTGGCGGGGAAGAGAGCATAATGGTGATGCGTAGCGTTGCTGGAGTGATTCTATTATTTTTCATTTCCTGCATGGTTTCTGCACAGGTTGTGGATACCTGGGCTTTTGAAAGCCCGCAGCAGCAGGATAAGGCGCTGTTTATTGCAGGCCAGCTGCGTTGTCCGCAGTGTCAGAATCAAAACTTATTGGAATCCAATGCGCCGGTGGCGGTTAGTATGCGCCATCAGGTTTACAGCATGGTGGCGGCAGGCAAAGATGAAGCGGAAATTACCGCCTGGTTGACCGATCGCTACGGCGATTTTATTCGTTACAATCCACCGCTGAGCGGACAAACCATGCTGCTATGGGCGCTACCGTGCCTGCTGTTGCCGTTGGTGGGCATCGTTCTTTGGCGTGTCAGAGCATGTCAGCGTAAAGAGGAAGACAGCGAATGAGTTTACATCACGATCTGGCGCAGCCGGTGGGCACAGATGTACCGTCACGTCCGCTGCCGATGAAAATACTGATGCTGGCGGCGGTAGCTTTGCTGGTTGTTTGCACCGGGGGCTATCTGTTAAGCCCGAAATGGCAGGCCGTGCGTAACGAGCAGCAGCGTTTAGCCGATCCGCTGCGTGACTTTACCGATCGGCAAACGCCTGAAGCGCAACTCTTAGCCCTACAGACAAAGATTCGCGCCAACCCGCAGCAGAGTGAGCAATGGGCGCTGCTGGGCGAATATTATCTCTGGCGTAACGCCTACGACAATGCGCTGCTGGCTTATCGTCAGGCGCTACGTTTACGCGGTGAGAATGCCGAGATTTACTCGGCGCAGGCGACGGTGCTGTATTACCAGGCCGGGCAGCATATGACGCCACCGGCCCGCAGGATGATTGATAAGGCGCTGGCGCTGGACGCAATGGAGGTCACAGCGCTGATGCTGTTGGCCGCTGATGCATTTATGCAGGCAGATTACGCGCAGGCGATATCACATTGGCAACAAGCGCTGGATTTAAATTCACCGCGGGTTAACCGTGCGCAGTTAATTGATTCCATCAACATGGCAAAGCTGCTGCGTAACAACAGGAAGTGATTTCTTCCTGCCGTTCGATTGCAGAAACAGAATAGCCGCTGCCATGCGTGAACGAACGTTCAGTTTGCGTAACAGGTTACGAATATGAACCTTTACAGTTTGTTCGGAAATATTCAGTGCAGACGCAATCTGTTTATTTGTCAGCCCGTAAGCTAACTCATGTAAAACATCAAGCTCTCTTTCAGTCAGCATATTGAAGGGCTGGCCTGGCTTACGATCGGTCATTTCGCGCTGTGCTAAACAGGTGGCCACTCTTTTACTGAGGGCGGTTCCGCCGTTTGCGCCAGCGAAGATAGCGCTTAACAGGTCTTCTGGGCTGTCATCTTTCAGCAAATATCCATCCGCTCCCGCATCAATTAGCGTGTAAATATCATTAATGGCGTCCGATGCCGTCAAAATAATGATGCGTGCGGCAGAGCTATCGCGGCGTAATACATTAAGCATCTCCAGCCCGCTGGAACCTTTCATATTGAGATCCAGTAGAACAAGATCGATATCATACCGCTTCACCATCGCAATGGCGCTAGCAACGTCGCCAGCCTCAGCTACAACGTTAAAATTGGGTTCCAGCTCCAGCAGCTGGCGAATACCTCGCCGCATAAGAGGATGATCATCAACAATAAGTACCTGAAAAGGGGCGATATCTTGCATGGTACGCTCCAAAGGGTTTTCACGGGGCAGAAGAGTATATTTTTACGAACATAGCATCTGGCTTATTGGACATTACTGGTATGTTTTAAACCGCTACGCGATCTGGCGCTTCATAGGTTTAAGAGAAACAAAGTTAAAGTTGTATTTATAATGCCGCTTATTCCAGTAATACCATGATAGTGATAATATTTTTGTGACCTACTCTGTTTATTAACGACAGAGTTTGATGCAGCCGGTGCCCAAAGCAAATTGCCTGAACGGCTTTCACGGGGTGGGAGAGGGGGAGATGCAGAGCGAGGGGCCCTTCATTTTGCCATCACTCTCGTCACCCATGCTTTTATTTTGATGAATGTATGGCGATTGCGTTTGATATTCTCCACTATCTTTATCTTGTTTCTCGTCGGCCGGATAGCCAACCGGGGTCATATTTATTAATGGTAACAATATGAAATACAAAGATTTAGCTGTAGCAGGTGCGTTGCTGATTTTATCCCAGAGCGTTTTTGCTGAGCAGATAGGTTCGGTGGACACGGTATTTAAGATATTTGGGCCGGATCATAAAATCGTCGTGGAAGCTTTTGACGATCCGGATGTGAAGAATGTGACCTGCTATATCAGTCGGGCCAAAACCGGTGGTATTAAAGGCGGTCTGGGCCTGGCGGAAGATACCTCCGATGCGGCGATTTCCTGCCAGCAGGTTGGTCCGGTAGTACTTAGCGAGAAAATTAAAGCCGGTAAATCGCAGGGAGAAGTAGTGTTTCAGAAACGAACCTCTTTAATATTTAAAAAGCTCCAGGTCGTGCGTTTTTATGATGCGAAGCGTAATACCCTGGCGTATCTGGCTTACTCGGACAAAGTGGTGGAGGGTTCACCAAAGAATGCGCTGAGCGCCGTGCCGATCATGCCGTGGAATTAACAGAAAAAAGAAAAGGGCGGAAATCCGCCCTTTCAGATTGGTGACAAACACCCGAAAAGCGTGGTTTTCGGGTGTTTGCGGTAAACCAGAAGATCTAATTCTTTGTTTTTAAAGTACTGCCAAAGTGACTTTTCACATTTGTGAACTTTGTCAGTAGCTTTTAAGGGCGGAAATCCGCCCTTTGATGATATACGCCCGCTGAGAAGGCTGAATTATTCCTGCAGGTCGCCGCAGAAACGGTAACCTTCGCCGTGGATGGTGGCGATGATCTCAGGCGTGTCCGGCGTGGATTCGAAGTGTTTACGAATACGGCGGATGGTGACGTCAACGGTGCGATCGTGCGGCTTAAGCTCGCGCCCGGTCATTTTTTTCAGCAGCTCGGCGCGCGACTGAATTTTGCCGGGATTTTCGCAGAAGTGCAGCATGGCGCGGAATTCACTGCGCGGCAGCTTATACTGTTCGCCATTCGGGCTAACCAGAGAACGGCTATTGATGTCCAGTTCCCAGCCGTTAAATTTGTAGCTTTCAACCGAACGGCGTTCTTCGCTGATTGCGCCTAAATTCATGGTACGCGACAACAGGTTACGAGCACGAATAGTCAGTTCACGCGGGTTGAACGGTTTAGTGATGTAGTCATCTGCGCCGATTTCAAGGCCGAGGATTTTGTCTACTTCGTTATCGCGCCCGGTCAGGAACATCAGCGCCACGTTGGCTTGCTCACGCAGTTCACGTGCCAGCAACAGGCCATTTTTGCCCGGCAGGTTGATATCCATAATGACCAGGTTGATGTCATTATCTGAAAGGATTTGATGCATCTCTGCGCCATCAGTCGCTTCAAAGACATCGTAGCCTTCAGCTTCAAAAATGCTTTTTAACGTGTTGCGTGTTACTAGCTCGTCTTCGACGATAAGAATGTGCGGGGTCTGCATGTTCGCTACCTAAATTGCCAACTAAATCGAAACAGGAAGTACAAAAGTCCCTGACCTGCCTGGTACATGCCATAAATTAACATGTCGGGCTAAACGTGACTAAAGTACGTAATTGCGTTCTTGATGCACTTTCCATCAACGTCAACAACATCATTAGCTTGGTCGTGGGCGCTTTTCCCTCTGGACCCGACGGTGTCAAAAACGGCTGTTATCCTAACCATTTTAACAGCAACATAACAGGCAGGACCGCTTCAGACATCTGATAAAACTACGCTTCGTTGACATATATCAATTCCAATTGTAGCACGTTAACAGTTTGATGAAATCATCGTAGCGTATTGCTAGCTTGCGTCACATTTTTTTAATAATCAACGTGATTAACGCCAAAACGCAATAAATAAGATTAAGCGGGATTATTTAGAACAATTAATGCTTTTTAACTATAATAAACAGTCAGATATCATAAAAGCGAAAGGGCTTGTTCAACGTTTTGTATCTGCAGCTTATGCGTTTCAATTATGTTTTTATAACCTATATTGCACGTGTGATGTTGCGATAAAGTAAATTTGTGATGCGCATTATCATTTTAGCGCCGGTTTTTTTCGAATTTGACAATTTTTAAGAGAGTTTTGATGCATTTACCCATC
The DNA here is from genome assembly GCA_032051265.1 of Buttiauxella sp. GTDB lineage: Bacteria > Pseudomonadota > Gammaproteobacteria > Enterobacterales > Enterobacteriaceae > Dryocola. The sequence continues at coordinate 256,780 of DAMBYU010000004.1, forward strand.
ATCCTGGTTTCTCCTGCCAGAGCCGAGAATGTCGGCACCGCCGCCCGCGCTATGAAGACCATGGGCTTTACAGCATTACGTATAGTGGCAAGCGATGCCCACCTTAAGCCAGAAGCACGCTGGGTGGCGCATGGTGCGGGAGATATTCTTGATAATGTACAGCACTTCGCGACGCTCGCTGATGCGCTGCACGACGTTAACTTTACCGTTGCGACTACTGCCCGCAGCCGGGCCAGGTTTCATTACTACGCGACACCGCAAGAACTGGTGCCGCTGCTGGAAGAGAAGCGTGAATGGGTCGGCACCGCCGCACTGGTTTTTGGCCGTGAGGATTCGGGCCTGACCAACGAAGAGCTTGAGCTGGCTGATGTATTAACCGGCGTGCCGATGGTCGCGGATTACCCATCGCTGAATTTAGGGCAGGCGGTGATGGTTTATTGCTACCAGCTTTCTTCCCTCATGCAACAGCCCGCAGTAGAGCGACAGGAAGCAGATGCTCAACAATTGAGCGCTTTACGCCAGCGTATAACGGCTCTGACCACTCGTCTTGATGTTGCGGATGACCAGAAAATGGCCGACTGGCTGCAGCAGCGTTTAGGGCTTTTAACGCAGCGAGACACCGCAATGTTGCACCGGTTGCTGCACGATATCGAAATAAATCTGCCAGTGAATAATGCTGACCAGAGGGCTTCTGGTAGCGACAATGCCGAGTAATATCGGCGGTTTCGCAGCGTAATCACACCATTTACGCCCTGTTTGTTAGCGTGCCGGGGGAAAGTAAGCCTGGGCGGCCAAATTAAAAATAAATTGACTTCACCTGACGGATACTTTAACCAATACAGGTAAATCAGATTAAGAGCACACAACATCCATGATCCGCATCAGCCTAATGACCACAATTATTACAACCACCATTACCACAGGTAACGGTGCGGGCTGACGCATACAGGAAAAATGAAAAAAGCCCGCACCTGAACAGTGCGGGCTTTTTTTTCGACTAAAAATCAAGGGGTAATATCCAATGCGAGTGTTGAAATTCGGTGGTACATCAGTGGCGAACGCGGAGCGTTTTCTCCGTGTTGCCGATATCCTGGAAAGCAATGCCAAACAGGGGCAGGTGGCGACCGTGCTGTCTGCCCCGGCAAAAATTACCAATCACCTGGTGGCGATGATTGAAAAAACCATCGGTGGACAGGATGCACTACCGAATATCAGCGACGCCGAGCGCATTTTTAGCGAGCTGCTTAACGGACTGGCCGAAGCGCAACCCGGCTTCCCGCTCGTGAAACTGAAAGCCTTTGTTGAGCAAGAGTTCGCCCAGCTTAAACACGTTCTGCATGGCATCAGCCTGTTAGGGCAGTGTCCGGACAGCATCAACGCGGCAATCATTTGTCGCGGCGAAAAGCTCTCCATCGCCATTATGGCGGCGCTACTGGAAGCGCGCGGGCACAATGTCACCGTTATCGATCCGGTCGAAAAATTACTCGCCGTTGGGCATTACCTTGAATCCACCGTTGATATCGCCGAATCCACCCGGCGCATCGCCGCCAGCCGCATCCCTGCCGATCATATGATATTAATGGCGGGCTTTACTGCCGGGAACGAAAAAGGGGAGCTTGTCGTACTTGGCCGTAACGGTTCCGATTATTCCGCTGCCGTACTGGCGGCGTGTTTACGCGCCGATTGCTGTGAAATCTGGACCGACGTCGATGGCGTTTATACCTGCGATCCGCGTCAGGTTCCCGACGCCAGGCTACTAAAATCGATGTCCTATCAGGAAGCCATGGAGCTTTCCTACTTCGGCGCTAAAGTTCTTCATCCCCGCACTATTACCCCCATCGCTCAGTTTCAGATCCCATGTCTTATCAAAAATACCGGCAACCCTCAGGCGCCCGGCACGTTGATTGGCGCTGAAAGCGATGAAGAAGCGCTGCCGGTTAAGGGCATCACCAACCTGAACAATATGGCGATGTTTAACGTTTCAGGCCCGGGTATGAAAGGCATGGTTGGCATGGCAGCCCGCGTTTTCGCGGCGATGTCCGGCGCGGGCATTTCCGTGGTGCTGATTACGCAATCTTCCTCCGAATACAGCATTAGTTTCTGCGTGCCGCAGGGGGATTGCGGTCGTGCACGTCGCGCGATGGAAAATGAATTTTATCTGGAGCTGAAAGAAGGCCTGCTTGAACCGCTGGCGATCATGGAGCACCTGGCGATCATCTCCGTCGTGGGCGACGGCATGCGTACGCTGCGCGGCATCTCCGCTAAGTTCTTTGCGGCGCTTGCTCGTGCAAACATCAACATTGTGGCAATCGCACAGGGTTCTTCTGAGCGTTCTATTTCCGTGGTGGTCAGCAACGACGATGCGACCACCGGCGTGCGCGTGACGCATCAGATGCTGTTCAATACCGATCAGGTTATCGAGCTGTTCCTGATTGGCGTCGGCGGCGTCGGTTCCGCGCTGCTTGAACAGGTGAAGCGCCAGCAAAACTGGCTGAAAAAGAAACATATCGATCTGCGTGTCTGCGGCGTGGCAAATTCAAAAGCCTTACTGACTAACGTGCACGGCCTGGATCTGGAAAACTGGCAGGCGGAACTGGCTGAAGCCAAAGAGCCGTTTAACCTGGGCCGCCTGATCCGCCTGGCGAAAGAGTACCACCTGCTGAACCCGGTGATTGTCGATTGTACTTCAAGCCAGGCGGTGGCAGATCAGTATGCCGATTTCCTGGGGGAAGGTTTCCATGTGGTGACGCCAAACAAAAAGGCGAACACCTCGACCATGAATTACTACCACCAGATGCGTAACGCCGCGGCAAAATCGCGTCGTAAATTCCTCTACGATACCAACGTTGGTGCCGGCCTGCCGGTTATCGAAAACCTGCAAAACCTGTTGAATGCGGGCGATGAACTGCGTCGTTTCTCCGGCATTCTTTCTGGTTCTTTGTCGTTCATCTTTGGCAAGCTTGATGAAGGGATGAGCCTGTCGGAAGCGACGCGTGTTGCGCGTGAAATGGGCTATACCGAGCCCGATCCGCGTGACGATCTTTCCGGCATGGACGTGGCGCGCAAGCTGCTGATTCTGGCCCGTGAAACGGGCAGCAACCTCGAGCTTTCCGACATCGTTATCGAGCCAGTTTTACCTGAATCCTTCGATTCCACCGGGGACGTCGAGTCGTTTATGGCGCGTCTGCCGCAGCTGGATGACGATTTTTCAGCTCGCGTGGCGAAAGCGCGTGATGAAGGCAAGGTGCTGCGTTTTGTGGGCGCGATCGAAGAAGACGGTAGCTGTAAAGTTAAAATTGACGCCGTGGACGGTAACGATCCACTGTATAAGGTCAAAAACGGCGAGAACGCTCTGGCTTTCTATAGCCACTATTATCAGCCGCTGCCTCTTGTGCTGCGCGGTTACGGTGCGGGCAACGATGTTACGGCTGCCGGTGTCTTTGCGGACTTATTGCGCACCCTGTCATGGAAGTTAGGAGTTTAAGATGGTTAAAGTATACGCCCCGGCAAGCAGCGCAAATATGAGCGTCGGGTTTGATGTGCTGGGGGCTGCGGTTTCGCCAATAGATGGTTCGCTGCTGGGAGATTACGTGACGGTTGAAGCGGCGGAATCGTTCAGCCTGAACAATATCGGACGCTTTGCCAGTAAATTACCCTCCGAACCGCGTGAGAATATTGTCTATCAGTGCTGGGAGCGCTTCTGCCAGGAAATCGGTAAAAACATTCCCGTAGCGATGACGCTGGAAAAAAGTATGCCGATTGGCTCGGGGCTTGGCTCCAGCGCCTGTTCCGTGGTCGCGGGATTAATGGCAATGAATGAATATTGCGGCAAGCCGCTCAGCGAGGCCCGCCTGCTTAGCCTGATGGGCGAGCTGGAGGGGCGCATTTCGGGCAGCGTTCATTACGATAACGTCGCACCGTGCTTTCTCGGCGGCATGCAGTTGATGATCGAAGAAAACGGCATTATCAGCCAGTCGGTTCCGGGCTTTGACGAGTGGCTGTGGGTACTGGCCTATCCGGGCATTAAAGTTTCCACCGCCGAGGCGCGAGCGATCCTTCCCGCGCAGTATCGCCGCCAGGATTGCATCAGCCATGGTCGCCACCTGGCGGGCTTTATTCACGCCTGCCACACCCGTCAGCCGGGCCTTGCAGCTAAGCTGATGCGTGATGTGATAGCCGAGCCGTATCGTGCCAAATTACTGCCGCGCTTTAACGAAGCGCGTCAGGCGGCGGCGGATATTGGCGCGCTGGCGAGCGGTATTTCTGGCTCCGGCCCGACCTTATTTGCACTGTGCGATAACACCGATACCGCACAGCGCGTGGCTGACTGGCTTAGCCTTCATTATTTGCAGAACCAGGAAGGTTTTGTACATATTTGCCGTCTGGATACGGCTGGCGCACGAGTTCTGGGATAACGCATGAAACTGTATAACCTTAAAGATCATAACGAGCAGGTCAACTTTGCCCAGGCGATTACGCAGGGGCTGGGCAAGCAGCAGGGGCTGTTTTTCCCTCATGACCTGCCCGAGTTCGAACTGACCGAAATCGACGAAATGCTGAAGATGGACTTCGTCACGCGCAGCAGCAAGATTCTGTCTGCGTTTATCGGCGACGAAATGCCTCAGGAGCAGCTTGAAGCGCGCGTGCGTGCGGCCTTTGCTTTCCCTGCTCCGGTTAAAAGCGTCGAGCCAGATATTGGCTGTCTGGAACTGTTCCACGGCCCAACCCTTGCATTCAAAGACTTCGGCGGGCGCTTTATGGCCCAGATGCTAACCCATATCAGCGGCGACAAACCGGTAACGATTTTAACGGCGACTTCCGGTGATACCGGCGCGGCTGTGGCGCATGCATTCTACGGGCTGGAGAACGTCCGCGTAGTCATCCTTTATCCGCGCGGTAAAATCAGCCCGCTGCAGGAAAAATTGTTCTGTACCCTTGGCGGCAATATCGAAACCGTGGCCATTGATGGCGATTTTGACGCCTGTCAGGCGCTGGTTAAACAGGCATTCGATGATGAAGAGCTGAAGGTAGCGCTGGGGTTAAACTCCGCCAACTCCATCAACATCAGTCGCCTGCTGGCACAAATTTGCTACTACTTCGAAGCTGTGGCGCAGCTCCCACAGGAAGCCCGCAATCAACTGGTTGTTTCCGTGCCTAGCGGTAACTTTGGCGATCTGACCGCAGGCCTGCTGGCGAAATCGCTCGGCTTGCCGGTTAAACGCTTTATCGCAGCCACCAACGCCAACGACACCGTGCCACGTTTCCTGGCCGACGGAAAATGGACGCCGAAAACGACCGTTGCCACGCTTTCCAATGCGATGGACGTCAGCCAGCCAAACAACTGGCCGCGTGTGGAAGAGCTGTTCCGCCGTAAAATCTGGCGCCTGACCGATCTGGGTTATGCCGCGCTGAGCGATGATGAGACGAAGCAGGCGATGCGTGAGCTGCGGGCGAAGGGGTATATTTCCGAACCCCATGCGGCAATTGCCTGGCGCGCGCTGCGCGACCAGCTGCAGCCGGGCGAATATGGTCTGTTCCTCGGAACGGCACACCCGGCGAAGTTTAAAGAGAGCGTTGAAGACATTCTTGATGAGACGCTGCCGCTGCCGGAAGAACTGGCATCGCGGGCTGATTTACCGCTGCTTTCTCACAATCTGCCGGCGGATTTCGCCGCGCTGCGTGAACTTATGATGGCTAAAGCCTGGTAGTTGCAGGGCCGCAAACGTACCACCCTTCGGGGTGGTTTTGGGCCTGATTATGGAGAAAATAAGCAGGGATCAAGGAGGAAAAAAGTAGAAATTCCCATAAAATGCGGACACTTAGATATTAGGATTGCGCAGGATAACAACCGGGCGCCATTCGTCATAAGCTCTCTTTAACGGCCCAATATGGGCATGAATGTTTTAAGGAGTGACTTATGTTGAAATCTATCGTTCTGGCGTTATCGATTCTGGTGGTGACTCCTCTGGCCGTCCAGGCCGCTGAAATAACCCTGGTTCCGGCGGTGAAGCTGCAGATCGGCGATCGGGATAATCATGGCAACTACTGGGATGGGGGTCACTGGCGCGACCATGGCTGGTGGGGCAATCATTATGAGTGGCGCGATAACCACTGGCGTCCGCATGGTCATTCTGGTCATTATGACGATCGCCACAACGATCGCCATAACCACCATGATAACGGTCATCATAACGGTCACCGGAACCATCATTGATTTTAACGGCGGGAAGCTCTTCCGCCGCTTCGTTGTTACTGCTCGTGACGCTTAAACACCAGTTCGTTTTTCCCCGATGCCGCTTCATCAAAGAAATAACCATCGGTATTAAATGCGCTTAGCTGTTCAGGCCTGGTGAGCCGATTTTCAATGATGTAACGGCTCATCAACCCACGCGCTTTCTTGGCGTAGAAGCTGATAATTTTAAACTTGCCGTTCTTCTCATCGAGGAAGACAGGTTTAATAATTTCAGCCTGCAGTTTCTGCGCTTTTACCGCTTTGAAATATTCGTCTGAAGCCAGGTTTATCAGGACATTATCGCCCTGAGCTGCCAGCGTCTGGTTCAGCTTTTCGGTAATTGTGTCGCCCCAGAAATGGTACAGATCTTTGCCCTGCGGATTCTCCAGACGAATTCCCATCTCCAGACGGTACGGCTGCATCAGATCCAGCGGGCGCAGCACGCCATACAACCCCGACAGCATACGCAAATGCTTTTGGGCAAAATCAAAATCAGCATCGCTAAATTTTTCCGCCTGTAAGCCGGTATATACATCGCCCTTAAACGCCAGAATAGCCTGGCGCGCATTCTGCGGCGTGAAATCCGGGTGCCATTCATGGAAGCGGGTTTCGTTGAGAGAGGCCAGTTTGTCGCTGACGCTCATCAGCGAGGCAATTTGCGGCGCGCTGAGCTTGCGGGCAATGCCGATCAGCTGTTGTGAATACTCCAGCAGCTCCGGTTGGGTGTAGCGATCTGTGGGCAGAAGGCTTTGGTAATCAAGCGTCTTAGCGGGTGAAATAACGATCAGCATGTTCGCTCCTTGCAAATTATGCCGCCTACTTTAGCAAATTTCCTGAAAGTATCCGCCAATGGATGCGATTAGCGCCGGGTTTGAGTTACGCTCAGGTTATCCCACACGCCCGGAGCCAGCTGGCTTTTGATTTCAGGAAAACGATTAGGATCAAAGACCGGCGTTACGCCAAGCTTCATTTGGCGAAGATAATCTGCGGTGATATCGCGTACCACCGGTGAAAGCAAAAGGATGGCGCTGAGGTTGGTTATCGCCATAAGCGCCATCGCTATATCGGCAAGCTGCCACACCAGCGGCAGCGAGGAGAGGGTGCCAAACATCACCATGACCAACGCCAGGCAGCGGAACAGTACCAGCGAAAACGCACTTTTCTGTTGCAAAAACAGCAGATTGTTTTCGGCATAGGCGTAATTCGCCACGATGGAAGTGAAGGCGAACAGAAAGATGATAAAAGCGATAAACCCCGAGGCCCAGCTTCCAAGCATGCCGCTAAGCGCCGTTTGCACAAGGGTTATACCGTCCATGCTGGTTGTTGGGTTATCGAGCATGCCGGAAAAAAGAATAATAGCCGCCGTGGCGGTGCAGATAATCACGGTATTGATAAATACGCCGAACATCTGCAGCAAACCCTGGGATGCGGGATGTGGAGGCCATGCGGATGCCGCTGCGGCAGCGTTGGGCGTTGATCCCATTCCCGCCTCGTTAGAGAACATGCTGCGCTGAAATCCCGTCGTAATCACCTGGCCTGAGGTAAACGCCAGCGCGCCTGAAGCCGCTTCCTGCCAGCCAAAAGCGCTTTTAATCACCAGCATGATTACCTGCGGCACCCGATCGATATGCAGCGCGACAACGTACAGGCCCATGATTACCCAGGTTAGCGCCATGAAAGGCACCAGATATTGTGCAAGACGCGCTGTACCGCGCATACCGCCCCAAATAACGCTGGCGGTTAGCACAACCAGCAGGATGCCCACCCAGCTTTTCGGCACGGCAAAGGCGTGGTTTACCGCATTGGCAATAGAGTTTGCCTGCACGGCGTTGAAAATTAGCCCGAAGGCGAGCATTAAAAAGAGAGAGAAAATCACCCCCATCCAGCGCATCCCCAGGCCGTTTTCCATGTACCATGCCGGGCCGCCGCGATAGCGGCCCTCGCTGTCACGGTGTTTATAGAGCTGCGCCAGGGAGCATTCTGCATATGAAGTCGCCATGCCGATGAGGGCGACTACCCACATCCAGAAAATCGCCCCGGGGCCGCCCATAGTCAGCGCCAGCGCAACGCCTGCGATATTGCCGCTGCCGACGCGCGCGGCAAGGCTCGTACAAAGCGCCTGAAAGGGTGAAATTCCCGCGCTATCTTCAGAAGGGGGCGAACTGATAAGCGAGCGAAACTGAGTAAAATAGCGGAACTGGACAAAACCACAGCGGAAAGTAAACCAGAGGCCTGCACCTGCAAGCAGGTAGATCAGTACGGATCCCCACAGTATATCGTTGATAAAGTGAAGAAAATCGATCATTAACGTTCCTCTCGTCACTGCGCAGTGAACCTGGCCGGTCGGCATTGGCAACGCGCAGCCCATTACATCGCTGGCAAATATTTTCGGCAGTTTATCATATTTGCGTCGGCTTCCTGGCGGCGTGTTGCTACGGTTGCACCTGACTTGCGTCGTGATATCATCAGGCAAGACCGGTTACATCTCCCTAACAAGCTACACCTGACGAGAAACACTATCATGACGGATAAATTGACCTCCCTGCGTCAGCTGACCACAGTGGTTGCTGACACCGGAGATATCGCGGCAATGAAGCTGTACCAGCCGCAGGATGCTACGACTAACCCTTCCCTGATTCTGAACGCAGCGCAAATCCCTGAATACCGCAAACTGATTGACGATGCGGTGACGTGGGCGCGTGAGCAGAGCAGCGATCGTGCACAGCAGGTAGTGGACGCCACCGATAAGCTGGCGGTAAACATTGGTCTGGAAATCCTGAAACTGATCCCGGGCCGCATTTCTACAGAAGTTGACGCTCGTCTGTCCTATGACACTGAAGCCAGCATCGCGAAAGCAAAACGTCTGATCAAGCTCTACAACGACGCGGGTATCAGCAACGATCGTATTCTGATCAAGCTGGCTTCTACCTGGCAGGGCATCCGCGCTGCTGAGCAGCTGGAAAAAGAAGGCATCAACTGTAACCTGACCCTGCTGTTCTCCTTTGCTCAGGCTCGTGCTTGCGCAGAAGCAGGCGTGTTCCTGATTTCTCCGTTCGTCGGCCGTATCCTCGACTGGTACAAAGCTAACAGCGATAAGAAAGAGTACGCGGCCTCTGAAGATCCGGGCGTGGTATCTGTAGCGGAAATCTATCAGTACTACAAACAGCACGGTTACGAGACCGTGGTGATGGGCGCAAGCTTCCGGAACGTTGGCGAAATCCTTGAGCTGGCTGGCTGCGATCGTCTGACCATCGCTCCTGCGCTGTTAAAAGAACTGGCAGAAAGCGAAGGCGCGGCTGAGCGTAAACTGGCGTACAGCGGCGAAGTGAAAGCTCGTCCTGAGCGTATCACTGAATCCCAGTTCCTGTGGCAGCACAACCAGGATCCAATGGCCGTTGATAAACTGGCTGACGGTATCCGTAAGTTTGCCGTCGACCAGGAAAAACTGGAAAAAATGATCGGCGATCTGCTGTAATCATTGGCGTGACCGGGGCTCCCGGTCACGCTTTTTAGCGTTATCCTCTGTCTGCAATTCCCTTCGCCGTGTATCATTCCGTCTAAGTTTTGACTCTCCGGGAATGATATGAATACCTTACGCATTGGTTTAGTTTCCATCTCTGACCGCGCCTCAAGCGGCGTCTATCAGGATAAAGGCATTCCAGCGCTGACTGCCTGGCTTGAGCGTACGCTTACCACACCTTTCCAGATTGAAACTCGCCTGATCCCAGACGAACAGTCGGTAATCGAACAAACGCTTTGCGAGTTCGTCGATGAAATGGCCTGTCACCTCGTGCTGACAACCGGCGGAACCGGCCCGGCTCGCCGCGATGTTACTCCGGACGCAACGCTTGCGGTTGCCGACCGCGTGATGCCTGGCTTTGGCGAGCAGATGCGGCAGATAAGCCTGCATTTTGTGCCGACGGCGATTCTTTCGCGTCAGGTGGGAGTGATTCGTAAACAGGCGCTGATCTTAAACCTGCCGGGTCAGCCGAAGTCTATTCAGGAAACGCTTGAAGGCGTGAAGGATGCGAGCGGTAAGGTACTTGTGCCCGGCATTTTTGCAAGTGTACCATATTGTGTACAGTTACTGGAGGGGCCTTATATTGAAACCGAACCGACAGTAGTAGCAGCTTTCCGTCCTAAGAGCGCTATACGCGAGACAAAATCCTAAAGTTATGGCGTTTATGACATAAGATGTAGTGCCTGTGGAGTGTCGATATTTAACCGTTATAGTAATGTTTGCTTTACAGCTAAACGGCAATAATTATCACACTCCATTTTGACGCGCGGTTCCTTATGTCCATACAAAAAGCAACAACATCACCAGCCAGACCTCTGAACCGTCAGGATTACAAAACCCTGACGCTCGCCGCCCTCGGCGGCGCGCTTGAATTCTACGACTTCATTATTTTTGTATTTTTCGCCACGGTCGTTGGGGCCCTCTTTTTCCCGGCGGATATTCCGGAATGGCTGCGCCAGGTGCAAACCTTTGGGATTTTTGCCGCCGGTTATCTGGCTCGTCCGCTGGGCGGCATCGTGATGGCTCACTTTGGCGATCTTGTCGGGCGTAAGAAAATGTTCACGCTGAGCATTTTGCTGATGGCCTTGCCGACGCTGGCGATCGGCTTGCTGCCAACCTATGCCACGCTTGGCATTGCCGCTCCTCTGTTACTGCTTCTGATGCGTGTTCTTCAGGGGGCTGCAATCGGCGGTGAAGTGCCCGGCGCGTGGGTGTTCGTTGCCGAGCATGTTCCTTATAGGCGTATCGGTATCGCCTGCGGAACGCTTACGGCCGGGTTAACCGTCGGTATTTTGCTGGGCTCTGTTGTTGCAACCCTTATCAATACCTCCATGACCCAGCAAGCTATCCACGACGGCGGCTGGCGTATTCCGTTCTTCCTCGGCGGTATCTTCGGGCTGGTGGCGATGTATCTGCGTCGCTGGTTGCAGGAAACGCCGATCTTTATTGAGATGCAAAAACGCAAAGCGCTGGCCGAAGAGCTGCCGCTCAAGTCCGTGCTGGTTAACCATAAGAAAGCGGTGGTGGTTTCAATGCTCCTGACCTGGCTGCTTTCAGCGGGCATCGTGGTGGTTATTTTGATGGCGCCGACCTGGCTGCAAAAGCAGGTCGGCATTGCGCCTGCGTTGACGCTTCAGGCGAATAGTATCGCCACCGTGATGCTGTGCTTCGGCTGTATTACGGCAGGAGTGGTTATCGACCGTATCGGTGCGAGCAAAACTTTTATTATCGGCAGCCTGCTGCTGGCCGTGTGTAGCTGGATGTTTTATCACCTTATCCCACTCTATCCTGAGCACCTGTTTATGCTGTACGGCCTGGTGGGGCTGAGCGTTGGGGTTGTCGGGGCGGTGCCTTTTGTGATGGTGCGGGCATTCCCGGCAGAAGTGCGGTTTACCGGCATCTCTTTTTCTTACAACGTGTCATACGCCATTTTCGGCGGCCTTACGCCAATTCTTGTTACTCTGCTGATGGGTGTGTCCCCAATGGCGCCGGCCTGGTACGTGCTGGCGCTGGCGCTGGTTGGATTAGGGCTGGGGATCTGGCTGCGCCAGGATTTAAATCATGAAGGTGTGGCAGTGGAAAGGCCGCTGCAGCATTCATAAAAAAAGCGGAGCCAGGCTCCGCTTTAAACTTTGCGACTTCAGAACTGAAATTAGCGCTTTTCACCGATTGGCAGCACGGTGCGGCCAAACTGCTCGTTGAGCACTTCGCCCATCGCCAGATAAATGGCGCTTGCGCCACAAACCAGGCCGATCCAGCCTGCAACGTGAATGATGCTTTCGTTATTCGCGAAATGGCCGATAGCCAGCAGGGCAAACAGCACGGTCAGGCTTGCGAACACGAACTGCAGCATACGTGCGGCCTGCAGCGTGCCGAAGAACATGAACAGCGTAAATACGCCCCACAGGCCAAGGTATGCGCCCATGAAATTAGCATCGGCAGCTTCGCCCGCGCCCATTTTCGGCAGCAGGATGATAGCGACCAGGGTCAGCCAGAAAGCGCCATATGAAGTGAACGCGGTCAGACCGAAAGTGTTCCCTTTTTTATACTCCAGCAGGCCCGCGAAAATCTGCGCGATACCGCCGTAGAAAATCCCCATGGCGAGGATAATAACGTCAAAGCCAAAAAAGCCTGCGTTGTGCAGGTTGAGCAAAATGGTGGTCATGCCGAAGCCCATTAAGCCCAGGGGAGCTGGATTAGCCAACTTAGTGTTGCCCATAGTTCCTCTGAAAAAATACTGAAATGTAATATGAATAAAGACCACGCCGCCATTAAAGGGCTACGGGGCGCGGCATCATAATCAGATGGCACGCCGGAATCTATGATCTAAAGGGGGGTGGCGATAAAAATTTTTTTTGCTTTGCCCCTTGATGGCGGACAAGCCGACCCCATCTTGTATGCAACCGCAGTTGGCGGACCTGAAAAAAACATGTTTGGGCAGTTGAAACACTCTTGTTTGCCCGCATAACAGGTTCACAACCACATGACGAACATATTTTAAGTGGAGACGTTTAGATGGGTAAAATTATTGGTATCGACTTGGGTACAACCAACTCTTGTGTAGCAATCATGGATGGCACCACGGCACGCGTGCTGGAAAACGCCGAGGGCGATCGCACCACGCCTTCCATCATCGCTTATACCCAGGATGGCGAAACTCTGGTAGGTCAGCCGGCTAAACGTCAGGCAGTGACTAACCCGCAGAACACGCTGTTCGCGATCAAACGCCTGATCGGCCGTCGCTTCCAGGACGAAGAAGTACAGCGTGATGAAGCCATCATGCCGTACAAAATCATTGGTGCTGATAATGGCGATGCATGGATCGACGTTAAAGGCCAAAAAATGGCGCCTCCGCAGATCTCTGCCGAAGTGCTGAAAAAAATGAAGAAAACGGCTGAAGATTACCTGGGCGAGCCGGTAACTGAAGCGGTTATTACCGTTCCTGCCTACTTTAACGATGCGCAGCGTCAGGCGACTAAAGACGCCGGCCGTATCGCAGGTCTGGAAGTAAAACGTATCATCAACGAACCGACCGCAGCGGCACTGGCTTACGGTCTGGATAAAGAAGTTGGCAACCGTACTATCGCGGTTTACGACCTGGGCGGCGGTACTTTCGATATCTCTATTATCGAAATTGACGAAGTTGACGGCGAGAAAACCTTCGAAGTTCTGGCAACCAACGGTGATACCCACCTGGGTGGTGAAGACTTCGACAGCCGTCTGATCAACTATCTGGTAGAAGAGTTCAAGAAAGATCAGGGGATCGATCTGCGTAACGATCCGCTGGCGATGCAGCGTCTGAAAGAAGCGGCAGAAAAAGCGAAAATCGAACTCTCTTCTGCACAGCAGACCGACGTGAACCTGCCGTACATCACAGCAGATGCGACCGGTCCAAAACACATGAATATCAAAGTGACTCGCGCAAAACTGGAATCCCTGGTCGAAGACCTGGTAAACCGTTCTATCGAGCCGCTGAAAGTTGCGCTGCAGGATGCAGGCCTGTCCGTATCCGATATCCAGGACGTTATCCTGGTCGGCGGTCAGACGCGTATGCCAATGGTGCAGAAAAAAGTTGCTGAGTTCTTTGGTAAAGAGCCACGTAAAGATGTTAACCCGGACGAAGCCGTGGCAATCGGTGCTGCCGTTCAGGGTGGTGTTCTGACTGGTGAAGTGAAAGACGTACTGCTGCTGGACGTTACCCCGCTCTCTTTGGGTATCGAAACCATGGGCGGCGTGATGACTGCCCTTATCAACAAAAACACCACTATTCCGACCAAGCACAGCCAGGTGTTCTCTACTGCTGAAGACAACCAGTCTGCGGTTACCATCCACGTCATTCAGGGTGAACGTAAACGTGCGTCTGATAACAAATCTCTGGGTCAGTTCAACCTGGATGGTATCAGCCCGGCACCGCGCGGTATGCCGCAGATCGAAGTGACTTTCGACATCGATGCCGATGGTATTCTACATGTTTCTGCGAAAGACAAAAACAGCGGCAAAGAGCAGAAGATCACCATTAAAGCTTCTTCTGGTCTGAACGAAGAAGAAATCCAGAAAATGGTACGTGATGCGGAAGCTAACGCCGAGTCTGACCGTAAGTTTGAAGAGCTGGTTCAGACCCGTAACCAGGGTGACCATCTGTTGCACAGCACCCGTAAGCAGGTTGAAGAAGCGGGCGATAAGCTGCCGGCTGATGACAAAACTGCTATTGAATCTGCACTGTCCGCGCTGGAAACTTCTCTGAAAGGCGAAGACAAAGCGGATATCGAAGCGAAAATGCAGGCGCTGGCGCAGGTTTCCCAGAAGCTGATGGAACTGGCTCAGCAGCAACACGCTGAACAGCAGGCGGGTAGCGCGGCAGACGCGTCCAACGCTGGCAAAGAAGACGACGTTGTTGATGCAGAGTTTGAAGAAGTTAAAGACAAGAAATAATCGCCCTTTGAGCGGTTTATAACTGGCACGGGCGTAGGAGATTTCTCCACGCCCGTGCACGCATGTTAGGGGCAGAACAAAGAGATGGCGAAGAGAGACTATTACGAGGTTTTAGGCGTCCCGAAGTCCGCGGACGAGCGTGAAATCAAAAAAGCTTACAAACGCCTGGCGATGAAATTCCACCCGGATCGTAATCAGGGTGACAAAGAGGCCGAAGGTAAGTTTAAAGAGATCAAAGAAGCCTACGAAATTCTGACCGACGAGCAAAAGCGCGCCGCGTATGACCAGTATGGTCACGCTGCGTTTGAGCAAGGCGGCATGGGTGGCGGCGGGTTTGGCGGCGGCGGTGCCGACTTCAGCGACATCTTTGGCGACGTATTCGGTGACATCTTTGGTGGCGGGCGTCGTCAGCGCGCCGCACGCGGTGCCGATTTGCGCTACAACATGGATTTAACGCTGGAAGAAGCCGTTCGCGGCGTGACCAAAGAGATCCGTATCCCGACGCTTGAAGAGTGTGACGTTTGCCACGGCAGCGGTGCGAAAGCGGGCTCCAAACCGCAAACCTGTCCGACCTGCCACGGCGCAGGCCAGGTGCAGATGCGCCAGGGCTTCTTTACCGTGCAGCAGAGCTGTCCGCACTGTCAGGGACGCGGCACCATTATTAAAGATCCGTGCAACACCTGTCATGGCCATGGCCGTGTAGAAAAAACCAAAACCCTGTCGGTGAAAATCCCGGCTGGTGTGGATACCGGCGACCGTATTCGTCTGGCAGGCGAAGGCGAAGCAGGCGAGCACGGCGCGCCAGCAGGCGATCTGTATGTTCAGGTGCAGGTTAAGCAGCACCCAATCTTCGAGCGTGAAGGCAACAACCTTTACTGCGAAGTGCCGATCAACTTTGCTATGGCAGCGCTGGGCGGTGAGATTGAAGTGCCGACGCTGGATGGCCGCGTGAATCTGAAAGTACCGGGCGAAACGCAAACGGGTAAGCTGTTCAGAATGCGTGGCAAAGGTGTGAAATCCGTACGTGGTGGTGCGCAGGGCGATCTGCTGTGCCGCGTCGTAGTGGAGACGCCTGTCAGCCTGAATGATAAACAGAAGCGGCTTTTACGCGATCTGGAAGAGAGTTTTGGCGGACCTGGGGGTGAGAAAAACAGCCCGCGCTCCAAAAACTTTTTCGATGGTGTAAAAAGATTCTTTGATGATTTAACTAAATAAATCATCGGCTTGCACCATGTAAGTAAAAACCTGAATCGGGTTGCCTCGATTCAGGTTTTTTTATTTCTGGCAGGCTGAACAGCAACTTTCGCTTTTACCGAGCTATTTCTGTTATATAAACTACTTTTAACGAAGTATCAGCGCTGTTATTTTGACGCCCTGGTATCGGCTTAACGCTTGCATACAGGATGAAAGAATGACGAAAACACTACAACGCTTTTTCCATGGTGATGCCGCAGGCGGCATCCTGCTGATTGTTGCCGCTGCAATGGCGATGATTCTGGCCAACTTCGATTTCACCAGCGGCTTTTATCAGGCATTTTTAGCAACGCCTGTTGAAGTACGCATTGGTTCTTTGGATATCAATAAAAACCTGCTGCTGTGGGTGAACGACGCTTTAATGGCCATCTTCTTTTTGATGATTGGTCTGGAAGTAAAACGTGAAATGGTTGAAGGCTCCCTGGCAAACCGCCGGCAGGCCGCTTTTCCAGTGATCGCAGCGCTTGGGGGAATGGTTGTTCCCGCCGCGCTCTATTTAATTTTCAACTATCAGGATCCGGTTACCCGTGAAGGATGGGCCATTCCGGCGGCGACGGATATCGCCTTCGCGCTGGGTATTCTGGCGCTGCTGGGCGACCGCGTGCCTGTCGCTTTAAAGGTGTTCCTGATGGCGCTGGCCATTATCGATGACCTTGGCGCCATTATTATTATTGCCCTGTTCTATACCAGCGATCTCTCTTTGCTTTCGCTGGCCGTGGCTGCAGGCGCTATTGCGTTGCTGGCCTTGCTGAATATCTGCAACGTGCGCCGTACTGGCTTGTATATACTTGTGGGCCTTGTGCTGTGGACTGCCGTACTAAAGTCTGGCGTTCACGCAACGCTTGCCGGGGTGATTATTGGTTTCCTTATTCCGCTGAAAGAAAAAGAAGGGCGATCGCCTGCGCGTGAGCTGGAGCATGTACTGCATCCCTGGGTGGCGTTCTTAATTCTGCCGTTGTTCGCCTTTGCCAACGCTGGCGTTTCCTTAAATGGCGTGACGTTTGATGGATTAACGTCGCTGCTGCCGATGGGCATTGTTGCCGGTCTGTTTATTGGTAAACCGCTGGGCATCAGCCTGTTCTGCTGGGCTGCATTGAAGCTTAAACTGGCGAGCCTGCCCGAGGGCACAACGGGCAAAGATATTATGGCCGTGGGCGTGCTGTGCGGGATCGGCTTTACTATGTCGATCTTTATCGCTTCACTGGCCTTTGGCAGCGTTGATCCGGAGCTTATTACCTGGGCGAAACTGGGCATTCTTCTGGGGTCGCTGCTTTCCGCCGTGGTGGGATACAGTATGTTAAGGAGCCGTTTTTCATCTTAATTTTCACCGCTGATGACGGGCCGTCGTCAGCGGATCGATAATTTCCCCGGGAGTGAAAACGCTTGTCGCATATTAATTACAACCATCTCTACTATTTCTGGCATGTCTGTAAAGAGGGCTCGGTAGTGGGTGCGGCGGAAGCGCTTTATCTGACGCCACAAACTATCACCGGCCAGATAAAAGCCTTAGAAGAGCGCCTGGACGGTAAACTGTTTAAGCGCAAAGGGCGAGGCCTGGAGCCTTCCGAACTCGGGCAACTGGTGTTCCGTTACGCGGACCGTATGTTCACGTTAAGCCAGGAAATGCTGGATATCGTAAACTATCGCAAAGAGTCCAGCCTGCTGTTCGATGTCGGCGTTGCCGACGCGCTTTCTAAACGGCTGGTGAGCGGCGTGCTGGATGCGGCGGTGGTGGAGGATGAGCAAATTCATCTGCGCTGTTTTGAATCCACCCACGAAATGCTGCTCGAACAGCTTAGCCAGCACAAGCTGGATTTGATTATTTCCGACTGCCCGATTGATTCAACGCAGCAAGAAGGGCTGTTCTCGGTCAAAATTGGCGAATGCGGTATCAGCTTCTGGTGCCAGAATCCGCTGCCGGATTTACCTTTTCCGGCCTGTCTTGAAACGAGACGTTTATTGATACCTGGCCGGCGTTCAATGCTCGGCCGTAAAATCCTTAACTGGATTAACGGGCAGGGCCTGAAGGTGGAAATACTCGGTGAGTTTGACGATGCCGCGCTGATGAAAGCATTTGGTGCCGCGCATAATGCCATTTTCGTTGCGCCCACGCTTTACGGACAGGATATTTACAACGATGACAGCATTGTTGAGATCGGGCGGATTGAGAATGTGATGGAAGAATACCATGCCATTTTTGCCGAACGCATGATTCAGCACCCGGCGTGCAGCGCGTCTGTAAAAGAGACTATTCGGCGCTTTTTAAATAAAATTCAAATTTCAGGCATAAAAAAACCGGCGTGAGCCGGTTTTTTTCAAGCTGACAACACAAAGGCGATTAAGCCAGTTTGTTGATTTGCGCAGTAAGGTTAGCCTTATGACGCGCAGCTTTGTTTTTGTGGATCAGACCTTTGCTAGCCTGACGATCCACGATTGGTTGCATTTCGTTAAATGCTTTCTGTGCAGCAGCTTTGTCGCCAGTTTCAATCGCTGCGTATACTTTCTTGATGAAAGTACGCATCATAGAGCGACGGCTTGCGTTGTGCTTACGAGCCTTTTCAGACTGTACGGCACGTTTCTTAGCTGATTTGATATTAGCCAAGGTCCAACTCCCAAATATGATCTATGTGGACAATTCAAAGGCCGAGGAATATGCCCGGTTAGCCTTCTTTTGTCAATGGATTTGTGCAAATAAGCGCCGTTAAACTTACGGCACCTCTTACGTTGTGATGGCGCGGATTCTACCAGCTTCACGGCTATGAATACAGCCTTTCGCTAACAAAATTCGTTCAATAGCGCGCAGCAACGCTGAAACTCGCCTTCAGCGCAATGAAATCCTTAAAGCTTTATGCCAAAGGGGGCAATCGTTGGTTAACGTTCATCGCGGTAGTTGGTATAATCCGCCGATTTCCACTGTTTTGAGCCAGCCATGAAGCTGATACGCGGCATACATAATTTGCGCCAGAGTCACCACGGGTGTGTCCTCACCATTGGTAATTTTGATGGCGTGCATCGAGGCCACAAGTCTCTGCTACAAGGGCTGTGTGCGGAAGGGCGCGCGCGCAATCTTCCGGTGATGGTCATGATCTTCGAGCCACAACCGCTTGAGCTTTTTGCTGCCGGCAAATCTCCCGCACGCCTGACAAGGCTGCGTGAAAAGCTACGTTATCTGGCCGAGTGCGGCGTAGATTACGTGCTTTGCGTCCGGTTCGACCGTCGCTTTGCCGCGCTGACGGCGCAAAATTTTGTCAGCGATCTTCTGGTCGACCGCCTCGGGGTAAAGTTTCTCGCCGTCGGGGATGATTTCCGTTTTGGCGCTGGTCGCCAGGGAGATTTCTTGTTATTACAGAAGGCTGGCCTGGAATACGGTTTTGATGTCACCAGCACGCAAACTTTTTGCGAAGGCGGCGTGCGCATCAGCAGCACGGCGGTTCGCCAGGCGCTGGCTGAGGACGACCTTGAGCTGGCTCAAAGCCTGTTAGGACATCCGTTTATCATATCAGGACGTGTCGTTCACGGTGATGAGCTGGGACGCACCATCGGTTTTCCGACGGCGAATATACCGCTGCGTCGTCAGGTTTCCCCGGTTAAAGGGGTCTTTGCGGTAGAAGTAGCAGGCCTCGGCGACAAGCTGCTTCCTGGCGTGGCTAATATCGGCACCCGTCCTACGGTTGCGGGGATGCGCCAGCAGTTAGAAGTCCATTTGCTCGACGTTGCAATGGACCTGTATGGGCACCATATAGATGTGGTGCTGCGTAAAAAAATACGCAATGAACAGCGGTTTGCCTCCCTTGATGAACTCAAAGCGCAAATTGCAAAAGACGTGGTAACAGCCCGCGAGTTTTTCGGGTCAAACGCCTGAGCAGACTTTCCTCAACACCGAAATACGGAACCGAGAATCTAATGAGTGATTTTAAATCTACCCTGAACCTGCCGGAAACAGGGTTCCCGATGCGCGGCGATCTCGCCAAACGCGAGCCGGGCATGCTGGCGCGCTGGAATGGTGATGACCTGTACGGCATCATCCGTAATGCAAAAAAAGGCAAAAAATCCTTCATTCTGCATGATGGCCCTCCCTACGCGAACGGCAGCATTCATATTGGTCACTCGGTTAACAAAATTCTGAAAGACATTATCGTGAAGTCCAAAGGGCTTTCCGGTTTTGATTCTCCGTATGTTCCAGGCTGGGACTGCCACGGTCTGCCAATCGAGCTGAAAGTAGAGCAGCTTATCGGCAAGCCGGGCGAGAAAGTCTCTGCGGCGGAATTCCGTGCAGAATGCCGTAAATACGCGGCAGAGCAGGTTGATGGCCAGCGCGCGGACTTTATCCGTCTGGGCGTGCTGGGCGACTGGTCGCGTCCTTACCTGACCATGGATTTCAACACCGAAGCGAACATCATCCGTGCGCTCGGTAAAATCATCGGTAACGGCCACCTGCATAAAGGGGCGAAACCGGTGCACTGGTGCGTCGACTGCCGTTCAGCGCTGGCTGAAGCGGAAGTTGAGTACTACGACAAAACCTCCCCGTCCATCGACGTTGCGTTCCACGCCGTCGATGCGGATGCGGTGAAAGCGAAATTTGGCGCAGCCCAGGTTTCCGGCCCGATTTCCCTGGTCATCTGGACCACCACGCCATGGACTTTGCCTGCTAACCGCGCGGTTTCCCTGAATGCCGAATTCGAATATGTGCTGGTGCAGGTTGAAGGCCAGGCGCTGATCCTGGCGAAGGACCTGGTTGAAAGCGTGATGAAGCGCGCAGGCATCACCGAGTGGACCGTTCTCGGCACTGCTAAAGGCGCCGATCTGGAGCTGATGCGCTTTAAGCATCCGTTCCTCGACTTCGATGTGCCTGCCATTCTTGGTGAGCACGTTACGCTGGATGCCGGTACTGGCGCCGTACATACCGCGCCAGGCCACGGCCCGGACGACTATGTTATCGGTCAGAAATACGGTCTGGAAGTGGCTAACCCGGTTGGTCCGGACGGCTGCTATCTGCCCGGCACATACGTTGGTCTGGACGGCGTTCAGGTCTTCAAAGCCAACGATCTGATCGTCAATATCCTGCGTGATAAAGGCGCTCTGCTGCACGTTGAAAAGCTGCTGCACAGCTACCCGCACTGCTGGCGTCACAAAACGCCGATCATCTTCCGTGCAACGCCGCAGTGGTTTATCAGCATGGATCAAAAAGGCCTGCGCGAGCAGTCTCTGAAAGAGATCAAAAGCGTGCAGTGGATCCCTGACTGGGGCCAGGCGCGTATCGAGTCCATGGTGGCGAACCGTCCGGACTGGTGTATCTCTCGTCAGCGTACCTGGGGCGTGCCAATGTCCCTGTTCGTACATAAAGAGACCGAAGAGCTGCATCCGCGCACGCTGGAACTGATGGAAGAAGTCGCTAAGCGCGTAGAACAAGACGGCATCCAGGCGTGGTGGGATCTCGACCCGCGCGACATCATGGGTGACGATGCCGACAGCTACACCAAAGTACCGGATACCCTGGACGTATGGTTCGACTCCGGTTCAACGCACTCCTCCGTTGTAGACGTTCGCCCAGAATTCAGCGGCCACGCGGCAGATATGTACCTTGAAGGTTCGGATCAGCATCGCGGCTGGTTTATGTCCTCGCTGATGATTTCCACCGCGATGAAAGGCAAAGCGCCATACCGCCAGGTGCTGACGCACGGCTTTACCGTTGATGGTCAGGGGCGCAAAATGTCCAAGTCCATCGGTAACACCGTTTCCCCACAGGATGTGATGAACAAGCTGGGTGCGGATATCCTGCGTCTGTGGGTGGCCTCTACCGATTACACCGGCGAAATGGCGGTGTCTGACGAAATCCTCAAACGTGCCGCTGATTCTTATCGCCGTATCCGTAACACCGCGCGTTTCCTGCTGGCGAACCTGAACGGGTTTAATCCGGAAACTGACATGGTGAAACCGGAAGATATGGTGACCCTGGATCGCTGGGCGGTTGGCTGCGCGCAGGAAGCGCAGGCTGATATCCTGGCCTCTTACGAAAGCTACGATTTCCACGAAGTGGTTCAGCGCCTGATGCGCTTCTGCTCCATTGAAATGGGCTCGTTCTATCTCGACATCATCAAAGACCGCCAGTACACCGCGAAAGCAGACAGCGTTGCGCGTCGCAGCTGCCAGAGCGCGCTGTTCCATATCGCAGAAGCGTTGGTTCGCTGGATGGCGCCGATCATGTCCTTCACCGCAGATGAAATCTGGGGCTACCTGCCGGGTAAACGCGAGCAATACGTCTTTACCGGCGAGTGGTACGAAGGCCTGTTTGGGCTTGCCGACAGCGAAGCGATGAACAACGACTACTGGGACACGCTGCTGACGGTACGTGGTGAAGTGAACAAAGTCATCGAACAGGCGCGTGCTGATAAGCGCGTTGGCGGTTCTCTGGAAGCGGCAGTGACGCTGTACGCGGATAATGAACTAGCGGCGAAGCTGAAGAGCCTCGGCGAAGAACTGCGATTTGTCCTGTTGACCTCCGAAGCCGAAGTTGCGGATTATGCGCAGGCGGGGGATGACGCTCAGCAGAGTGAAATCGTTAAGGGCCTGAAAGTCGCCCTGCGTAAAGCCGACGGTGAGAAGTGCCCGCGCTGCTGGCATTACACCAAAGATGTCGGTCAGGTAGCGGAACACGCAGAAATCTGCGGCCGCTGTGTCAGCAACGTAGCCGGTGACGGCGAAAAGCGTAAATTTGCCTGATGAGTAAACCGATTCTTTCTACCGGCCTGCGCTGGCTGTGGCTGATGGTCGTAGTGCTGATCGTCGATCTGGGCAGCAAGTACCTTATTCTCCAGCACTTTATGCTGGGGGATACCGTCTCGCTGTTCCCGTCGCTGAATCTGCATTACGCCCGTAATTACGGCGCGGCATTTAGCTTCCTTGCTGATAAAGGCGGCTGGCAGCGCTGGTTCTTCGCGGGTATCGCTATCGGTATCTGCATGGTGCTGGCGGTGCTGATGTATCGCGCCAAAGCGAGCCAGAAGCTCAATAATATCGCCTATGCTTTAATTATCGGCGGTGCCCTGGGCAACTTGTTCGACAGGCTGTGGCACGGTTTTGTCGTCGATATGATCGACTTCTATATCGGCGACTGGCACTTTGCCACCTTCAATCTGGCCGATACGGCAATCTGTATCGGCGCGGCGCTGATTGTGCTGGAGGGATTCTTTGTCTCTTCCAGCAAGCCCGCAAAGCAAAAAGGGTAACACATGGCTGAATCTATACAGGCCAACAGCAGGGTTCTGGTGCATTTCACGCTGAAACTTGAAGACGGCTCCACCGCTGAGTCCACCCGTAACAACGGTAAACCGGCGCTCTTCACGCTTGGCGATGAAACCCTGTCGCCGGGCCTGGAAGATCAGCTTGTCGGTCTGAAGGCCGGAGATAAGAAAGCCTTTTCTCTGGCGCCAGAATCCGCGTTTGGTATACCCAGCCCGGATATGATCCAATATTTCTCGCGTCGCGAATTTGTCGACGCGGGCGAGCCGGAGCCGGGTGCGATTATGCTTTTCACCGCAATGGATGGCAGCGAGATGCCGGGCGTCGTGCGTGAAGTGAACGGGGACTCCATCACCGTTGACTTTAATCATCCGCTCGCCGGGCAAACCATTCATTTTGATATCGAAGTGCTGGAAGTTAATCCGGTACTGGAGGCGTTGAATGCAGATCCTGTTGGCTAACCCACGCGGCTTTTGTGCCGGGGTCGACCGCGCTATCAGCATTGTGGAAAACGCGCTGGCCCTGTACGGCGCGCCAATTTATGTCCGCCATGAAGTGGTGCATAACCGCTATGTGGTGGACAGCCTTCGCGCGCGCGGGGCGATTTTCATCGAGCAAATCAGCGAGGTGCCGGATGGCGCTATCCTGATTTTCTCCGCGCACGGTGTTTCCCAGGCGGTACGTAACGAAGCCAAAGGCCGTGATTTAACGGTGTTTGATGCAACCTGCCCGTTGGTGACCAAAGTGCATATGGAAGTGGCGCGCGCCAGCCGTCGTGGTGAAGAATCCATTCTGATTGGCCACGCAGGCCATCCGGAAGTGGAGGGCACCATGGGCCAGTACAGTAACCCGAAAGGGGGGATGTACCTGGTTGAATCACCGGAAGACGTCAGCAAGCTGGATGTGAAAGATGAATCCAGGCTTTCGTTTATGACCCAGACCACGCTTTCCGTGGATGATACTTCCGATGTGATTGACGCGCTGCGTAACCGCTTCCCGAAAATTATCGGCCCCCGCAAAGACGATATTTGCTACGCCACCACCAACCGTCAGGAAGCGGTGCGTGCGCTGGCTGATGAAGCGGATGTGGTGCTGGTGGTGGGGTCGAAAAACTCCTCCAACTCCAACCGTCTGGCGGAACTTGCCCAGCGTATGGGTAAATCGGCGTACCTGATTGATGACGCGGCAGATATCCAGGAAAACTGGGTTACAGCTGCGAAATGTGTCGGCGTTACCGCTGGCGCATCCGCGCCTGATGTCCTGGTGCAAAACGTGCTTGCCCGCCTGCGTGAGCTGGGCGGCAGCGAAACCCGTGAGCTGACAGGGCGCGAAGAAAACATCGTCTTTGAAGTGCCGCGTGAGCTACGCGTGGATGTTCGTGAAGTAGAGTAACGCAGGCCGCTTGCGAAAATGAGAAGATGCCAGCCGGGTTAAACCGTCTGGCATTTTTTATGGAGGAAAGCATGAGCAGAACCCCTATCATTCTGGATACCGATCCCGGTATCGACGACGCGGTGGCGATTGCCGCCGCGCTCTTTGCGCCGCAGCTTGATGTAAAGCTTATCACCACCGTTGCCGGCAATGTTTCGGTAGAAAAAACCACGCGTAACGCGCTGCAGCTCATGCATTTCTGGCAGAAAGATATTCCCGTTGCGCAGGGTGCTGCCACGCCGCTGGTGCGTAAACTGCGTGACGCCGCTTATGTTCATGGCGAGTCCGGCATGGAAGGTTACGCATTCGTTGAGCATTCGCGTAAGCCTCTCGAGGTGCCCGCTTTCGAGGCTATTTACCAGTGTCTTAATAGTAGCGTCGAACCCGTTACGCTGGTCACCATCGGCCCGCTGACCAACATCGCACTGTTGTTAACGCAATATCCGCAGAGCAAAAACAAAATAAAACGGCTGGTGATGATGGGCGGCTCAGCCGGGCGGGGCAACTTTACCCCAAACGCCGAATTTAATATCGCCATTGACCCGGAAGCCGCCGCGCGCGTGTTTGATAGCGGGCTGGATATTGTCATGTGTGGGCTGGACGTGACCAATCAGGCGATGCTTAGCCCTGACTATTTGCAACGGCTTCCACAGCTCAACCAGACCGGTAAAATGCTGCATGCGCTATTCAGCCACTACCGCAGCGGCAGTATGGCAACCGGTCTGCGTATGCATGATCTGTGCGCGATTGGCTGGCTGGTGAAGCCGGATCTGTTCCGCATGCAACCCTGTTTTGTGGCGGTGGAAACGCATGGTGAATATACGGCAGGTACTACGGTTGTGGACATTGAAAACCGCTACCAGCGACAGGCTAATGTGCAGGTTGCGCTGGATTTAGACGTGCCGGGATTCCGCTCCTGGGTAGCCGACGTGCTGACGCTGGCACCTTAATTTTTAAACGCGACAGAGATCGCTTTTCTCCGCTCTGGTTGTTGGGTTAATCGTTTAACCTATTATACTGATTGCGCCGTTCTCCTTGGGCCGGAGAAAAAAATGAGCATTACTTCCAGCGTGCCACCGGGCGTGGCGTTTCTGACCGGCCATTTCACGGCTGAAAATAGTAGCAAAAAAACCACGCGCTGCGGCGATCTGAGCGGCGTCTTTCACGATCGGACCGCATGGCAAGCGATCCCTGCCGATACGCCTGTTTACCAGGTCGAAATGTTGAATTCACCGCAGGGTGAAGGCGAATTCTTTGCAGGCACCACGCACCTTAATCCTGGACGCGTGGGTGAAGAGTTCTATATGACCCGCGGTCATTTTCATCATCGCCGCGAACAGGGCGAAGTTTACTTTGGACTACGGGGAAGCGGGCTGTTGCTGCTGCAGGATGAGCAGGGAAGCGCGCGACTCGAACAGGTATCGCCTGGCTCTGTTCATATTATCCCGGGCTTTACCGCTCACCGCTTGATCAACACCGGTTCAGATATTCTGTCTGCGCTCGCCGTCTGGTCGAGCGTAGCCGGACATGATTATGCTGCGCTGACGCAGGGGTTTACGCTACGCGTGCTGGAGCAGGAAGGAAAAATTCAGGCGAAAGAGGTGCAAAATGGCTGAGCAGCTCTCAAGCTTTGGACTGGATATGTCCATTCATCACTCGCCGATGGGATTCAGCTATGGTGAGGAAGTGATCGGGCCGCTGCCGGAGATCCGCAAGCTCGATCAGATCCGCGCTTCGCTGCGCGATCCCGCCTGCGCAGGGCCAGAAGATGTCTATGCCATTGCCATGGATGTTGCGCGTCTGTCCGATCGCGAAGAGCTTAAAAAACGCATGCTGCTGTTTGGCGTGGTGACGTACGCAAGCGGGCAGCTGGGCGAGGAGCCAGTTCGTAGCCAGGGCCATGTTCACCGTATCAGCGAGCACAGCGGCTGGTCGCCGCCGGAGCTGTACGAAATCTGGCAGGGTAAGGCGATCATCTATATGCAGGAGCATATTGCCGACGATCCTGGCCGCTGCTTCGCCGTTTGTGCCGGGGCAGGCGAAAAGGTGCTGGTGCCGCCGGGCTGGGCGCATGCCACCATCTCCGCCTCGCCGGATGAACCGCTGACGTTTGGCGCCTGGTGTGACCGTGAATATGGATTTGAATACGCTGCGGTGCGGGCATACAAAGGGCTGGCCTGGTATCCGCTCCTGCAGGATAAACACATTGCCTGGCAGCATAACCGGCATTATATGCCGGGGCGATTACAGGTGGTTTCACCGCGTAGCTATTCTGAGTTTGGTATAACCGGGGAGCCGCTGTATCAGCAGTTTATTGCGGACCCGGCACGCTTCCAGTTTATTTCGAAGCCGGGCATCGCCGCGCAGAAATGGGTGAATTTTCATCCTTAACAATGAATGGGTGGCGCGGAGCCACCCATTAAATGCATTAAGCAAACAGCCCAATCGCCACGCCTGCCGCCGCCAGCACCAGCAACAGCAGCATCGCTTTTACCGGGGAAACGCCACGTTTCGCCATCAGATACCAGGTGCCAATCACCACGAGAAGCGGCAGAAGCTGCGGGAATATTCCATCCAGCATCTGTTGCAGATGGATATTCACGCCGTCTTTAGTGACGAACTCCAGCCCGGTGCCAAGCTTCACGTAGCTTGCCGCCACGCCGCCCATCACGAACACGCCAAGCAGCGATAGCGCTTCACGCAGGCGTGTTGATTTGCTGCTGACCAGCATCTCAACGGAGGTCGACCCCATGCGGTAACCCTTCAAAAACAGGAACCACGAACCGGGGATGATAATCGCAAGCCAGGCAACGCAATAAAAGAGCGGCCCGAGAATATTGCCGCCCGCCGCCAGCGCCATACCGATGCTCAGCAAAATAGGGATCAGCATGCCGGGGATCATGGAATCACCGATGCCGGCAACCGGGCCCATCAGGCCCACTTTCAGGGTGTTGATGGTTTCGCCGTCTATCGGTTCACCGTTCGCACGCTTCTCTTCCAGCCCCAGCACCATGCCATTCACAATCGCGCCCAGCTGCGGCTCGGTATTGTAGAAGGAGGCGTGGCGCTTGAGCATATCTTTGCGCTCCCGATCGTCGGGATAGAGCTTTTTCGCCACCGGCAGCATACTCAGGCAAAAGCCAAAGGATTCAAGGCGCTCAAAGCTCATGGACGAGAGGTTGTACATCATCCAGCTACGCCAGCAGCGCCTGAGATCCTGGCGGGTCAGTTTACGTTCTTCCATCAGAATTCATCCTCGTCGTCAGCCGGTTTGACCGCGCCTGCCGCCTGCGGTTCTGGCTTGTAGTTGTAATGGATAAGCGCCAGCAGCGCCCCGACAATCACCAGCGCCACCATATTGAGCTTCAGGAAGACGATGCAGATGAAGCCCACCAGGAAATAGATCAGCATGCTGTAGTTTTTGATGATTTGCTTAAGCAGGATAGCGATACCGACCGCCGGTAAAATGCCGCCAAGCACGTTCATCGTCGACAGCACGATATGCGGCAGGCTATCCATAAAGGCATTGATGTACTGCGCGCCGAAATAGACGGCGATAAACGTCGGGATAAAGCGCATCAGGAAGTTGGTGACCTGCGGCCAGATAGCGCTGTTGAGATAAACCCCGCGCTCGTCACCTTTCTCCAGCGCGATGTCTGCCTTGTGGTTCCACCACGAGTTGAGCACCAGCATAGCGTTGAACAACACGGTGCCCGCAATGCCGATGGTTGCCGCCAGGGCGACGGCAACTTCCGGCCCTTTGTCAGACAAAATGCCCAGCGCGATTGCCGGAAAAGCGACAAAGTTAAGATCGGCGGGCATAGAGCCTCCGGGGGTTACCATCGCGATATAGACCGCCTGCACGGCCACGCCGATGATAATCCCGGTTTGCACATCGCCGAGAATAAACCCAACTAACATTCCTGAAACCAGCGGGCGGGTAATTAAATACCAGCCTCCGGTAAGCCCCAGCAGCCATGGGCTGCTCAGCGCGCCGAGGTAACAAAGAATGCCGATTAATGCAGCTTCAAAAGCCATAATGCATTCCTCTATTTAATTTTAAGCCGCGCGTCCTGCCAGCTATAGCTGCTGGCGTCCGGCACCAGACGAAACTCAATCTGGTGACCGTGCTGCGACAGAAAATCAAACGCTGCCGCTTCTTCCGGGCTTACTGACTGATTAGGCCCGATGGTGGTAGTGCCGGCGCGGGCGCTCATCGGCCCGACGTTAATTTTGCGATTGGCGTTTTGCAGACTCACGCCCGCCTCTTCGATGCGTTTGAGCGTGACGGGCGATTTGCCTATCACGAAATAACGCTTTTCGCTGGCAATGATTTTCGGCAGCTTTTCGATCGCCGTGGCGGTATCAAACAGCCAGACTTTGATGTCCTGCACCGCGCCCTTCATTACCGAGGAGAGCAGCGGGTCGGCGGCAACCGCGTCATCAATGGCAACGATGCCGTCGCACGGTAACTCTTTCGCCCAGCGGGTGACGAGCTGGCCGTGGATCACCCGGTCGTCAATGCGTACAAAGGAAATGCTCATCGTTGCTCCTTAAAAATCATCGGATTGTGTTGTTTCAACCAGACGGGCCTGCACCAC
The DNA here is from genome assembly GCA_032051265.1 of Buttiauxella sp. GTDB lineage: Bacteria > Pseudomonadota > Gammaproteobacteria > Enterobacterales > Enterobacteriaceae > Dryocola. The sequence continues at coordinate 285,989 of DAMBYU010000004.1, forward strand.
TGCTTCTTTAGCCTGTTCGAGTAGTTCTGCCGCGGCTTGCCTGACGTCCGGAAGCGCTTTTATATCGTCGCTTAACAGCAACATGGGGAAATTAACACCGCCAAGCACCGCCATTGGCGGCGTGGTAGCTGGATTGAAGGCGTGGTGGCAGGCTACGTTCCACGGCGTACCGCTTTGCAGATCGCACAGCACCAGCACGCCATCGGCCTTTTTGCTGGCCTGATGTAGTACCGCGGCGAACTCATCGCGGAAGCTGTTGATCCCTTTTGTTTCGCTTAGCATGACCGGAAAGACGTGCGGCAGTTCGCCATACACCATACGGGCGCTGGCGAGCATGCCTTCCGCCAGCGGGCCGTGCGTAGCAAGAATTACATTGATCATGATTTATCCTCTTACCCAGGCTTTCATAGTGGCGAGCTGCTGTCCGACGCTTGCGCCATGAGGTGATATACGGTATTCGCCTACCGCCGCCGGAACGATAAAGGTTTCGGCGTAGTGCACGACAAAAGGCTCGAAGGCGTTATCCGGGCTTTCCACCAGCGCTTCGCTGCCTTCCACGAGGTTAAGCACGTTTACACCGCCTTGCGTGTGGTGAAGGACAGGTTTGCTGAACCAGTGGCGGCGGGTTTCAATAAATTCGCGCTCGTGCAGTCCGGTGCGTTCTTCACGCCAGCCGTCCCCTTCGGCGATCGGCCTAAAATGGTTGACCAGATGCTCCGTTACCCATTGGGTATCACGCTGCCAGTCGATAACTTGCGCACCGTGTTCCAGATGCACCGGACGCGGCAGACCATCCAGACCCAGGCGTCCCCAGTCCCACAGTTTGAAGGTGAAAATGTATGGCGTGGCGCTGATTTCCAGCACCATCGCGCCAGCACCGGAACAGTGCACCGTGCCTGCCGGGATCAGGAAGTGATCGTGCTTGCGTGCCGGAAAACGGTTAACGAATTTTTCATCATCAAACGCTTTTTCTCCGCGCTGGGCGCTCGCCAGATCGTCGAGCATTTCCTGCGGATTGATCCCCGTTTTGGTTCCCAGATAGACTTCCGCACCGGGCTCGGCTTCCAGCAGGTAATAGCTTTCGTCCTGGGTGTAATGCATGCCAAAGTGCTGCTGAATATATTCGGTAAGAGGATGAACCTGGAAGCTAAGATTCTGTCCGCCGATGGTGTCGAGAAAATCAAAACGGATCGGGAATTCTGCGCCAAAGCGCGCATGGACTTTTTCGCCCAGCAGCGGGCGAGGGTAGAGCAATACCAGATCCTGAGAGGGGATCTCGATCCGCACATCACCAAAACGCAGTAACAGGCTGTTCTCCTCGGGCACACAGTCAAAACACCATGCGTAGTTTGGCTTTGAGGGATCGAGATCAAACTTGTCTTTCATCCATTGTCCGCCCCAGATGCCCGGGTCGAAGAACGGCACCACGCGGAACGGCTGCTGCGTAGTTTTTTGCAGGGCGTGAAGCAACGCTTCCCCGCTGACCATTGCCGGGGCGTCCGCCTTATTGGTATCAAGCAGGAAATCGGCACGTTTAAGCAGCGGCGTTTTATGGCGGTCAAACACGCGCCACTCAATGAAAAAGGCGCGCTTGTAGCGACGCAGGATATCTTCGCTCTCGTTGTTTGCTCCCCAGTTACCCAACTCACCGGTGCGAAAGCGCTGTTGAATCTCCCAGCGCGCTAAGTCGGCATAAATGAGAATATCGCCCTGATGAATAAGCGATGCGCCGGGGCCGTAAATCACCACAAGTCCGCTGGCTGCGTTGACTTCATGCTGCGCCCGAGCAAGCCTGTCGGGACAGAAAAACTCGCTGAGCTGGTGGCAGGAAAGGACGCCAAACACACGATCGTCTGTGAGATTCTGCGCCAGTAAATCATGCAGATGCTGTTCGCTTAGACGAGCGTTTTCGGCGTTAATAAGAAGCGCAGGGCTGAGATGGGTTATCAGGTTTTCGTGCAACTCTTCATGGCGCACGCCGGGATAGCAATCTATCACCAGCACGGTTTTACCCTGGCGGGGAAGACGTCGCTGCACGGCCTGCACTATCGCTTTCCAGCCTTGCCAGGCCTGGTTCTGGAATCCCGCTATGCGTACTTCGGGATATTTATCATATGACGCATGTTTCATACATTGCTCCCTGGTGTCGATAACCAAAGATTAATCGATTAACCCATTATGAACACTGTGGTAAATGCGATTAACCCGCCATTTTTAGTAACCAATAGGCAAAGAAGCCGTTATCTGTGATGGCTTTCACAGGTGAAAATGCAATTTTTTGGTTATTCGATTAATCTGTTTGCACAGGCTTCGTTCGAGGAAAGAAAATGAGCACCGTTACTCTCGCCCAGGTTGCAAAACGCGCCTCCGTCTCAACGGCTACTGTCTCGATGGTGCTGCGCAATCGTGGCCGTATTTCCGACGCCACGCGAAACCGCGTGATGCAGGCACTTGATGAGCTGGGATATGTCTATAACCAGACCGCGGCCAATCTCCGCAACCGCACCAGCAATCAGGTTGGGCTGCTGCTACATGATATTACCAACCCGTTTTATGGTGAAATGACGGCGGGGCTAAGCCAGGAGATGGAGCGTCACGATCTGCTGTTGTTTCTGGCAAACAGTGAAGAGTCAGGAGAGCGGCAACAGAAGTTTGTTGACTCCCTGATGCGCAATAATGCCTGCGGTATGGTGCTGTGCGCCGCCCGCGAAACGCCACCGCTGTTTTTTGAAACGCTCAAACGACGCAATATTCCGGCGATAATGGTGGTACGTCCGCTGGATGACGTAGATTTTGATTTTGTGGGTACGGATAATTTTCTCGGTACGCAACTGGCGACCCAGCACCTGCTGCGTCTGGGCCACCGTCATATCGCTTTTATCGGCGGCAGTGAAAACTCCACTACCCGGGCACAACGCATCGGTGGCTACAGCAGCAAGTTACTGGAACATCGCATTCAGCCAAATAGCGAGTGGGTTGTCTCCTCGGCAGCCAGCCAGAGCGACGGTGCCAGGGTGGCTGAGGCGCTGCTCCATCGCTATCCAGAAATTACCGCCGCGGTTTGTTATCAGGATATTGTGGCGCTTGGCGTTATGCAGACCTTACGCAAAATGGGCCGCGCGCCGGGTAAGGATTTTGCGCTGGTAGGCTTTGATGATGTCACTGAGGCTGCGCTGGTACAGCCCGCGCTGACCACGGTTTCGGTCGCGGCCAAAGAGATTGGCCGCAAGGCGGGAGAGCTATTATTCAGTCGTATTCAGGGCAATGATGAGCCACCTAAGCGCATTATTCTGCCGCCGACGCTGATAGTACGCGAATCCTGCGGTTTTAATTAGACCCTGTTTTTATAAGGGAAATAATGGCTTTTACTGATAACAGCGGCCTTTTGACATAAATTTCTAATTATTGGTGTTTTCGGCTGGCGGCCTTTCACGGGGCTGGTTAACCTGAGAATGTTTTGTAAGCAAATTAATAAAGAGAGTGAATATGGACGAAGCACAGATCCGCGTCGCAATTGCGGGCGCGGGCGGTCGTATGGGACGACAACTTATTCAGGCAGCCTTACAGCTGGACGGGGTGCAGCTTGGTGCGGCGCTTGAGCGCTCCGGCTCATCTTTAGTCGGCAGCGATGCGGGTGAGCTGGCGGGCGTTGCGAAAACGGGCGTAACCGTCAGCGACAGCCTGGATAAAGTGGTTAACGATTTTGACGTGTTTATCGATTTCACTCGTCCGGAAGGCACGCTGAACCATCTCGCATTCTGTCAGCAGCACGGCAAAGGTATGGTCATTGGCACCACCGGCTTTGACGATGCAGGCAAGCAGGCGATCGTTGAGGCGTCGGCGGCGATCCCGATTGTCTTTGCAGCGAACTTTAGCGTAGGCGTTAACGTCATGCTTAAGCTGCTGGAAAAAGCGGCCAAAGTAATGGGCGACTATACCGATATCGAAATTATCGAAGCTCACCACCGCCACAAAGTGGATGCGCCTTCAGGCACCGCTCTGGCGATGGGAGAAGCCATTGCTCACGCAATGGACAAAGATTTAAAAGCATGCGCCGTCTATTCCCGCGAAGGCTATACCGGCGAGCGGGTGCCTGGAACCATTGGTTTTGCCACCGTGCGCGCCGGGGACATTGTAGGTGAGCATACCGCGATTTTTGCAGACATTGGCGAACGCATTGAGATCGGTCATAAGGCTTCAAGCCGCATGACTTTCGCAAATGGCGCAGTTCGCTCTGCTTTATGGCTGAGCAGCAGGAAAAACGGTATTTTTGACATGCGGGATGTGCTTGATCTTAATAATTTGTAAACGTTGTTACCCTTCGTGATGTGGTTATTACAATCATAATTGTTTGATTGACAGGGCAATAATTTATTGCCCTTTTTATTTTGAGATTCATTCAAGATTTTTTTACCGAAACCCTCATAAATGCTATTAATCCTCTGTTTTTATGCTGGTGTAACGTTAATTTTGACCATTCGGTCCACTTTAGTTGATGCTTACAGATAAATTTCTATTCTTTCTGCCCCGCAATCGATTATTTGTCTGAGTTAGCTGCCCGTTTTACCTGCCAGTACCGAAAATTTTAACCAGAGCGGCAAAATAACTACAAAAAGTTCGGGATAAGGTAGACTTTTACTCATCCTGTCCTTAGAATGCCGCCGTTTGTCAAAAATCCAAATGACAGGCTGTTTTGCATTTGATTCAGACGTGGGTTTTGAATTAATATGCGAATAAATTGAATGTTTATTCCCCTGGAGGACGTTTTGATTAAGTCAGCAATATTGGTTCTGGAAGACGGAACCCAATTCCACGGTCGGGCCATTGGGGCATCGGGTCAGGCAGTGGGAGAAGTCGTTTTCAACACTTCTATGACCGGTTATCAAGAAATCCTCACTGATCCTTCCTACTCCCGCCAGATCGTCACTCTTACTTATCCTCATATCGGCAATGTCGGCACCAACGCCGCCGACGAAGAATCCTCCCAGGTACATGCGCAAGGCCTCGTCATTCGTGACCTGCCGCTGATTGCCAGCAACTACCGCAATACCGAGGATCTCTCCTCATACTTAAAACGCCATAACATCGTGGCGATTGCCGATATCGATACCCGTAAGCTGACGCGTCTGCTGCGCGAGAAAGGCGCTCAGAACGGCTGCATCATCGCTGGTGATAACATTGACGCGGCTCTGGCGCTTGAGAAAGCCAAAGCGTTCCCGGGTCTGAACGGCATGGACCTCGCAAAAGAGGTGTCCACCAAAGAATCTTACGCCTGGCAGCAGGGGAGCTGGACGCTTGAAGGCGAGCTGCCGGAAGCGGCGAAAGAAGAAGAGTTACCGTTCCACGTGGTGGCCTATGACTACGGGGTGAAGCGCAATATCCTGCGCATGCTGGTTGACCGCGGCTGCCGCCTGACGGTTGTTCCGGCTCAGACTTCAGCGCAAGAAGTGCTGAAGCTGAACCCGGACGGCATCTTCCTCTCCAACGGTCCCGGCGACCCGGCTCCTTGCGATTACGCGATTAGCGCCATCAAATCGTTCCTGGAAACCGACGTGCCGGTATTCGGTATCTGCCTTGGCCATCAGTTACTGGCTCTGGCAAGCGGCGCCAAAACCGTGAAGATGAAATTTGGTCACCACGGCGGCAACCACCCGGTTAAAGATATCGACCGCGACTGCGTGATGATTACTGCCCAGAACCACGGCTTTGCGGTAGATGAAGAGACGCTGCCTTCAAACCTGCGCGTAACCCATACTTCGCTGTTCGATGGCACCTTACAGGGCATCCATCGCACCGATAAGCCAGCGTTCAGCTTCCAGGGCCACCCTGAGGCGAGCCCGGGCCCGCACGATGCCGCGCCGCTGTTCGATCACTTTATCGACTTGATTAAGCACTACCGTTCTACCGCCACTCTTTTCAGCAAGTAAGTATCAGGAGCCATAAAAAATGCCAAAACGTACAGATATTAAAAGCATCCTGATCCTTGGTGCAGGCCCGATTGTCATCGGCCAGGCGTGTGAGTTTGACTACTCCGGCGCGCAGGCGTGTAAAGCGCTGCGCGAAGAGGGTTACCGCGTCATTCTGGTGAACTCTAACCCAGCCACCATCATGACCGACCCGGAAATGGCCGATGCGACCTATATCGAGCCGATTCACTGGGAAGTCGTGCGCAAAATCATTGAAAAAGAGCGTCCGGACGCGGTGCTGCCAACGATGGGCGGCCAGACGGCGCTGAACTGCGCGCTGGAGCTGGAACGCCAGGGCGTGCTGGAAGAATTTGGCGTCACCATGATCGGTGCTACTGCTGACGCGATTGATAAAGCAGAAGACCGCCGCCGCTTTGACGTGGCGATGAAAAAAATCGGCCTCGATACCGCGCGCTCCGGCATCGCGCATACCATGGAAGAAGCGCTGGCGGTTGCCGCTGACGTGGGCTATCCGTGCATCATCCGCCCATCATTCACCATGGGCGGCACCGGTGGCGGCATCGCTTACAACCGTGAAGAGTTTGAAGAAATCTGCGAACGAGGTCTGGATCTTTCCCCAACCAAAGAGCTGCTGATTGACGAGTCGCTTATCGGCTGGAAAGAGTACGAGATGGAAGTGGTGCGTGATAAAAACGACAACTGCATCATCGTCTGCTCCATCGAAAACTTCGACCCGATGGGCATCCATACCGGTGACTCCATCACCGTCGCGCCTGCCCAGACGCTGACCGACAAAGAATATCAAATCATGCGTAACGCCTCGATGGCGGTACTGCGTGAAATCGGCGTGGAAACCGGTGGCTCCAACGTGCAGTTTTCGGTGAACCCGAAGACGGGTCGCCTGATTGTTATCGAGATGAACCCGCGCGTGTCCCGCTCCTCCGCGCTGGCTTCTAAAGCAACCGGCTTCCCGATTGCCAAAGTAGCCGCGAAACTGGCGGTGGGTTACACCCTCGACGAGCTGATGAATGACATCACCGGCGGCAAAACGCCTGCCTCCTTCGAGCCGTCTATCGACTACGTCGTAACGAAAATTCCTCGCTTTAACTTTGAGAAATTCGTCGGTGCCAACGACCGCCTGACCACGCAGATGAAATCCGTCGGCGAAGTGATGGCGATTGGCCGCACCCAGCAGGAATCCCTGCAAAAAGCGCTGCGCGGCCTGGAAGTGGGCGCCACCGGTCTGGATCCGAAAGTTAACCTGGACGACCCGGAAGCGCTGACCAAAATCCGCCGTGAGCTCAAAGACGCCGGTGCCGAGCGTATCTGGTATGTCGCCGACGCGTTCCGCGCAGGCTTGTCTGTCGATGGCGTCTTCAACCTGACCAATATCGACCGCTGGTTCCTGGTGCAGATTGAAGAGCTGGTGCGTCTGGAAGAGAAAGTGGAAGAGGTGGGCATCACCGGCCTGGACTACGACTTCCTGCGCGCGCTCAAGCGTAAAGGCTTTGCCGATGCACGCCTGGCAAAACTGGCTGGCGTCCGCGAATCCGAAATCCGCAAGCTGCGGGAACAGTACAAGCTGCACCCGGTTTATAAGCGTGTTGATACCTGTGCTGCGGAATTCTCCACCGATACCGCGTACATGTACTCCACCTATGAAGATGAGTGTGAAGCTAACCCGAACAACGACCGTGACAAGATCATGGTGCTGGGCGGCGGGCCGAACCGTATCGGCCAGGGCATTGAGTTTGACTACTGCTGCGTACACGCCTCTCTTGCGCTGCGCGAAGATGGTTATGAAACCATCATGGTTAACTGCAACCCGGAAACCGTTTCTACCGACTACGACACGTCCGACCGCCTGTACTTCGAACCGGTAACCTTCGAAGACGTGCTGGAAATCGTCCGTGTTGAGAAGCCGAAAGGCGTTATCGTGCAGTATGGCGGCCAGACTCCGCTGAAGCTGGCGCGTGAGCTGGAAGCCGCAGGCGTGCCAATCATCGGCACCAGCCCGGACGCGATTGACCGTGCCGAAGACCGCGAGCGTTTCCAGCATGCGGTTGACCGCCTGAAGCTGAAGCAGCCTGCTAACGCCACGGTGACGACTATTGAAATGGCGGTAGAAAAAGCAGCACAGATTGGTTATCCGCTGGTGGTTCGTCCTTCTTATGTACTTGGCGGCCGCGCGATGGAGATCGTTTATGACGAAGCGGACCTGCGTCGCTACTTCCAGACCGCCGTCAGCGTCTCTAACGACGCGCCGGTACTGCTCGACCGCTTCCTCGACGACGCGGTAGAAGTGGACGTAGACGCTATCTGCGACGGTGAAACCGTGCTGATTGGCGGCATCATGGAGCACATTGAGCAGGCGGGCGTGCACTCCGGCGACTCCGCATGTTCTCTTCCGGCTTATACCCTGAGCCAGGAAATTCAGGACGTGATGCGCCAGCAGGTGCAGAAGCTGGCTTTCGAACTGCAGGTGCGTGGTCTGATGAACGTGCAGTTTGCGGTGAAAGATAACGAAGTTTACCTGATTGAAGTGAACCCGCGCGCCGCACGTACCGTGCCGTTTGTCTCTAAAGCCACCGGCATGGCGCTGGCGAAAGTTGCTGCACGTGTGATGGTTGGGCAAACCCTGGTTCAGCAGGGTATGACCAAAGAGATCATCCCGCCTTACTACTCCGTGAAAGAAGTGGTACTGCCGTTCAACAAGTTCCCGGGCGTTGACCCGCTGTTAGGGCCAGAAATGCGCTCTACCGGCGAGGTGATGGGCGTCGGCCGCACCTTCGCAGAAGCGTTCTCGAAAGCGATGCTGGGCAGCCAGTCCACCATGCGTAAACCTGGCCGTGCGCTGCTCTCCGTTCGCGAAGGCGATAAAGAGCGCGTGGTGGATCTTGCGGCCAAGCTGCTGAAGCAGGGCTTTGAGCTGGACGCGACCCACGGCACGGCTATCGTGCTGGGCGAAGCGGGCATTAACCCACGTCTGGTGAACAAGGTGCATGAAGGTCGTCCGCACATTCAGGACCGTATCAAGAATGGCGAATACACCTACATTATCAACACCACCGCGGGCCGCCAGGCGATTGAGGATTCCAAACTTATCCGCCGCAGCGCGCTGCAATACAAAGTCCATTACGACACCACGCTGAACGGCGGTTTCGCAACGGCCATGGCGCTGAACGCGGACGCGACCGAGAAGGTGATTTCAGTGCAGGAAATGCACGCGCAAATCACAAAGTAATCTCCTCGCATTAATCCCAAAACCCGCTTCGGCGGGTTTTTTATTGCCTTAACCACAAGCCTTAGCGATTGCGGAAGGGTTTCAGAGTGTTCTGCATTTTCCCCGCAAGCCGGAAGATGCCGCTACAGTTTAAAATCAGCTAATGAAAAATGACTGCAAACAGGGAGAACAACATGCAAAACAAGATCCTGATAGCTTCCGTATTCGCGGCCGCGGCGCTATTTACCGTGGCTGGCTGTTCATCTAATCAGGCGGTAAAAACGACCGATGGCAAAACCATTGTCACCGACGGCAAACCGCAGGTGGATGACGATACCGGCCTGGTCTCTTATGAAAATGCGGAAACCGGCCAGACCGAGCAGATCAATCGCGATCAGGTTAAATCGATGGGCGAACTGGATAACTAATTCAGTTTTACCCGCTTAGCTTGTCAAGAATATTCACTATTAGCCTGTTGAATTACTACCTACACTCTTCTTAAAAGTAAGCGGTAAACAACAGGCTAATTCATGATCTTAATTATTTATGCACACCCTTATCCGCAGCACTCGCACGCCAATCGTAAAATGATAGAAGGAGCCGCCATGCTGCCCGGCGTGGAAGTCCGCTCTTTGTATGAACTCTATCCCGATTTCAATATTGATATCGCCGCCGAACAGCAAGCGCTAAGCCGGGCCGATCTCATTATCTGGCAGTACCCGATGCAGTGGTACAGCATGCCGCCGTTAATGAAGCTGTGGATCGACAAGGTACTTTCTCACGGTTGGGCTTACGGCCGGGGCGGTACGGCGCTGCACGGAAAAAAGGTGATGTGGGCGGTGACCACCGGCGGCGGCGAGGGCCATTTCGAACTGGGCGATCATCCCGGCTTCGACGTGCTGGCGCAGCCTTTGCAGGCGACCGCGCTTTACTGCGGTATGGAATGGCTGCCGGGTTTTGCCATCCATTTTACCTTTGTTTGCGATGAGAACACGCTTGACGTGCAGGCAGGGCTTTATAAACAGCGTTTAATCGACTGGCAGGAGAAGAACCATGGATAGCCACAGCATGATTCAGGCCTTGATCTACCTCGGTTCCGCCGCGCTGATTGTGCCTGTGGCAGTACGTCTGGGTTTAGGTTCGGTGCTCGGCTATCTGATTGCTGGCTGTATTATTGGCCCCTGGGGATTGCGACTGGTTACGGACGCCGGGACGATTCTGCATTTCGCTGAAATTGGCGTGGTGCTGATGCTGTTTGTTATCGGACTTGAGCTGGACCCGCGTCGGCTGTGGACGCTGCGCGCGTCGGTATTTGGCGGCGGTATGCTGCAAATGGCGGCATGCGGTCTGTTCCTCGGTTTGTTCTGCATGCTGATGGGGCTTGGCTTACAGGTAGCGGTATTGATCGGATTAACGCTCGCTCTCTCTTCCACGGCGATTGCCATGCAGGCCATGAACGAGCGGAACCTGACGATTTCACAGATGGGCCGTAGCGCTTTTGCGGTGTTGCTGTTTCAGGATATCGCGGCCATTCCGCTGGTGGCGATGATCCCGCTTCTGGCAAGCAGCGGTGCAACCACAACTTTCGCCGCGTTCTCTATTTCGGCGCTGAAAGTGGCGGCCGCGCTGGCCCTGGTTATTCTGCTTGGTCGCTATGTTACGCGGCCAGTATTGCGCTTTGTTGCCCGCTCGGGCCTGCGGGAAGTGTTCAGCGCCGTGGCGTTATTCCTTGTCTTCGGCTTTGGTTTGCTGCTGGAAGAAGCTGGTTTATCCATGGCGATGGGCGCATTTCTGGCGGGCGTATTGCTGGCAAGCTCGGAATATCGCCACGCGCTGGAAAGCGATATCGAACCCTTTAAAGGCTTGCTGCTTGGGCTGTTCTTTATCGGCGTCGGCATGTCGATAGACTTCGGCACGCTGGTGCAAAATCCGCTGCGTATTATTGCGCTGCTGGCAGGCTTTCTGATCATCAAAACGTTGATGCTGTGGATCTTCGCTAAGCCGCTGCAGGTGCCGCGTAAACAGCGTCGCTGGTTTGCAGTTTTATTAGGGCAAGGCAGCGAGTTCGCATTCGTAATTTTCGGTACGGCAAGAATGGCTGAAGTGCTAGATGACGGCTGGGCCAAATCTCTGACGCTTGTCGTCGCGCTTTCCATGGCCGCAACGCCATTGCTGCTGGTACTTCTTAATCGCCTGGAGAAATCAGCCAAAGGGCAGTCGCGCGAGGCGGATGAAGATGAAATCGACGAAGAGCAGCCGCGAGTTATCATTGCGGGCTTTGGCCGTTTCGGGCAAATTGCCGGGCGATTGTTGCTGACCAGCGGGGTAAAAATGGTGGTGCTCGATCACGATCCGGACCACATTGAAACGCTGCGTAAATTTGGTACCAAAGTATTCTACGGCGACGCCACGCGCGTGGATTTACTTGAATCCGCCGGGGCGGCGAAAGCAGAAGTGCTGATCAACGCAATCGACGATCCGGATGCGAATATGCAGCTTTCAGCGCTGGCGCAGGCGCATTTTCCGCATTTGCAGGTTATCGCCAGAGCGCGCGATCTGGATCATTTTATCCGCCTGCGCCAGGCAGGCGTTGCGCAGCCGGAACGTGAAACCTTTGAAAGCTCGCTAAAAGTAGGGCGCCGGGCGCTGGAAATACTGGGCGTGGGCAGCTACGAAGCGCGTGAACGCGCCGATCATTTCCGTCGCTTCAATATGCAAATGGTGGAGGAGATGGTTGCCGCAGCGGATATGCCCGCACGCGCGGATGTTCTTAAACGTACCAGCGCGATGCTGACCGAGGTAATTAACGAAGACCGTGCGCATCTGAACGTCATTCAACGGCACGGCTGGCAGGGTACGGAAGAAGGGAAACATACCGGTAAGCTGGCGGATGAACCACCAGCGAAGCCTGTGGAGTAATATGATAAATGCTCCCGGCCAGGAGCATTTTTTTAGCTCAGCGCGACCTTAATACCGAGCGCAACCAGCATGCCACCCAGCAGTTTATCAACGATTTTCTGCGCTTTTGCGAGACCAAGGCGCACCGGCGCACTCTGGATTAGCACCACCAGCAGCGGCCACCAGATAACGGAAAGCGCCAGGATCACGCCGGCATACCACAGTTTATCCAGCGTGCCTGAATTGACGTTCAGCACCTGAGTAAATATCGACAGGAAGAAGAGGGTTGCCTTTGGGTTCAGCAGATTGCACAGATAGCCCTGCAGAAAGGCTTTCCCGAGCGTGGTTTGCTGGCGGGCAATCTGGCTGACGTCCATTTTGCTGCCGCCACGGGCAAACAGGGCGTGCAGGCCAACCCAGACCAGATACGCCGCACCGGCGTATTTCAGCAGGCCGAACAGCCATGGCGTAGTGGTGATGACGACGGCGAGACCGGCTACGCAATAGGTCATGTGAGTCGCGACGCCGCTTATCACACCCAGGGAAGTCATCATTGCCGCCGATCGCGTGTAGCGCGCTGCGTTCTTGATTACCAGAAAGAAGTCGGGGCCGGGAGAAAGCATGCCTAATGTGGCAATGGTGGCGACAAAGAGGGTGGTTTCCAGCATGGCGGTGTGTCCGGCTCAGAGAGATAAAAATAAACTATACCCCACCCATTGCATAAACTTACAGGGGTGTCCGTGATGAATAAGCATTTTTTAATTCAATATCGAGGGGATTTTCGCTAACCCCTTGTTCGCATTAAAACAGTAAGGATGACACTTGCCGTCCGGCTTAGCAGAACAAAAATAATTTTTGTCGCAAAGGGTAAGGGCAGTCGACGAAAGAATGCGCTTTACGTATAGTGGCGGCAATTTTTTCACCAGCCCTGGATTAACAGAATGATCAGTCTGATTGCTGCATTAGCGGTAGATCGCGTTATTGGCATGGAAAACGCCATGCCCTGGAATTTACCTGCCGATCTGGCCTGGTTTAAACGTAATACGTTAAATAAACCGGTCGTGATGGGACGTTTGACATGGGAGTCTATTGGCCGCCCGTTACCTGGCCGCAAAAACATCGTTATCAGCAGCAAGCCGGGTACTGACGATCGCGTTGAATGGGTCGCCTCCGTTGATGAAGCCATCAACGCCTGCGGTGATGCGGAAGAGATCATGGTGATTGGCGGCGGGCGTGTTTATGAACAATTCCTGCCAAAAGCGCAGCGCCTGTACCTGACGCACATTGATGCGGAAGTGGAGGGCGACACGCACTTCCCGGACTACGACCCGGACGAATGGCAGTCAACGTTCAGCGAATTCCACGATGCCGACGAGAATAACTCGCACGGTTATTGCTTCGAGGTTCTGGAGCGTCGCTAAAAATAAAAACCCGGTACTAACCTAATGCTGGTCACTTAAGGTGATCAGCAGTTCTTCGCGCCGGATATTTCTGGGCTTTTACTCTTAATTCCCGGGGGTAACTTCGCTCTCTTCTTACCGGTAATACCAGCCATTTTGCTTTCTCATACAACGTTCTTAACTCGCCCGGCATCTTACCCCCTGAAGCCCATGGCAACGTTATCAGCAGCCTGGTTATTTCACTTATTGAGCCGCTAAAGCTCAGCTGATAAGGCAGATAATCGCCTTTCAGTTCGAACGCCATCCTTACCATCTGGTATCTCACCAGGTTGTAAGTCAGCAGTACACCCCATAACTCCTGTCGCACCAGTTCTGGCAACTTGCTGCGTAACGTCCAGCGACTGTCCAGCATCCCCTGTTTCGCTTCCCTGTAACCCAGTTCAATTTCCCATCTGTGGCGATATAACTCGCTGATATCATTGCCTGGATAGCGATTCTGGTCTGTCAGGGATGTCAGAACCTGTCTTTCTTTACCATCAACAGTTCGGGTCAGCAGCCTTGCTGTGAACCGATCAGGAAGTGCAGGCCACTGTTTCCGGGCCTGTGGGCTGGTTTTCAGTTCAACAAGCTCGTCGCCACGTCCCAGCCTGCGCACGACTTCATATTGCGTGTGTTTTTTCAGCGGCAGCAACCAGTGCCGTTTTTCTCCGGACGTCTGCCAGTGATGAAGCAGCCCCAGGGAGTAAAATCCTTTATCGAACAGAGTGATACTCTCATCCGGTGTTCTCTCTGCCAGCTGCGCTGCCAGTCGCGTTTCGCTGACGTTCTCGCTGTCAAAGGCGCTGGCGTTGATCAGATGACTGCTCAGCTCCATCAGGCAGACCATCCGGACCTGCGGATAGCCACCGATACCGTTTCTTCCGGCAGGTCTGCTGAAAGCAGCGCTGTTTTCCGGAGTGTCTGCCGTACGCCAGACCACACCATCCACGGCAAACAGATTCAGGCCGTGCCACTGCGGGTGGTTTGCCTGCTGGTTCCAGTACTGCTGTGTAATATCGAACAACGCCCGGACAGCATCTTCCCCGAGCGTTTTTCGGCGCTGAATGACTGAGCTGCGGGCAGTGAAAGGCTCACCGGTCCTGTCAGTGATATCCATCAGATTCACGATCTCGGTCATGGGACGATTGCAGAAGATGGACATGCCAACGACAAGCCAGATCATGGATTCAAGAGGCAGCTTGCGTTTGCGGAGCGTGACAGTATCAGTCAACGTTAACGCCTTCTGAATGAATTCAGCGGGAATGAGGTCAGAGAGGCTACGGACGTGCTCAGGGGAGGTGACATTGATAATGCCGAGGGCTTGTGAAAGTTCCATTTTAAAAGGGTCCATGATGAACATGAACCCTTTTTACACCAGCCACCGGATCGGTCAACCGATCCTTAAACGATCGGCATTAGGTACTAACCGGGTTTTTTTATAATGCGATGGCCGTGTCGCCGTCGCCGGTATCGACTTTACGGTTCGACGGCTGAACAAAGTACGTTTTGTCTTCCCAGCGCAGACAGGTTAACTCCCCGCCCCAGCAGCAGCCGGTATCCAGACCGTAGATGCCTTCCGGTGTCCCTTTGCCTTCAAGCGAAGCCCAATGACCAAAGATGACCGAATACGCATCCGTTACCGGACCTGGGATGGCAAACCACGGTTTTAGCGGCGCAGGCGCGCTTTCAGGCGTGTCTTTGCAGTACATGTCCAGTTGACCGTTCGGGAAGCAGTAACGCATGCGTGTAAGCGCGTTGGTAATGAAGCGCAGGCGGGCGAGGCCGGTCAGATCCTGCGACCAGTTGTTTGGCATATCGCCATACATTGCGTCAAGGAATAGCGGGTAGCTGTCGCTTGAAAGCACAGCTTCGACATCACGCGCGCAGGCGATAGCCGTAGCGATATCCCACTGCGGGGTGATCCCGGCGTGCGCCATGACCAGTTTTTTCTCTTCATCGATCTGCAGCAATGGCTGGCGACGCAGCCAGTTAAGCAGCTCGTCGGCATCCGGCGCTTCAAGCAGCTGCGAGACGCGATCTTTTGGCTTATTGCGGCTGATGCCTGCGTAAACTGCCAGCAGATGCAGGTCATGATTCCCCAGCACCAGGCGCGCGCTGGCGCCCAGATCGCGAACGTAGCGCAGCACCTCAAGAGAGCCTGGACCCCGCGCGACGAGATCGCCCGTGAGCCATAAAGTATCTTTGCCAGGCGTAAATTCCACCTTTTGCAGCAGGGCTACCAGCTCATCGTAGCAGCCGTGAACATCGCCAATCAGGTATGTAGACATCGTATCAGTGAATGAAGGCTGGAATGGCCAGACGGAAGACGGGAATGGCGACGCGGAAAGCTTCGCCCTGAGAATCGACCATTTCATAATGGCCCTGCATGGTGCCCAGCGGCGTTTCAAGCACCGCGCCGCTGGTATAACTGTATTCATTGCCCGGTTCGATATGGGGCTGGACGCCAATTACGCCTTCGCCCTGCACTTCGGTTTCATGGCCGTTTCCGTTGGTAATAAGCCAGTAACGACCAAGCAACTGCACCGGCGTTCGCCCCAGATTTCGGATGGTGACGGTATAAGCAAAAACGAAACGTTCGTTTTCCGGGGAAGACTGAGATTCGATATAAACGCTTTGTACCTGTACACATACGCGGGGCGAATTTAACATCGTTAACTCTCCTTCGGCTGCGGGTGCTCAGCCAGGTAGTTTGCCAGTTGGCAATACTGGGCGACTGAGATGTTCTCAGCTCGCAGGGACGTATCGATACCCAGTTCCGCCATGACTTCTGCACTGAACAGATGGCCGAGGCTGTTGCGAATCGTTTTACGGCGCTTGTTAAACGCTTCAGTGGTGATGCGGCTTAACACGCGCAGCTCTTTTACCGGGTGTGGTATCGTCGCATGAGGCACCAGACGTACCACTGCTGAATCCACTTTAGGTGCCGGTGTGAAGGCTGTTGGCGGCACTTCGAGCACCGGGATTACGTTGCAGTAATATTGCGCCATTACCGATAAACGACCATACGCTTTACTGTTTGGCCCTGCAACCAGACGGTTCACGACCTCTTTTTGCAGCATAAAATGCATGTCCGCAATGGCATCAGTATAGCTAAAGAGATGGAACATCAACGGCGTAGAGATGTTATACGGCAGGTTGCCAAACACGCGCAGCGGCTGGCCGATTTTCTTTGACAGCTCGCCAAAATCCATCGTCATGGCGTCCTGCTGGTAAATGGTAAGCTTTGGCGCAAGGAAAGGATGCGTCTGCAGGCGGGCTGCCAGATCGCGGTCGAGTTCGATGACGGTCATTTCGTCCAGTCGCTCACCCACAGGCTCGGTCAATGCACCGAGGCCGGGGCCGATTTCTACCATCGCCTGGCCTTTCTGCGGGTTAATAGCGGAAACAATACTGTCGATAACGAACTGGTCATTAAGGAAGTTTTGTCCAAAACGTTTACGGGCAAGGTGGCCCTGGTGGACGCGTGTATTCATTGAGTATTTGTAATCATTCTGATGGCGAGATTAAGCGCCGTAATAAAACTGCCGACGTCGGCTTTTCCCTGGCCTGCAAGATCAATTGCAGTCCCGTGGTCAACAGACGTGCGGATAAAAGGTAAGCCTAAGGTGATATTCACCGCGCGACCAAAACCCTGGTATTTTAATACCGGTAAACCCTGGTCGTGATACATCGCCAGTACTGCATCGGCGTGGTCGAGATATTTCGGCTGAAAAAGCGTATCTGCCGGGAGCGGACCTGAGAGGTTCATCCCCTGCGCGCGCATCTCGTCGAGTACCGGAATAATCGTATCAATCTCTTCTGTGCCCATATGGCCGCCTTCACCCGCATGGGGATTGAGGCCGCACACCAGCACATGAGGTTGCGCAATACCAAATCTGGTTTGCAGATCATGATACAGGATGGAGATTATCTGGCGTAATAAATCTGGCGTGATGGCCTCGCTAATCGCTTTTAACGGCAGATGCGTGGTCGCCAGGGCAACCCGCAGCTCCTCGGTGGCCAGCATCATCACGACTTTCTCGCTTTGCGAGCGCTCTTCAAAAAACTCCGTATGACCGATAAACGGGATGCCGGCATCGTTGATGATGCCTTTGTGTACCGGTCCGGTAATCAGCGCGGCAAACTCACCGTTGAGACAGCCATCGCAGGCGCGAGCCAGCGTTTCGACGACATAAGCGCTGTTACGCACGTCCAGCTGACCGGGCACAACCGCTGCATGCAGCGCGACAGGCAGGATAGTCAGCGTTCCTGCAGCCTGGGGCGTGGCCGCAAGCGCGGGCTGATAAGGCTGGAGGGTGAGCGGCAGGCCAAGCAGAGCTGCGCGTTCAAGCAATAATTCAGGGGCTGCGCAGACGACCAGTTCAACGGGCCAGTCGCGTTGCGCGAGTGCGACGGCCAGGTCGGGACCAATCCCGGCGGGTTCGCCGGGAGTGAGGGTCACGCGAGAGACGTTAGCCATTGCTGCCGGTAATCTTCACGTAGGCACTGGCGCGCTGCTCCTGCATCCAGGTTTGCGCTTCTTCAGAGAACTTACGGTTAAACAGCATACGGTAAGCACGATCTTTCTGTGCCGCATCGGTCTTGTCGACTTTGCGGGTATCCAGCAGCTCAATCAAATGCCAGCCGAAGGAAGAGTGAACGGGCGCGCTGGTCTGGCCTTTGTTCAGTTTCATGATCGCATCGCGGAAGGCCGGATCGTAGATGTCCGGAGTGGCCCAGCCCAGATCGCCGCCCTGATTGGCAGAACCAGGATCGTCAGAAAACGCTTTCGCGGCTTTGTCAAAGGTGGTTTTACCACTCTTGATATCTGCGGCGATTTGTTCAAGCTTCAGACGCGCCTGCTGATCGGTCATGATCGGTGATGGTTTAAGCAGAATATGACGAGCATGCACTTCGGTCACAGAGATGCTCTGGGACTGGCCACGCAGATCGTTTACTTTCAGGATGTGGAAACCAACGCCGGAGCGCACCGGGCCGATGATGTCACCTTTTTTCGCGGTGGCCAGAGCCTGGGCGAAAATTGACGGCAGCTCCTGAATACGACCCCAGCCCATCTGGCCGCCTTTCAGCGCCTGCTGGTCAGCAGAATAAGTGATGGCAAGCTTACCGAAGTCCGCGCCGTTTTGCGCCTGAGCAACGATATCACGTGCCTGTTTTTCCGCATCGTCAACCTGAGCGGACGTTGGGTTTTCTGGCAGAGGGATCAGAATGTGGCTCAGATTCAGCTCGGTGCTGCTGTCGTTTTGACTACCGACCTGCTGCGCCAGGGAGTCAACTTCCTGTGGCAGAATGGTTACGCGACGGCGCACTTCGTTATTCCGCACCTCAGAGATAGTCATCTCTTTGCGGATCTGAGCGCGGTACGTATTGTAATTGATACCGTCATAGGCCAGACGGCTACGCATCTGATCCATACTCATTTTGTTTTGCGCGGCTATATCAGCAATGGCTTTATCCAGCTGCTCGTCGGTGATTTTCACGCCCATCTTCTGGCCCATCTGCAGGACGATTTGGTCCATGATCAGACGTTCCAGAATCTGGTGGCGCAGCGTACCGTCATCCGGCAGTTGCTGGCCCGCTTGCTGAGCGTTTAATTTCACCGATTGCATCAGGCCATCGACGTCGCTTTCAAGGACTACACCGTTGTTTACTACGGCTGCTACTTTGTCGACTACTTGTGGCGCCGCGAAGGTGGTATTCGCCACCAGGGCGATACCGAGAAGCAGCGTTCTCCAGTTCTTCATACTTTTCCCAATTTTACCTGGCCGCAAAGCGGATTACGTTTTCTAAACAAAGTGAATTACATCGAGCTCTGATACGGCAGAATGTTAGAGTGCAACATCTGCTGTGTGCCCAGGCCGTAATTCGAACTCAGGCCGCGTAACTCGATGTTAAAGCCGATTACGTTGTCGTATTTACTTTGATTGTCTTCCCAGCCGTTAATTTTACGCTCGTAACCAACACGAATCGCATAACAGCATGAGCTGTACTGCACGGCAAGCATGGAGTCTGCCGCTTGTTGCGCATTGGTGTCGTAGTAGTACGCACCGACGACCGACCAGCGATCGACAACCGGCCAACTCGCCGTCATCCCCACCTGCGAAATACCTTTTTTGTACTGATCTGCTGTAGCAAAACTTGGCAGCGTCGCCTGAATGTATTCCGGGCTGGCATAGCGGTAGTTTAACTGCACCATACGGTCAGCATCGCGGCGGTATTCAATCGCACCGTTGCCGGTGGCGACATTATCAAGGCGCGCATCGTATTGCAGACCACTGCGTAAACTCCAGCGATTGGTAACACGCCAGTAAGTATCCCCGGCCCAGACAACGGCGCCCGTCTGTTTATCCTTCTCCCAGTTGATATTGTCATCGCCGGTACGCGACTGGGTGAAGTAGTAGATTTGACCCGCAGAAACGTTAAAACGTTCAATCGCTGCGTCATCATAAATGCGTGAAGTTAAGCCGGTGGTCACTTGGTTGGCTGAGGCGATACGGTCCAGACCGCCGTAAGAACGATCGCGGAACAGTCCATTGTAATCGGATTGCAGCAGGGATGAATCGTAGTTGTTGATATTACTTTGATCTTTATAAGGCACATAAAGATACTGCACACGAGGTTCCAGCGTTTGCGCCCAACCCGCGGCAGAATCCATATCCCTGTCGAAAATCAGCTTACCGTCCACTTTAAACTGGGGCAGAGTACGGTTAACGGTTTCATCCAGTTTATTCGCTGCAGCAAGGTTTGCGGCATTACCCCTGACGTAGTAACGGTACTCTTCGAGGTTACTCTGCTGGTAATGGGTCGCCATTACCTTAGCTTCGGTATTCAGGCTCGCCCAGCCGTTTGATAGCGGCAGGCTGATAACAGGCTCGATGTGCAGACGCGTCGCTTCCGGCAGGTTTTCATTCACGTTGGTAAAGTGAACCGCCTGGCCATAAATACGGGTATCGAAAGGACCTACATCATTTTGATAATAGTTAACGTCTAACTGCGGCTCTGCGCGATATGAGTTACGTGAGCGCTGAATATCAAAGACCTGGAACTGTTTGGTGGCGAGCGTGGCATCGAAGTTTTCAACGGCATAGCCTACGCTGAATTTTTGCGTCGCGTAGCCATCGGTACTGGAAACATATGGTGAAGTAAAGTCACCAAAGTAATAAGGATCGCTCACTTTGGTATAGTTGACGTTAAACCGCCATACCTGATCCACTACGCCGCCATGAGACCAATAGAACAGCCAACGATGTTTTGAATCCTCGTTAGGATAAGTATCCTGATAGACATCATCCGAAGGCAGGTAATCGAACTCCATAATACCCGCGCCAGCATGGGTCAGATAACGGAATTCGTTCTGCCACTGGACTCCACCGCGCTTATCCATATAGTGCGGCGTGATGGTGGCATCGAAGTTTGGCGCGATGTTCCAGTAATAGGGAAGAGAGAATTCAAAATAGTTTGTCGTACTGTATTTCGCATTCGGGATCAGGAAACCAGAACGGCGTTTGTCACCGATAGGCAACTGCAAATAGGGGCTGTAGAACACCGGTACCGGGCCAAGCTTAAAGCGGGCGTTCCAGATTTCAGCAACCTGCTCCTCACGGTCCTGAATCACTTCACTCCCTACAACGCTCCAGGTATTTGAACCTGGCAGGCAGGAGGTAAAGGTCCCGTTATCAAGAATGGTGTAGCGGTTATTGCCACGCTGCTTCATTACGTCGGCTGTGCCACGTCCCTGACGGTCGACCATCTGGTAGTTGCCTTCCCAGACGTTAGTGTCTTTAGTATTTAAATTTGACCAGGCTTTAGGACCTTTCAGGATGACCTGATTATCGTCGTAATGCACATTACCCAGCGCGTCTACTGTACGCACCGGATCGGGCTGCCCGTCAACCTGCTTCTGATGCAGTTGTACTTCATCGGATTGCAGGCGGCTGTTACCTTGCTGTATATCCACATTGCCGGTAAAGACCGCGTTGTCAGGATAATCTCCTTTCGCGTGGTCAGCATTAATCGTAACCGGCAAATTATTGGCATCGCCTTCGATCAAAGGGCGGGTGTAGCTGGGTACGCCCAGCATACATTGCGAGGCAAGATCGGCAGCCATACCTTGTTGGCTATAAAGCGCTGAGCCAATCAGGGTGGCCAGCAAGGTGGGAATACGTTTTTTCATACGTGTTATTCGTTGTTCCATCATCAATGGCTTAGCGTCGGCAAACGGTCAGAGACTAACTTACTCATCACCACAGCGCTAGTGTTAATCCTGCCCGTTCAGCAGCCTGCCGTTAGGCACCGCTATCAATGACGGGTATGATAAAGCAAATTCTAGCCGACAGCATGACGATTTGGGGAGTATATGCAGTATTGGGGTAAAGTACTCGGTGTCGCAATAGCACTTATTATGGGCGGTGGCTTCTGGGGCGTGGTGTTAGGGCTGCTGATTGGCCATGCCATCGATAAGATGCGTAGCCGTCGTAGCGCCTGGTTTTCTAACCAACAGCAGCGGCAGTCGCTGTTTTTTAGCACCACCTTTGAAGTGATGGGGCATCTCACCAAATCAAAAGGACGAGTTACCGAAGCGGATATTCAGATAGCCTCTCTTCTGATGGAGCGAATGCAGCTACATGGCGATGCGCGAAGCGCGGCGCAGCACGCTTTTCGCGTCGGCAAAGAGAACGGCTATCCGCTGCGCGAAAAAATGCGTCAGCTGCGCAGCGTCTGTTTTGGCCGTTTTGATTTGATTAGGATGTTTCTGGAAATCCAGATCCAGGCCGCTTTCGCCGATGGTTCGTTGCATCCCAACGAACGTCAGGTGCTGTATGTGATTGCAGAAGAGCTCGGTATTTCACGCGTTCAGTTCGATCAGTTTCTGCGCATGATGGAAGGCGGCCAGCAGTTCGGCGGCGGCTATAGCCAGCAGCAGGGCGGTGGTTTCCAGCAGCAACAGCGTGGCCCAACGCTTGAGGATGCCTGCAACGTGCTCGGCGTGAAAAGCAGCGATGAACCAACGGTCATTAAGCGCGCCTATCGCAAATTAATGAGCGAGCATCACCCGGACAAACTGGTCGCCAAAGGACTGCCGCCGGAAATGATGCAGATGGCGAAGCAAAAAGCGCAGGAAATCCAGAAAGCCTACGATCTGATTAAAACGGCGAAAGGATTCAAATAGTAATAAGCCTCTCAACCCGGGAGGCTTGCGACTGCTGACAACGTCCTGAGAGGGTAAAAGTTGCATTTGCGGGTGCTTTTAAAACAAAGGATTCTGTTTACTGATTTACCCCAGGCACCCGAAAACCACGCTTTTCGGGTGTTTGTCGCTAACCTGAGGCCTCTCAACCCGGGAGGCCTTTTACTTAGAAGTCCGCCGGGGCGCGAAACGTCATTGGCGTGCCGTAAGCCGGATGGGTAATGGTCAGCATTTCAGCGTGAAGCTGCAAACGCGGTGCCATTGCCAAAGCTTCAGGCGTGGCGTAGAAACGATCCCCAAGGATAGGATGCCCCAGCGCCTGCATGTGCACGCGAAGCTGGTGCGAGCGCCCGGTGATCGGTTTTAGCAGCACGCGGGCCGTATTATCCGCCGCATACTCCAGCACCTGATATTCCGTCTGTGCAGATTTCCCCGTTTCATAACACACTTTCTGCATTGGCCGGTTCGGCCAGTCGCAGATCAGCGGTAAATCCACCAGACCTTCCTCGGGTTGCGGATGACCCCACACCCGCGCCACATATTGCTTCTTCGGCTCACGTTCACGGAACTGGCGTTTCAGCTCGCGTTCGCTGTTTTTGGTCAGCGCCACCGCAATCACGCCGCTGGTAGCCATATCCAGACGATGCACCGATTCCGCCAGCGGGAAGTCACGCTGAATACGTGTCATTACGCTGTCTTTATGTTCATCAAGTCGCCCGGGCACGGACAACAGGCCCGAAGGCTTGTTGACCACCATAATATGGTCATCCTGATAAAGGATGACCAGCCAGGGCTCCTGCGGCGGGTTGTAGGGTTCCATAATCATTACTGGTGCGTCACCACGATCAGACGCAGCGCATCCAGCCGCCAGTTAGCCTGTGCAAGGCTCTCAAGCACCTGCTGGCGGTTGGTTTCAATCGCCTCCAGCTCGTCATCACGAATGTTCGGGTTAACGGCTTTCAGCGCTTCAAGACGGGACAGTTCTGCGCTGAGCTTCTCGTCCGCCTCTTCACGCGCCGCGGTAATCAGCGCCTGGGCCGCCGCTTCCACTTTCGCTTCGGCTAACTGCAGGATGGCATGCACATCTTGCTGCACCGCATTTACCAGCTTGCTGCCGGTGTGACGATTCACCGCGCTTAGCTGGCGGTTGAAGCTTTCAAACTCCACCTGGCCTGCGAGGTTGGTGCCATTTTTATCCACCAGCATACGAACCGGCGTAGGCGGCAGGAAGCGGTTAAGCTGCAGCTGCTTCGGCGCTTTCGCTTCCACGACATACACCAGCTCCAGCAGCAGCGTGCCTACCGGCAGCGCTTTATTCTTCAGCAGCGACAAGGCACAGCTGCCGGTATCGCCGGAAAGAATCAGATCCAGGCCGTTGCGAATGATCGGGTGCTCCCAGGTCACAAACTGCGCATCTTCACGGGAGAGCGCCACATCACGTTCAAAGGTAATAGTGCAGCCATCTTCCGGCAGACCCGGGAAGTCCGGCACCAGCATGTGGTCAGAAGGCGTCAGTACGACCATGTTGTCGCCGCGATCGTCCTGGTTAATCCCAACGATATCAAACAGGTTGAGGGCGAAGTTCACAAGTCCAGTATCGCTATCCTGCGCTGAAATCGCTTCAGCCAGCGCCTGGGATTTCTCGCCGCCGTTGGAGTGGATTTCCAGCAGACGGTCGCGGCCTTGCTCAAGCTGAAGCTTCAGCGCGTCGTGCTGCTCGCGGCACTGTTTGATTAACGCGTCGAAACCGTCGGTATTTTCAGGCGCGGCAAGGTATTCGATGAGCTGCTTATACACGGTGTCGTAAATAGCACGGCCCGTTGGGCAGGTATGTTCAAAAGCATCCAGACCTTCGTGATACCAGCGTACAAGCACCGACTGCGCGGTTTTCTCGAGGTAGGGCACGTGGATCTGAATATCATGCGCCTGGCCGATACGGTCCAGACGCCCGATACGCTGCTCCAGCAGGTCCGGGTTAAACGGCAGATCGAACATCACCAGCTGGCTGGCAAACTGGAAGTTACGGCCTTCCGAGCCGATTTCAGAGCACAGCAGCACCTGGGCGCCGGTATCTTCTTCTGCAAACCAGGCGGCAGCGCGGTCGCGTTCAATAATCGACATGCCTTCATGGAACACGGCCGCACGAATGCCTTCGCGCTCGCGCAGGACCTGCTCAAGCTGCAGCGCGGTGGCGGCTTTCGCACAGATCACCAGCACCTTTTGCGAGCGGTGGCTGGTCAGGTAGCCCATCAGCCATTCAACGCGCGGGTCGAAGTTCCACCACGTCCCGCTATCGCCTTCAAACTCCTGGTAAATCTGCTCCGGGTAGAGCATGTCGCGAGCGCGATCTTCTACGGATTTACGCGCGCTCATAATGCCGGAAACTTTAATGGCCGTCTGGTACTGCATCGGCAGCGGCAGACGAATTGTGTGCAGCTCGCGTTTCGGGAAGCCTTTCACGCCGTTACGGGTGTTACGGAACAGCACGCGGCTGGTGCCGTGGCGATCCATCAGCATGGAAATCAGTTCCTGACGCGCGGCCTCGCTGCCTTCACGCTTGCTGTTGGCGGTTTGCAGCAGCGGCTCGATATCCTGTTCGCCGATAAGCTCGCCCATGGCGTTCAGCTGCTCGTTGGTCAGGTGATTGTCTGCCAGAAGCAGCGCTACGGCATCCGCTACCGGGCGATAATGATGCTGTTCTTCGACAAACTGCTCAAAATCATGGAAGCGGTTCGGGTCCAGCAGGCGCAAACGAGCGAAGTGGCTTTCCATTCCTAACTGTTCAGGCGTTGCGGTTAACAGCAGTACGCCGGGAACATGTTCGGCAAGCTGCTCGATGGCCTGGTATTCGCGGCTTGGCGCATCTTCGCTCCACACAAGGTGATGCGCTTCATCAACGACCATCAAATCCCATTCGGCGTCGCAAAGATGCTCAAGGCGCTGCTTGCTGCGGCGCACGAAATCAAGGGAGCAGATAACCAGCTGCTCAGTTTCGAACGGGTTATCGCTGTCGTGCTGGGCTTCCGCATAGCGCTCGTCGTCAAACAAGGCGAAACGCAGGTTAAAGCGACGCAGCATTTCAACCAGCCACTGATGCTGCAGGGTTTCTGGCACCACGATCAGGACGCGCTCGGCGCTTCCGGCCAGCAGCTGCTGGTGCAGGATCATCCCGGCTTCGATGGTTTTACCCAGGCCTACTTCGTCCGCCAGCAGAACGCGTGGCGCATGACGACGGCCCACGTCGTGGGCGATATTTAACTGGTGCGGGATCAGGCTGGTACGCATCCCACGCAGACCGCTCCACGGCTGGCGATACTGTTCGCTCTGATAATTACGTGCGCGAAAACGCAGGGCAAAACGGTCCATACGGTCAATCTGGCCGGCAAACAGACGATCCTGCGGCTTGCTGAAGACCAGCTTGCTGTCGAGGAAAACTTCGCGCAGCATCGTGCCTGCTTCTTCGGTGTCCAGACGGGTGCCAACATAGGCAAGCAAGCCGTTTTCTTCTTTAACTTCATCAACTTTGAGTTGCCAGCCCTCATGGCTGGTGACGGTATCGCCCGGATTAAACATCACGCGGGTGACAGGCGAGTCATTTCTGGCATACAGACGATTTTCACCGGTGGCAGGGAAAAGCAGGGTCACCATCCTTGGGTCTACTGCGACGACGGTTCCCAGTCCCAGTTCGCTTTCGGTATCGCTGATCCAACGTTGACCAAGTGTAAAAGGCATAAGATTTCGGCTCTATTATCAGTTACTAAGATTTGCAGGCAATAGCATAACCACCGCACGCGAAAGTGGGCGGTAGTTGGGTAGTAGGTGTATGGGTGTTTCAGGAGGGCGCTATGGTACTGGAAGCAAACGCGTTCGTCACCGTCAAATTAGTCACCTTCAAAATAGTCCCAGCTGCCCTGTCATCAGTGTAGCAAAGTCATCCTCGAGGAAAGGTAAAATTCCTTCCGCTACCGGCTGGAGCTGCCGGGTGAGGTAGTGATCGTAATCAAGCGGGGATTGCTGGTAATCCACCGGCTCCGGGCCGCCCAGCGTCATGACATATTTGATTGTTCCGCGATTTTGATACTGGGCTGGCCGCCCCAGGCGCTGATTATGCTCATCGGCCAGGCGAGCGGCACGTACGTGCGGAGGCACATTTTTTTGATACTCGCTGAGCGGGCGACGCAGCCTCTTGCGGTAGACCAGCTGCTCATCGAGTTCGCCTGCCATAAGGCTGGCGATCGTTTCACGAATGTAATCCTGATACGGCTCCTTTCGGAACACCCGCAGGTAAAGCGTTTGCTGGAACTGCTGGGCCAGCGGAGTCCAGTCTGTACGCACCGTCTCCAGCCCTTTAAACACCATGCGCTGCTTCTCGCCTTCCTGAATCATCCCCGCGTAACGCTTTTTACTGCCTTCTACCGTGCCGCGAATGGTGGGCATCAGGAAGCGGCAGAAATGGGATTCGAATTCGATTTCAAGCGCGCTGGTAAGCTGATGCGTCTCCTGTAAATGCTGTGTCCACCATTCATTCACATAGTCGACCAGCTGTTTGCCAATGCGCGCGGCATCTTCTTCTGCATGGGTTTTCTTCAGCCAGACAAAGGTTGAATCCGTGTCGCCGTAAATCACGTCAAAGCCCTGGGATTCGATCAATTCTTTAGTTTTGCGCATGATCTGGTGCCCACGCATGGTGATCGACGACGCGAGGCGTGGATCAAAGAAGCGGCAGGCGCTGGTGCCCAGCACGCCATAAAAGGCGTTCATAATGATCTTCAACGCCTGGGAGAGCGGCTTATTCCCGTGACGTTTTGCCTCGTCGCGGCCGTGCCAGATTTGGCCGACAATCTCCGGCAGGCAGTGCGTGGTTCTGGAGAAATGGGCGCCAAGAAAACCTTCCACGGCCTGCTGCGGATCGGGGTGCGCCATGCCCTCGATCAGGCCGACCGGATCGATAAGGAAAGTGCGAATGATTGACGGGTACAGGCTCTTGTAATCAAGCACCAGCACCGAATCATAAAGGCCGGGACGGGAATCCATGACGTAGCCGCCGGGGCTTGCCTGTGGGGGGATCGCCCCCATATTCGGGGCGACATAACCGGCACGGTGCATGCGCGGAATATAAAGGTGGCTGAAAGCGGCGACAGAGCCGCCGTGCCTGTCCAGAGGCAGGCCGTTAACCGTGGCGCGCTCCAGCAGAAAAGGCATCAGTTCGGTTTTATGAAAAATCCTTGTTACCAGCTCGCAATCTTTAAGGTTGTACTTCGCAAGCGCTGGTTTATCCTCCGCGAAGCGGCGGTTGATTTCGTCCATCCTGTCCCAGGGGTTATCTATCGACTTGCCTTCACCGAGCAGTTCCTGTGAAACAGCCTCCAGGGAAAAGGAAGAGAAATTCCAGAAGGCCGATTTCAATCCGTCGATGCCGTCAATGATTGCCCGTCCGGGCAATTGCGCAAAAAATACGCCTTGCTTAAAGCCGTGCTCGCGCCATTCCATCAAGCTGTTGCCACGCCCGAGACGCAGCGGCATCTGATAACGGTCAGCCAGTTTTTGCAGCATACGCAGGTCAAACTGCACCACGTTCCAGCCGATCAGCACATCCGGGTCATGTTGGGCAAACCAGGCGTTGAGTTTTTCAATCAACAGCGGGCGGCTGGCAACGTACTCGAGGGTAAAATCTACCCCGCTAGCGTCGCCGTTTTCCGGACCGAGCATATAGACAATTCGCTGTCCGCAGCCTTCAAGGCCGATACAGTACAGCTCGCCATGGCGGTTGGTTTCAATATCCAGCGAAACCCATTTCAGCGGGGGGCGATATTCGGGGGCTGGCTTAAGGCGCGTTTCGGTTATCTCACCATTGCGCTCTTCGCCGCTAAACCAGACGGGGGCGGTAATAAAACGCTCCATCAAAAAGCGTTCCGGCGGGCGGATATCGGCTTCATAAACCCTGACGCCGCCATCGCGCAGCAGTTTTTCCAGGCGCATTAGCTGACGATGCTGACGGCAGTACAGGCCACAGACGGGCTGGCGGTGGAAATCTTTCAGGGAGAGCGGGGTAAGGCGATACTGGCTTTCATCGGCAAGCAGACGTGCGGCTTCGCTTTGTTGCGACTGCGGAATAAACGCCACGGATTCCTGATATGGCAGGCGTACTTTAACCGGGCCGTCATCCGTTGCCAGCCAGAAATCCACCTCTGTACCACGCGGAGTATCGCGCCAGTGACGCGTTAACAGAAACCCCTGCCGAGCTTGCGACACGCTGTATTCTCGTAAAAGAAAAAGTGGTCTGATTATAGACCACTTTGTCGAAAATTACTGCTTTTATATACAGTGCTTACTGGCCGTAATAAGCCTTAGCGCCGTGTTTACGCAGATAATGTTTATCTAACAATGTTTGCTGCATAGCAGGCAATTCCGGGGAGAGCTGGCGACAGAAAATCCCCATGTAGGCTACCTCTTCAAGCACGATTGCATTATGCACGGCATCCAGCGGATCTTTGCCCCAGGCGAACGGGCCGTGAGAATGCACCAGCACGCCGGGCATTTGCAGCGCATCTATTCCACGTTCGGCAAACGTTTTTACGATCACTTCGCCGGTTTGCCATTCGTAATCGCCATTGATCTCTTCGTCGGTCATTTTACGCGTGCACGGGATCGTGCCGTAGAAGTAATCGGCATGAGTGGTGCCGGTAGCCGGAATAGATTGTCCGGCCTGTGCCCAGATAGTGGCATGGCGCGAGTGGGTATGAACGATGCCGCCGATATGCGGGAAATGCTGATAGAGCAGGCGATGCGTCGGGGTGTCGGAAGAGGGTTTTTTGTTGCCTTCAACCACTTCACCCGTTTCCAGGCTCACCACGACCATATCTTCGGCGGTCATGATGCTGTAATCAACGCCCGAGGGCTTGATGACCAGCACGCCGCGTTCGCGATCGACCGCACTGACGTTGCCCCAGGTCAGCGTCACCAGATTGTGCTGCGGTAAAGCCAGATTGGCTTCCAGCACCTGGCGTTTGAGGTCTTCTGACATAATGTTCTCCGTAAGATTCCCCCCTTTCTGAAGGGGGAAACATCGTTAACGTTTAAAGCCGTAATAAACCTCGTTCCAGCGCAGGGCGTCTTTGAACGCGGGCAGGCGAGTCTCGTTGTCGATAACGGTGAGTTCGATGCCGTGTAGCTCAGAGAACAGGCGCAGGTCGTCCAGCGTTAGCGACTGGCTGAAGACGGTGTGGTGCGCGCCGCCCGCCAGGATCCAGGCTTCGGATGCGGTAGCCAGATCCGGCTGCGCTTTCCACAGCGCGTTGGCGACCGGCAGTTTTGGCAGCTGATGCGGGGTTTCTACGGTATCCACGCAGTTCACCAGCAGACGGAAACGATCGCCCAGATCGATCAGGCTCGCGTTTACCGCCGGGCCAGTCTGGGTGGAGAAGATCAGGCGTGCCGGATCGGCTTTACCGCCGATGCCCAGATGCTGTACATCGAGGATAGGTTTTTCCGCAAGCGCAATAGACGGACAAACTTCCAGCATGTGCGAACCGAGCACCATATCGTTGCCGTTTTCGAAGTTATAGGTGTAGTCCTCCATAAAGGAGGTGCCGCCTTGCAGGCCGGTGGACATTACCTTCATGATGCGAAGCAGGGCGGCGGTTTTCCAGTCGCCTTCGCCCGCGAAGCCATAGCCCTGCTGCATCAGGCGTTGAACGGCAAGGCCCGGCAGCTGTTTGAGGCCGTGCAGATCTTCAAAAGTGGTGGTGAAGGCATGGAATCCGCCTTCTTCAAGGAAGCGTTTCATCCCCAGTTCGATACGGGCCGCGTCGAGCACGTTCTGGCGCTTTTCACCGTTCAGTTGCGCGGCAGGCGTCAGGCGATAGCTGCTTTCATATTCATCGACTAAGGCATTCACATCCCCATCGCTGACGGCATTAACAACCGCCACCAGGTCGCCCACCGCCCAGGTATTGACCGAGAAGCCAAATTTCATTTGGGCGGCAACTTTATCGCCGTCGGTAACCGCAACTTCACGCATGTTGTCGCCAAAACGCACCACTTTCAGCTGGCGGGTATCTTGTTTAGAGACGGCCTGACGCATCCACGCGCCGATGCGCTGATGCGCCTGCGGGTCCTGCCAGTGGCCGGTAACAACGGTATGCTGCTGACGCATGCGTGCGCCAATAAAACCGAACTCACGGCCGCCATGCGCGGTCTGGTTCAGGTTCATAAAGTCCATATCAATGCTCCCCCACGGGATCTGTGCATTGAACTGCGTGTGGAACTGCAGCAGCGGCTTGGTGAGAATGCTCAGGCCGTTAATCCACATTTTTGCCGGGGAGAAGGTGTGCAGCCACACCACCATGCCGGCACATTTATCGTTATAGCTGGCGTCGCGGCAAATCGCGGTGATTTCGTCCGGCGTAGTGCCGAGGGGCTTAAGCACCAGTTTGCACGGCAGCTTAGCTTCTTTATTCAGCGCGTTGACGACGTGTTCAGCGTTCTGCGTTACCTGGCGCAGGGTTTCAGTACCGTAAAGATGCTGGCTACCAATGACAAACCACACTTCATACTGTTCAAAAATGTTCATCGTTATGTCCTTAAAGGGTCGTCGCAGCCTGCTTTGCGGCCGGAACCGCTGCAGGGGCTGAAGGGAGATAATGCTGTTCCGCGCTGATGGCCCACAGCTGGTAGCGGCGGTAAAGCTGCTCAAAACGCTCGGCGCGTTGCCCAATCGGCTGGAGGGTATTTTCGACCGGGCTCGCCATGGCCTGCTGCGCCTGCGTGATATCCGCATGCCTGCCTGCGGCTACGGCGGCAAATATTGCCGCGCCAAGGGCGCAGCACTGGTCGGAGGCGACAATCTGCAGCGGGCGATTAAGCACGTCGCAGCACACCTGCATGATGACCGGGGATTTACGGGCAATGCCGCCCAGCGCCATCACGTTGTTGACCGGAATGCCCTGTTCGGTGAAACACTCCATAATGGCGCGTGCGCCAAATGCCGTGGCGGCAATCAACCCGCCGAACAGCGCCGGCGCGTCGGTCGCCAGATTCAAATCGGTAATTACACCTTTCAGACGCTGGTTGGCATTTGGGGTGCGGCGGCCGTTAAACCAGTCGAGCACCACCGGCAGGTGTTCCAGAGAGGGATTTTTTGCCCAGGCTTCGGTCAGCGCGGGCAGCAGCCGTTCTTTGCTGGCATCAATTTGGCCGCGCAGTTCAGGATGCTGTTGCGCCAGCTGTTCCAGCGGCCAGCCGAGCACGCGGCCAAACCAGGCATACATATCGCCAAAGGCGGACTGCCCGGCTTCGAGGCCGATAAAATCAGGCACCACGCTGCCGTCCACCTGCCCGCAAATGCCTTTTACGGCGCGCTCGCCCACGGTTGGTTTGTCGGCAATCAGAATGTCGCAGGTGGACGTGCCGATGACTTTGACCAGCGTGTTCGGCTGCGCCCCTGCGCCGACGGCGCCCATATGACAGTCAAACGCGCCGCCGGAAATCACCACGCTTTGCGGCAGGCCAAGGCGTTCAGCCCATTCAGCGCAAAGGTTGCCCACAGGAATATCGGCCGTCCAGGTCTCGGTAAACATCGGGTAAGCGAGGTTCTGGTTGATTATCGGATCAAGATCATCAAAGAAGCTGGCAGGGGGCAGGCCGCCCCACTCTTCGTGCCAGAGAGATTTGTGGCCTGCGCTACAGCGTCCGCGACGTATATCCTGCGGGCGAGTAGTGCCGGAAAGCAGGGCTGGCACCCAGTCGCAAAGCTCAATCCAAGAAGCCGCGGCCTGAGCGACCTGGCTGTCCGCACGGGTAACGTGCAGAATTTTGGCCCAGAACCATTCGCTGGAATAGATGCCGCCAATGTAGCGTGAGTAATCATTTTTCCCGGATGTATGACACAGACGGGTAATGGCTTCGGCTTCTTCGACCGAGGTGTGATCTTTCCACAGCACGAACATGGCGTTCGGGTTGTCGGCAAATTCCGGATTCAGCGCCAGCACGTTGCCGTTAGCGTCTATCGGGGCAGGGGTTGAGCCGGTGCTGTCCACGCCAATGCCGCAAATAGCGTCGCGCTGTTCGGCTGACAGCTCGCCCAGTACCGCTTTTAGCGCCCGCTCCATTGACTCAATGTAATCCTGCGGATGATGGCGGAACTGGTTGCTGGCGGCATCGCAGTAGCGGCCTTCCTGCCAGCGGGGATACCACTCTACGCTTGTGGCCAGTTCGGCTCCGTTTTCACAATCCACTGCTAAGGCGCGTACAGAATCGCTGCCAAAATCGAGGCCCAGCGCAATCGACATTTTTTTACTCCAGAAGGTCAAACACTCATGCAGTGAACAGTAGGTTTTGCAGCAAAAAAGGGTCAGGTCGTAATCGCTGTAGTTATGGATAAAATCGCTATGGGCGCGTGAAATGTGACGCCCCGCAAATATTCGATGTGGACTTTTCTGTCGCGGTTATAGACACTTTGGTTGTCGCCATAAAAAGTTATGCTGGCCCGTTAAAAAGCGTAGGTGCTTGCGAAATGCGGCTTTATGATAAAAATCAGCCTCTTTGTTGACAGGTAGTCGCGCCGTGTGGAATGTGATGCATGGATATGGACAAATTGTTTCTATTATCTCTGATGAAAAGCGAGCTTCATGATGCCTGAACTACAAAACGATCCCCTGTTGCCCGGCTACTCTTTTAATGCGCACCTGGTGGCAGGGCTGACACCGATCGAGGCGTTGGGACCGCTCGATTTTTTTATTGACCGGCCGCTGGGCATGAAAGGCTATATCCTCAATCTCACCGTGCGTGGCGAAGGGGTTATCAATAACCAGGGAAAGAATTATGTTTGCCGTCCCGGCGATATGCTGCTGTTTCCACCCGGCGAGGTGCACCATTACGGCCGCGCGCCGGACAGTAAAGAGTGGTATCACCAGTGGGTTTACTTTCGCCCGCGCGCCTACTGGCAGGAGTGGCTGAACTGGGAACCCATTTTCGCCCATACGGGTTTTTATCGCCCGGACGATGCCCACCAGGAGGGGTTCTCGCAGCTTTTTCAGCAGATTATTGCTGCGGGGCAGGCTGAAGGGCGCTATGCGGAGCTGCTGGCAATTAATCTTCTTGAGCAGCTTTTGCTGCGGCGCATGGAAGTGCTGAGCGCCTCTCTCAACCCGCCGCTGGATAACCGCGTGCGCGATGCCTGCCAGTATATTAGCGACCACCTTGCCGACAGCAATTTTGATATCGCAAGCGTGGCGCAGCACGTCTGTTTGTCTCCTTCGCGGCTCTCCCACCTGTTTCGTCAGCAGCTTGGGGTGAGCGTGTTAAGCTGGCGCGAAGATCAGCGCATTAGCCAGGCGAAACTGCTGCTCAGCACTACGCGTATGCCGATTGCAAGCGTGGGGCGCAACGTAGGGTTCGAAGATCAGCTCTACTTTTCGCGCGTGTTTAAAAAGTGTACCGGGGCAAGCCCGAGTGAATTCCGGGCGGGCTGCGAATAGCCGTTATTATTTATTCATACAATTGATGGCTTGACGATGATGTAATCACTCAGGAGAATCGCCCACTCGTTTCTCGACGGATGCTTTATGGAAGCTTTGCTGGAACACTTTATTACGCAGTCAGTGGCGTATTCGCTTATCGCGGTGATGCTGGTGGCCTTTCTCGAATCGCTGGCGCTGGTGGGGCTGATTTTACCGGGTACGGTGATGATGGCGGGGCTTGGCGCGCTGATCGGCGGGGGAGACGTTAACTTCTATCATGCCTGGGCGGCGGGGATTGTGGGTTGCCTGTTGGGAGACTGGCTTTCGTTCTGGCTGGGCGGACGCTTTAAAGGACCGCTGCATCGCTGGTCGTTTATGAAGAAAAATAAGGCGTTACTCGATAAAACCGAGCACGCGCTGCATCAGCACAGCATGTTTACTATTCTGATTGGCCGGTTTATTGGCCCGACGCGTCCGCTGGTGCCGATGGTGGCGGGGATGCTCGATCTGCCCGTCTCGAAATTTATCCTGCCCAATATCATCGGCTGCATCTTCTGGCCACCGCTTTATTTTATGCCGGGCATTCTGGCCGGTGCGGCCATCGACATCCCTGCGGATATGCAAAGCAGCAGCTTCAAATGGCTGTTACTGGCCGTGGCATTGCTGATCTGGCTGGCGGCGTGGCTTTGCTGGCGCTGGTGGCGCAGCGGAAAGTCCGGCACCGACAAATTAACTCGTTATCTGCCGCGCGCGCGTTTGCACAGGCTTGCGCCCGTCACGTTGGTGCTGGCGATTGGCAGCGTGGTGGCGCTACAGATGCACCCGCTGATGCCGGTCTATCTTAACCTTCTCTGGAAAGTGCTTACGGGTCAGGCCTGACCCGTTATCCCCAGCAGCGATGAAGCGCTCGCTTCGCCGCTCAGTAACGTTGCCGTGTCGCCATCCCAGGCTATGCGGCCATCCACCACCACCAGACTTCTTTCGGCTATACGTGCCGCGTCTTCTATGCTGTGGGAAACCATCAGCAGGGTGAGCTGTTGCTGTTGGCAGACGTCGTCGAGTAATTGCAGCATCTCCAGGCGCAGCGCCGGATCGAGGGCGGAAAATGGCTCATCAAGCAGTAAAATGGGCTGCTTACGCACCAGACAGCGGGCAAGGGCAACGCGCTGTCGCTGTCCGCCAGAAAGCTGCGAGGGCAGGCGATCCAGCAAATCGCCGATCGCCATTTGTTCGGCAATGGTGCCAAGCCGCCCGCGTTGTTCCTGATTGAGCTTCAGCCCGGGATTCATGCCCAGCCCGATGTTTTCCCGCACGCTTAAGTGCGTGAAAAGATTGTTCTCCTGAAACAGCATGGAAACCGGACGTTGGGCGGGGGGAGTTCGGGTATGGTTTTTCCCGCACAGACTAATTTCCCCGCTTGCGGGCGCCAGAAAACCGGCAATCAAACTCAGCAGGGTGCTCTTCCCGGCGCCGCTTGGCCCCAGCACTGCGACGCGTTCTCCCACCGCCACGTTAAGTGAAAAGCGCATCGGCAAATGGCGATAAAGCCAGGTTACATCAGTCAGCGTTAGCATGGCGTCCCGGAAGTTTTTCAATCAGAGTAAATAAAGCAAAGCACAGCATTAACAGAATAAACGCGGTCACGGCGGCAGCCTCGCTGCGGTAGGAACCAATTTGCTGGTAAAGATAGAACGGCAGCGTGCGGAAATCTTCATTGCCAAACAGCGCCACTACCCCAAAATCACCAATCGACAGCACGCAGGCAAAGGCCAGCGCCTGTGCCAGCGGAATTTTCAGCGCTCTTAACTCGATAAGGCGCAGGCGTTGAATGCCTTTGATATCCAGCGACTGACAGAGTTTTCCGTAGCGCCCGGCGACGTCCAGCATGGGGTTTTCCAGCACCTTTAACGCGTAGGGGATAGCCATCAGCGCGTTGGTAAATATCACGATACCATCGGCAGACTGCGGCAGGCCGACCGTATTATTCAGCAGCAGGAAGAAGCCGGTTGCCAGCACAATGCCTGGCATGGCGAGGATTAGCATGCCGCTCAACTCCAGAGCCTGCCCGGCGAAAGCGCGGTTGCGCAGACGCAGCTCTCGTGAACTCCAGAGCAGCATCAGGGTGAGGGTCACGCAAAGGATCCCGGCGGCAATGGCTATCCTCAGCGAGGTTTCGAGCGCCTGCCAGAGGATGGGCTGCGACAGCACCGCGCTGAAGCCGGAGTTGATGCCATCAATAATCACCGCCAGCAATGGCGGCAACAATAACAACAGCGCCAGGGCGATTAGCACCCCATCGCATAGCCTGCGGCGCAGGTTGTCCTGCGGATCGCGCCAGCCCTGCACATGGCTGCTGCCTGCGGGAATGGCTTTGCTGAGCCGCTGGCTTAACAGCACCAGGCCCAGGCAGCAAATCATCTGTACCAGCGCAAGCAGCGCCGCACGGGCAGGATCGTAGTCATAGCTCAGTGCCTGGAAAATGGCGAGTTCGATGGTGGTTGCCTGCGGCCCGCCGCCTAGCGAGAGCACGGTGGCAAAACTGGCGAAACAGAGCATAAAAATAAGCGCGCTCGCGGGCAGGATCTGACGACGTAGCCACGGCCATTCTACAAAGCGGAAGAAATTCCAGCCCTGCATGCCAAGCTGTGCGGCGAGCTGTCGCTGTTCACCGGGTATATTCTCCAGCGCCTGCAATAAAAGCCGCGTCGCCATCGGTAAATTAAAGAAGACGTGCGCCAGCAGAATGCCCTGCAGACCATAGGGTGAGAATGTCCACTCCACGCCCAGCCACGCACACAGCGAGGCCAGCCAGCCAACGCGTCCGTAAACGGTCAGAATACCAAATACGGCCACCAGCACCGGCAGCACCAGCGTCATGGCGCATAAACGTAGCAGAGCCAGACGGCCCGGGAAGCGACGGCGATAGAGCGCGCGAGCAAGGAAAATCGCCGGCAATACCGACAGTACAGCAGAGAGAAACGCCTGCCAGAACGAGAAGCGCAGGACATGCCACAGATAGCTGTCCTGGGCCAGCGCGCGAATATCGCTTTGCGGCGCGTTAAACCACAGCGCCAGAAAAGCCGCCAGGGCCACCGCCACCACAAGCGTGGCGGCGAATAGTCCTGGAAACAGCCAGCCGGGGATCAGCGGCTGGTTGCGCGAAGCCATGCACTAATCCAGCCTGCGCGAAGCTCAGAAACTTCTTCAGATGTAAACTCCAGCGAGGTTTGCGGTTTTTTGATGCTGCTAAAGCCTGCGGGTAATTTCACATCCGTGACCGGGTACATCCAGTTGCCGGTTGGGATAGCGTTCTGGAAGCCAGGCTGGGTGATGAATTTCATGAATTTTTCAGCCAGTTCAGGCTGCTTGCTGGCGGCCAGGCGACCCGCTACTTCTACCTGCAGATAATGCCCCTCGCTGAAATCGGCGGCGGCGTAGTTATCTTTTTTCTCCTCGATGATGTGATAGGCCGGGGAAGTGGTATAGCTCAGCACCAGATCGCTTTCGCCTTTTAAGAACAGGCCGTAGGCCTCAGACCAGCCTTTGGTGACGGTGACGGTTTTGCTTGCCAGCTTCGCCCACGCCTCAGGCGCTTTGTCGCCATAAACTTTTTGCATCCACAGCAGCAGGCCCAGGCCCGGCGTGCTGGTGCGCGGATCCTGATAAATTACTTTCCATTTCTGGTCGCTTTCCACCAGTTCTTTCAGGCTTTTTGGTGGGTTTTTCAGTTTGTTTTTATCGTAAACGAAAGCGAAATAGCCGTAATCGAACGGGACGAAAGTATCGTTTTTCCAGCCGCCAGGGATACTCAGAGCGCTGGTGTCGATATTGCTCGGGGCAAAGAGTTTGCTTTGCGAAGCTGCTGCTATCAGGTTGTTGTCCAGACCCAGCACCACGTCGGCTTTGCTGTTTTTGCCTTCCATACGCAGACGGTTGAGCAGCGACACGCCGTCTTCAAGGGCGACGAATTTCAGCTCGCAGTTACAGTCGGCTTCAAAAGCTTTTTTTACCGCAGGGCCCGGCCCCCAGTCAGCGGCAAAGGAATCGTAGGTATAAACGGTGAGCAGGGGTTTGGCGAAAACAGGAGCGGCGATGAGTATGAGCAGCGGCAGTAATTTTTTGAACACTTTGCACCTCTTAATTAGGGGTGGCAAAGGACTTTGAGCGATAAGCCTCAAATCCCTTCGCCGGCGTTATCCGGATCAGGTTCGACGGGTATTATCTCAGCTCGGACAATGGTCCTGGCACCCCGTTGAGAACGCGCCATTGTAATGATTCTGCGCACTTTCCGAAAGAGCCTGAGTTACGGCGGAGCAAACCAGGCGGATTTAAAATCGAACCAGCCGAGCGTGTTCATCCTGACGCCGCGCATACTGCGCTGGCCTTCAATGCGTAGCCAGTGGTGAATGAGCGGCAAAATGTCATTCTGTTCAACGCGTTGCTGGCACCATTCCGGGAGATTTAACTCACCCTTATGCCATTTGCCAGTGTCAGTCGCCCAGTCGATGTCGATACACTTTTGAATCAGCGGTACTTCGTAGAGATGGGAAAAGAGCGAAAATTCCAGCGGCAGGGTGAAGTTGGCGCTGTTAAGCCAGATATCGCTGACAATTTCGCCCTGGTGCCACGCTTCATAGCTCACCTCCTGTACCTCAAGGTGGACGCCGTGTGCGGCGAGAAGCTTCACCATAATATTGCTGATGACGCGATGTTCTACGTGGTCGCGATAGAAAGTCAGGGTAAGGGTTTCAAGCCCGGCGGGCTTCTCTTCCACGGGGTGTGGGCGTGTATGGTGCCAGCGTGGAAGCAGGCCATAAGCCGGGAACCAGTACTGCTGATTTTGCTCGCCTGCGCCATACAAAAGATGAATGGGCGCAAGCAGATGGCTGACCCATGCCCGCACGCCGTCATGGCTGCCGCGTGAAGAGCGGCTATCGAACAGCAGGTAGTAGCAGCCTTCTTCCAGCCGACTTTCGACGGCTTTTTCGCTATCCGGCATGCCCTGTAGCTGAACGGCACAGCTCACCTCCTCGCCAATCTCTGGCAGCACCCAGAAATTCACCTCGTCAATAAGCGCGCGATAACCGAAGTAGTCATCCCAGGCCTGGATTTTGAGCTGGTTATTGTTGTTGCGCACCACGGAATAGGGACCGGTGCCCACGGGCTGGCGGGAAAAATTATCTAAAGTTTGCCACTCGCGCGGCAGGATCATCGCGTTCACGCTGCCGAGCAGCCACGGGAGCCAGCGGTCCGGCTGCGAGAGATAAATATCCAGCGTCCAGGCCGTTGGCGTGCTGATTTGATTAATATGCGCATAAAGCGGCAGGCTATTAATTCGCTGCAGGGAGGTCGTGACGTCCAGCATGTCCAGTTCGCGGCCATGGTGGAAATGGATGCCGGGGCGAAGATAAAAGCGCCAGTGTAAAGGGGAAATTTGCTGCCAGTGGTGGGCGATATCCGCTTCCAGTTCCCCGTTTTCCTCATTTATTCGCGTCAGGCCGCTGAATATCTGACGGGCGATGTGCGTCTCTGAACGTCGCAATGCGGAGCCGGGAAGCAGGTTCAGCAGCGGGCGATAATAGAGCACGCGCAGAATATGACGGCCCTGGCGAAAACTTCTTCCAATATGGGAAATCAGCATCTGCCGGACGGCCGCTTTATCCCCGACGATCTGCACAAGCTGATCGATGCGATCCTGCTCAAGAAGATCCTCGGCCCGCTGCTGCTGGAGCGCAAGGCCAGTGTACAGAAACTCAAGCTGCGATCGTTTGCCGCGCCCGGCCTCAGCCTTCCAGCTTAGCCAGCCTTTTTCCTGCATCGCATTTAATAGCGTACGCATATGTCGACGCGAGCAGTTCAGCAGCTCCGCCAGATCGTTAAGCGTGGTTTCTTGCGGTTTACCGTCGCAGCATTGCCACAGGCGGATGAACTGCTGTTGCAGACGACCAGAGGACATAAAAGGGGAACTCCTGACAAAAACTCATCAATTTACCTTTCCCTATATTACGTCAATAATCATCAACGATGAAAGCGAGGAGGA
Organism: Buttiauxella sp.; assembly: GCA_032051265.1. GTDB lineage: Bacteria > Pseudomonadota > Gammaproteobacteria > Enterobacterales > Enterobacteriaceae > Dryocola. Next base: position 326,183 of record DAMBYU010000004.1, read on the forward strand.
GATATGAAACGGTCATCATCTGTTGAGTTTTATCGAAATTACTTTGCCGCGACACAGCGTGTCGGATCTGGATGGCTGGCTCGCCTGACAGCAGGGCAACGTCTGAGGATGCTCAAAGACTTAATGCAGTGGGAGGTTACAACCCCGGTGGTCGCGAAACGCTGAATTGTTTTCATCAGCTATAACTGAGTATTGGTGCTTTTCACCAGCCAGCAGGTTAACTGCTGGCTTTTTTAGTTTATGATTTATCCGACATTCTTAAGCCGCATCTGCGTTGGCCGCACTCGCTCACCTCAGCCACTTACCTTAGGATAAGAGCGCTTAACGCCCGCGTTTAAAAGGACCCCTGTGCATGGCCTGGTTTCTCACCAAAGGACGACGCATTAACCCGGTGTACGCCGCTTTTATGGTAGTGGCTTTTATGATGGGTATTGCGGGGGCGCTTCAGGCGCCGACTCTGAGCCTGTTCTTATCGCGTGAGGTGGAAGCCCGCCCTTTCTGGGTTGGCCTGTTTTACACCGTTAACGCCGTGGCCGGTATTCTGGTCAGCCTGTTGCTTGCCAAACGTTCCGACAACCGGGGCGACAGACGCAAACTCATTATGGTTTGCTGCCTGATGGCGGTGGCAAACTGCGTACTTTTTGCTTTTAACCGCCATTATCTGACGTTAATCACCATCGGCGTGATGTTCGCCTCCATCGCAAATACGGCTATGCCGCAGATTTTTGCCCTGGCGCGCGAATATGCAGATAGCTCCGCGCGTGAAGTGGTGATGTTCAGCTCGGTAATGCGTGCTCAGCTTTCGCTTGCCTGGGTTATCGGCCCGCCGCTCTCCTTTATGCTGGCGCTGAACTACGGCTTTACCACCATGTTCCTGATTGCCGCCGGGATCTTTGTCATCTCTTTGGCGCTTATCTTCTTTGCCTTGCCTTCCGTCGCAAGAATCGAACAGCCCGCCGACGTGGCGCTTACGCAGGTCAGCGGCTGGAAAGATAAGAATGTGCGCATGCTGTTTATCGCCTCGATGCTGATGTGGACTTGCAACACCATGTATATCATCGATATGCCGCTGTGGATCAGCGGTGATTTAGGGCTACCTGAATCCCTTGCCGGTTTGTTGATGGGAACGGCGGCAGGCCTGGAAATTCCGGCGATGATTCTGGCGGGCTATTACGTGAAGCGTTTCGGAAAGCGACGCATGATGGTGATTGCCGTGGCCGCTGGCGTGTTGTTCTACGTTGGGTTGATTATGTTTCACAGCCGGGCGGCACTGCTGATCTTGCAGCTTTTCAATGCGGTGTTTATCGGTATCGTGGCCGGTATCGGCATGCTTTGGTTTCAGGATTTAATGCCGGGGCGGCCAGGCTCTGCCACTACGCTCTTTACGAACAGCATTTCGACCGGGGTAATTCTGGCGGGTGTTTTACAGGGGGCGCTTGTGGAAAGTTTTGGTCACTATTCCGTGTACTGGTTGATAGCCGGGCTTTCGGTGGTGGCGCTGGTACTGACGAGCCGGGTGCAAAACATCTAAAAAAGGGGCACTTTAAGTGCCCCTTTTTATTAACGCATAAACGCAGGTTGCTGCTGCTCGTAGCTTGAAATCGCGCCTTCGTGCTGCAGCGTCAGGCCGATGCTGTCCAGCCCTTCTAACATGCAGTGGCGACGGAACGTATCGATAGTAAAGGAATACGTTTTTTCACCCGCTTTCACGGTTTGCGCTTCGAGATCGACCACGAATGTAATGCCCGGATTTGCAGCGACCAGCTTAAACATCTCATCGACTTCTTCTTCGCTCAGCGTGACCGGCAGAAGCTGGTTATTGAACGAGTTGCCGTAAAAGATATCCGCAAAGCTCGGCGCGATAACCACTTTAAAGCCGTAATCCGTCAGTGCCCACGGCGCGTGCTCACGAGAGGAGCCGCAGCCAAAGTTTTCACGCGCCAGCAGGATGGATGCGCCTTTGAACTCCGGGAAATTCAGCACGAATTCCGGGTTAGGCTGCAGGCCTGCATCGTCCAGGAAACGCCAGTCGTTAAACAGGTGCGCGCCAAAACCGGTACGGGTCACCTTCTGCAAAAACTGCTTGGGGATAATTGCGTCGGTATCAACGTTTGCGGCATCCAGCGGAACGACCAGGCCGGTATGTTGGATAAATTTCTCTGCCATGGTGTTTTCCCTTATTTCAACGTGCGGATGTCAGCAAAATGACCGGCAACGGCCGCTGCCGCTGCCATCGCCGGGCTAACCAGATGGGTGCGCCCGCCGCGGCCCTGACGGCCTTCAAAGTTGCGGTTGCTGGTGGATGCGCAGCGTTCGCCCGGTTCCAGACGATCGTTATTCATCGCAAGGCACATCGAGCAGCCCGGCAGACGCCATTCAAATCCCGCTTCGATAAAGATCTTATCCAGACCTTCTTCTTCCGCCTGCGCTTTTACCGGGCCTGAGCCTGGCACGACCAGCGCCTGCACGCCTGGCGCGACTTTACGGCCTTTGGCGATTTGCGCCGCAGCACGTAAATCTTCAATGCGTGAATTGGTGCAGGAGCCGATAAATACTTTGTCGATCGCCACTTCGGTTAACGAGATGCCCGGTTTCAGGTCCATGTAGGCCAGCGCTTTTTCGGCAGAGGCGCGTTCGACCGGATCGGCGAAGGATTGTGGATCAGGAATGTTTTCGGTAACGGAAATAACCTGCCCCGGGTTGGTGCCCCAGGTCACCTGTGGAGCGATATCGGCTGCCTCCAGCGTCACAATGGTATCGAACTTTGCGCCTTCATCCGTGCTGAAGGTTTTCCAGTACGCAACCGCATTGTCCCAGTCCGCCGCTTTTGGCGCGTGCAGGCGGCCTTTGACGTAGTTGAAGGTGGTTTCATCCGGCGCAACGATGCCCGCTTTGGCGCCCATTTCGATTGCCATATTGCACAGCGTCATGCGGCCTTCCATGCTCAGGGCCTGGATGGCGCTGCCGCAGAATTCCACTACGTGACCGGTGCCGCCGGCGCTGCCGGTTTTACCGATGATCGCCAGCACGATATCTTTTGCCGTGATCCCCGGAGCCGCGGTGCCGGTGACTTCAATCTTCATGGTTTTGGCGCGGCCCTGTTTCAGGGTTTGCGTTGCCAGCACGTGTTCTACTTCGGAGGTGCCGATACCGAACGCCAGCGCGCCAAACGCGCCGTGGGTTGCGGTATGGGAATCGCCACACACGATGGTCATCCCCGGCAGCGTAATGCCTTGCTCCGGCCCCATCACGTGGACGATGCCCTGATACGGGTGGTTCAGGTCATACAGCTCAACGCCGAATTCTTTGCAGTTTTTCATCAACTCCTGCATCTGAATGCGGGCCATTTCGCCGGAGGCGTTGATGTCTTTGGTCTGCGTGGAAACGTTGTGGTCCATGGTCGCGAAGGTTTTACCCGGCTGGCGCACCGGGCGATTATGCGCGCGCAGGCCATCAAACGCCTGCGGAGAAGTGACTTCATGCACCAGATGACGGTCGATATACAGCAGCGGGGTTTCATCCACCGCCTCATAAACGACGTGAGCATCGTACAACTTTTGATATAACGTCTTCGCCATGATTATTTCCCCTGTGCCACGAAGCGGGCAATAGTGTCGCCCATTTCGTCGGTGCTGATTGCTTTGCCATCGCGAGCCAGATCGCCGGTACGGAAGCCTTCTTCCAGCGCGAGGTTAACGGCGTTTTCGATGGCCACGGCGGCCTCTTCTGCGTCCAGGCTGTAGCGCAGTAACAGAGCCAGCGACAGGATCTGCGCAACAGGATTGGCGATGTTTTTACCCGCGATATCCGGCGCGGAGCCGCCTGCAGGCTCGTACAGGCCAAAGCCTTGTTCATTCAGACTGGCGGAAGGCAGCATGCCCATCGAGCCGGTGATCATCGCGCATTCGTCGGAGAGAATGTCGCCGAACAGGTTGGAGCACAGCAGCACGTCGAACTGAGAGGGATCTTTAATCAGCTGCATTGTGGCGTTGTCGATATACATATGCGACAGAGTGACGTCCGGATATTCGTTAGAGATTTCGTTGACGATTTCACGCCACATTACGGAAGTCTGCAGAACGTTCGCTTTATCAATGGAGGTGACTCTGTTGCGACGTTTACGCGCGGCCTCAAAGGCGATGCGGGCGATGCGCTCGATTTCAAAGCGATGGTAAACTTCGGTATCAAAAGCTTTTTCATGCATGCCGGTGCCTTCTCGGCCCTTTGGCTGGCCGAAATAAATACCGCCGGTCAGCTCACGCACGCACAAAATGTCGAAGCCTTTTGCGGCGATATCGGCACGCAGCGGGCAAAACTCTTCCAGCCCCTGATACAAACGCGCCGGGCGCAGGTTGCTGAACAGTTTAAAATGTTTACGCAGCGGCAGCAGCGCGCCGCGCTCTGGCTGTTGCGTTGGCGGCAGGTGTTCCCATTTTGGGCCGCCTACCGAGCCAAACAGAATGGCGTCCGCCTGCTCACAGCCTTCAACGGTAACCGGAGGCAGAGGATTGCCATGGCGGTCGATAGCGATGCCACCGACGTCATAGGAGCTGGTCGTAATGCGCATATTAAAGCGTGTGCGAACGGCTTCCAGCACCTTCATCGCCTGCGCCATGACTTCCGGACCGATGCCGTCACCCGGCAATACTGCTATATGATGAGTTTTTGACATGTCACACGGTTTCCTGGTTTGTTTCTTTATTATTGGCTTTGCGTTGCAATTCTTTTTCCACTTCCCCGGCGCGCCAGATGTTATTCAGCACGTTAATCATCGCTTTTGCTGAGGACTCTACGATATCGGTCGCCAGACCTACGCCGTGGAAGCGGCGGCCTTTATGGGTAACAACGATATCCACCTGGCCCAGAGCGTCTTTGCCCTGGCCTTTGGCGGACAGCTGGTACTTCACCAGTTCAACATCGTAATTTGTGATGCGGTTAATCGCCTGGTAAACGGCGTCAACCGGGCCGTTACCTGTAGCGGCTTCAGAATGTGTCACTTCGCCGCAGTGCAACTGGACGGAAGCGGTAGAGATAACGCTTGAGCCGGACTGCACGTTGAAGTATTCCAGGCTGAAATGCTCCGGCTCTTCCTGTTGCTTACCGATGAACGCCAGCGCTTCCAGATCGTAATCAAAGACCTGGCCTTTTTTGTCGGCCAGCTTCAGGAAAGCATCGTACAGCGAGTCCAGGTTGTAGTCGGTCTCTTTGTAGCCCATTTCATCCATACGGTGTTTCACCGCAGCACGGCCGGAACGGGAGGTCAGATTCAGTTGAACCTGATTGAGGCCAATGGAATCCGGGGTCATGATTTCGTAGTTTTCGCGGTTCTTCAGCACGCCATCCTGGTGGATACCTGATGAGTGGGCGAAAGCGCCAGTGCCGACAATGGCCTTGTTTGCCGGAACCGGCATATTGCAGATCTGACTGACCATCTGGCTGGTGCGCCAGATTTCATGGTGATTGATATTGGTGTGCAAATTCATAATATCTTTGCGCACCTTAATCCCCATGATCACCTCTTCCAGAGAGCAGTTGCCGGCACGTTCACCGATACCGTTCATGGCGCCTTCAACCTGACGCGCGCCAGCATGCACGGCCGCCATGGCGTTACCAACAGCCAGGCCTAAGTCATCATGGGTATGTACGGAGATGATAGCTTTATCGATATTCGGCACTCGTTCATACAGGCCGCTAATGATTGAAGCGAATTCGAAAGGCATGGTGTAGCCGACGGTATCGGGAATATTGATAGTGGTTGCGCCTGCGCTAATTGCGGCTTCTACTACTCGTGCCAGATCGGCAATTGGGGTTCGTCCGGCATCTTCGCAGGAGAATTCAACATCATCGGTGTAATTACGGGCGCGCTTTATCATATAAATCGAGCGCTCAATCACTTCATCCAGCGTACTGCGCAGCTTGGTCGCAATATGCATTGGCGAGGTGGCGATAAAGGTGTGAATTCGGAATGCTTCTGCAACTTTCAGGGATTCCGCTGCGACATCGATATCTTTTTCTACGCAGCGGGCCAGGGCGCACACACGGCTGTTTTTAATGTTGCGGGCAATAGTTTGTACAGATTCAAAGTCCCCGGGTGAGGAAACCGGGAAACCGACCTCCATAACATCAACCCCCATACGTTCCAGTGCCATCGCGATCTGCAGCTTCTCTTTCACACTAAGGCTGGCCTGCAGCGCTTGCTCGCCATCACGTAAGGTCGTATCAAAAATTATGACTTGCTGGCTCATGTTATGGTCCTTGTTTTGTTTTAGCGCCGATGCTGGGGGCATAAAAAAACCCGCGCAGCGGCGCGGGTTTTTTCAGTCTGATGGCTTGAATCAACGCTTGATGTCGCCCACCAGTCTACCGCGCAAATAAGATGCGTTTAGTAGGAGAACTAGTAGGCGGTGTGTGCGAATCATGTTTCAGGCCTCAAGCGTTTGCGGTATGCATTTATTGGTACTTGATCTGCTTTGCTGTGTCAACCCTCAGCGGCTGAGGAAGACTAATATGGTCATATTCAGCAGATTGCATGATCAGGCAATTATGCTAAAAAAGGCAGGAGTCCAAAAATATACTAACGATGCATAAATCGGTTTTTTTATCAGTAGACAGCATATGAAACCAGTGGCAGCGCGGCGGTTTAATAAGAAAAATTTCATTGTCGATGCCCTGGTTTCCCGTCTGGCTGTCAGCGGCTTTTTGTTTTTATTGAGGGTAAAGATAAAGTTATAAGATCTATTCCTGAAGTTTTGTGAAACTCATTTAAATAATTTATCAATATTCAATGAATTATTCACCACGTGAATAATTGTACATTGGGACGTTTTATGATTTTATTACTTGCCTGTAAACCAGGTTGGAAACACACAGATTACTTAAGGCGTTGTGAGAGATTTGTTGTAGCAATAGCATGCGCCTTTGTGTAAGCCATATCTGAGCGGGATGACCAGGCTTGAAGCGAGTAAACCTGCTTATTATTGCTACCAGTATATTTGAAAGGTTGAAAGGAATTGTTTATAGCACCTTCTGTGCAGAAGGAATTGCCCTGTTACTGGAGTAAAATCATGCCTGATAATTATATAAAAAGCCCGCCCGTTAGCGACGGGAATAAATACCAGCTACGCACAGTAGATTTAAATTTACTGACCGTTTTTGATGCAGTGATGCAGGTTCAAAACATCACAAAGGCAGCTCAATTACTTGGGATGTCGCAGCCCGCGGTCAGCAATGCAGTAGCGCGCCTTAAGATTATGTTTAATGATGAGCTATTTGTACGCCATGGGCGCGGCATACAACCCACGGCCCGAGCTTTTCAACTGTTTGGCGTAGTGCGTCAGGCCTTACACCTTGTGCAAAATGAGCTGCCGGGGACAGGTTTTGAACCTGCGGAGAGTACCCGGATTTTTAACCTTTGTGTCAGCAGTCCACTCGATAATTTACTGACCTCTGTCATTTTTTATCATGTCAAGAAATCGGCACCCAATATTCAATTGTCGTTTAAATCCTGTTTAAATAAAGATATTGAACATCAGCTACGGTATCAGGAAACGGAATTTGTTATCAGCTACGATGAATTTCTGCGTCCAGATTTTTCTTGTCTACCGCTTTTTGAAGACGAAATGGTTCTGGTAGCGAGTCAAAAGCATCCTCGATTGATAACAACATTGAGAGTGAAGGATATTTATAAAGAGCCGCATGCAGTGGTTTCACTGGATCGTTTCGCCTCTTTTAGCTCTCCCTGGTATCAGACCCCGCAGAGACAATCCTGTATTTCTTATCAGGGTATGGCGCTGACAAGCGTGCTAAACGTGGTATCGCAAACGCATTTAGTGGCAATAGCGCCTCGCTGGTTAGCCGAAGAGTTTTCCGAAAGTTTGCAGCTAAAAATATTTCCTCTTCCTCTTAAGGAAAATAAGCGCACCTGTTATCTCTCCTGGCATGAGTCCGCAGACAGAGACAGGGGGCATCAGTGGATGGCAAAATTACTTACCTCCGTTTGTTGCAGATAATCCCCGATTGCTATCTGGATGAGACGGCGTACGAAAAACAGGTCGATTTTCCTTGTTGTGGCCTGTAAGGCAGCATTTTATGCTGTAGCACTTTCTGAGCGTCGTCTCGCGATCGATAAAATTCCCGTCGTTAATTAGATTCCACCTGTAATTGTTAAATTAATAATATATTCAACAATAGTATTTGCTTATGGCCAGGGCTTAACTCCGCCATGTCGGTATATTGTAGTAGGGAAGTTAAAAGCAATGATGTGGCTACCTCGCCGTGCGATTGATTGCTTGATTTTCAACGGTTATGTTAGGAGGAGCACTTAAAATAAAAAAGTCAGGCAGAATGTTAATTCTGCCTTAATGACCGCGCGGAAATGAGTTCTGCCGTCAGTCAAAAACGTGAGCCTGGAGGCAAACCATGGAGATGTTGTCAGGAGCCGAGATGGTCGTCCGATCGTTAATCGATCAGGGCGTTAAGCATGTATTCGGCTATCCGGGGGGCGCCGTACTCGATATTTACGATGCGCTCCATACCATTGGTGGCATTGATCATGTGCTGGTACGCCATGAGCAAGCTGCCGTACACATGGCTGATGGGCTGGCACGAGCAACCGGTGAAGTTGGGGTTGTGCTGGTGACTTCAGGGCCTGGCGCAACAAATGCCATAACCGGTATCGCTACCGCTTATATGGACTCCATTCCCCTGGTCGTGCTCTCAGGCCAAGTCGCAACCTCCCTGATCGGTTACGATGCTTTCCAGGAATGCGATATGGTAGGGATCTCGCGCCCGGTGGTGAAACATAGCTTCCTGGTTAAGCAGGCGGAAGATATTCCAGGCATTATCAAAAAAGCGTTCTGGTTGGCCGCTAGTGGTCGCCCTGGGCCTGTAGTAGTTGATTTGCCGAAAGATATTATGAGCCCGGCAAATAAGTTTCCTTATAGTTATCCGGCGACGGTGAACATGCGTTCGTATAATCCGACTACGCAGGGACATAAGGGACAGATAAAACGCGCCTTACAGACTTTGCTGGCCGCGAAAAAGCCAGTGCTGTATGTGGGCGGCGGCGCGATAACCTCTGCCTGCCATGCAGAACTGCGCGAAATTGCCGAGAAGCTGAACATTCCCGTCGTCTCTTCTTTAATGGGGCTGGGGGCATTTCCAGGCACGCACCGGCAGGCGTTGGGTATGTTAGGCATGCACGGGACATATGAAGCCAATATGGTCATGCATAATTCGGACGTGATTTTTGGCGTAGGCGTAAGGTTTGACGACCGCACAACCAATAATCTGGCAAAATACTGCCCGAATGCCACCGTGCTGCACATCGATATCGACCCGACCTCCATTTCGAAAACGGTTGGTGCAGATATTCCTGTCGTGGGCGATGCCCGCCAGGTGCTGCAGCAGATGCTCGAACTGCTTATTCACGAAGAAACTTCCCAGCCCTGTGATGATATCCGCGACTGGTGGCAACAGATTGAACACTGGCGTGCAAAACAGTGTCTGGAGTTCGACCGCGAAAGCGGGAAAATTAAGCCTCAGGCGGTTATCGAAACTATTTATAAGCTCACTAACGGTGAGGCGTACGTCACCTCCGACGTTGGCCAGCACCAGATGTTTGCGGCCCTCTACTATACCTTTGACGAACCTCGTCGTTGGATAAACTCCGGCGGGCTTGGCACTATGGGCTTCGGCTTGCCGGCAGCGCTTGGCGTGAAGCTTGCGCTACCTGAAGAAACCGTGGTGTGCGTGACCGGCGATGGCAGCATTCAGATGAATATTCAGGAACTTTCTACCGCGCTGCAGTACGGCCTGCCGGTATTGGTATTGAATCTTAACAACCGCTACCTCGGCATGGTTAAGCAGTGGCAGGACATGATTTATTCTGGCCGCCATTCCCAATCTTATATGGAGTCGCTGCCTGATTTTGTTCGCCTGGCGGAGGCTTACGGGCACGTTGGTATCAGTATTACTCAACCCGATGAACTGGAAAGCAAGCTGGCGCAGGCGCTGGAGGCGGTAAAAAATCAGCGTCTGGTATTCGTGGATGTCACGGTAGATGGGACAGAGCATGTTTACCCGATGCAGATCCGCGGCGGGGGAATGGACGAAATGTGGCTAAGCAAAACGGAGAGAACCTGATATGCGCCGGATATTATCTGTCTTACTGGAAAACGAATCCGGGGCGCTTTCCCGGGTTATCGGGCTGTTCTCTCAACGTGGCTATAACATTGAAAGCCTGACCGTTGCGCCAACGGACGATCCCACTCTGTCGCGCATGACGATACAGACAGTCGGCGATGAAAAAGTGCTTGAGCAGATCGAAAAACAGCTCCATAAACTGGTGGATGTTTTACGGGTAAGCGAGCTGGGGCAGGGCGCACACGTCGAACGTGAGATCATGCTGGTAAAGGTTCAGGCCAGCGGATACGGGCGTGAAGAGGTAAAACGCAACGCGGAGATTTTCCGCGGGCAAATCATTGACGTCACGCCAACGCTGTACACGGTTCAGCTTGCCGGCACCAGCGATAAGCTTGATGCTTTCCTGAACGCTATCCGCGAAGTGGCAAAAATCGTTGAAGTCGCGCGTTCGGGCATCGTTGGCGTTTCGCGCGGCGATAAAATAATGCGTTAGCTATAAATGTGATCTGTTTCACAAGCCCGGTAATCAACACCGGGCTTTTTTTTGCAAACTTCCCAACAACTGCCTGCAAAAGCGGTTGCCGGAGGTATTATTCTGCGCTTAGATGTCAACGTTGTAACCATGACCAGGGTATGGTTATGGATAACTTACTGATTAAGGGGCTACTGTGAAATTGGATGAAATCGCGCGCCTGGCTGGAGTTTCGCGCACCACCGCGAGCTACGTCATCAACGGTAAAGCAAAGCAGTATCGAGTCAGTGATAAAACCGTTGAGAAAGTCATGGCAGTTGTACGCGAACATAACTACCACCCAAATGCGGTGGCGGCGGGTTTACGAGCGGGCCGCACACGCTCTATTGGCCTCGTTATCCCGGATCTGGAAAACACCAGTTACACCCGAATTGCGAACTACCTTGAACGCCAGGCTCGCCAGCGCGGTTATCAGTTGCTCATCGCCTGCTCAGAAGATCAGCCCGACAACGAGATGCGTTGTATTGAGCATCTTCTACAGCGCCAGGTTGATGCCATAATCGTTTCAACATCCCTCCCGCCTGAGCACCCCTTCTATCAACGCTGGGCTAACGATCCTTTCCCAATTATCGCGCTGGATCGCGCATTGGATCGTGAACACTTTACAAGCGTGGTGGGTGCCGATCAGGATGATGCTGAAATGCTCGCGCAAGAACTGCGCAAATTCCCGGGCGACACGATTCTTTATCTCGGCGCGTTGCCGGAATTATCCGTCAGCTTTCTGCGTGAACAAGGATTTCGTACGGCCTGGGAGGGCGATCCTCGCGAAGTCCATTTCCTCTATGCGAACAGTTATGAGCGTGAAGCCGCAGCCCAGCTCTTCGAAAAATGGCTGGAAACACATCCGATGCCGCAAGCGTTATACACCACGTCCTTCGCTCTGCTGCAGGGCGTTATGGATGTCACCCTGCGTCGCGAAGGGCGTTTGCCTTCTGAACTTGCTATCGCCACCTTTGGCGATCATGAGCTGCTTGATTTCTTACAATGTCCTGTACTGGCGGTGGCGCAGCGCCACCGTGACGTTGCTGAGCGCGTGCTGGAACTGGTGCTCGCAAGCCTTGATGAACCGCGAAAGCCTAAACCAGGGCTTACCAGGATTCGCCGCAACCTTTATCGTCGTGGCAGCTTAAGCCGTCATTAAGAAGTAAAGGCAGTTTCGGCTGCCTTTGTTAATTAAGATTAATCTCCTTTTAAATTCCCTTATTATTTCTGGGAATTAAATATTTGTCGCTGAACGTAAAGAAACACACCTTTAAAAGATTAATTCGGTTCACCGTATTATTTTGTTACATACGAAGCGTTAAAAATGTCGGATAATTAAACGATAGCCATCTCCTTATCTCCGGACCCGCCTGTGGGCCGCATTTCACCTGCATCTGACGCTGTTATCCTGTAAGGAAATACCTTAAAATGCCGACCGCGTCGCAAACTGAGTAGTTAATAGGTTTGTTATCAGGTTTTTAGTAAATTTAACGAACTGCATGTTTATTCGTCTCTTTTCTTTCAAATATTCATACTGTTAATTTTGCTTCGTTCATGCAGTGCTTTTCATGCCAGCCATTAATCAACCGTTTAGGCGGGAAAATTTATTTCCCTGTACCGCGAGGCTTGCTTGACAAGCTTTTCCTCCGCTCCGTAAACTCCTTTGGGTGGGAATTTGTGGGGGAAAGTGGTGGAAAGGATCAATTTAGGATGAGGCTGGCATGTTCCGTGGAGCAACGTTAGTCAATCTCGACAGCAAAGGGCGGCTTGCCGTACCTACCCGATATCGGGAAAAGCTTGTCGACATCTCTGAAGGTCAGATGGTATGCACCATCGACATCCATCATCCCTGCCTGCTGCTTTACACCCTCCCCGAGTGGGAAATTATTGAACAAAAGCTAGCCCGTTTGTCGAGCATGAATCCAGTAGAGCGCCGTGTGCAGCGGCTTTTACTTGGCCATGCCAGTGAATGTCAAATGGATAGTGCCGGGCGATTACTGGTGGCGCCTGTTTTACGCCAGCACGCCGGGTTGACCAAAGAAGTCATGCTGGTCGGGCAGTTCAATAAATTTGAACTGTGGGATGAAGCGACCTGGCATCAACAGATCAAGGAAGACATCGACGCTGAGCAGGAAACGACAAGTGATTTGTCGGAACGCCTGCAGGACTTGTCACTATAAGTAATGATGGAAAATTTTAAACACACAACGGTGCTGCTTGATGAGGCCGTGAACGGCCTTAATATTCGTCACGATGGCATTTACATTGATGGCACTTTTGGTCGTGGCGGCCATTCACGACTGATTCTTTCGCAACTGGGCGCAGAAGGCCGCCTGCTGGCTATCGACCGCGATCCGCAGGCTATTGCTGCGGCTCAGGCCATTGACGATCCGCGCTTCAATATCATTCATGGCCCTTTTTCCGAGCTGGCGGAATATGTACGCGAACGCGACCTGCAGGGCAAAATCGACGGCATTTTGCTCGATCTCGGCGTTTCTTCACCGCAGCTTGACGACGCAGAACGCGGCTTTTCGTTTATGCGTGACGGCCCGCTGGATATGCGTATGGATCCCACTCGCGGACAATCAGCCGCTCAGTGGCTGCTTACCGCAGAAGAAGCTGACATTGCCTGGGTCATTAAAACCTATGGTGAAGAGAAATTTGGCAAACGCATCGCACGCGCCATTATTGAGCGTAATCGCGAACAGCCAATGACCCGCACTAAAGAACTGGCAGCCGTTGTGGCGGCGGCGATGCCGGTTAAAGATAAGTTCAAACATCCGGCAACGCGTACCTTCCAGGCCATACGTATCTGGATCAATAGCGAATTAGAAGAGATCGAAAAGGCCCTGAAAGGATCTATCGACGCGCTGGCTCCGGGCGGCCGTTTATCCATTATCAGCTTCCACTCGCTTGAAGATCGTATTGTGAAGCGCTTTATGCGTGAAAACAGCCGTGGCCCGCAGGTTCCGGCTGGTTTACCGATGACGGAAGCGCAGTTGAATAAACTCGGCGGCCGCTATCTGAAAGCGCTCGGCAAAATGATGCCGGGTGAAGAAGAAGTCGCGGAAAATACTCGCGCGCGCAGTTCAGTGCTGCGCATTGCCGAGAGGACTAACGCATGATCAACGCAGTGACAGAAGCCCTCGGGAAAGTAACCCAGCTTGGCAGTAATGAACGCCATGCGCTGCCAACGGTGATTGGCGGGGATCTCTTACGCCACGGCAAACTGCCACTGTGTCTGTTCGTCGCCATTATCTTTACCGCCATTTCAGTTGTGACCACCGCGCACCATACCCGTTTGCTGACGGCTCAACGTGAGCAAATGGTGGTGGAGCGTGATGCTCTGGATATCGAATGGCGTAACCTGATTTTAGAAGAAAACGCACTCGGCGATCATAGCCGGGTGGAACGGATCGCAACGGAAAAGCTGCAATTGCAGCATGTCGACCCTTCGCAGGAAAATATCGTAGTTCAGCAATAAGGAATTGTGCGACAGATGAGAGCAGCGGCAAAAACGCTTAAACCAAAACGCCAGGAAGAGCAGGCCAACTTTATCGGTTGGCGTTTTGCGTTGCTTTGCGGTTGTATCTTACTGGCGCTGACTTTTCTGTTAGGCCGCGTCGCCTTTCTGCAGATTATTGCCCCGGATATGCTTGTGCGTCAGGGGGACATGCGTTCCCTGCGCGTGCAGGAAGTGTCCACCTCCCGTGGGATGATCAGCGATCGTGCGGGTCGTCCGCTGGCAGTTAGCGTGCCGGTGAAAGCCATTTGGGCCGATCCAAAGGAACTGCATGAAGCCGGTGGTATCACCCTCGATAACCGCTGGAAAGCGCTGGCGGACGCGCTAAAAATTCCACTCGATCAACTCGCTTCACGCGTGAACAGCAACCCAAAAGGGCGTTTTATCTATCTGGCGCGTCAGGTTAATCCGGATATCGGCGATTACATCAAGAAGCTAAAACTGCCGGGGATTCACTTACGTGAAGAGTCCCGCCGCTACTATCCCTCAGGCGAAGTCACTGCTCACCTCATTGGTTTTACGAACGTCGACAGCCAGGGAATCGAAGGCGTCGAGAAAAGCTTTGATAAATGGCTTACCGGTCAGCCCGGCGAGCGAATTGTGCGTAAAGACCGCTATGGTCGCGTTATCGAAGATATCTCCTCAACGGATAGCCAGGCCGCCCACAATCTGGCATTGAGCATTGATGAGCGCCTGCAGGCGCTGGTTTATCGCGAGCTCAATAACGCCGTGGCCTTTAATAAAGCGGAATCGGGCAGCGCCGTGCTGGTGGATGTGAACACGGGTGAAGTTCTGGCGATGGCAAACAGCCCGTCTTATAACCCAAATAATCTGACCGGCACTCCGAAAGATATTATGCGTAACCGCACCATCACCGACGTGTTTGAACCTGGTTCAACCGTTAAGCCGATGGTTGTAATGACCGCGCTTCAGCGCGGCGTGGTGCAGGAAAATACCGTACTGAATACCATACCGTACCGCATCAATGGTCATGAGATTAAAGATGTGGCGCGCTACAGCGAATTGACCCTTACCGGGGTTCTTCAGAAGTCGAGTAACGTCGGGGTTTCCAAACTGGCGTTAGCGATGCCCTCCTCAGCGTTAGTAGATACTTACTCACGTTTTGGACTGGGAAAAGCGACCAATTTGGGGTTGGTCGGGGAACGCAGTGGCTTATATCCTCAAAAACAACGGTGGTCTGACATAGAGAGGGCCACCTTCTCTTTCGGCTACGGGCTAATGGTAACGCCGTTACAGTTAGCGCGAGTCTACGCAACCATTGGCAGCTACGGGGTTTACCGTCCGCTGTCGATAACCAAAGTTGACCCGCCGGTGCCCGGCGAGCGTATCTTCCCGGAATCTACCGTTCGCACCGTCGTTCATATGATGGAAAGCGTGGCCCTGCCAGGCGGCGGGGGCGTGAAAGCGGCCATCAAAGGCTACCGCATTGCGATTAAAACCGGTACGGCGAAAAAAGTCGGGCCGGACGGGAAATACATCAACAAATACATTGCTTACACTGCGGGCGTCGCACCAGCCAGTAATCCGCGCTTTGCGTTGGTGGTGGTGATTAACGATCCGCAGGCGGGTAAATATTACGGTGGTGCCGTATCCGCACCTGTGTTCGGGGCCATCATGGGCGGCGTGTTACGCACCATGAACATCGAACCAGACGCGCTGGCAACCGGTGAAAAAAGCGAATTTGTAATTAATCAGAAAGAGGGATCAGGTGGCAGATCGTAATTTGCGCGACCTTCTCGCTCCGTGGGTGCCATTGGCCCCGGAGAGAGCACTGCGAGAGATGACACTCGATAGCCGCGTGGCGGCTTCGGGCGACCTTTTTGTGGCGGTGGTCGGTCATCAGGCGGACGGGCGTCGATATATCCCGCAGGCAATTGCGCAAGGCGTAGCGGCCGTCGTTGCAGAGGCGCAGGGCGAAGCAAGCGATGGCGAAATCCGTGAAATGCACGGTGTGCCGGTGATTTACCTCAGCCAGCTGCATCAACGACTCTCCGCGCTCGCGGGACGTTTTTATCATGAACCTTCCGCTGCGCTGCGCCTGGTTGGCGTGACCGGTACCAACGGCAAAACCACAACCACGCAGCTTCTCGCACAATGGGCGCAGCTACTGGGTGAAACCAGTGCGGTAATGGGGACCGTGGGCAACGGTTTGCTCAGTCAGGTTATCCCAACCGAGAATACCACCGGCTCGGCTGTTGATGTACAGCAAGTGCTTGCTAACCTGCATCAGCGGGGCGCAACGTTTGCGGCGATGGAAGTCTCTTCCCATGGCCTGGTGCAGCATCGCGTGGCGGCACTGAAATTCGCCGCCTCTGTATTTACCAATCTCAGCCGCGATCATCTTGATTATCACGGCGATATGGCAGGCTACGAAGCCGCCAAATGGCTGCTGTTTTCCGAGCACGAAGCCGGGCAAGCCATCATTAACGCGGACGACGAAGTGGGCCGTAAGTGGCTGGCTCGTTTGCCGGACGCCGTGGCGGTGACCATGGAAAACAATCTTCAGCCGGGCTGTCATGGCCGCTGGCTGAAGGCGACAAACGTCCACTATCACGATGGCGGCGCCACCATTCAGTTCAGCTCTTCCTGGGGCGATGGCGCAGTCGAAAGCCGCCTGATGGGCGCCTTTAACGTCAGCAACCTGTTACTGGCTCTGGCCACGCTTCTGGCGCTGGGTTACGAGCTGGCGGATCTGTTGAAAACCGCTGAACGCCTGCAGCCAGTTTGTGGCCGTATGGAAGTGTTCACCGCACCGGGCAAAACCACGGTTGTGGTGGATTACGCTCACACGCCGGATGCGCTGGAAAAAGCGCTTCAGGCAGCGCGCCTGCACTGTACCGGCAAACTGTGGTGCGTGTTTGGCTGCGGCGGCGACCGCGACAAAGGCAAACGTCCAATAATGGGCGCCATTGCGGAACAGTATGCTGACGTGGTGGTGGTCACTGACGACAACCCGCGCACGGAAGAGCCAAAAGCTATCGTGAACGACATCCTTGCAGGCATGCTGGATGCGGGTCGCGCCTATGTCGTACCGGGGCGTGCCGAAGCCGTCACCAACGCGATCATGCAGGCTAAAGAGAACGATGTTGTGCTGGTTGCAGGCAAAGGCCATGAAGATTATCAGATTGTTGGCAATCGCCGTCTCGACTATTCAGATCGCGTGACCGCAGCTCGCTTGCTGGGAGTGGTGGCATGATCCGCGTTTCACTGAGCCAACTCGCCGGCATTCTGTCCGGGCAGCTGCACGGCGCTGATGCGGATATTGTTGATGTCACTACGGACACGCGTAAATTAACGTCTGGCTGTCTGTTCGTCGCGCTTAAAGGCGAACGCTTTGACGCGCATGACTTCGCGGAAGAGGCCGTTAAAGACGGTGCCGGTGCGCTGCTTGTTAGCCGCAAGCTGCCGATTGATGTCCCGCAGCTGGTTGTTGAAGATACACGCCAGGCTTTCGGGCAGCTAGCTGCCTGGGTGCGTCAGCAGGTTCCAACTCGCGTCGTTGCGCTGACTGGCTCATCCGGCAAGACCTCCGTAAAAGAGATGACCGCCGCGATCCTGCGCCAGTGCGGTAACACGCTCTACACCGCAGGCAACCTGAATAATGACATCGGGGTGCCCATGACGCTGCTGCGTCTGACGCCGGAATACGATTACGCCGTGATTGAGCTGGGCGCAAACCACCAGGGCGAAATCGCCTGGACGGTGAGCCTGACTCGTCCGGAAGCGGCCTTAGTCAATAACCTCGCCGCCGCGCATCTGGAAGGTTTTGGATCGCTTGCTGGCGTGGCGAAAGCAAAAGGGGAAATCTTTGCCGGTTTACCTGCTAACGGTATCGCAATTGTAAATGCCGATAATAACGACTGGCTGAACTGGCAGGAGGTGATTGGCACACGCAAAACCTGGCGTTTTTCGCCCGACACGGCAAACAGCGATTTCACCGCTACCAACGTGCATATCACCTCTCACGGTACGGAATTTACCCTGCAAACCCCAACGGGCGATATCGAAATCACTATGCCGCTGCCGGGTCGCCACAATATTGCGAACGCACTGGCTGCAACCGCGCTGGCAATGGCCGTAGGTGCGCCGCATGAAGCCGTAAAAGCAGGACTGGCGGAGCTCAAGGCTGTGCCGGGTCGCCTGTATCCGATTCAGCTTGCGCCAACCCAGCTGCTGCTTGACGACAGCTATAACGCAAACGTGGGTTCAATGACGGCCGCCGCTCAGGTGCTTTCTGAGATGCCAGGTTTTCGGGTTATGGTCGTTGGGGATATGGGCGAGCTTGGCAATGAAGCGCAGGATTGCCATCGCCAGGTTGGGGAGGCCGCGAAAGCTGCCGGTATCGACTGCGTGTTAAGCGTGGGCGTACTGAGCGAAATTATCAGCCAGGCTTCTGAAGCTGGCGAACATTTTACCGATAAAAAAGCTGTGATAGCGCGCCTGCATGCGCTAATCGCAGAGCATGCAATTATCACCATTTTAGTGAAGGGTTCACGTAGTGCCGCCATGGAAGAGGTGGTACGCGCATTACAGGAGAAAGGAACATGTTAGTTTGGCTGGCCGAGCACTTGGTCAAATATTATTCCGGCTTTAACGTCTTCTCTTACCTGACGTTTCGCGCCATCGTCAGCCTGCTGACCGCGCTGTTCATCTCCTTGTGGATGGGCCCGCGCATGATTGCACGTTTACAGC
The DNA here is from genome assembly GCA_032051265.1 of Buttiauxella sp. Taxonomy (GTDB): domain Bacteria; phylum Pseudomonadota; class Gammaproteobacteria; order Enterobacterales; family Enterobacteriaceae; genus Dryocola. Next base: position 345,076 of record DAMBYU010000004.1, read on the forward strand.
AACTCTCCTTCGGTCAGGTCGTGCGTAACGACGGGCCGGAATCGCATTTCAGCAAACGCGGTACGCCGACGATGGGCGGGATCATGATCCTGACATCTATCGTGATTTCCGTGCTGCTGTGGGCCTATCCATCAAACCCGTATGTCTGGTGCGTGCTGTTCGTGCTGGTAGGCTACGGGGCGATAGGCTTTGTCGACGATTATCGCAAAGTGGTACGCAAAGATACTAAAGGGCTTATCGCGCGCTGGAAATATTTCTGGATGTCCGTTATCGCCCTGGCCGTGGCTTTCACTATGTATATCGCCGGAAAAGGAACGCCGGCCACCGAGCTGGTTGTGCCGTTCTTTAAGGACGTGATGCCGCAGCTTGGCCTGTTCTATGTTCTGCTGGCCTATTTCGTGATTGTGGGCACCGGCAACGCGGTGAACCTGACCGACGGGCTGGATGGTCTGGCGATCATGCCTACCGTGCTGGTCGCAGGCGGCTTCGCGCTGGTGGCATGGGCTACCGGTAACATGAATTTTGCCGGCTACCTGCACATTCCTTATTTACGCCATGCGGGTGAGCTGGTGATCGTCTGTACGGCGATCGTTGGCGCGGGGTTAGGCTTTCTGTGGTTCAACACCTATCCGGCTCAGGTCTTTATGGGGGACGTTGGTTCCCTGGCTTTGGGCGGCGCGCTTGGCACCATCGCGGTACTGCTGCGTCAGGAGTTCCTGCTGGTGATCATGGGCGGCGTATTCGTGGTCGAAACGCTTTCCGTTATTCTGCAGGTGGGTTCCTTTAAGCTACGCGGACAGCGTATTTTCCGCATGGCGCCAATTCACCACCACTATGAACTGAAAGGCTGGCCGGAACCGCGCGTTATCGTGCGCTTCTGGATTATCTCGCTGATGCTGGTCCTGATTGGCCTGGCTACGCTGAAGGTGCGTTAATCATGGCAGATTATCAGGGTAAAAAAGTCGTCATTATCGGGCTGGGCTTAACCGGCCTTTCCTGCGTGGATTTCTTCCTTGCGCGTGGCGTGACACCGCGCGTGATGGACAGCCGTATCTCCCCGCCGGGCCTTGATAAACTGCCGGAAACGGTAGAGCGTCATCTCGGTTCCCTGAATGAAAACTGGCTGCTGGCGGCAGATTTAATTGTTGCCAGCCCTGGTATCGCGCTGGCGCAACCTGCGTTAAGCAACGCGGCTGATAAGGGCGTGGAAATCGTCGGCGATATTGAACTGTTCTGCCGTGAAGCGCAGGCGCCGATTGTGGCGATTACCGGTTCAAACGGGAAAAGCACAGTGACCAGCCTCGTGGGCGAAATGGCGAAAGCCGCTGGCGTAAACGTTGGTGTGGGCGGCAACATCGGCCTGCCTGCTCTGATGCTGCTCGAGCCGAATCGCGAACTGTACGTGCTGGAGCTTTCCAGCTTCCAGCTGGAAACCACGCACAGCCTGAAAGCGGCGGCCGCCACGATCCTTAACGTCACAGAAGATCATATGGACAGGTACCCGTTTGGCCTGCAGCAGTACCGCGCAGCTAAACTGCGTATCTATGAAAATGCGGCGGTCTGCGTGGTGAATGCGGACGACGCTCTGACCATGCCGGTACGCGGTGCGGATGAGCGTTGCGTGAGCTTTGGCGTAGACGTGGGTGACTATCACCTTAATCGCCAGCAGGGGGATACCTGGCTGCGCGTGAAGGGTGAGAAAGTGCTGAGCACCAAAGAGATGAAGCTGTCAGGCCAGCACAATTACACCAATGCCCTGGCAGCACTTGCTCTGGCCGATGCGGTGAAACTGCCACGCTCCAGCAGTCTGAAGGCGCTGACTACGTTCACCGGCCTGGCGCATCGTTTCCAGCTTGCCTGGGAACATAACGGCGTGCGCTGGATTAACGACTCCAAAGCGACCAACGTCGGCAGCACCGAAGCCGCGCTTAACGGCCTGCATGTAGATGGCATCCTGCATCTGCTGCTGGGCGGGGACGGTAAATCGGCCGATTTCTCTTCGCTTACGCAGTATCTGCAAGGGCCGAATGTTCGCCTGTACTGCTTTGGCCGCGACGGGGCCGGGTTTGCTGCCCTGCGTCCGGAAGCGGCAGAGCAAACAGAAACCATGGCACAAGCGATGGCGCTTATCGCTCCGCGTGTTAAGCCAGGAGATATGGTGCTGTTGTCCCCGGCTTGTGCGAGCCTTGACCAGTTCAAAAATTTTGAACAGCGCGGGGATCTCTTTATCCGTCTTGCGAAGGAGCTAGGTTGATGCGTTTATCACTCCCCCGCCTGCGTATGCCGCGTATGCCAGGATTTGCTATCCTGGCATGGGTGTCATCGGCGCTAAAAGGCTGGGTGATGGGCTCCCGCGAAGCCGACTCAAACAGCATGGTGCTCTACGATCGCACCCTGCTGTGGTTAACTTTAGGCCTGGCCGCCATCGGTTTTATTATGGTGACCTCGGCATCGATGCCTGTCGGGCAACGCCTGGCAAACGATCCTTTCCTGTTTGCCAAACGCGACGGACTTTATATCGTGCTGGCGTTTGCAACGGCGATGATAACGCTACGTCTGCCTATGGCATTCTGGCAGCGCCACAGTACGGCGATGCTGCTGCTGTCGATAGCGATGCTGCTTATCGTGCTGGTGGTGGGGAGTTCGGTTAACGGTGCATCGCGCTGGATTGCCTTCGGCCCGCTGCGTATTCAGCCAGCCGAGTTTACCAAGCTGTCGCTGTTCTGCTACCTCGCCAACTACCTTGTTCGCAAGGTTGATGAGGTGCGTAATAACCTGCGCGGCTTCCTGAAGCCGATGGGCGTGATTCTGGTGATGGCCGTGCTTTTGCTGGCCCAGCCTGACCTCGGTACGGTCGTCGTGCTGTTTGTGACTACGCTTGCGATGCTGTTCCTCGCGGGGGCGAAACTCTGGCAGTTCATTGCCATTATCGGCATGGGTATTTCAGCGGTTGTGCTGCTGATTCTGGCCGAGCCTTACCGTATCCGTCGCGTAACGTCCTTCTGGAATCCATGGGAAGATCCCTTCGGCAGTGGCTATCAGCTTACGCAATCGCTAATGGCGTTTGGTCGCGGTGAATTATGGGGCCAGGGCCTGGGAAATTCCGTACAAAAACTGGAGTATCTGCCGGAAGCGCACACTGACTTTATCTTCTCCATTATTGGCGAAGAGCTGGGATATATCGGTGTGGTGCTGGCTTTATTGATGGTATTCTTCGTCGCTTTTCGCGCCATGTCCATCGGCAAACGCGCCCTTGAACTGGATCAACGTTTCGCGGGTTTTCTCGCCTGTTCAATCGGTATCTGGTTCAGTTTCCAGGCGCTGGTTAACGTGGGCGCGGCGGCAGGTATGCTGCCGACGAAAGGCCTGACGTTGCCGCTTATCAGTTACGGTGGCTCCAGTTTGTTAATTATGTCTACGGCAATCATGATGTTGCTGCGTATTGACTATGAAACACGTCTGGCGAAAGCCCAGGCGTTTACACGGAGCGTATGATGAGCAATCAATCCCGGCGGTTAATGGTGATGGCGGGCGGCACGGGCGGACACGTTTTCCCGGGGCTTGCGGTAGCCCATCATCTGATGGCGGAAGGCTGGCAGGTGCGCTGGCTCGGCACCGCCGATCGTATGGAAGCGGATCTTGTTCCGAAGCACGGTATTGAAATCGACTTTATTCATATTTCGGGGCTGCGCGGGAAGGGGCTAAAAGCGCTGCTGCTGGCACCGGTGCGTATCTTTAATGCCTGGCGGCAGGCAAGGGCGATCATGAAAGCCTGGCGTCCGGACGTTGTGCTGGGGATGGGAGGCTATGTTTCCGGCCCCGGCGGGCTGGCCGCGTGGTCGCTTGGCATTCCTGTTGTTTTGCACGAGCAAAACGGAATTGCGGGCCTGACCAATAAGTGGCTCGCAAAAATTGCCAATAAGGTGATGCAGGCGTTTCCCGGCGCATTTCCGAACGCAGACGTGGTCGGTAATCCGGTGCGTACGGATGTATTAGCGCTGCCTTTGCCTCAGGAACGTTTTTCAGGCCGTGAGGGGCCGGTTCGCGTGCTGGTTGTGGGAGGGTCTCAGGGCGCTCGCGTGCTGAACCAGATCATGCCGCAGGTTGCGGGTCGCCTCGGTAATGCCGTAACTATCTGGCATCAGTGCGGTAAGGGCGGCCAGGCTGTTGTGCAGCAGGCTTATGCGGAAGCCGCGCAGCCTCAGCATAAGATCGCTGAATTTATTGACGATATGGCTGCAGCTTACGCGTGGGCAGATGTCGTGGTATGCCGCTCAGGCGCGTTAACCGTGAGCGAAATCGCAGCCGCAGGATTGCCTGCGCTGTTCGTTCCCTTCCAGCATAAAGACCGGCAGCAATACTGGAACGCGCTGCCGCTGGAAAAGGCCGGAGCCGCAAAAATACTGGAGCAACCGCAGTTTACCGTGGATGCCGTTACCGAAACGCTCGCCGGATGGGACAGGGCAACGTTGCTGGCGATGGCCGAACGTGCACGCGCTGCGTCCATTCCTGATGCAACTGAGCGGGTAGCCAAAGAAGTAAACGCTGCAGCACTGGCGTAATGATTTAAAGGTTGTGGGTGACGCTTTTCACCCGTGAATTTTTGATGTAATGGCGGAAAGCCGCTGCAGGTTAGAGAATGAATACACAACAACTGGCGAAACTGCGTTCTATCGTGCCCGAGATGCGTCGCGTCCGGCACATTCACTTTGTTGGCATCGGCGGTGCCGGTATGGGCGGTATCGCCGAAGTTTTGGCTAACGAAGGTTACCAGATTAGCGGATCCGATCTGGCGCCGAACCCGGTCACGCAGCAGTTGTCGGCACTGGGTGCCACTATTTACTTCAACCACCGTCCGGAAAACGTGCTGGATGCAAGCGTGGTGGTGGTGTCGACCGCGATTTCTGCGGACAACCCGGAAATTGTCGCCGCTCATGAAGCGCGCATCCCGGTTATTCGCCGCGCCGAAATGCTGGCTGAATTAATGCGTTTTCGTCATGGCATAGCCATCGCGGGAACCCACGGCAAAACAACGACCACAGCGATGGTATCCAGCATTTACGCGGAAGCGGGTCTGGACCCTACATTCGTTAACGGCGGCCTGGTGAAGGCGGCGGGGACGCATGCACGTCTGGGCCACAGCCGCTACCTGATTGCAGAAGCCGATGAGAGCGACGCGTCATTCCTCCATCTGCAACCTATGGTCTCCGTGGTGACCAATATCGAAGCCGATCACATGGATACCTACCAGGGCGATTTCGAAAATCTAAAGCAGACGTTTATTAACTTCCTGCACAATTTGCCGTTTTATGGTCGTGCCGTGATGTGCGTGGACGATCCGGTGATTCGTGAACTGTTGCCGCGCGTGGGTCGTCAAACCACCACTTACGGCTTTAGCGACGATGCGGATATTCGCATTGAGAACTATCAGCAGAAAGGGCCGCAGGGGCATTTCACCATCGTGCGTCTGGATAAGCCGGAGCTGCGCGTCACGCTGAATGCGCCTGGCCGTCACAACGCATTGAATGCTGCGGCAGCGGTTGCCGTTGCTACCGAAGAAGGCATTGAAGATGACGCAATCCTGCGTGCGCTGGAGAGTTTCCAGGGCACCGGTCGCCGCTTTGATTTCCTGGGCGAGTACCCGCTGGCGCCGGTAAATGGCAAAGCAGGTAGCGCGATGCTGGTAGATGATTACGGTCATCACCCTACGGAAGTGGATGCGACAATTAAAGCCGCGCGCGCAGGCTGGCCAGACAAAAATCTGGTGATGATTTTCCAGCCGCACCGTTTTACCCGCACTCGCGATCTGTATGACGATTTTGCTGGCGTGCTGTCGCATGTGGATGCTTTGCTGATGCTGGATGTCTATGCCGCCGGTGAAACGCCGATCCCAGGGGCGGACAGCCGCTCGCTGTGTCGGACCATTCGCAGTCGCGGCAAAGTTGATCCGATTCTGGTGCCGGAGGCGAGTGAGATTGCGGATATCCTTGCGCCAGTGTTGACGGGCAATGATTTGATTCTGGTACAGGGCGCAGGCAACGTGGGCAAAATCGCAAAAAAACTGGCTGAAAGTAAGCTGCGGCCCCAGGCTAAAGAGGAAGACCATCATGGCTGATAAAATCGCTGTCCTGCTGGGTGGACATTCCGCAGAGCGTGAAGTGTCGTTGCAGTCAGGAAAAGCCGTGTTGGCGGGTCTGAAAGAAGCCGGCATCGACGCGCATGGCGTTGATCCGCACGAGACCGCAGTGACCGAACTCAGGCTTAAGGGGTTCGATAAAGTTTTCATCGCGCTGCATGGCCGTGGTGGTGAAGATGGCACGCTGCAAGGGCTGTTGGAGTTGCTGGATCTTCCGTACACCGGCAGCGGCGTGATGGCTTCGGCTATCAGCATGGATAAATGGCGTACCAAGCTGCTATGGCAAGGTGCGGGATTACCGGTGGCACCCTGGGTGGCGTTGACTCGTCGGGATGCGCAGGCAGGCATTACTGCTGCAACGTTAGAACGCATTACCCAGTTGGGCCTGCCGGTTATCGTTAAGCCGAGCCGTGAAGGCTCAAGCGTGGGAATGTCAAAGGTCGATGACGCTGCGGCGCTGTCGGCGGCGCTGGACTTAGCCTTCAAACACGATGAAGAAGTGCTGATCGAAAAATGGTTAAGCGGGCCTGAATACACGGTAGCCATCCTCGGTGAAGAAATATTACCGTCAATTCGTATCCAGCCGGCTGGAACCTTCTATGATTATGACGCGAAGTATCTCTCTGATGAAACTCAATATTTCTGTCCAGGTGGCTTAAGCGAACAGCGCGAGCAGGATTTGCGGGCGCTGGTGCTGCAAGCCTGGCAGAGTTTAGGCTGCAGCGGCTGGGGCCGGGTGGATGTCATGCAGGACAGCGACGGGCAGTTTTATCTGCTGGAAGTGAACACGTCGCCGGGCATGACCAGCCATAGCCTGGTGCCAATGGCGGCGCGTCAGGCAGGGATGACTTTTTCACAACTGGTAGTACGTATTCTGGACCTGGCGGACTGATATGTCGCAAGCAGCCCTGAATGCGCGTAATCGCCAGGAAGAGCCTGGCAATACCCGTCGTAGTAACGGGGGGCGTCTGGCGGGTATTATCTTCCTGAGTGCGGTGCTGTTTACGGTGTTTATCGGTGGCTGGATTGTGGTCGGCTGGATGGAAGATGCTCAGCGTCTGCCGCTTTCCAGGCTAGTGGTAACCGGCGAGCGGCATTACACGCGCAATGATGATATTCGCCAGTCCATTCTGGCGCTCGGGCCTCCGGGCACCTTTATGACGCAGGATGTGAACATCATCCAGCAGCAGATTGAACGTTTGCCCTGGATCAAGCAGGCGAGCGTAAGAAAGCAGTGGCCGGACGAATTGAAGATTCATCTGGTTGAATATGTGCCCATAGCGCGTTGGAATGATCAGCACATGATTGACGCCGAAGGCAACGCCTTCAGCGTTCCGGCGGAACGTACCGGAAAGCAGACTTTACCGATGTTATCCGGTCCTGAAGGGAGCGAAGGTGAAGTTTTGCAGGGCTATCGCGCGATGGGTCAGGTGCTGGCAAAGGATAAATTCACGTTGAAAGAAGCGGCAATGACCGCTCGTCGTTCCTGGCAGTTGACGCTGAACAACGGCATTAAGCTCAATCTGGGCCGGGGCGATACGATGAAACGCCTGAGTCGCTTTGTGGAACTCTATCCGGTTCTGCAACAGCAGGAGCAAGCTGACGGTAAAGTGGTCAGCTATGTCGACTTGCGATATGACTCTGGCGCGGCAGTAGGCTGGCAGCCCGCTCCCGTACAGGACCCTAATCCTAATCAGCAACAGAATCAGGCACAGGCAGAACAACAATGATCAAGGCGACGGACAGAAAACTGGTAGTTGGACTGGAGATCGGGACCGCGAAGGTCGCCGCTTTAGTAGGGGAAGTTCTGCCCGACGGTATGGTCAATATTATTGGCGTGGGTAGCTGCCCATCCCGTGGGATGGACAAAGGCGGGGTTAACGACCTTGAGTCGGTCGTAAAATGCGTTCAGCGGGCAATTGACCAGGCCGAGCTTATGGCGGATTGCCAGATCTCATCGGTCTACCTGGCGCTGTCCGGCAAGCATATTAGCTGCCAGAACGAAATTGGTATGGTGCCTATCTCCGAAGAAGAGGTCACGCAGGAGGACGTGGAAAACGTCGTTCATACCGCAAAGTCAGTGCGCGTTCGTGACGAACATCGCGTTCTGCACGTTATCCCGCAAGAATATGCCATCGACTATCAGGAAGGGATTAAAAATCCGGTAGGGTTATCTGGTGTGCGTATGCAGGCCAAGGTGCATTTGATCACCTGCCACAACGATATGGCTAAAAACATCGTTAAAGCCGTTGAACGTTGTGGACTGAAAGTTGACCAACTTATCTTTGCAGGGCTGGCTGCGAGCTATGCCGTTTTAACCGAAGATGAACGTGAATTGGGCGTCTGCGTAGTTGATATCGGTGGTGGTACAATGGACATCGCGGTATACACTGGAGGCGCATTGCGCCACACCAAGGTTATTCCTTATGCGGGGAACGTGGTGACCAGCGATATCGCCTATGCCTTCGGCACGCCGCCAAGCGATGCAGAAGCTATTAAAGTACGCCATGGCTGTGCGCTGGGCTCCATCGTCGGCAAAGACGAAAACGTCGAAGTGCCGAGCGTGGGTGGCCGCCCACCGCGTAGCCTGCAGCGTCAAACGCTTGCTGAGGTTATCGAGCCGCGTTACACCGAGCTGCTCAACCTGGTCAATGAAGAGATTTTGCAGTTACAGGAACAACTCCGCCTGCAGGGTGTGAAGCACCACCTGGCCGCGGGGATTGTATTAACCGGCGGCGCGGCACAAATTGAAGGCCTGGCGGCCTGTGCTCAGCGCGTGTTCCATACGCAGGTGCGTATCGGACAGCCGTTAAATATTACTGGCCTGACTGATTATGCCCAGGAGTCGTACTATTCGACTGCCGTCGGCTTGCTGCACTACGGGAAGGAGTCTCATCTCAGTGGTGAAGCAGAAGTGGAAAAACGGACCTCTGTCGGCTCATGGTTTAAGCGAATCAACAGCTGGCTGAGAAAAGAGTTTTAATTTTTATAAGAGACCGGACAAAATTAGCGGTCTCAGGCGACAGGCACAAAACGGAGAGAAACTATGTTTGAACCTATGGAACTGACCAACGACGCGGTGATTAAAGTCATCGGCGTCGGTGGCGGCGGCGGTAATGCCGTTGAACATATGGTGCGCGAGCGCATCGAAGGCGTTGATTTCTTTGCGGTGAACACTGACGCTCAGGCGTTGCGTAAAACTGCAGTAGGCCAGACAATCCAGATTGGTAATGGTATTACCAAAGGTCTGGGTGCTGGAGCAAACCCTGAAGTGGGCCGTTCCGCAGCCGATGAAGATCGTGATGCACTGCGTGCCGCGCTTGAAGGCGCAGACATGGTGTTTATCGCCGCAGGTATGGGCGGCGGTACCGGTACGGGTGCAGCACCTGTTGTGGCGGAAGTAGCTAAAGACCTCGGTATCCTCACCGTGGCCGTCGTAACTAAGCCTTTCAACTTTGAAGGCAAGAAGCGTATGGCATTCGCGGAGCAGGGCATCGCCGAGCTGTCAAAACACGTTGATTCCCTGATCACTATTCCAAACGACAAGCTGCTGAAAGTGCTTGGCCGCGGTATCTCTTTGCTCGACGCTTTTGGCGCGGCGAACGACGTACTGAAAGGTGCCGTGCAGGGTATCGCTGAACTGATTACTCGTCCGGGTCTGATGAACGTCGACTTTGCTGACGTGCGTACCGTGATGTCCGAAATGGGTTATGCCATGATGGGCTCAGGTGTGGCAAGCGGCGAAGACCGTGCGGAAGAAGCAGCAGAAATGGCGATCTCCAGCCCGCTGCTGGAAGATATCGACCTGTCTGGTGCGCGTGGCGTGCTGGTTAACATCACCGCTGGCTTCGACCTGCGTCTGGATGAGTTCGAAACCGTGGGTAACACTATCCGTGCGTTCGCTTCTGATAATGCGACCGTCGTTATCGGCACCTCTCTGGACCCAGAGATGAATGACGAACTGCGTGTTACCGTTGTTGCTACCGGTATTGGCATGGACAAGCGTCCTGAAATTACCCTGGTCACGAATAAACAGCAGGCTCAGCAGCCTGTGATGGATCGCTACCAGCAGCACGGAATGGCGCCTTTGACTCAGGAGCAGAAGCCTGCAGCTAAAGTCGTTAATGACAATACGCCGCAAGCGGCGAAGGAACCTGATTACCTGGATATTCCAGCGTTTTTGCGTAAGCAGGCTGATTAAGAATAAACCGGAAGTTGGGCATCTCCGCTCTTTGTGCTAAACTGGCCTGCCGATTGTGATATACACTTCGGTTGGATAAGTAATTTGGCGAGATTATACGATGATCAAACAAAGGACACTTAAACGTATCGTTCAGGCGACTGGCGTCGGTTTACATACCGGCAAAAAGGTCACACTGACGTTGCGCCCTGCGCCGGCCAATACCGGGGTCATCTATCGTCGCACCGACTTGAATCCTCCGGTAGATTTTCCGGCAGATGCCAAATCTGTGCGTGATACCATGCTCTGTACTTGCCTGGTGAACGAGCACGATGTGCGGATATCTACCGTTGAGCACCTTAACGCTGCCCTTGCGGGGCTGGGTATCGACAACATTATTGTTGAAGTCGATGCGCCAGAAATCCCGATTATGGATGGTAGTGCCGCGCCGTTTGTCTACCTGCTCCTTGATGCCGGCATCGACGAACTGAACTGTGCGAAGAAATTTGTACGCGTCAAAGAGACGGTTCGTGTTGAAGATGGCGATAAGTGGGCTGAATTCAGGCCGTATAATGGTTTTTCGTTGGATTTTACCATCGACTTTAACCATCCGGCGATTGATGCCAGCACCCAGCGTTACAGCATGAATTTCTCTGCAGACGCCTTTATGCGCCAGATCAGCCGCGCTCGTACCTTCGGCTTTATGCGTGATATCGAATATCTGCAGTCCCGCGGCCTGTGCCTGGGCGGCAGCTTCGATTGTGCCATCGTTGTTGACGATTATCGCGTACTGAACGAAGACGGCCTGCGTTTTGAAGATGAATTCGTTCGTCACAAAATGCTGGACGCTATCGGTGACCTGTTTATGTGTGGCCACAATATTATCGGCGCGTTTACCGCCTATAAGTCGGGTCATGCCCTGAACAATAAACTGCTGCAGGCAGTTCTGGCGAAGCAGGAAGCCTGGGAATGGGCAACCTTTGAAGACGACGCTGAACTTCCGCTGGCATTCAAAGCACCAACTATGGTGCTGGCGTAACAAGCTCTCGATTACGACTGGTTTTTGTTGGTACTCTCTCCGGCCAACGAAGCCAGTCGTTCTATTGCCGCTCTAAGTTTCTCCGGGCTACGTTTAGCCACCTCCCGTAAGGCTTCCGCGCTCTGCTCGCTTAATTCCCGATTGACCTCAAATTGCCCGCTTCTTGTCTGAATGCTGTTTTCTTGTACGGAATCCTTGCCAATTGCTGCAAGCGTTGGATTAATCCTGATGTCGATCGACGTCAATGATGGTAGTATTTGTGCGCGCAATGCACTCAGCAGCGTGGCTTGTTCATAGCGTAAACGCATCAGCCAGCTGGCATTCGCCGTTTCAAGTACGAGGATCCCCTGGCGGAAGTTTGCGACCCGACACCAGGGATGCAGTTGAGCAGGCAGGATGCTTCTCACTGCCCGGTTGAGCCGTAATAAGGCAGTTGCGCGCTGCTGCACGTTCTGCAGCACGCCCTGAGCTCCGGCATCGTCGAACAGATTATCTAAAGATTGCGGGCGACTATCGCGCATATAATAAGCTCCGGCGGAAAAAGTGATTGGTATTCTAAATCGTTGGCGACATTTTGGCAGACGTTACTTCTGGCCGCATCTCTTATTAGGGATGGTCGCGGCGAGTTTTGGCATGCCTGCGCTAAGCGGAAATACCGGACATAACGCGCCTGCGGAAACCTCCGCCAGCAGCCAGGATTATCTTAACCAGGTTAGCTTCGATAGCCTGGCGTTACTGCAGGAAAGCACCCGGCGTCCGTCGTTTACTGTGGATTACTGGCATCAGCATGCCATCCGTACCGTCATTCGCCACCTTTCTTTCGCTATGGCACCACAGGCGCTGCCGGTGGCGCAAGAGAGTATACCGCTTCAGGCGCAGCATCTCGCTTTACTGGATACGCTCAACGCGTTATTAACCCATGAAAGCAAGCCTCCCGTTATCGTTCGCCATATCTCACTCTGGCAGCGTCCCGCCGTTGCGGTATTCAGCGCGGCGATGTGGGTAGGCCAGGTGCAGGGTATTCGCGCCGGACCCCAACGCCTCAGCTAAAAAATCTCCTTTAATTATAACACTATCTGTAGATCTGCTCTGATGCAGGCGTTTGAGAATTTATTATGCTAATCAAACTATTAACTAAAGTCTTTGGCAGTCGTAACGATCGTTCATTGCGCCGTATGCGCAAAGTGGTGACCATGATTAACAGCATGGAACCGGAAATGGAAAAGCTCTCTGACGATGAGCTGAAGGCTAAAACCAATGAGTTCCGTGCCCGTCTGGAAAAAGGCGCAGTGCTGGAAACATTGATACCTGAAGCTTTCGCCGTTGTGCGTGAAGCAAGTAAGCGCGTATTCGGTATGCGTCACTTCGACGTACAGCTGCTCGGCGGTATGGTGCTCAACGATCGCTGCATCGCGGAGATGCGTACCGGTGAAGGTAAAACGCTGACGGCGACGCTGCCTGCTTACCTGAACGCGCTGAGCGGTAAAGGCGTTCACGTGGTAACCGTGAACGACTATCTGGCCCAGCGTGATGCGGAAAATAACCGTCCGCTGTTCGAGTTCCTTGGCCTGAGCGTGGGCATCAACCTGCCGGGGATGCCGGCACCAGCCAAGCGTGAAGCTTATGCTGCTGACATCACCTACGGTACCAACAACGAATACGGCTTTGACTACCTGCGCGACAACATGGCGTTCAGCCCTGAGGAACGCGTTCAGCGTAAACTGCACTATGCGCTGGTGGATGAGGTTGACTCCATCCTGATTGATGAGGCGCGTACTCCGCTTATCATTTCCGGTCCGGCCGAAGACAGCTCAGAGCTGTACAAAAAAGTAAACACCATCATTCCTCACCTGATCCGTCAGGAAAAAGAAGACTCCGATACGTTCCAGGGCGAAGGCCACTTCTCCGTGGATGAAAAATCCCGCCAGGTTAACCTGACCGAACGTGGCCTGGTGAAAATCGAAGAACTGCTGATGGACGCAGGCATGATGGATGAGGGCGAATCGCTTTACTCCCCGACTAACATTATGCTGATGCACCACGTTACCGCAGCACTGCGTGCCCATGTGCTGTTTACTCGCGACGTTGACTACATCGTTAAAGATGGCGAAGTCATCATCGTGGATGAACACACGGGCCGTACCATGCAGGGCCGTCGCTGGTCTGATGGCCTGCACCAGGCTGTGGAAGCAAAAGAAGGGGTGGATATTCAGAACGAGAACCAGACGCTCGCTTCCATCACCTTCCAGAACTATTTCCGTCTGTACGAGAAGCTGGCCGGCATGACCGGTACTGCAGATACCGAAGCCTTCGAATTCAGCTCCATCTACAAACTCGATACCATCGTGGTGCCGACTAACCGTCCGATGATCCGTAAAGACATGCCGGATCTGGTCTATATGACCGAAATGGACAAAATCGGTGCGATCATCGAAGACATTAAAGAGCGTACGGCGAACGGCCAACCGGTACTCGTGGGGACTATCTCTATCGAGAAATCCGAAGTGGTTTCAGCCGAGCTGACCAAAGCGGGTATTAAGCATAACGTTCTGAACGCCAAGTTCCACGCCAACGAAGCGGGTATCGTTGCGCAGGCGGGTTACCCTGCCGCCGTCACTATCGCGACCAACATGGCGGGCCGTGGTACGGATATCGTGTTAGGCGGTAGCTGGCAGGCGGAAGTGGCCGAGCTTGTCGATCCAACCCCTGAGCAGATCGCACAGATTAAAGCTGACTGGCAGGTGCGTCATGAAGCGGTGCTGGCATCCGGTGGTTTACATATCATCGGTACCGAGCGCCACGAATCTCGCCGTATCGATAACCAGCTGCGTGGCCGTTCTGGTCGCCAGGGCGATGCAGGTTCTTCTCGTTTCTACCTTTCTATGGAAGATGCCCTGATGCGTATTTTCGCCTCAGACCGCGTGTCTAACATGATGCGTAAACTGGGCATGAAGCCAGGTGAGGCGATTGAACACCCGTGGGTGACCAAAGCGATTGCCAACGCACAGCGTAAAGTGGAAAGCCGTAACTTCGATATTCGTAAGCAACTGCTGGAATACGATGACGTTGCCAACGACCAGCGCCGTGCTATCTATAGCCAGCGTAACGAACTGCTGGATGTAAGCGACGTAAGCGAAACTATCAGCAGCATCCGCGAGGACGTGTTCAAAACTACCATTGATGCGCACATCCCGCCGCAGTCTCTGGAAGAGATGTGGGACATTCAGGGCCTTATCGATCGTCTGAAAAACGACTTCGATCTCGATATGCCAATCAAAGAGTGGCTGGATAAAGAGCCTGAGCTGCATGAAGAAACGCTGCGTGAGCGTATTTTGCAAAACGCTATCGAAGTTTACCAACGCAAAGAAGAAGTGGTTGGTGTCGAGATGATGCGTCACTTCGAGAAAGGCGTCATGCTGCAGACGCTGGATTCGCTGTGGAAAGAGCATCTGGCCGCGATGGACTATCTGCGTCAGGGCATCCACCTGCGTGGCTACGCGCAAAAAGATCCTAAGCAGGAGTACAAACGTGAATCTTTCGCCATGTTTGCAGCCATGCTTGAATCACTGAAATATGAAGTGATAAGCACCCTGAGCAAAGTTCAGGTACGTATGCCGGAAGAAGTTGAAGCAATGGAGCAGCAGCGCCGTGAAGAAGCTGAGCGTCTGGCGCAAATGCAGCAACTGAGCCACGTCGATGACGATACTCAGGCAGCAATTGCACTGGCTGCGGAAACTGGCGAGCGTAAAGTCGGTCGTAACGATCCGTGCCCTTGCGGTTCCGGTAAAAAATTCAAACAGTGCCATGGCCGTCTGAGCTAAACGCATTGTGAATGATAAAGGCGCAGCTTGCTGCGCCTTTTTTATGGAGAGCATCTGCATAAAAATGAAACAATTACAAATAGCCGTAGGTATTATTCGCAACTCGCAGAACGAGATTTTCATCACCCGGCGAGCGGCTGATGCCCACATGGCAAACAAGCTGGAATTCCCCGGTGGGAAGATCGAATCAGGTGAAACGCCCGAGCAGGCTCTGGTGCGTGAGTTGCAGGAAGAGACGGGAATTACCGCGACGCGTTATGCCCGGTTCGAGACGCTGGCATATCAATTCCCGGACAGACACATCACGCTATGGTTTTTCCTGGTCGAAGGCTGGGAAGGCGAGCCGTGGGGCAAAGAAGGGCAGCCGGGATACTGGATTGCTCAGCACGAACTTACGGCGGCAGACTTTCCACCCGCGAACGAGCCCGTCATCAAAAAACTACAGCAGCCTTAAGGCTGCTGTTCCTCGCTCCAGCCATCGCTGTCAGTAAGATCGCTGCTGCTTGGGATTCGCTTCTCTTCCGCGGCCCATTCGCCTAAATCAATAAGCTGGCAGCGCTTGCTGCAAAACGGGCGGTATGGGCTGGTTTCGTTCCAGATAACGGCTTTCCCGCAGCCCGGGCAGTTAACGACAGTAGTTTCAGACATATTTTCTCCTTAACAGCACGCCAGTTCAAAATCGAGGCGTTCAGGGATAGTTCCGCGCTCGCTGTCCAGTGGCAGAAAGCGGATCGCGAAGCGGCTTTTATGGCCGGAAATTTGCGGGTAGAGCTGCCAGGTCAGATCTAACTGCAAACGCAGTAAATCGGCATCATCCCCGTTATCCTGATAAAAACCATTCAGGCTGGTTTGTTTGCGGAACGGGGCTGAGTTACGAATGATATCAAGCAGCAGATCCAACGAGCGCTTCAGCGGTTGCAGGCTTGCCAGCCAGGCGCTGACCTGCTCATCGCGCTGTGCCTGCGCCAGGTGCAGCCAGATATGCAGCGTGGGAAGATCGAAACTGCAGCAGCCGCCGGGAATGCTCAAGCGCTGACGAACGAGGGCAATTAAACGGTCTTCACGCAAAGCCTGGCCAATACGCGGTGCGGACATCAGCACGCTGCCACGCTCTTTAAGCTGACTACGCAGAGAATCAATGCGTTGCATATCCACACCGGGCACTTCAGCCCAGCTCAGCAGTTTACGTTGCTGTCGTTCAAGCTCTTTAAGAATATCCGTACGAATTTCTCCGCGTTCAAAGACATCCAGAAGGTCGCCAATATTGCGGAAAAAATGCAGCGCGCTGGAGCTTCCATCTAACGGCAAAGAAGCCTGCAGTTGTTGGATGAGAAACTCAATACGCAGCCAGGTACGCATTTTTTCATTCAGTGGGTGCTCAAAAAGGATTTGAGTGCTCATTATTCTTTATCCTGTTGTGCGGCCTGACTCGCCAGCTCCAGATACCGGCGGTGCAGGCGATCAACATGTGCGGCTACTCTCTCGGGGGAACCGTCGTTATTAATCACATCATCAGCAACGGCCAGCCGCTCGTCGCGGGTTGCCTGTGCAGCAAGGATCTGCTCCGCATGCTGTCGGCTGACATTATCGCGGCTGATGGTCCGTGCGATCTGTATTTCTGGCGAGACATCAACAACCAGAACGCGGTCCGCTTTCTGCTGGAGCTGGTTTTCAACCAATAGCGGAACTACCCATAGCACGTAAGGCGAAAGGGCATTGCTGATTTCAGTTTGGGTGCGGTGATGAATCAGCGGGTGCAAAAGATTATTCAGCCACTCTTTTTCCGCAGGGGATGAAAAGATCTTTTCGCGAAGTATTCGACGATTAAGCGAACCATCCGCAAGAAGGATCTCTTCGCCAAAACGTTCAGAAATGGCGTGCAGGGCGGTTTGACCGGGTTCAACAACCAGGCGGGCAATGACATCTGCATCGACGACGGTAACACCTAATCGGGAAAAGCTGTTGGCGACAGTGCTTTTTCCACTGCCAATCCCGCCCGTTAATGCCACCGTATAAACCATAAGCGTCGAACCTTAAATCTTGTTTAATCAGCCAGATATATCATTTTTCATACTGAGTTTATAAACGGAAAGAACGAGCAGAAAAAAATAGTCTCTTCTGCCTGCATACTATTTCAGCGTTTCTCAGGTAAATTTAAACGATTGTAGCGTAAAAAAGAGTGGTTTCGCAGTCTTGCGGAGCCATTATTAGTGCGTATGATAGCGTCACTGGAGTTGGCAGTTGCACGCTTGTCATTCTTTAAGCTGCAGGTGCGTTGGCCGCATTCCCTCATCCCAGTCCCTTATCAAAATAAGCTCCTGGGGTTCCATGAGTTTGCCGCCTTCCTGCAGCTCGAATTATTCAGAGCTGTCGCCGATAACGTTCCCGCGTCCATCGCCATTTACCAGGAATCCGCAACATGCGTATTGAAGAAGATTTGAAGTTAGGTTTTAAAGACGTTCTTATCCGCCCGAAACGTTCCACTCTGAAAAGCCGCTCCGATGTAGAGCTTGAGCGCCAGTTTACTTTCAAACATTCCGGTATTGCATGGTCTGGTGTGCCGATCATTGCGGCGAATATGGATACCGTGGGTACCTTCGGCATGGTGCAAGCGCTTGCTTCCTTTGATATTCTCACCGCGGTGCATAAGCATTACTCCGTTGAACAGTGGAGCGAGTTCGTTAAATCTGCTTCTGAGAGCGTGCTGCGCCACGTGATGGTTTCAACCGGCACCTCCGAAGCTGATTTCACTAAAACAAAGCAGATTCTGGCGCTGCATCCGGGACTGAATTTCATTTGTATCGATGTGGCAAACGGCTATTCCGAACATTTCGCCCAGTTTGTCAGCAAAGCCCGCGAAACCTGGCCTGACAAAACTATCTGTGCCGGCAACGTGGTGACGGGCGAGATGTGTGAAGAGCTGATCCTCTCTGGCGCGGATATCGTCAAAGTGGGCATTGGCCCGGGTTCCGTGTGCACCACTCGCGTGAAAACCGGCGTTGGCTATCCGCAGCTTTCTGCCGTCATTGAATGTGCTGATGCAGCTCACGGGCTTGGCGGCCAGATTGTCAGCGACGGTGGTTGCACCGTACCGGGCGATGTTGCTAAAGCTTTCGGCGGCGGCGCAGACTTTGTCATGCTGGGCGGCATGCTGGCAGGCCATGAAGAAAGCGGCGGTACCCTGGTTGAAGAGAACGGTGAGAAATTTATGCTGTTTTACGGCATGAGTTCTGAATCAGCGATGACTCGCCACGTCGGCGGCGTTGCTCAGTACCGTGCGGCGGAAGGTAAAACCGTTAAGCTGCCGCTGCGTGGCCCGGTTGAGAACACTGCGCGAGATATCCTCGGTGGTCTACGTTCTGCCTGTACCTACGTGGGCGCGTCTCGTTTGAAAGAGCTGACCAAGCGCACTACCTTTATCCGCGTAGCGGAACAAGAAAACCGCGTCTTTAACAGCCTGTAAGCTGTCTGTGGCGCAGCGCCCGCTGCGCCATTATCCCGCGCTCATCGCATCCCCCAGTTGAAAAATCGGTAAATACATGGCGATGACCAGCGTACCGATGATTATCCCTATCGTTATCATCATTACAGGTTCAAGTGCGGCCGCGAGCGTGTCCGCCAGCTCCCGGGTGCGATCGTAATGCCAGGTCGCCAGCCTTTCCAGCATAAGATCCAGCGCTCCTGATTCTTCGCCGATACGTATTAACTGGGAACACAAAGGTGTAAAGCAACCGGCGTTGTCTACGGTGCGCCAGAAAGGTGTTCCTTGTGCAACCTGGGAGGCTAAATGGGTAAGCACCTTTTTCCACAGCAGGGGCGTTAATGTTTGTTCGACCGCTGTCAGCCCTTGCAGCAGTGGAATACCAGCCTGCTGTGAAAGCGACAGCGTGGTATAAATTTGGCTGAGTATTTGCCCTCGCCATAGCGGGGCGACAAGAGGGATGTGAAGCAAAAGCTTTTGTTCATACTCTTTCCAGCGTGGGTTGCTTTTGCGCAACGTAAGCCAGAAAACCGCAGCGATAAAACCTGTCAGCAACCACCATCCGCCTTGCGTCGTCACCCAGCCGGAAATTGCCATAACCGCAAGCGTGATGGCTGGCAATGAAGCATTGAAAGAACGATAGATGGCGGCAAATTCGGGCAGCACAAATCCCATCATGCCAGCGGTAACCGCAAAAGCCACGGCCAGGATAAACAGCGGGTAACGCAGCGCTGTCATCACTTTTTTATGCAGACGATAAAGCTGCTCCTGTTGGTCCGCCAACCTGCGGCTGCATTCATCGAGTTTGCCCGTAAGCTCCCCGATATGGATAAGCGAGATAAAGAGCGGCGGGAAGATCCCAGGCCACTGACGAAGCGCGTCAGAAAAAGGAACGCCCTGTGAAACCTGTTGTTCGATGCGCAGAAGTAAAGCACGCCATTCCCGGTACTGATGCTGGTTTGCCATAAGAGCCAGTCCATCAGCGAGGGGGATGCCGGCCTGAAGAAGGGTCGCCAACTGACGAAACAGCTGTATTTTTTGCTGGATGTGCCAGCATCCGCGACGGTTCCCGGTATGCTTACGCGCGCTGAGTAACTGTAACTGCTGCTCAGAGAGTTGCGTTTCCACGGATGAGCGATCGTCCGCGAGCATCGAACCTTCTCTGAGTTGCCCCAGCGGATCTACGGCTTGCCAGTTCCAGACCAAAAATTTAGCCATGGGGCACTCCCAGCACGCGGTAGATCTCTTTAAGCGTTGTCAGCCCCTTTGAGACAGCCAGGCAGCCGCTTGCAAACAGCGTGACCATACCTTGCTCGCGCGCAAGCCGTTCAATCTCTGCGGTATGGGCTCCCGAGGCGATTGCCGCCCGTACACTGTTTTCAATCGGCAGAATTTCAAACAGGGCAGCGCGTCCATAATATCCGCCGTAGCAGCGTTCACAGCCGACGGCCTGCCAGTCCGGCAGCGGCGTTGGCCAAATTTGTGCGGGCAAAGAGAGCTTTTCATGCGGCTGCTTTTTGCAATGCGGACATAGCTTGCGGACCAGACGCTGCGCCACCACCATCTTAAGGGCTGATGCCAGCATCCAGCGGGCAACGCCCATTTGCTCAAGGCGAATTACGGTTTCAATGGTCGAGTTAGTATGCAGCGTAGATAACACCAGATGCCCCGTCTGGGCTGCTTTAACGGCAATCTCCGCCGTTTCGCTATCCCTGATTTCACCGACCATGATTACATCTGGATCCTGCCTTAACAGCGCCCGAAGCACGCTCTGAAAGGTCAGCCCGGCTTTGGTATTGACCTGCGTCTGATTCAGCCCCGGCAACGGCATCTCAACCGGATCCTCAACGCTGCATACGTTGGTGCCCGGCTGGTTCAACGCGTTAAGAGCGCTATATAAGGTGAGGGTTTTACCACTTCCGGTAGGGCCGGTAACCAGAATCATGCCCTGTGGATGAGCCAGCGCGGCCTCGAAAAAAACGCTGTTTTCGCGGGACATCCCCAGGGCAGCAAGCTCCAGCGGCTGTTCGCTTTGCTGGAGCAAGCGCAGCACTACCTTTTCCCCGTGCCGTACGGGAAGCGTGGAAATTCTGAATGAGGCTTTACCGGTGGCGGTATCCACGTCCATTTGGCCATCCTGAGGCAGGCGGCGCTCCGCAATATCGAGGTTGCCTAATACTTTTAGTCGCGCGGTTAGCGGGGCAGCAAGGCTTGCGGAAAGAAGAGGCTGTAGCTGCAACACGCCGTCTATACGTAACCTTACTCTGTAATTTTCCTCCGTAGGTTCGAAATGGATATCTGATGCCCGTAGCTGAATGGCTTTTTGCAGGGTTTCGCTTAGTAGCGTAACGACAGAGCGCCCGTTCTCCTGCTCCTCTTCAGAAAGGGGGGCCGCAGGGAGGTGCCTGACCTTTTCCAGACGTTCGACGGACCAGTACTCGACATCAATAGATTTGTCGCTGATAAAGCGTAATGATTCAAACAGCTGTACCGGTGGATTGCGCGCCACGGCAATGCGTAACCGATGCTCCTCCTCCCCAAGCAGCACGGCATGATACTGGGCACACAGGGCGAGGAGTTGTTGACGACTGGACATGGTTATTCTCCCGCAGCCTCGCCAGGCGTTTCATTCTCGAAGCGGAAGACATCTTCGCATGCCTGTTTTAGAGAGCCGCCGTCCGCGACACTGCAGCTGCGTTTCCAGCTCTCAACGCCTTCTGAATCTTTCCATACGGGTGTTAACGCCACCGTTAACCCGTTTAGCGTTTCCTGGCCGGTAAGGGTTACAACGCCATGTTCAACTAGCATGCTACTGATGTAACGAGTGGTTTTTACAGAGGGAATACCGTTAGTCCCTGCGTCGCACGCCGTTACTCCCCCTTTGTCTATGGCGCAGAGTTCAACTGCCGTTCGGTAGGGCACAAAAGATTGCAGCATATCGGTGAGTGCCGCTTTGCGCAGATAACTCTGGTAGGAAGGAATGCCGATAGCGCTCAGAATCGCAATGATGCCAATCACCACCATCAGTTCAATAAGAGTAAATCCTTTTTGCTTATTCATAGCTCGCTCCTCAGGAAAGAGGCGAAACTTTGACAGGCCGGTTCACGGCCTGCGAGAAGCAAAAAGCGCATCAGGAAGCGGCTTTCCGGAATTTTTAATTAGATTGCAAAAGCAGACAGCAACGACGCGAACGGTTTCGCAAAACGGGGGAAAGATGGGCCTTCTGACCCATCTTAAAAGAATGATTAGCGGAAGCGCATAGAAAGGTCGAGGGCGCGGAGATGCTTGGTGAGAGCGCCCACTGAAATAAAGTTGACACCCGTTTCAGCAAATTTACGCAGCGTTTCTTTCGTCACGTTACCGGAAACTTCCAGTTGCGCTTTGCCTGCGGTCAGCGCAACAGCCTGACGCATCTGCTCAACGTTGAAGTTATCAAGCATGATGATATCCGCACCGGCTTTAAGCGCCTGTTGCAGCTCATCCAGAGATTCTACTTCCACCTCTACCGGCACGTCCGGATGTAGCCAGAACGCTTTTTCCACCGCCTGGCGAATCGAACCGGAGGAAATAATGTGGTTTTCTTTGATTAAAAACGCGTCCGACAACCCCAGGCGGTGGTTGCTGCCGCCGCCGCAAAGTACGGCATATTTCAGCGCGGTACGCAGGCCCGGCAGGGTTTTACGCGTATCCAGAAGCTGCGTGTTTGTTCCCGCCAGCAAATCGACGCAGGTACGAACTTCGCTTGCCACGCCGGAAAGCGTTTGTACGAAGTTTAGCGCGGTGCGTTCGCCGGTTAACAGTACGCGGGAGGGGCCATCAAGCTCGAAAAGCGGCTGATCTGCTGTTACCGCCTGGCCATCTTCCACATGCCATTTTACTTCAACGTCGCCGCCTAGCTGGATAAAGACCTCTTCAACCCAGCGTTTACCGCAAAATACACCCTCTTCACGAGTAATCACTATGGCGTGCGAAACATGATCTTCAGCTAACAACTGAGCGGTAATATCTTTATGAGGATCGACGTCGCCGCCAAGATCTTCACGCAGAGCAAAGGAGACGGCCTGGGGAATATCAAGGCTGATGCGTTCGAGAAGCTCGTCACGTCGGCGGTCTGGGTTATAACGGCGGGGCGGCATGATAAAACTCCGAAATGGCTAAATTAAGGTCGAAACATGCTACTCTGATGCGACTTCGAGTGCCACTACTGAGGAGAATCACGCATGCGGCTTTTAAACGGCTGGCTGGTGGGCGTGAAGCATATCCCTTCCCCACATTTCGATTGCCGACCGGAAGATGAACACCCTTCTTTACTGGTGGTGCATAACATCAGTCTGCCGCCGGGAGAATTTGGCGGACCCTGGATTGATGCCTTATTTACCGGCAAGCTTGATCCAGACGCGCATCCCTATTTTGCTGGCATTGCCCATTTGCGAGTCTCCGCGCATTGTTTGATCCGCCGCGACGGTGAAATTGTGCAGTATGTGCCTTTTGATAAACGAGCCTGGCATGCTGGCGTCTCGGTTTATCAGGGAAGGGAGCGCTGTAACGATTTTTCTATCGGAATCGAACTGGAAGGTACCGATACCTTACCCTACACTGACGAACAATATCAGCAGCTGGCCTCGCTTACCCGCTTGTTAATTCAGCACTATCCTTCCGTTGCCGATAACATGACGGGCCATTGTGATATCGCACCCGGACGTAAAACCGATCCTGGATCTTCTTTTGACTGGGGCCGTTTTCGTCGGACGTTAAGTCACGTCGAATAAGGAGATGACATGACGCTTTTTACGCTCTTACTGGTTATGCTCTGGGAGCGCCTGTTTAAGATGGGCGAGCACTGGCAGTTAGATCATCGCCTGGAAGTTATTTTCCGGCGGATAAAACATTTTTCGATGCTGCGCACGATTTTGATGACGGCGCTGTGCATGCTGATTGTTTTCCTTTGCGTGCGCGCTTTACAGGGGCTGTTCTTTAATATCCCACTGCTGGTGTTCTGGATTGCGCTTGGCGTGTTGTGTATCGGGGCGGGGCAGGTTCGCCTGCATTACCACGCCTATTTGCAGGCCGCCAGCCACGACGATCTGCACGCGCGCGATATGATGGCTAACGAGCTGACGCTGATTCACGGCGTGCCGCCTGACTGCGATGAGCGTGAATATCTTAAAGAGCTCCAGAACGCGCTGCTGTGGATTAATTTCCGCTTCTATCTCGCTCCGCTTTTCTGGTTTATCGTCGGAGGATTGTGGGGGCCGGTTACGCTTGCTGGATATGCTTTCCTGCGCGCGTGGCAAACCTGGCTTGCGCGTCATCATACGCCGCATCAGCGTTTGCTCTCGGGTATCGATGCTATTTTACATGTGCTTGATTGGTTGCCGGTACGTTTAGTCGGCGTGGCTTACGCCTTGCTTGGGCACGGTGAAAAAGCCCTGCCGGCATGGTTTGCAACGCTTGCCGATCGTCACTCCTCCCAGTATCAGGTGCTGACCCAGCTTGCGCAATATTCGCTGGCACGCGAGCCGCACCATGACAAGATTAAAACACCAAAAGCCGCTGTTTCGATGGCTAAGAAAGCTTCGCTGGCGATCGTGGTCGTGGTGGCATTGCTGACGATTTACGGCACTCTGGTCTGAGACCAGAGGCCGTCTGTCATCAAGGATGGTCGGCGGGCGGGATGCCAAAAACGGGCATTCCGTCCTCATCCCAAATTATTTCCTTCAGCCGGGTATGGCGATTGGGGTCATAAAGCGGATCGCCCTCAATCTCCGTATAATTCCGAGCGTGATAAACCAGCACATCCTCTCCCTCTTTCGTTCTGGTAAAGCTGTTGTGGCCGGGTCCGTACTGCTTGTTTTCATAGCTGGTGGTAAATACCGGCTGTGCTGATTTGTGCCAGTTGCCCGCTTTTGTTGGATCGGCAGCCAGATCGATCCACAGCAGCCCCAGGCAATAATTCTCATCCGTGGCGCTGGCAGAATAGCTGACAAACAGCCTTTCGCCGTGTGTTACTACCGCAGGCCCTTCATTAACCATAAAGCCGCGGCACTCCCACTCAAGCTCCGGTTTGCTCAGCATGACGGGTTCGCCTTTAATTGACCAGGGCGACTCCATTTCAGCGAGATAGATATTTGAGTTGCCGGGAATGTTTGGATCTTTTTGCGCCCACAGATACCACTGTTTTCCCTGATGCGAGAAGGTTGTGGCATCAAGGCAGAAAGAGTCAAACTGCGTTTTGATCTGGCCTTTTTCAGTCCACTTACCGGTTAACGGGTTCGCGTCCGCGCATTCCAGAGCAAACATGCGATGCTGGAACATATTGAGCTTATCCAGCTCCTGCGTATGGGTTGCCGCGAAGTAGAGGTACCATTTGCCGTTCACATGATGCAGCTCCGGAGCCCAGATGAGCTTACTCATTGGGCCCTCATCTGGCTTGTGCCAGACGACGACGGGCCTGGCATGGGCCAACTCGCTAATGGTCGCCGCGCGTCGAATTTCCAGCCTGTCGTATTCCGGTACTGAGGCAACGAAGTAATACCACTCCTCATGCAGCAAAATAAAAGGATCGGCTCGCTGCTCAATAAAAGGGTTAGGCCACTGATTTTGCGTCATGCTGCGTTCCTTACGGTTTGACTTCGACAGGTTTGCTGTCCTGGTATTCATTGAGCTCACGATAGTTAAGACGGCGCTTTTCCAGGTCGGCCTGAATAGTTTTCATCAGTTCGCGGTCGACTTTCAGTAAACGGACCACGCCTGCGGTAATGAGATAGCCTACGCCCGGGATGACCGTAAACAGCATCACGATACCATTAAGCGCGTCGGCTCCTTGCTGTTTTGCTCCCGCGTCGTAGCCATACCAGGAAAGTAAAAAGCCAACCATTGCCCCCGCGACGGCCAGTCCTACTTTGAGGAAGAACAGATTGCCGGAGAAGCTGATGCCGGTGATGCGTTTGCCGGTTTTCCATTCACCATAATCGTCCACGTCGGCCATCAACGACCAGTGCAGCGGGGAAGGGATCTGATGCAGCACGTTCAGCAGGAAGTACATCACGACAATCAGCGTGGTGGCGTGTGGGTCGAGGAAATAGAAACCGCTGGAGAAAAGCGCTAGCGCGATATTGGTCCAGAAAAATACCTTCAGCTTACAGAAGCGGTCAGTAAGGACCTTGGCGAGCATGCTGCCGCCCATCATGCCGATAACGCCCAGGCTGATAAATAAAGTCGCGAAGCTGGTGCTCTGCTGCATCACCCAGGTGACGTAATACATGGTGGCCGCCATGCGAATAAATCCGGGGCAGACGTTGCATAACGTCAGCAGCAAAATACGTACCCACTGATCGTTTTTCCAGACGTCTTTTAAATCGGCCTTCAGGTCGTCATTGCTTGGCACCGCCGGACGAATACGTTCGCGCACGGTGGAGAAGCAGAACAGGAACATGCACATGCCCAACAAGCCCAGCACCGTCATGGCCCACTGATAGCCTTTGGCTTTATCGCCTCCGCCAAACCAGTCCACCATCGGCAACAGACTCAGAGAGAGAATCAGCGTTGCGATGCCAACCATCACAAAGCGATAAGACTGGCACGCCACGCGCTCTTTTGGGTCGTTGGTAATAACGCTCCCCAGCGAGCAATAGGGAATATTAATCGCGGTGTAGGTCAGAGAAAGCAGGAAATAGGTGACAAAGGCATAGATAACTTTGCTGCTGTAGCTCCAGTCAGGCGTGGTAAACATCAGCACGCTGAAGAAGGCGAAGGGGAAGGCAATCCACAAAAGCCATGGACGAAAACGGCCCCAGCGGCTTTGGGTACGATCGGCAATAGCGCCCATTATCGGGTCGGTGACCGCATCAATTACGCGCACTGAAAGGAGAAGTACACCAACCAGCGCCGGAGCCAGACCGAAGATATCGGTATAAAAATAGTTCACAAACAACATAATGGCGCCGAAGATAATATTGCAGCCGGCGTCACCCATCCCGTAACCGATTTTTTCTTTTATAGATAATTTGCCGTTTTCCATTAACAACGCTCCTGACCAGAATATGGACAAGATTATTGGTCCGACATGTGAAATTTGCGCAGCAGGAAACCGTTGCAGAGATGGACAATCGTGTCGTAGAGAGGAAAGTGTGAGGCAGATAACAAAGCGCCCGCCTTCTGCAAGCGGGCGCTTTAACTAACAGGCGAGCTTAAACTTTGACTGACTTCGCGCTTCGCTGAGTTTTAATCCAGTAGCCGATGCCGAGGATCACCACCCAGACCGGAATCAGCCACACTGAAATCGCCATGCCGGGCGTAATCACCATAATCACCAGAATGCCTACCATAAAGAGCAGGCAGATCCAGTTACCCAGCGGATAGAGCAGCGCCGGGAAGCGAGTTTTCACGCCCTGCAGATCTTTCTTACGGCGGAATTTAATGTGCGCAAGGCTAATCATTGCCCAGTTAATCACCAATGCCGAAACCACTAGCGCCATCAGTAAGCCGAAGGCTTCTCCGGGCATTAAGTAGTTAATCAGTACGCACAGCGCGGTCGTAACGGCTGAAACCAGAATCGTGCCTACCGGAACGCCGCGTTTATCAACCTTGAGCAGTGCCTTAGGCGCGTTGCCTTGTTGCGCAAGGCCGAACAGCATGCGGCTGTTACAGTAAACGCAGCTATTGTAGACCGACAGGGCCGCCGTCAGGATCACCACGTTCAGCGCGTTAGCGACCAGAGAATCCCCCAGCTCATGGAAGATAAGCACGAACGGGCTGGTGTCTGCGGTCACGCGTGTCCATGGCATCAGTGAAAGCAACACGGCCAGTGAACCCACATAGAAGATCAGAATGCGGTAGATAACCTGGTTGGTCGCTTTAGGAATGCTGATCTCCGGGTTATCCGCTTCAGCGGCGGTGATACCTACCAGCTCCAGGCCGCCGAACGAGAACATAATGATCGCCATCATCATCACCAGCCCCGTCATACCGTGCGGCAGGAAACCGCCTTGTTCCCAGAGGTTGCGCACCGTTGCCTGAGGACCTGCGCTGTCGCTAAACAGCAGCCAGCCGCCGAAGAGGATCATGGCCACCACGGCGACCACCTTGATGATGGCGAACCAGAACTCCATCTCCCCGAACACTTTGACATTGGTGAGGTTGATGGCGTTGATAAGCACAAAGAAAACGGCGGCGGAAACCCAGGTTGGGATCTCAGGCCACCAGAACTGAACGTATTTCCCGACGGCGGTCAGTTCTGCCATCGCAACCAGAACATAAAGAACCCAGTAGTTCCAGCCGGAAGCAAAACCGGCAAATCCGCCCCAGTATTTATAGGCAAAATGGCTGAAAGAACCGGCGACCGGCTCTTCAACAACCATTTCGCCAAGCTGGCGCATAATTAAAAAGGCGATAAACCCTGCGATAGCGTAGCCGAGAATAATGCCCGGACCCGCGGACTGAATGACGGAGGCACTGCCCAGAAACAGGCCCGTCCCGATAGCTCCACCCAGCGCGATGAGCTGAATATGGCGGTTTTTAAGGCCGCGCTTTAGCGTGTCGCCGCCTTGCTGTTGACCATCCATCGTTAAACCTCGTGATTGTGATTGTTTTTATACGCTCGTAGCGGCGTGTGTAATTTTGCAATGCCGTAAGGTGTAGTCTTTTTTTTACGGTTGTTAATTGCACTATTTTGCGTTGTGGACTACCGCAGCGCCAAGAATAGTGGTAAGCGCCAGCATTTGCACCTGCTTTCTTTTATTGCCATGACGAGTTGGATAAAAAGAAACCAACCGTAAATAAGCGCCCGTGTTCTACCGCCGGGTTATTTCCCGATCCCGGGGGGTATTTACGAATTTATATTCATATATAAAGGGGTTGAATCGGTTCAGATTGTCAGAAAATTGAAAGAGCGCGCTTTTATAAAAGTTAAATCTGCCACTTTGGGAGTAATCATAAGTTTTGTGCAAGGTTACATGTTTGAAACGTTATATCTGTGATGTTGTTAAAAAGTGCCCGCTTTACTGATTTCAATCAAAACCAATATGGACAGAAGGTGAATACTTTGTTACTTTAGCGTCACGAATGTGAAATTGGTCATACCAATTGACTCCGGGCTAATGGCAGAGAAAAGGAAGAATGGCCTACAGCAAAATTCGCCAACCTAAATTATCCGATGTGATTGAGCAGCAGTTGGAGTTTCTTATCCTTGAAGGAACCTTGCGTCCCGGCGAAAAACTCCCACCCGAGCGCGAACTGGCAAAACAGTTTGACGTTTCTCGTCCTTCACTGCGCGAGGCCATACAGCGTCTCGAAGCGAAAGGATTACTGCTTCGTCGACAGGGCGGTGGCACTTTTGTCCAAAACAGCCTCTGGCAGAGCTTAAGCGACCCGCTTGTAGAACTGCTGTCTGACCATCCAGAATCCCAGTTTGACCTGCTTGAAACCCGCCATGCCCTGGAAGGGATCGCCGCCTATTACGCCGCCTTGCGCGGAACGGACGAAGATCTCAAGCGCATTGGCGACTGCCACGTTGCTATCGAGCAGGCTCAGGAGTCCGGCGATCTGGATGCCGAATCCGACGCCGTTATGCAGTATCAAATTGCAGTGACTGAAGCTGCACACAACGTTGTGCTACTACACTTGTTGCGTTGCATGGAACCTATGCTCGAACAAAACGTTCGTCATAACTTTGAATTGCTCTACGCGCGTCGCGAAATGCTGGCGCAAGTGAGCAGCCATCGCGCCAGCATTTTTGCGGCGATTATGGCTCGCCAGCCGGAGCAGGCGCGTGAAGCGTCGCATCGTCACCTGGCATTTATCGAGGAAATATTGCTGGATCGCAGCCGCGAAGAGAGTCGTCGTGAACGTTCTCTGCGGCGCTTACAGCAACGAAAGGAATAGAGCCAGATTTCAGGCTCGCAAGCGCCAAACTTAGAGCGCGGCAACTAAACGCAGAACCTGTCTTATTGTGTTTTTTCAAGGAAAGCACAATGGGACAGGTTCCAGATAATCAACGTATTAGACACAGATAAGGAATACCACCCATGTCAGAACGTTTCCCAAATGACGTGGATCCGATCGAAACTCGCGACTGGCAACAGGCGATCGAATCGGTCATCCGTGAAGAAGGTGTTGAGCGTGCTCAGTATCTCATCGACCAGTTATTGTCCGAAGCTCGCAAAGGCGGCGTTAAAGTGGCTGCTGGTACTGGTGTAGCCAACTACGTAAACACTATTGCCGTTGAAGATGAGCCGGAATACCCGGGCAATCTGGATCTGGAACGCCGCATTCGTTCTGCCATCCGCTGGAACGCCATCATGACCGTTCTGCGCGCGTCCAAAAAAGATCTGGAGCTTGGCGGCCACATGGCTTCCTTCCAGTCTTCTGCGACCATCTACGAAGTGTGCTTTAACCACTTCTTCCGTGCGCGCAGCGAAAAAGACGGCGGCGATCTGGTGTACTTCCAGGGCCATATTTCTCCGGGCGTGTACGCTCGTGCGTTCCTGGAAGGCCGTCTGACCGAAGAGCAGATGAACAACTTCCGTCAGGAAGTTCACGGTAAAGGTCTGTCTTCTTATCCGCACCCGAAACTGATGCCGGAATTCTGGCAGTTCCCGACCGTTTCTATGGGTCTGGGTCCGATCGGTGCTATCTATCAGGCTAAGTTCCTGAAATATCTGGAACACCGTGGTCTGAAAGACACATCTGAGCAAACCGTTTACGCCTTCCTGGGCGACGGTGAGATGGATGAGCCGGAATCCAAAGGCGCTATCACCATCGCTACCCGTGAAAAACTGGATAACCTGTGCTTCATCATCAACTGTAACCTGCAGCGTCTGGATGGCCCGGTAACCGGTAACGGTAAAATCATCAACGAACTGGAAGGCATCTTCGCAGGTGCTGGCTGGAACGTGATTAAAGTCATGTGGGGCAGTCGTTGGGATGAGCTGCTGCGTAAAGACACCAGCGGTAAACTGCTCCAGTTGATGCAGGAAACCGTTGACGGCGACTACCAGACCTTCAAATCCAAAAACGGCGCTTACGTGCGCGAGCACTTCTTCGGTAAATATCCAGAAACCGCAGCGCTGGTTGCAGACTGGACTGACGAGCAGATCTGGGCGCTGAACCGTGGCGGTCACGATCCGAAGAAAGTTTACGCTGCACTGAAAAAAGCGCAGGAAACCAAAGGCAAAGCGACTGTAATCCTGGCCCACACCGTCAAAGGTTACGGCATGGGCGACACTGCTGAAGGTAAAAACATCGCGCACCAGGTTAAGAAAATGAACATGGACGGCGTGCGTTACGTCCGCGATCGTTTCAACGTGCCGGTGACTGATGCTGACATCGAAAAACTGCCGTACATTACCTTCCCGGAAGATTCTGAAGAGTACAAGTACCTGCACGAACGTCGTCAGGCGCTGAAAGGCTACCTGCCGTCTCGTCAGCCGAACTTCACCGAGAAGCTGGAACTGCCTGCGCTGGAAGATTTCTCTCAGCTGCTGGAAGAGCAGAATAAAGAGATCTCCACCACTATCGCCTTCGTTCGTGCCCTGAACGTGATGCTGAAGAACAAGTCGATCAAAGATCGTCTGGTGCCGATTATCGCCGACGAAGCGCGTACTTTCGGTATGGAAGGTCTGTTCCGTCAAATCGGTATCTACAGCCCGAACGGTCAGCAGTACACCCCGCAGGACCGTGAGCAGGTTGCCTACTATAAAGAAGACGAGAAAGGCCAGATCCTGCAGGAAGGTATCAACGAGCTGGGCGCAGGCGCATCCTGGCTGGCTGCTGCGACCTCTTACAGCACCAACAACCTGCCGATGATTCCGTTCTACATCTACTACTCCATGTTCGGTTTCCAGCGTATCGGCGACCTGTGCTGGCAGGCTGGCGACCAGCAGGCTCGCGGCTTCCTGGTAGGTGGTACTTCCGGTCGTACGACGCTGAACGGTGAAGGTCTGCAGCACGAAGATGGCCACAGCCATATTCAGTCTCTGACTATCCCGAACTGTATCTCTTACGATCCGTCTTACGCGTACGAAGTCGCTGTGATCATGCACGACGGCCTGGAGCGTATGTACGGTGAGAAACAAGAGAACGTTTACTACTACATCACCACGCTGAACGAAAACTACCATATGCCGGCAATGCCGGAAGGCGCCGAGGAAGGTATCCGTAAAGGTATCTACAAACTCGAAACCCTCGAAGGCAGCAAAGGTAAAGTTCAGCTTCTGGGCTCCGGTTCTATCCTGCGTCACGTTCGTGAAGCAGCGCAGATCCTGGCGAAAGATTATGGCGTAGGTTCTGACGTTTACAGCGTCACCTCCTTCACTGAACTGGCGCGTGATGGCCAGGATTGTGAGCGCTGGAACATGCTGCACCCGATGGATACGCCACGCGTACCTTACATCGCTCAGGTGATGAACGACGCACCGGCTGTAGCATCTACTGACTATATGAAACTGTTCGCCGAGCAGGTCCGTACTTACGTTCCGGCTGATGACTATCGCGTGCTGGGTACCGACGGTTTCGGTCGCTCTGACAGCCGTGAGAATCTGCGTCACCACTTCGAAGTTGACGCTTCTTACGTGGTGGTAGCGGCGCTGGGCGAACTGGCTAAACGTGGCGAAATCGATAAGAAAGTGGTTGCGGAAGCAATTACCAAATTCAACATCGATGCAGAAAAAGTTAACCCGCGTCTGGCGTAAGAGGTAAAAGAAGAATGGCTATCGAAATCAATGTACCGGACATCGGGGCTGATGAAGTTGAAATCACCGAGATCCTGGTCAAAGTGGGCGACAAGATTGAAGCTGAACAGTCGCTGATCGTCGTAGAAGGCGATAAAGCCTCTATGGAAGTGCCGTCTCCACAGGCTGGCGTCGTTAAAGAGATCAAAGTCTCTGTCGGCGACAAAACCGAGACCGGCGCACTTATCATGATTTTCGATTCCGCCGACGGTGCAGCAGCAGCTGCACCTGCTCAGGCAGAAGAGAAGAAAGAAGCAGCGCCAGCAGCGGCTCCAGCAGCCGCTGCAGCAAAAGAAGTGAACGTGCCTGATATCGGCGGCGACGAAGTTGAAGTTACCGAGATTATGGTGAAAGTAGGCGACAAAGTAGAAGCAGAGCAGTCTTTGATCACCGTTGAAGGTGACAAAGCTTCTATGGAAGTTCCTGCGCCGTTCGCAGGCGTTGTCAAAGAAATCAAAATCAGCACCGGCGACAAAGTATCAACCGGCTCCCTGATTATGGTCTTCGAAGTGGCGGGTGCTGCACCGGCTGCGACAGAAACCAAAGCTGAAGCCGCTCCGGCTGCAGCACCAGCGGCATCTGGCTCAAAAGAAGTTAACGTGCCGGATATCGGCGGTGACGAAGTTGAAGTGACCGAAGTGATGGTGAAAGTGGGCGATAAAGTTGCCGCTGAACAGTCACTGATCACCGTGGAAGGCGATAAAGCATCCATGGAAGTTCCGGCGCCGTTTGCCGGCACCGTGAAAGAGATCAAAATCAGCACCGGCGACAAAGTGTCTACCGGCTCCCTGATTATGGTCTTCGAAGTTGAAGGCGCAGCGCCTGCTGCGGCCGCTAAGCAAGAAGCAGCGGCTCCGGCTCCTGCGGCGAAAGCTGAGAAACCAGCCAGCGCACCAGCTAAAGCCGAAGGCAAATCTGAATTTGCTGAAAACGACGCTTACGTCCACGCAACTCCACTGATTCGCCGCCTGGCGCGCGAGTTCGGTGTGAACCTGGCGAAGGTGAAAGGTACAGGCCGTAAAGGTCGTATCCTGCGCGAAGACGTTCAGGCTTACGTGAAAGATGCGGTTAAGCGCGCTGAAGCTGCACCAGCGGCTGCTGCGGGCGGCGGTCTGCCGGGCATGCTGCCATGGCCGAAAATTGACTTCAGCAAGTTCGGCGAAATCGAAGAAGTGGAACTGGGCCGCATCCAGAAAATCTCCGGTGCGAACCTGAGCCGTAACTGGGTGATGATCCCGCACGTAACGCACTTCGACAAAACCGATATCACCGATCTGGAAGCGTTCCGTAAGCAGCAGAACGACGAAGCCGCCAAGCGTAAGCTGGACGTGAAGTTCACGCCTGTCGTGTTCATCATGAAAGCGGTCGCAGCAGCACTTGAGCAGATGCCGCGCTTCAACAGTTCCCTGTCCGAAGATGGTCAGAAGCTGACGCTGAAAAAATACATCAACGTTGGTGTTGCGGTTGATACGCCAAACGGTCTGGTTGTGCCGGTGTTCAAAGATGTGAACAAGAAGAGCATCACTGAACTGTCCCGCGAGCTGATGGCTATCTCCAAAAAAGCGCGTGACGGCAAGCTGACCGCTGGCGAAATGCAGGGCGGCTGCTTCACCATTTCAAGCCTCGGCGGTATCGGGACGACTCACTTCGCGCCAATCGTTAACGCGCCTGAAGTGGCTATCCTGGGCGTGTCCAAGTCTGCAATGGAACCTGTCTGGAACGGTAAAGAGTTCACGCCGCGTCTGATGATGCCGATGTCTCTTTCCTTCGATCACCGTGTGATTGACGGGGCCGATGGTGCGCGCTTTATCACCATCATCAACAACATGCTGGCAGACATTCGTCGCCTGGTAATGTAAGCCAAAAAGCCGGCCAGTCGGCCGGCTTTTTTCTGATAATCTCATGATGTTGTTTGAGATTAGCGGCTGCATAACATAAATCGTTTGCCGTTTGTTGTTTCAAATTTGTTAACAATTTTGTAAACTGCGGGCGGATAGAACGTCCCGGTGGATGATGGGCGTTAAGACATAAAAATGACGTCAGACCCGCCGGAAATAAATTAAGAGGTCATGATGAGTACTGAAATCAAAACTCAGGTCGTGGTACTTGGGGCTGGTCCTGCAGGCTACTCCGCTGCTTTCCGTTGCGCTGATTTAGGTCTGGAGACCATCATTGTAGAGCGTTACAGCACCCTCGGCGGTGTCTGCCTGAACGTTGGCTGTATCCCTTCTAAAGCCCTGCTGCACGTTGCTAAAGTTATTGAAGAAGCGAAAGCTTTGGCTGAACACGGCATCGTTTTCGGCGAGCCGAAAACCGACATCGACAAAATTCGTACCTGG
Source organism: Buttiauxella sp. (assembly GCA_032051265.1). Lineage (GTDB taxonomy): Bacteria > Pseudomonadota > Gammaproteobacteria > Enterobacterales > Enterobacteriaceae > Dryocola. Next base: position 379,799 of record DAMBYU010000004.1, read on the forward strand.
AAAGAAAAGGTTATCAACCAGTTGACTGGTGGCCTGTCCGGTATGGCGAAAGGCCGTAAAGTCAAAGTGGTTAACGGTCTGGGTAAATTCACCGGCGCTAACACCCTGGTTGTCGAAGGCGAAAACGGCCCGACCACCATCACCTTCGATAACGCTATTATCGCGGCGGGTTCCCGTCCGATCGAACTGCCGTTCATTCCACATGAAGATCCACGTGTGTGGGATTCCACCGATGCGCTGGAGCTGAAAACCGTACCAAAACGCCTGCTGGTTATGGGCGGCGGCATCATCGGTCTGGAAATGGGTACCGTTTACCATGCGCTGGGTTCAGAGATTGACGTGGTTGAGATGTTCGACCAGGTTATTCCGGCTGCCGATAAAGATGTTGTAAAAGTATTCACTAAACGCATCAGCAAGCAGTTCAACCTGATGCTGGAAACCAAAGTGACGGCGGTTGAAGCCAAAGAAGACGGCATCTACGTGACGATGGAAGGCAAAAAAGCTCCGGCAGAAGCGCAGCGTTACGATGCGGTGCTGGTTGCTATCGGTCGCGTGCCTAACGGTAAAATGCTGGATGCAGGCGCTGCAGGCGTTGAAGTTGACGATCGTGGCTTTATCCGTACCGATAAGCAAATGCGTACTAACGTGCCGCACATCTATGCTATCGGCGATATCGTCGGTCAGCCGATGCTGGCGCACAAAGGCGTTCACGAAGGCCACGTTGCCGCTGAAGTTATCGCCGGCATGAAGCACTACTTCGATCCGAAAGTGATCCCATCTATCGCTTATACCGAGCCAGAAGTTGCCTGGGTCGGCCTGACCGAGAAAGAAGCGAAAGAGAAAGGCATCAGCTATGAAACCGCCACCTTCCCGTGGGCTGCTTCTGGCCGTGCTATCGCTTCCGACTGTGCAGACGGTATGACCAAACTCATCTTCGACAAAGAAACTCACCGTGTTATCGGCGGCGCGATTGTCGGGACTAACGGCGGCGAGCTGCTGGGTGAGATCGGTCTGGCTATCGAAATGGGTTGTGACGCTGAAGATATCGCGCTCACCATCCATGCGCACCCGACTCTGCACGAGTCTGTGGGTCTTGCCGCTGAGATTTTCGAAGGCAGCATTACCGACCTGCCAAACGCAAAAGCGAAGAAAAAGTAGCTTTCAGCGTTTGACGAAACGGCCCCGCGGGGCCGTTTTTTTATGCCTGCTAAAAGGCTACCCTTGCGGATTTGTAGGTCGAATAAGCGCAGCGTCATCCGACACAAAATGGTGGATGGCACTTCGTTTATCCACCCTACTAAAGTCGAAAAGCAGACAATTGATGCTGCAAGCCCGGGTTGTTAAAGGGCAAAATTACAGTCGTTCAAAGCTTGCCAGATACTTCTCCTCATCGCGTGCTACCACCCTGAAGAGACAAACGAACCGCCGGAAGGCGGTTTTTTTGCTCTCAAAGGTCATATCGAAAAGTAATATTTCGCCCTTAACGTTTCAGCAAGGATTTAATGTTGCTTTTTTGTAAACGGATTAACACCCCCCTGAAATCCTGCTATGCTGCCGACGCGGATCCGGGCATTTACCCTACAAACTGCTGTCTCACAGGAGCGTGAAGAGATTTAGCCTGGCGCCATAATGACAATGAGAGCGAGGAGAACCGTCGTGCTAGAAGAATACCGTAAGCACGTAGCTGAACGTGCTGCTGAAGGGATTGTTGCTAAACCCTTAGATGCAACCCAAATGGCTGCGCTGGTTGAATTGCTGAAAACCCCACCGGTGGGTGAAGAAGAATTCCTGTTAGACCTGATTACCAATCGTGTTCCACCAGGCGTTGATGAAGCCGCCTATGTTAAAGCCGGGTTCCTGGCTGCCCTCACCAAAGGCGACGCTACCTCCCCATTAATCTCTCCTGAAAAAGCGGTTGAACTGCTTGGTACCATGCAGGGGGGTTACAACATTCATCCGCTGATTGATGCGCTGGATAACGAAAAGCTGGCACCCATTGCCGCAAAAGCGCTGTCCCATACGCTATTGATGTTCGATAACTTCTACGACGTGGAAGAGAAAGCGAAAGCGGGTAATCCTCATGCGCAAAAGGTTCTGAAATCATGGGCCGATGCTGAGTGGTTCCTGAGCCGTCCTAAGCTTGCGGATAAAATTACCGTCACCGTCTTTAAAGTGACCGGTGAAACCAACACCGATGACCTCTCTCCGGCTCCGGACGCCTGGTCGCGCCCGGATATCCCTCTGCACGCGCTGGCGATGCTGAAAAACGCCCGCGAAGGTATCGATCCGGATAAGCCAGGAAGCGTTGGCCCGATCCAACAGATCGAAGCCTTGAATAAAAAAGGTTTCCCGCTGGCCTATGTTGGCGACGTAGTCGGTACGGGTTCATCCCGTAAATCCGCTACTAACTCCGTGCTGTGGTTCATGGGCGACGACATCCCGAACGTGCCTAACAAACGCGGCGGTGGCGTGGTGCTCGGCGGTAAAATCGCACCAATCTTCTTTAACACCATGGAAGATGCCGGTGCGCTGCCAATCGAAGTGGACGTCAACGACCTGAACATGGGCGATGTCATCGACATCTATCCTTATCAAGGCGAAGTGCGTAACCACGACACTGGCGAGCTGATTGCAAGCTTTGAGCTGAAAACAGACGTGCTGCTGGACGAAGTCCGTGCCGGCGGCCGTATTCCGCTGATCATCGGCCGTGGCCTGACGACCAAAGCACGTGAGGCGCTGAATCTGCCGCACAGCGAAGTCTTCGTGCAGGCGAAAGATGTCGCTGCCAGCACGCGTGGCTTCTCGCTGGCGCAGAAAATGGTGGGCCGCGCCTGTGGCGTTGAGGGCATTCGCCCGAACCAGTACTGCGAACCAAAAATGACCTCTGTCGGTTCTCAGGACACCACCGGCCCCATGACCCGTGATGAACTGAAAGACCTGGCGTGCCTGGGCTTCTCCGCCGATCTGGTTATGCAGTCTTTCTGCCATACGGCGGCCTATCCTAAGCCTGTGGATGTAACGACTCACCACACGCTGCCGGACTTCATCATGAACCGTGGCGGCGTGTCGCTGCGTCCTGGGGATGGCGTTATCCACTCCTGGCTGAACCGTATGCTGCTGCCGGATACCGTGGGTACAGGCGGTGACTCCCATACCCGTTTCCCGATTGGGATCTCCTTCCCGGCAGGTTCTGGTCTGGTAGCCTTTGCTGCCGCAACGGGCGTGATGCCGCTGGATATGCCTGAGTCGGTGCTGGTGCGCTTCAAAGGTAAAATGCAGCCGGGGATCACCCTGCGCGACCTGGTTCACGCCATTCCGCTGTATGCCATCAAACAGGGCTTGCTGACCGTTGAGAAGAAAGGGAAGAAAAACATCTTCTCTGGCCGTATCCTGGAAATCGAAGGCCTGCCGACGCTGAAAGTTGAGCAGGCATTTGAGCTGACCGATGCTTCCGCAGAGCGTTCCGCCGCTGGCTGCACCATCAAGCTGGACCGCGAGCCGATCGAAGAGTATCTGAACTCCAACATCGTGCTGCTGAAGTGGATGATCGCAGAAGGTTACGGCGATCGCCGCACCCTTGAGCGCCGTATCCAGGGCATGGAGAAATGGCTGGCCGATCCGCAGCTGATGGAAGCTGACGCGGACGCGGAATACGCGGCCGTGATTGAAATCGACCTGAACGATATCAAAGAGCCAATCCTGTGCGCGCCAAACGATCCGGACGACGCGCGTCTGCTGTCTGATGTTGCCGGCGAGAAAATCGATGAAGTCTTTATCGGCTCCTGCATGACCAACATCGGCCACTTCCGTGCCGCAGGCAAGCTGCTGGACAGTCATCAGGGCCAGCTGCCAACTCGTCTGTGGGTTGCGCCGCCAACGCGTATGGATGCCGCACAGCTCACTGAGGAAGGCTATTACAGCGTCTTTGGTAAGAGCGGGGCGCGTATCGAAATCCCAGGCTGTTCACTGTGCATGGGTAACCAGGCGCGTGTAGCTGATGGCGCAACGGTGGTTTCCACCTCCACCCGTAACTTCCCGAACCGTCTGGGGACCGGGGCTAACGTCTTCCTGGCTTCCGCAGAACTGGCAGCTGTAGCTTCGCTGCTGGGTAAACTGCCGTCGCCTGACGAATACCAGACCTTTATGGCGCAGGTCGATAAGACGGCGGTAGACACTTACCGTTACCTGAACTTCGACCAGCTTTCCCAGTACACCGAGAAAGCCGACGGCGTTATCTTCCAGACTGCAGTCTGATAATTAAGCAAAGTGCAAAAGGGAGGCTTCGGCCTCCCTTTTTATTTGCTTGTGGTGTTGCGTCGCGCTGTTTTTCGCCGGCTTTGCTGCGATAATTACTCTATACGCGAAGGGGTGCTGGCTTTCCCTCGCCCTGTAGAGGAAAACACCATGGAATATGAATTTTTGCGCGATGTCACCGGACGAGTGTTGGTGCGTATGTCGATGGGCCACGAAGTGGTGGGACATTGGTTTAACGAAGAGGTAAAAGATAACCTGGCGTTACTGGATGAGGTGGAGCAGGCGGCCTTATCGGTAAAAGGCAGCGAACGTCAGTGGCAACGTACCGGGCATGAATATACGCTCTGGCTTGACGGTGAAGAAGTGATTATCCGTGCCAATCAGCTGGAAATTTCCGGTGATGAGATAGAAGAAGGGATGAGTTACTACGACGAAGAAAGCCTTTCATTCTGCGGCGTGGAGGATTTTCTCCAGGTGGCGCATGCTTACCGGGAGTTTGTAAATCACCGCTAGCCGCTCTTTACAGGGCGGGTAAGCAAAGCCTCACCCGCCGCAAGCGCATCAGCCAGGGGGAATATTGCGTCCGTAATATATCTCGCGCATCTCTTTCCAGAGTAAATCCGTAATCATCCTGCGTTCCTCTTCGCTCAGCTCTTCCGGGCGGGTGTGGAACATGTAGTGCTTCAGATCGAACTCTTTCAGTAGCATCTTGGTATGGAAGATGTTTTCCTGATAAACATTCACGTCCACCATGTCATACAGCGCTTTCATGTCGTCTGACATAAAGTTCTGAATCGAGTTAATTTCATGATCGATAAAGTGTTTCATGCCGTTTACGTCGCGGGTAAAGCCACGCACGCGGTAATCAACGGTGACGATATCGGATTCAAGCTGGTGGATGAGGTAGTTCAGCGCCTTAAGCGGTGAAATGACCCCGCAGGTTGATACTTCTATGTCGGCCCTGAAAGTACACAGGCCGCCTTCCGGGTGGCTTTCCGGATAGGTGTGCACGCAAATATGGCTTTTATCAAGGTGAGCGACGATTGCGTCCGGCAGCGGGCCGGGATGTTCGGACTTGTCGATGCTTTGCGGATCGACAGGCTCTTCGCTGACCAGAATAGTAACGCTTGCACCCTGCGGCTCGTAGTCCTGGCGGGCGATATTCAAAATATTCGCGCCAATAATGGAACAGGTCTCGCTGAGGATCTCCGTCAGACGGTTCGCGTTATACAGCTCATCAATATACGCAATATAACCATCGCGCTCTTCGGCGGTTTTGGCATAGCAAATATCGTAGATACAAAAACTCAGGCTTTTCGTCAGGTTGTTAAAGCCGTGTAGTTTCAGCTTTTTCAATTTTTATCACCTCCTTAGGATGACTGGCAGGCCAGCGCATCTTGCAAATATTGCGGTAAAGCGAACGCTGCCGTGTGGATTGCCGGATTGTAATAGCGGCAGGTAATACCGGCTTTCTGGAATCGTGCCTGGATGATTTCGGTGCTGAGATGGCGCAGAGCGGGATTGTCCGTCGCCCACGCAAAGGTCATGATGCCGCCGAAATAGGTTGGGATCGCCGCCTGGTAAAAGCTGACGTCTGCAAAGTAGTGGCCAAGCTTACGATGGCTGTCGATGGCCTCATCCTGTTGCAGGAAGCAGACACCGTTTTGCGCGACGAAAATACCGCCCGGGTTCAGGCAGCGTTTGCAGCCTTCATAAAACGCGGAGGTAAACAGGCTTTCGCCCGGGCCGATAGGGTCGGTACAGTCGGAAATTATCACGTCAAACATTTGCGTGGTCTGATTAACAAAATTAACGCCATCGTCGATAACCAGCCTGAAGCGCGGATCGTCGTAGCTGTCGGCATTGTGATTCGGCAGATACTGACGACAGAACGACACTACCCCGGCATCGATCTCCACCATGGTGATGCTTTCAACATTCTTATGGCGGGTGACCTCACGCAGCATCGCGCCATCGCCACCGCCGATAATCAGCACGTTTTTTGCCTGACCATGAGCCAGCAGCGGAACGTGCGTCATCATTTCATGGTAAATAAACTCATCGCGCTCGGTGGTTTGCACCACGCCATCTAACGCCATTACGCGCCCAAAAGCGGCGTTCTCGAAGATAACCAGATCCTGGTGTTCCGTCTTCTCGTGATACAGCACGTTGTCGATGGCAAAGTACTGGCCAAAATTTTCATGCAGCGTTTCGCGCCACACTTTTTTATCGGTCATGGGCCTACACCTCTTCGTTAACACCCCTGAAAAATGGGCGCAACATAATAGCCAACAATAGCCGCGTATGCACGGCTATTATTTCAGCAGGGATCAGGAGAGGGCGGGTTACTTGACGTAGGCGAGCAGGCTTAATGAATCACGGGCCAATGATTTACATTTGTTCGCCGTCGGAATGGCGATGCCGCTCAAATCGCGGTAGCTGTCCTCTCCAAGCGCCTTCATGTTGAAGCTATCGTAGTTGCTTAAATCCCACTGGTTTTGCTGAGCAAAAAAGACCAGCGCGCGACGAATCTGTCCGTTAGGGAGGTTCTGGTAGCCACAATCATTTTTCAGGAACACAAATACCGCAGTCAGATCGGCCATATCTTCTGCTTCAGATTCGCTAAGTGCCTGACTACTTGTAGAAAAGGCCAGCAAAACACCCAACATTAATGCCCTAACTCCCATCTTCATCACGTCTACCACTTTTTATCAGATGCGAAACGTTATCACAGTTAATTGGACCACGACGAGATTTATTATCTGCCGCAAACTTGACCTTCCCGTTGGGGAAAGGTTTATGCTCACAGGCACGCCTGCTGACTTAAAGGAACTGAATATGCATCGTCGTGATTTTCTAAAATATTCCGCCGCTGTTGGCGCTTTTAGCGCGCTGCCGCTCTGGAGCCGTGCGGCGCTGGCGGCGGATCGCCCCGTTTTACCTGTCCCCGCTTTACTCGCGCCGGATGCCAGAAACAGCATTCGCTTAACCGTTCAATCCGGTAAGACCGCTTTTGGGGCAAAATCTGCCGCCACCTGGGGTTATAACGGCGATCTGCTTGGCCCTGCCCTGCAGCTTACCCAGGGCGAAGCTGTTACCGTGAATATTCATAATAGCCTGGCTGAAGAAACTACGGTGCACTGGCATGGGCTGGAAGTACCGGGCGAGGTGGACGGCGGCCCGCAAGGCGTGATTGCCGCAGGTGGAAAGCGCAGCGTAACTTTCACCCCGCAACAGCGCGCGGCGACGTGCTGGTTTCATCCTCATCAGCACGGTAAAACCGGACATCAGGTCGCAATGGGGCTCGCGGGGCTGGTGTTAATTGAAGATACGGCAAGCCGCCAGCTGATGCTGCCAAAGCAGTGGGGCATCGACGATATCCCGCTGATTATTCAGGACAAACAATTTTCCGCAGATGGACAGATTGATTACAAGCTGGATGTGATGAGCGCTGCGGTAGGCTGGTTTGGTGATACCTTGCTGTGCAACGGCTTACGCTATCCGCAGCACTCCAGTCCACGCGGCTGGCTGCGACTGCGTTTGCTGAACGGCTGTAATGCCCGCTCCCTGAACATTGCCGCCAGCGACAACCGTCCTCTGTATGTGATCGCCTGCGACGGCGGCCTGCTGGCCGAACCGGTGAAGGTTAGCGAACTGCCGATGCTGATGGGCGAGCGTTTCGAAGTGCTGGTGGATACCCTTGACGGCAAACCTTTTGATATTGTCACGCTGCCCGTCAAACAAATGGGGATGACCGTCGCGCCGTTTGATAAACCGGTGTCGGTCGTACATATCCAGCCGCTGCGTATTGCCGCTTCGGGAATGCTACCGGATAAGCTGGTAGACGTGCCCGCGTTGCCTGCGCTCGAAGGAGTGACCGAACGCTGGCTGCAACTGATGATGGAACCGATGCTCGACATGATGGGCATGCAGGCGCTGCGGGAGAAGTATGGCGATCGGGCGATGGCTGGTATGAATCACGGCGGCATGAATCACAGCAGGATGAACCACGGGCAGATGGGGCACGATTTTGACTTCCATAATGCCAACAAGATTAACGGCAAAGCTTTCGACATGGGGACACCAGCCTTTAGCGTTGAGAAAGGAAAGTTCGAGAAATGGACGATTTCGGGTGAAGGCGACATGATGCTGCATCCGTTCCATATTCACGGCACGCAGTTCCGCATTCTGAGCGAGAACGGCCAGCCGGTCGCGGCACATCGTCAGGGCTGGAAAGATACAGTTCATGTAGAGGGCGGGCGCAGCGAGGTACTGGTGCGCTTCGATCACGAGGCCTCTGCAGACCATGCGTATATGGCGCACTGCCATCTGCTTGAACATGAAGATACGGGCATGATGCTAGGCTTTACCGTGGCGTAAAAAAATGCCCGCACCATAAGGTGAGGGCATCTTCTATTCTGTACCCTCTGCTGGGGAGAGGGTAACAAAGTTTTACTTAGCGTCGTCCGGCAAAGCGTAAGCGACGATGTAATCGCCCATCTTCGTGCCGAAGGAGCCGTGGCCACCTGCGGAAATCACGACGTACTGCTTACCGTTCACTTCATACGTCATCGGCGTTGCCTGGCCACCGGCCGGCAGACGAGCTTCCCACAGTTTTTCACCGTTGCTCATGTTATACGCACGCAGGTAGTTGTCTGCGGTGGCGCCAATAAACAGGACGTTACCTGCCGTGGAGATTGGACCGCCCAGCATCGGCATGCCCATTTTGAACGGCAGCGGAAGCGGTGAACTGTCGCGCACGGTACCGATGCGTTTTTTCCACACCACTTCGTTGCTTTTCAAATCCAGCGCAGAGATGTAGCCCCACGCCGGTTGCTTACAAGGTAAGCCGAACGGAGAGAGGAACGGGTTGAGCGTTACGCCGTACGGAACGCCATACTGCGGCTGAATGCCTGCCTCAGAACCGGTACCCTGCGCATCTTTAGGCGGCTCCATCGGGTTACCCGGGCCACGCGGCATCAGTTTAGAGACAAACGGCAGCGCCATTGGGTTGGCAATCGCTACCTGACGAGCAGGATCGACCGAAATACCGCCCCATTCGAACATTCCCAGGTTACCAGGGAATACCAGCGTGCCCTGCTCAGATGGCGGGGTAAAGATGCCTTCATAACGCAGCTTGTGGAAGATGACGCGGCAGACCAGTTGATCATAGATGGTCGCGCCCCACATATCCGCCCCGCTCAGATCTTTCTTCGGACGGAAGCTCAGCTCGGAGAAGGGTTGGGTAGGGGTGACGTAGTCGCCTTTCGCCGCGCCCTGCGGCACAGGTTTTTCCGGAGCCGGAACAACCAGCTTACCGTCACGACGATCCAATACAAAGATGTTGCCGGTTTTCGCCGGGGCGTAGATTACCGGAACGGTGTTGCCGTTCTTATCGGTGATATCCGCAAGCGTTGGCTGAGCTGGCATATCCATATCCCACAGATCGTGGTGTACGGTTTGATAGGACCACGCCAGTTTACCGGTCGTTGCGTTCAGCGCCAGAATACTGCTGGCATAGCGCTCCTGTTCCGGCGTGCGGTTGCCGCCCCAGATATCTGGCGTGGTGACACCCATTGGCAGATAGACCAGATCCAGTTTGGCATCGTAAGCTGCCGGCGCCCAGGAGTTCGGTGAGTTGATGGAGAAGTGATGCTCATCGCCCGGAATAGCATTCGGGTCTTTCGCACCCGGATCGAATGCCCACAGCAGTTTGCCGCTGTTCACATCAAATCCACGAATCACGCCAGATGGCTCACGGGTGGAGAAGTTATCCGTTACCGCGCCTGCAATGACGATGACTTTATCAGTAATGACTGGCGGTGAAGTCGGCTCGTACATGCCAGGCGTCGTTATCGGCATATTGGTTTGCAGGTTCAGAATACCTTTATTGCCGAAGCTTTCGCACAGCTGGCCGTTATCAGCATTCACCGCAAACAGGCGGCCATCGTTCACCGGAAGAATGATGCGACGTGGACAGTCTGAAACGACGTCCGGGCTGGCGTTATCCGCTGTGGCTTCATGATAAGAGACGCCACGGCAGGTCACGTGCTGGAATGTAGGGTTGGTATCCAGACGTGGATCAAATTTCCATTTCTGCTTGCCCGTTGCGGCATCCAGCGCGAAAAGCTGCTGGTGTGCGGTACACAGGTAAAGCGTGTCACGGATTTTGATTGGGGTAACTTCGTTGGTGATTTCGCCCGGATCGGTTGGGCGTCTCACATCGCCGGTCTGGAACGTCCAGGCCTCTTTCAACTGACCGACGTTTTTATCGTTGATCTGTTTTAACGGAGAGTAGCGCTGGCCTTCCTGATTGCGGCCATAAGCGGGCCAGTCAGCATCGGGAATAGTAGACGCTGGCGCGGCAGAAGCGGTTGCGTCTGCGCTGAGCGTGCCGTTAATTTCCTGCGGATCGTTAAATACCGCCCAGATCAGGGCCACAACGGTGATAGCCAGAACGGCACCTAATGCCGGTGCGGCACCCGCGGAGGGTCGAATGAACTGGCGGTAGACGAAAGGTAACAGCAGCCACACGCCAAAGAAGAAGAGCACGTCTAAACGCGGCGTAAGCGCCCAGAAATCGAAACCGACTTCCCAGACGGACCATGCCAGGGTGCAAAGCAGCAATGCGGCATAAATCCACAGGGCCAGCACCTTGCGCTGCCACAGTAACCATGCGGTGACAAGCATCACCACCCCTGCAATTGGGTAGTAATAAGACCCACCAATTGCGACTAACCATATCCCGCCAATAAGTAAATACAGCCCGGTAAGTACCGCAAACAGGGCTGATAAGGTCGCGAGGAGACGCGATCCTGAGTTATTTATTTTCACAATTATCACGCTCTTAAAAGTTTGATAGCAATTTATTATAGTTATTAACATGTGTGACTCGCATCACATAAATGGCTTTTTATTGAAAACGTCTGCGAGAGTGTTTTGCTGTTATACTGCTGGCCTGAATATTTTGTGTTGGATTAACCTGAACCGGCATTAAATTATTTGTTTTTAAAATCATGTGGTTATAGATATGAAACATACTGTAGAAGTCATGATTCCGGAAACGGAAATCAAAGCCCGCATCGCTGAGCTCGGCCGCCTGATAAGCGAGCATTACCGTGACAGCGGTAGTGATATGGTGCTGGTGGGGTTATTGCGCGGCTCGTTTATGTTTATGGCGGACCTGTGTCGTGAAGTACAGGTGCCCCATGAAGTCGATTTTATGACCGCTTCCAGCTATGGCAGCGGCATGTCCACCACCCGCGATGTGAAAATCCTCAAAGACCTGGATGAGGATATCCGCGGTAAAGACGTGCTGATCGTTGAGGACATCATCGATTCTGGCAATACGTTAAGTAAAGTGCGTGAAATCCTCAGCCTGCGCCAGCCAAAGTCCCTCGCTATCTGCACGCTGCTGGATAAACCAGAGCGCCGCGAAGTGGACGTCAACGTTGAGTGGGTTGGTTTCTCCATCCCTGACGAGTTTGTGGTGGGTTACGGTATTGATTATGCTCAGCGCTATCGTCACCTGCCATACGTCGGCAAGGTAGTGCTGCTGGACGAGTAGCTTAACGCGCAACAAGCAAAAGGGCCTTCAGGGCCCTTTTTGCTATCTGCATTACTCGGCAGATATTCTATTCTTATGGCTGCTGTGGGAGAGCCGCAGGTTTGAAATCCCGCTACGGTAACCCTGCTCAAGCGATTCGCGGCTGGTTGCAGTCACTTCCAGATCGCGCAGGCGACCATCGTGTATACCATAGGCCCAGCCGTGAACGGTTACTTTCTGCCCACGTTTCCATGCGGATTGCATAATCGTGGAGTGGCCCAGGTTATACACCTGCTCCATAACATTCAGTTCACATAAAGTATCAAGCCGCTGTTCCTGCGGGAGCTCTCCCAGCAGCGAGCTATGCTTGAACCAGATATCACGAATGTGCAGCAGCCAGTTGTTGATGAGTCCTAAGTCCGGATTTTCAACCGCCGCCTGTACGCCGCCACAGCCGTAGTGCCCGCAGATGATGATATGTTCAACTTCAAGCACATCTACCGCGTATTGCACGACAGAAAGGCAGTTTAAGTCGGTATGGATGACCAGGTTTGCCACGTTACGGTGAACAAACAATTCACCGGGCTCAAGACCGGTCAGGCGTTCAGCCGGTACGCGGCTATCCGAGCAGCCAATCCACAGAAAACGGGGTTTCTGTGCCAAAGCCAGGCGTTCGAAGAAGCCCGGGTCTTCATCTTCCATCAGTTTCGACCACATCTGGTTATTGCTGATGAGTGTATCTATGTCTTTCATGGAGGTTAACAACCTGTAACCGAATAAGTGCGTTGAGGTAATATAGGGCAACTCGATAAATTTTAAAACTGCTTAACAAATTTGCATCATGAAAGGTAACCCCAAACGATGACCATTGCATTAGAACTATCTAAGCTCACGAAAACCTATCCCGGCGGCGTACAGGCGCTGCGCGGAATAGATCTTCGCGTTGAGGCAGGGGATTTTTATGCCTTACTTGGCCCGAACGGCGCAGGCAAATCCACCACCATCGGTATAATCAGCTCGCTGGTAAATAAAACCTCAGGCCATGTGCAGGTGTTTGGTTATGACCTGCAAAAGGATGTGGTAAATGCGAAGCGCCAGCTTGGTCTGGTCCCGCAGGAATTTAACTTCAACCCGTTCGAGACGGTGCAACAGATCGTTGTACATCAGGCTGGCTATTACGGCGTTGAGCGCGGCGAAGCGATAGCGCGCAGCGAAAAGTATCTAAAGCAGCTCGATCTGTGGGAAAAACGCAATGAACGTGCGCGCATGTTATCAGGCGGTATGAAGCGTCGCTTAATGATTGCCCGCGCCCTGATGCATGAGCCTAAGCTGTTGATTCTTGATGAGCCCACCGCAGGCGTGGATATTGAACTTCGTCGTTCCATGTGGGGCTTCTTAAAAGATCTGAACGACAAGGGCACCACCATTATTCTGACGACGCACTATCTGGAAGAAGCAGAGATGCTGTGCCGCAATATCGGCATTATTCAGAGCGGCGAGCTTGTTGAAAACACCTCGATGAAGTCGCTGCTTTCCAAACTAAAGTCCGAAACTTTTATTCTCGATCTGGCATCAAAAAGCCCGCTGCCGAAGCTTGATGGCTATCAGTATCGCCTGGTCGATACCTCAACGCTTGAAGTAGAAGTGCTGCGCGAGCAGGGCATTAACAGCGTCTTTAGTCAATTAAGCGCGCAGGGCATTCAGGTATTAAGTATGCGTAACAAAGCCAACCGGCTGGAAGAGCTATTCGTCACGCTGGTAACTAAAAAAGGAGACCAGGCATGATGCATCTTTACTGGGTGGCGTTAAAAAGCATCTGGACCAAAGAGATCCACCGCTTCACCCGCATCTGGATCCAGACGCTGGTGCCGCCTGTTATCACCATGACGCTCTATTTTATTATCTTCGGTAATCTGATTGGCTCGCGCATCGGTGAAATGCACGGCTTTACCTACATGCAATTTATCGTGCCGGGTTTGATCATGATGGCGGTGATCACCAACGCTTACGCCAACGTCGCCTCGTCGTTCTTCAGCGCGAAGTTCCAGCGCAATATTGAAGAGCTGCTGGTGGCCCCGGTCCCCACGCATGTGATCATCGCCGGTTACGTTGGCGGTGGCGTGGCGCGTGGCCTGTGTGTGGGCGTGCTGGTTACGGCGATTTCTCTGTTCTTTGTGCCGTTCCAGGTGCACTCATGGTTGTTCGTAGCCCTGACGCTGGTGCTGACCGCGATCCTGTTCTCACTGGCGGGATTACTGAACGCCGTGTTTGCCAAAACGTTTGACGACATCAGCCTGATTCCTACGTTTGTGCTGACGCCGCTGACCTATCTGGGCGGCGTGTTCTACTCGCTGACGCTGCTGCCGCCTTTCTGGCAGGCGCTGTCGCATCTGAACCCCATCGTCTACATGATAAGCGGCTTCCGCTTTGGCTTCCTTGGCATCAGCGACGTGCCGTTACTCTTCACCGTAGTGGTGCTGGTGGCCTTTATCGCCGCGTTTTATCTGCTGTGCTGGTATCTAATCCAGCGTGGTCGCGGCTTACGTAGCTAACCGTACTGGCTTCCCCTGTGGGGAAGCCAGTCAGGATTTCCCGTCGAAGATTGACTGACATCACACCGCCTGACCTCCACTCTGTCAAACTGGCATTTCGCTAACAGGAGATGCGATATGTTGGGATGGGTGATCGCAGGTCACGACTATTTAGCACAGGATATGCTGGACGTTATGGAAAAACGTTTTGGTCCGCAATCTCAATGCTGCGCCGTCAATTTCTGGCAAGGGCTAAGTACGAATATGCTTAGCCGCATGCTGTGCGATGCGCTTTACAAGTGCGATTCCGGAGACGGGGTCATCTTTCTGACGGATAAAATGGGCGCCGCGCCCTACCGCACAGCCGCGCAGTTGAGCCATAAATATTCCCATTGCGAAGTTATCTCCGGCGTCACGCTACCGCTGCTTTTCGCTATGCGACATCACCGCGATACGCTCACCAGCGATGCTTTCCGCCAGCTCATTGTCGAGCAGGGTGGCAAAGGGGTAACCAGCCTCTGGCACCAGCAGCAACAACATCCGCCTTTTGTGCTGGCATCGTTATCAATTTGAAAGGTTGGTATCAGGCGGGCTTTTGTTAGAATAAGCGCTCTTTCCCGTCGTTGTGCAAAAAGTGCCATCAAATCCGTTATGTTAACTCGCTTTTTTTTCTGCCTGCTGATGCTCTCCTGTGTCGGTATGGCTAATGCCAGCCTGCTCAGCAGTCAGGCTACCCCTGCGCAATATATGCAAACTACCGAAGATGCCGATATCTGGGCGCAGGTAGGGAACAAGGTCATCTCGGTAGGCACAATACAGGAAGGACAAATTCTTGCGGTGGTGCCAACCGCTGCGGATTACTACGAATTCAGGTTTGGGTTCGGCACCGGCTTCATCGATAAAACGCATCTCGGGCCGGTGGCGGGCAAGCAGCGGATTGAAGACCGCCTGGGCGATTTAAACAAGCCGCTCAGCAATCAGAACCTTGTCACCTTCCGCGATGTGCAAATCTATAACGCCCCGAGCACGGGCAGTGCGCCTTTTGGTGCGCTTGCAGACAATCTGCGTTACCCTGTTATTGCCCGTCTGAAAGATCGCCTCAACCAGACCTGGTTTCAAATCCGTATCGGCAACCGTCTGGGCTATGTCAGCAGCCTGGATGCGCAGCAGGATAATGGCATTCCGGTGCTGACTTACCATCACATCCTGCGCGACGAAGAAAACACGCGCTTTCGTCATACCTCAACTACCACTTCCGTGGTGGCCTTCAGCAACCAGATGACCTGGCTGCGCGATATGGGTTACACCACGCTGACCCTGTACCAGCTTGAAGGCTATGTGCGTAATCGCATGAATTTGCCGGCGCGTTCGGTGGTGATCACCTTCGATGACGGGCTAAAATCGGTTTATCGCTACGCCTGGCCAATTCTTAAAGAGTACGGCTTTAAAGCGACCTCTTTTATCATCTCATCGCGTATTAAGCGCCACCCGCAGCGGTGGAATCCGAAGGCATTGCAGTTTATGAGCCTGCAGGAACTACAGGCCAGCCAGGACGTGTTTGACGTGCAGTCACATACCCATTTCCTGCATCGCGTCGACGGCTATCGTCATCCGATTCTGCTTAGCCGCAGCTACCATAATATTCTGTTCGATTTTGAGCGTTCAAGGCGTGCGCTGGCGCAGTTCAACCCGCACGTCTTATATCTGTCGTATCCGTTTGGCGGCTATGACGACAAAGCGGTGAAGGCGGCAAACGACGCGGGATTCCATATGGCGGTGACGACGGTGAGAGGCAAGGTGAAGCCGGGGGATAATCCGTTCCTGCTAAAACGGCTTTATATATTGCGTACGGATTCGCTGGAGACGATGTCGCGGTTGATTACTAACCAGCCCTAATCTTAGGGCAAAAAAAGACCCGCTTAAAGCGGGTCTTTTTATATTCAGTACCTTAAGCCACCTGAACCGGTACGGCTTTCGCCAGGCGCTTCATCTCGTTATCGCCGTCAAAATAGGCGACTTTGGGCTGCCAGGTGCGAGCCTGCTCGTCCGGCATCGTCACATAGGTGGCGATAATCAGGATGTCGCCCACGTCGGCACAGTGCGCCGCCGCACCGTTGACGGAGATAATTTTAGAACCGCGCTCGCCGGCAATGGCGTAGGTGGAGAAACGCTTGCCGTTGGTCACGTTGTAAATGTCGATGGCTTCATATTCCAGAATGCCTGCCGCCTCCAGGAAGTCCTGATCGATGGCGCAGGAGCCTTCATAGTGCAAGTCCGCCTGGGTCACTTTCACGCGGTGTAACTTGCCTTGCAGCATGGTGCGAATCATAAATTAAACCTTTGTTGCTGGGCTTAAACAGAACCTTTTTAGAGGTTCGATGAATATATTGGCGCAGTATTGCCCCTTTTTCAGGGAGTGTCTACTGCGCTAAATCAACCTGAATATTATCAATCAGACGCGCCTGGCCAAGCCATGCGGCCATCAGAACCACCGCGCGTTTACTCTGGGCACTCAGCTCCAGCAGCGTGTCCGCATCGCGAATTTGCAGGTCGTCAGAACGAAAGCCTTGTTCGTTCAGCTCGGTTGCCGCGATGGCCAACATTTCCTGGGTATCTCGTTCGCCCGCGCGCAGCTTATCGGCCAGCGAGTTCATGACTCTGGACAGGCCCGGGGCGATTTTGCGCTGATCGGCGCTCAGGTAGCCATTGCGGGAGCTTAGCGCCAGACCATCTTTAGCGCGCACCGTTGGCACGCCGACGATCTCGATGTCGTAGCCCATATCGGCAACCATTTTGCGGATAAGCGCCAGCTGCTGGTAATCTTTTTCGCCAAAGCAGGCAATATCAGGCTGCACCAGGTTAAACAGCTTGCTGACGATAGTGGATACGCCGCGGAAATGACCCGGGCGGCTCGCGCCTTCAAGGATGGTGGAGATCCCCGGCACATCGACAAAGGTCTGAGTATCCATGCCCTGCGGATAGATGTCTGACGGAGCGGGGGCAAAAACCAGATCGACCTTACGGCGATTCAGTTTCTCACAGTCTTCCTGCAAAGTACGCGGGTAGCGCGTCAGATCTTCCGGGCGGTCGAACTGCATTGGATTGACAAAAATGCTCACCACCACGACATCGGCCACGGCTTTCGCTTCTTCGACCAGCGTCATGTGCCCGTCGTGCAGATTGCCCATGGTTGGTACCAGCGCGATGCGTTTACCTTCCTGGCGCCAGCGGCGAATTTGCAGGCGGAGCTGCGGTAACGTCTCGATAATCAACACAACTTTTCTCCTGTCAGTGGAAACTGTGTTCTTCGCCCGGATACGTACCGGACTCAACTTCAGCGGCATACTGGCGGACGGCTGCCCGCATGTCGCCTGCTTCAGTCAGGAAGTTTTTCGCAAATTTCGGAATGTGGCCACCGGTAATGCCGAAGGCATCGTGCATCACCAGAATCTGGCCGTCTGTGACGTTACCGGCACCGATGCCAATCACCGGGATGGTCAGCGCTTCGGTAATACGTTTAGCCAGTGCAACCGGTACGCACTCCAGCACTAATAGCTGAATGCCCGCGGCTTCGAGCGCTACGGCATCGTCAAACAGCGTTTGTGCGGCCGCTTCGTCACGCCCCTGGACCTTATAACCACCGAAGATATTCACCGACTGCGGGGTCAGACCCAGGTGGCCGCATACGGGCACGGCGCGATCGGTGAGCATTTTAACGGTTTCAACCAGCCAGCGCCCGCCTTCGATTTTCACCATATTCGCCCCGGCGCGCATCACTTCGGCCGAGTTGGCAAAAGCCTGCTCCGGTGTGGCATACGCCATGAACGGAAGGTCCGCAAGCAGCAGGCAATGCGGCGCACCGCGGCGAACGGCGCGCGTATGGTAAGCGATATCCTCTACGGTTACCGGCAGCGTGGAGTCGTGCCCCTGAACGGTCATCCCTAATGAATCACCGACCAGCATCACACCGATACCTTCTTCGGCAAACAGTTTGGCGAAGCTGAAGTCATACGCGGTGATGGTGGCGAATTTACGTTGAGCCAGCTTCCATTGGCGCAACTGAGACATTGTGGTTGGTTTCATGGCAATCCCTGAATAAAGGGTGAGGGAGTGGAATCGAAGGCTACTTTAACAAATACATGAAATGGATTTTACCAATAAGTGATGCCAGCGCGGGAAAGGGGTTCCAGCACGTCTGCCACACGTTGCCCATCAGGAAAAACGCAGTCCGGGGCAATTTCCGCCAGCGGTACCAGCATAAATGCCCGGTTCTTCATATCGTAATGGGGCACGGTCAGGCGCGGCGTAGAAAGGGTTACATCGCCGAACAGCATAATGTCGAGATCAAGCGTGCGCGGTCCCCAGCGTTCAGCTTTGCGCACGCGGCCCTGCTCAAGTTCGATACGCTGAGTATGGTCAAGCAGCGTTTCCGGGGAAAGTTCTGTTTCCAGCGCCACGGCGGCATTCAGGTAATCCGGCTGATCCTGAGGGCCGAGCGGCGGCGTGCGATAAAAAGAGGAGGTGGCGACCACCCGACTTTGCGGAATGGCCGCGATGGCGTTAAGCGCTGAGGCAACCTGCTCCAGCGGCGACGCCTGATTGCTACCGAGGGCGATATACGCCAGCGTCATGCAGCTCCACCACTGCGCGGCGCGCGTTTGCGCGGGCGGCGATGGCGGCGACGCGCTGCAGGCTCATCGCCCAAATCGTTAAGCATCTCTTTTTGTGCCGGCGGCGCGGCTACCTGGAACTCGCCCCACCATTTGGTCAGACGCAGCAGCTCCTGGTTGTTTTCCACTTCGGCACGCAAGGCCAGAAGATCGTATGCGGCACGGAATTTAGGATGCTCCATCAGCTTCCAGGCGCGTTTACCCTGGCGGCGCGACAGACGCAGCTGCAGGCCCCAGATATCGCGTACAAGCGTCGTAATACGTTTAGGGATCGCCAGCGCCCGACAGGCCTCATCCAGCACTTCGTTCATCGCCAGGGCGAAGGCGTCCATATAAGCAAGGCCGCTTTCCTGGGTGAGCTTCTGCGCCATTTCAAGCTGCGGATACCAGAACATGGCGGAGAACAGGAAGGCCGGATTAACGCGCATATCATTCTGAATGCGGTTATCGGTGTTCTTCAGCACCCGGGCAACTATGTGCTCCATTGGGCTGTCGCCCTGCTCGGTAAAGTAGCGGGTAATAATCGGGAACAACGGCTGGAACAGCTGATATTCACGCAGCAGTTCGTAGGTTGCGTAGCCATGTCCAGCCTGCAACAGCTTGAGAGATTCCTCGAACAGGCGCGCAGGCGGCACATCGTTAATCAACGTGGCGAGGCGTGGAATAGGTTCGCCGGTTTCCGGACTGATGGTCATATTCAGCTTGGCTGCAAAGCGTACCGCACGCAGCATACGCACCGGGTCTTCACGGTAGCGCGTTTCCGGATCGCCAATCAGACGAATCACGCCGTTGCGTAAATCACGCAGGCCGCCAACGTAATCGCGGACTGAGAAATCCGCCACGCTGTAATAGAGGCTGTTAATCGTGAAGTCGCGGCGCTGGGCATCTTCTTCGATAGAGCCGAAGATATTATCGCGCAGCAGCATCCCGTTTTGACCGGTTTGCGAGGTCTGACGGTCCGCTTTTTGCTCTTCGTGGTGACCACGGAAGGTAGCGACTTCGATGATTTCTGGCCCAAACATGACGTGAGCAAGGCGGAAACGACGGCCCACCAGACGGCAGTTACGGAACAGTTTACGCACCTGATCCGGCGTGGCGCTGGTAGTCACGTCAAAATCTTTTGGTTTTTTGCCCAGCAAAAGGTCGCGAACGCCGCCGCCAACAAGGTAAGCCTCATAGCCCGCTTTGTTCAGTCGATAGAGCACCTTGAGGGCATTTTCACTGATATCTTTGCGGGAGATAGCGTGCTGGTCACGCGGAATGACCGTGATTTGCGGGAGATCTTCGCTCTCCTGCGCCACAATATCATCGCGGTTAAGCACCTTGCGGCAAAAATTAGCGACTCGGGTAAAAATAGTCCACCTCGGCAGTGTCAATCATAGGGACAAAAAAAACAGCGGCTAATCATAGCTCAGTGCGGGGCATTTGAGAATGATGTATTCATGGATGCATTTAATGGGACGTTTACCAGCGCCCACTTTTCCACCGCTTCGCTTAGTAACCCCTCAAGGGAGAGATCCCGCCAGTGGGAAATAACCGGCTGGTTTAAGAAGGTTAAAGCGGCAATCAACACCGGGCGTGGATCGCCCTGCGGCAGGGCGGGAGCATGGTTTTGCTTGGATAATTTATTGCCTTGCTCGTTTAGCGCTAAAGGCAGATGAACGTAATCCGGCACCCGAAAGCCAAGCTGCTGATAAAGCGAAATTTGCCTTACGGTCGGTTCGATTAAATCGGCGCCGCGGACGATCTCGGTCACGCCCTGGTCATTATCATCAACCACCACGGCCAGATTATAAGCAAATAGCCCGTCGCGACGATGGATAATAAAATCTTCCCGCGCAAGCTTGTCGTCGGCAATTAACTCGCCACGCAGTCGATCCTTAAAGCTCAATACCGGATGCTGCTGCAGCAGACGCATCGCCGCATTTTCTGGCCCATGGTTTAACGTCCGACAGTGGCCGTCGTAGAAACCGCCAATCTGCTGTATGCGGCTGCGGGAACAGGTGCAGTAATAGCTTAAATCCTGTTTGCGAAGCCAGGCCAGCGCCTCGCGGTAGGCTTCATGGCGCTGAGACTGCCACAGCACCTCGCCATCCCAGCGCAGCCCGTAATGGTCAAGCTGCCGTAAAATTGTCTCAGCGGCACCAGGCACTTCACGAGGAGGATCGATATCTTCGATGCGGACCAGCCACTGTCCCTGGTTTGCGCGTGCCTGCAAATAGCTGCCAAGGGCGGCAATCAGCGAGCCGAAATGGAGTTCACCCGAAGGCGAGGGGGCAAAGCGCCCGATGTAGTGAGGAGCTGTCATCTGTCTGGAGCCAGAAATGAATAAGGCGGGAGAAGATCCCGCCTTAAAAGTGGTGAAATTGCGGGCCGTTTAGCCGGCCATCTGTTTTTCGCGAATTTCTGCCAACGTTTTGCAGTCGATACACAAATCAGCCGTCGGACGAGCTTCAAGGCGACGAATACCAATTTCAACGCCACAAGATTCGCAGTAGCCGAAATCTTCGTCTTCTACTTTCTTGAGCGTCTTCTCGATCTTCTTGATCAGTTTACGTTCGCGATCGCGGTTGCGCAGTTCCAGGCTGAACTCTTCTTCCTGGGCGGCACGGTCTACCGGGTCCGGGAAGTTAGCAGCTTCATCCTGCATATGCGTGACGGTACGATCAACTTCATCCATAAGTTGGTTACGCCAGGCTTCAAGTATACGCCTGAAGTGCGACAGCTGGGCTTCGTTCATGTATTCTTCGCCCGCTTTCTCCTGGTATGGCTCCACCCCAGCGATGGCGAGGATACTCAGGGACGATGTTTTACGCTTTTGCCCTTCTTGCATGTTGTTTCTCCTTAACACGCACTATCGGTCCCCTGTTGGGGGAAAATCAGGCCGCTATAAATAGCAGATGCTTTTCAGGATGGCAATTATATAAATTCCTCTCTTGACAACCCTGTGAAGAAAAGCGTATTTACGCGAGCGGCCAGAACACAAAACATACAATACGTTAACTGCTCTTTATAAATGAAATGCTATAAACAGACAGGCAACGGCGAGGTTAGAGTAAGCCCGCCTGCAGAAAGTTCTGCCCGCCAGGCAATTATTTCTACCCCGCATTCCTGCGCCTCGCACAAAAGTTGCGCATATTTTGCGTCGATGTGGCGTGCCGGGGAGACACGAGTGATGGCGGAGTGTAACACCGCAAACAGCAGCACCGCGCGTTCTCCATGCATGACCACGCTCATCAATTCCCGCAGATGTTTTTGCCCGCGAAGGCTGACGGCATCCGGGAAAAAGCCACTTCCCTGTTCGGATAACGTGACTGATTTCACTTCAATATAGCAGTTAACCTTATTATCCGCCTGTAGCATAAAGTCGATGCGGCTGCGTTCCGCACCGTACTTCACTTCGCTCAGTATTTTTGTATAACCGCTTAATTCCGGGAGCAGATTTTCCCTTAGCGCTTCCTTGACGACGTTATTTGCCTGCAATGTATTTACACAAATGAAGTCGTCGTTTTGCGTCTGCGTTAACTCCCACGTATGGGCATATTTGCGCTTTAAATTTGCCGAAGTTGAATACCAGACGGTATCGCCAGGGGTTGCGCATCCGGTCATGGCGCCGGTGTTTGGACAGTGAAGCGTCAGTAATTCGCCCGCAGGGGTGATGACATCGGCCAGAAAGCGTTTGTAACGTTTAAGCAGCGTGGCGGACTGTAGCGCCGGGGTAAATTCCATCTACTCTTCCTTATTACCTAATGGCCAACGTTCCAGCGGCCGGTAGCGAGTACGTCCCTGGGCGAAAATGGACTCGTAAAGCACAAATTCTTCGACTTTAAACTGCCAGCGAAAGTTGGGCTGTGGAATGGCGACGGATCGGGTCACGTTGCGATATAGCGTCACATGCGGATGATAAGGCTGTGGGCTCTGATAGCAGCCGTTCCGTGCCGCCTGCGCGCGCAACATATTGGCCAGTTGAATCAGGCCGAGTGACGCATGGCGCGGGCCGAGCCAGACAACGCGTGAACGAACCC
This sequence comes from Buttiauxella sp., assembly GCA_032051265.1. GTDB lineage: Bacteria > Pseudomonadota > Gammaproteobacteria > Enterobacterales > Enterobacteriaceae > Dryocola. The sequence goes on from DAMBYU010000004.1 coordinate 402,825, forward strand.
AAAGTCCCGCGTTATCCAGCGTCAGCGTAAAACCAGGCTGCTGAATACGTCCGGCAAGCTGGCAGAGCGCTTTTTGCTTGTCGGCGCTCACGTCGCCCAGAAAAGCGAGCGTCAGATGCAGGTTTGCCGCCGCGACGGGCCGTCCGGCATCAGCAGAGAAATTTTCGGCGCGCCAGTGAATAATCTGCTGCTGCACCTCGGTGGGCATGTCGAGGGCAAAGAACAGTCGGCGAGTGTCGGCCATAGTTGTCTCTCGGTTAAGGTTTTGCGGGATGCTACAATGCGCGATTGCGTATGTTAACTCTTTGGAGCTGTTTGTGTCGTTATTACCGGTCGCTGCGGTGTTACCCGATGTTCTTCACGCGCTTAAACACTCGCCGCAAGTCCTGCTCAACGCGCCTACCGGTGCGGGTAAATCTACCTGGCTGCCGCTGCAGATCCTTAAATCCGGTGTGATAAACGGACGCATTTTATTACTGGAACCGCGTCGCCTTGCGGCGCGTAACGTCGCGCAGAGGCTGGCAGAATCACTGGGTGAGAAAAGCGGAGAAACCGTTGGCTACCGCATGCGTGCCGAAACCTGCGTCGGGGCGAATACCCAGCTTGAAGTGGTGACCGAAGGGATCCTGACCCGAATGATCCAGCAGGATCCCGAACTTAACGGCATCGCGCTGGTGATCCTCGATGAATTCCACGAGCGCAGCCTGCAGGCCGATCTGGCTTTAGCGCTGCTGCTCGACGTGCAGCAAGGGCTACGTGAAGACCTTAAGTTGCTGATCATGTCGGCAACGCTTGATAATCAGCGCCTGCAGCGCTGTCTCCCCGATGCGCCGGTGATTAGCTCTGAAGGGCGTGCTTATCCGGTAGAACGCCGCTACAGCCCGCTTGCTGCCCATCAACGTTTTGACGAAGCCGTTGCCATCGCCGTAGCAAACCTGCTGCGCGAAGAATCAGGCTCGCTGCTTTTGTTTCTGCCGGGGGTGGGGGAAATTCAGCGCGTGCAGGAGCAGCTTCAGGAACGTATAGCGAGTGATGTGCAGCTTTGCCCGTTGTACGGCGCCCTGCCGCTCAGCGAGCAGCGTAAAGCCATACTGCCGGCAGCTCCCGGCAGACGTAAAGTGGTGCTGGCAACCAACATCGCCGAGACGAGCCTGACGATTGAAGGCATCCGGCTGGTCGTTGACTGCGCGCTTGAACGCGCAGCGCGTTTTGACGTGCGATCGGGGCTGACGCGACTGGTCACGCAGCGCGTCAGCCAGGCTTCTATGACCCAGCGCGCCGGGCGTGCCGGACGACTCGAACCGGGTATTTGTTTACATTTGACCAGCGGTGAGCAGGCCGAGCGCGCGAGCGCGCAGAGCGAACCGGAAATTCTGCAAAGCGATCTTTCCGGCCTGTGGCTTGAGCTTTTACAGTGGGGATGTCAGGACCCGAATCAACTGACCTGGCTGGATGCGCCGCCAGCGGCTACGCTTCACGCGGCGCAGCAGCTTCTGCGCCAGCTCAACGCGCTGGATGAACAAAATCGCCTGACGCCAGGCGGGCAAAAAATGGCGCGGCTCGGCAACGATCCGCGTTTTGCCGCTATGCTGGTTGCGGCCAGAACGCCTGATGAGCAGGCGACGGCAGCGCGCCTTGTCGCCATCCTGGAAGAACCCCCTCGTGGCCAGGACAGCGATTTGCGCAACGCGTTTGGCCGCCGTCAGGAAAACTGGCAGCAGCGCGCAAACCAGCTTCTTAAACGCCTGAACAGCCGGGGCGGGCAGGTTGATATCGGGCTTGCAGGCCCGCTGCTTGCGCAGGCGTTTGGCGACCGTATCGCCCGCAGGCGCGGACAGGATGGGCGCTACCAGCTGGCGAACGGCATGGGGGCAATGTTAAACCAGGACGACGCGCTGACCCGCTATGAATGGCTGCTTGCGCCGCTGCTTTTGCAGGGTAGCCAGACGCCGGATGCGCGTATGCTTCAGGCGCTGCCGCTGGATATCGACGCGTTGGTGGCAAGCGTGCCTGGACTGCTGACCCAAAGCGATTCCGTAGAGTGGGACGAAACGCAGGGAACGCTAAAAGCGTTTCGCCGCACGCAGATTGGTCAACTGGTGATAAAGGTTCAGCCTCTGGCAAAACCTTCTGAAGATGAGTTGCACCAGGCGATGCTAAACGGTATTCGCGACCGTGGGCTGGGCGTGTTGAACTGGTCTTCCCAGGCGCAGCAATTACGCGTTCGTCTGGCATGCGCGGCAAAATGGCTTCCTGAACATAGCTGGCCAGATGTGAGTGACGAAGCGCTGCTGCGGGATCTGGATAGCTGGCTGCTGCCGGAAATGACTGGCGTACACTCGCTGCGCGCGCTGAAAAATATCGATATCAACCGGGCGTTACAGAACCTGCTAGCGTGGAGCATGCGTCAACGTCTGGATAGTGTGCTGCCAACTCATTACACTGTGCCGACCGGAAGCCAGATTGCTGTCCGCTACGACGCAGACAATCCGCCCGTGCTGGCGGTGCGCATGCAGGAAATGTTTGGTGAAGCGCAAACCCCGGTGATTGCCGAGGGACGCGTGCCGTTAGTGCTGGAGCTGCTCTCTCCCGCCCAGCGTCCGTTACAGATTACGCGCGATTTAACCGCGTTCTGGAACGGAGCGTACCGGGAGGTGCAAAAAGAGATGAAGGGACGCTATCCGAAGCATGTCTGGCCGGACTCGCCGGCAACGGCGCTGCCGACGCGGCGTACCAAAAAGTATCAGTGACTTTGAGAGATTTCTTCTTCCGTCATCGGCGGAAGAAAGGAGAATCAGGCCGTGCGCCTCATTTTTGGTGGAGAAAGCAATGGCGGGGAATGACCGCGAACCTATTGGACGTAAAGGAAAACCTAAACGTCCCACACAAGCGAAGGTAAGCCGTCGTCGACTCAGGGAAGAAGAGTATGACGACGATTACGCTGATGACTACGATGATGAGGAACCGATGCCGCCACGTAAAGGGAAGGGGGGCGGTAATGGCCGTCCGCCGCGTAAAAAACGCCGCTGGCTATGGATCTTAGTGAAGCTGTTTGTTGTCTTTGTGGTGCTGTTTGTGATTTACGGCGTCTACCTGGACCAGCAGATTCGCAGCCGTATCGACGGCAAAGTCTGGCAGCTCCCGGCGGCGGTGTATGGCCGCATGGTGAACCTTGAGCCAGACATGCCGTACAGCAAAAAAGAGATGATTAATCTGCTGGAAGCCACACAGTATCGCCAGGTCACGCGCATGACGCGTCCGGGTGAGTTTACCGTGCAGGCCAACAGTATTGAGATGATCCGTCGCCCGTTTGATTTCCCGGACAGCAAGGAAGGGCAGATCCGCGCCCGCCTGGTGTTTGATGGCAATCGACTGGAGTCGATCCAGAACATGGACAGCAACCGCAGCTTCGGTTTCTTCCGCCTGGATCCGCGCCTGATAACCATGCTGTCTTCGCCAAACGGCGAGCAGCGTCTGTTTGTGCCGCGTACGGGCTTCCCGGATTTGCTGGTCGACACGCTTATCGCTACCGAAGACCGTCACTTCTATGAACATGACGGGATCAGCGTTTACTCCATTGGCCGTGCAATGCTGGCGAACCTTACCGCAGGACGTACGGTGCAGGGCGCGAGTACGCTGACCCAGCAGTTAGTGAAGAACCTGTTCCTCTCCAGTAAAAGAACTTACTGGCGCAAAGCGAACGAAGCGTACATGGCGCTGATCATGGACGCCCGCTATGGCAAAGATCGTATTCTGGAGCTGTACCTGAACGAGGTGTATCTCGGTCAGAGCGGTGATAATGAAATCCGCGGCTTCCCGCTGGCGAGCCTGTACTACTTTGGTCGTCCGGTGGAGGAGCTGAGCCTTGATCAGCAGGCGCTGCTGGTGGGCATGGTGAAAGGGGCGTCGATCTATAACCCGTGGCGCAACCCAAAACTGGCTCTCGAACGTCGTAACCTGGTGCTGCGCCTGCTGCAAGAGCAGAAGGTCATCGATCAGGAACTGTACGATATGCTGAGCGCTCGTCCTCTCGGCGTGCAGCCGCGTGGCGGGGTAATTACGCCGCAGCCTGCGTTTATGCAGATGGTGCGTAACGAATTGCAGGCGAAACTGGGCGATAAGTTAAAAGATCTCTCCGGCGTGAAGATCTTCACCACCTTCGACTCGGTTTCTCAGGATGCGGCGGAAAAAGCGGTCAGCGAAGGCGTACCTGTACTGCGCGCCTCACGCAAGCTGAAAGATCTTGAAGCGGCAATGGTGATTGTTGACAGGTACACCGGCGAAGTACGCGCGATGGTTGGCGGGGCGGAAACCCAGTTTGCTGGCTTCAACCGTGCAATGCAGGCCCGTCGTTCAATCGGTTCACTGGCGAAGCCTGCGACCTATCTGACGGCGTTAAGCCAGCCGGACACCTATCGTCTGAATACCTGGATTGCGGATGCGCCGATCGCCCTGCGTCAGCCGAACGGCCAGGTCTGGTCACCGCAGAACGACGATCGTCGCTTTAGCGGCCAGGTAATGCTAGTGGATGCGCTAACCCGCTCCATGAACGTGCCAACCGTAAACCTGGGAATGGCGCTTGGTCTGCCGGCCGTGACGGAAACCTGGACAAAACTGGGCGTGCCGAGAGATCAGCTTAACCCTGTCCCGGCCATGATTCTGGGCGCGCTGAACCTGACGCCGATTCAGGTCGCGCAGGCGTTCCAGACTATCGCCAGCGGCGGTAACCGCGCCACGCTTTCCGCGCTGCGTTCGGTAATTGCAGAAGATGGCACCGTGCTCTATCAGAGTTACCCGCAGGCGGAACAGGCTGTGCCTGCGCAAGCGGCGTATATGACGCTCTATACCATGCAGCAGGTTATGGCGCGTGGTACCGGGCGAGCTCTGGGCGGCAAATATCCTAACCTGCACCTGGCCGGTAAAACGGGCACCACGAACAACAACGTGGATACCTGGTTTGCGGGCATTGACGGTAAAGAAGTGACCATCACCTGGGTTGGCCGCGATAATAACCAGCCAACCAAACTGTACGGTGCAAGCGGAGCGATGGCCCTTTATCAGCGTTATCTGGCAAACCAGACGCCAATCCCGCTGACGTTAACGGCCCCGGAAGATATTGTCGATATGGGTATTGATGACGCAGGTAACTTCCAGTGCGCGGGTGGTGCAACGCGTACCCTGCCGGTCTGGACGACTAACCCGGACGCGCTGTGCCAGCAGAGCCTGCAGCAACAGCAGATGAATAATCCGTTCGATCAATCTTCCGACGAGCCTCAACAGCCGCCACAGCAACAGCAGCAACAGCAGCCTGCTCAGCAAGAGAAGAGCGATGGCGTGGCAGGCTGGATTAAGGATATGTTCGGCAGTAACTAATCTGCGCTGTTCGTTACATAAAACCCCCGGATGTAACGGGGGTTTTTCTTTTGTGTTAATCCCTGAATGTCCCTCTGGTTAATTATCATTCCCTTAGTCCTGTAAGGGTTGTGATCCGCTTGCTATGCAGTTTCCGTTTCGTCTAAAATCCCGCCTGCATAATAATAATTATCGTTTACGTTATCATTCATCATTCCATCAGAGAATCCACTATGGCGCGTTCACATAAAGGTCTGCCAGCCAACATCTCCCTTTGCAAACTTGCTCTGTTTGTTGCCGCCGCCGTAAGTGGCGTTAGCGGTACGGCATTTGCAGCTGACAGCACCAGCACCAAAGAAGACACTATTACCGTTTCTGCCGCCGCTCCGCAGGAAAGCGCGTGGGGACCGGCTCCGACAATTGCGGCTAAACATGCAGCAACAGCCACGAAAACAGACACTCCAATTGAAAAAACTCCGCAGTCCATTTCAGTTGTAACCAACGAAGAGATGCAGATGCATCAATTCCAGTCTGTTAAAGAAGCGCTGGGCTATACACCTGGCGTCACGGTAAGCAGCCGTGGTGCTTCAAACACGTATGATTTTGTTATCATTCGTGGTTTTTCTTCCGTGGGACTCAACCAGAATAATTACCTGAATGGCCTGAAATTGCAGGGCGATTTCTATAACGATGCCGTCATTGACCCGTACATGTTGGAACGTGTTGAATTAATGCGTGGCCCAACTTCTGTGCTATATGGGAAAAGCAGTCCAGGCGGCATCGTTTCTATGGTTAGCAAGCGTCCAACGACTGAGCCTTTGCACGAAGTACAGTTTAAAATGGGCACTGATAGCCTTTTCCAGACTGGGTTTGATTTCAGTGATGCGCTGGACGACGATGGCGTCTATTCCTATCGCTTAACCGGTGTGGCTCGCTCAGGCAATGAGCAGCAGGAAAACTCAAAATCACAGCGTTACGCTATTGCTCCTTCTTTCTCATGGCGTCCGGATGATAAAACTAACTTCACCTTCTTGTCCTACTTCCAGAATGAGCCTGACACAGGTTACTACGGTTGGTTGCCAAAAGAAGGCACGGTAGAACCACTGCCAAACGGTGGACATCTGCCGACAAGTTACAATGAAGGCGCCACTAATAATACCTATTCTCGCAACCAGAAAATGGTTGGTTATAGCTTTGAGCATGGTTTTAACGACACCTTTACCGTTCGCCAGAATTTGCGTTTCTCTGAAATGAAAGTTGCTCAGCAGAGCGCTTACGGTACCGGGTTATGTAATAACAGCATGAATTTGTTCAACGCTTATTGTCAGGCAATGACACCGGAGCAGCAGGCTCATTATTTAGGCCGTGGAACGGTAGTTGACCAGGAACGCCTGCAAAACTTCAGCGTTGACACCCAACTGCAAAGTAAATTCGCAACAGGTGAAGTCGATCATACTCTGTTAACAGGCATTGATTACTCGCGTATGCGTAACGATATCAGCGCATTATTCGGTAATGCTCCGGCGCTTGATTTGAACAACCTGCCATCCATGGACTCCGTTGATTTTGGCGATGCAGTGCCTTACCAGATGAACGAAAGTAAGCAGACAGGTTTGTATGTGCAGGATCAGGCTGAGTGGAACAAATGGGTTCTGACGCTTGGCGGACGTTACGACTGGTCTAAACAAGCAACAACCGTTCGTGATGATAATGGCTATATCGATCGTAACGATCATCAGTTTACCTGGCGTGGTGGTGTTAACTACCTGTTTGATAATGGTATTTCACCGTACATTAGCTATAGCCAGTCTTTCGAACCTAACGCGTTTAGTCTGTACAGCACGCCACGTGTTGCCTATGCACCCTCTAAAGGCGAACAGTACGAAGCTGGTGTGAAATATGTGCCGAAAGATCTGCCGATAGTTATTACAGGTGCGGTTTATCAGTTGACCAAGTCTGATACTTTGATGGCCGACCCGAACAATGCTCTCAATCAGGTCCCTGCTGGTGAAGTTCGCGCTCGCGGTGTAGAGCTGGAAGCAAAAGCGGCCGTTAACGCCAATATCAACGTGACTGCTTCTTATACCTATACCGATGCTGAATATACCAAAGACACTACGCTGAAAGGCAACACGCCAGAGCAGGTGCCAGAGCACATGGCTTCCCTGTGGGGTGATTATACCTTTAACGAAGGTGCGCTTAGCGGTCTGACTCTGGGTACCGGTGGTCGTTTCATCGGTAAAAGCTACGGCGATCCGGCGAACTCTTTCGAAGTTGGCAGCGCTGCGGTAATGGATGCCGTGGTAAAATATGACCTGGGTCGTTTCGGTTTGAACGGTTCCAGCATTGCGGTAAACGTCAACAACCTGCTCGATCGTGAATACGTTGCCAGCTGCTTCCAGACTTACGGTTGCTTCTGGGGCGCAGAACGTCAGGTGGTTGCCACCGCGACCTTCCGTTTCTAATGTACTTCGGGGCACGGTTCGCCGTGCCCTTCAACAAGTTGGGCTACCATGCACGACAAACACTCCCATCCAGACACCACCTTTAGCCTCACAGATGTCACCTTCCGTGTGCCTGGCCGCACGTTACTCCATCCGCTGTCATTTACCTTTCCGGTCGGCAAAGTTACCGGCCTGATTGGTCATAATGGCTCGGGGAAATCCACGTTGCTGAAAATGCTGGGTCGTCATCAGAAACCGTCGGAGGGTGAGCTTCGCTTAAACGGGCAGCCGCTTGATAGCTGGAGCAGCAAGGCGTTTGCTCGTCAGGTTGCCTATTTACCGCAGCAGCTTCCGGCAGCCGAAGGGATGACGGTACGCGAGCTGGTGGCCATTGGCCGCTATCCGTGGCACGGCGCGTTGGGGCGTTTTGGCGTGGCGGACAGAGAGCAGGTGGAGGATGCCATTACGCGTGTCGGCCTGAAACCCTTTGCCCATCGTCTGGTAGACAGTCTTTCCGGCGGCGAACGACAACGCGTATGGATTGCCATGCTGGTGGCGCAGGACAGCCGCTGCCTGCTGCTTGACGAGCCGACCTCCGCGCTGGATATCGCTCATCAGGTTGATGTGCTGGCGCTAATCCATCGACTGAGCCAGGAGCGCGGCTTAACGGTGATTGCCGTTCTGCACGATATCAATATGGCCGCCCGCTATTGTGACCATCTGGTGGCGTTGCGCGGGGGCGAAATGATTGCGCAGGGCAGCCCGGCGGAGATGATGCGCAGCGAAACGCTGGAGCAAATTTACGGTATTCCAATGGGAATTTTGCCGCACCCGGCGGGTGCCGCGCCAGTGAGCTTTGTTTACTGATGTCCAAACCGATCAACCCGTCAATCAGCCGTCGTCAGCTTTTGACGGCGCTGGCGTTATCGCCGCTCTTATTCAGGATGGACTGCGCTCGCGCGATGTCTATCGATCCCCATCGTATCGTCGCCCTCGAATGGTTGCCCGCTGAGCTGATGCTTGCGCTTGGCGTTACGCCGATGGCGGTCGCAGACATCAATAACTATCGCGCCTGGGTAGGCGAACCTGAACTGCCCGTAAGCGTCATCGACGTTGGTCTGCGTACTGAACCTAATCTGGAGCTGCTTACGCAGCTTAAGCCGTCGCTGATCCTCTACTCTGCGGGCTATGGGCCGTCGCCCGAAAAAATGACCCGCATCGCGCCGGGGCTGGGCTTTAACTTTAATGATGGCTCAGGCAAACCGCTGACCGTGGCGCGCCATTCGCTCACGGAACTTGGCGATAAGCTGGACATGCAGCAGGCGGCGAAAGATCATCTGGCTCATTTCGATCGATTTATCGCTGAAATGAAGCCGCGCTTTGCTCAGCGAGACGATCGCCCCGTGCTGCTGATGACGCTGCTCGATCCGCATCATGCGTTAATCGTCGGGCAAAATAGCCTCTTCCAGGAGGTAATGGATCTGCTGGGGGTGAAAAATGCCTGGCATGGCGAAACAAACTTCTGGGGCACGGCGGTTGTTGGGCTTGAGCGTCTTGTGGCAATTAAAAATGCGGATGTGATTTGCTTTGATCACAACAACGATGCCGAAATGGAAAAAGTGATGGCGACGCCGTTATGGAAAGCGATGCCGTTTGTCCGCCAGAGCCGTTTCCAGCGCGTGCCGGCCGTGTGGCTGTACGGCGCGACTATCTCCGCCATGAACTTTACTAAAATGCTGGCGCAAGCCGTAGGGAGCGCGGCGTGAGGCGTCATCATGTTCTGTTTCCTGCCGCGCTGCTGTCATTATTGTTTATCGTTGCCTGCGCGCTGACGCTTCACAATCTGCATGCACAATTGCCTTCGGCGCAGTGGGCTAAAGCCTGGTGGCAGCCCAATATCGACAATATCAACCAGATGCTGTTCCACTACAGCCTGCTGCCACGGCTGGCGATTTCACTGCTGGTTGGCGCGGGGCTGGGGCTGGTCGGTGTCTTATTCCAGCAGGTGCTGCGAAATCCTCTGGCTGAACCCACCACGCTGGGCGTGGCGAGCGGCGCTCAGTTGGGCGTTACCGTCGCGACATTATGGGCGCTGCCGGGGGGCTTTGAGACCCAACAATTTGCTGCGCTGATCGGCGCGGGCGTGGTTGGCCTGCTGGTGTTTGGCGTGGCGTGGGGCAAGCGATTGTCGCCGGTTACGCTCATCCTGGCGGGCCTGGTGCTCAGCTTGTATTGCGGGGCGGTAAACCAGCTGTTAGCCATCTTCCATCACGATCAGTTGCAGAATATGTTCCTGTGGAGCACGGGCGCGCTGAATCAGCAGGACTGGAGCATCGTCAACGGCCTGTGGCCGCGCCTGGCAGGCGGGCTGCTGCTGACCCTGCTGTTATTGCGTCCGCTGACGCTGATGGGACTCGATGATGGCGTTGCCCGAAACCTTGGTCTTGCGCTGTCCCTGGTGCGCCTCGCAACGTTAATTCTAGCCATCGCGATCAGCGCATTGCTGGTGAACGCGGTGGGGATCATCGGCTTTATCGGCCTGTTTGCGCCTTTGCTGGCGAAGATGCTGGGCGCTCGTCGCCTGGTGGCGCGCCTGTTCCTCGCGCCGCTTATCGGCGCGCTGATCCTCTGGCTCTCGGATCAGGCCGTTATCTGGCTGACAGGCGCATGGCGCGAAATTTCGACCGGCACCGTAACCGCGCTGATCGGCGCGCCATTGCTGCTGTGGCTGCTGCCTCGCCTGCGCACCGTAGGCACGCCCGCTATGAATGCCGGTGATAACGTGCCTGCCGAACGTCAGCATCCTGGCTGGTGGGCGCTGGTTGCGGGCGGCCTGCTGGCGTTAGTGATTGTTACCGCCCTGACGCTGGGGCGCGATGCGCACGGCTGGAACTGGGTTAGCGGTGATATGTTCCACGACCTGCTGCCATGGCGCTGGCCGCGTATGCTGGCAGCGCTGAGCGCCGGGATGATGCTGGCCGTGGCGGGTTGCGTGATCCAGCGCCTGACAGGTAATGCGATGGCAAGTCCTGAAGTGCTGGGGATTAGCTCCGGCGCCGCATTCGGGGTGGTCATCATGCTGTTTATCGTGCCGGGCGACGCCTTCGGCTGGCTGTTCCCGGCGGGCAGCCTCGGCGCGGCGGCTACGTTGCTGGTCATTATGGTGGCGGCAGGGCGCGGGGGCTTCTCCCCTCAGCGCATGTTGCTGGCGGGTATGGCGCTCAGTACCGCTTTTACCATGCTGCTGATGCTGCTGATGGCAAGCGGCGATCCGCGTATGGCGGGTATTCTCACCTGGATTTCCGGCTCAACCTATAGCGTGACGGGCGATCAGGCGGTGAAAACGCTGGTTCTGATGGTCGTGCTGTTTGCTCTGACTCCGCTGTGCCGCCGCTGGCTGATGATTCTGCCGCTGGGTGGCGCAACCGCTCGTGCGGTGGGCATGGCGCTTACGCCTTCAAGGTTTGGGCTGCTATTGCTGGCGGCCACCTTGACCGCCGCTGCAACGCTAACCGTCGGGCCGCTGAGCTTTGTCGGGCTGATGGCTCCGCATATCGCACGCATGCTCGGTTTCCGCCGCGCGATGCCGCAATTAATTATGGCTGCCCTGCTGGGCGGGATGCTGATGGTGGCTGCGGACTGGTGCGGAAGGATGCTGATGTTCCCGGATCAGGTGCCTGCCGGGCTGCTGGCGACCTTTATCGGCGCGCCTTATTTCGTGTATTTGCTGCGTAAGCAGAGTCGTTGAGTATTGTGCCCTCTTCACCGAAGAGGGCACCCGGACTTAAAGCTTCGCAAACACCCGGCGCGCGGTGTCGATGGTTTTCTGAATATCTTCCTTCGAGTGCGCAACGGACATAAAGCCCGCTTCAAACGCGGACGGTGCCAGGTAAACGCCTTCTTCCAGCATCAGATGGAAGAACTTCTTAAAGCGTTCCACGTCGCAGGCCATCACATCTTTGTAGTTGGTCACGGTTGGCGCATCGGTAAAGAACAGGCCGAACATGCCGCCAACGTTGTTAATGACCAGCGGGATATTCTCTTCTTTTGCCGCCCGCAGCAGGCCATCGGCCAGCATTTCCGTCAGTTCAGTTAACGTCTGGTGGATGCCCGGCTGGGAAACCGCTGTCAGGCAGGCATAGCCCGCAGCCATAGCGATTGGATTACCGGAAAGCGTACCCGCCTGGTAAACCGGGCCTGTTGGTGCCAGCGCGTCCATGATTTCACGGCGGCCGCCAAATGCGCCCACCGGCATACCGCCGCCGATGATTTTGCCAAGGCAGGTTAGATCCGGCTCAACGCCGTAATAAGCCTGCGCGCCGGCAAGCGCCACGCGGAAGCCGGTCATCACTTCGTCGATAATCAGCAGGGCGCCAAACTCATCGCACAGCGCGCGCAGGCCCGGCAGGAAGTCATCGTTTGGTGGGATGCAGTTCATGTTGCCCGCGACAGGCTCCACGATGATACAGGCCACGTCCTGCGGATACTGTTCTAACGCTTCACGTACGGAGGCGAGATCGTTATAGGTACAGGTCAGGGTGTGTTTTGCGAAATCAGCAGGCACGCCGGGTGAGTTTGGCAGGCCCAGGGTCAGCGCGCCGGAACCGGCTTTCACCAGCAGGCAGTCGGCATGGCCGTGGTAGCAGCCTTCGAATTTGATAATTTTGTCGCGGCCGGTGAAGCCGCGGGCCAGGCGGATGGCGCTCATGGTGGCTTCCGTTCCCGAGTTCACCATGCGGACCATATCCATCGTCGGCACCAGCTCTGTCACCAGCTCCGCCATTTTTACTTCCATTTCGGTTGGCGCGCCAAAACTCAGGCCGCGCTCCACGGCTTCAATAACCGCGTTGCGGATAGCCGGATGGTTATGTCCGAGGATCATCGGGCCCCATGAACCCACGTAATCGATATAGGCTTTGCCGTCGGCATCAAACAGGTAAGCCCCGTCCGCGCGCTCAACAAACAGCGGTACGCCGCCAACGCCGGTAAAAGCACGTACCGGCGAATTCACCCCGCCTGGGATGACTTTGCGGGCGGCAGCGTACAGATTTTGTGACTTACTCATGAAACGGCTCCTGGTGCGTGGAAAGAAGGGCAATGGGCTATTCTAAGGTAAACGTTCGGCGTTATGAAAGTTTTGCCCGCGGGGTAGGAACAGGTAGAATGCCTGCTCGATTTGTATTACTTATAAATGATTATATCAATGAATCCCTCCCAACCCTCTTTTGAAGCACAACAGGCCGTACGATTACGCAGGGGCGACATGGTGCGCCAGCTGATGCGCCGGGACAAAACGCCGGTGGCGATTCTGTTTATGGCGGCTATCGTCGGGACGCTGGCCGGGCTTGTTGGCGTTGCTTTCGAAAAGTCCGTGACCTGGGTGCAACAAAATCGCCTGGCGATGCTGGCGCACGTGGCGGATTATTCCCTGATCGTCTGGCCGCTGGCGTTTATCAGTTCGGTGCTGTTAGCAATGGTTGGCTACTATCTGGTGCGCCGCTTTGCGCCGGAAGCGGGTGGGTCAGGCATACCCGAAATTGAAGGCGCTCTGGAAGAGCTGCGGCCGGTGCGCTGGTGGCGGGTGATCCCGGTGAAATTTATCGGCGGCATGGGTACGCTCGGTGCGGGAATGGTGCTGGGCCGCGAAGGCCCGACGGTGCAGTTGGGTGGAAACATTGGTCGCATGGTGCTGGATATTTTTCGTCTGCGCGGGGCGGAAGCGCGTCATTCTTTACTGGCCACGGGCGCCGCTGCCGGGCTTTCGGCGGCATTTAACGCGCCGCTTGCGGGCATTTTATTCATCATCGAAGAGATGCGTCCGCAGTTTCGCTATAACCTGATTTCGATTAAAGCGGTGTTCATCGGCGTGATTATGTCGAGCGTGGTGTTTCGCATTTTTAATGGCGAAAGCGCGGTAATCGCAGTGGGCAAACTTTCTAATGCTCCCGTTAATACGCTTTGGCTCTATCTGGTATTAGGCATGGTGTTCGGTGTGGTTGGCGTGTTGTTCAACTCGCTGGTGTTCTGGACGCAGGATATGTTTCAGCGTATCCACGGCGGCGAGATTAAAAAATGGGTGCTGATAGGCGGCCTGCTGGGCGGAATTAGCGGTGTGTTAGGGCTTATCCAGCCTGCAGCGGCGGGAGGTGGTTTTAACCTGATCCCGATTGCCGCTGCGGGGAATTACACCGTCGGCATGCTGCTGTTTATTTTTATCACGCGTATTGTTACTACGCTTTTATGCTTTTCTTCAGGCGCGCCGGGGGGGATTTTCGCACCTATGCTGGCGCTGGGGACGTTGCTCGGCACGGCATTTGGCATGGCGTGCGCCGCCTGGTTCCCGGCTTATCATCTTGATATGGGAACATTTGCTATCGCCGGCATGGGCGCGTTGTTTGCCGCATCGGTGCGCGCACCGCTGACCGGCATCGTGCTGGTTCTGGAAATGACTGACAATTACCAGCTCATTTTGCCAATGATTATTACCTGCCTTGGCGCGACACTTCTGGCACAATTTTTGGGCGGAAAACCGCTATACTCTTCGATACTTGCGCGTACGCTGGCCAGGCAGGAAGCCGAAAAACAGGCTAAAACAGAGCAGGCCCCGGCCAGGGAGAATACTTGAACGATTTGACCGCGTATTAGATAATGGCCCTAAAGATCGGGTTAAAATTTACCCGGTTTGTTATTTCGTTGGGAGCAAAAAATGAGTGATGACGTAGCGCTGCCGCTGCAGTTTACAGAAGCAGCAGCCAGTAAAGTTAAGAGCCTGATCGCAGATGAAGAGAATCCGAATCTGAAACTGCGTGTTTACATCACCGGCGGCGGTTGCAGCGGCTTCCAGTATGGTTTCACCTTTGACGACCAGATCAACGACGGCGACATGACCATCGAGAAGCAGGGCGTTGCGCTGGTGGTGGACCCGATGAGCCTGCAGTATCTGGTAGGCGGCGCGGTGGATTATACTGAGGGTCTGGAAGGTTCGCGCTTCGTGGTCACTAACCCGAATGCGAAAAGCACCTGCGGGTGTGGTTCTTCCTTCAGCGTGTAACGACTAAATTGTGGATGGCGCAAAACCTTATCCACATGATAAATCTTAGTTCTCTATAGGGCGGGTAAGCGCAAGCGTTACCCGCCTTTTCTCTATCTATTGCCGATCATCCAGGGCAAAGGTTGGCAGTTTGAGATGCCAGCGAATCGCCGCCAGGCGTATCGTGAGCGTGACCGCCATGCCGATCATACTTGCCTGCTCCAAAGGTACTTTGAAAGTATAGAAAGCCGTGGCGTGCACGATGCCGCCAATAATACAGGCGGTGGCATAAATTTCCGTCCGCAGGATCATGGGGATTTCACGCGCCAGCACGTCGCGAATAATCCCGCCGCCAACGCCGGTCAGCACGCCCATGCAGATGGCAATCATCGGGCTGGCACCCGCCAGAAAGGCTTTGTTCACCCCGATCCCCACAAACACAGCAAGCCCGACGGCATCCAGTACCGGGAGGATCCATTTCGGCAGGCGGCGCGGCTGGCGCACCAGCAGGATCGTCAGCAGGCAGGTGACCATCGCCACCACCAGGTCAGTCGGATCTTTTACCCAGAATACCGGGCCATTCGCCAGCGCCATATCACGTATTGTTCCCCCGCCTACGGCTGTGACAACGCCCAGCACCAGCACGCCAAACGGATCCATACGGAGTTTTCCGGCAAGCAGCACGCCGGAGATAGCAAAGACGGCTGTGCCAATAATATCCAGCCAGTAGACCAGCATTTATTACCCTCAGATCAAGTCGCTATAGTTTTGCCAGCTCCGTACAGAGCTGTTTTGCGGCGAGGATAATACGCGGGCCCGGGCGGCTAAACCAGTCATCATTTATCGCAATAACCGGAATGGCCAGCTGGGCCTGCCAGAATTGCTGCACCGGCGGGATGCTGCTTTCATCGCCTGTGATGATAATAGCCTGCGGTTTGCGGGTAAGCACCTGCTCACGGCTGACCTGCGGCCAGGGCACGCGGCTGGCGACAAAAATGTTTTCTCCGCCGCACAACGTCAGGATTTCGTTCTGAATCGAATCTTTTCCGGAGGTGAAAAGAGGGTGCTGGCCAAACTGAAGAAACACCTTTTTCTTCGCCGTTTGCGCATAGCGGGACTTCAGCGCGTTGAAATCGGCGGCCAGTTTATCGGCGGCTTGATTCGCGGTTTCAGGCGTTGGGCTGTATTCACCGAGCTGGCGCAGGGCGGCGATCACGCCTTCAATGGTTGTGGGATCTAACCAGACGATTTTTATCCCAAGAGCCGCCAGCTGGTTAACCTGACGCTCCGCATTTCCGGCGCGCCATGCCAGAACTACATCCGGCTTTAACGCCACGATGCGTTCCAGGTTCATGCCCTGCCAGTTTGCCACCTGCTCAAGCTTTTTAGCTTCTTGCGGATAGTCTGACCAGGCGCTCACCGCCACCGGCTTTATGCCCGCAGCGAAGGCAAGCTCGGTATTAGCGGGTGACAGGGAAATCACCCTCGGCGCGGCGCACAGCAGCAACGGCACGCAAAACAGAATGGCGCTTATTCCGCGCCAGAGCGTTTTGTTAACCACGAGCCAGTTTCTGCACCAGATTTTCAACCATCAGCGTGGACTGTTTAGCCGCTACCGCCAGGAATTCATCGAAGCTCAGGTGAGACTGCTGATCGGCTACGTCAGAGATAGCGCGCACTACCACGAAAGGCGTGCCGAAGTTGTGGCAGACGTGCGCCACGGCGGTGGCTTCCATTTCTACCGCAACGGCCTGCGGGAAATTGTGGCGGATTTTTGCCAGCGCGACGGAACCGTTGATAAACGCATCGCCGCTGACCACCAGGCCGCGTACCGCGTTCAGGCTCAGCTCGCTAATGCATGCTTCGGCTGCGGCAATCAGTTTTTCATCAGCAGCGAAACCCACCGGACAGCCGGGCAGTTGACCAATCTCATAACCAAACGCGGTGACGTCTGCATCGTGATAGCGAACTTCGTCGGACACCACGATATCACCTACTTTCAGCGTGGGGGCCAGACCGCCTGCGGAACCGGTATTGATCACTACGTCAGGCTTGAAACGCTCCAGCAATAAGGTTGCGCCCAGCGCTGCCGCGACTTTACCGATGCCGGATTTTAACAGCGCCACTTCCACCCCATTCAGGGTGCCGGTATAAATTTCACAGCCCGCAATGTTCAGCGTTTGACGGTTGTCGATTTTGTCACGCAGCAGCGTAACTTCTTCTTCCATTGCTCCAATAATGCCTGCTTTCATAGAGATACTCGCAATCGTGTTAGTTAGGATGCATAGTCTATCATGGCAAGCATCAAGGAATTAATCCGCTCTTGGTTTGGGCGAAGGAGAGGGCATGAGCGAACTAGATTTCCGCAAGAAAATTAACTGGCACCGCCGTTTCCGATCGCCTGAAGGGGTCAAAAATGAACATGAGATTCTGCGCATCTTTGAGAGCGATCGCGGCAGGATCATAAACTCCCCGGCAATCCGCCGCCTGCAGCAAAAAACGCAGGTCTTTCCCCTTGAGCGCAACGCCTCCGTGCGTACACGCCTGACGCACTCGATGGAAGTTCAGCAGGTCGGGCGCTACATTGCCAAAGAGGTTCTCAGCCGCCTTAAGGAGCAGCAGTCTCTCGAAAAATATGGCCTTAACGAGCTGACCGGCCCCTTTGAAAGCATTGTCGAAATGGCCTGTCTGATGCACGACATTGGTAACCCACCTTTTGGGCATTTTGGTGAGTCGGCCATTAATGACTGGTTTCGCCAACGGCTCTTTCCGACCGATGCCGGAAGCCAGCCGCGTAGTGACGATCGTTGTAAGGTCAACGCGTTGCAACTGCGGGAAGGGGAAGAGAGCCTGAACGAGCTGCGCCGTAATGTGCGGCAGGATCTTTGTCAGTTTGAAGGGAATGCGCAGGGCATTCGCCTGGTTCACAGCCTGTTGCGGATGAATCTGACCTGGGCGCAGGTGGGCTGCATTCTGAAATATACCCGTCCCGCGTGGTTTGTCGGCAAGCCGCCAGAAAGCCACGCCTATTTGATGAAAAAACCCGGTTTTTACCTTTCAGAAGAGAGCTATATCAAGC
Source organism: Buttiauxella sp. (assembly GCA_032051265.1). GTDB lineage: Bacteria > Pseudomonadota > Gammaproteobacteria > Enterobacterales > Enterobacteriaceae > Dryocola. The sequence goes on from DAMBYU010000004.1 coordinate 420,730, forward strand.
GCTTGCGTGCCGAGCTTCAGCTAGGTGAATACAGCCGCTTTCCTCTGACGTGGATTATGGAGGCGGCGGACGATATCTCTTACTGCGTGGCGGATCTGGAGGATGCGGTTGAGAAACATATTTTCAGCGTCGAGCAGCTCTACCAGCATCTCTGTGCTGCCTGGGGCGAGCGCAAACAGGGCGATCTGTTTGAAAAAGTAGTGAATGACGCGTGGCGAAAATCCAGCACCAACCAGATGCGGCGCAGCACTGAAGATCAGTTTTTTATGTATTTGCGGGTAAATACGTTAAATCAGCTTGTCCCTTATGCGGCGCAGCGTTTTATCGACAATCTTCCGGAGATTTATACGGGCGAGTTTAATCATGCCCTGCTGGAGGACGACAGCTCGTTCGCGCGGCTGCTTGAACTCTATAAGCAAGTGGCGGTACGGCAGGTCTTTAGCCATCCTGAGGTAGAACAGCTGGAACTGCAGGGCTATCGGGTTATCAGCGGTTTACTTGAAATTTATAGCCCGCTCCTCAATATGTCCGGTGAGGATTTTGCTGAACTGGTGGAAAAAGAGAGCTTGCGTCGTCTGCCCATCGAGACGCGGCTTTACCATAAATTATCTACAAAACACCGGCTTGCTTATATCGAAGCCGTGAGCGACTTATCGCCTGCGGACGCTGAGTTTGCTGTCCGGGAGTATTATTACCGTTGCCGGCTGATTCAGGATTATATCAGCGGCATGACCGATTTATACGCCTGGGATGAATACCGCCGCCTGATGGCTGTGGAATAGCGTCTCGTTGAGTTTTGTAAAGACGAACAATAATTTTTTACTTTTTCCAGTGAGTTAACGGCGGAACTAAGCGCTATAACACCACTCTATATAGACCTGCACAGCAATTATGCGTGACTTATAACTTGAGATTGAAGACATGAAAAAAACCACTTTAGCAATGAGTGCGCTGGCTCTGAGTCTGAGTTTGGCGCTGGGACCCGTTTCCGCCATCGCCGCTGAGACGGCTTCTTCTGCATCTGCCACGCAACAGCTTCCAAGCCTTGCGCCCATGCTTGAAAAAGTAATGCCATCAGTGGTGAGTATTAACGTTGAAGGCAGCACTACGGTAAATACGCCGCGCATGGGGCGCAACTTCCAGCAATTCTTCGGCGACAACTCGCCATTCTGCCAGGAGGGTTCGCCGTTCCAGAGTTCCCCATTCTGTCAGGGTGGCCCGAACGGCGGGTCTGACGGCGGTTCGCAGCAACAGAAATTTGCCGCTCTTGGTTCAGGTGTCATCATTGACGCCGCCAAAGGCTATGTCGTAACCAACAACCACGTTGTCGATAACGCGACTAAAATTCAGGTCTCCCTGAGCGACGGCCGCAAGTTTGAAGCCAAAGTCGTAGGTAAAGATCCGCGTTCCGACATCGCGCTGCTGCAGTTACAGGATCCGAAAAACCTGACGGCGATTAAAATGGCCGACTCTGACGCTCTGCGCGTAGGTGATTACACCGTGGCGATTGGTAACCCATATGGCCTGGGCGAAACCGTCACCTCCGGGATTGTTTCGGCGCTGGGCCGTAGCGGCCTGAATATCGAAAACTATGAAAACTTTATCCAGACGGATGCGGCGATTAACCGCGGCAACTCCGGCGGCGCGTTGGTTAACCTGAACGGTGAATTGATCGGGATTAACACCGCGATCCTTGCTCCGGATGGCGGAAATATCGGTATCGGTTTTGCTATCCCAAGCAATATGGTGAAAAACCTGACCGCCCAAATGGTGCAGTACGGCCAGGTTAAGCGCGGCGAACTGGGCATCATGGGCACAGAGCTGAACTCTGAGCTGGCAAAAGCCATGAAGGTTGATGCTCAGCGCGGGGCGTTTGTAAGCCAGGTTATGGCCAACTCTTCCGCCGCGAAAGCGGGCGTGAAAGCCGGTGACGTGGTGGTTTCCATGAACGGTAAAGCCATCAGTAGCTTTGCGGCGTTGCGTGCAGAAGTCGGTTCTATGCCGGTTGGCAGCAAAATCACTCTCGGCCTGCTGCGTGACGGTAAGCCGGTTTCGGTGAATCTGGAGCTGCAGCAAAGCAGCCAGACGCAGGTGGATTCCTCAACCATCTTTACCGGCATTGAAGGCGCTGAAATGAGCAACCGCAGCGGTAAAGATGAAAAAGGTGTCATCGTTAATTCCGTGAAAGGCAACACGCCTGCTGCACGCATCGGCCTGAAAAAAGGCGATGTTATTATCGGCGTTAACCAGCAGCCGGTGAACAATATTGCTGAACTGCGTAAAGTTCTCGATACCAAACCGTCGGTGATGGCGCTCAACATTCAGCGCGGCGATACCACTATTTATCTGCTGATGCAGTAATCCTCTGCGGATTAAGTTCTTCCATGTAGCCAAGGGCCGCTTTTGCGGCCCTTTTTTGTGAGCTTTTCCACAACTCCATATTATTACGCGGTGCTTTGGGCGTTTGCACAATGTCAGAGCGTTTTTTCTCGCCTATGCTAGGCCATCAGCACGACTGGAGAGGAAGCAATGGCAGGCTGGCACCTTGATACTAAAATGGCGCAGGATATTGTGGCGCGCACTATGACCATCATCGACACCAATATCAACGTGATGGACGCCCGGGGACGCATCATCGGCAGCGGTGATAAAGAGCGTATTGGCGAGCTGCACGAAGGTGCGCTGCTGGTGCTCTCGCAGGGGCGCGTGGTGGATATCGATGACGCCGTTGCCCGGCATCTGCACGGCGTGCGCCAGGGGATCAACCTGCCGCTGCGTATCGATGGCGAAATCGTCGGCGTGATTGGCCTCACCGGCGAGCCGGAGTCGTTGCGTAAGTACGGCGAGCTGGTCTGTATGACCGCAGAGATGATGCTTGAGCAGTCCCGCCTGATGCACCTGCTGGCTCAGGACAGCCGCCTGCGTGAAGAACTGGTGATGAACCTGATTCAGGCAGAAGAGCACTCCCCGGCGCTGACAGAATGGGCGCAGAGGCTGGGTATCGATCTCAATCAGCCCCGCGTTGTGGCGGTAGTGGAAGTAGACAGCGGCCAGCTTGGCGTAGACAGCGCCATGGAAGAGCTCCAGCAGCTGCAAAACGCGCTTACCACTCCCGAGCGTAACAACCTGATCGCCATCGTCTCTTTAACGGAAATGGTGGTGCTAAAGCCCGCGCTGAATCAGTTTGGGCGCTGGGATGCCGAAGATCATCGTAAGCGCGTAGAACAGCTTATCAGCCGTATGAAAGAGAACGGCCAGTTACGCTTTCGCGTCGCGCTTGGGAACTATTTTACCGGCTCCGGCAGCATTGCCCGCTCTTATCGCACTGCCCATACCACTATGATGGTCGGCAAGCAGCGTATGCCGGAAAGCCGCAGCTACTTCTATCAGGATCTGATGTTGCCCGTTCTGCTCGACAGCCTGCGCGGCGGCTGGCAGGCGAATGAGCTGGCACGTCCGCTGGCGCGTTTAAAAGCTATGGATAACAACGGATTGCTGCGCAGAACGCTCAGCGCATGGTTTCGGCATAACGTGCAGCCGCTGGCCACGTCGAAGGCGTTATTTATTCACAGGAATACGCTTGAGTATCGGCTTAACCGTATCTCAGAACTTACCGGGCTGAACCTGGGGAATTTCGACGATCGTCTGCTGCTGTATGTCGCTTTGCAGTTGGATGAACAGCAGTAAGAAAGGGCAAAGCTTATGATCTGCAAGTTCCTGAACCAGGCTTTCTAAAAAACCACTGGGAAATCAATTTGTTGATTTTTGACAAATCGATCACAAAAAAGGAAAAACCACGCTTTTTCCTTCTTTGTCAGCAATATCAAGGGCCGGGAGCCCGGCCCATAGAGAACTATTTATTGCGGGTTAGTTTTTCCAGATCGGCCTCAATTTCACCGATCTTATTGGTCACTACCGATTCCAGATGACGCAGATCGTCAAGGATCTTACGTTTCAGATCCACCTCGGTGCGATCTCGCTGACAGAGCTGATCTAATTCGTCGATCACGTAGCGCAGGTTGGGGCTTATCTCCTGCACTTCTTTGTAACCCTGTCCTATGCCATCGGCGATAATGGTCTTGCGCTGGCGTGGATATTTAAACTTCACGCTTTTGGCAAAGAACTCGCCTTTATCCTTCTGGAAATAGATTTTCAGGATATCGTTGTTGGCTTCCTGCCGGAGGCTGTAACGATCGATTTCATCAGGATTGGTAATACCCAGACTTTTCAGGTTATCGTACATAGCGTTACCTTTTCGATATCATTAACCTATAGATAATCAACGGAAAATTCCTTTCCCGCCACTCCTGAATGTTAAAAAGGCGGAATAACCCGCCTTTTTAACATTTATTTTAGTCGATGGTACGAAGCAGCTCGTTGATGCCTACTTTTCCACGCGTTTTAGCGTCTACTTTTTTCACGATAACCGCACAGTACAGGCTGTATTTGCCATCTTTCGACGGAAGGTTACCGGAAACGACGACGGAGCCCGCCGGTACGCGACCATAGTGCACTTCGCCGGTTTCACGATCGTAAATGCGGGTGCTCTGGCCGATATATACGCCCATGGAGATCACGGAGCCTTCTTCAACGATAACGCCTTCCACTACTTCTGAACGCGCCCCGATGAAGCAGTTATCTTCGATGATGGTTGGGTTAGCCTGCAGCGGCTCCAGAACGCCGCCGATGCCAACGCCGCCTGACAGGTGCACGTTTTTACCGATTTGCGCGCAAGAGCCGACGGTGGCCCAGGTATCAACCATGGAGCCTTCGTCGACGTAAGCGCCGATGTTCACATAAGAAGGCATCAGCACGGTGTTGCGAGCGATGAATGCGCCCTGGCGAACTGCCGCCGGCGGCACAACGCGGAAGCCTTCTTTCTGGAAGCGGGCTTCGTCATAGTTGGCGAATTTCATCGGCACTTTATCGAAGTAGCGGCTTTCCGCGCCTTCCATCACCTGGTTGTCGTTAATGCGGAAGGAGAGCAGCACGGCTTTTTTCAGCCACTGGTGGGTCACCCACTGACCATCAATCTTTTCGGCAACGCGCAGCGCACCGCTGTCGAGCAGGGAGATAACCTGGTTTACCGCAACGCGTGTCACGGTATCTACGTTTGCCGGAGTGATGTCGGCGCGGCGCTCGAAAGCGGACTCAATTACATTCTGTAGCTGCTGCATTGTTAAAGTTTTCCTGATTGTGACGAATTTAAAAGATTGTTATTTATCGTTTGGATTAAGGGCCGCTGTCAACCGTTGCCGCACCTCTTGTTGCAGCTCATTATTAAGAGCACGCCGGTCGGCGGTGGCGATTATAAATAAATCTTCTACTCGCTCGCCAATTGTCGTAATTCTCGCCCCGTGCAGGGAAATGCCCAAATCGGCGAAGATTTCCCCGACTCGCGCCAGTAATCCGGGCTGATCGAGCGCAATCAGCTCCAGGAAGGTGCGCCTGTCGGTGTGCGTTGGCAGAAAAGTTACCTCAGTATCAACGGTAAAGTGGCGCAGTTTGGCCGACTGGCGGCGTGGCTGCGGCGGCTGCCAGCTAATCTGGGTAATCGCCTGCTCCAGGCTGTGACGGATCAATTCGTGGCGATCGGCGGAAAGCGGGCTGCCGTCCGGCTCCAGCACGATAAAGGTATCCATTGCCATACCATCGCGGGTGGTAAAGATCTGCGCATCGTGAACGCTCAGGTTACGCCTGTCCAGTTCGGCGCAGACGGCGGCAAAAAGGTAAGGGCGGTCCGGGCTCCAGATAAATATCTCCGTTCCGCCGCGCGTGGCCTGCGGACTTAGCAGAATCATCGGCTGATTAAGATCGTGTTTGAGCAGATGGCGCGCATGCCAGGCCAGCTGATTTGGCGTGTGGCGAACAAAGTAGTTTGCACGGCAGCGTCGCCAGATATTGTGCAACGCCTCCTCATTAATATTATCCATACGCAGCAGAGCGAGCGCCTGGAGCTGGTGGTGACGCACACGCTCGCGCATATCCGGGCTGTTTTGCATTCCCCGGCGAAGCTGCTTTTCAGTGGCGAAGTACAGTTCGCGCAGCAGGCTTTGTTTCCAGCTGTTCCACAGGGTTTCGTTGGTGGCGCAGATATCCGCCACCGTCAGGCAGACCAGATAGCGCAGGCGATTCTCAGTCTGCACTTCTTCGGCGAACTGCTTGATGACTTCCGGATCCTGAATATCACGGCGCTGGGCGGTAACGGACATCAAAAGGTGCTGGCGAACCAGCCAGGCGACAAGCTGGGTTTCCCGCGAGTTCAGACCGTGTAGCTCAGCAAACTTCAATATATCCTGCGCGCCCAGCACCGAGTGATCGCCTCCTCGTCCTTTGGCGATGTCGTGAAACAGGGCGGCAATCAGAATAAGCTCCGGATGGGCGAGGCGCGGCCAGAGATCGACGCACAGCGGGTGCTGCTGGCGCGTTTCTTCTTTCGAAAAGCTTTCCAGCTTTTGCAGCACGCGGATAGTGTGCTCATCAACGGTATAGGCGTGAAACAGATCAAATTGCATCTGGCCGACGATATGCGACCACTGCGGCATATACGCCCACAGCACGCTGTGACGGTGCATAGGAACCAGCGCGCGGCTTACGGCTCCCGGGTGGCGCAGTATCGCAAGAAACAGCCCACGCGCCTCGGGGATATAACATAAAGGCTGGGTTAAATGGCGGCGGGCGTGGCGCAGGTGACGCAAGGTTGTGGAGTAAATGCCGCTGATATCGCGATTGCGCACCATCATATAAAACATACGCAGAATGGCCTGGGGTTCGCGTATAAACAGCGTTTCATCGCGCAGGTCGATAAGCGTGCCGCGCAGCTGGAAATCATCATCTAAGGGCCGGGGTTTTTCACTCGCGTCCAGAGCAAGGATCGCTTCGTCAAAAAGCTGCAGGAGCATCTGATTAAGCTCGCCAACGCGGCGCGTGACGCGATAGAAGTCTTTCATCATGTGCTCAACCGGCTCATTGCCTTCGCCGCTGTAGTTGAGGCGCCGGGCGACGCTGAGCTGCCTGTCGAACAGCAGACGGTTGTCGTAGCGGTTCACTTCCAGATGCAGGGCAAAACGAATGCGCCACAGCAGATGCTGGCATTCGTCCAGCTCTTTGCGTTCCGCCTCCGTCAAAAACCCGAAACCAACCATTTCACTCATGGAGGTCGCCCCGAAGTGACGGCGGGCAACCCATTGCAGCGTGTGGATGTCGCGCAGGCCGCCGGGGCTGCTTTTGATATCCGGCTCAAGGTTATAGCTGGTGCCGTGATAGCGCCGGTGGCGTTCTTCCTGCTCGTCGATTTTGGCGGCAAAGAATTTTGCCGACGGCCAGAAGCCGTCGCTGAAGATGTGTTTTTGCAGCTCAAGGAACAGGGCGACATCGCCAATCAACAGGCGAGTTTCGATAAGATTAGTGGCGACGGTTAAATCTGACAGGCCTTCCAGCAGGCACTCTTCGAGCGTGCGCACGCTGTGGCCGACTTCAAGCTTTACATCCCAAAGCAGCGTGAGCAGCTCGCCGATTTTTTGCGCCTGTGGGTCGGTCAAGCGTTTACGGCTGAGGATTAATAAATCGATATCCGAAAGGGGATGCAGCTCACCCCGCCCGTAACCGCCGACGGCAACCAGCGCGGCTTCCGGCACTTCGCCAAAGCCGTAGAACAGCCAGAGCCGCTGCAGAAGCTGGTCGATAAATTCGGTGCGGGCATCGATTAGCTGCTCGGCGGAAACGCCGTTATCGAAAGCCTCGCCAAGCCAGCGCTGGAATGTGTCGAGATGCGCTTTGATCTGCGGGCAGGTCAGCTCCGCGTCAGCCCAACCGTTGGGGTAGTCCGGCTGCCCGGCAAATTCTGGTTCCGTCGTATTGGCAAACTGCTCGGGTAAAGTTGGACTCATTATTAGCCACCCATAAAAAAAGCCGGCGCGGGGCCGGCTTCGATTGCTGACTTACGCCAGGAAAATCACTCGTTATGCGAAATGACGTTCGGGATGGTGTCATCCTTGCGTAACGTAAGAATTTCGCAGCCGTTATCTGTCACCACAATAGTATGCTCGTATTGTGCAGACAAGCTGCGATCTTTAGTTTTCACCGTCCAGCCATCTTTCATGGTACGAATGCGGTAGTCGCCGGCGTTGACCATGGGTTCAATGGTGAAGGTCATGCCCGGTTGCAGCACTACGCCGCCGTCATCTGCGTCGTAATGCAGCACCTGCGGTTCTTCGTGGAAGACACGCCCGATGCCGTGACCGCAATACTCACGCACAACGGAGAAACCTTCTGCTTCAACGAACTTCTGAATTGCCGCGCCAAGGGTACGCAGACGAATACCCGGCTTAACCATTCGCAGCGCCAGATAGAGGCTTTCCTGAGTGATGCGGCACAGGCGCTCACCCAGGATTGTAGGTTTACCGACGATAAACATTTTTGAGGTATCACCGTGATACTCGTCTTTGATAACGGTCACATCGATATTGACGATATCTCCCTCTTTCAGGACTTTTTCGTCGTCCGGAATACCGTGGCAAACCACCTCGTTAATAGAGATGCAGACGGATTTCGGGAAGCCGTGATAGCCCAGGCACGCAGAGACCGCATGCTGTTTATTTACGATGTAATCATCGCAGATACGGTCAAGTTCGCCGGTCGTCACGCCAGGCTTGACGTGTGCTTCGATCATTTCCAGCACTTCGGCGGCGAGCGCGCCCGCGACGCGCATTTTTTCGATTTCTTCAGGTGTTTTAATTGAAATAGCCATTAATTTGGTCCGCAGGTGTCGACTTTTCGACAATAATTGAGCAGGTGTACGTTAATGGTATCAGGGCGTACTAACCCTGCCAAATTGAGAATGGAGAGCCGCCGCGTCCGCTAACAACTATTGGAGTCTGAGTCTCTTTTGTGGTATAAAGCGCGCCGGACTGTTCTGCCGATTTTCGGTGTACGGCCAACACTCTCACTTTGTGTAAATAACACACACGTATCGACACATATTCCGGGGTGCCCTTAGGGGTCGGTAATATGGGATACGTGGAGGCTTAACCCCAATCACTTTATAGAGGTTTTAAACATGGCAACTGTTTCCATGCGCGACATGCTCAAGGCTGGTGTTCACTTTGGTCACCAGACCCGTTACTGGAACCCGAAAATGAAGCCTTTCATCTTCGGCGCACGTAACAAAGTTCACATCATCAACCTTGAGAAAACTGTTCCAATGTTCAACGAAGCCCTGGCTGAGCTGAGCAAGATTTCTTCTCGTAAAGGTAAAATCCTTTTCGTTGGTACCAAGCGCGCTGCAAGCGAACCAGTAAAAGAAGCTGCTCTGAGCTGCGATCAGTTCTTCGTGAACCATCGCTGGTTGGGCGGTATGCTGACTAACTGGAAAACCGTTCGTCAGTCCATCAAACGTCTGAAAGATCTGGAAACCCAGTCTCAGGACGGTACCTTCGACAAACTGACCAAGAAAGAAGCGCTGATGCGCACCCGTGAACTGGACAAGCTGGAAAACAGCCTGGGCGGTATCAAAGACATGGGCGGCCTGCCGGATGCTCTGTTCGTTATCGATGCCGATCACGAACACATTGCTATCAAAGAAGCTAACAACCTGGGTATCCCGGTGTTCTCTATCGTTGATACCAACTCCGATCCAGATGGCGTTGATTTCGTAATCCCAGGTAACGACGACGCAATCCGCGCTGTTACCCTGTACCTGGGTGCTGTTGCAGCTACCGTGCGTGAAGGCCGTTCTCAGGATCTGGCTGCTCAGGCAGAAGAAAGCTTCGTAGAAGCTGAATAATAAGGTCGCTCTCTCGAGCCCTTATTAACCAGGTATTGCATAGTTTGGTTAGGGGGCCTGTCTCAGGCCCCCTTTTTATTTTGAGTCAGGGTTCGCCAACATGTGAACCAGGGCTTATCTCTCTTCACGAGATAACCGAGGATTAAAGAATGGCTGAAATTACCGCTGCTCTGGTAAAAGAACTGCGTGAGCGTACTGGCGCAGGCATGATGGATTGCAAAAAAGCACTGACTGAAGCTAACGGCGACATCGAGCTGGCAATCGAAAACATGCGTAAATCTGGCGCTATCAAAGCTGCTAAGAAAGCAGGCAACGTAGCTGCTGACGGCGTGATCAAAACCAAAATCGAAGGCAACTACGGTGTGATTCTGGAAGTTAACTGCCAGACTGACTTCGTTGCTAAAGATGGCGGTTTCCAGGCGTTCGCTGATAAAGTGCTGGATGCGGCTGTTGCTGGCAAAATCACTGACGTTGAAGTGCTGAAAGCCCAGTTCGAAGAAGAGCGTGTAGCGCTGGTTGCCAAGATTGGTGAAAACATCAACATCCGCCGCGTTGCTTCTCTTGAAGGCGAAGTGCTGGGTAGCTACCTGCACGGCGCGCGTATTGGCGTTCTGATTGCCGCTAAAGGCGCGAGCGAAGATCTGGTTAAGCAAATTGCAATGCACGTTGCAGCGAGCAAGCCTGAATTCGTTAAGCCTGAAGATGTCTCAGCTGACGTGGTAGAAAAAGAGTACCAGGTTCAGCTGGACATCGCCATGCAGTCTGGCAAGCCAAAAGAAATCGCAGAGAAAATGGTTGAAGGCCGCATGAAGAAATTCACCGGCGAAGTTTCTCTGACCGGCCAGCCTTTCGTTATTGACCCAAGCAAAACCGTTGGTCAGTTCCTGAAAGAGCACAATGCCGATGTTACTAACTTCATCCGCTTTGAAGTGGGCGAAGGCATCCAGAAAGTTGAGACTGACTTCGCAGCAGAAGTTGCTGCAATGTCCAAGCAGTCTTAATGTTAAAAAAGGAGCCGCCAGTTGGCGGTTCCTTTTTATCCAGCCTTAAATATCAGTCTGATCTGATACAGTTCTTGCTGATATGCGACACAATGTCGCCAGAATTATCCATCCCCAACGTTTACTGTTCTCAGGAAAGAAACATGGCTACCAACGCAAAACCCGTCTATAAACGCATTCTACTTAAGCTGAGCGGCGAGGCCCTGCAGGGCACCGAAGGTTTTGGTATCGATGCGAGCATACTGGACCGTATGGCTCAGGAAATTAAAGAGCTGGTTGAACTGGGTATTCAGGTCGGGGTGGTAATTGGCGGTGGCAACTTATTCCGCGGAGCGGGCCTGGCGAAAGCCGGCATGAACCGCGTTGTGGGCGATCACATGGGCATGCTGGCGACCGTGATGAATGGCCTGGCGATGCGTGACGCGCTCCATCGCGCCTATGTGAACGCCCGCCTGATGTCCGCTATCCCGTTAAACGGCGTATGCGATAACTACAGTTGGGCTGAAGCAATCAGCCTGCTGCGTAATAACCGCGTAGTGATCCTGGCGGCCGGTACCGGCAACCCATTCTTTACTACGGATTCTGCCGCTTGCCTGCGCGGCATCGAAATCGAAGCGGACGTGGTGTTGAAAGCCACTAAAGTAGACGGTGTCTTCACGGCCGATCCGGTTAAAGATCCTACCGCAACCCTTTATGAGCAGCTGACCTATACGGAGGTGCTGGATAAAGAGCTGAAAGTGATGGATCTGGCCGCCTTTACCCTGGCCCGTGACCACAAATTGCCGATTCGTGTGTTCAATATGAATAAGCCAGGCGCGCTGCGTCGCGTGGTAATGGGTGAAAAAGAAGGCACTCTGATTACTGAGTAATTTCGCCCGAAGCCTAATCAGGGTAAGATTTGGCTTTAACAACACCTAAGAATAAACAGGGCTATACTTAGCTCGCAGCATGAGTGCTGCAGAGGTAAGCGTGGTCTGCCTGATAACCTGTTTTCAAGGATTCGTAACGTGATTAGCGATATCAGAAAAGATGCTGAAGTACGCATGGAAAAATGTGTAGAAGCATTCAAAAACCAAATCGGTAAAATCCGTACTGGCCGTGCTTCCCCAAGCCTGCTGGATGGCATCGTAGTGGAATACTACGGCACGCCAACCCCGCTGCGCCAGCTGGCCAGCGTGACGGTTGAAGATTCCCGTACGCTGAAAATCAACGTCTTCGACCGCTCTATGAGCCCGGCCGTTGAGAAAGCTATCATGACCTCCGACCTGGGTCTGAACCCAAGCTCTGCCGGCAGCGATATCCGTGTTCCACTGCCAGCGCTGACGGAAGAGCGTCGTAAAGATCTGATCAAAGTTGTGCGTGGTGAAGCTGAAGGCGCTCGCGTTGCGGTACGTAACGTGCGTCGCGACGCTAACGACAAAGTGAAAACGCTGCTAAAAGATAAAGAAATCAGTGAAGATGACGATCGTCGCTCGCAGGACGATGTGCAGAAAATGACTGATGCCGCTATCAAAAAAATCGATGCGGCTCTGACTGATAAAGAAACTGAGTTAATGCAGTTCTAATCGTCACCGTGACAGATTAAACGCCGTACGCAGGCCGTGATTCGCTTCACGGGTTTTGTTTACGGCGTTTTGCTTTTGGCGCAAAGGCATAGACAAGCCTTATTTGCCGCCGCACACTTGTTCCTTATTACTACAACCATTCAGAGTTCTTCATGAAGCAGCTAACCATCCTCGGTTCCACCGGTTCTATCGGCACCAGCACCCTTAGCGTTGTCCGTCATAATCCCGAGCAGTTTTCCGTTACGGCGCTGGTTGCCGGGAAGAATGTCGCGCGCATGGCTGAGCAGTGCCTGGAATTCCAACCGAAATGGGCCGTGATGGATGATGAGGCTTCTGCTAAACAGCTGCGCGAAATCCTGCGCGAGCAGGGCTGTGCAACTCAGGTGCTGGCAGGGCAGAAGGCCGCCTGTGACATGGCCGCGCTGGATGAAGTCGATCAGGTGACGGCGGCGATCGTTGGCGCTGCAGGTTTGCTGCCAACCCTTGCGGCTATCGCTGCGGGCAAGCAGGTGCTGCTGGCAAATAAAGAATCGCTGGTGACCTGCGGGCGTCTGTTTATGGATGCGGTACAGCGCAGCGGGGCACAATTATTGCCGATCGACAGCGAACATAACGCGATTTTTCAGAGTTTACCGGAAACAATTCAACAAAACCTGGGATACGCTGGTCTGGAAGATAACGGCGTTTCGTCCATTATCCTCACCGGGTCTGGTGGCCCGTTTCGTGAAACGCCGATTGGCGAGCTGGCGGCAATGTCGCCAGACCAGGCATGTAGCCATCCGAACTGGTCGATGGGACGTAAAATCTCCGTCGACTCTGCCACTATGATGAATAAAGGTCTCGAGTATATTGAAGCCCGTTGGCTGTTTAATGCTCACGCCAAACAAATGGAAGTGCTGATCCACCCGCAGTCAGTGATCCACTCGATGGTGCGTTACCGTGACGGTAGCGTGCTGGCACAGTTAGGCGCGCCAGATATGCGTACGCCTATCGCCCATGCCATGGCGTTTCCGGAACGCGTAGTGTCGGGCGTTGAGCCGCTGGATTTCTGCAAAATTGGCACCTTTACCTTTATGGAGCCAGATTATCACCGCTATCCTTGCCTTAAGCTTGCGATTGAAGCCTTTGAGCAGGGGCAGGCGGCGACAACCGTACTTAACGCGGCGAATGAGATTATGGTGGATGCCTTCCTGCACCATCGCCTGCGCTTTACGGATATCGCAGCCCTTAACCGCGCGGTGCTGGAACAAGTTGACCTGACGGAGCCACAAAGCGTCGACGAGGTACAGGCGGTGGATGCAACCGCACGTGAAGTCGCCAGAAATCTGGTGACGCGTGTCGCTAACCGATGATAATTCAATCGGCTGGCGTCCCGCCATTTGTTAGCGTTGTGCTTCAGTGATATAGTCTGCGCCACCTTTCCATCGGATATGGCTGATTGAAAGGTGGAAAGCCGTGTCATAGCACGGCTTTTTTATGCGAAGACCGAAGCCATTCTCGAGTACCGCTTAATCCTTATCAGGGAATTATTACGCGTTATGTTGTCAGCAAACCAACAATTAAGCGAAACCGCATCCGCACATGGCGCTCGCCATGTTGCCATTATTATGGATGGCAATGGTCGTTGGGCTAAACGACAAGGGAAAATGAGGGTCTTTGGTCATAAAGCGGGAGCGAAATCCGTCCGCCGGGCCGTCAGTTTTGCGGCAAATAACGGTATTGAGGCGCTCACGCTTTATGCCTTCAGCAGTGAAAACTGGAATCGCCCGGCGCAGGAAGTGAGTGCGTTGATGGAATTGTTTGTGTGGGCTTTAGATAGCGAAGTCAAAAGCTTACATCGTCACAATGTTCGTCTGCGCATCATCGGCGACACCGGCCGATTTAACTCGCGTCTGCAGGAAAGAATTAACAAAGCCGAAGCGCTGACCAGTCAAAATACCGGTTTAACGCTTAACATCGCCGCGAATTATGGCGGTCGTTGGGATATTATTCAGGGAGTTCGGCATCTCGCCGAGCAGGTGCAGGAAGGTTTGTTGCGCCCGGACCAGATTGATGAAGAGTTGCTTAGTCAGCAGATCTGCATGAATGAACTGGCCCCCGTGGATTTAGTAATTAGGACAGGAGGGGAGCATCGCATCAGTAATTTTCTGATTTGGCAGATTGCCTATGCAGAGCTTTACTTTACGGATGTTCTTTGGCCTGATTTCGATGAACAAGACTTTGAAGGTGCGCTAAATGCTTTTGCGAATCGAGAGCGTCGTTTTGGCGGCACTGCACCTGGTGGCGAATAAGCCTGTTGGGGGTCACTTTTGCTGAAGTATCGCCTGATTTCTGCGTTTATTTTAATACCTGTTGTCATTGCCGCGCTGTTCCTGCTACCGCCGGTCGGTTTTGCTATCACTACCCTTGTCGTGTGCATGTTGAGCGCATGGGAATGGGGACAACTGGCCGGATTTAAAGCGCGATCCCAGCGGGTATGGTTGGCGGTACTTTGTGGGCTGCTGCTGGCGTTGATGCTTTTTGCATTACCCGAATATCGCCACACGGTGCATATCCCATTGATTGAATTTTCGCTCTGGGCGTCGCTTGTCTGGTGGGGGGCCGCCCTGCTGCTGGTGCTGTTTTATCCAGCTTCTGCGGCGTTCTGGCGTAACTCCAGAACGCTGCGGCTGATCTTCGGTTTGTTGACGATCGTGCCGTTCTTCTGGGGCATGATCGCATTGCGCAGCTGGCATTACGACATCAACCACTACACGGGTTCGCTGTGGCTGCTGTACGTTATGATCCTCGTTTGGGGGGCTGATTCCGGTGCTTACCTCTTCGGTAAAATGTTCGGCAAGCATAAGCTGGCGCCAAAAGTTTCACCGGGTAAAACCTGGCAAGGATTTATCGGCGGGTTATTTACCTCGGCTGTCATCTCGTGGATGTTCGGCATGTGGGCGAACCTGGAAGTTGCACCGTCTATCCTGCTGGTGTGCTCAGTTATCGCAGCGCTTGCATCCGTACTGGGTGATTTAACCGAAAGTATGTTCAAACGTGAAGCAGGGATTAAAGATAGCGGTCACATGATCCCCGGACATGGTGGTATTCTGGATCGCATTGACAGTCTGACGGCGGCGGTGCCGGTCTTTGCCTGTCTGCTTTTGCTCGTTTTCAGGACGATTTAACGGAAGGTTTTATGCTGAGCATACTCTGGAATCTGGCAGCATTTATCGTTGCACTGGGTGTTTTGATCACCGTGCACGAGTTTGGCCATTTCTGGGTTGCCCGCCGTTGTGGCGTGCGCGTTGAACGCTTTTCCATTGGTTTTGGTAAAGCGCTCTGGCGGCGTCTGGACAGCCATGGCACTGAGTTTGTTATCGCTCTCATCCCACTGGGCGGCTATGTCAAAATGCTTGATGAGCGTGTTGAGCCGGTTAGCCCGGAGCTACGCCATTATGCTTTCAACAATAAAACCCTGTCCCAGCGCGCGGCTATTATCGCCGCCGGGCCGGTTGCCAACTTCATCTTCGCGATATTTGCTTACTGGCTGGTGTTTATCATCGGCGTTCCTGCCGTTCGTCCGGTTGTTGGTGAAATAGTACCCAACTCAATCGCGGCGAGCGCACAAATTGCGCCGGGCATGGAACTTAAAGCGATAGATGGCATCGAAACGCCTGATTGGGATGCTGTTCGTCTTGCTCTGGTAGCGAAGATTGGCGATGAAAACGCACGCGTTAGCCTGGCGCCTTTTGGCACCAGTCAGACCAGCGAGAAAAATCTTGATTTGCGAAACTGGCAGTTTGCACCAGACAGAGAAGATCCCGTTGTCTCGTTAGGTATCAGACCGCGTGGCCCGCAAGTTGAGACGGTGCTCGCAGAAGTACAACCTGAATCCGCTGCCAACAAGGCGGGTTTGCAAGCCGGGGACAGGATCGTTAAAGTCAACGGGGCGGTTATCGCCCAGTGGACAGATTTTGTAAGCCTGGTGCGTGATAATCCAGGCCAGTCTCTGGCGGTTGAAGTAGAAAGACAGGGGCAGCCCTTGTCTTTAACGCTGATACCGGATACAAAACCGGGTAAAGCGAAGGCTGAAGGGTTTGCGGGTGTGGTACCAAAGGTTATCCCGCTGCCGGATGAGTACAAGACAGTGCGCCAGTATGGGCCGTTTGTCGCGGTAGCAGAAGCCACGGGTAAAACCTGGCAACTGATGAAGCTGACGGTCAACATGTTGGGGAAATTAATAACCGGTGACGTAAAACTGAACAACCTCAGTGGGCCAATCTCCATAGCTCAAGGGGCAGGTATGTCGGCGGAGTTCGGGTTGATTTACTACCTGATGTTCCTGGCGCTTATCAGCGTCAATTTAGGGATTATCAACCTGTTTCCGCTCCCCGTTCTGGACGGCGGGCATCTGCTCTTTTTGGCGATTGAAAAACTGAAGGGCGGACCGGTTTCCGAGCGAGTTCAAGACTTTAGTTACCGCATCGGCTCTATCCTGCTGGTGATGTTAATGGGGCTTGCACTTTTCAATGATTTCTCTCGGTTTTAGAGAGAATTAGGTTAGGAAGAACGCATAACAACGATGGCGATGAAAAAGTTGCTCATAGCGTCGCTGCTGTTTAGCAGCGCCACCGTATACGGTGCAGACGGGTTCGTAGTGAAAGACATTCATTTCGAAGGCCTGCAGCGAGTCGCCGTCGGTGCGGCCCTCCTCAGCATGCCGGTTCGCCCAGGCGATACCGTCTCTGACGAGGATATCAGTAATACTATCCGTTCACTGTTTGCTACCGGGAACTTCGAAGATGTCCGGGTGCTGCGTGATGGCGATACGCTGGTCGTTCAGGTAAAAGAACGCCCAACTATCGCGAGTATTACTTTCTCCGGTAACAAGTCCGTGAAGGACGACATGCTTAAGCAGAACCTTGAGGCTTCTGGCGTGCGTGTCGGTGAATCACTGGACCGCACAACCCTCTCGGATATCGAGAAAGGGCTGGAAGACTTCTACTACAGCGTTGGTAAATACAGTGCCAGCGTTAAAGCCGTGGTTACGCCACTGCCGCGTAACCGTGTTGACCTGAAACTGGTATTCCAGGAAGGCGTTTCCGCCAAAATTCAGCAAATCAACATCGTCGGCAACCACGCGTTCTCAACCGAAGAGTTAATCTCGCACTTCCAGCTGCGCGATGAAGTGCCATGGTGGAACGTGGTGGGCGATCGTAAATACCAGAAACAGAAACTGGCGGGCGACCTCGAAACGTTGCGTAGCTACTATCTGGATCGTGGCTATGCGCGTTTTAACATCGATTCTACTCAGGTTAGCCTGACGCCAGACAAGAAAAGCATTTACGTGACGGTTAACATCACCGAAGGCGATCAGTACAAGATCGCAGGCGTGACGGTGAACGGCAATCTGGCAGGCCACTCAGCAGAAATTGAGAGCCTGACTAAGCTGAAGCCGGGTGAGCTGTATAACGGCACCAAAGTCACCAAAATGGAAGACGAGATCAAAAAACTGTTGGGTCGTTATGGCTACGCCTATCCACGCGTACAGACCCAGCCTGAAATCAACGATGCAGACAAGACCGTAAAACTGCATGTCAGCGTTGATTCCGGTAATCGTTTCTACGTTCGTAAGATCCGTTTTGAAGGTAACGACACCAGTAAAGACTCCGTTCTGCGTCGCGAAATGCGTCAGATGGAAGGGGCCTGGCTGGGCAGCGACATGGTCGACGCCGGTAAAGAGCGTCTGAATCGTCTCGGCTATTTTGAAACTGTCGATGTGGATACCCAGCGCGTTTCAGGCAGCCCCGATCAGGTAGATATCGTCTATAAAGTTAAAGAACGTAACACCGGTAGCTTTAACTTTGGTGTGGGTTACGGTACTGAAAGCGGCGTGAGCTTCCAGGTGGGCGTTCAGCAGGATAACTGGTTAGGTACCGGTTACTCTGTTGGTATCAACGGCACTAAAAACGACTACCAGACCTACGCTGAGCTGTCCGTTACCGATCCGTACTTCACCGTTGATGGCGTAAGTCTCGGTGGTCGTCTGTTCTATAACGACTTTAAAGCGGATGATGCGGATCTGTCCGACTATACCAACACCAGCTATGGTGTGGACGGTACGCTCGGCTTCCCGGTTAACGAGTACAACTCCCTGCGTCTGGGCCTAGGTTACGTTCATAACGACCTCTCCAACATGCAGCCGCAGGTAGCCATGTGGCGTTATCTGGATTCTGTGGGCCAGAACACATCTCGCTCGTCTGATGACAACGGTTTTGCTGCCGATGACTTCACTCTGAACTATGGTTGGACATACAACAAATTGGATCGCGGCTTCTTCCCGACGGACGGTTCACGTGTCAACCTGAACGGTAAAGTCACCATGCCGGGTTCGGATAACGAATTCTATAAAGTGACGCTGGATACAGCGAGCTACTTCCCAATCAACGAAGACCATACTTGGGTCGTGTTGGGTCGTACCCGTTGGGGTTACGGCGATGGGTTAAGCGGCAAAGAGCTGCCGTTCTATGAAAACTTCTATGCCGGTGGTTCCAGCACGGTTCGTGGTTTCCAGTCAAACAACATCGGTCCGAAAGCCGTGTACTACGGCGGCAATGATACGGATAACTGTAATAAAGCCTCATCTAATGAAGTATGTGGTTCTGACGATGCGGTGGGCGGGAACGCCATGGGTGTGGCAAGCTTCGAGCTTATTACTCCTACACCGTTCCTGAGCGAGAAGTATGCCAACTCGGTCCGTACCTCCCTGTTCGTGGATGCCGGTACCGTCTGGGATACCAACTGGGAAAATACCGCCCAGATGAAAGACGCTGGCGTGCCGGATTACAGTGACCCAGCCAACATTCGTATGTCTGCGGGTATCGCATTGCAATGGATGTCACCATTGGGGCCGCTGGTATTCTCCTATGCTCAGCCGTTCAAGAAATACGATGGCGACAAAGCAGAACAGTTCCAGTTTAACATCGGTAAAACCTGGTAATTGTTGTGCGCGAAGGAACGCAATAAGCAGTGACGCGCTGATACCGGTCCGGCAAACGTCGGGCTGGTGCACGCAAAAGACAGTGTCCTCGGACACATATGGGATGGAAAGGAGTTTATTGTGAAAAAGTGGTTATTTGCCGCAGGTCTTGGCATCGCTATGGCTGCATCAGCCAGCGTTCAGGCAGCTGAAAGTATCGCCGTTGTAAACATGGGCAACCTGTTCCAGCAAGTTGCACAGAATACCGGTGTCTCCAAAACCCTGGAAAACGAGTTCAAAGGCCGTGCCTCCGAACTTCAGGGTATGGAAAACGCTCTGCAATCCAAAATGCAGCGTCTGCAACGCGATGGCTCCACCATGAAAGCCAGCGAGCGCAGCAAGCTGGAAAAAGACGTGATGGCTCAGCGCCAGACTTTCTCTACTAAAGCCCAGGCTTTTGAACAGGATCGTCAACGTCGTTCCGGTGAAGAACGCGGCAAACTGGTTACTCGTATCCAGAGCGCGGTGAAGAAAGTTGCTGATGATAAAGGCTACGATGTGGTGCTGGACACTAACACCGTCGCCTACGCTGGTAGCAGCGTAAAAGACATCACTGCAGATGTACTGAAACAGGTTAAATAAGTAATGTCTTCAATTCGACTGGCTGAATTAGCCCAGCAGTTGGATGCAGAATTGCACGGTGATGGCGATATCGTCATCACCGGCGTTGCATCTATGCACTCGGCGCAGGCAGGCCATATCACGTTCATCGTTAACCCGCGTTACCATGAACAACTGGCGACCTGCCAGGCTTCTGCCGTCGTAATGACCCAGGCCGACCTTCCTTTTGCCAAAAGTGCTGCGCTGGTAGTGAAGAATCCCTACCTGACGTATGCCCGCATGGCGCAAATTCTTGATTCCACGCCGCAGCCGGCACAGAACATTGCGCCGAGCGCAGTGGTCGATGCGAGCGCGACGTTAGGCAACAATGTGGCCATTGGCGCCAATGCTGTTATAGAATCCGGCGTTGTGCTGGGTGATAACGTCATTATTGGCCCGGGCTGCTTTGTTGGCAAAAATACCAATATTGGTGCGGGCTCCCGCCTGTGGGCGAACGTCTCCGTCTACCACGACATCCAGATTGGTGAGCAGTGCCTTATCCAGTCGAGCACCGTCATCGGTGCGGATGGCTTTGGTTACGCCAACGATCGTGGAAACTGGGTGAAGATCCCCCAGCTTGGCCGGGTGATCATTGGCGATCGCGTTGAAATCGGCGCCTGTACCACAATTGACCGTGGCGCGCTGGACGACACCATTATTGGTAATGGTGTTATCATAGATAACCAGTGCCAGATTGCACATAACGTTGTGATTGGCGACAATACTGCCGTCGCGGGCGGCGTTATCATGGCCGGTAGCCTCAAAATTGGGCGTTACTGCATGATTGGCGGCGCCAGCGTGATTAACGGTCATATGGAGATCTGCGATAAGGTCACCGTGACCGGCATGGGTATGGTAATGCGCCCAATTACTGAACCCGGCGTCTATTCGTCAGGTATTCCGTTACAGCCGAATAAAGCGTGGCGTAAAACCGCCGCGCTGGTGATGAATATTGATGAAATGAGCAAGCGCTTAAAAGCCATCGAGCGTAAGGTCAATCAACAAGACTAAACAACGCCCGCTCTTAAGGCGTAGTGTTTCTGATTTGCGGCCTGCAAGCTGTCTCTTGATAGCCGCGGGCCGTGTTATTATTGTCATTTAGTACATTTGGACAGGAAGAGTATTTTGACTACCGACACTCATACTCTGCACATTGAAGAGATTTTAGAGCTTCTGCCGCACCGTTACCCGTTCTTGCTGGTTGACCGTGTGCTGGATTTTGAAGAAGGTCGTTTTCTACGCGCAGTAAAAAATGTCTCTGTAAACGAGCCGTTTTTCCAGGGCCACTTCCCTGGCAAACCCATTTTCCCGGGCGTTTTGATCCTTGAAGCAATGGCGCAGGCCACCGGTATTCTGGCGTTCAAAAGCGTAGGAAAACTGGAGCCTGGCGAACTTTATTACTTTGCCGGTATCGACGAAGCGCGCTTCAAGCGCCCGGTTGTGCCAGGTGACCAGATGGTCATGGAAGTAACTTTCGAGAAAACCCGCCGTGGTCTGACTCGCTTTAAAGGCGTGGCTACCGTTGACGGTAAAATTGTCTGCGAAGCAACTATGATGTGTGCCCGCAGCCGGGAGAGCTGATACGTGATTGATAAATCCGCCTTTATTCATCCATCATCCATTGTGGAAGAGGGCGCCGTTATCGGTGCTAACGTCCATATTGGCCCGTTTTGCGTAGTGGGTCCGCATGTTGAGATCGGTGAGGGAACCGTTCTGAAATCTCACGTTGTGGTAAATGGTCATACGACCATTGGCCGTGATAACGAGATTTACCAGTTCGCCTCCATTGGTGAAGTTAACCAGGACCTTAAACATGCAGGTGAACCTACTCGCGTGGAGATTGGCGATCGCAACCGCATTCGTGAGAGCGTCACTATCCATCGTGGAACAGAACAGGGCGGTGGCTTGACGAAGGTGGGTAGCGATAACCTGCTGATGATCAACGCACACGTGGCGCACGATTGTACCGTTGGGAATCGCTGTATCCTCGCTAATAACGCCACACTTGCGGGCCACGTTTCTGTCGATGATTTTGCAATCATCGGCGGCATGACCGCGGTGCACCAGTTCTGCATTATTGGTGCGCACGTGATGGTTGGCGGCTGCTCCGGCGTAGCGCAGGATGTTCCGCCGTACGTTATTGCGCAGGGCAACCACGCGACGCCGTTTGGCGTCAATTTTGAAGGGTTAAAACGCCGGGGTTTCAGCAAAGAAGCGCTGCATGCTATTCGCAACGCTTACAAGCTGCTGTATCGCAGCGGTAAAACCCTCGACGAGGCAAAACCGGAGATCGCTGAGCTTGCTAAACAGCATCCGGAAGTTAACGCATTTGTTGAATTCTTTGCGCGCTCCACGCGCGGTCTGATTCGTTAAATGAAGCCTGGCCGTCCCCTTACGATTGCCCTGGTCGCCGGAGAAACTTCCGGCGATATTCTTGGTGCAGGTTTAATCCGCGCTCTGAAGGCGCAGCACCCGGACGCCCGTTTTGTGGGCGTCGCAGGTCCGCGCATGCAGGCCGAAGGCTGTGAAGCCTGGTATGAAATGGAAGAGCTGGCGGTAATGGGCATTGTTGAAGTGCTTGGTCGCCTGCGTCGCCTGTTGCATATCCGCGCTGATTTAACCCGCCGCTTTACTGAGCTGCAGCCAGATGTGTTCGTTGGTATCGACGCGCCTGATTTTAATATCACCCTGGAAGGCCGTCTCAAAAAGCAGGGCATTCGCACGATTCATTACGTCAGCCCTTCCGTCTGGGCATGGCGCCAGAAACGCGTTTTCAAAATTGGCGCCGCCACCGATCTGGTGCTCGCCTTTCTGCCTTTTGAGAAAGCCTTCTATGACAGGTTTAACGTTCCCTGTCGTTTTATCGGCCATACGATGGCTGATGCCATGCCGCTTGATCCTGACAAAAACGCAGCCCGCGCCACGCTTGGTCTATCCCCGGATGTGAAATGTCTGGCATTGCTGCCCGGCAGCCGCGGTGCAGAAGTCGAAATGCTAAGCGCCGATTTCCTGCGAACCGCGCAGCTTCTTCGTCGCCGCTTCCCGGATCTTGAGATTGTCGTGCCGCTGGTGAACGCCAAAAGGCGCGAACAGTTTGAGCAAATTAAAGCCGACATCGCCCCCGAGCTTAACGTTCATTTACTGGATGGAATGGGGCGTGAGGCGATGATCGCAAGCGATGCTGCCTTATTAGCGTCCGGCACGGCGGCGCTTGAATGCATGCTGGCGAAATGTCCGATGGTGGTCGGTTATCGCATGAAACCGTTCACCTACTGGCTTGCGAAACGTCTGGTGAAAACCGATTATGTTTCATTGCCCAACCTCCTTGCTGGTCGCGAGCTTGTAAAAGAGCTGCTTCAGGAAGAGTGTGAGCCGGTCGCGCTGGCGGCCGCCCTGGAACCGCTGCTTGAAGACGGCGCGCAGAGCCATCAAATGCACGATACTTTCCGCGCCCTGCATGAACAAATTCGCTGTAATGCGGACGTTCAGGCCGCAGAAGCCGTGCTGGAGCTGGCAAAATGATAGAATTTATTTATCCGCACACGCACCTGGTTGCGGGTGTGGATGAAGTGGGCCGCGGCCCGCTGGTTGGCGCGGTCGTGACGGCCGCCGTTATCCTCGATCCGACAAAACCTATTCCCGGCCTTGCGGACTCTAAGAAGCTCTCTGAAAAGCGTCGCAATGCCCTTTACGAACAGATTATTGAGAAGGCGTTATCCTGGAGTCTGGGTCGTGCTGAACCGGAAGAGATCGATCAAATCAACATCCTGCACGCCACTATGCTTGCCATGCAGCGTGCCGTGGCCGGACTGGCTATCGTGCCGGAATATGTGTTGATTGACGGCAACCGTTGCCCTGCGTTGCCCATGCCTTCACTGGCTGTGGTAAAAGGCGATAGCCGGGTCGCAGAGATAAGCGCCGCTTCCATACTGGCGAAGGTTACCCGCGATCGTGAAATGACAGAGCTGGATTTAAGCTTCCCTCAGTACGGATTTGCTCAACATAAAGGTTACCCAACTGCTTTCCACCTTGAAAGGCTGGCTGAGCATGGCGCCACTGAACATCATCGTCGCAGTTTTGCTCCGGTCAAACGCGCCCTTGGGCTGGCGTCCTGACCTGCGGGTATCTGGTACACATTTAATCGGAATGAAAAATGGCTGAACCACGTTTCGTTCACCTGCGGGTGCACAGTGATTATTCCATGATTGACGGGCTGGCAAAAATCGGGCCGCTGGTGAAAAAAGCCGCGGCGCTGAGCATGCCGGCTTTAGCTATTACCGATTTTACCAACCTGTGTGGCCTGGTGAAGTTTTATGGCGGCGCCCATGGCGCCGGGATCAAACCCATCATTGGCGCGGATTTTAACGTCGCCAACGAATTGCTGGGCGATGAGCTTAGCCATCTCACCGTGCTTGCCGCGAACAATGTTGGCTACCAGAACCTGACGCTACTTATCTCGAAAGCCTATCAGCGTGGCTACGGTGCCGCGGGGCCGGTTATCGATCGCGGCTGGCTTGCGGAGCTAAATGAAGGGCTGATCCTGATCTCCGGCGGGCGGATGGGGGATATTGGCAAAAACTTGTTGCGTGGAAATCATATTCAGGTCGATCAGTGCCTGGAATTCTACCAGCAGCATTTTGCCGATCGCTTCTATCTGGAACTGATCCGTACGGGCCGTGCCGACGAAGAGAACTATCTACATGCCGCAGTCGCCCTTGCCGAAGAGCGCGGCCTGCCAGTCGTGGCGACCAACGACGTGCGCTTTATTGACGCCACCGACTTCGACGCCCACGAAATCCGCGTTGCCATCCACGATGGCTTCACGCTCGACGATCCAAAACGCCCGCGCAACTATTCCACGCAGCAGTACATGCGTAGTGAAGAAGAGATGTGCGAGCTGTTCTCGGACATCCCGGAAGCGTTAGAAAACAGCGTTGAAATAGCGCGGCGCTGTAATGTCACCGTAAGGCTGGGTGAGTACTTCCTGCCGCAGTTCCCGACCGGCGATATGACCACCGAAGACTTCCTGGTCGTGAAGTCCAGAGAGGGTCTGGAAGAGCGTCTGGAATTCTTGTTCCCGGACCCGGCTGAGCGCGCCGAAAAGCGCCCGCCGTATGATGAACGTCTGGATATTGAACTGCAGGTTATCAACCAGATGGGCTTCCCGGGCTACTTCCTGATCGTGATGGAATTTATCCAGTGGTCGAAGGATAACGGCGTGCCCGTAGGGCCAGGCCGTGGTTCTGGTGCGGGATCGCTTGTGGCCTACGCGCTGAAAATCACCGACCTCGATCCGCTGGAGTTTGACCTGCTGTTCGAACGTTTCCTTAACCCGGAACGTGTGTCGATGCCCGACTTTGATATCGACTTCTGCATGGAAAAGCGCGATCGCGTTATCGATCACGTCGCCGAAATGTATGGCCGCGACGCGGTATCACAGATCATTACCTTTGGTACCATGGCGGCGAAAGCGGTTATTCGCGACGTGGGCCGCGTACTGGGTCATCCGTACGGATTTGTCGATCGCATTTCTAAGCTAATTCCGCCCGATCCGGGTATGACGCTTGCGAAGGCCTTCGAAGCCGAACCTCAGCTGCCTGAGATTTACGAAGCGGACGAAGAAGTCAAAGCGCTGATCGACATGGCGCGCAAGCTGGAAGGTGTGACGCGTAACGCCGGTAAACACGCCGGTGGCGTCGTTATCGCCCCGACTAAAATCACCGATTTTGCGCCGCTTTATTGCGATGACCAGGGGCAAAACCCGGTCACCCAGTTCGATAAAAATGATGTGGAATATGCAGGCCTGGTGAAGTTTGACTTCCTTGGTTTGCGTACGCTCACCATCATCGACTGGGCGCTGAAAATGATTAACCCGCGTCGGGCAAAGCAGGGGCTTGAGCCGATTGATATCGCCTCTATTCCGCTCGACGACAAGAAAAGCTTCGACATGCTGCAACGCTCGGAAACCACTGCGGTATTCCAGCTTGAATCCCGCGGCATGAAGGATCTGATTAAGCGTCTGCAGCCTGACTGCTTCGAAGATATGATTGCACTGGTGGCTCTGTTCCGTCCAGGTCCGCTGCAGTCCGGCATGGTTGATAACTTTATCGACCGTAAGCACGGACGCGAAGCCATTTCCTATCCTGATATCCAGTGGCAGCATGAAAGCCTGAAGCCGGTGCTGGAGCCGACCTACGGCATTATCCTGTATCAGGAACAGGTCATGCAGATAGCCCAGGTGCTCTCCGGTTATACCCTCGGCGGCGCGGATATGCTGCGTCGTGCGATGGGAAAAAAGAAACCGGAAGAGATGGCCAAGCAACGCTCGAGCTTCGAAGACGGGGCCAAAGCAAACGGTATTAACGGCGAGCTGGCGATAAAAATCTTCGACCTGGTGGAGAAATTCGCCGGCTACGGGTTTAACAAATCCCACTCCGCCGCCTATGCGCTGGTTTCCTACCAGACGCTGTGGCTTAAGGCGCACTATCCGGCAGAGTTTATGGCGGCGGTAATGACTGCCGATATGGATAACACCGAGAAGGTTGTAGGCCTGGTGGATGAATGCTGGCGTATGGGGTTAAAAATCCTGCCGCCGGACATTAACTCTGGCTTGTATCATTTCCACGTGAACGACGACGGGGAAATTGTTTACGGCATCGGCGCGATTAAAGGCGTGGGTGAAGGCCCGATTGAGGCGATTCTTGAGGCGCGTAACGAAGGCGGCTATTTCCGCGAGCTATTCGATCTCTGTGCCCGTACAGATACGAAAAAGCTAAACCGCCGCGTGCTGGAAAAACTGATTATGTCCGGGGCGTTTGACCGCCTGGGGCCGCACCGTGCCGCGTTGATGAACGCGCTGGGGGATGCGCTGAAAGCCGCCGATCAGCATGCGAAAGCAGAAGCTATTGGCCAGGCGGATATGTTTGGCGTGCTGGCAGAAGAGCCGGAGCAAATTGAGCAATCCTATGCAAGCGTCATCCCGTGGCCGGAATACACGGTGCTGGATGGCGAGCGTGAAACGCTGGGGCTGTACCTTACCGGTCACCCCATCAACCAGTACCTGAAAGAAATTGAGCGCTATGTCGGCGGCATGCGCCTGAAAGAGATGCACCCGACAGAACGTGGTAAAATGACCACGGCTGCGGGTCTGGTGATTGCTTCACGGGTCATGGTGACTAAAAGAGGCAATCGCATTGGCATCTGTACTCTCGACGATCGTTCCGGTCGTCTGGAAGTGATGTTATTCACAGATGCGTTAGAAAAGTACCAGCATCTGCTGGAAAAAGACCGTATCCTGATCGTCAGCGGACAGGTCAGCTTTGATGACTTCAGCGGCGGCCTTAAAATGACCGCTCGCGAATTGATGGACATTGACGAAGCCCGTGAAAAGTATGCGCGCGGGCTTGCTATCTCGCTGACGGACAGGCAAATTGATGACCAGCTTTTAAACCGTCTCCGTCAGTCTCTGGAACCCCACCGTTCGGGGACAATTCCGGTACATCTCTACTATCAGAGGGAAGATGCACGTGCGCGGTTGCGCTTTGGCGCAGCATGGCGTGTTTCTCCCAGCGATCGTTTACTCAACGATTTGCGTACCCTGGTAGGGTCGGAGCAGGTGGAACTGGAGTTTGACTAATACAGGAATACTATGAGTCTGAATTTCCTTGATTTCGAACAGCCGATTGCAGAGCTGGAAGCGAAAATCGATTCCCTGACCGCCGTTAGCCGTCAGGATGAAAAATTGGATATTAATCTGGACGAAGAAGTGCAGCGTCTGCGTGAAAAAAGCGTAGAACTCACTCGTAAAATCTTCGCCGATTTAGGGGCATGGCAAATTGCTCAACTGGCGCGCCATCCACAGCGTCCGTATACGTTCGATTACCTTCGTTTCGCTTTTGAAGAGTTTGACGAACTGGCGGGCGACCGCGCCTACGCCGATGATAAAGCTATCGTCGGCGGTATTGCGCGTCTTGATGGCCGTCCGGTGATGGTTATTGGTCACCAGAAAGGGCGTGAAACCAAAGAGAAAATCCGCCGTAACTTTGGTATGCCGGCACCGGAAGGCTACCGTAAGGCGCTGCGTCTGATGGAAATGGCTGAGCGTTTCAATATGCCAATCATCACCTTCATCGACACCCCTGGAGCCTATCCGGGCGTGGGTGCGGAAGAGCGTGGCCAGTCCGAAGCTATTGCCCGCAATCTGCGTGAAATGTCTCGCCTGAAAGTGCCGGTCATCTGTACGGTAATCGGCGAAGGCGGTTCCGGTGGCGCGCTGGCGATTGGCGTTGGCGATAAAGTGAATATGCTGCAGTACAGCACCTATTCCGTTATCTCCCCGGAAGGCTGCGCTTCCATTTTGTGGAAGAGCGCTGATAAAGCGCCTCTTGCTGCGGAAGCCATGGGCATTATTGCCCCACGTCTGAAAGAGCTGAAGCTTGTCGATACCGTGATCCCTGAACCACTGGGTGGTGCGCATCGTAATCCGCAAGCCATGGCCGCGTCGTTGAAAGCGCAGCTGTTGGCGGATCTCGCCGATCTGGATGTGCTGAACAAAGATGAACTGCTTAACCGTCGTTATCAGCGTTTGATGAGCTACGGCTACGCCTGATCTCGCACTCCATTTTGACGTTAAGGGCCGGATTTTCCGGCCCTTTTTGCGTCTGGCATCTCAATAAAAAGCGCATTGCGCTATGCTTACCGAAGACTTTTGCCAGGAGGTAAGCTGTGAATATCATCGCCATTATGGGGCCGCAGGGTGTTTTTTATAAAGACGAGCCGATTAAAGAGCTGCATCAGCAACTGGAGAGACAGGGATTCCAGCTCATCTATCCGACCAACAGTACCGACCTGCTGAAACTCATCGAACACAACCCGAGAATTTGCGGAGTGATTTTCGACTGGGACGAATACAGCCTCGATTTGTGCAGCGAAATTAATCTGCTTAACGAGTACCTGCCGCTTTACGCTTTTATCAACACCCACTCTTCGCTGGATGTCAGCGTCAACGAGATGCGCATGGCGCTGTGGTTCTTTGAATATGCCCTCAGCGCTGCGGACGACATCGCCGTGCGTATCAAGCAATACACCGATGAGTACCTCGATAACATCACGCCGCCCTTAACCAAAGCGCTGTTCACCTATGTTAAAGAAGCTAAATATACGTTCTGTACGCCAGGGCACATGGCGGGAACGGCCTATCAGAAAAGCCCGGTGGGCTGCCTGTTCTATGATTTTTTTGGTGGGAATATCTTAAAAGCGGATGTTTCTATCTCGGTGACCGAGCTGGGTTCATTGCTCGATCATACCGGCCCGCATCTGGAAGCCGAAGAGTACATTGCCCGCACCTTTGGCGCGGAGCAAAGCTATATGGTGACCAACGGCACCTCCACCTCGAACAAAATTGTCGGGATGTATGCCGCGCCCTCAGGCAGCACCCTTTTAATCGATCGCAACTGCCATAAGTCGCTGACGCACCTGCTGATGATGACCGATCTGGTGCCCATCTGGTTAAAACCCACGCGTAATGCTTTGGGTATTCTGGGCGGTATCCCGAAACGCGAATTCCTGCGCGAAAGCATTGCCGGGAAAGTGGCCGCCACGAAAGATGCCCAGTGGCCGGTACACGCCATCATCACCAATTCGACCTATGACGGCCTGCTCTACAACACCGAATTTATTAAGCATACGCTGGATGTTCCCTCAATCCACTTTGATTCCGCCTGGGTTCCCTATACCAATTTCCATCCGATTTATCAGGGCAAAAGCGGCATGAGCGGCGAACGGGTGCCGGGCAAAGTGATCTATGAGACGCAGTCCACCCACAAATTACTGGCGGCGCTTTCGCAGGCTTCTTTGATTCATATTAAAGGCGATTATGATGAGCAAACCTTTAATGAAGCCTACATGATGCACACCACCACATCGCCGAGCTATCCGCTGGTGGCATCCATAGAAACGGCGGCCGCCATGCTGCGCGGCAATCCGGGCAAGCGCCTGATTAACCGATCCGTGGAACGGGCGCTGCATTTTCGCCGTGAGGTTCAGCGCCTGCGTGAAGAGTCAGAGGACTGGTTCTTCGATATCTGGCAGCCGGAATATATCGACGAAGCCGCCTGCTGGCCAATCTCGCCCGGTGAAGAAGACTGGCATGGCTTTAAAGATGCCGATGACGATCATATGTACCTCGATCCGATTAAAGTCACCATTCTTACTCCCGGCATGAATGAGCTGGGTTGCATGGCTGATGAAGGCATTCCGGCAGCGCTGGTGGCGAAGTTTCTCGATGAGCGGGGGGTTGTGGTTGAGAAGACCGGCCCGTACAACCTGCTGTTCCTCTTTAGCATCGGCATCGACAAAACCAAAGCGCTCAGCCTGTTACGCGGCCTGACCGAGTTTAAACGCTCCTACGATCTCAATCTGCGGGTCAAAAATATGCTGCCGGATCTTTATGCCGAAGATCCTGACTTCTATCGCAATATGCGTATTCAGGATCTTGCCCAGGGGATCCATAAGTTAATCAGGCAGCATAATTTGCCGGCTCTGATGCTGAGCGCGTTTGATGTCCTGCCGGAAATGAAGCTGACGCCGCACCAGGCCTGGCAGCAGCAGGTAACAGGAAATGTGGAAACGGTTGAAATCGAGCAGCTACTGAACAGGGTTTCTGCCAATATGATCCTGCCTTATCCGCCAGGCGTGCCGGTCGTGATGCCGGGGGAGATGATCACTAACGAAAGCCGTGCAGTGCTGGATTTCCTGCTAATGCTTTGCTCCGTTGGCGAACATTATCCAGGCTTTGAAACAGATATACACGGCGCGAAGCTTGGAGAGGATGGCATATACCGGGTACGAGTCTTAAAAACGGTATAGCACCTTGATTTACCAGGTTGCGCTGGTAAGGTGCCAAAAAACAAAGGAGAGCCTATGTTGGGTTTAAAGCAGGTGCATCACATCGCTATTATCGCCTCGGATTACCAGCTCAGTAAGCAATTTTACTGCGATATTCTCGGCTTTACGCTGCAGGCGGAAGCGTACCGCGAGGAGCGGGACTCCTGGAAAGGCGATCTGGCGTTAAACGGGCAGTATGTCATTGAGCTTTTTTCCTTCCCGTTCCCACCCGCGCGCCCAAGCCGCCCGGAAGCATGTGGTCTGCGCCATCTGGCGTTTAGCGTTGACGATCTCGATCAGGCGATTGAGCATCTGGAAAAGCAGGGCGTAACCTGCGAACCCGTTCGCATCGATCCCTTTACCGATAAACGTTTTACCTTTTTTGCCGACCCCGACGGTCTGCCGCTGGAACTTTACCAGCAGTAACGCTTGCCTCTCTCGTCGTTGCCCGGTAACTTTTCGGGCAAACCCTCACGTAAATGACTGATTATGGATCTCCACCCCTTACTGTCACTACTTCATCCGCACCGCAGCCTGCTGGTGGCGTTTAGCGGTGGGCTGGACTCCACGGTTTTACTGCACCAGCTGGTTACGCTGCGCGCAACTATCGCCCCCGAACTGCAGCTGCGCACCATGCATATTCATCATGGGCTCAGCCCTCATGCTGATGAATGGGTAAGCCACTGCGAGCGGCTTTGCGCGCAATGGCACGTTCCCCTTGCAGTGGCTTATGTGCATCTGGCTGAGGATGGAAAAGGTATTGAAGCGCAGGCGCGTGCGGCCCGCTATCAGGCGTTAGCTGATGAACTGCGGCCGGGCGAAGCGCTGCTGACGGCGCAGCACCTTGACGATCAGTGCGAAACTTTTTTGCTGGCGCTTAAACGCGGCAGCGGACCGGCTGGCCTTGCGGCAATGCCGACAAAACTGGCTTTTGCGGGAACAACGCTGTTACGTCCGCTGCTGGGTACAAGTCGCGCAGCGTTAGAAGAATGGGCAAAAGCTCATCAGCTAACGTGGATTGAGGACGAAAGCAATCAGGACGACGCTTACGACAGAAACTTCCTGCGGCTACGCGTTGTGCCTGTTTTACAGCAGCGCTGGCCGCATTTTGCCCGCAGCGTAGCCCGCAGCGCCGAGCTTTGTGGCGAGCAGGAGGCGCTGCTGGACGAACTGCTTGCGGAGCAGTTTTCCGCCCTGCTGCAGGAGGATGGCGCTTTGCGTATCGCACCGTTAACCGATCTCAGCGAAACTCGCCGGGCTGCGCTTCTGCGACGCTGGTTTGCTTTTCATAAAGCGGCAATGCCTTCACGGGCCGCGTTACAGCGCGTCTGG
The DNA here is from genome assembly GCA_032051265.1 of Buttiauxella sp. Taxonomy (GTDB): domain Bacteria; phylum Pseudomonadota; class Gammaproteobacteria; order Enterobacterales; family Enterobacteriaceae; genus Dryocola. Next base: position 452,917 of record DAMBYU010000004.1, read on the forward strand.
GACGAAATTGCGACCAGCCGCGAGGATGCCAATCCTCGTCTGAAGTTTGGTGATTACGAAGTTCGCCGCTTTCAGGAGGCGCTTTACTGGGTGCCAGCCGTGGAGGGGCAGGGCGAGGCTGTTGTACATTGGTTTGCGCCTTATGCTCCGCTAAACCTTCCTGCAGGTCTTGGTACACTGAAACTTAGCGCTGACGGCCAGGCTGTTCGTGCCCCACGTCATGACGAAGCGGTTACTGTTCGTTTTAAAGCAAGCGGCAACCACCATATCGTCGGTCGCGATCGTGGCAGAAGCCTGAAGAAAATCTGGCAAGAGTTGCAGATCCCTTCATGGCAGCGCAATATCACCCCGCTGCTATTTTATGGCGAGCAGTTAATTACCGCCCCGGGCATTTTTGTCACACGTGAGGGGCAGGCAACGGATGGATCGTGCTGGTATATAGACTGGCAAAAGGAGAAACAGCAATGAAACGAGCGATTACCCTGATTGGGTTGATGATGTGTAGTTTACCCGCGCTTGCAAACGGCGATGCGCAAGCGGGCGAACAAAAAGCAGCGATGTGCGTGGCCTGTCACGGCGCGAGCGGTAAGGTTTCGGTACCTATGTACCCGAATCTCGCCGGGCAAAATGAAAAGTACCTTGAACACTCGCTGCAGGCCTACAAGAAAGGTGAGCGCAGCGGCGGGCAGGCGGAAATCATGAAGGCCTACGTCAGCGGCTTATCCGATGAGGATATCAGCAACCTTGCCGCGTATTACGCTGCAATGAAGCCATAAAAAAACGGACAGCCCCTGGGCTGCCCGCTTGTCCTGCATTTTTACGTCAGGATTCACTGACGACGACGGTTCCAATTTCAGGGTGGCTGAAGCTTGTGATTTTATCGAGCCGAACTTCACGCGTGCTACCCGCATCATCGATAATCAAATATTCGACGTTTTTACGAGACACCAGGTCGCTTGCTTTCGCCTTCAAAACCTCTCCGCTCTTCAGTTCCAGCGTCAGTAACAGGTGATGCTGGCAGGCGAGCTCGAGATTGTCATAGTCATCACAATTGATGGGTTGATAGGTATCATTCAAAGACATAATCGCTCACCAGTAAGTTCGCGGCAGCGTACGCCGCCTGTTCCCTGATAGATTCTGGCTGTGCTTCATTACAGGCCACTTCATTCAGCACCTTAAGGACGCAGCCTAATGCATCCGGAATGTAACCTAAATCACCGCTTGCGATCTCCGCATAGCGCTGTCGAACCAGTTCACAATACTTTTCCACACGCCCTCCTGTCAGAGTCTCGACTTCAGACTTAATCGTGGATGGAACTTAAGCCTACGAAGATAAACTCTCTTTAGCAAGGTGACTATACCACAGGCATGAAACCGATATCAGCAGCGTAAATAGCTGCTCCTGTGAATACACAACAGCGTTTTAGCGAGGTTTTCGCTACAATGAGCGCCAAATAAATCTGGAGAAGTGTGATGGCGTTAAAAGCGACGATCTATAAAGCGATGGTGAACGTTGCCGATCTCGATCGCAATAAGTTCCTGGATAGCAACCTGACGCTGGCGCGCCATCCGTCTGAAACGCAAGAGCGCATGATGCTACGCCTGCTGGCGTGGATCAAATATGCGGATGAGCGTCTGCAATTTTCCCGTGGTTTAAGCGCGGAAGAGGAGCCTGAGATTTGGCAGCATAACGATCACCTGGGTATCGATCTGTGGGTTGAGCTGGGCCTGCCGGAAGAGCGCCGGGTGAAAAAAGCCTGCAGCCAGTCGGCGGAAGTGGCGCTGTTTACCTACAATAGTCGTGCGGCTGAAATATGGTGGCAGCAAAATCAGAACAAACTGAGCCAGTTTAAAAACCTCAGCATCTGGTATCTGGACGATGAGCAGCTGGCTAAATTAAGCGCGTTCGGCACGCGCAGCATGAATTTGCAGGCGACCATCCAGGATGGCGCAATCTGGCTGTCGGATGCCGAAAACAACGTTGAAATACACTTTACCGCGTGGCTTTGCCATTAATGATTAGCGTTTCCCGAACGGTTGACATACCCGATCAAGAAGTAACGATTACAGCGATCCGGGCGCAGGGGGCGGGTGGTCAGCATGTGAATAAAACCTCAACGGCTATTCACCTGCGTTTTGACATCCGTGCTTCCAGCCTGCCGGAGTATTATAAAGAGCGGCTGCTGGCGGCGAGCCATCATCTGATCACACCCGATGGCGTGGTGGTGATAAAGGCGCAGGAATACCGCAGCCAGGAGATGAACCGCGAAGCGGCCGTTGCCCGCCTGGTCTCCTTGATCAAGGAATTAACCGCTGAGCAGAAAAGCCGCCGGGCGACCAGGCCGACGCGCGCTTCGAAAGAGCGTCGCCTGGCGTCTAAATCACAAAAATCAACGACAAAATCGCTGCGTGGGAAAGTTCGTCGCCCCGAGTGATAAGGGGCTCAGGTAATTAGCATAAGGAATAAACGGTGAAACAATTACTCTTATCCGCAGTGGCTGTTTGCAGCCTGGTTGCGCTTTTTGGCTGTAATAACCGTGGCGAAGTGCAAACCCTGCAGCCTGTGCAGGCCGCAGAGCTAAAACCAATGCAGCAGAGCTATAAAGGATTGTTACCCTGTGCGGACTGCGCAGGGATAGAAACCTCATTATTTCTTGAGAAAGACGGCACCTGGGTGCTGAACCAGCGCTATCAGGGGGCGAAATCACCCGCGGTATTCGCCTCCTATGGTAGCTGGGTACGCACGGCCGATAAACTTGTGCTGACCGAAAGCGACGGAGAGAAGCTCTATTTTCGGCCAGAGGCCGACGGTCTGGAGATGCTCGACCGCGAAGGAAATCCCGTTGAGTCACAATTTGACTATACGCTGAAACCAACAAAAGACGCTTTGCCCGCCACGCCAATGGCGATGAAAGGGATGTATAAATATATGGCTGATGCGGCTATTTTCCAGGATTGCGCAACCGGGCGCACTTTTGCCGTAGCCAGCAATGCAGACCTGGAGCGCGGCTATGCAGCGGCGCGTGGCAAAGATGCGCAGCCGGTACTGCTGAAGATTGAAGCACACTTCATGTTACAGGCCTCGCCAGACAGCGGTGAGCTGCAAAAAACGCTGGTGGCGGATAAATCGGCGAAGTTCGAAGCAGGTAAAAACTGTTCCGACTGATAAAAAAAAGCCCTGCAATGCAGGGCTTTTTTACGTGTGTAAAGGTTAGCGCTGGATCTGGCTTAACAAGAAATCGATGATTTCGCTGGTCTTAATCATCTGCTTCTCGCCGACGCGGCGGTTTTTGTATTCGACTTCTTCGCTGTCGAGATTGCGGTCGCCGATAACCACTGTGTGCGGAACGCCGATCAGTTCCATATCTGCGAACATCACGCCCGGGCGCTCTTTGCGATCGTCCATCAGCACGTCAATGCCTTTGGCGCGCAGGGTGGAGTAAAGCTCTTCCGCCAGCTCTTTAACGCGGAAAGATTTGTGCATGTTCATTGGCAGGATAGCGACCTGGAAAGGTGCGATGGCGTCTGGCCACAGAATGCCGCGCTCGTCGTTGTTCTGCTCAATTGCCGCCGCCACAACGCGCGTAACCCCGATACCGTAGCAGCCCATGGTCAGCATTTGATTACGGCCATCTTCGCCCTGCACGGAAGCTTTCATCGCTTCAGAATATTTGGTGCCAAGCTGGAAGATGTGACCGACTTCGATTCCGCGCTTAATCAGCAGCGTGCCTTTGCCGTCCGGGCTTGGATCGCCTGCCACCACGTTACGGATATCCGCAACCTGCGGCAGAGCTACATCGCGCTCCCAGTTGATGCCCACAAAATGTTTACCGTCGACGTTGGCGCCAGCGGCGAAATCGCTCATCGCCGCTACGGTGCGGTCAATGACCACCGGGACAGGCAGGTTTACCGGACCAAGAGAGCCAGGGCCTGCATTAACCACGGCACGGATCTCTGCTTCGGTGGCGAAGGTCAGCGGGCTTGCTACCTGCGGCAGTTTTTCCGCTTTCACTTCATTCAACTCATGATCGCCACGAACCAACAGAGCGACCAGCGGATAAGCGCTGCCTTCGATCGCTTTGACCAGCAGCGTTTTTACGGTTTTCTCAACCGGCAGATTGAACTGCTCTACCAGCTCAGCGATGGTTTTCGCGTTCGGGGTGTCGATCTGCGTCATTTCTACAGTTGGCGCTGCACGCCCACCGGCAGGGGCCACCGCTTCTGCAAATTCGATGTTGGCGGCGTAATCAGATTCTGTAGAGAAGATAACGTCATCTTCGCCACTTTGCGCCAGCACCTGGAACTCATGAGAGGCGCTGCCGCCGATGGAACCGGTATCTGCTTCCACAGCACGGAAATCCAGACCCATACGGGTAAAGATTTTGCTGTAGGCCTGGTACATCGCATCGTAAGTTTCCTGCAGAGATTCCTGGGTAGTATGGAAAGAGTAGGCATCTTTCATCAGGAATTCACGGGAACGCATCACGCCGAAGCGTGGACGCACTTCGTCACGGAACTTGGTCTGGATCTGGAAGAAGTTCAGCGGTAGCTGTTTGTAAGAGCTCAGCTCGTTACGAATCAGGTCGGTAATGACCTCTTCGTGCGTTGGACCGAGCACAAATGGACGCTCGCCACGATCGACAAAACGCAGCAGCTCCGGGCCGTACTGTTCCCAACGACCGCTCTCCTGCCACAGATCGGCGGGTTGAACAACGGGCATGCACATCTCGATGGCACCGGCGTTGTTCATCTCTTCACGCACGATATTTTCGACTTTTTTCAGGACGCGCAAACCGGTCGGCAACCAGGTGTATAAACCGGAGGCGAGTTTGCGGATCATCCCGGCGCGCAGCATCAACTGATGGCTGATGACCTCGGCGTCGGCAGGTGTCTCCTTCAAAGTGGAGAGCAGATATTGGCTAGTACGCATGTTGTTACGGTTCCATTTGAACGGCTGATAACCGGCTGCAAAGCAGCCTGCTTCAAAAAAGTGGTTTAGTTTACCAGTGTGGCAGGGATGTCAAAAGAGAGGGGCGATAAATTAGCGTCCTTCAACAGCAAACACTTCAGAACCCCGCTCCGTAACGCGCCAGCGCACATTAAAATCAAGCAGCGCTACGGCATAGGTTTTACCCGCATCTTCGCCCTTACGATAAGCTGGTCGCGGATCCTGAGCCAATACCTGTTGGATAAAGCGCGCAATATTCGGGTAGACGTTATCGAGCCTTGCCAGTTGTTGCTGCACATCGGTGGTGAAATAAACCGGCATATCTGCAACGGGCGCGGCCTGGGCGTAGCCCGCAACGGCCTGAGGTAACGCTTCGGCAAACGGGAGATAGGGCTTGATGTCGACTATCGGCGTGCCATCAACCAAATCCAGGCTGCCGAGATCCAGAATCACCTGGCTTTTCTCACAGCGAACGCCTTTCAGCGCTACCAGCGACATGCCGATGGGATTGGGGCGGAAGGTCGAGCGCGTGGCAAAGACGCCCATGCGCGCGTTGCCGCCAAGGCGGGGAGGGCGCACGGTTGGGCGCCAGCCGCCTTCCATTGTCTGGTGAAAGATAAATAACAGCCACAGGTGGCTAAAGCCTTCCAGGCCGCGCACCGCGTCGGCCAGATTGAAAGGCGGCAGCAAATGGAGTTCGCCGCCTCCGTCCGCAACCAGGCCTGGCTGACGCGGAACGGCAAACTTCTCTTTGTAGGGGGAGCGAATTACACCAATCTGTTCAAAGGTGAATGCTGTCATTTCGCCGAGACATTCAGCGCAGAACCAACGCAAACCGCCTGACGGTAGCAGCCTGGCGTACCGCTGGTGACGTCGCAACTGTGCAACAGGACCGCGTTCGCTTTCATTTTTGATGCGTTAATCTGCAGGCGCTTACGTGCGGTTGGGATATTCGGCGGGGAGTCCTGATTGCTTGCCTGGCAGGATTCGCCGCTGACTTCACCCAGGTCACGGAATGGCTTGCCGACCAAATCTTCTGCATTGGTATAGATTTTTACCGGAGCCGGGCGCGGTGCCTTGGGTTTAGCAGGTTCAGCTTTCGCTGGTGTTGCAGTGCTTTGAACGGGTTCAACGGGGGATCTGCTTAGCATAGAACAGCCGCTCAGCATGACTGCTAATAAACAGATCGGTAAAGCACGCATAATTTTTCCTCAATGAATGATAAATCGGGAATATTGAATCAAGCTCTTGCAAAAATAACAAGACGGGCATGAGCCCGTCTTGGATTATTTACGTAAAAAGAGTGAAAGGAAAATTTACCAGCCTTTAACCGCACCGCCGTTGAAGACCTTGTTTGCCGCTTCATAAACTTCGTCAGACTGGTAAGCCTCAACGAATTTCTTCACGTTTTCTGCATCCTTATTGTCTTCGCGAGTCACGATCAGGTTCACGTAAGGGGAATCTTTATCTTCAACAAAGATACCGTCTTTAGCTGGAGTCAGGCCAATCTGGCTTGCGTAAGTGGTGTTGATAACCGCCAGTGCAATCTGCGCATCGTCAAGGGAGCGCGGCAACTGAGGCGCTTCCAGCTCAACCAGCTTCAGGTTTTTTGGATTCTCGGTAACATCCAGTACGGTTGGCAGCAGACCAACGCCATCTTTCAGCTTGATAAGACCTTGTTTTTGTAACAGCAGCAGAGAACGGCCAAGGTTAGTTGGGTCGTTTGGCAGGGCGACCTGCGCGCCATTTTGCAGCTCATCCAGGGATTTGATTTTTTTGGAGTAGCCTGCAATTGGATAAACGAACGTGTTGCCAGCAGAGACCAGCTTGTAGCCGCGATCTTTGATCTGCTGATCGAGGTAGGGTTTGTGCTGGAAGGCGTTAGCGTCGATATCGCCTTTGCTTAGCGCTTCGTTTGGCAGCACGTAATCGTTGAAGGTCACCAGTTCAACGTCGAGGCCATACTTCTCTTTGGCCACTTTCTGCGCCACTTCAGCAACCTGCTGTTCAGCACCCACAATAACGCCAACTTTAATATGGTTTGGATCTTTTTCATCCTGACCACAACCCACCAGAGCCAGTGAACCAATCAAAGCACCAACCGCCGCAAAGGTTTTAAATTTAAAAGACATATCCCTTCCTTACTTGAGTAAAAACGATGTTGTGTTGAACGTCTTATTTGTGAGTAACAGCCCGGACGATACGATCGCCTGATAGCTGAATTAAATACACTAATACCACCAGTAACACTAATACTGTATTCATCACGGTAGCGTTATAACCGATATAACCATACTGATAACCGATCTGGCCTAAGCCGCCAGCGCCAACCGCGCCACCCATAGCAGAGTAACCTACCAGCGTAATTAAGGTGATAGTGGCCGCATTGACCAGGCCCGGCAGCGCTTCAGGCAGCAGAACTTTGCGGATAATCTGCATAGGCGTCGCTCCCATAGCGCGGGAGGCTTCAATCAGGCCCGATGGAATTTCCAGCAGCGCATTCTCCACCATACGTGCGATAAAGGGTGCGGCGCCCACGGTCAGCGGCACAATAGCCGCCTGCAGGCCGATAGAAGTACCGACTATCGCGCGGGTAAAAGGAATCATCCATACCAGCAGGATAATGAAAGGAATGGAGCGGAAGATATTTACCAGCGCTGACATTGCACGATAGAGCTTCAGGTTCGCGCTAATCTGCCCCGGACGCGTAATATAAAGCAGCACGCCTACCGGCAGACCGATAACAAAGCCAAAGAAGCCGGACACAAAGGTCATCGCCAGCGTTTCATAGACCCCTTTAAGGAGCAACCACATCATTGGCTCAGACATAACCCAGCACCTCTACTTTTACATGTTGTTCTTGCAGCCAGGCGATGGCGGCTTCCGTGTTGTGATGTTCACCATGCATTTCGCACAGCATGATGCCGAACTTCACGCCACCGGCGTAATCCATCTGCGCACTAATAATGTTGCTGTTTACATTAAAGGTGCGGGCTGTCTCGGAAAGTAAAGGTGCATCAACTGACTGGCCGGTAAATTCCAGACGCAATAAGGGAACAACTTCATCGCGCTTTTCTGCGCTCAGGCGTTGAGCATAATCTTCCGGAATATCCAGGTGCAGGGTGGACTGAATAAACTGCTGCGCCAGCGGGGTCTTCGGATGAGAGAACACTTCGCTCACGGTATCCTGTTCTATCAACTCGCCATCGCTGATAACGGCTACGCAGTCACAGATCCGTTTCACCACATCCATTTCGTGGGTGATAAGCAGGATAGTTAAGCCAAGACGGCGATTAATATCTTTCAGCAGTTCGAGAATAGAACGGGTAGTGGCAGGGTCGAGTGCGCTGGTGGCCTCATCGCACAGCAATACTTTAGGATTGCTGGCCAGCGCTCGGGCAATAGCTACACGCTGTTTTTGCCCGCCAGAAAGGTTAGCCGGGTAGACATCATGCTTTTCGCTTAAGCCTACAAGATCCAAAAGTTCGGTAACGCGACGCTTAATTTCTTCACGTGGCGCATTGTCGAGCTCCAGAGGTAAGGCTACGTTACCAAAAACCGTACGGGACGAGAGCAAGTTAAAGTGCTGGAAAATCATGCCAATCTGGCGGCGAGCCTTTGTCAATTGACCTTCAGACAGCGTCGTCAGCTCCTGGCCATCAACCAGTACAGAGCCTTGCGTTGGACGCTCAAGCAGATTCACGCAACGGATGAGAGTGCTCTTACCCGCGCCGGATGCGCCAATCACGCCATAAATTTGCCCAGCAGGTACGTGCAGACTGACGTTATTCAACGCCTGTATGGTGCGGTTCCCTTGCTGAAACACTTTGGTGATGTTTGAAAGTTTAATCATTAGGTTATTTATTATCGTATAAGGGTTAGCCGTGGCATTTTCTACTGCCGATAACGGGCGATGACCGTCATCGATATGGATGTTAAGGCATCCAGACGTCTAAATCAATCAGGGCGTGATTGTCTGTTCTCACCCGCTCCCCAAATCATGCGATACTAAAGGCAATAATCCAGTATCAGGAGTTTCCAGGTGGCTCAGTCCGTACCCGCTATTTTTCTCGACCGCGATGGCACTATTAATGTCGATCATGGTTATGTCCATGAAGTCGACCAGTTTGAATTTATCGATGGCGTGATCGACGCTATGCGTGAATTAAAAGAGATGGGCTATGCGTTAGTGCTGGTCACCAACCAGTCGGGCATCGCCCGCGGTATGTTCACGGAAGATGATTTTGAAAATCTGACCGAATGGATGGACTGGTCTTTGGCTGACCGTGGCGTGGATCTCGACGGTATCTATTATTGCCCGCACCATCCGGAAGCGGTAGTAGAAGAGTTTCGTCAGAACTGCGATTGCCGGAAGCCGCAACCGGGTATGTTGTTGTCCGCCGCCGAGTATCTGCACATTGATATGGCCGCTTCTTATATGGTTGGCGACAAATTAGAAGATATGCAGGCAGCCGCAGCCGCACAGGTAGGAACAAAAGTACTGGTGCGTAGCGGTAAACCAGTAACAGCAGAAGGCGAAGCGGCAGCCGATCTCGTCATTACTAGCCTTGCCGATTTGCCGAAAGCGATTAAAACGCGCTAAAAATCGGCGCAACGATTAAAAAACGCGCGGTTGAAAACTATTTTGAAATTAGGGGTTGTCAGCTTCCGAAAAATCCCTATACTGCGCCTCCACTGACACG